>OZ242376.1:0-1693554 GCA_965209085.1 Nitrosopumilaceae archaeon
TACTATTACTTGATCTTTGGCAGCAAAATATGCATACCAACTACCATCACCAGCTTGAATCATTGCCAAATTGGCACCATTTATGGTAACATCTGGTTCTAGATCACCAACATCGTCAATGCTGTCATCAGTTATGACAACTTCAATGACCATTGGTCCGTTGAAACTTTTGTCAAATAGTCTGTTATCTGCACTTACAAAAAGATTCTCTGTCGCGGCGGCTGCAGAAGGCATAGAGCCTGGTACAGCGAACGCCACTGATCCGAGAATCATTGTGAATGCGAGAAATAAACTTGTTAAATTGTTTTTAATTTTTTTTGCGTTTTTCATTTTCTTAATTTTTGTCACCGAATTGAGTATATAAGCATAATGAACATCCCGTCATTATGAGCGATCACGTATCTAGTATGTAGGCATGGGGTTATTTTAATTTTTTTGAAAGCTGATTCATGGATGCTTCGATTGCTTTTAGTCGTTTATCATTTTGGATTCCTGCCTCCAACCGTATGTCGTATTCGTGCTGTAATGCATTAAGCTCGGTCTGAACATCTCCCACACATCCACAGTATTTGTTATTGCGATATCCATCTTTATCATAATACATGTAATACAAATATTCTTTATTCTTAGTTTTTTTGATGCGGCGTATACCAACTTTGAACATATGTTATATCTGTGGCACATACGTTTATACTTTTACGTCTAAAAAGTGCTAACATTTATATACATATACGTCTAAAAAGTCGTATGAAAAAAATCCATCCTGCAAGCAAACGCAGAGAAACAAGACAAAAAGACGAGAGCTGGTTCCAAGTAAGATCGCAGACAAGCTCCTTTGATCTATGGTATGATGTTTTGCTAACAGAGACAGGTCTCAAATGCGACTGTCCCGAATACAGTAACAGCAATTTAAAATGCAAACACATCTTTGCAATAGAAAACAGGTATCCTCAAACAAGAACAGAGCCGGTACAGGAGATAAAAGAAGAGATTGAAATTGTAAAAACGATAAACCCCATATCGATAAAATGCCGCAAATGTTATTCAGCGGATATAAAACGTGACGGTATTCGAAAAAACAGAAATCAAATTATACAAAAATACAGATGCAACATATGCAGTGCATGGTTTTCAGGAAAACTGGGATTCAAAAACATGCATGCGTCACCGGAAACAATCACGCTTGCAATGCAGCTGTACTTTACGGGCGAATCATTTCGTAACATTTCAAAAGCGTTAAAGCTGCGGGGATTAAATTTTACACATGTTTCAATTTACAAATGGATAAAACGTTACACGAAATTACTTGACACATATGCAAAAACCATAACGCCAAAGGTTGGATCAAAATGGCACGCTGATGAAGCGTGGGTAAAGATACGCGGGGATCAAAAATACATGTTTGCCATGATGGACAACAAGACACGCTTTTGGATTGCACAAGAGGTTGCAGACTCTAAATTCAAACATGATACAAAAAGTCTTCTCGAGTTAGGCAGGGATCTTACCGGAATCACGCCGGACCTGTTTGTAACTGACGGCCTTCCGGCATACCATGATTCCTTTAAAAAAGTATTTGCCGGCAGGAAAAGAAAAAATTCTCCAAAGCACATCAGAGATGTACACTTTAAACACCAACTTCGAAACAACAACATACAGGAGAGACTAAACGGCGAGTTTAGAGACAGGGAGAAAATTTTCAGAGGTCTAAAGAAAACAGAATCTCCTGCATTTTCAGGCATGCAGTTTTATCATAATTTTATACGAACACATCAAGGTCTTGACGGAGATACTCCAGCTGATAGAGCTGGCATAAGGGTCAACGGTTCAGACAAGTGGCAAACCATGATAGGAAATGCAAGTGAGTATGATGGCAGACAATAGACCAGGTCAAGATCCTTCCGGACCATATGATGAAGAGTATGAAGATATCAGAGAGGATATTTTATCGTACAAGGATGTTCCATCCAAGAAAAATATTGATTTACTCAAAGATACACGCAACAAAGTAAGAGGTGAGATTGCACCAAGGATTGATGGTTTAATTTACAGCGTACGTGGAAACAGATCTGGAGTAATCAAAGTATTAAAGACAAAATGTGCAAAAGAGCCAACATGGTCAACCATATGCGAGTTCCGATATGCACAGGTCAAACTAGATGACTTTAAAGATAATGTTGCAACACATGCAAAGGAAAATCAACTAAAAAATACTAGGGTAAATCAGGTTTGGCGGATAGGCATACAGCGTAGGAAACTAATCAAAAGATTAAAACTGTTAGAGACAAAATATTCCAAAAAACCTACATGGGAGACAAAGACGGAGATTGAATACATGCGGGAGTTTTTGGATGATCTGCATTCCCGGAACAACATTAATCCAAAAGAACCGTATGATGCTGGTACGGACCCCCATAGAAGGAGAACGATTTTTGCATTAAAAATGATAGGATCAGATGGCTCATTTTATTATTGCCCTCCGTGCAAGACCAAATTCTGATTACATAGCATATCCTATTGCAGAGTGTACCCTGTGTTGATTGTAATCCTCAAAGGCGTATGATATTGCAGCCTCTGCATCCATTATGTACGAGGTCACATCATATCCAAAATTTATACAATAAAAAAAAGTAAAAATAACACAAAATATCGTGCCATGCAGATGTATTTTACAGGTATGTCAGTTAGAGATATTGTCAACCACTATGAGATGAGCCTGTTAAGAGAGTCATGGTTGCCAAATAAACCAAATGTAAATGAGGCCAATTACAGTTATTGCCGCCATTATACCAATTGCTTTACCTGCAGTGATGTTATTTTTTCTTCTAATTTCATCACTCATACTGGTTAATTTTTTTAGTTTGTATATATACTACTCTAGAATGCAGTAAACAATCTGAATTCATAAAACTCCCATAGATGCACTAGAACATAAATTAAGAAAAGATCGTTATTCATGAATAGCACATGATAATCTCACAGTACCTGATGTATTTTTGACTGGTTTTTAAAAAATATGTAAATTAATTTAATGAGGTATGATGATGTACCTCAGATCACAGATAATCATTTGTGGGGATTTTTACCAGAAGGATTATCTGGCTGTTTGCTAGCGCCGCCAGAGTCACCATCGCCGCCGCCTTTGCCGGCATGTTTGTTATGCATGTTATTATTATTGTCAGCAGTTATTAAAAAAGTCATCTAAAATAGATTCGTATTTGTGTATCCATGATGCTTGTTTTGAAAAACTCTCCAACGTCTGTTTTTAACACGCGTGTTTTAGATTAGTTTGCCTTTGCCATCTAGTGCTTGTAGAGATTCTTTGTGAGTATCAATTCCAACAAACATGGATTTACCCCCAAACATGGTGTTTTTGTTTACATTTTAGAGCCCGCGTTTACGGATTTATCATTTGGGCAACCATCAAAATTCCTTGATTTTTGGGGCACATGTGGTTAGTTTACTTTGTTTTATTTTGTGCCTAGATCTTAATTTATCGTGTAAATTACAGGCATATTATGAACTCGTGGCAGAAATTTGATCAAAACCTATTATTAGGATTCAACGTTCAAATCACTATATGAGTAAAATCAACGCAGGCAAGGCAGCAGATATGCCTCCAAATTCAATAACAAAGCTGGAAAATGCCGACGTCTCAGTTGCAAACGTCAATGGGGAATTTTATGCCATTACCGATACGTGTACTCATGCCGGAGCTAGCATAGCAAACGGCAAAATTGACGGAGAGAACATCATCTGCGGATGGCATGCAGCATCCTTTGATTGCAAGAGTGGCAAACTTACAAAGTTTCCAGCAAAAATAGAGGATCTAAAATCATACAAGGTTACAGTGGAAAACGGCGACGTTTTTGTAGAGGTTTAATCAAATTGCCTACCGAAAAAGAAAACACAGCAACTTTACATGAAGCACTTCGATCTTTAAACGAGGTATCCTCAAATGTTGCCACACCAAAGACGATAAAGAAAAACATAACAGACATGATAGAAGATCTCACAAAAAAAGAGTATTCCATGGCAGTTCGGGCTGCAAATGCAATCAGCACGCTAGATGATGTAACGCAGGATCCAAACATGCCCTCTCACATCAGGGTTACTTTATGGCAGGCAGTATCAAAGCTGGAAAGTATAAGGGAATAACTTTTTCGGTGCAGCTGCATTGAAAATTGAAGATTACATAAAGAGTCTGCCGGAAAAAATAATCAGCGGTGAGGATGTACAACTCTCAGATAATGTTCTGCGTGAAATACTAGAGTTTGCAGGCATTGGGAAAAAAGATATTTTTTATCATTTGGGTTGCGGGGATGGGGTAGGTCCGGCAATTGCCGCAGAGTGTGGGGCACGTGCAATCGGCATTGATTCAAATCAAGAAAAAATCAATAAAGCTAAAAAAATACACAAAAATTCAACTGCCACATACGAATGTAAAAAAGTGCAGGATGCGGACATTTCGGATGCAACGTGTATATTTTTTTGGTTTGCCGACGAGGAGATTGTGGACTCTATATCAGAAAAATTGGAGGGTGTAAAACCTGGTTGCAAGGTTGTAACAATCTGGAGTCCGCTTCCCGGATGCCTGCCAAATAAGGTCCAGTTTCCGTTCATGCTGCATATTGTTCCATTTTCAAAAGCGGAAAACCTCACAGAGCAGATACTGCACGTATTTGGGGTAAAATGCATTGATTTTGTAACCGCATGGGAGCACGCTGAAAAATACACGCGTGCAATACAGCCGGCAAATGCTGAAAACAACAGAGTGGTTACCATAATGCAGACTTTGATCATATGGATTAACGCAAAAAATGCCAAAGTTGCCTGCGGCGATCAGATACCAGAGCCGATAAAAGCATATATGGATTTACTGCGAAATTGTTACAACATTGAGACCAAACATCTGTTAAAATGACGGCAGCTTTTAATTTGACATGATATAATATACTACATATGCAAAATACCCTACACATCAATGTATCTGCCATAGATTATGATGCAACTAGCAGGGCAATAACAACAGTACTGGGCAGAATGCAGGATATTATACACGGTAAAGAAGAGTTTCAAATTACGGGTTCTGAAGCTGCATTTGGATGGAATTTTTTTGTGGTTATCGTAAATGCAGAAGCTGTTGAAAAACTGGCCGCACTGTTGGGGGATGATTTTCAGCGTATGAAAGGAAAGGGAATGGAAAAGAAATTTCTAACATGGCTTGAGCGGGGAATCGAAAACAAAACTCCGCGCTTCAAGATGGCCATAAAAGAAGAAATGGAATCAAGCAAGTTTGGAATATTTTAAAAGAGGCCTCCGAGGAGAATCGAACCCCTGTCCGAGGATCCACAGTCCCCTATACTAGCCACTGTACTACGGAGGCCACAGATAAAATGATCTCATATTCAGATAATAACCTTTGAATTTTCATCATTTAATTTTAATATCGGCAATTTTCAACCACATGCCATGAAGAGTCCCGGATGGTGGATAGGTATGAGTATAGCTGCAGCACTCACGTACATTGGGGCCAATTATTTCATACCTTGGCTTTAGGCGTATATCATATAACGATCTTTAAATTTACACATATATCCAATCATTTAGAATGAGAGGTCAATTTATCGCAAAGCTGCGTCCATCAAAGAAAACGCCAAAGGTAACAAGCGTATCAGAAAAAATCCATACCGTGCAGGGTAACGGATTCGTATGGAAGGATCTGCAAAATCCGGACAGAGCAAAGCTTGAAGAGCTGCAAAAAGAGCATGGTCTGAATGCCTTAAACGTAGAGGACTGTCTTACAAAGTTTGAGCTTCCCAAGCTTGATGCATATGATGATCACGTATTTTTCATACTGCATTTTCCTCCGATTGGAACAAAAGAAATCTACAAACACAGCCAGCTTTCAGTATTTGCCGGCAATGGGTATCTCATTACCGTACACCAGGGAGACATGGATCCTCTTACAAAACTCGTGGATGACTGTGAGCAGTGCAATTCCAACGGAACAGCACTACTTGAAAAATCAATGCCGGCCGTACTGCACGAGATTATCGATCTGTTGGTGGATGATCTTTTGCACATGATGCGGCGCATTATATCAAATTTGGACGAGATTGAAGATTCAGTCTTTGATGATAAAAAATCAATCGCTAGGCGCATATCCATACTGCGGCGTGAAATTGTCAAGGTGAGGCGTACTGTCGGACCGTTAAAGCGCATAGTAATTGAGGCATCATCAAACATAGCAAAGATAGCGCCGGTTGGAGACTTGCAGTACCATTTTGATGACGTAACTGATCATATTGATAAAATAGTTGACATGTTGGAGGAGGCACGCGAGACGATGGAAATTTACAAAGATACTGATTTTATGCTCAGTACTGAAAAAACAAACAAAGTTTTAACAGTACTTACGATGATATTCACGCTAACAATGCCCACCACGTTGACAGGTACGCTGTATGGTATGAACGTGGTTTTGCCTGGAGCCGATCTTGGAATAGAGATTTTTGTAATTCTGCTAGCCTGCTCGTTTACCTTGACTGGGGTTATGTTTGCATATTTTAAAAAACTAGGCTGGCTGACAAATTAGTAAATTATTGTACTGTATTTGTGTATATGGGCAAAAATTATCGTTTGGAAAATCATATTTGGACAATAAAATTTATATTATAGTATACCGTTATAATGTTATAATGGCATTACGTTCAGTTAAATCACTTAACCCAGAAGCATGGGAATTTCTAGTCGATTGTTTGAAAAAAGGTCCAAGTGAAAAACATAAAGAATTTACTAGAAAAGCAATAGAGCGTGCCAGTAAATTCAAAGTTATAGAGTGATACACACTTTGAATGATATCAGTAACGAATACGTTATCTGTAAATATGATATAAACAGAGATGATCTAGATACATTCCAATGTTCTGATGATGACTTTACAGAATATTTGAAAATAACGGCAGAATATGATCAAAAAAGTAAGTTTGGTCAAACATGGTTATTTACATTAAATGAGGAAATTGTCGGATTTATCACTTTAGCAATGTCATATGCAAAAAAAGGTTTTCAAATTCCAAAATTAGATACATATGGAAACATACCTGCATTGTTGATAAGTCATCTAGCAACATACAAGGATCATAAAAAAAAGGAATTGGAAGCGATATGGTAATGTGGGCAATAATAGAGCTAGAAATATTTCTAAAGATATTGGTTGTCGATTGATCATACTTAAAGCAGATAAAGATGTTAGAAGATTTTATGAAAAATTAGATTTCACGTAACTGTCTAGAGTTTTGAAGTTAAATTGGATAGATATTCTTCCAAATAATCATGAAAGTTCAGATTCCTCAACCTGCACGTCTCCTTTATGCTCATCAATATCTTGTGAGCTTTGGCACCATCCTCTGAGCGATGACCATTTGTAATTTTACGTATTACGACATTTGGTCGAATCCCCCTCTCGGCGGTATTGTTGTGCCAGTCAGTACCCGTTTTTAGAAACGTAAAGAGCATATCTTTTTCTCGCCTGATTCTTTTTACAAATCTGATACAGTTTTTCTCCTTGTACGGCTTTGAGATCAGTCTGTCAATTCTTACCTCTAGATTTTTCTTGATTTTAAGCCTCTTGATCTTGCTTTGTATCTTTGCAGCATCCTGTGAGTCGTAGAGTATTTTTTGCAGACGTTTTGCAAATGGTTCAAACTCTTTGCCGGGGTTTTTATGATCTATTGTACCCAGGATCTCTCTTTTATAGTGAACATGGCAACGCTGATGTGTTTTACCAGCATAATTCCATGCTGGCCATGAATCGCTTGTAACGTTTCCCTCGTATCCTTTTAGTATTTTTTTTGGTACCTCGCGTCCACGTGATTTGTCAATTTCATATATGATGGTCCATTTTCCAACAAACACCCACAACCAGTGGTTGATGCCATCAATCCGCCAGCTGGTCTCATCTCCGTGTATGTTTAATTCTTGTTTTAATTCATTTATCATCTGCTCGTACAGCGAACCAAACGCTGTCGCCATTTTTGTTATCACGTGGTTTATGGTGGAAGGTGTCACGTGTATCGAATACATTGTATTTACCAGTCGTGATATTTTTACATATGAAATTCCCAATAATTTGAGTGAGACGATAAACACTCCCAATCTGATCCCAAACCTACTGTTTGGAAGTGCGGTGTATATTTTTGGTGTGATTGTCTTTTTACAGTGTTTGCAATATCTTCGATATATCGTATATTCTGTATTGTACGTCTTTGCTGGAATAATATCCTCCACCGTACGGGTGTATTTGTCGATGATTTTTGAGAGCTTGTTTCCACATCCACTGCACATCTTTTGATCCACATTTGTTTTATTGTCGATTCTGATGGGTTTTTTTCTGCTGGTTCTTGTATGATCAGAGTATTTTCTTTCTGTAAGAGTTTTGGAAATGTTGGGTTTTGCATGGATATTCTTTGCGACAAGTTCTTTTACTGCAAATTTTAGATCATCTATTTCTTTTTGTTGATCTGCAGATTTTTTTTCAAGCATGGAACATTTTTCCTCAGATGCAGAATATTTGCTTTTCAGATCTGTAATCTCGCTTTTCTGTCGTTTATTGATACGTTGTAACTGCGCAATTTCTTGCGATACATAATGTGACCTTTGGTTGTGGTCATTTTGGTCACGTTCTGACAACAATTCGTTATGTTTGTGCCCGATCCATAAAGATCACGGTGGAAAATACTCGATCATATGATCAAATCGCTTCAAAACTCTAGACAGTTACGATTTCACATATATTATGGAACGAAATGAAAATACACATAATATGTTTTGTGATATGATATATGACAACAGTTAACATGTGGTAAACAAAAGTCTTTTTAGACGAGCGGAATGCAATAAAATCTTACTCTTATACCAAAAACACTGTAATCGGTAATCCAAGATAAAATCGGAATGTTTCCATATAATATAAAAAAAGAAGTAGCCGTGGTAAGACGATCACTACACTATCTTCTTTTAGGTTAGGCGTATGATTGTTTTCTAACCGAATTATATTGTATAATATATTATTAAAACCTTGCAGTGATCGCCTAGCATGGTAGGGCAGCTATCTTAAGAATAGCCGTGGTAAGACATTCGTGGGTTCAAATCCCATCCACTGCGCTATAATTGACGCAGTATAGCGCCGATCAAAAGTTCATGAGTATTTTTGGAGATTTTCTAAATATATAATCCGCAATCTCCAGATTGAATTTTACGGTCCTTAAATATTCGGATACCACCTGCTAGTAAATTCAAAGTTATAGAGTAATTGCTGATTTAGAGGGGATCGTTTTCACGTATTTTAAAATACTAGGACCTGCAAACTAGCGGCTCTTCCAATCCCCTTATGATATGCTCCAAATCCGCAGCTGTTGCAGCCTTTGATACAAGGGATCTTGTTTTAGAGGCATTGTGCATTCCACGTGTAAGCCTCATTGTTATGGTCTTTATTCGTACAAGTCCGATGTTGTATTCTTTTGCATACTGGATATACTGCAGCAGAGCGCCTATCCTATCTTGTACGGTGGATTTTGAATATTTTCCAGTTTTCAGATACTCGTTTATCTGTCCGAATAGGAACGGGTTTGATGCAGCACCTCGGCCTATCATTACATAATCGCATCCGGTACTGTCCATCATGTTTTTTGCATCCTCTGGTGTGAGAATATCGCCGTTGCCTATTACCGGAATTTTTACCGCACGTTTTAGATCTCCAATAAGCTTCCAGTCAGCCTTGCCTGAATATCCCTGGCTTACGGTTCTAGGATGCAAAGTTATCATTTTAATTCCCTCATCCTGTGCTATTTTGGCAATATCTAAAAATAATCTGCGGCTTTCCTGTGTAACACCTGCACGCATCTTTAATGTTACAGGAATATTCACCGAATCAACCAAAGTCCGCAGTATATTTCGTGTCAGATTCTCCTCTTGCAACAGGGCACCTCCTGCCATCTGTTGTGTAATGTGAGGTGCAGGGCACCCCATGTTGTAATCTATGAGATCAAAATGCGGCTCTACTGTCTTGGCAGCTTTTGCCAGCGCATCAATATCGGAGCCAAACAGCTGTATGGAAAGCGGACGCTCCTGTTCAGAGAATTGTAAAAATTCCTGCAGGCGTTTTTTTGCCGACTGGGCTATGATGCTGTGTATGCTGGTAAGCTCTGTTGCAACAAGGGCAGCACCCATCTGCTTGCAAAGTAGCCGCATGGCAGGATCCGTAATGCCGGCCATCGGGGCAAGAAACGCTTTGCCGGAGAAATTTGGAAGTTTTGACACGAATATGAGATATTATCAAGACATAAATAAAAGAATCTAATTCTGCTAGTAATGACTGCAAATACGCTTCATAATGCATTGATCCTGATTCGTTGTACTAGAAACAGTCATAAAAATTGCAAACCAATTCGTAATGCATTATTAAATAATTTTAAAAATGTGTTGCATTCATACACCACTAATTCTGAAATTGATGGTGTAAAATATTGTGTTGTCGGTAAAGCCATAGTAGAAAATTCAAAGGTAAAAAGTTTTGAAAAGAAACTTGAAAAATTACATACTAAATCGGGAAAAATTAGAATAGATAAATTAGCAATATATACAAGTAATTGACGGTGTTATAATTGAAAACAAGTAAAAATAATCAAAATAAAGTTATTAGACCATATACATAATCATTCAAATCAGTTATTTTAGATCATAAAAATTGTGAATTTGGCCCATTATGCATTAGATTCAGTTTGATTATGTTTTAGCATGGAAATAATTTCATTATAAAGTGATTTCAATTTAGAATCACTGCGAAATTTTTCATTTTCCAAAAATACAGAAAGATCTCGTAAGATATGTCCATCATTTTTTTCTATCAAATATTTTATACATTTTAAAACAGTTTCCGGGTATTCATCTATGTATTTTTCTAAACTCATTAATGTTGACACATCCATTGTAAATTTTTTATTGGTATTTTTTAAATAATCTAAAAGTAGATCAAGTGATTTACTTTTATCATATATGTTATCAAACCAAAGTTCACTTGTGCCATATTTTCTTATGTTATTATTTTTCCATAATTTTTCTACATTATCTTCAAATTTATGGGTGTTAGAATTTTGTTTTAAAACATTCATTACAAAATAACACACATGTTTAATTGATTTTGGATCTGCATTAATGATGAATTTATCAAATATATGAACGCAGGATTCTATGGAATACAAATATCCTAATACAATATGTTCTAAAGTTTTTGTATAGATTCTTTTATCGTGAAGATTATTTAAAATATCACCATTAAGAAATTCATCATACATTTTAGTCATATTGTTAACACTGTCATGAAGTAAATTATTCAAAATATATGAATCCCAAAAAGCAATACAGAATTTATTATTTTGAAAAATTATTTCAGTAATTTTGGATGACAAATTATCATCATATTTACGTAGTAAATTTATATAAAATCCCAATACTGCATGTCTAGATACAGTATGATTATTTCCAAATATGTATTTAGTTATAATTGATTTCACATTTTTATTAAAAAAATCATTATTATTATAAAATTGATTGTTCCATTGCAGATATTCAAATAATATATGAAATGATAATCCATTCACACTATTTATTGATGTTGTAAACGAATTTAAATTATCATGAGAGACATGTTTCGTATCACAAATATTTTCAAAGTTAATTAATTTTTTTATAAGATCCCATAATTCAACACTAGATGTTTTATTAATTTGATTTTTGATTAAACCAATTTTTACAACTCTACACACTTCAACAATTGAATTGGATAAATGATCATTAATATCACATAGCCGATCAAAAAACTTAATTAGATCATTATCAATAATTAATTTATTATTATTGATTGCATTTTCTAGAGATAGTAAAAATTCACGTTGTGTTTCAACATTTGCATCTAAAAATAACAGTGAATGTTTGGAACATTCTTGGGAATTCATTTCAACATAATTTTTAAAAAATGTGAGTGATTCATCATAATCAGAATTATTTGGTATGTGATTTTTAATGTCATTGATGACAGATAACGCATCATTACTACTAAGCATATATAACAATACATAATCAATTATTTAAATTATTCTTAGATCAGACAGATATTATCCAACAGATATGACTATTTTTAACAATTTCTATATGTATCCTTTAGGTATGACTATACTGTGTAATAAATTTCTGATGTAACATAATAAATTGTGAGCATTATCCTGATCTAAAAGTTTATTATGATGTACATATTGATTTAAACAGACTTGTGCATGGGTTAGTTGGGTAAATTTTTTCATATATTCATCAATTTCGTAATTAGGTTGTATAACGTCTTTATAGTGATTAACTCTCTTTTGAACTGACATTGGTTTTAGCCTATGAGTGTCAGGTAAATTATATTTAGATAACAGATCTAGTACTTCACGTAATGAATATGCAAATTGGGAAAGTCTGTCAGGATATTCATCATGGTCAAGTGCATGAACTGCTCCCAAATATGCATTTTTTATTTCAGGAGAATATTGATTTAATTGTTGTATGAGAACATCATGTATATAATTTACTTTAGAAAAATAATCGCAGTAATAATGTTGTAATTTTTGGCAGCCCATAAGAATTTTCTCATATTCATAATTTTTTTCTAATATTAAAATTTTAAATGTGAATAAATGATTTATTATATAACTATCATTATGACTTGAAGTATATTCGTAATTACCAAGTGGTAGAAAGAATACCTCATAATCAAATTTATTATATTGTTTCTTTAATTCAGCTTCATCAAAATTATTATCATATGGATAAGAAACCCAGCTTTTTGTATCTGGAATACTAGATAAATGATCATGTTGTAATAACCAATCTGGCTTGTCGATATGATCGTTTTTGTAAAGTTCAGAAACCATATACTATATATCGTATAATTCTATTTAAATCTAACACAATTCAACTATTGTTAAATTGTAAATAATTTTACTATCAGATATATCACAAGTACTTGTTGTACAATTATTTGCTATATTGATCATAAAATCAAGTCAGCACAAACGCGGCAGAGAGTACAATGGGATCAACTAATCTAGAAAACATCGAGTTGGCCACAGGAATACATATCACTTGCAACATCATGCACCACACGTCGATAGACGAAGATCTGATCTCAAGGCAATTAATAAAGAGCAGAAAGCGTAAATGGGTTAGATATGGGCACATATATTCAAATTCCATGAGGAGAAAAACTATTTTGAGATATCACAATCAATCACGACAATGCGAATCATTTAATAAAATAACAATAGAGGAATCACCATGAGCTGTTCAGGCGAGATTGTGGTAGAAAACGATCTGCTCCAGATAAAACCTGCTGTTGCAAAACAGCTAAAAAAAGCAAAATACGGAATTGCGGACCATTCAACCGTAGAGCTCTGCCACTGGACGAAAAAATCATTCAGAGGTGAGGGAAACTGCTACAAGCACAAGTTTTACGGAATATCAACGCACCAGTGCATGGAGTTTTCACCGGCTGGAATGTACTGCCAGAACAGATGCGTCTACTGCTGGAGACCGATGGAATTTTACGAGTCAATGGAGATGGATATAAACAAAGTTGCAGAACCGGAAGACATTCTGACAAAGCTTCTAGCAGAACGCAGGGGACTTATCATGGGCCATTACGGCAATCCAAAGACTGACAAACAGATACTGGATGAATCCCTGCTGCCAAGCCACTATTCAATTTCCCTCTCCGGTGAGCCCACAATGTATCCAAAATTGCCAGAGCTGATACGCTATCTAAAATCCCTAAAGCAGACAAAGTCCATCTTTCTGGTTACGAACGGACAGGAACCGGACATGATTAAAAAAATGGCAGATGAGGATGCGCTTCCAACACAACTGTACCTTTCTACAAATGCGGCAGATTCAAAATCATTCATCAAAATAAACCGTCCAAAATACAAAGATTCCTGGGAACGCTGGAATAAAACGCTTGGAATACTAAAAGATTTGGATACAAGGACGGTTCTAAGAATTACGGTTATACGCGATCACAACAATGATCAGGCAAGCATCGATGAATTTGCCAGGATGATAGACAGATCACAGGTGCACTTTATAGAGATAAAATCATACATGCACATAGGATATTCAACCAACAGACTGGAGAGGGATCACATGCTGGAGACAGAAGAGATAAGGGGTATTTCAAAACGGATGGAGGATAAATCCTACAGTTTCAAAATAATGGACGAGAGTGATATCTCACGCATCGTTGTGCTGGAAAACCAAAAGAGGCACATTGACAGGTTTATCGCATCTTACGCGCAAACCAGCTAGCAAATCCTTCAAGTGACATGCGTCTGTGCGATATCTGATTTTTATCCACAATCTGACCGTACGTTTTGCTGTATCCTTTGGGAATGAATATCGGATCATACCCCCATCCTTTTCCGACAGATTTGAGGGCAATTTTTCCATCCACTATAGCAGAGAACAGCTTTGGATTACCGCCTGAACTGTACGCTACAACTGAACGAAACGATGCCTTTCTTTTCGAGCCCAAAAGATGCAATATTCCAGAATTTCCAATAGTTGAGAGAACATAAGATGAATACAGTCCTGGAAATCCCTCAAGCGAGTCTATAAACAATCCGGCATCCTCTACAATGACTGGATTTTTGGCAAGCTTTGCAGCCTGTCGTGCTTTATCAGATGCAACCTCTTCGAGGGTATCGGATTGAATCTCTACTGGTGTAAATTTGAAAAAACCCGCACGTATTCCGTATTCTTGCAGTATCGGTTTTACCTCGGCGTATTTGTTTTTGTTTGATGAGGCAAATAAAATATCATACGACCGTTGCATACCTTCCCCTGCCTTCAATTACTCTCACGCGTTCAAGTATCTTCTCGTATGTTTTCTTATTTGCAGTTGTTTTCTTGTATCCGGAAAGAAACGCCTTCCATGCAGATTCCAATCTTTTAGAGTGGGCACTTGAGAGTGCTTCTTTGAACAATCGCAGATCCACTGCCAAATCGTCTATTTTTATAGTTGATATTGACAGACCAAAATCAATTATATACATTCCTTTTTTTCCCAATAGAAAATTTGACGTTGTCAAATCCCCGTGCATTATTCCGTTTTTGTGCAGTATAGCAGACATGCTGCCAATCTTTTGGCATGCATTATCAAATTTAATTCCAAAGAGATCCCTCACCAAAGTGCCGCTTACATACTGGAGTATTATGGAGCATTCTTTTGTATCCATAAAATATACCAGCGGAGATCGCACCCCGCACGATCTTGCCCGGCTGATGCTCTGCGCCTCTTTTATCGTTCTGCTGCGCCGTATGCGTCCATCCAAATCCGCATTACGGTATGCCTTTGCCCTGCGGATTTTTAATACCGCATCCCTGCCAAGCCATTTCATCCTAAAGATGTCCCCTTCGGCTCCTTTTTTTATCAGATTCAACTGCGTGCATTCGCATACATGATAATTTTATAGTTGGCGTTACGTACGCTTTCATGTGTTCTCAAAACAGTCGTATAGGAAACAGATTGTACACACGTGGAATGAAATTGCCCCAAGATACCACCGGCGTGTAAAGGCGGGAGGTCCAGGACCGTTTGAGAGCACTGAAAAGATGCTATCCATGAGCGGGATATCAAAAGGCTGGCGCATTTTGGATGTTGCATGTGGTACGGGAGCAGTCTCCCGGCAGTTATCAAAGCATATCGGAAGAGGAGGCTTTGTGGTAGGAGCTGATGCCTCGCATAAGGCCCTTCTTTTGGCTGAAAAATACGTACGCAATTCCAATTTTCATCCCATCATATGCGATGCAGAAAACATGAAATTCTCCGGTATACGGTTTGATGCTGCAACGTGTCAGTTTGGCCTGTTTTTTTTCGCAAACGCGCAAAAAGCATTAAAAAATATCAGAAAATCGCTAAAACCCGGAGGGATTTTGGCAATGGCGGTGCACGGACGCAATACTCCATTTTACAGTTCTATTTTGGATGCTGCTGCAAAATATATTCCAGAATACAAAGAACCGGGAGCTCCGGACATGACAAGGTTTAGCACCAGACATGCGTTATCAAAACAGGCAAAGGATGCAGGATTCATCAAAATACGTTCTGCTGAATTTACCTTTACATACAGTCCGGGAACATTTGAGCAGTACTGGAGGGGATATCTCTCGTATGCCCCAAAAGCCTCGCGTGAAAAAATCAACATGTTGGAACCTGTGCAGAAAAAAAGATTAAAGGAGCAAATTAGGAAAAATGTCCTGCCCTATACGGACAAAAATGTGATAAAATTTCCATGGCAGATTGTCATTGCAACGGCAAAAAATCCCTAGACTGTGACCAGTTTTTTTGTAAACTTGTGCATTACCGGCGATGGTGCCCCCACTATGAGCGAATCCTCTATGCGTATTCCAAATTTTCCCGGCACGTATATTCCCGGTTCCACCGTAATTGCCATGTTTTTTTCAAGTTTTGTATCAGAGCCGGCAGATACTGCCGGTGCCTCGTGCACATCCAATCCTATGCCGTGTCCGGTTGAATGTATGAACAGTTTTCCATAGCCTGTTTTGATGATGTATTTTCTGCACGCATCATCTATAGTACTGCATAAAACACCCGGTTTTACAGCCTTTAATCCAAGGTGCTGTGATTCGTATACTGCATCATATGCTTTTTGTGCCGCTGCGGGAATTTTACCAATTCCAAACATCCTAGTTGCATCCGATACGTATCCCTTGTACCGCAGGGTCAGATCGACCACCACAAGATCGCCGGTCTTGAATTTTCTACCAGTTACCTGTGCATGCGGCAGTGCACCGTTTGGCCCTCCCGCTATTATCAGCGGATTTAGGGTAGAGGCGTATCCGGTATCAAACATTCCCCTATCCATTGCATATCTCATCAGTATTGACTGCAGCTGGGATTCTTTTTGCCCTTTTTTTATGGATTTTGCACACAGTGCAAACATGCCGTCAATTATCGATGATGCCTTACGGAGGGTTTTGATCTCTGAGGTATCTTTTATGATTCGGGATTTTGCAAACGGGGATGCATCGCGTTTTAGATTGCGGATCTTTTTTTGTAGCGTTGTTACGGTTGCATAATTTGTACAGTCGGTGCACGGTTTTTTCCCTCGCAATGCGGATACAAGATCGGTTATCATCGATGAGCCACTTTCAGAGGAGAAAACCTTGCAATTGGCAGAGTCAGCTTTTGCCCTTGGCGCCTCCAATGCCGGAGCTATAATTTGAGCACCGGATGAATCCAGCACGCCGATTGCCTCCCCCCAGAATCCTGTCATATAGAAAAGATTTTCAGGATCCAATGCCACTATGGTATTATACCCGGCTTTGTTTGCATATTTGAGCAGTTTTTTTTGTCTGTTTATCATATGTGATTGTGTATTTATCACACTATAATGAGTTTTTTGGGTCTTGCACGGTATAATTTCATTTTATTAAATGGTTTTACTGATTTCATGACCAGTTTCAAGTTTAAACTATTTTTAAAATGAAACAAATTGATTAAATTAACCAAATGTAATTTTATACGTGATTACAACTATGTATTTGAAAATATGTACATTAATGCTCCATCTTTAATGGAAGTTAAAGATAATTTGAGCAGAGCGTTTTTTTCTCCAGATACATGAAAAGTACGGTGGATTAAACCCTCACCGTCACAACCATGAATGGAAGATATGCATTGACGTCGTAGTTCACGTGTTATACGGGTTTCATACAATACCAGTTTGTTTTGCTTTGCAAATTTTTTCAACATTTGTGCAGATTTACCCAAATCATTTGAATCATATGCATTAAACACCACTGTAACATCTTTTATTTCAGAAGCCATTGATTTGATATGTCATTATCCATATTAAAAAGTATCTTTACCTATGCAGTTACATAATCTGCATAAATTGCACATTTAACAATAATCTCACCTAAACAAATAGATCATGGAGAATATGGTCCACTGTTATATAATGAATATTAGAGCGTATGCATAATGGGTCAAATTCACAATTTTTACGAATAAAAATGACCGATTTGAACGGTTATGCATACGGTTTATTGATAATTTACAGCTAAACCTAAAATTTTGCCGAGTAGTGTATATTTTTGAATTTTAAATCGATCTTCAAATGTTCTTAATGATGGCAGATTATTATTATCAATATTTAGAATATTTTTTTTGTTAGTTTATTTAAAAATGGTGCTAAAATTTCTTCATTTTTATTCATGATTTTAATTTACTCTAACAAATACAGTAAATATTGGTATGTTATTACTAGTAACACATGTAGATAATTATACATCTTTTCCCGTAAGAGATGGATGTTTTGTGTTAAATTATTGTATGTTTAGGTTATAGATACCTGTCTAATCCGAGGTACTTTTGAATTGACAAGAGGAATTCGGCATAAACAGCGTGTGGTAGGCAAAAGATCAAATTTTACATAGTTAGAAGCGTATATTTCAAAAACAGGGGTATGCCCAAAAGTATTATTACTATTAACATGAGTGATAAGAACATGACAAAATCTATCAAGTGGGATGTGAAGGCCACTGCTGTATTTACCCAATATGAAATAGACCGTGAGTTGGGAATAGAAAAGGATGATGCTAATGAGAATGTAAAAAGCATTGATGAACTCCGATGATGTACAAGGTAGATATTGAAGATTATCATGAAGAGTGAAGATTACGCAAATAACACTTCAAGATCAAGGTATACAGAGTTTGAAAAGACGCAGTTTTCATTAAAAATGATAACAATTGATTTGATTGAAGTTGAGGGAAAGAATCACTGGGAGATGATTATTCAAAATACTAATCAAATATGATTTATCACACGCTGTTTAGACAACCACAAGAGGATATTTGTATATAAGACGCTTGAAAACAGTCATGTCATGGGAGATAAGAAAAAGATTGTAGCCCTGCTCTCTGGAGGTCTTGACAGCCAGTTAGCAATCAGAATGATGCAAAAGCAGGGTTTTGAGGTAGAGGCAGTGGCGATAAAAACCCCGTTTTGTGACTTTGACTGCGGCAGGGGCTGCGGTTTTGAGATACGCGAGAGGGCAGATGATCTTAATGTAAAATTAAAAACAGTATATCTTGGTGATGAATACATCGAGATGCTAAAGCATCCAAAACACGGGTTTGGTTCCGGCATGAATCCATGTATAGACTGCCGTGCCATGATGTTCAAGGCGGCAAAAAAACACATGGAAGATATCGGTGCAGAGTTTGTAATATCCGGCGAAGTTGTAGGTCAAAGACCCATGAGCCAGCATCGACCTGCGCTTCGAACCATAGAAAAAGAATCAGAGCTAGAAGACAAAATTGTACGTCCGCTCTCTGCTGCATTGTTACCTGAAACTGCACCTGAAAGGGACGGTCTTATCAGACGTGAAGATCTTGGCATGATCAAAGGCAGATCAAGAAAACCGCAGCTGCAGATGGCAAAAGAATTTGGCATACAGGATCCTCCAAATGCCGGCGGCGGATGTCTTTTGACGGATCCGGCGTTTGGAAAGAGGGCAATCGATCTGTTCAATCACACCGAAACACCCACCATAAACGACATCGATCTGCTCAAAGTGGGAAGACATTTTCGACTTGATGATAATGCAAAACTGATCGTTGGAAGAAATCACGATGAAAACCAGGTGATAACATCACTTGCACTGCCGGAAGATATTGTACTAGAGACCATAGATCATCTTGGACCATCATCCATAATTCGCGGAGCAAATGCAAAACTTTACGTTGATTTTGCAGCATCAGTTACCATAAGATATTCGGATGCTCCAAGGGACACCCAATGCGAGGTCAGCATAGTTTCCGGAGATTCACAGGTTCAAGTGGAGGCTAAAGCCGCCACAGAGGACGATTATCTCAAATTCAGAATCTAGGCACAAACCACATGGAAGCGTTTTATTGACGGGACGATCAGAAATTTCCCATGCAAAAGCAGGAAAGTAGCACGTATCTGAAAGCCTTTACGATAAATGATCCTACGGATATCGAGTCCATACGCAAGGACATCAAAAAAGGCATGATACTCATACTGAGGGTCACGCCACTTGCGCAAAAAGATGTCGAGAAATTGCGTGCCGTGGTGGATGACGTTTACAAGGTTGCAAAAGCCAACGGAGCTGAGATTGCAAGACTTGGGGAGGAGCGCATCATAGTTACGCCCTCTGGCGTAAAGATTTGGAAAGCCGAATACGATCTAAAATAAAATTTATAAATAAAAAATCAATTTATATAAAAATCACAATCAAATTTAAGTAAAGTGATTCCCCGTTCCACATCAGTTTCAGACATGTTCCATCCCAGCTCTGCAGGTTTTTTGGGTGTATCATTTTGATCAAAATAATCCCGATGATTTGTTTTAATATAATGCGTTCTTGCAGCAAAAGATAACGGTAACGGTTTTAATTTACAATATTTTTCACAAACATTCATAATATTTTTTATTATATCATATTCAATTGGATAATTTTTCTTTGCATTTTCTGCGTATTTTATGCCGTTTTCTGTCAGATAATATTCAGTATTATCCTGATATCCAGAGTGCATATTTTGAATAATGAATGAAAATTCCAACATGTCAAATAATGCAATTGAAACATCACTGCTAAAAGATCCGTAAAAATCATAGACATAGTTGAATGAGTTTAAATCTTGAATTTTTATCTTAAAAAAATAGATTGGTTTCTGCATTGTTTTTCAGCCTTTAAGAGGCGTATTCATGGTATGTTGACCCGTATACGGATAATGTACATGCTATTGCATCGTATATGTCAAAACCCATTTGAGATCCTAATAATGGGGATCATGTGTAAATAATCAAGTCAGATGTTGACATTAATTTTGATTGTTTAAAAATGCAAATGCATTGTTCTAGTACAGTTTTATGGTTTCCTGAATCTGCGGTGCGTGTGCCGGCAGACGGTACATGCGGCGTATGGATGCTGCAAGATTTTCGGATTTACGGCGCTCACCGTGGTTTACAAAGACTCTGCGGAGCTTTGGGCGCAGTTTTTGCACAAACGACATGAGCTGGTTATAGTCGCTGTGTCCGCTGAATCCGTCCAATTTGTCAATTCCGCAGTTTATGCTGACAGCTTCGACCCTGCCGCCTTTGCCGAGCATTGAAACCTGTTTTGCACCCTCCAAAACCCTGCGGCCCAAGGTACCGTTTACCTGGTATGAGACAAAGAGTATCTTGTTCTTTTTGTACGGGGCGATGTTTTTGAAATATTCCAAAACCGGTCCGCCTTCGAGCATTCCAGAAGTTGCAAGTATTATGCACGGGGTTCCTTCGCGCATCGCCTCATCGCGGCCATCTGGATGGTCTATGTTTGTAAAGTATTCTGAATCAAACGGATTATCGTCAGTCTCAAGTATTTTTTTGCGCAGATCGTGGGCAAGATATTCCGGATGCGCCTCGTGTATGGCAGATGCTTCTGATATCATACCCTCGGTAAAGACCGGCGCTTCCACCATCTGCCCGGACTTCATGTAATGGTCTATGACCATCATTATCTCCTGCGCCCTGCCTACGGCAGGTATTGGTATGAGCACTTTGGCCCCATCAGCTAGCGTGTTGTTTACTGCCGCTATAAACGAGGATTCAACCTCATCGCGCGTGGGCTGGATGTCTTCTTTTGCACCATACGTACTCTCCACAAGTAAGGTTTCAACCCGCGGGAAATTCCAGCTTGCCGCCTCAAAGAGAATGCTTTTGCCGAATTTAATGTCGCCAGAATATACAAAGTTGTGCTCGCCGTTTCCTATATGAAAATGACACAAAGATGATCCAATGATGTGCCCGGCATTTGCAAAAACCAGTTTGATGTCAGGTGAAATGTCAGTTACAGTTCCGTACGGCAGTGTAATTGCCTGTTTCATTATCTGTTTTACGTCTCGGTCCGAATAAATTGGCACGCGGCCCTGTGCTGCCATTACCTTGATTGCGTCAAGCTGTATGAGATTCATCATTGGAAGCGTTGGCTCTGTGCAGTATATCGGACCTCGGTATCCGTATTTGCACAAAACGGGAAGAAATCCGGTATGATCAAGATGTGCGTGTCCGATTACCACAGCGTCAAGATCATCAAGGGTTGTACCAATCCAGTCTAGCCTTGGAAAAGATTCAGACGGGGTTTTAGCTCCTGGATTTACCCCGCAGTCAATCAGGATTTTACTCTCTCCGGTGCTCAACAGCATCGAGGAACGCCCTACCTGGCCAAATCCCCCAAGCGTGGTCAGTGTAACTTCGGTACGCGGTGCAATCTTTGGGCGAAAGATCTCCTCGCCTATCTGCTTGAAATATTTGGCGCGCTCAGCTGCTGCAATTTTCAGATTTCTGTGTATCAGCTGCATCGTATTGGAGGGATTTGTGGTGGCTTTGCGAATGCACAATATCCATCCAATTTTTTCAGATACGTCGGCGTGGTTGAATTCATTGCTGTTTTTTTGCAGTAACCACGGACGTTTTGCCTCCAAGGAGACCTCTCCTGTAGCCGTATCAAATATCGTAGCCTGCAGTTTTGCCTCTTTTGGGCAAAGCTTGTCAAGCAGTTTTCTGGCATCATCTTCGGTTTTGCGTATGGACTGGTCTGTTCGAACCACTATTCTCTTCTTTATCAGACCAACTAGTTTTGAAATTATTGCATGGTTGTGTAACAGAAATTTTGGCGAGCTTGTATACAGTGCTATGCGGGGACCTTCGTATTCAATTTTTGTAACAGCTGCCTCTTTGGGTATACTTTGCAGTATGATAGCCATGATGTTTGCAGGCTCCGACCCATGCCGAGTTGATTGTTTTTTTTGCATTTTACCACTAGAGTGTAATTATTGATTTTTTCTGCTCGCGAGTTAGCAGATTAAAACCGTCTTTGGTTGCGGTGGCCACGTTTATGCCATCGCCGGTTCCAATGTTGCGCACGATGGCCGCTTTTACCGCCCGCATTGCCACTTTTTTGGCATCATCGACGGACATGTCTGGTGCATATTCCTCTTCCAAGAGTCCATATGCCACAGGAGAGCCGCTTCCGGTTGTAACGTAAGGTTTTGCCTCTACGGAACCAAACATGTCTATATTGTACAGTGATGGACCTTCATGATCATAACCGCCTATCAAAATGTCCGCCATGAACGGATACCCGCGGTTTTGATGAAACATTAACGAAGTAAGTCTTGCCAGGGCACGTATTGAAATTGCTTCCTGTTTTTGCATACGGTGCAAACCGGCATGGTAGCGCAACGTGTCAGTTATGTTTTGGGCATCGGCCACGCCGCCTGCAAGTGTGAGTCCTGCGTGATCGTCCAATTGTTGTATCTTCATGGTATTGTTGTTTGCTATGAAATATCCGGCACTAGCCCTCATATCGGCGCATAATACGACCCCGTCGGAGGCCTTTATTCCGACCGTCGTGGTGCCGTGCAGTATTTTCTCTTCAACATTATTAGACAAAAAATCACCTAGATATCTAAACACGCCTGCTACCCTTTTAAATAACTTTTTGTCCAGTTTATAGCGTGTCCCCCTCTGATCCCCCCATATCGCATTCGATGGAACTGCCCAGACGCATTGTTGTAGGCAGGAATATTTTAGGCGAGATCGGGGATTTCCTCGTTTCCCTGGCAAAGACTGACATGGTTTCGGCCGTGACAGGACCCCACGTTGGAGATTTGGTGGGATCCGAATTTGAGGAATCACTTTCAAAATCAGGCATTGAATGCAGATGGCACATTGCAGTTGGCAGCGATGAGAAATCAATGAGGTATGTACAATCGCAGGTTGCAAAAGACAAAAGTGGTCTTATCGTAGGTATTGGCGGGGGACGTGCAGTGGATGCGGCAAAAATGTCCGGTTTCGGACTTGGAGTTCCGTTTGTAAGCGTTCCAACAGCTGCATCGCACGATGGAATTGCAAGCCCGTTTGTATCCGTAAAGTCCGGTGAAAAACCGCATTCCATAGTTGCAAGCGCCCCGCTGGGAGTATTTGTCGATATTGAAATTATAGAAAAAGCACCCCCAAAACTGCTGGCAAGCGGATGCGGCGACCTTGTAGCCAACGTTATTGCAGTACGCGACTGGGAGCTTGGCCGGGACAAAACCGGCGAATATTACGGACGGTATTCTGCAAGCCTTGCCCTGCTTAGCGCACGCATTGTAATGGAAGAGGCTGAGGCGTTTGCAAAAAAAGGATTGGATGCACGGGTTGTGGTAGAGGCGCTCATCAGCGCCGGCGTGGCAGCGTGCATTGCAGGTAGTAGTAGGCCGTGTTCCGGATCAGAGCATCTGTTTGCACACGCTCTTGACAAACTATCTCCCGGTGTTGGTCTGCACGGGGAAAAATGCGGGATTGGATCCATAATGATGGCAAAACTACAGGGTCAGAACTGGAAAAAAATTACAGATGCTCTAAGGTGCGTTGGAGCTCCAACTGATGCGGCAGGAATTGGTCTTGACGGGGACACTCTGGTAGAGGCGCTTGTAGAGGCGCAGCAGATGAGACCTGAAAGATATACCATACTAAATGAGGCAAATATGAGCCGTGAAAAAGCGTTAAAACTTGCAAAAGAGACGAATGTGTTATAGACTAGTCGGTCTTTGTTTCGGGTTTTGGTTTCTCTTCAGGTTTGTCATCAGCAGGTTTGTCATCAGCAGGTTTGTCATCAGCAGGTTTGTCATCAGCAGGTTTGTCATCAGCAGGTTTGTCATCAGCAGGTTTGTCATCAGCAGGTTTGTCATCAGCAGGTTTGTCATCAGCAGGTTTGTCATCAGCATCTTTGAGTTTTTTGTTTACGTGAGTTTCCACAAAGTTTATGGATTCAAGAGAGGGTACAAATTTGAAAATGTCTATCTGTGTCAGATGTTTTATGCCAGACAGTACATTTGCCCGAAATAATTGCTCGTCTATTTGCACTGATGCAGTTGTATCTATAAGCGTAAGTTTTGATTCTGTTCCAAGATGGTGCTCTACAATGGCGCGTATTTTTTCCTCATTTTTTGAGAGAGATTCTTTTACGTGTGCCTCGTATATGATCGTCTTTCCTGCAAATTTGTGATTGTAATCTATCTGAACCCGTCCGGAACCAATGTATCGGATTATTCCTTTTTTGTCTCCAACCTCAATTGTATCTCCGATGGATACTCTATCAGCATCATCTCCAAGCTTGCGCTGCGGGATCATGCGGACCTTGCCAGAATCTCTCTCGCCAAAACCTTTTGCAGGTTCTACTTCTATGACAAGTTTTTCTCCAGCTTCGGATTTTGCAAGTGCCTCATCAAATCCGCGCAAAACCGGAAAACTGCTGCTTCCGACGGATATCAGACGCGGATGGTACTGATCGCCATGTTCATGCAGGGAATGTTTTTTGGCCTCTTCCTCGTACGTGGTGTCAAATACGTCCCCATTCTTTACCCTAGCGGTAAAATCTACAAGTAACAACGAGCCTGTTTCAAAAGTCAACTGTACAAAACTCCAAATTTCCTAATTTAAATGAATTAAGTCAGGCGTATACGGTAGGCACGGATTTATCATCGTGTGGATATTTTTACGCCTGATAAAACGCCAATCTGTTAAAGTGCTTCAAGTTCCTTTTCAGCCGCACGCAGACCCGCCTGTGCGTCCACTTTGTAATCCATCATGGATAGCGTAGATGATATTGCCGATATGGTGCGCATTACATGGTATCTGTTCACCTCGCCCATGCAGCCGATTCTGAAGACTTTGCCTTTTAGATTGCCAAATCCGCCCGCAACTAAAACACGGAATTTTTTGGCAAGCGTATCACGGAATATTTTATCTTCAAGACCCTCCAGATAGTTTACTGCAATAACAACAGTTGAGCGCGAATCCACGTCAGCGTACGGTTTCAAACCTAGGGCGCCAAGTCCCGCATAGAAAGCTTTAGAGCATGTGCGGTGACGGTGAATTCTTGCATCAAGTCCTTCTTCAAGTATCATTAAAAGCGCTTCGCGGTATGCGTAAAGCAGCGGCAGTGCGGGAGTAAACGGCGTATGTTTTGCCTCGTCGTAATATTTGAAATAACGCGGGAGGTTAAAGTACATTGTATTGGGAGGATTTTCATTCATGTATTTTTTTGTTCTAGCATTTACACATATTGGGGATATTCCCGGAGGTGCTGCAAACGCTTTTTGTGCGCCGGTCATGGCAATGTCAATTCCCCACTTGTCCATCTTTAGCTCTTCTCCACCCACGATGGATACGCCGTCAACAACATAGTATGCGTCGTTGCGGGATGTCAGATCTTTTATTTTATCAAGATAATTAAGCATCGTTCCAGTAGAAGTTTCATTCCATACGCAATAAAACGCCTTTATGTCCGGGTTGTTGTCAAATGCCTCTTTTATCTGATCAAAAGAGGCGTTTTTTCCAGGCGGTGTTTCTACCGGTATGACATCAGCGCCGCCCCATTTTAGCATCTGTGCAAGCCTGCTGCTAAATTCTCCGTTGACTGGAAGTATTACCTTGTCTTTGGGTTTGATAAGATTTACCACGCTGGCCTCTACAGCACCGGTTCCCGATGCTGAAAGGCATACTGCCTCGCCGTCGGTTAAAAACACCTGTTTTGTCTTTTCAACACATGCCTCGTAAAGTTCTACAAAATCATCGCTCCTGTGGTTTATCATGTGCGTGTACATGGCGCGCGTAACTCTCTCCGGCACGCCGGTCGGACCTGGCAGCATAACTAGATATTCCATATATGATTCAAATTTCCGAATTTGCCTGAGTTTAATATATCATTAGATGATCACATGACAGAATATAGGCAAATCAAATGTGATCAGATGTTAAACGGACATCACATATGGCTAGGTAGCCATGTCGCAAAGACGGCCATGTGCGTCTATTCGGTCAAGAATTTGGGCTGCTCCCTCTGGAACATACTCTTTCCAGTTCTTACCTGAGAGTATCAAATCCCTTATTTTGATACCGCAAAGTTTATCGCGGTCTACAAATGGCACGTCCACAATTTTTTCCTCCCTGTACGAATAAAGATGTTCCAATATTGGATCCTTTGTTATTACCAGTCCGTATGCTGGTACAATTGAATCCAGATGTTTCAGCCATTTTTTGTGATCATCAACGTCCGGTACCTCGTAGATCATTATTCTTTTCAAGAGTTCAGAATCAATGGACGATTCCATCATTTCGCGGCGCTCTTGCACTGAAAACGGGTTTTTAAAACTAGGCTTCACGTTTGTGCTTCCTATGCAGAGCCATAATTTATCGCACAGTTTGAGCGCTTCCCGTATCGAGAAAATATGCCCCATATGAAACGGCTGAAACCGTCCCACTAGCAGTCCATTCATGTTCTATGCACGCATTATGCACTAAAAAATCCTAACTAATACCCGAATCAAGGGCAGCTGCCAGAAAGAGTATTCCAACTGACATTATGGAAACTGCCTCTCCCAGTATGATGATTTTTTTGCGCAGTGCCTGTATTTCCCGCTCTGGCATCGTGGTGGATAATACTTTTTTTTCAACCTCGCCGCGTATGATCCTCACATGTATGGCATATACTATAATGACGGCCAAGACTAGAATCATTTTCATCAAAAGCAGCACCCCGTATTCTGAACCAAACAGTACATCGGATTTTGTGATAACCAGCCTCGAGTTGTACAATCCGGTTACCACCAAAATGGCAAGCGCAGGTACTGCGATTATGTTAAAGCGCCTGCCCACTTTTATCATAAGACCCATTCGTTCCTGCATATTCATCGACGTGTTTTTTAGCACCGGTGCCAATACAGCTCCCAGAAACAAGCCTCCGCCCACCCAGATGGCAGCTGACACCAAATGTGCCCAAGTAATAAGCGCCTGTTCAAACGGCATGAATAATGACCGTACAGCTCAAATAATAATGAAGTAATGCTCCAGTTAGGTTTTTTAGGGATATTCATGTGGTTACCGTGATTTGTTCATACAAAGCAAAATTACAGTTTTTGTGGCAATAGTCGGTCTGCTTGCCCTGATGGGCGGTCTTTTTGTATATGTGGACAACACCCCTAGCCTGCAGACAGCGCAGATAGAGCTACACGAGGTGAAATTGCTCTCTGCAAATACAGTGGATCACACATCTGAGCTGTCGGTGGGGTTTATGGTTACAAACCCCTCTAATACCACGTTTACGGTTCCAAGCATAACGTACGAGTTGTATGCAGACGGCATATATTTGGGATCAAATGCATACTCTACTCAGGACATATCAATGCCAGGAAGGGCCGCATTTTATCCAGAAACTCAGATACAGCTAAAAAGCAAGATTACAATAATGCGCGATGCGCAAAATGAAAAAGTTTTTGAAAAGATACAGAGCGGTGTTGATGTAGATTATACCGTAACTGGAATTCTTACTGTGCAGACCACCTGGTCTAGCGCCGATATAAAATTCTAATTGATTGATAAAATAGTGGGCCGAGAGAGATTCGAACTCACGATCACCGCCGTGTCGAGGCGGTATCCTAACCAACTAGACTACCGGCCCTAAATTTTATGATCATACAAGACATTATTAATGTTGGTGGTTTTTGTACGGCATGTGCGGTGATTTTTCAAAAGATGAAATGGATTCCCTGTACAGAGTAATTTTTTCCAGAAGGGATGTCAGATCGGGATTTACGGGCAAACCAATCAAAGATGAAATTTTGCGCCGCATACTAGATGCTGCACATCATGGTCCCTCTGTGGGGTTTTCACAGCCATGGAACTTTATTCTTGTCAGGGATGTTGGGACACGACAGAAAATAAAAGAGTCTTTTGAGGAAGAAAAGATCAAAGCCGCAAAAGATCTCAAAGAGCCCCGCAAATCAAAGTATCTTTCGCTAAAATTAGAAGGTATAGTCGAATCTTCACTAAACATCTGTGTTACGTACGATTCAAGCAGATTTGGACCGTTTGTCATAGGTAGGGCGGGCATTCCAGAAACTGGAGCGTACAGCGTCTGCTGTGCCGTTCAAAATCTATGGCTTGCAGCAAGGGTGGAGAATATCGGCGTGGGATGGGTCAGCATACTCTCAAATGATGTGGTTCGCAATGCCCTGGACATACCAGATCACATACTTCCGATTGCATATCTGTGCGTAGGACATGTAAACGAGTTTGCAGAAAAGCCGGATTTGGAGAGTGTAAAATGGCTGCCAAGAATGAATCTAGACGATGTCACATATGATGAGAAATGGGGCAGGATGCAAGGCTCTGTACAGTAATAGATGCTTTCATGATCGCAGAATTGTAAATCAGAGATTTTTATTTCACATAATCTAAAAATGCCAAAATTCCTTGATTTATGTACGTTAATAATTCAGTGAAAAGTAGTAATATTGTTGTTGGAATAATTCCTAAAATAAATAATCCCAATCTATGTTTCCAATGACTCAAATCTTCAGAATAGATATCCAAATCAGGGTCATTTTTTGGTATTTGCCAACGCTCGTCTAAAACCTGATTTATTTTTCACGGGTATGTCCCATCTATTCCTAGTATATTTATGACCAATATCGACTTTAGTGAGTTTACTGAAATCATGATCTGTGCCCAATTCTTTAGATAATTCTTCACACAAACCTTGCTTTAGTGGTTCATTTTTTAGCGCAAGATGCAACCGAATATTTGCAAATATTGGTAACGGGTCAAGTTTTTTAATTGATTTGAATTGAAGTGATTTTCTTGCCTGTTTTTTGAAGATTTCTTGTGTGATTTTGTCATTATCCCCTACCCATTAATGTGATATTTTGCAGAAATATCGTAAAATGCTGAATTGTTAAGATCTTTTAAATTTTCAAACCCCATGTCCTATAAAATATCTTTGACAATCGGACATGCTTCATAATTAGCGCATAAAAATTTAAAATCTGTTTTTTTCTTTGTTAGTATATCAAATATCATACATCATAACAACCCCGTTATTAGTTTAGGTAGAGTATGGCATATAATTATATGATGCGAATAAATTGAGTAATGATACTAAAAAGCGTACTAGCTCAGTTCAAATCAAATTCTCTGCCCCTCAATTACAAATTTTACTGGATTAATGATACAGATTTTTATAAAAAATAATCATTCATAGACTGAGCCTCAAACATAACTAGGCTTAAATAATTATGAACAAAAGTTTTCATGGGCTTGTGGCGCAGAGTCAACTTTGACGCGAAGCATGGATAGCGTGGTAGCCTCCTAAGTTACAGGTCGAGGGATCGAAGCCCTCCAAGCCCGCATGTTGAATTTTGTTGCACGAACCGCTGACTTGTTGTTTAAATATCGGTAAGAGATGTTTTCATTTATGAAAATAGCAGTCATATCCTCAAGCCCAAGAAAAGAAGGAAAGACACAGCATGTGATGAGAGCCGTTTATGAAATGGCCAAAACGCACGAGGTCACAGGGACTGTATTTATCAATCTATCAGAGGGCGGAATTGATTATTACAATGGGAGTGCGCCGCAAAGTCAGGAAACAAAAAAAGCCGTATCTGAGCTTTTAGCGGCGGATGTTTGGTTCGTAGGCTCCCCGGTGTACAATTCGTTTTTTAGCGCGGCACTCAAAAATCTCTTCGAGTTTATAGACTATAAGAAAACAGAGGGAAAGACTTGCGGAGTTGCCGTAGTAGGGTCAGGTGCGATATCATTTTTGCAGGTGCAAAATGCCGTGATTGCACTGATGACCTATTTCAAAGTAAAGACAAATCCCCAAACGGTCTTTGCAATATCCGATGATGTTGGAAATGACGGAGAGTTAAAAGGCGATCTTAGGGAGAGATTGAATGAAATGGTCAAAACTACCATGGATCTTGCGCGATCAAAAGCATGACAGATTTAGAATGCAAATGTAAATGCCATTTTGGTGGCGCCATTAGCTGCCCATCCTGTAAAAATATGCACGGGGATTCAAACTGCATACATTGTTCATCCTAGGCTATTTTTTGTAATAATTTTTGGCCATGGACTTTAGATTTGCCATCTCAGACTTTAGCGTTTCAATCTGCACCATGGTATTCAGATTTGCAATCTGATGCCGTAATCGGAGTATCTCCTCGTCTTTGATCGTTACGTGATCGCGTATGTCGTTTAGATCCTCCGTTAGCTCTTTGGCGGTTTGTTGGATCTGTTTTCGCGATAGTTCCTGTATTACGGTTTTTGAATTATCAGTTATGGGTTTGTGTTCAATGTTGTGTACATAGTCGGTGCTTTTTTGGACAAGCCAGCAGATAACCACAAGAAACCACATGATAGGCACTGATATCATGAATACAATGTTGAATACGGGTGAAAAATCCACAAAGATCGGCCACAGTACTGTCAATATGGCTGCAAATACTCCGCATGTTACTGTGGCAAGATGGTTATGCATATATCCCATAAATTGCGTTTTATGGGCAGTTTTATAAGTATTAAGAATACGTTTTATCTGTAATCACACAGTACGTATGTAAAATAAAATAAAACACGGGGGATTTTATTCGTCTGTTTCTGGTGTGGATTTTGTTTCAGATTGGAGAATGTTTATTTTTTCTAGTAGTTCATTGCGTAGATCACGCGCCACTCTTCTAACGGTAGGTCTGGGCACACGCAGATCATCAACCACTTTACTATAGATAATCTGTTTGTCTGTCAGTCCTTTGTCAAGGCAGGAATTGATCGCTTCTTTGATTACGGCTGATTGATTTGTACGATTCACTATGGCGTGGTCTTATTGGCGTCTATATAATGCTATAACCGAAAAAAATATTTCCAAAATTTTCATAAAGTATATGTAGTAATGATTTTATCATTGCCAACTAGCATATTTTTTTATCCAACATATTACCACGTATGCCAGCCCACCTGTTGCCTCATACAAAAGGTTATTATTATAAAAGAGTACAGCTGTGTCATGTCCAGCGCCGTTATCGAGACCAACCATGGCAGTATAAAAATAAACTTGTTGCCCGAACTTGCCCCCGAGACTGTCCGTAATTTTACAAAACTGGCCCAGTCCGGTTTTTATGACGGCACACTCTTTCACAGAATCATACCCGGCTTTATGATACAGGGAGGGGATCCCAATACAAAAGGCAAGGAAAAACATACGTGGGGCGCCGGAGGACCAGGATATGCGCTAAAGGCTGAATTTAGTTCCCGTGCGCACAAAAGGGGCATCGTATCCATGGCTAGATCGCAGGATCCTGACAGTGCCGGCTCACAATTTTTCATAGTAACAACAGACAGCGCATTTTTGGATCACCAGTACACGGTTTTTGGTGAAGTATCTGACGGCATGGAAACTGCAGATACGATTGTGAAATTACAGAGGGATGGAAACGATTGTCCTTTACAGAACGTAAAAATGACCAAAATTACGGTAACATAGTAATGTACGTCAGTATGTTATTGCTAGCCGCATGTGCTATTGTTTTAACAATGCATGCCGCATACGGACAGTTGTTGGCAGAACCTGCTGTAAATGAAAATATTAACGTGGCAATAAGTTTGAATGGAACAGTTTACGTAACGCATGAGGTATCCAATAAACGGCTGGATTCTCCAGTTGTGCTAGTTGATGGAACAGTTTCTGAAATACATGTTACGGATGTTAATGGGGAGATGCTTGTATACACATTTTCTGATTCAGAGGGAACAATAACGGTTGCAGATGATGATTATGCTGTCATAAAATACAAGCTTGAAGATGCGCTATTCAAAAAAAATGGAGCGTGGGTCTGGAGTTTAAATCATCCTGGAAGTGTAAAATTTTCATATCCGGAGGGAGTGGATCTTGTATTTATCAACGATACGCCAATAAATGTAAGCGGCAAATCAGAATACATCCAGTGCCACGGATGCTTTATGGACATGACGTATGTGATAGATGAACCCGAATACGTACTGACGGTAAAATGGGAGGATCGCATCTTTATGCCAAAGGTGCGGACGGTAGGAAATATTGATACAGTGGATTTCAAACAAAATGAAAAAAGCATCAGCTTTGATTATGAGGGAGAACACTTTGTCACAGTGGAAATGCCAAAGGAGCTTTTGTGGAATCCGTACCAGGTCTTTCTTGGGGATGCACAGATTCTAAATCATCAGATTGAAAGGGGAGAGAATACAGTTTGGATTACATTCAAACCGGCAGAGTCTGGCACCGTCACAATAACAGGCGTCTCAGTGATTCCTGAAATTCCCGCAGGAGCGCTTGTTTTAGTAACAATTGTAGGTATGAGCTCGGCGGTAATAATTGGTAAAAGAATTTCTAATCTCCCGTAGAGCCGCATCCGCACATGTCGTATTCGTCTATACGTACATTGCACAGTGGACATTTTTCGCCGTAATCAACTTCCCAAGACTCTTTGCCAAACAATCGGAGATGATCGTTAATTTCTTCTGGGATCTCTTTTTCTGGCATACATTGTATGTAATGCTGCCATATATTACAGTTAGAGAGTTGTTTTATATGAAAAATCTGTAAACTGCAACATATTGTCCTCACAGTGCTAAAATACGGGATAGCCAGATAAAATCTCATGGAATGCGGTTGCCACTGCATAAAATGTAACAGTACAAAAATAAATTTTAACAAAGTTGGCGAGACTGAAAAGGACGGATACTATGACATGCATCATACGTGTCTTGAATGCGGGATTCATTTTGATCACCTAGATGGAACCGTCTTTGACTCGTGCAGTATATGCAGCTATGCGCAAGCACCAGATCAAGAAAAATAGACATCATGTGCGGTATTTTCATACTTTGGGGTAAAAAAGACCTATTGTGACATACAAATATGCAGAAAGCGTGGCCAGTAAAAAAAAAGAGATCCGGTAAAAAGATCTCTCTTGCACTAGTTTTAATCCTAAGTTTGGCAGTTTTTGGATATTCACAATATTCTGCGGTAACTGCCATATCCTCCACGATAATGGACAGCCAGGAATTGGGCGCTGTTCCGTTGGGTTACATGTATGAGTTACAGATTGGTTTTGAAAATCCATCCATACTTACACTGCCTGCAGGAGAGACAGAATTTACAATCTCAGCAGACGGAGAAAATATAGGGTATGGAAAACTTGATCCGTTTTATCTTCCCGCCATGGGAGAGGGTACTGCATACGGAAAATATACCGTATACGATGGTTCAAGCGAGGTCAGCGGTACAGTAAAGATCAGCGGAGTGACCAGCTATGATCTGTACATTACCACTTTGGACATACCATTTGTCTATTATCCAACAGATGAGCAGCAAAGTAAATTTATGAGATAAACTGCAGTTTTATCATGCTTACAGTATTTGGTTCGGTAGCCTTTGATACGATAAGAACTCCCACAAGGATGCTGCAATGCGAGATGGGCGGGGCGGCCACGTATGCGGGCATCTCTGCTAGCTTTTTCACAAAGATAGGACTGTTGGCGGTAATAGGTAGAGACTTTCCAAAAAAATATTCAAACGCTCTAGCAAAACGCATGAATTTGCGGGGTTTGAGCGTCAAAAAAGGCAAAACATTCCGATATGATGGCAAATACGACAAGACGCTACAAACTAGAACAACGCTAAAGACGGAACTGAACGTTCTGGGGGATTTTAAAGCGACCGTACCGGACGAATATAAAAAATCCAGATTTGTATATCTGGCAAACAACGATCCCGAACAGAACGTAAGAGTGCTTGGGGAATTTGACAGGATAAAATTTTCAATGTGCGATACGATTGATTTTTGGATTCATACAAAACGTGCGGCCGTAAAAAAAATGATTGCATCAGTTGATGCTGTAGTGATAAACGACGAGGAGGCAAGACTGCTTACAAAAGAGTACAACCTTGTGCTGTGTGCAAAAAAAATCTCAAAGATGGGGGCAAAATACGTCATAATCAAAAAGGCAGAACATGGCTCGCTCTTTTTTTATGAGGATACAATCTTTGCAAGTCCGGGATTTCCCATTCCCGATCCGATAGATCCTACGGGTGCCGGAGACTCTTTTGCAGGGGCCATAATCGGACACATGGCAAATGCCGGTTCGTCAACTCCTGCTGCGATAAAAAAAGCCATCACGTATGGCAACGTAATGGGATCCATAACGGTTCAAGGATACGGCACTGCCCCCCTGTTACGCCTGAAAAAATCAGCGATTGAAAAACGGGCAAGAGAATACTGCAAAATTATCAGCGTCTAGATTAGCGTTTTAATATAGAGAAACGCACGATATGGTATGAAAGGCGACATGTTAGATGAGATATTTTCAATGCAAAAAGGTCTGACAGATGCAATGGATCTCTCAAGTTATCCGGATGATACGGAGGGTAGAATATCCAATTTGTGTACTGCCATAATGCATGAGGCAGTGGAGCTGCAAAGAACCACAAACTGGAAATGGTGGAAGACACCCGTTGCATTTGATGCAGAGCATGCAAAAGAAGAGCTCATAGACATTTGGCATTTTGTGGTGCAGGCCTCACTAGAGCTTGGTTTAAAACCAAAAGACATACTAGAAGAATACCGCAAAAAAAACGCCATAAACCACAAACGGCAGCGTGAAGGATACTAGCTATTTTATGTGAGAATCAATCTGTTTTTGCGTGGGTCTGTGCTTGCCTGTTACGATATAGTTTATCGCATCGCTCATGTATACTGCGTGATCTCCAATTCTCTCAAGGTACCGCAGCAACAGCGCCTCTGCTAGGGCACATTTGGTATCCTTGGATTTGATAAGGGCGGGCAGGCGGTTTTTGTACAGGCGGTCTATGAATTCCTCATTTTCGTATATTCTCTCAGCCTTGCGTATGTCAAGTTCTGCAAAAGAGCGTACTGCATCCTGTATCATGTGTTTTACTTTTTTTGAAATTTCAAGCAGTGGGGCGTTTTTGCAGTCAGATACGTCGCCAAAAACCTCACGCAGCTGCGTAATGTCGTATGCATAACGGCCAAACCTGGAATATGCGTACGATATTTCCGTGCACGAACGGATCATTCTAAAATCGTCCGCTACAGGCTGGTATTTTAGCATCATGTCGAATGTGAGATCTTCTACCTGAAAATATTTTTGGCGTATCTGATCCGATATATCGTGCACTTTGTCGCTGTTAGATGATCCTAGCAGATACGAATCAGTCGCAAGCGAGATGCACTGTACGGCCATCTCCCCCATCTCGGACATTATTACGGAGAGTTTTTCAAGTGAAGAATCTATCAGGCGCGTCATTATCCAAACTGCCCCTGTACGTATTTTGCGGTAAGATCATCATGCGGATCGGTAAACAGTTTTTTTGTTTCGCGAAATTCTATTAGTTTTCCAAGATACATGAATCCTGTATAATCGGAGACGCGCACAGCCTGCTGCATGTTGTGCGTGACTATGATGATGGTAAATTCCTGTTTTAGCTCGTTTATCGTCTCTTCTATCTTTTGCGTCGCTATCGGGTCAAGCGCAGAAGCTGGCTCGTCCATGAGCAAAACTTCCGGCTGTATTGCAAGGGCCCGTGCGATACAGAGTCTCTGCTGCTGTCCGCCGGAGAGCTCTATGGCAGGTTTTTTTAGATCATTATACACCTCATCCCACAGATATGCCAGCTTTAGCGAATCTTCGGCAATCTCGAAGAGTATTTTTTTGTCGCGTATTCCGTTTAAGCGCAGACCTGCCACCACGTTGTCAAATATCGACATTGTGGGAAACGGATTTGGTTTTTGAAACACCATTCCAACCTTGCGCCGGTGGTAAATCGGATCCACGGATTTTGAGTACAAATCAGCACCGTCTATTGAAACGCTGCCAGTAACTTTGGCGTTTTTTGTCATATCGTGCATGCGGTTAAGACAGCGCAAAAACGTTGTCTTGCCGCAGCCGGAGGGTCCTATCAGGGCGGTGACTGATTTTTCCTTGAACTTCATGGTGACATTTTCTACCGCAGGTACGCCACCGTACGTAACGGTCACGTTTTCTGCAATCATTTTGAAATTTGTCTCTGATTTTTTATCAGATGAGATATGCTGGGGTTTTAAATCGCGTATTGTGGTGCTCATGTCCGTCTCTGATCCCTTTGTCTAATGATGCTGCCGATCATACCGCCTTTTTGGCCCAGTACAAAATAGCGCACCGCAATGTTTACTGCCAGTATGATTAGTATTAGGACTAGTGCTGCACCCCATCCCTGCATCTGCGCGCTATCATACGGCAAAAGTGAGAGGCGCCATATACGCAGCGGCAGGGCGTCCATTGGAACATCAAAACCTGCAAAGAACTGGCTGCTTCCAAGTATCGTCATTATCAGCGGAGCAGTCTCCCCTCCGATGCGCGCTACGGAAAGCAGTATGCCAGTAACCATGCCAGATTTTGCAGCAGTGAGCACTATTCTAATCGTAATTACCCACCGCTTCAGACCCAGTGCCATGCCAGCTTCCCTGTACGTAATGGGGACAAGTTTTAGCGATTCTTCGGTGGTTCTTGCCACTATTGGAAACATTATCAGCGATAGTGCAAACGCGCCGGCCCATACGGAAAAATGCCCAAGCAAAAGCACTATAACCATGAATGCAAATATTCCAAGGACTATTGACGGAAATTCCATAAAGACGTCGTTGAAAAACCGCACCAATTTTGCAAGTCGGTTGTCCCCGAATTCTGCAAGAAAAATTCCGGACATGACTCCTATTGGAACGCCGATAATACTGGAGAGTCCAATTACAATCAGCGTTCCCTGTATTGCCGGACCGATTCCTCCATCTCCTGTACCTATGGCTCCTGGAGTCTGGGTCAGAAACTCTAGGGATATGGCAGCGGCTCCGTTTCGGAAAACCTCCACGAGTATGCTGCCCAGCGGAATTATGGCAGCTATTACGCAACATATTACTATTAACCGGACTATGCGGTCGACTATGAGGCGTTTTTCCACGTTTTGTTTAAAGAGTGTACGGTAAAACGCCCTCTTTTCCTGATAATTCAATTGTTAATTGCACCCTCCCTTACGTGGAGCATACGGGTTACCAGCACATGCGCCACTATGTTGATGCATATTGCCATTCCCAAAAGCACCAAGCCGACTCCTATTAGTGCCGGCAGATGCAGTGAAGCTGGAGACGCTTCGACAAATTCATTGGCAATTATGCTGGACATTGTCTGTCCGGGTCCAAAGAGCGATTCGGGTATGGCGTTTATTCCGGTTGCATTCCCAATCAGCATTGTAACTGCTATCGTCTCGCCAACAGCCCTTCCCAGTCCGAGAATAGAGGCTCCAATCAGACCGGTTTTTGCATACGGAAACATTGCAAGCCTGAACATCTCCCATCTGGTGGCTCCGAGCATGTATGCTGCCTCCCGCTGCTGCTGCGGAACGGCCATCAAAACTTCACGCGATACAGCAGAGACGGTGGGAATTATCATTATGGCAAGCACCACGCTGGCCGTTAGTATGTCAAGACCCAGCGGCGTACCAGAAAAAAGCCAGATGCTATCTCCAAACATGTCGTTTAGCGGTTTTTCAATAAATCCTCGAAAATGAACCCGAAATACGTACAGGCCCCACAGTCCGTATATGACGCTGGGAACTGCCGCAAGCAGCTCTACAATGAATCCCAGGGGATTTCCAATTTTTGGCGGTGCATCAGAGACAAACATTGCTATTCCTATGCTAAGCGGAACACCGATTGCCATTGCAAGTGCGGATGTAATCAGCGTGCCAATTATGTACGGCATAACGCCAAATGATTCGCGCCCTTCGACCGGATTCCAGTCCGTTCCGGTTACAAATCCAAATCCCTCCTCAACCCATATGGGGTATGATGCAAAGGAGAGCTGGAATACTATCAGTACTATAACGACAAGAACGTAAACTCCTGCCACAGTGGCGCCTATCTTGAAGAGTTTGTCTGAATCAAACCTGCGAATTCCTTTATGTTTTATCGGTATGTTTTTTTTCATTATTCCACCCGCAGTATTCCGTTGGAGATCAGATACTGGAGGTTGTTAATGTATTCAGAATCAGTAATTTCTCCATTAATCCAAAACTGGGCGACTGTACGGAACCAATCAGGCAGTATTACCTTTGGTGTCGCATCATAATTCCATAAAGTTTCGCCCTCGTATGTTATCTGCGAGAGCGCATCCATGCCAATCTTTACTACAGTATCAGAGATTGGAACGTAAAGCAGATCCGGAGAGAATGACTGGCCGGTAGTCAGCATCCAATGTATCATGTATACAAGTGCCTGCGCCTGCTCTTTGGACTTTGTTGTTTGTGATATCTCAGCATACACCAAAAGATACGTAAAGCTGGAAATAGGATACGAGTTATCACCTGGGGCATTTACCAGGGAGACTTTGCTCCAGTCACTGCCAGGTTCTGGCAGCGTATGTGCTACAGCCTGCGAGGCTGCGAATATTGAATCCAAACTTGGTTCTATGAATGCTGTACCATCGCCGTTTTGAACGTACGCAAAGGACATGCCTGTTTGGAATGCGTATGCAAGTTCTACGTATCCTATGGTATATTCTGTGCTTCGTATTATTCCTGCAACGCCTTCATTACCTGCCGCACCGTGCGTGCGGGCAGGCCACTGTACGCTTTTGCCTTTTCCTACGGCGAGATCAAAGTCCGGATTTACTGTTGTAAGATAGTCGGTAAATACAAACGTGGTTCCTGAGCCGTCCGAACGCCTCACAGGAACAATCTTTTCATCCGGCAAATTTATTCCAGGATTATTTTTGGCTATATTCTCGTCGTTCCATTTTGTAATTTCTCCAAGATATATTTTTGCCAAAATTTCCCCGTCAAATTTCAGACCGCTGTTTGGAATTTCCGGTATGTTGTATGCCACGACAACTCCGCCGATAGTTTCCGGTATGTGCAATGTGCCCGGAGTCAGTTTGGCTTCTGATGTTTTTAGAGGAGCGTCAGTAGCTGCAAAATTTACCGTCTTTGCAATATGCTGCTGTACACCGCCGCCGCTGCCGATGGACTGGTAATTTAGATGCAGATCATCAAAAGTTGCTTTGGCAATTTCCACGCGCCACAAGTCTATGAGCGGGTACGGAAACGTGGCTCCTGCGGCGTTGATCGTGTACGAGCCAGATACAAGTTCCGGACTGTCGGCAAAAGCCAAAAGCGGCATGGAAAATACCAGTGTTGCAAGAATACCCAAAAGTGTTATCTTCACATTATACGTATATTTTGAAATTTATTTATGGTTAACAGATATAGAATAACAGAACACCATATACTATATAGCCGGAACCGTCTGCGTCGAGTTTATAACCATTTTATGCGTTAATCACACATGGATACTGCCGAAAAGATAAAGCTCGTAACCCGGCCACCCACTATGGAGGTTGTAACTGCCGAAGAGCTAAATGCCCTGTTTGCCTCAAATCAGAGGCCAAAACACTATATCGGATTGGAGATATCGGGATTTTTGCATCTTGGAAGTCTGATTAGCACCGGCTATAAGATTAATGATTTTGCCGACTCGGGTATGGACTGTACCGTTTTTCTAGCCGACTGGCATACCATGATAAACGACAAGATTGGAGGGGACATGGAAAAAATTTCCCTGATTTCAAAATATTACGAAGATGCATTCAAAGCTGTCTGTCCGCGCGCATCCATCGTGCGCGGCTCAGAGCTGTATGAGAAAACACCCGAATACTGGACAGAGCTTGTAAAATTAGCGCGCCATATGCCTCTGGCAAGAACAATGCGCGCACTTACCATAATGGGCAGATCCGAGACGGTTAATACTGACCTTGCAAAGCTTCTCTATCCGGCCATGCAGGCAATGGACATACGGTTTTTGGACGTGGATGTTGCACATTCGGGTATGGATCAGAGGAAGATACACATGCTTGTACGGGACATATTTCCAAAGATGGGTTGGAAAGTTCCAATTGCCGTACACCACTCGCTACTTCCCGGACTCTCAAAACCCGTAGAACAGGATGCGGCAAAATCTGGTAAAATGAGCAAATCCAATCCGGATTCGGGAATATTCATGCATGATGATGCACAGGTGATACGCTCAAAGATCAAAAAAGCATGGTGTGAATCCGGAATTGCCGAAGCAAATCCGCTGCTGGAGATTGTGCGGCAGGTGATATTTCATGAAAACAAAGAGATTACCGTGGAAAGACCTGAAAAATTTGGCGGCAACGTCACGTATACGGAATTTGAACAGATACATACAGACTTTGCCAGCTCAAAGCTTCATCCCGGAGATCTAAAGGAAACGGTGTCAAAATACCTTATTCCCATCGTTACGGGTCTGGCACAAAAGTTCAGTATGGGTGATGATGTAAGAGATACAATTTTGGGTTATAGCTCATCCTAGATTGTATTTTGACTTGTAACCGCGCGGATTTATCATGAGATCTTTGTAATTGTACGTGGATGAATTTCCCACAATGACCGTGCTTATCATTCCAAGCTTGTCAGAATGATCCCCAAGATGTTCCAAATCCGTTACTACGACTGTCTGACTCTCGCGGAATGCCCCCTTTATGATGGCTACGGGCGTCTGCGGTTTGCGATGTTTTAAAAGTATTTTTTGCGTATCTAGCAGCTGGTGTATCCGTTTTTTGCTGGACGGATTGTAAATCACTATGACAAAGTCGCCTAATGCTGCCGCCTCTACGCGTTTTATAATAATTTCCCACGGTACGAGCAGATCGCTCATGCTGACTACTGCAAAATCCGTCATCAACGGAGAACCCACTATTGAAGCGCACGAGTTTAACGCTGAGACTCCGGGGATTACCTCTACAGGCATGCCCGATTTTGGATCCCAGTCTTGACCTGCAAGCACTTCGTATATGAGACCTGCCATGCCGTATATTCCCGGATCGCCGCTGGATACAAGTGAGACGGTTTTTCCAGAAAGTGCCAAGTCTATGCACTGATGGGCGCGTTCAACTTCCTGCGTCATGGCATAACGGTAGATGTCTTTTCCGGATATGAGATCCTTTACCAAATTTACATACGTCTCATAGCCGATGATGGTATCGCTTTGAGCTATTGCCCACTTTGCACGTTCGGTCATATGATCATGGTGTCCAGGTCCCACTCCCACTATGAACAATTTGCCGGTCATGAATTATCATCCTCTGCCGTTTTGTTCTCGGCGGTTGCGATAGAATATTCTGCCATAGGGTATACTGCAGGACAGTTTATCACGTGATCGGAGTTTAGCGGACGGGCCTGAATAATTATAACGGATTCTGCCGCATGTGCTGCCTTTAGGTCATCGCTAGTTGCCAGGATCTGCGCTTCTCCCGGATTTGCCCATTCCACTATGTTTATTTTTTGTATTGGGGAATAGTTTTCACTGCCCGGAATTCCGTATCTTAATGAGGGCTGAAATCCAAGCGGTCCTGAGCCGTTTATTCCGTTTTTAAACTCGTAATAGTCTGCTGCTGCATCAGAATTTGCCAGTATTGACGAGGCCGGAGCGTTTACCAGTCCCATGACCATCGCCGGCTTTTGTGGTGTTGCTGCAACGGGTATACAGTAGAGTGTTCTTCCGTCTTCTGCCCACTCCCTGTGGGATACAAGCGTGACAGTCATGTTCTCCTCATCAAGGGAGAGAATCTGCGAGCCTGATCCATAAGGTGATCTCTCATAGTCTGCCATACTCAAATTTTCAATTTGCGGCATTTGACCTCCAGGCCATTTTATTTGCGGTATGTTTAGAATTGATCCGGACTCGTCCAGTACGATACGGCCCTTGCCCACTTCCTCCAGCAGATCCTTTTCGGATTCAATTATGGATTCTTTTTGACCCCGATTCCATTCGGCCGCAACTGCCAGACGCAATGAACCGTACAGTGGTTGCTCCGGAGTTCCCGAAAATATCTCCCGTTGGTATCCATAAAATCCTTCGCCGCTTTTGCCGTTTTTAAACAGATACACTTTACCCAGAGCTGATTCTGGAGTTTCTTCAAGTAATGGTGCAGCTGTTACGTTATAATTCTGCCACTGCGATATCTCTTTGGCATCTTTTTGGGTGCTGGAATCGGTTATGATATAATACACGTCTTCGCCATTGTAAAATCCTGTATGCATCGGCAGGGTTACCGGCAGGATGGTTCTGGCAAGTTTTAATTCAGGATGCCGGTCTGCTGCAGATACCAATTTTGTCTGCACTACAACATCTATTGGATCCCCTCGGATCCATCCGTCTACGCTTGCCGTTGCTTTGAAAGAATTCTTGTCCGAGTGCAATGCGAGTGCAGCTCCGGCAAAGTTTGCCGTACCAGAGATGCCCGGCTCCAAAAGTGTAACTGCATATTTTGTATCACCGTCCACGGTCCATATGGGCTGGTTTCCATCATCCCCGTCATCAAGCTCGTGCAGAATCATTATCTCTACTGGAGTGCTGGCCGTATATGTGATAGTTCCCACATATATCGTGCCCGGATTCGGCGAGAGCAATATTGCCATTTGTTGGCCTTTGTTTCCTTTTCCCGGATCGGTGCCGGACTGGACGGTTTCAGTAAAGTGGACTTTTCTTATGGATTTTGCCTCTGCTGTCTGATCAGACGTGCTAGAGACCATAACGGCGGCTGTAATGATCAAAGCTGCCATGACAAGTGCAATAATCAGTTTCATACCAAATGGTGGTTACAAGGTGGTTAAATTTTTTGTCATTATGGATTTTATAACATATTTGGAGGGTATCAGTAGGCAATATCCCAGTCAGAATTTGGTTAAAATGCACTAGTGGGCATATTCAATCATCTGATTCATCATTATTCCATCCGTTTATGATATTCGTATATTTTGACTAGATCCATTTTCCAACAAACACCCATAACCAGTGGTTGATGCCATCAATCCGCCAGCTGGTCTCATCTCCGTGTATGTTTAATTCTTGTTTTAATTCCTTTATCATCTGCTCGTACAGCGAACCAAATGCAGTGGTCATTTTGGTTGTTCTGACAACAATTCATCATGTTTGTGCCCGATCCATAAAGATCACGGCAGAAAATACTCGATCATATGATCAGATCGCTTCAAAACTCTAGACAGTTACCTCAAAAGTTATTTCTTCTTGGTAATATTTTGGCAGGACTAACGATCGAGTTTAAACTCATCATGCACGGCATTTACCGCTTTACGTGCATCTGAATCACGCACGACAAATGCCAAGTTGAGCTCAGAGGAGCCCTGTGTTATCATTACCACGTTTACGGATTTTTTTGCCACAGCTCCAAACACCCTAGAGGCCGCTCCGATGGTTCCGCGCATTCCTGCTCCGATCAGCGCAACTATGGTAACGTTGGAGGTTACGTCTATTTTTTTTATTATTTTTCCAAGAAGTGATTTTTCTATGGCCTGAACCGTCTTGTCCGCATCGGTTTTTCTTACGGTTATGGTTATGCTCGACTCTGAAGGGTTTTGTGTGATCATCATGACGTTGACGTTGGCAGCTGCAAGCGTATCGAATATTTTAGCGGCCGTCCCCGGAGCTCCGGCCATATTTGTACCGCTAATGTCTACAATGGCGTTATTTTTGAACGCGCTCACACATTTTATCGATTTTCTATGTGTTGTGCTAGGGGAGGAGATTACGAGTGTTCCGGGATTTTTTGGAGAGTTTACGTTGCGCACTCTCATTGGTATTTTTTTTGCAAGCAGAGGTTCGAACGTTTTTGGATGAATTTGTTGCGCTCCAAACATGGACATTTCCATAGCCTCAGAATACGAAACTTCGTGTATTGTTTTTGCACCCCCAACCATGGAAGGATCAGCAGTCATCATGCCGTCTACGTCCCCCATCAGCCAAACCTCATCAGCCTTTACGCAGGAAGCTATTATTGATGCAGTATAATCAGAGCCGCCGCGTCCCAAAGTCGTAATATGCCCGTGTTGATCTTCTCCGGAGAATCCCCCTATTACCGGAATAATTTTTTTTGAGACAAGTGACTCGATGTTCTTGGAAACCTTTAGGCGCGTTGTATTCATCAACGGCTGGCAGTTGCCATAGTTTGAGTCAGTTATTATTCCCGCTTCCTTGCCGGTCATGGACTGTGTTTTTCTTCCAAGATCCGCCATTGCCTGTGAAAAAATTTTGGATGAGAATCTCTCCCCAAAGGATATCAAATAATCAAGTGAACGCGTGGTGATCTCGTGTAGCAGCGTTATTCCGTCCACTAGCGCTAGAAATTCTGCAAAATCTTCGGCAAGCGAATCAAGCAGTTTTTTTCTTCCAGCAGTTTTTGAGATTGTCTGTTGCGCTATTTTTTTATGCGAATTTATTATGCGTGCGGCTAAAGTTTTGGCTCCATTGACGTCATTTTTGCGCACGTATTGTGATATTTTCAGCAAAAGATCGGTTGTATCGCCTATTGCAGAACATACTATAATCATCTGGTTGTTTTTGACTTCGTCTGATGCTTGTTTAGCAGCAATTTTGATTTTTTTTGGAGTTTGAATTGTCGAGCCGCCGTATTTTACAACTAGCCTCAAGTTTCCACCCTTGGGGCAAGATAAAAGTGAATTCGTGCTATTCCCGCTATTTTGAATTCGATTCTCAGGGGTTTTTCATTTGAAAATTCACACGATACGCTGCCAGCTGTGGTTCCTACCGCCTTTACCACCGGTGAGAGATATTCCAAACTATAGGTTGCCTTGCTGTCGGATTTTGCCTCTATGGATTTTATTATTTCACCATCTTTTTCCATCTCGATTAGGGCCTCTCCAGAGTCGCCTTTGCCTGAAAAAACGGCGGATGTTTTTGATGCCTTTATCGTCATATATTCAGAAATTACCTGTATGTCCCCGAGTATTTTGTCAAGAGCGCCTGGAACGAGATCAATTTTTGCATCATATGGAATTTTTGGCAGGGGTGTTTCAGCCGCTGTGCCTTCCACAAGCCTGATCTTGTATTTTTTGTTTTTTCCAATCGTAACAAGCAGCATATTGTCTTCGGATATGCTTATCAGGATTGTGTCTTTTTTTTCTGCCCTTTTAATGATCTTTGATATCTCATCAATGCGCACGCCGAATTTCAAGTCGCTGTCGCACTCGTATTTTTCAAACGCCGAATTTGGCCACGATATGTCAATTAATGCCACATGGGACGGATCCATTCCACGGAATGTAATGCCCTCTGAATTTGCCACAAACGTAGCTTCCTCCACCACCGTGGAAATTGCAGAAATTATTGCCTTAAGATCATCAGAACCGCTGATTTTGGCGGACAGTACCATACAAACGTGAAATTATTGCACTCTAAATAATGTATTGGATATTCGTTTAGGAATAATTACGCCATGTGTGGGTACATTTTATACATCTGTAAAACTGAGTGCTTGGTTCATCAGCGCTGCGTGTCTGCAACATCCACCATACTGCCTGGTCATGACCGCATTTTCCACATTCTATTTTTATCGTTGGCAGGGCTTCTTTTCCTTCATCCTGTTCCAAAACGGTAAAGTCAGAAACTGTTGATTTTTCTTCTTGTTTTATAGTATTGGAGGAATTTTCCGCATGACCGCAGGACGTACATGTGTAACCAGAGATGCTTTTTTTGAGACGAATGTCACATTTGGGGCAAAATTTCATCTATTTTGCCTTGATCTTGTCATTAAATAATTTTTTTAAATCTTCGGCAATGCCAATTGCAGTGTCTGTAGCCGAAATTATTTCGTTTACGGGTGCCTGTTTTGCGTTTACGCGCATCCAGCACTCACCTGTAAGCGGATGTTTCATAATTACGCCAGAGAAATCCACCGCTGAACGCTTTAACATCTCATGTTGTACGATATACAATATTCCAATGTCCGATTCTTTTAACGAATAGTTGATCTCTTTTTTAGACTTTGACATTATCTGCGCTAGCATGTAAGCTAAAAAAGCACATATAGATATAAATCAATACAGGCATTATGGGTAAAAATAGCATTCTAGAGATAATGCTTTCATGCGGAGCAAAGAGATTTTCCGCAAATAATACGATACCCGTGGTGGTAAGTTTTTCCATCACAGGAAACATCAGAGACGCCTTTAATGAAGAAAACTGGACCAAAGCCTACAACAAAAATGATAATGTGTTCAAAATGAAATACGGCATAAAGGTGCGATCCGGGGGAATTAAAAAACGTGTCATAGGCGAAGTAGATACATACAGAAAAGCATCAATATTTTGGACTAGAAACCCAAAGCTTACAAATCCTATGAAAGCGAAAAGAGTGTGGGTGCAGGTGGCCAAAAATTTTACACCCCATATAAAACTCAGCCAGGAAGAAGTACAACAGGAATTATTTGATTTTGAGGAGACAATTCATGTAAAAGCTTCCGAGCTTGGAGCTGGCGATCATCAGATAAGTGCAGAAGTGTACGCATCGTGGAACAAACACGACTATACGGACACGGGCAAGGTCGATAACAGCTCGAAAAACTACAAAATTACGGTCGAATAAATCAATTAGGATATAAACGGGTTTGTTTCATGTACGGTAATGGCAAAATATGACGGATTGTTGGGTCAACCGGTTTTGGAAGTGGAAGAGCCTGACAAAGAGGGCGGCATAACCGTTATCTTCAAGGACAACAGATTTCTTTTCATAAAAGTGACTGATGGAAAAATAGATACAGTCTCAATACCGGAGTAGACTTGGATGGAAAAATATAACAGTATAAAGATGCAGGATTTGGTAAAAGTCGAGGATACTGGGTCAGAGCTGAACATGGCTTTTAAAAACGGATCAAGAATTAAAATTACCATCAAAGACGGCAAACTGGAAGCAGTTGTGCTGGAAACCTAGCCGGCACGTACACGTTTTTCATACATATAGAGAGCATTTTCCTGTGATTCAGACTGGATGGAACCTGGTCTCTCTTTCCTGATACGTTTTATGGCGTGTTCTGCCGTATGATCCATGTGGCATATCATATAACATGCAAGTATGCTTCCTGCCCTACCAAGACCTGCCTGACAGTGTACTGCCACGGAATTTCCAGGTGCATCCAAAATGCGTTTGTGAATAAAATCCACCGCTTTATCCATCGACTCAAACGAAGGAGGTTCCAGATCCGGTGTTGGAAGATGCAAACAGTCAATTCCTTCAATCCACGATTTTTCAAGTGGTTCTTCGGTCATGGTTATTACAGAACCGATTCCCTGTTCTATGAGCCAATCAAACTCATCTCTTGTCATCGGTCTTCCGGTACCAGCAAGTTTACCGTCTATAATCCAGGAAAAATTAGTGGGTCTTTTTGTAATCCTTCCATGTATTTTACGGTAAATATCTCCTGCTTTGCTCACAATATGTTTTACATGCACTGGGGTATTTTTAGGATTTGTGCAGAGCATCAGGGCCCCACAATGCCATTGCCCGTACGGGTGAACCGGTTGCACCACGCAGTTTTATCGGCATGACAACAAGGACAAATTTTGCATCCATTATGCTATCAAGATTTACAAGATTTTCCACTATTGGAATTGCTGCCCCGCAGAGTAGACGGTGTGCAGGATACGAGTGCGCATTTCCAACATCAATGCTTGGAGAATCTATGCCCACAATGGAGACTTTACGTAGAATCAGATGGGCGGCAGCATCCTTGGAGATGCCAGGATTACGTTCAAAATATCCCTGCCTGTGTCCTATTTTCGTTGACCAATCGGTTGCAAATATCACAGCTTGTTCCGATGCAAGTGTGCCGTATTTTGATTCAAAGGTTACAATATCGCGTTTTTTAATTACGCTGTTTGCCTTTGATTTTACCCGTATCACCGAGGCGTCACAAATTAGTCTGGATGGCGATATTGCATCAATGGACGCACCGTTTTTGCTGAAATGAAGTGGAGCATCCATGTGTGTGCCCGTATGTGAGCTCATAAAGACAAGTTCCATATTGTATCCATCTTTTTTCATGTCTGCCCATCGAATAAACTGTGGGGACGGCGATCCTGGAAATGCATCCATGTTGGATGAAACAGTCATTGTAAGATCCGCAATTCCCACGTATTTACCAAACCGCACGGTAATTTCAACCATTACAGAAAAACTTAATTTTACAAATTAGGCCAACTAGCCAATAGTTAAATAATATGCTATACATACACTATACGTGGTAACAGCATTCGTTTTGATCAATTCTGAGCTTGGATCTGATACGTCAATCATAAATGAAGCAAAACAAATACTCGATCCAGAAAGCACAATAAAATATGAAATACAGGGAGTATACGGAATATACGATATTGTCATAAAAATAACCGCTGATGATGGCCAAACGGTACGGAATATAATTACAAATCATATCAGAAAAATTAGCATGGTCCAATCAACCCTGACCATGATGGTCATAGAAGAACAAGACGATCTACAGTAATTTTATAGCCTGCAATACATCTTCCATTTGCGATTCCGTGTTAAAAATGTGCGGCGATGCCCGGATAATTTTTTTCTCTCCAATTTCCCGTACGGCCAATACCAGTCCTTGTTTGGCAAGTTTCTTAACAGCATCCTCGGGAGCTGTTTTTGTGGTAAATGGCACAATGCCGGTTCTCAGATTATCATCTTTAGGTCCGTAGAGCGTGACGCCAGGTACTGGAGATAATCCCTCACGCAACAAATTTGCCAAATGCAATGTTCTTTTTCTGATATTTCCAAAACCATAATCGGATAAAATTTGGGCAGAGCAGTTAAAACCTGCCGCTCCTGCATAATTACGAAATCCTGCCTGAAATTTTTCAGGCATTTCTTTGAATGCAATCTTTGTGACGCCTTTTTCATTGTAGAGAGTAGCTGATTCCCCTCCTATTTCCAAAGGTTCAAGTGTTTCAGATGCCCTGCGGCTGCAATAAAATATTCCAATTCCCATCGGACCGCAAAGCCACTTTGATCCGGTAAAGGACATAAAACTGCAACCAATCTTTTTGACGTCTACGTTCTCTAGGCATCCGACGCTTTGTGCAGCATCCACAAAGAACGGTATGTTTTCGGCGTTTAGGATCTCACCTACTTCTTCAACTGCAAGTATTGCCCCCGTATTGTACAGTGCATGGCTAAACGATACTAGTTCGATCTTTTTTGTTCGGATAATCTCCAATAGATCACCGATATCAAAGAATCCATTCTCGTCAATCTTTAGACTCTGCTGTGTGCCGTTTGCACGGTGCAGCCACGGATAAAAATTGGAGTGGTGTTCGTGTTCCATTCCCCGTATCAATACATGGGCACCGTCTCTGTGCGGCAAGCCTCCGGCCACGGCATTTATTCCATCCGTGGTACTTTGAGTTATTACTATCTCGTCTGGCTGGCATCCGATTATGCCGGAAATTATCTTTCGGGTTTCTTGCAATGTTTCAGTTACAAACGGTTCGGATTCTGCAGAATCAGGTCCCATTTGGCTATATTTGGTTAAAAATTCACCCACCGCTTTTATGCTTTCAGTGGGCATGGGTGCAACAGAAGCGTTGTTCAGATATGTGTTGGTGCCGCATGCAAATTCAGGTGTTTTCATATCACTGCTTCCAGCTGTCTATAACATTATGCGCGGTTTTTACAAGTTCATCTATGGTAAGGTTGTTGTTAGAGATGGATTCATCAGCTAGTGCTATTGAACGGCTTATTCCTATGTTGATTTCTTTTGCATCACGTTCGGTAAACTTTGACTTGTCCTGAGGATCGTCGGATCTGCCCCTGTTTGTTATGTAACCAAAACGTATATCTTTTGATGCGTGTACTGAAAGAATTTTTGTGGTACAGATTGTCTCAAAGAATGTAATTTCATCATCAGAGCGTACTCCATCCACTATGACCGTATTTGATGCGGCGTTTCTAATTTTTGATTCCACAAGATGAGCAACTGCGGCAGGACCATCATCAGCCCGCAGTGTGGCCATCAAAGATGCAAGATTTTCCCTGTTGTGTTCAAGATTTCTTTTGTCAGCCTCGTTTCTTACTGCATTCCCCATGACTACCACGTCAAAACCCTGGAATTTGAGTCCGTTGGCAATGGTTGATTTTCCAGCACCTGGCATTCCAGTCAGACATACTATTAGATTAGGAGTCATCACAAGTCTTGTAATTACGCAATCTATGAAGCTACCGATATGCTTTGGCAACCCGTTATATTGCAGACACGAGTGTGCACTGCAATGCGTATCTTTGTTTCCGTGGATATAACCGACGGTGCGGTAAGTGGCACCATAGCAAATATGCAAAAAGATTCCGGTCTAGCAGGTGCCGTACGAGTGGAAAATATGCATTATACGCTGATGTTTTTGGGTCAGCTGGACGAGTCAAAGGTGAACGATGTTGCAGAGGCTCTTGGGAACGTGAAATTTAATGCATTTGACATACAATGCAGGGGATTGGGGATGTTTGCCTCAAAGAATGGCATGGTAATTTGGGTAGGTGCTGACAGACACGGAGGACTAATGCTTGAAGAGCTTGCCGCAAAGGTAACTAGTGCTCTAGTTCCTTTGGGTTTTATAAAAAAAGGGAAATTTCAGCCGCATTTGACGGTTTTTAGGGTTAAAAACAAAGCCGGTGATACTGCGAGCGTATTGAAACGGTTTGAAGATACCGAATTTGGAATACAAAAGGTGGATGCGATAAAGCTGAAGAGCAGTGTGCTTTCCAGTTCAGGTCCCACATACGGAGATTTGGCAGTGGTGGATGCAAAAAAATGAAACATGTACTCTTAGAAATCCGCAAGCTTGTCACGCCCTCAAAATCTGCAGAAAAACACAAAACCGACATTGCCAATAAAATTCTAAAACGCGTTTTAGAAGAGATTGACGGGTATGTGGAGATCAAGGATGTGGAGTTTGGCGGTTCGTATCCCAAAGGCACATGGTTACCTCAAAGCGCAGACATTGACATATTTGTAAAATTTGATCCAAAAGTTTCCGAGAAAAAATTTTCCAATATCACAATAGATGTCGGTAAAAAAGCACTTGCCGGATACAAACCATATCTGCGTTATTCGGATCATCCGTACGTGGAAGCGGTGGTCAAAGACACCAAAGTCAACGTGGTTCCATGTTATGCAGTCAAGCTAGGAGCATGGCAGAGCGCAGCCGACAGATCGCCGTTTCATACGGAATTTATGAAAAAAAATCTTACCGCATCTATGAAGTCGGATGTTAGAATTTTAAAACAGTTTTTGAGCTGTGCTAGAATATACGGTGCTGAGATATCCACACAGGGATTGAGCGGGTATGTGGCAGAGGTGCTAGTATACAATTATAGAAATTTTGAAAAAGTGATCAGGGAAATGACGTGCGTTAAACGCGGTCATACAGTTGGCAACGCCACTAAAAAATTTGATACTCCAATAATTATCATGGATCCGGTCGACTCAAAACGGAATTTAGCAGCTGCCGTTTCAGTTGAAAATATGGGCAAATTTGTTCTTCTTTGCAGGACGTTTTTGGAAAAACCGTCCACGTCGTTCTTTAAGCTAAGAAATACTCCAGTAAAAGCAGAAGGGCTGAAAAACTGCATAATGATAAAATTCAGATGCGGAGATAGGCCATCAGATACCGTATGGGGTCAGCTAAAACGGGCGGCATCGGCTTTGGCATTACAGATGGAGGGAAACGGATTTGTGGTTGTACGATGCGGTGCATCCTCAGATTATGATAAAAAACACGGGGCACTGCTGTATTTTATTTTAGAATCCACATCCATATCAGAAATGCGTACAAGAAAGGGACCAACATTTTTCAGCAAAAATGATGTTGCCGCATTTGTCGCAAAAAATATGAAAAAGTCACTTTCAATGTGGGTTGATTTGGAGGGAGATGTACGTATTTTGGAGAAAAGGGATACTAGTAACGCTGTGGAATTTCTAAGAAAGATTTTAAAATCAGATCTTGTAAAATCCGGCGTGCCAAAAGGTTTGCATAATGAGATAAGAGACGGATTTACTATTGCCGCAGGTTCAAAGTTGTTCAATGGTTTGGCAGGAAATGCGTTACGGGAGATTGTATCTGTAGATGAGAAGATATTTTCTGCCGATTAACAGTCTCTCATCCAATCCGTATAATGCGGTGTTGGCATATCCACGTCCTACGGCGCGCCGTATCAAATCAAGAATAACCGAATTGGAAAAGATTGGGGTTGTTTCGGTGGCGTTTTGGGGGCCTGTACGTCTTGGCATGTTGGATGTTTTAGGTAAAGGGTATTCTGGAGTGGCCGTTCTTGCAAGATATGAGAAAAAAACCGCGGTTCTCAAGATTAGACGTACCGACTCTAAGCGATCCACCCTGATTTCTGAGGCAAAAATGCTGAATGCGGCAAACGCTCTAGGTGTGGGTCCAAAGATTATGGTATACAGCAGAAATTTTGTCGTGATGGAGTATTTGCAGGGGCAGACCATAGGGAAATGGGCCAAGGACGGTGCGCTAGATAAAAGAAATGAGACACTTTGCACGGTACTAGAGGACTGTTACAAATTGGATGCCGGAGGGTTGGATCACGGCGAGCTGAGCAGAATCTCAAAGCATGCAATAATAGGAAAACATACGACACTGATAGATTTTGAGGGAGCTAGTAAAAAAAGAAGGGTTTCAAACGTGACTTCTGCCTCGCAAAGTCTATTCATTGGATCTTATACTGCAAAAATGCTTGGCAAAGTACGCAAAGTGCCAAGAAAATCAGCGCTTATTTCAGCTTTAAGATGCTACAAAGAAAACCCCGGAAGAGACACTTTTGAAGAACTACTTTGCGTGATGAGACTGTAATATGGCAAAAGCGGAAGCGCATCTGCGTAAAGATAAAAAAATGACCAAAATTGTAAATTCTCTAGGACCGCACGCGATAAAAACAAGACGTGGAAAGTTTGAATCTTTGGTAAAGGCCATTATCACGCAGCAAATATCCGGCAGTGCTGCAAGATCAATAACGCGTCGGTTTTGTGAAGCGTACCGTCCTGCCAGATTCCAAAACCGGCAAATGTTGCAGCATCCTCTTACAAAAAATTAAAAACCTGCGGTCTCTCCGACATGAAGATACGGTACATCAAAAATCTTTCAAAAAACATAGCCTCCAACCAGCTTCGTCTTGCCAGTCTCTCAAAGCTGCCGGATGAAAAAGTCATAGAAGTGCTCTGCGCACAGGATGGCATAGGACGGTGGACTGCTGAGATGTTTCTCATGTTTACGCTTGGAAGAGAAGATATTATGCCGGCAGGTGACCTTGGAGTCAGAAAAGGGGTAAAAATTCTGTATTCGCTCTCCGAGATGCCCAGTGAAAAACGCGTACTAGAGATTGCCGAAAAATGGAGGCCGTATCGTACCGCCGCCACGTGGTATCTTTGGGAATGCCAGAGATAAAAGATGGTGGGACCGGCAGGATTTGAACCTGCGACCTCTAGCACCCCAGGCTAGCATCATAGCCAATCTAGACGACGGCCCCTTGCATAAACGCCCATAATGAAATTATTAAATTGTGGTATTAACATCAGAATGCATGAACTGTTCTCTATGTGGTAAAATATCAGGAACAGGCAAAGATCATGTGGACTGTGTTGAAAAGAGGAGGATAGAGATGGAGGATCAAAATTTTAAACTTGGCATTCCTGAAAGATTGGATCTTGCAAAAAATTCCGATGATATGGCAACAGAAATTAAAGCCATTTTGCACCATATGAAAAAAGATGACGCCTCTTAGATTTCTTTAATTATGTCGTATTCGATGTGTCCGGCAATATACAGGATTGCGATCATTATGCAGATTTCAACGGCAGTATACAGTGCATCTTTTTTTAAATTGGATTTTTTAACTAGTGTTTTTACCAACAGGGCGCTGCGTGAAATTGCAATAGAATATGCGACCAGCTCCAAAATACCAAACGAGGTGAAAAATATTTCAAACGATGTAAATGGAAGATCAGGATTCAGCTGCAAAATTGATGCAAAGGCATAACCGGTGGCGGATGCAGATATCATTCCCCAAACGGCGCCAAAGCCTGGTATGAACATCAATAATGCCAAAAATACATTGTGTGCAAATATTCCGTCCCCGTCTAGTCCGTCCACCATCTGACCAAACTCTTTGACTAGTTTGTTGGCATTTTCAGTATCCACTTGAAATTCGGATATGATAATAAACAAGCCCAAAAAAGCTGCCATTGCGGAAAAAAAGAATACTGTACGTATCAGCAATGCAGTACAGTTTACAGATCTATTGCACAAGTCCAAGTAGATCACGGTACAGTTTGACGGCTCCGTCTTTGTCCTTTGCGCCCACTATTACGGCCGAACCGCGGTTCATAAAGCTGACAGATACCTCATCGGTACGCAATGAGAGTCCCATGTTTCCCTGATTTTCCACCTGAAATCCTTTCGAAACCGCAGTCTGGCTTACTTTTGAAACATCAAGTGCAAACATCTCTGGAGGCGTAAGTGAAAACGTGCGTTTTCCGCGGTTGCGTCCGCACATCTCCTCTATCATCATCTCTGTTGTTGGCGATACGTTCTCTTTGCCGCTGCCGCATACGGGACATTCTTCCTGACAGAACGTACGTGTAAATGAAAAATCTAGATTTTCCAAATCCACGTGCAATATGCGATTAGAGAGGCTAGGTTTTTGGCCCAAAATAATTTTGACCGCTTCAGTTACCTGGATTGCTCCGATGATGGAGAGTATCGGCGGGTGCACACCCTCTATTGAGCATGTGGGCATTGAATCCTCATCTAGTGCCGGAAACATGCAATGATAACATGCTGATTCATCGGGCATTACGGTAAATACCTGTCCGGATATTCCAACAGCTGCGCCTGTAACAAACGGTATCTTTTGTTTGGAACATGCCCTATTCAGCGAATATCTGGCGTTGACGCTGTCTAGTGCGTCAATTACCACGTCGCAGTCCTTGATTACTTCAAGCGCGGTATGATCATTTATCGATATCGGGAAAGCTTCAATGTTGCACTCAGAATTCATTTTTTTCAGTTTGTTGGCCACAGCTTCAACTTTTACCTTGCCCACATCTGATTCTTCAAAGAGTGTCTGTCTGTGCAGGTTGGAGAGCTCGATTACATCGCGGTCGATTATGCGTAACGTTCCAATGCCCATTGCGGTAAGACGCGAGATTATCGGATGTCCAAGACCTCCGGTTCCTATGACGCACACACGGGCATTGCGCAGTTTTATCTGACCATTGTATCCTATCTCTTCTAGCATTATCTGCCTTGAATATCTGTCCATTTCTTTTGCCGACATTCCCTCGCCTCCCGCTACTGCGGGAAGTACGTATACGTCATCGCCGTCGGTCAGTATGGATTTTAATCCGTCTCCAAACTTTGAATTTTTTCCATTTATGTACACGTTGATCAGAGAGCGAGGAGTTTTCGGAGATTCCATAACCCGGCGTTCAAAGTCCTCTCCCATGATTTTGCAGATTTGGGCGAACGCGTCAGTTAAATCCAATACTTCCAATTCGAGTTTTTTTTCACCCCCTCCGGAATTTAGCACGGACGGAATTGTAAATGTGATCTTTGTCATTTATTTTATCACTGCCAGTATTTTTTCATCGTCTGCGTTTATAGTCTGTGGTACGGGTAAAATATCCATTAGCGGTTCTGTAGATTTAAGACCATTGCCTGTAACATAGCATACTACAGTTTCCGTGCGGTCTATGAGGTTTTCTTCGGCCATTTTTTGAAGTACTGAAACGGAAACGCCTCCTGCAGGTTCTGTAAATATTCCTTCGGTTTTTGCAAGAGTCAGTATGGCATCTAGGATCTCAGTGTCGGTGGTTTCAGCTGCATGGCCGTTGTACTGTTGAATTCGCTGCAGGACGTACTTGCCGTCGCCCGGATCTCCTATGGCCAGACTTTTTGCAACAGTATTTGGTTTTTCAACAGGCTTTACCTCGGTCTTGTTTTTGTATGCGTCAACTATGGGCGCGCATCCGTGCGGCTGTGCTGCAGTAACGTGCATATTTTCAACCTTTTTCAAAAGAGAGGCAGATTCCAGCTCTTCAAATCCTTTGCATATGGCGTTAAGCATTGCGCCGCTGCCTACCGGCACTATCAGATGATCCGGAACTTTCCATCCAAGCTGTTCAGCTGCCTCATATGCAAGTGTCTTTGATCCTTCCACATAGTAGGATCGCATGTTGATGTTTACTATGCCGATTCCGTGGCGGTCTCCGGCTGTTGCCGCCATGCGGTTTGCATCATCATATGTGCCGTTTATCGCATGATATTCTGCGCCATACGAGAGAGCCTGTGTAATCTTTACGCGCTCAATGTCTGCTGGTGCAAATATGTGACATGGCAATCCGGCTTTGGCTGCGTGTGCGGCAGTAGCAGATGCCAAGTTACCAGTTGATGCGCATCCCACCGATGAGAGTCCAAACTCCACTGCTTTGGAGACTGCCACCCCGGCAGGCCGGTCTTTGAATGAAAATGTGGGATTTACCGAATCATTTTTGATGTACAGATTATCAAGTCCCAGTTTGGCTCCAAGTTTTTTGGCGTGTACAAGAGGAGTCATACCCGCACTAATACTTACAATGTTTGATTTCTCAAGTATGGGTAAAAGTTCGTGGTATCTCCAGTAAGTCTGTTCCCTGCCGGCAAAATGATCCCGATCTATACGGATTTGCGAATACTTTACGTCAAGTGGACCAAAGCATTCATCGCATACGTAACGAAATTCCGGCTTATACTCTTTTTTACATTCCCTGCATTGCAATGTTATACTCTTTGCCAACTGTTCAAATCTCTAAAATCCACATATCAAAGATCCTAATATCAAGTTAAGTAATACTTAATTTATTCATGTATGATATTTAGTGTTATATTATAACGATATGGATATAACCAAAATATGCGTAAAATCGCTATACGCATGAATGGAAAAATTGTGGCACTAGTGGTGATAGGGACTGTTGTGGCACTAGGCATAGCAGCAGCAGCTGTACTCTCGATACCTCAGGGACCAGTTACGTTTGATAGTGACAAATATCTTCTAGGCGAGAATATTTTCATCAAAGTACGCGGTATACAGGCAAATGAAAAAGGGAATATTATGATTTTCACCCCCATGGATGTGGTATACATGACAAAACAGTACGACGGATCCTTGGTATCGGATTTCAACTTTTACTTTACACCTGATACTGTCAAACACAGAAAAATCTGCACTCCTGAAGAGCTTGTGGGAAAATGGAAGGTGGTAATAGGGGATAGCAAAACGTATCCACCGGCGTATTTTGAGGTAACAGATAAAATCCTAAAAGGGTTTGAAAAACATCTAAATGTTGTCTGTTAGTAAAATCATTGGTGTTTCTTGACATATCTGTCCACAAAATATTTCTCCTCAAATATGTACAAAAATTTTCCATGCTCGGAGATCTTTGTTTTTTGATCCTCTCCGCCCCTGTATACTATTGATAGGAGACATTTTGAATCATATCCTTCGGATTTTACCGCATTCAAAGCTTCCACTGCAGAACCGCCGCTGGTTATTACATCATCCACAATGGCAACAGGACTCTGCGGTCTGCCCTCTATGCGTTTTTTTGCGCCGTGTGATTTTGCCTGTTTGCGCACGTAAAATGACGTCAGAGGTAAGGAGGGATTTTCCGCATAGCTGTACTGTGAAATTGCCGCGGCAAGTGATATTGAGCCGGATTCAAGACCGCCGACTGATTTTATTCCGCCGATCTTGGAGATCATTTTGTACATAAGATGTGCTATTGCAGTTATGCCTTCTGCATCTCCGCTTACCTGGCGCAGATCAAAGTAAAAATTTGATTTGGCCCCAGAAGCAAGCGTAAAAGGCTCGTTTGAATACGAGATTGCGTGCTTTTCAATTAGGTTTGCAAGTCTGGATCGTTCCCCTTCCATCAAGGAATTTACAGTCGAGGTCTTGTATTATCCTTTATCGGAGCGTATTGTGAAAACACGTACCCTGACCCGTATGACAGGCAGGACCGGACGGTTTTACCAGATATACTAGGGCATCAAAATCACAGTCCACGAGTATCTCTTTTATTTTCTGAGTGTTGCCGGATTCCTCACCCTTCATCCACAGTTTGTTTCTAGATCTGCTCCAAAACCAGGAATTGCCGGTTTTTTTGGCAAGATCCAATGCCTCCTTGTTGGCATATGCTAGAGTGAGAACTTTGAGTGTGTCAGCATCCTGCACTATTACCGGTACAATGCCGCCGCTTTTTTTAAAATCAATCTCTCCGACTTTTTTTTCCATACAAAAAACAGACAATTATCCGTTATAACATTTTATCGTATACGGGTCTTATGGATATGCCCTGATCTTTTAGAAACTGTTTTGCCGCACGCAGACCGTATGAATCATAATGAAAGATTGACGCTGCCAAGGCCGCATCCGCGCCAGAATTTTGCAGTACGTCTGCCATATGCTGCAAAGTGCCGCAGCCTCCTGAAGCGATGACGGGGATGGAAACTGATTCAGAAACGGCTTTTGTCAGGGTGATTTCATATCCGTTTTTTGTTCCGTCAGCATCAATGCTTGTTAACAGTATCTCCCCTGCACCCATCATGGCGGCTTTTTTTGCCCAGGTTATGGCATCGATGCCGGTAGATTTTTTGCCGCCATACATAAAAACTTCGTACCAAAAAGTTTTCCCGTCTTGCTCAAAAGTTGCAGCACTTTTGGAATCTGTATAGTTGCGTTTTGCATCGATTGCGACAACTATGCACTGTCTGCCAAATATCTCCATTAATTCCGTAAGCAGGTGGGGGTTTTTCACAGCTCCTGTATTAACTCCCACTTTGTCAGCTCCTGAGAAAAGTATGTCGCGCGCATGCCGGACTTGGCTGACTCCGCCGCCCACGGTAAACGGTATGTCTATTACTTTTGCAATATTCTGTACAAGACTCTTTAGCGTTTCTCTGCCCTGCTCTGAGGCAGTTATGTCCAAAAAGACAAGCTCATCTGCCCCATCGTCGCTGTATTTTTTTGCAAGCTCGACCGGATCGCCTGCATCGCGCAATGATTCAAAGTTTAATCCCTTTACGACGCGTCCATTAGATACGTCCAGACACGGTATGATCCTCTTTGTCAGCATTCTGCCAGGGCCTCTCTCACGGTAATCCTGTTTTCGTATAGTGCTTTGCCCAGCATTACAGCAGAGGCTCCGCATTCTTTTACAAGCCGTACATCTTCTATTCCGGATATTCCACCGCTTGCTATGGTTTTAGCGCCTGTAGCAACCACATCGCGCAAACCTTTGATGTCAGGACCTTCCAAAGTACCGTCACAGGAGACATTTGTTAAGAGAAAATTGGTAAATCCCATTTGCATAAATTCTTTCACACCGTTTAGCAGCCTTATTCCGGTGCTAGACTGCCAGCCGTTTATCATGATGATTCCATCACGGTGATCTACGGATATTGTCAGACGATTTGATCCATATTTGGCGTATGCCTCGCGCAGAGCGGGTTTGTCCTTGAATGCAAGTGTACCAAGTACGAGTGAATCGGCACACGATGCAACGTTGTTGATAATTTCGGTGTTACGCAAACCTCCTGCAATCTGCACCGGCACGTCCACTGCTAGTGCAATCTCCCGGATTATATTCAGATTTGAGCCGCGTGCAAGCGTTGCATCCAAATCCACTATGTGCAACATGTGCGCCCCTTCTTTGGCCCACCGTTTTGCCATTGCTACAGGGTCATCCCCATATATGGTGGATTCGTTTGGATTGCCTCGCAGCAGTCGCACAACTTTGCCGTCCATTATGTCAACTGCGGCTATCGCTTTCATTTTTGACACTCCTGCAGAAAATTTTCAAGCATATGTTTTCCCGTTTTACCTGATTTTTCCGGATGAAACTGGGTTCCATACAGCGAGCCTGATTCCACGATTGCCGGCACCTGTGTTCCGTAATCCGCCGTTGCCTTTATGATTTTAGGATCTTTAGGATTTACCCTATACGAGTGCACAAAATACGCCCAAATTTTTTCATCCTTTATTCCCGCCAAAAGTTTTGAATCTCCCTGTATCTCCAGATTGTTCCATCCCATGTGCGGCACTTTTATTGTATCCGGCAGCAAAACCACGTCACCTTTGATTGCGGCGAATCCGGGCTCTTTTCCTTCCTGACTCTGCTCAAAATACATCTCCATACCAAGACAAATTCCCAGCACCGGGACGGATTCTCCGATACTCTCCTGAAATGGAACATTCGAATCTCCGCGTATGTTTTTCATCGCAGGATCAAAATTTCCCACTCCCGGAAGTAAAAGACCGGACGATTTTTTTGCATCATTTAGATCATGTATTATTTTTACTTCCGCGCCGCTCCTCTCTAGGGCGTTTTTTAAACTGAATATGTTACCTGCGCCATAATCAAATATCGCCACACGTGGCAATTAATCCACCATCTTGCCTTTTGTACTTGGAATTCCTTTTTGTTTTGGATCCGCGGACATGGCCTGACGTAGTGCTACTGCAAGGGATTTTATGGCAGCTTCTACTTTGTGGTGATCGTTCTGACCGTTCTTTACGATCACGTGTATGCAGCTGTTCATGTTTGTCAAAAGCGATTGGAAAAAATGTTCGAGATCTTCTTTTGAAACTTTTTCAATGCTGGATCGTTTTAATGACAATGAAAGAACAGAATACTGCCGGCGAACCAGATCTACGGAAGCTTCTGCCAGTGCCTCATCCATTGGTACTGAAGCGTGTCCAAACCGTGTAATGCCGGATCTGTTGCCAAGTGCCTTGTCGATTGAAGATCCTATTGTAATTGCCGCATCTTCGACCAAATGGTGCTCTATGCCGTCTTTTGAGACCGCTTTTATCTTTAGATCCATTAGAGAGTGTTTTGCAAATGAAACTATCATGTGATCGACAAAACTGATTCCAGTTGACGCTGAAACCTTGCCTGAACCGTCAAGATTTACGGATACTTCTACGGTTGTTTCGCCGGTTTTACGTTTTACTGTTACCTTTCTTGCAGCCATCATGCACCATAAAATTCTACTCGTGGTAGATTTTATGTATTCGCATTACATGTACGGCTATTACGTAAGTGGATAGTTTTGTATACGCAAAACGGCGTCAAGATTACTGGCTGATTTTGGGTCAGAATTAGGCAATGGAGCCAAGTACAGTATGCGGTTGTTTGTATGGGTTGCTATGACAGTACAGTATTCTGTAGGGCACACTAGTATATCTTTCTGCATCCACCATAGTTTATGGTTAATCATCATTTTATAGTACATTGGTTTTAATGACACAGTTTTGCAGACTGGACACATTTCGTGCTTTTTTACTACTTTTTTCATATAATATATGTAATTTAACATATAATTAAATGGATTTGTTACATAAAATTCGGAAAATAGTTAATATTTTGGCATTTTATTTTCAGATAAATCCGATGTGGCTCCGTTTGTCTTATCTTTGTACTTTGAAAGTGCCAGTTTTACAAGCAAAAACCATGTTATGGCTATGGGGATATAGTATGTGGCAACACGCCAGCCGATTACCGACTTCCAAATATCCGAATGTCCAGTGACTTCCAAATTGAATATGTCCGCGTTTGTAAGATATGCTACAATTCCAAATTCTGCAAGACCTGAGCCTCCCACCGTAATTGGCAGATTTCCTATTGCATTTGCACCCATTACTGCCATTATTGAATCAAATGTGCCAACCACATATCCGGTTCCAAGCGTAATTATCAGAAATGAAATGCCGTACAAGATCCATGCAACAATTGATGCAGCAAGCGATACTAGAAATGTTTTTTTTGCCTTTGCCGTATGCATGTTATTCCGGCTCATTACACATATCTCGCTCATCCAGTTATTTGCCATTTTTACCGTGCTTGTTCCCTGCTTTTTGGAGATTTTAACCAAAAGATGTTCAACAACTTTGGGAGTTTGGAACGTGCGTTTTGATGATAAAAAGAAGAGTACCACCCACAGTACAGTTATTGGTATGCTAGTTCCAAGCACTAAGGCAGATATCACATATGCGCCATTTACCAGTGCAATAATTCCTGCAAGAACTGACAATATTCCAGCTGCAAATACTTCAGTTACAATATCCAAAATTGCAACCCACATGGCCTGTGATGTTTTTACTTTTTTCTTGTGCAGATAATAAATTACCACAAGTTCTGCTCCTACGAACATGGGGGTTGTAAATTTTATAAATTCGCTACCCATACGCACCCCCGTCAGCATTTTGATGCTGTCAAATGATTTTCCGATATAAGTGCGGGCAATGTAGGCAAATTTTATTCCCTGCAGGGCAAGCTTTGCCACTAGGAGACCCACTGCCCCAATGAACGGCCAAAGACCCACTGCAAGAATATCATCAATGCCTATGTCAAATTGTATGGCTATTGCCAGTATGGGCACGAGTGTGACAGGTATTACCACTAGTCTCCAGTTCATGATCTCATGTCCCCCTTTACAAATAAAAGCTAAAGCCTAGAATACAGATCCCCTCGTACGAGCCGCCCTGTTAAAATACAAGCAATGGGCGTTTAGGAGGGTTGAAGGCTATTTTTATCGCTGGCACGGCAGGATCTGGCAAGTCAACATTGGTCACAAGGATCAAAGAGCATTATACAAAAAGCGGATCTTTTGCAGCGGCTCTAAATTTGGATCCTGGAATCGAAGATACGCCGTATGATCCTGATGTGGACATTCGTGATTACATAGACGTGGTTGCCCTGATGAGAAGACACAAGCTTGGTCCAAACGGCGCTCTAATAATGGCAAGTGATATTATGGCATCAAAGCTGGATCTCATACAAAACGAGGTGGACACAATTAATCCTGATTATCTCATAGTAGATACGCCAGGTCAGATAGAGCTTTTTGCATACAGGGACAGCGGACCTTACATTACGGAAAATCTTATTGCCGAAGAAAAAGTTGGAATTTTTATGTATGATGGTAAATTGATTACCAATCCGTCAAATTTTGTTTCCATATCAATGCTGGCAACTTCAATTCGGCTGCGACTTGGACTGCCAATGATAAACTTGCTTAGCAAACAGGATTTGATTGTGGACATGGTTGGTGAAATTATAAAATGGTCTTCAAATTTACCGGCACTGGAGAATGCAATAGCTTCTAGCACCGACGGAGAATCATATTCGCTCATAACAAACATACTTCGGGGACTCAATCAGGGGGGATTCTCACAGGGACTCATTCCCATATCTAGTGTCACAGGAGAGGGAATGGTAAATCTAGAGATGGCTTTGGGCAGAATCATCAGTTTAGGTGAGGAGATTGAGAGCTGATGGCACTCTCATCTACTGCAAAGGCGCCCTCATCTACTGCCAATTTGGGTTCTGGATTTGATGTTTTTGGACTTGGTTTGGATGCCTTTTACGACAGCGTGACTATGACAAAAAAAGGCAAGGGTATACGGATAACCAATTCGGATGGAACACCATCAAATGTTCTGCAAAATACGGCCGGAATTGTGGCAAAGAAAATGGCAACAGAATACGGTATAAAGCAGGGAATCGAGATAATCATCAAAAAAGGAGTGCCTGCCGGATTCGGTATGGGAAGCAGTGCAGCCTCAGCTGCAGCTGCTGCAGTTGCATTTGACAGGCTTTTCAAGCTAAACCTGAGTTCTGATACGCTGGTCAGACATGCAGGCCAAGGGGAGATCGCAAGTGCCGGTACAATACATTATGACAACGTGGCAGCATCTGTACTGGGCGGATTTGTAATCATTCGGGACAAACCGCTTCGAATAATGAGGATAGAGCCGCCCAAGGATCTTGTCCTGTGCGTAGCAATTCCCCATATTGACGTGCCAAAGAAAAAAACCAAAGTTTTGCGCAGCGTGCTGCCAAAAAAAGTCCCATTTGCCGACTGTATAGAAAACATTTCAAGTGCAGCATCCATGGCCGCCGCTTTTGCCGTAAAAGATTCACAGGTGGTAGGTGAGTCAGTAAACGACGTAATTGTAGAACCGGCAAGAAAATTTGCAATTCCCGGTTTTGATCGGATTAAAAAAAATGCCATGGCAGCTGGTGCAAACGGATTTACCATAAGCGGTGCCGGTCCGTCAGTCATTGCATTCTCATCATCAGATGCCAATCTGGAAGAAATTTGCAGTGCCATGGAAAAAGGATTCCATTCGGCTAAAACCAAATGTACCGCCCTTATATGCAGACCTAGCGCCGGCGCCATACGTAAAAGGGGCTCACAAAAACGTTGAAGAAAAAGGCAGTACTCGTGTACAGTGGCGGTGCAGATTCAGTCTGTGCTGCAATCATGCTTGCAGACAAATACGATGTATATGGAATAACATTCTCCTATGGCCAGCGTGCAAAACGTGAGGTGGTTGTTGCAAAAAAACTTGCACGGCATCTGGGAATGAAAAAACACAAAATTGTAGACATTGGTTTTATGAAAGATCTCTACGGGGATGATGTCCTAACCGATCCCAAACGGGATGTTCCAGATAAATTCGATTATTCCATAGTGGTGCCCATACGTAATGCTGTCTTTTTATCGATTGCCACCGCATGGGCATATACGCTGGGAGCGCAGCTGGTAGGATACGGCGCGCATACAGGCGACATTGATTATCCGGACTGCAGACCAGCATTTGCCAAAAAACTTGCAGATACGTTCAACGTGGGTGAAAAAGACGGCATAGAGTCAGGCTTGCGTAAAAAAATCAAAATCTGGAGTCCGTATGCAGATTCACTCTCAAAGAGTGATTTGTTAAAAGTGGGGTACAAGAAACTTGGAGGTACGCTCTTTGAGACATGGAGCTGTTATGTGAATAAAAAACTCCACTGTGGAAAATGTGAATCCTGCAACAACCGCAAAAAAGCGTTCATGCGCGCTCACATACCGGACAAAACATCATATCTTCTCTAAGCAAGGGTTTTCTTTTTTAGAACAATTCTGCGCAGACCCATATACCAAATGCCAAAAAAACCGGCAAATATAATGTAAAAGATCCAGTTGGAGGTTGCCGCAATTTTACCCTGTACGTCCATCGGTATGTCCTGAAAAGCGCTTGTCATTACAGTGACGCCCTGCCAGGATTCTAGCGCATCTCCGTAGCCCAATGCGGCCGCCACGTTATACAAGATGGCATCAGATATCTGCTGGGCAATTACCATTGAAGCTATAAAGACTAGGGCAAATTCTATGGCATACCAAATCCAGTTTGGCCAGGATTCGCTTGGTACACTAATGTTATCATGGGCGGTCATGCGACAACACCTCTAGTACACATAATTAACATTTGGTAAATCACTTCAGATTAACCCCCTTTACGGTATTGTGAATCATTGTGATAATGCTGTCTTTTTCCACCTGTTTTGCAAATATGCCACGAAATGCGCTAGATGTCATCTCCGCACTGCTGCGAACTCCCCGCATCTTCATGCACAAATGTTCAGCCTGTGCTATAACTGCCACGCCTTTTACTTCTTGTGAATACAAGTCGTCTGCAATGTTTTTTGTAAGACGTTCCTGAATCTGCAGCCTTTTAGAGTATTTTTCCACTAGACGGATTAATTTTGAGACACCAAATACGCGCCCATTTGGCGAATATGCTATGTGTATTTTGCCAAAAAACGGAAGCATGTGGTGTTCACACATTGAGTAAAATTCAATATTTTGGACTATTACCGTATCTGAATCCTCTGAAAACTGTACTGCAAGCTGCGATTCACTCTCGTATCCGCCGAATATTTCCCTGTACATTTTGGCTATGCGCTGTGGCGTGTCCCGTAGGCCTTCGCGTGTGGGATCTTCGCCTATCTCTATTATCAGATTTTTTATAAGATTCTTTACCCGTTCTTCATCCATTAATGCACGCTAAATTTGGTCACATATTTGAGTTATGCGGAGATTAGGGAGCTCCCAGGACTTTGTGCATTTGCGGTATTACCCTGACGATTGTGTGATATTTGGCTGCCGCATCATACATCCGCATTAAGAGGGAGAGTTTTGGTTCCGCTATGCCGTGCGTGGGTTGGATAATCAAGCCCAGTATTTTCAAAGCTCTCTTATCGGCAAATATGTCAGCAAGCATACGCTCAAAATCGGCAAAATTTGTTTTCGAGCTTACAACAATCTTTACGTACGTCTTTTTGCCGGCCATGACGGATTGTACAAGACATTCCAAAGCTTGCGCAAATAATTTCGGATGTTGTTCGGGCGGCACAAATCCGGATTCGATGGTTTTGAATTCAACCTTTGCCATGTCTATAAACGGTAGCACGTGTGAAAATCTTTTTGCATCAAAACATGAGGATTCCAGATAGGTTGGCATGTTTTTGGACTGGGCAAATTTTGCCATTTTAGCTACTGCCTCGTGTTGTATGAGTGGGTCTCCTCCGGTAAAATTGATTTTATAGGTGCCCGGCTGCAGTTCTTTTTCCATCATATCACATGCTTTATCCATATCAAATTCAGTTCCAGAATCCAGCGGAAGTGAATCCAGAGTGTCGCAGTAAAAACATCCGTAAGGGCATCCGGCAAGGCGTACAAAAAGAGTTTTTGTCCCGCAGAAAATTCCTTCGCCCTCTATAGAGGTAAATATCTCAGTTATTCTTACTTTCACAGCACTGATGGATTTGTCTGATTATTTATTCACTGATGTGATCCAAGTCTAATGCATTACCGGATGTTTTGTATAAAAAAGACCAGATATGAAAAAAACCACTCCAAGCATGCCGATAAGACTGCCGACAAATTCAATGGTAGAGGCAATTTCTGCATCATATTGAGGCATAAACAGGGCAATTAACGCGCCGACCACTATCATTGGAATTCCAATACCAATTGATAATGTCTTTGATGCCATATGCTGCCCTTGAATGAAAATTATATGAAGTTTGGCTTTGATGTAATTTTGCAACAGATACGGTCTTTTCAAAAAGATCGGCAACGACTTTAATAATAACGGAGGAGTATGGCGCATATGGTCGGATTTTTTAACAAAGACAATGACGGGGGCAATTATGGAACCGCAGAGGCGGATGGCAATCCAAACTCAGAACGTGTCAAGGCGGATGAACAGACACAAAAGTTTGAGCAATCGCAGGATGGACAGACTACAGGTTCCGTAGTTGGAATAGACGGCTTGATGGACAAGCGGGTAAAACTTGAAGAATCAATAAACTATGTAGGCCACATGATAAAGACCCTAAAGGACAAAAGGGCACGGCTGGAAAAAGACGTTGAAGAAGAAGCCGTAGACATCAAAAATCTCAGGGAGCAGTTGATTAAGATCAGGGAATATATTGACGAGGAAAACAAGGGGATTGAAAATCTCACTAAAAAACGCTCCCAGATAGAATCCGAAGCCGACGAGGTACGCGGTATAATCGGCAATTTTACAGAGATGATCTCCGGAATAGATGGCATGGTAAACAAGGAAAAAGAGAAAATTGCACAGTTTAAGAAATCAATTGAAGATCAAAATTCTACATAAATTTGTTCGGGGTCTCTACAGACTGATCCAAATCTGAGGGCATGGTCGGAAATTTTGAATCCGCTGTATTTTCTGCCACAGCAGCTGCTTCCTGGAGTATCTTTTCTGATTCTTCCGTAGTTGTCGCATCTGTTCCAAAACTTGAATCACTGGTAAAGGTGTCAGTCATCATGCCTCCGAGCATTTCAGCCATCTTGCCAATCTCCTGATCTGCTCCTGGCATGAATTTTGTCAGAGAGGATTTCATTCCGTGCATTAGGCCTATTGTGGGCATTATTGCCACGATTGTGTCTCCAAGATCGTGCGTTGTCGAGAGACGTAATTCTATTTGTTCCAATGCAATGCGCGCGTTACCCAAAACTTTTGAAACTTTACGCACTTCGACAAGCTCGCTTGAGAGTACTTTGCTTGTATGAGCATCGTGTTGCTGCGTTGCTTCAACTATTTTTTTAAAAATTTTAGCGTCACGGTCTGCCAGTTTTACAAGCATGCCATCCAATTTTGTTACCTGTTTTTGCAGACGCACTATTGCAGCCTGTACCCTTGGTTTTAAGGGACCTTTGGGTTTTAGTGCATCGGAGAATCTCTCCGTCATTCCCGGTGTTGCCGGCTTTGCCCACTTGTTCTGAAACGTCACAATGGAAACTTGACAAATCAGTTCTTAACTGGAATTGTGAATTTTGATCGACAAAGCATTAAAAATATTCAACCAAGGGCGTATTGTGCCTATGTGATTGTTGCTTTTTTGATCACAAGTGAATCGCTTTTAAGAAATATCCTAACGTAGTCGCCCTTTTGCATGTCCATGTGTTTGCGAAATTGTTTTGGAACCGTAACTGTGCCTGCAGAAGTAATTTTTACCATCACATATTCATCATCGGACATTAATAATTATAAATATAATAATATAATATAATGTTTTATAATTAACTAGAGTGGCTCTATTGTAGCAGGCGGTTTGCTTGATACAGCATATGTAACCCATGTAACTTCTTCAATTTCGTTTGTTATACGTCTGGACATTTTGTCCAGTATCTCATGCGGTATGCGCGCCCAGTCCGCAGTCATCGCATCCACAGAGCTGACTATGCGGATTGTAACAATTCGTCCATACCTTCGTTCATCACCGACTACTCCAACGGCCCGGTCATCCCCCACCAACGCATACGCCTGCCATACGTCATCGTACATACAGGCAGAACGCATCTCATCTTCCACTATTGCACTTGCGGTTCTGCATATGGCAAGTTTTTCCTCCGTCACTTCCCCGATTATTCTCACTGCAAGGCCAGGACCTGGAAACGGATGGCGTTTGCATATGTGTTCGGGAATGTCAAGCACTTTTGCTATTTTTCTAACCTCGTCTTTGTACAGATCCCGCAACGGTTCAAGCAGTTTTAGGTTCAGCCAGTCCGGCAGCCCTCCCACGTTGTGGTGTGATTTTATAACCGCAGCGGGTCCTTTTGAGACTCCGCTTTCTATAATGTCCGGATACAGCGTTCCCTGTGCAAGCCATTCAAAATTCCCGTTTTTGGCATAATTGGAAAATTCTTCAACAAATGCCTCCCCTATTATTTTTCTTTTCTCTTCTGGATCGGTTTTCCCGCAAAGTTTTTGCAGAAATTTTTCTGCTGCGTCAATAAAAGTGAAATTAACACCAAAATTTTCCACAAACATTTTTTGTACCTGTTCTGCTTCCCCACGACGCAGCAGGCCGTTGTCTATAAAGACGCATTTTAGTCTCTCACCCACTGCCTTGTGCATCAGCAGGGCAGCCACGGTCGAATCAATACCGCCGCTGACGCCACATAAAATGTCCCCTTTTATCGATGAGATTTGCTCGATGGATGTTTTTACAAACGAATCCATGGTCCATTCTTTTTTTGCTCCGCATATGTTTACTACAAAATTTTCCAATATTTTCGAGCCCTGTTCTGTATGGGCAACTTCCGGGTGAAACTGCAGGCCAAATACGGGTTTTGATTCTGAAACTATGGCAGCTGCTGCGGAATTTTCTGTGCTGCCTATGACCTTGAATCCGGATGGAATTTTTTCTGCCTCATCGCCGTGGCTCATCCACGCAGTTATTTGCCCTCCAAGACCGTCAAATATGGAGTTTCTCTGCATGTTCAACGTTGATGCACCGTATTCCTTGTTTGCCCGCTTTATGCTGCCGCCGTGTTTTTCCACCACAAGCTGATGGCCATAACATATGCCTAAAATTGGAATACCCATGTCAAATACGTCAAAATCAGGTTTGGGCGCATTCTGTTCATATACGCTGGCAGGACCGCCTGAGAATATCAGACCCTTGGGGGAGAGATCCTTGATTTTATCAATGGGCGTGCCGTACGGTAAAAGCTCTGCATATACTGCAAAATCACGTATTCTTCTGCATATGAGATGACTGTACTGGGAGCCAAAATCCAACACTGCTATTTTGTCCATGCAATCATCTGCTCGTGTTTTCTAGCATTTTATTAAGAGACCAGGTGGCAGTGTTGATTATCTCCATGGCTCTTTGATGGCTATGATAGTTTTCAATTATAATTTCGCGCATTGTAGAACCGGTCTTGTTTATCGTATAATCGATGGTTTTTTGATCCGCGTCCTGAACTGTAGCATCTTTTTTCTTCATATCGGCCATAACCCTGTCAAGAAAATACGACTGGAACGGCGGAATTGTCTGTTCCAAATCCAAATCTTCGTCCAGTATTATGGCCAACTTGTCCGGCGTCAGATATGCGTTTGCGATGACGCGTCCGCTGGAGGGATTTTTCATTGGAATACTCTCAGAATCATCAGTTTTAGTTTTAATTTCAGTTTCTTTGGCTTTGGGTTTTTCAGGTTCAATCTGTATTGAGGATGCTTTTGTGAAACTGGACTGTTTTAAGAGCAGGTCTACGGTCTGGAGATTTTCTTCTAAAAACACCAGTTCTTCTTTTGTGGCGTCCATTTTTTGTTCTATTTTGTCCCGCAGCTGGGTCAGCTCGCGTATTTTTTCTGGCGACTGCATACTGTAAAATAATCGCATGGGTATTAAAAACGCACGGTGGAGATACAGCTGATGCTAGGTTGTGATCTGGTGATGATATTTTATCCAAGCAGGTTCAGGCAATCGTGTCTGACGTTCTCAAATCCCTCGATTTTACCCGATGTCGTATACAGACGGCTTTTGGATCTTTTGGCAAGCCATTCCAAAAGTATTTTGGCATGTCGCAGTTTTGCCGCCTTTGTATGCATGTCCTTACGAGCCGTGGACGAATGCGAGCCTATACGGTCTCCAAGATCCATTCCAAACAGTATGATTTTTTCAGCTCCGAGGGATTCTGCTAAAAATACGCACCTGTCACCGTCGGTAAATCCGCCATAATTACGAACGTGTCCCACGGGTTTGCCCTGTGTGCTGGCAGCAGCTTTTGCAAATTTTTTTGCCGCAGGCAGCGCATCCATGTTGTCCCCGTGTGCATGCACTAACATCAACGAGCCTGAATCTGCCGCCTTTTGCAGTGCATCTGCATTGCCGTCAAGGTCGGTCAGTACGATATCAGGTATGATGCCAGCTTTTAATGCGGCTTTTACTGCGCTGTCTGCCACGATCTTTGTTGCACGCATTTTACACGCGGTTTGTATTGTCCTGTTCAAAGACGGACCCGCTCCTATGACAAATACGGTTTTGTCCATGATCAAACGGCGGAATTTGTTCTCTGGAACGGGTTTTTTGATTATTTCGTTTAGGATTTTTGCAGCTTTTGTATCGGCTGATTTCAAATATCCAAACTCCTTTAGCAGTTCTGAATATCGCGCATACCATCCCCTTATTGGCATAACCTAATTTGTAGGGAGATTGTCTTAAACCCTGTGAACAGACTAGGTTCAGCTGCAATCAAAAAAGGACACACACTCATCATGGGAATAATCAATGCCTCACCGGAGTCATTTTATTCGGACTCGGTACGCACTAGCGGCGCTAGCATATCTGCCCTGGCCCGCAAAATGCAAAACGACGGGGCAGACATTATAGATATCGGCGGCATGTCCACTGCGCCATATCTGAAGACGATGGTAAAACCTCAATTGGAATTACGCAGAATGATCAAAGCGGTAAAAGCCGTACGTGCCGCATGCTCACTTCCTGTCTCCGCGGATACGTGCAGAGCCGACGTTGCCGAAGCTGCGTTGGATGCTGGTGCTAGCATCATAAACGACGTAACCGGGCTGCGGTATGATTCGCATATGAGCGCACTCATAGGCAGGTACAGACCCTCACTGGTGCTGTGCGCATATGGCGGTTCTACGCACAGGGGAAACGGTCTTGGAACGGATGTCTCCTCACTGCTCAAATACAGTGTAAAGATGGCACTCAAAGCCGGATCGCGTAGCAACCAAATTACGATAGATCCTGCCATTGGTTTCTTTCGACGCTCCTCAAAATCGCCATTTTTTACAAAAACAAGCTCCGAGCAGATCAAGAGGGATATTTTGGTGCTTAAAGAATTAAAAAATATAGGAAGTATGCCGGTATTGGTTTCAGTTTCGCGCAAATCATTTCTTGGCAGCTTTCTTGGATCCTCAAATCCAAAAAGCCGGCTTCCAAGTTCGCTTGCGTGTGAAATGTTTGCAATACGTTGCGGTGCTAGCATAATACGCACACACAATGTACGTGAGAGCCGCATTGTAGCTGACATGTCACACGGGTAATTGCGTTCAAAACCATTGATTATAATCCAAATTTCTGACAATCTTTTTATCACATATGATCCGCAGGAGAATATGAAAAAAGTAGTTTACGGCGGAATAGGAGTGGCAATTGCCCTGGTTATCATACTGATGTTAAGATCGGCGGCATTTGATGCCACGCCCGGTACGAATTTTGCATACCATACGCTCCTGTCAGGAGATGAGGATTATAAATCCGGAGTGTACACTGAAAATTTTGATTTATCCGCAGGAAAATATACGGTCAGGTTCATAGCAAGCGGAAGCAGTCCGGAACAGATCACGATAAATCTTGATGGCAAAACGCTTTTGTTTTCAGAAAATTACAAACTGCAAAGCATTTCTCATAAATCACCAATATCCGAGTATTATACATGGAATTATGACGGTGTTGAAATGTTTCACAATCCAGAGGGGCAGGCAGTAGAGATTACCATAAACCCGCACGGAAGCACGGATGGTACCGTATCTGTCATGCTTGAAAAAAGATAATGTCGGCGTGATCCCTCTATTGTAGAACCTTTGGAGATTTCCTCCTCTGTCGGATTAATCCAACACGATTATTGTTCTACGGGATCACGCTGGTCTAAGCAATGAGAATTATTACTTTTGACATGTTATAGTATACGTTGAAGTTATATTTAAGATTTATCATGATATATTACATAAAAATACTGTTTTTTATGAAAATATTACATATCTGCTCTATGTGTAACAAGTCAAATAGGATCAGTATCAAATTCGTATGATGGCAAAACTCAATGTAAGAACGATAATCCTCTTGGCGGTAATCTGGTTTGTGATAACGCTGCCTCTGCCCTGGCTCATAAACAATCCAGACGTGCAAGCGCAGCAACTCTATACAATACTTGGCATAGTCGGAATCATGTCCATACCGTTTGTCGCACTTGGAATAGCATGGACGTTAAAGCCAGAGCTGACCACATAAGAAATTAAAGCATGTACGGTGCGGTTGTAATTATGAAAGCTACAGATACGTTGCGCGAGGATCACCGTCACATTATGCGGCTTGATGCCGTGATTCAAGATTGTTACAAGGCACTATATTCTGGCATACACATACCTGTTTTGGATATCAGGGAAATTACCGTTATCATATCTGAATTTTTTGACGCCATACACTATGCAAGAGAAGAGGATTCATACTTTGCATGCGTCGCCGGATACGGTGAATTAAAAGAAGAAATTCGTAAATTTATGATCGAGCACGAATTTGGGCGCAGAATAGCATCCAAAATTTCCAAACATTTGAACGATTATGAAAAAGATTGGCAAAGTGCAAGCGAACCTGTGGCCAGATTTTTACGGACATATTCCATATATCTAAACGATCACATCTCAAAGGAAGAGAAATTTTTTGATCAGGCAGAATCGGACATACTATCCGCAGAAGAGGAACATGAAATGTATCAACAGTTCAACTCTTCGATGGCCACTGCAAAGAAAATCTCAAAGATAATTAAACAGATAGAAACTCTTGAAAACATGCCGTGGGCGCATATATCGTAAGGTCTTTATGACCATTTTTTGGGATTGGAATAATGGCATTTGTTCTTTGGATGACCGGTCTGCCGTGTTCCGGAAAGACCACTCTGGTAAAAAGACTGCAAAAAGACATTCCAAATCTTGCGATGCTTGATGGCGATCAGCTCCGTGAATGGCTCTCGCCAAAAGATTTCTCAAAAGAGGCGCGCAACGAACACAACAAAAAAGTGGCACATTTGGCAAAACTCTTGCAAAATCACGGGGTCTCATCTGCAGTTTCACTGATTAGCCCGTACGCTGAAAATAGAAAAAATGCAAGAGAGATCATAGGCGGCGATACGTTCTCAGAAGTGTACGTAAACTGCTCCCTTGAGCAGTGTGAAAAACGTGATGTAAAAGGCATGTATGCAAAAGCTAGGGCAGGAGTGATCAAGGGTTTTACGGGCATTGATGATCCCTATGAGGCTCCTGAAAACCCGGATCTAAAGGTAAATACCGAAAGTGACGGATTGGACGAATCAGCTGCTGTAATATTGGATTATTTAAAATCAAAAAATCAGATCTAAATATAAAATTTCCATCCTGATCAAGTTCACTTTAAATCAAAGCGTGCAAAATATTCCCTAATTGATAGAAATTTCACTCTTTAATCTGCTGGATCTCATAGGCGAACGCCTTGGGCATGTGGAGGGATTTACACAGATTGAATATTTACACAAACTACTTGATGCCATATCCATAACGGAAGGATCCATTGCATCAGCGCCCGTAATCCTACTTGCAGCCGGTATTGTGATCTTTATGGGAGTTATTGGCGAATCATTCTTTAAGAAAACTGGAATTCCGGATGTGGCATTTTTAATGATACTTGGCGTAATACTCGGACCTCTGCTTGGGATAATCAGGCCGGATGCTGTTACGCTTGTCGTTCCGTATTTTGCCGGCGTGGCACTCATTATAATCATGTTTGATGGAGGATTAAATCTTGATCTAAAAAGCATGGTAAAGACTGCCCATTTTGCAATTATTCTAGCTGTGGTGGGGTTTATCGTTTCAATTGCAGCTGTAGCTATTTTTGCCCACTTTTTGTTGGAATGGGAATGGCTCGACAGCATTCTGCTTGGAAGCATAGTAGGAGGCAGCAGTTCGATAATTGTTTTTGGACTGGTAAAAAATATAGGAATTACAGCTGATGGCCGCTCGATGCTCAGTTTTGAATCTGCCATTACGGACATACTTGCAACGATAATTGCTTTCATACTGTTTGAAGCAATACTGACAGGCCAGTTCAACATAACTTCTCTAAGTCAAACCGTCGGCAGAGCCATGGCAGTAGGGCTGATTTTGGGACTGGGGTTTGGGATTCCATGGATGTACATTAGCACAAAGCTTGGAAAAGCAAAACACAGCTATATGCTTACGCTTGGCGTACTGTTCGTACTGTTTTTTATGGCAAACACGTTTGGCGAATCAGGAGCCCTTACCGCCCTCGTGTTCGGCCTTATGCTGGGAAATAGAAACAGGGTTTCAAAGATGCTCAGATTCAAGATAAGGACGATTGAATTGGACGATTCAATGCACAACCAGCTTACGTTTTTGGTCAGATCGTTCTTTTTCGTCTTTGTGGGGCTGTTGGCCAGCTTTGGCCGCATAGAATACGCAATATTTGGCATTTTAGCCACGGTTGCCATATACTTACTGAGAATTGCCACTGTGCGAGGCGTGCTCAACAACAGGGTATTGCGCGATAAATTCTCGCTGTTGGATCGAAATGTAACCTCTTCTATGATACCGCGCGGTTTGGCAGCTGCTGTTCTAGCCACCATACCCCTGACCATCGGGATTCCAAATGCGCAAGCTTATCCACAGATTATATTTTTCATAATAATGACCTCAGTTATCATAACCACTGTCGGTCTTAGCTCTGCAAAAAAGACGCCCCAGCCGGAAAATATGGAAGGAGGGTTTGTAAAAAAAGAAGATATCGAATCCGAATTATCTAAAGATTCAAAGACTCTTTGAGTCCTTTGTAGCGGTTGCGTATTGTAACTTCTGTAACGTTTGCAGCTTCGGCAATGTCTCTTTGTGTTTTATCCTCATTGTGGCTAACGCATGCCAGATAAAGAGCCGCTGCGGCAAGACCCATGGGATCTTTTCCTGCAGAGACTTCGCATTCCTGTGCCATTCTAAGCACCTTTATTGCATAACGTTTTGTTTTTTCGGCAATTCCAATTCTGCTTGCTATTCTTGCCACACACTGTACAGAATCCGTTACCGGCATTCTAAGATCCAGTTCTTTTACCAGCAAACGGTAGCATCTTGCAATGTCCTTGCGTTTTATGTTTGCCACCTGTTCAACATCTTTAAGATTGCGCGGTGTTGCCGTGTCACGGCATGCCGCATACAGTGCCGATGCCATCAGGGCCGAGATTGATCTTCCGCGCACCAAACCTTTTTCAAGTGCTTTACGGTAAATGTACGCCGCTTTTTCTATGACGGCATCAGATATTGCAAGTTTGTCTTTTAATCTGTTTAATTCGCTAAAAGCCTGACGGAAATTTCTGTCCACCGGTTCATGTACCTGGCTTCTGCTGTCCCATGTTCTGAGTCTTTCAATGGTACTTTTCATGGATGAGGTGAGTGGTCTGCCTGATGCATCTTTGTTTTGTGGATTGATTATTGTTGCAAGACCCATGTCATGCATTGTAAGTGACGTTGGAGCTCCGGCTCGCGCACGATCTCCATGTTCATCTTGTGTAAATGATCTCCATTCTGGTCCGGATTCCTGAATTTTTTCATTCAGAACAAAACCGCATTTGGAGCAAAACATCTCGCCGGATTCATTATCTGTTACAAGTTTGCCTTTTACACATCTAGGGCAAGTTCCTTTTGCATTTTTTTGGCTCATTATGAGATAACCTTGTATATGATCTATATAAAGTAGATTGTATAATTGGATTTAGTGGTAAATATACAGATCAGTCCCTAATACTCAATATGCGGTTTGGAATTGCCATTGCAGCTGCTCTAGTATTATCTTTGGCTGCAGTACAAGAGGCAGACGGTCATGGTGTAGGATATGAGCTACTGCCGGTATTGTTTGAAGGCAAACAAGTTTCCCTCGAGGTATCCTCATCAGGGTATGAGGATGTGGACAATCCTAGCAGACAGATACGATTTGCCCTGATGGATTCGGAGAGTTTCATAACCGTACGTGATGTAACATACGGAGTCTCAGCATACAAGGGAGATTTGCATCTTTTTGACGGTAAATTTATGACCGAGGATGGAATACTTGTATTTTCATTTGAATATGAAGATACAGACATTGTTGTAAAAACCAAAGAAACTGGCGGTTTTTTCTCGGCGATTTTGGGAACTGGTGAAAAAACAACAAGTGTTCTAGGCAGACATTTTGAATCCGGCGGCCTATACAGGTTTGATGTAAAATTGCTTTCAGCAGATGCGTTATCCGGCGGGTCTGAGCAGACCATAAAATACAATATTGAAATATCCATACCAGAAAGAACCGAATGGTACGCAGATGATCCCAATTTTGGAAAAAAACGCATAGATGTGATTACATATTATGACGTAATTTCCGATTTTATATACAAGCCTGAATCCAAAACCATTTTGTTTTCAATGCCGTTTGATTGGAATGTAGATACAATAAACGAAATTTCTGCAGTACATGAGGAATTTTCTTTTGACAAATCATTCGGGGATCTGCTGGTTGCCAGCTATACAGTAAGGATAAACGGCAAAATCATGCCAGAAATGACCGCCACTATAGACAATTTTGCAGGAAAAGATAGAATTGTACACGTAATAATAAATCAAAACATGCTGTTGGAACTTGAAGAGTCTTTGCGAGGTCAGAATATAATGAATTTTGAAATCAGTCCAACAGATGAAACCGTTTTGAGCACGGTTACAAAGAACGGTCAGTTTAGAGCCGACTTGTGGTGGGAGCCGGAAAATCTTGAAACCAAAGAGGCCGTATTTTATTTCCAATTAAAGGACGTTTTTCTAAAGAACAAACCCGTAGCCATAGAATACAGGTTTTCTCTTGTACACGAAGACAGAGAAATCATTGTGCAGGAAGGAACAAGTTTGGATCAGGATGAGCCAGATTACGTGCGTGTAGAGATTTCAAATGAAATAACAGGTCCGGCTCTTGTACGGTTTGAAAATCTTGACGGCAGCTCACTAGCATATGCAGAATTTCCCATAATCATAAACAGAATGGAATCAGTGTCCGTTCCACAGTGGGTAAAACAAACGTCAGGCTGGTGGTCAGAGGGAACAATTAGTGATGAGGAATTTGTGGCAAGTATCGGATATCTTGTAAAAAATGGGATCATATCAGTTTCCGCCGACAAATCTGAAACCAAGAGCTCGTCTGTTCCAGGATGGGTAAAACAAACGTCAGGCTGGTGGTCAGAGGGAACAATTAGTGATGAGGAATTTGTGGCAAGTATCGGATATTTGATTTCTGTTGGAATAATAATCGTAGAGTACTGACAACAGTTATAATTTAAGATTGCAAACGTACAATGATGGCAGAAAACGTTGTATTTCCCGGAGATAGAATATCATCTGCGGAAGAATACGAGGCCGGTTCCAACACGTTTGATGATATGGGCATAATCAGGGCGGATACGATAGGAACCACAAATATGGATTTAACAACCCACATGGTCAGCATAAAATGTGCCAAAACCCATCAGGTCGCACAACCTGATGATATAGTGGTGGGGACAGTAGCTGCCGTACTCTCTTCAATAATTCCAGTTTCCATAGAATATATCAACGGTAAAAAAGTTACAAACAGTGTTGAATGCGTGTGTTCCACACGCAACCGCAGAGAAAGGATAATTGCATTAACGGGAGACTTGGTTAAATTAAAAATTATCAGCCATATCAACGGCACCATACATGCATCCATATCGGATCCCGAACTGGGGGTTTTGCATACAAAATGCAGAGCATGCGGCAACAGAGTTGTAACAATAAGCAACGGCGTAAAATGTGTAGAATGTGGATGGAAAGATGACCGCAAGTTATCTTCAGATTATGGCAACATGGACGCATTTACCACTTGTAACAAGGTATGACCTTACGAGTAGCATTTCAGGGAGAATGCGGAGCATACAGCGAATCAGCGGCAATTAATTTTTTTGGTAAAAATATACAGACCGTATCTTGCCCTACATTTTCAACCGCCCTAGATTTAATTGGAAAAGGAGAATGTGAATATGCCGTACTGCCGATTGAAAATTCCATAGAAGGCAGCGTAGGTGAGAGCTATGACCTGCTGTATAAGACGGATCTAAAAGTTGCAGGTGAAACGTATCAAAAGATAGAACATTGTCTGATAGGAGCCGCATCTGATGTGAACAAAGTACGGAACGTGTATTCACATCCACAGGCATTGGGACAATGCAGGAATTTTACCCAGTCGCACGGCATGAAGATCGTGCCCACATATGATACGGCAGGCAGCGTGGATATTGTAAAAAAACTAGACGATTCAAACGCCTGCATAGCAAGCAAGGATGCAGCACGCATACACGGTCTTCCTGTTATCGCACGCAATATAACAGATAGCCCGGTCAACTATACGAGATTTTTAATCATGGGTAAAAACGAGGCAGAACGCGCGGATATCTCCAAGACATCCATAATGTTTGCCATAAAACACGAGCCTGGCGCACTTTATGGCATAATCGGTATTTTGAGCAAAGCTGGAATAAATCTCACAAAGATAGCGTCCCGGCCGCAAAAAGACAAGGTTTGGGAGTATAATTTTTATTTGGATTTTGAAGGCAATTTGCACAAAGAGGAAAATGCCGCAGCCTTGGAGGAAATACGCACAATGTGTTCGTTTCTAAAAGTGTTGGGAACTTATCCCATGGAAAAATTTAATTAAAACCCGCGCGGTTTACGCTTGCCAAAACCGGCACTAAATCCAAGTATGACTATGCCTGTAATTATTACCATTGTATGGTATGCGGTGTGTATGAGATCCGATGATATTGAAGCGGTTCCTTGTACAGTCACATCTGAGGAACCGGTATTTAATATGAACAGCAGGCTTCGGCCTTCGGTAGAATGCGACCAGGTAAGAGCCGCTTCGTCCGTATATGATTCATTTCTAGAGATGCCAGGACCCTCGATTTGGACCGTAAAGGAATCTCCGGATACGTGTAGGTTTTGTACCGCATCAGGGGGGGCGTTAAATGAATATTGTATGCGATCGCCTATAGGATATGTGTCATCAACGGTAACTTGTTGCAGTCCAAATGATGTCGCCAATGAATATGCCCCTATTACAATAATTATCACTCCCACGATGGTTCCAATTATTGGTATCTTTGCCATACATAAAACACCAATATGATAAATAAAAGAATATCTGTACGGGTTACATTAGGATAACATCGTGAGGCTGACTTTCTGCAAATCCAGCCCGTGACATTTTGATAAATTCGGCGTTTTCCTGCATCTGCGGTATGGTGTGCGCGCCACAATAGCTCAAACCGGAGCGTATACCGCCGGTAAGTTGCTTTAGTATGTCATTGACGCTCCCTTTGTATGGAACCATTGCTTCAACACCTTCTGCGACATAATCGTTAAGATCGTCCTCATTTTGTGCCTGCGCAGACTGTTCTTTGGATTTACGGCCAAGCGAAGCTGCAAGTGAGGCCATTCCACGATAAACTTTGAACCTTTTGCCATTTTTGGTAAGAACCGAACCGGGGGATTCATCAGTGCCTCCAAGCATGCTTCCTACCATTATGGATGAGGCGCCTGCAGCGAGTGCCTTTGTGACATCGCCGGAGGTACGCGTTCCACCATCAGATATTATTGGGACTCCGTTATCGTGTCCTACCTTGGCGCATTCAATAACTGCCGTAAGTTGCGGTACCCCGGAACCGGTAATCACACGTGTTATGCATATGGAACCGGACCCCACTCCTACTTTAACGGCGTCAACTCCAGCGTTAATTAAATCGGTAGTTCCCTGCGCCGTGGCAACATTACCTGCTACAAGCTCGCAGTCTGGAAATGCTTTTTTGATGTTGCGTATTGCATTAATGGCGTTTTCACTGTGACCGTGAGCGATATCAACTACCAGTACGTCCGCTCCCGCATCTAACAGGGCTTCAGTACGATCCATAAAATCGCCTTTTACTCCTACGGCAGCTCCTACCAGTGGTCTGCCTTTGGAATCTTTGGAAGCGTACGGATGTGCTTGGGCATTTGTAATGTCCTTTGTGGTAATTATGCCCTGCACTCTGCCTTTCTCGTCCACCAATGGAAGCTTTTCTTTACGGTGTTTGTGCAAAATTTCTTTGGCTTCCTCTATGGAAGTGCCGTATGGTGCGGTAATCACATCCTTTGTCATAAAGTCGCTTATCTTACGATCTAGCTCGGTCTGAAACACCAAATCACGTTCTGTTAAGATTCCAACAAGTTTTTGCGTTTCTGGATCAACCACCAAGAGTCCGGAAACGTCCTTGTCCGCCGTATAGTTGAGTGCATCTGTTAGTGTTTCATTTGGACTTATTGTGTATGGGTTTTCAATCATAATACTGCCGGATCGCTTGGTTTTTAGAATCTCATTGGCTTGTTCTTTAACGGTTAAAAATCGGTGTATAATTCCCACACCGCCAAGTCTGGCCAGAATTACGGCCATTGAGGACTCTGTTACCGTATCCATATTTGCGCTGATTATGGGTATGTTAAGCGGGATATTACGCGTGAGTTTGGTGGAAAGATCGATCTGTGAACGGCTTGTAATATCTGAATATTTGGGTACAAGAAGAACGTCATCAAACGTGAGTCCTTCTCTAAATTCCAAAGATACCTTGTATAATGTACATTGGCTATGTTATAAGTTTTTAGAAATTAAAGACGTATGAGGTCACGTCATGCCTAGAATTTATGCAATAAATGACGATGTAGGCACAAAATAGCACGAGGTATTGACTTCATACTTAAAGACGTAATATATGCAAATTTGTGGCTAAAATTCAGATTCTGTTCGCTATGGCTAGATACTATATATGATTAATTAGAACCTCCGTTTTAGTTATCCATGAGGCAAGAAATCACAGAAGCGTTATCGTATGCTCTCAACAAGGGTATTCAGGTACATCCTAACGTGATGGATGTGTTGGAGAATGCCGATGCGACAAAGCTGATGCACATTATGCGTGAGATAATTGTAGAAAAAACCCGCCAACGTAATTTTTTCATAACCAAGGATGATATCGAAGCCGCACTTGGTATAAAAGAATCTGTGGATGTAACTGCCACATTTGACGTGTTATTTGATCCTAGTCCAAATGTGGCATCTGCTGAAGGCATAGAAGGATATGGGGATTTGTTTAGGAGTAGATATGAAAAGTTGCACAAGATAATATCTCAAAGACCGAAAGCAAAAAAACTAAGATCTGTTACAAATTTGAAGGGAATTAAAAAACCAAATACGGAGATGTATGTCTGTGGTCTTGTCATAGAGAAAAATATAGGAAAAGATCGTGCGACATTCAAACTTGATGATCTTACGGGGATTAGTGCCGACATATCCGCATATGATGAGAAAATAATAGAAAAAGTATCGTTGTTGCTTGACGATCAAATGATCATGGTTGAAGTTATTGAATCAAAAAAAGGCAGTTTGGTGGCAAAAGATGTAATAGTGCCGGGAGTAATTGCATCGCCAGAAAACAGATCTAAAACTGACACATATGCAGCTTTTGTATCTGATCTGCATATCGGCAGTAAATTTTTCATGGAAAATGAGTTTATTGAATTTGTAGATTGGCTTTCAAGTCCAGACCCAAAGGCAAGAAAAGTGCGCTTTTTAATCATAGGGGGGGATCTTTTAGATGGTGTGGGCATATACAAAGATCAAAATAAAGAGCTTGTATTTCAAACCGTGGAAGAACAGCTTGTAAAGGCATATGAAATACTGTGCCGTGTTCCAAAACATATTCAAATTTTTATTTCTCCTGGAAACCATGATCCAGGCAGAAGAGCCTTGCCGCAACCGGCCATACCAAAAAAATATCATGCCAAATTTTGGGAGCGTTCAAACATTACCATGGTGGGTAATCCGGCCATGGTAGCACTTAATGATGTTAAAGTTTTGATTTACCATGGTCAGTCTATAGATGATTTGGTTAGAACCACGCCAGGTATGAAATATGAAAACCCAACTAGAGCCATGAAGCATCTTTTGAAAGCCCGACATCTTGGACCGATTTACGGTGGCAGTACGCCAATAGCACCTGAAAGTGAGGATATGTTGGTTATTGATGATGTCCCAGATATTTTTCAAACAGGCCATGTGCACATATCAGAAATTGAAACGTACAAGGGAATTCTTTTGTTGAATTCTGGCACATGGCAAAAACAAACTGGTTTTCAGGCAAGTGTTGGAATAACGCCCACGCCAGGTATAGCCATACTTGTTAATCTTAAAACGTTAAAATCCGATTATTATATGCAAAATTAGAGGATGTCCTCTAATACCGAATCGCCTTCAAATGCTTCTTTTATCGTCTCCAAAGTAACGTTAATTTTGTATTTTTTTGTCCTACCATGTATGCCTTGATGGGATATACGCCCAGATATTATGCCAGATAGTTCAATGTCTCCCAATATTTGGGTAGTTCTTCTAGTAGTAAGGGCGTTTTGCCGAACGGTTCTTGCAAGATCCTTGTAAGCGGCATATATTTCTCCGGTAGAGTTTCCTTTTGAACGTATTACAGCCAATAAAACGAGTTTTTCGTGCAGTGGATAAGCACTAAGAGCTGACACTTCTTTGTTTTCCTCTATTTTTCTAGATGCAGTTCTAATGTGTTTTTCAGTAACTAGTTTCTTGTGTTCTCTTTCAGCTATTTCACCAGCTACTCTAAGTAAATCTATGGCTCTGCGTGCATCACCGTGTTCGCTGCCGGCCATGGCTGCGCATAAATTAAGTGCCGCATCATCAACACATCCGTTGCAAAACGCTGTTTCAACGCGATCCGCAAGTATTTTACGTATTTGATCTACTGTATAATTTTTGAAAACAACTTCTTCCTCACTAAGAGTGCTTAATGCCCTAGGATCTAGTCTCTCTTTAAATGTTAAATCGTTGGATATGCCCACTAGGGTCAAACTACCGCTGGTTAACCGTTCGTTGGCACGTGTTAATTGATATAAAATATCTTTGCCAGTTTTTTGGACAAGGTGCGCAAGATAGTCAATTTCGTCTATAACAAAAATTGCATTTATCCCATTTTTAGAAATCACATTTAGTATTCGTTTGAATACTTCTGATGTAGACAAGCCTGCTGCAGGTAATTTCTTTTCATCTAAATCAAGTTGACGGCCCAAACTTACCAGCATGCCATAAAGTGTTGTTTCTTCTTTAGAGTTAACATAAAGTAATTTTATTGGAAAATTTGTTTTTACAGCCCGTTCCTGAATTTTAGATAAAACTTTTTTAACCACAAGGGTTTTGCCAGTTCCTGGTTTACCGTATACAAGAAGGTTTGATGGTCTGGATTGTTTAAGGATGGGAAGAAGTGATTGGGCAACAGATTTTTGTTCTATATCACGATGATGAATTATTGTGGGAATATGTGTAAAATGAAGTGTATTTCTGTTTTTTAAAAGAGATGTTCCATTGGTCGCTTCTGTTAAGAGGGCGTCAAGTGGGTCCTGTATGGTAATTGTGCTCATTCTAGATCAAGTCATAATCTTTAATCTATAATTGAACTGATCAAATTATGTTTTTTAACACTACTGATCAAGTTTATTGACTGACACACCCACACCATAATTTCGTCTCTACTCCAAATATTTACGAATACTTTCAATTATGTATATAATAATAATAATGTATTTTTAAAAAAATTATTAATAAAAGAAAGAGTGGAAAGATAGGTGTGTGGGTAGTTAACAAAATGTTATTAATTTTTAACAACGAACCAAAATACCCACTTTTTGACCCTTTCATTTCCACTCTAGGCGTAATCATATCCTTAACAATGTTAATACCCACTTTTTGACCCTTTCATTTCCACTCTAGGCGTCAATTAACAGCATATTACTCATAAATTAATGATGTTTTGTTAATATAAAGCGCATATTTGATGGTTTTAGGCAGTCAATATTAACAACTAATGATATTAACAAATTTGAGCGGATCAGTTCAATTGTCAAGATTAATCGACATCTGATCTGAATGGTAAAAAAACGTATTCGAATAGATGTTGAAGATTCTGATGGGGCTACATATGATATTAAAGTTGAGGGTAATGTAACCAGAGAAAAAGTACTCAAAATTTTTGACATGTTAGAATTAATGAATATTGAATCAGAGCCAGAAAATGTTACATTAAATACAGTTGGCTCAAAAATTTGGTATATAGTTGAAAAACATTATCCTGTTGGGGATTTTACTTCTACTGGTATTAGGGAAAAATATGAAGATGAATATAACGAACCAATTAAACTGAGTATTATATCGACATACCTTTCACGATTTACGGTTAAGGGTAAAACAAACCGTATAAAATCTGGTAGAGAATGGACGTATCAAATTTTAAGGGCAGTAATAAACAAACAACAATAAATTATAAAGACTACCACTCATTTTCTTTATTTGTTGATTTTTTATTATCATGTATTCTAGTTTGTAATTTGTTTAATAAATAATATGTTTTAATACGTAGTAACAAAATAACAATAACAGTAATAATAATTCCTAATACGATCATTAAACCACCGTAATCAGTTTTATAAGATATTGTACCTGTTATATCTGAATTTGCTATAAATGAAATTTGGGGCGTATTATTAGCATTAAAACCCACCCAACCATCAAAAACCTGTCTTACTAAAAATAAATATGTATTATGAGTAGGTGCAGATAAAACAACTTCACTACCATATAGATAAATGCCAGAACCTGTAGCACCAGAGACATTTACATGTATTATTCTTTTATATTGTACAATAAGATTACTATCCATATTTACAACAACATTTACAGAACCATTTACATGATTTATGGATTGACCGTTAACAATTATATCCGCAAGAACATAATTATGACCGTTAAAAACACGCTCCAACGGAAAAAACAGATCAATTTTACCTAATTTGACCTCTAAAATTTGAGGTGTTTGAAGCCCCTGATGCAAATTATTGTTTAATGATCTGATATTGACATTTAATTCCATTCCATCACTGGCTATTGCTTGTATATTCAACTCGACCATTTTTCTTGCCGTAATAGCAAATTCGGCTTTAGCCGGAGAATATCCAGGCTTTTCTGCAATGAAACTAACAGTATGAATTCCTTCTTTATTTGGCGTGAATACAAAACTATTGTCCGTTAATTCTCTTACAGGCACCGGCGAATCTACATGAACACTAATGTCTTCCACATCCGATCTGATAACCACAGATACATTCTGGCCAACTCTTACGGATGCTGATGAAGGCAAGACTTCAAAATACATTTGATTTGCAAATACTTCTGTGCCAAATTTTATCGCATTAGATTCAGTAAAAGCGATCATGTCTACAAAACCCAAATCATGTGTAAACAATCTTTGATTGTCTAATTGTATGCCCCCGGTTATAGAATTTGGGTTTATACGCATAAACGGAATTCCAAATGAATCTATCTTGTGCATAACATATGGAAATTCTTCTGCCCCATGAACTCGTTCCGGAACATCAAATTTCATTGATACTGCAGTTTGTGCCGGATGTATATCAGCATATACGGGCTCCGTATTTTGCATTGAAGCTAAAATACGTGTTGATTTATTCATTTTGCCATAAAATACCGCACAACCTCCCGTGTCGAAAAATAATTTTTCTGATACATTTTCAAAAGATATGTTGACAGAAACGCTAGCACCTAACATCTTATTTACATCCAACATTATTCCATCTGAATCATAAACACAAATCATTGCTAAAGGCTGCCTTATCCCAATAAATGTTGGAATGGACGTTATCATGATCTTATACGTTTCTTCATAAGGCGTGGTGGATATTATATCAGCATATGTCCGTTCAAAATCTGAACCGGACGCAAATATTTTATATGTTCCAGAATTTTCCACGGTAATGTTAAATTTTACCGCATGTAACATACGATTGTTTCCTATACCGCCCTCTAAAAATATTGAGTTAGGGTGAATCAAACCTGCAGAAGAAAGTAAAACTGTTTGCCCTTTTAATTTTGCCGGAATAATTTTTTCTATAGTGGGACTGATCATTGAAGTTAAATCCGTAAAATTTTCCAATGTGTCATCATTACTTGAATATTCAATTGTATATGGTGAAACAACCCCCATAAATTTATCCGTACCTACACTAGGATACGCCCAAATCATGGCCATATTTGAAGACGAACCGCTGATTGAGTTAGCTAGTAATTCTGTTATCATGTCCATTTTGGTAGGGCCGACCACAAAGGAAGTTTGAGCTGAACCAAATCCTTGCACACTAGCTGTTATTACAACCAACCCCGCCTTGTACGTGGTTATTTGTTTGAAACCCACACCGTCAATTATTGAAACCATTTTAGCATCTTTATGAGCTAACCCAGAAAATTTCTCAATGCGTGCTATATCGGTATTACTAGAAGAAATTTGTGCATCTATTACGCGTGGCGGTTTAAATGGCTTGCCATTTTTTTCAAACCAGATTATTACCATTGTTTGAGAATTTTCAGCTGCTATTGCAGGAGCTACTGCTATTTTGACTTCTATTTGATTTTGTTCTTTTTTGATTTTATGTTCTGTATGTTCAAAAGATGGGGCACTTGCAAATATTGTGCCAGTTCCTCGGACATCAACTTTGAATTTAATATAATGCGAATCTGCAGGAATGATTATTGAATTTGGAACAAATACGGACCCTGAAGAATCTAAATGAATTTTTGTGTCGGACTTAACTACTGCTGGAGCACCATTGTTGTCTATTGCTATAACAAATCCTGTCATGGTTTCAGTTCTAGTCATATTAGACGGTAAAATTATTTTTAATTTATGTGGTTTTCCTCCAGCTGAATATACATAAGAAGATGTTTCAATTAACTCTCCATTAATATCCGCATATAGTGATACATTTCCATTTTGTTGAGGCATAATTTTGAATATTCCGTGATTTGATCCAGGAAGTACCGTTACAGAATAATCAGTAATTACTTTAGATGAATCTTCCATAATAAGAAAAAACGTTCCACCGGATGAAGTTTCCAGTGCCAGTAAGCCCTCATACTCAATTTCCTGTATCATTTCAGGCGGCATCCAAAGATACGCTTCATCTGCCAGCACATACTGGCAGGTAATATTGAATCCAAATACCATGAATGCGGCACACAGTATAAAATATCTCCAATATTGTATAATTAATACAATATGCATTTTATGACATTCCAACTATAATAGATCCGCCGTCAAATCTTGTTGTTGCATGTACATATGCTGACGTGGAACTAGTTGCATGCACTCCCGAATTATATTGGTTGATCTCTGGCGCAGGAGTCCCATGTGCATCAATACCAACACGTACTACAAATTCAACCATATCTCCAGCATTAACATCAACTTCCGTTATGAATCCTGCAGAGGCGGGCTGATATTCCAGACGTACTTGATGAATTGTATTAAATTTGGAAAATCCACCATTATCATAATACAGAGAAGGACTAAAAGATATTGTATCATATGTGGCATTTGACATATCTGATACTATGCTTGCTATCCCCGCATTAGCCTTGTAAACCCGTTCAGTTTTTTCATGTTTGAAATTTTTATAGACATCAACTTCTGTTACCAAAGTGGAAATTTGTCCACGATTAAGCGCAGTTATTAGCTGGTCAGTATGTTCTGCAGCTAAATTGTTTATGTTACTAATTGATTCAGGCGGTGGGAAATAATAGTTGTATCCAACTGATATAATTGATCTTACCGGAAAAATTCTCGTATAACTTCCATGCGCCTTTTCTAAATCTCCCGTATAGTTGGAATTCATTGTAAAAACTGCGCCTCCAGCTATGCCGTTTATGTTCGTTATTGCATACATTTTACCAGCATAAGGGGCTGTCACAAATACCGACGTACTAGCTTCAGCTATGACGGAAACTGCTGAATTATTTGCCCCATACTGTGAAATTGATGCCGTATTTTCATCTATGGGCACAATCTGAGTTGCTGTTGCAATGTGTGCCAGCTGGATAGTTACGTTTACCCCATCCATGGTTGCACGAATTTCTTTAGCGCCTGGTATTATAGGGATCATGACAGCTGAACCTGCTTCATAATTGGCATCAAGATAAGGAATAACCAACTGGTTTACCACTACATTTTCAATTGTAGTTGTAACAGGTAATGTCCACCGTACATATGCATGCGGCACATAGATCAATTTTCCATCTCTAGAAGGTGGAATATGTATTGCTTTTCCATTAATCGCATCTATCATCAGCGCATCAAATTCCCCAACATATCCTGCAGAATATGGATACATTCTGAGTATTCCTCCCGTAACATCATCTGTACCAAAGTCAACATCTACAACAGGCTGTAAAATGGATCCTACAGAATCCGTTATTGAAACAGCCGAAGTAAACCCATTTCTTTCTATACGATATGGCATATTTGGTGCAAGACCAGTTATTTTAAAATACGGTGACTTGGGAGTTGGCGTTTCTCCTTTGATCCGCACGCCTGCGAATGCGTCGTTGTTTATAACCGCAATGTTGGCAGAATATGGAATTGTGATCGTTGTTTCATAATATGTTTTATCCCCAAATGCACCCATACTGACATCTGGTTTATTGGGTCCGAACGCCGTAGTTATTTCCCGTATGTATAACTGTGGTATGTAACTAGAACCATAACAATTTTTTATTTTTAGATGCCGAAATATTCCCTCATAACCTATGTTGATCAACTCATCCCTGTTATGATATATTCTGTATCTGCCCAGCTCTTCGAATGTTTCACCGTCTGTATCTACATATACACACAGATACGCAGAATAACCATTGGCACGTGTTAGATCGATATTTATGGATTCAAGTATGCGATATGACAGAGTTTTAAAATCAAAATTTATTTCATCTTGATCAGATTTTACGGTAGCATATGTTATTACATTTTCATCAAAAGCTGCGCTTAAATCCACTACATTATTTGACCGTACAGCGATATTTTCAGGGACACCAGAAACGCGTAAAACAGTTTGTACGGGAGCGGATAAACTGTTTGGACTCCCAGATATTTCTATAATCGAACCTTCTTGTATCGTGCCGCTTATCCGCACGGTTTTGTTGGCCAGATGCGGATCTAACTTTATTAGAAATTTACCGCCTCCATAAATCACCAAATGCTGATTATTATAACCTACATGATTACTGTCCGTATAACTTACACTGACATATCTCAAAATATTTGGTGATAAATTATTTTTTCCAAGCTGTCCATTATAATAATACCATCCATCAAAAGTGGGAATGTCTATTACCCTGGTAGAATCTAATTTATCTAACACAAACGCATAATCGTCAGTTTGATAGGATGCAGAATACGGCCGTACGGTTCTTTCTACCCCGATTTGATTCCCATTGCCTGTTATGATGCTACCCTTGGTGGCCATCTGTATTATACTCATATGTGTGCCCACGGATCCTGTTGGAACCGTATAATGAATTGAATTTTCTTCAGCTGTGAACACATTACCTAGACTGGTAACAGCATAGACATTTTTTCCAGAATAATTCCCTGATATGATCACACTGTCAGCCGGATCCAATATTGTTTTGTATGCTTGTACCTGTTCTCCGCCGACACTATCAGTAGTTTTTATTGCTATGATATGGGAGGAAATTCCCCCATTGTTATGAATTATAATGCCACTGTCATTGATTAACATATTGAGATTTTCAGCTCCTTTTAGATTCTGAATTTCTGTGATCTCTTTTGAAGTCATAGCCAACTCCGTTCCCTCCATCATAAAACCTAGTATGGCCCCCACGGTAATCGTAGATATGACGGCTATACTGGTAACCACCAGTGGTATCATATTATATAAAATAATATTGAATTTAAGGAATTAATTCTGGTACATTGGAAACATTCTTGACCATCTTTATGATGGCATCATATACAAGCGAAAACATACGCAATGTATCTGGATCAAATTCTATGTTCTCATTTAACGATGATTGTGAAGCATTTGTTGTAACAACGGAAGAATTGAAAATCAATTCATCTATATGTAAAAATTTATTGGATATATTATCTTGATTCTTTAATGCATCAAACGATGATTTCTCTGATATTCGTACAGTAAATCGATCACCAGAAGCAGGAGGATGACTTTTTGCATCAATCTGTATAGGAAATGGATATTTTTCTTGCACAACCATCTTTAATTCTGGATAACCTATCTCATATGTTGGCAAATCTGAACTTAGACGTTCTCTGACAAGCATTTCGGATCCAAATCCATAACGCAGAGGAGCACTACCCCAAGATTTTCCAATCGAGAATGTCTTTGGATCGTATTCAGGAGCTAAAGAATATGGCCAAAAAAGCGTCCGTTCTAATGATTCGGCATATTTTCTGTTTATCGAATAGGAGGATTTTGTCTCAAATGTGAGCGGATCAATATGTAATATGGCATTGTATATCTTTCCATCATGTTCTATCTTGGCTTGAACCATCCACATATTCCCATATGGTCCCTGTAACATCTCCTCAAAAGAAAACATAATGTCATAACAGGGATCATAGGATGCGTCAAAACGATATTCATAATCACATATGGTGTAGTAATAGCCCGTGCGAGGTTCTAGACCAGATCCCAAAAACCATGGAGCAGAAGAATTCTGAGCCCAACTGTCATGTATAAAAATTGTAAAAATTAACATACTAAACATCACCGTTATCGGCATTAACATACCATACAAAATATTGTTTAATTTAAAGCCAAAAAACAAAAAAATCATTCAAATTTCATCATTATGATTCATCTCTTTTGACCAATCCAAATTTGCTTTTGTTATTCTATCCATGGCGGATCTAGCGTTTTTTGCAATGGTAATTTGATATTTCCATCTTGAACCATCATGACTGTCCCAAACCACCATTATGTGATTTGAATTTACATACGTAATACTTTTAATATCTGACCAACGTGGCGAGAGAATCATTCCCTCTAATTTTGTTTTATATACGAGTCCAAAATTTGTTACGTGAAATACTGCATCAATCTTTGATTTGTCATAAAACGTCCATAACACTTTTTGACATTTTTTAATTTCTTTGGATCCGCACAATTTATCGCCACTATCATACAGTATTTTTAATATTCTTAAAGCCCAAGAATATAGAAATTAATTATCATTAGCCTTTTACCCAAACCTAGCTGATCCCCTTGATCTTTCACGTGTAGTATAATCACCACCTCTCTTACCCATATTTTTGTAGGCCATCATTCCTCTTTGTACGGCAAAACCACCAATATTCACCATGGCACTTGTGCCGGTTTGTACGGCAAAACCGCCCATATTCGTTAACGATCGGGAAAATGTATTCAATTGTGGAACTATGATCGTTGGCATGAATGCAACAAGCGCTAAAACCGTAATTGATACAAACCATGAATGTAAGGCACTAGGAGGTTTGCAATCTGGAGATGAATAAGGGCTCTCGCACGTAAAATCTGCTAGATACGTAGAACCACCTGCAATTGCAAGGGCGGTAAACATGGGCAATAATAAAAGCGCCACGAGCATATCGCGTATTTTATCGGAAAGTTTTGTAAAAAACGGTACGAGTCCAAGCATTTCAGTTATTGGAATTATAATCATAAAGACTCCGGTAAGAACAATTCTTCCGGTTCCTATCATAATCATTGAAACTATGATCATTAAAACAAACGCTCCACGAAAAAAGCTCAAGAAAACGTCTGTAAGTGTGTCAGATATGGATTGATTGTCAGGATGATGTGATGATTCTACAGGACATTTGTCTTCCCATGATAAATCGTTTGAAAATTCTAGATCTGCTTGTGTATCATCAGATAGAGTGTTTATAATCGTGTCCCATGGACTGTTTAAACCTGCAAAATGATCTGGTTTTACACTGTCTATACATTCATAGCTAATACCAGAAACTTTGGAGAGTATGTATTCTGTATGTTCATACAAATATTCTGGACCACCAGGAGAAATAATCCAATGAGATACACCTTCTACACTTGTAGCAGCTATATCCCATACATACGGAAAAAATGTAAAAAAGAATAACATAATCAAAGTTTTTGTAAATATTCTATACCCTGTGCCGGAATTTAGAAAACTTGCCTTTTCAAAAACCAAAGATATGGCAGCCATGCCAATTCCCAATCCCATCAATCCGCCCCATACATTTCTAAGCTGTGAATATTTGGCAAATGCTGCATTACCTGTTTCCTGACCGTCCACCACTCTATAATCAAATCTTGGAATCTCAGTAGTCAGATAAATTATAGAATCACTAAGAAGATCGCTAAACTGTACCACCAATGATACCATTGCTCCGATGGCAACTACTGCGCCAATCATTATGAGTCCAATTGCAAACCCTCTACTTCTTTTTCGTACGGATTCAAATCCGTCAAATGTTCTTACGTTCAATATTACAAACAATTGTATATCTTTTAAAATCATAAATTAACGGGGTAATATGGCTCTGCCCAGATTGCTATGAATGTAATTATGGATATGATCGCTAGATTTGATGTATGTGCCATACCAAAATTTACAATCTTGTTCATAAGTAATCCTAGTCCTAACGAACTTAGGGCTATAGTGGTGTTAATCAAACCTAGAAATTCTGGGGATGCTGAAAGTACATCAAATGGCAGATAATTTGTCCCTATACCATTTGACATAGTATTAGTCTCAAACCATCCCTTTAACATCTTGGATATGTATACCATAATGAACGGATTTACATACGCTAATATCCAAAATGTTTGCAAAGCTGTAGATAATTCTTGTCGGGCATTCCTCATCTTGATCATATATCCTGTAAGTATCTCAAGAGATTGTGCATTTACATTGCCTGCCGTTTCCATTTTCCCTAACATAAAAAATGTCATACGGCCAAGCCACGATCGCATTTTAATCGTTTTTACCGATTTATCATTATAATGATGCAAACAATTGGAAAGTGGAACTCCAAAATGTAACTGCGAAGCAATGTGTGCAATTTTTTGATCAAATATACGATTGTATTTACGGTTCTTGGCAAGTCTGTGTATTGATACACTGATGGGATTTCCAACCTTTCTTGACTCTGTAATATCCCGTAAAAAATCTCCCAATACCATATTGGTATTTTTTACATCCGAAGATGCCTTAAAAGTCAATACCGTATTTGTAATTGCAAGAAATGACATACCAAGTGTCATTGCAGCCCATGATTGTTCCAAAACAAAATATCCAAATACAACTCCAATTATTCCTGCGGGCAATGAAAATAAATTAAATTTCACATCATCTGCAAATTTGGGCTGCGCTGTATCAATCATGACGTATATCATAACACCTACAACTGGCAGCATGATGAACATTAATGTAGTAAGTGTTGAAAGTGTATCTGCGGTCATAATGAACATACCTGCTACAAGGAATATGGGGAGCATGGAAAATATAGCATTTGCTAGCATGGCCAAATTTTTTGCACGTTCTTCATACCCACTAAATCTGAATTTTAACTGGGAGAACAAATCCTCGGTCATTTTTTCTAGATAATTTACAAGATCCCCTCCATCTTTGTATATTGATACATAGCCTACGAACAGATTGCGCAACATTTGATTTGGGTGTTCAAGTGCTCTTTTATTGACTACATCTAGGGGATTTTCTGGAAAAAATTCTACATCCCGAGATATCAGGTCTGCTTCTTTTTCCATGTATGGCAGAAGATTTAATCCACGTATTCCTGATATTATATCCACCAACGATCCTCCGATTGTTTGTAATATCCATGCGTATATGGCAAAAAATGCCACCTCGTCACCGATCTTTGCCTTACGTTCGGAAATTAACACCATTAATCTGATCTTTGGCCATATCAAAATAACAGGAATTATGGCAATTATCAGTAGTAATATCGGCTGTTCAAAATAAATCCATAACAGAATTACTATAGGCACACCTAGTGCAAAAAACAACATGGTTCTTCCTAAATTTTTAATTGTTTCAATATATGGATCCATGACAATACCGGCCGTACATATGTCCGAATGTATCAACATGGAAAGTTTTTGTGAAACGCGGGCGGCATATTTATTCTTTATAAACTGTAAATACCAAATGTTTTCTGTAGGCATATTGTTGCATAGCTGTGTAAACACACTCACACGGTTTTTCTTACGATAACTCCAATTATACAGAGATTTGCTATATAATAACATCAACATCATAATAATTGCTGATAAAAATATCATGAATAACATTAGATGATTCAATCTTATGGATATCCATAACATAACAAGCATGATTGCAACTAGTACAACCTGTAGATCGGGTTTTTTCCAAATTTTTAGTCGCATATGACAAAAAATGCTCTTTTTATTTAACACAAATTTTCTAGTATAATGAACGTACAATATCGTCCCAAAAAAAGAAGAGCAGGGAGTCAAATTTTAGCTGCAGCCATATTGGTAGGTATAACAATTTCTGCCGCTGGAGTATATGCATCTGGAATCATGGATCAAATAAGCACTACCACACAAAATTCTCGGATAAGTATCCAAGAAGTTCAAATAATCCAAGATGATGATGAAAGGGAATGGTTTGCAGCTACAATCAAAAACGAAGGCGGAGCCGTAATCGAGCAAATTAACATAACAATACAGATCGATAACATCAAAAAAACATATTCCATCACACAGAACGTAAAGCCAGGACGCAGTATCATACAGGAAATGGTGGAGATTGTCGAAGGTGTAAATTCACCTGATGTAAGTATCGGAGAGTCAGTTCCGGTAGAATTCAAAGTAATCTCTTCAGACGGATCCATATTCAGTAAAATTGAATCCGTCCGCATATCATAACTGTATTAATCACTTTTTATTTTATTTTATTTGTATATATTAGAATATGACTACATTATCCGATCTTAAGGATCTTTTATGGTTTGAAAATATCAGTCCTCACAACGAACCATTATTTCCATTATTGGGATTTGGCATGTTGAGCATTAAACAGCTTGGCATATTGGGATCTGGCATTATGCTTGCATGGATAATTTGGCAGAAAACCGGTGATTATTTGGCAATTATACCGGCCGTGATTGTCTTGATACTAACAATCAAAAAAGAAAGCGTTATTCCTATAGAAATCAAAATCATTAAAATATTCATATTTCATATTAGTAAAAATGAAAAATCTTTGCCACAAATTAAAAAAAATACCGTCAAACACAAAACCAATTCAAAACTTTCAATAGCAAAACAATATCGTATTAAATCCCATATCCAACAGAATTTAATCAAAGACGCAAATGCGAGAAATATTCCGTACATATATGATAAAATGTTTAAAATGAAAATACGTTTAGATGATATTGACCAAACAACGATCAATTCCCGCGTCCGTATAGTTTTGGACGACATCTTGTATGAAACAGCACGCACTGACAGTAACGGTGAAATTGTAATTAATTTTATACCAGAGAATCCGGGCAAAAAATTATTACAAATCTATGCAAATGACGATAAACCCGTATACGAAGAAATATTGAATTTTATCAGATAAATATTAGCTCCGCTAGGAGTGGATCTAAAAATAAATTAAAAAAATTTGTGTTCTATTCGTTTACGTATGCTTGTTCGCCGTGCTGGGCAAGATCAAGACCAATCTCCTCTTCTTTTGGAGTGACCCTGATTCCGCCTGGCCATACAGCATCCATGACTTTAAGAATAACAACGGTTACACCAAATGCGTAACCAACTGATATTGCAGCGCCAATTATACTGATAGCTTGTTGCTCGTAGCCTTCTGGAGTTCCGGTCCACGCACCAATACCTTCTCCGGTATCCCAAATGTGCGGACTGGCTAGTGTACCTGTAAGAATGGCGCCTGTGAGGCCTCCCATTCCGTGTACTCCCCAGACATCTAATGCGTCGTCCCATTTGCGTGCGTTCTTGAAAGCGACACATCCGTAACAGACTGTACCTGCGGCTATACCGATTATGATCGAGGCCATAGGTCCAACCCAACCGGATGCTGGCGTAATTGCCACCAAACCGGCTACAGCACCTGTTGCGGCTCCTACGATACTTGGTTTGCCCGTGTGAGCCCAACTCATAAGTACCCAGGTTACAGCTGCAACGCCAGCGGATGTATTTGTTACCACCCACGCGCTTACCGTAATTCCGTCAACCATCACTTCGCTTCCTGCGTTGAACCCGAACCAGCCGAACCATAGAATGGATGCACCAAGTACCACCATAGGTACGTTGTGCGGTTCCATTGGAACCTTTCCATATCCAAGTCTGCGACCAAGTATCAGGGCTCCCGCCAAAGCGGCGAATCCAGATGAAATGTGTACGACAGTACCGCCTGCAAAGTCTAGAGCATACGATGGAGATAGATTTGGATCTAGATCAATTGCGCCTCCTCCGATATATCCGCCGCCCCATACCCAGTGGGCAATAGGATCGTACACGAATGTACCCCAAAGAAGAACAAATATCACTAGCGCGCTGAATTTTATCCTGTCAATCAAACCGCCAACAATTAGTGCTGGTGTTATGATTGCAAACGTACCTTGGAACGCTGCGAATAGTGCGTGTGGTACGGTGCCAGGCCATCTATCACTGCAGGCTATTTCAGATTTCATCTGTTGCATTTGATATGCATTGGACCATATATCCCCGTCACATGCGGTTGGGGCTCCAAGAGGCGCATAGTGCGACACTTGGTTGAATCCGACATAATCTAAAGCACCCATGAACATATTGGCATCATTGTCAATTGGACCAAACGAGAGGCTGTAACCCCACGCGACCCATTGCCAAGCCATAATACCCATGATGATGAAAGTCATTCCAATAACATTTACTGCGTTCTTTGATCTTGCAAGACCTCCGTAGAAGAATGCTACACCAGGAGTCATAAACAGTACCATTGACGTTGCCGTTAACATCCATGCGGTATCACCCGTATCGATATAACATGGCGTATAAGTACCATCACCGTTGTCTACCCAACATTCGTTGAGATTGCCTGTGTAGATTCCAGAAGTGCCTTTAGTATAACCATCCATTCCGTCGTTAATATTTTGTGCAAATGCAGTAGACATTACACCTGTTGATGTAACAACTACTGCGGCTACAAGTAGTAGAGCATACTTGTGGTTTTTATTTCTCATTGATTTAAAAACAATAATGTGTATATTTAAGATTTAACCCATTTGATCGATAAAAAGAATAAATATTATATAATGCAGTTTTATGATAGTATCATAGAATGATAAAATTAACATATATGTGCGTGGGCAGTAATGAGCGTGAATAAAGTCTCTCTAGGCATATTTGATACATTCAAGACAAGAGGCACGGATTTAACGGCCAAGGCCAAACGTCAAAGGGCGATAATATCATCTCTGACAGGCAGTGTTAATCCTGCCGAAAAGACTAGAACCGCTATAACACGCAGAATTACGAAAAGTAAAGAATGGAAAAATACCTATTCAGGCGTATTTTTGGATATGGACAAAGTCCTAGTCCCACTAGATTTTATACAGGAACAAGGCAGAATGCCGTTAAATCGCGGACCAAAAGCACTTCAAGAAAAAGGCGTACCATACTATGGGCTTACAAGAAAAGGCTCCATTGTAGCTATGGCATTACCCGGAACTGTAAATGTAAAGGCTGTGCTTGGTGCGTGCTTTATTGGTATGACTAAAGAAGAGCAGGAAATAAAAAATACAATGAATGTATTATACAAGACATCTCCAAAACTAGTAAGACATCTATTTGAAAAATATGTTCGGGCGTATTGTGAGGGAAAATTTGAGAGTTTATTGCCCATGAATATTGCCAAATTTGACGGAAACGATGAATTTATGACCATCCTTGAAGAATTTCTAACCAACCTGCCAAAAATAAGCAAAGATCACAGTACGAAAATTCATAATTTGATACACCAACTCTCAAGTTAAACTATACATTAAAATCGGTTGTCGACACCTAGTTAAACATGACATCTGGAACGCAAAAACTCTATGCTGCTGTGAAATCATACAGTCAGAGGGGCAATCTTTTACCAAAGGAAGATCTACGGGTATTTGCCGAATCAAGAAATTTGGACGAATTGGTCACTAGGATAAAAAACACAAGATATGCCAAAGCTTTTGAAAAAATCACGTTCCCTGTAACTGCTGAAACATTGGAATCGGTGCTGCGTACGCATTTGGCGGATGTACATTATTCGATATACAAAACTTCTGGAGAACCAGTACTCAAAACGTATTATATGAAATTTATGATATGGAATCTAAAAATCATACTAAAGGGCAAAGTCTTGGATAAAACACAAGAAGAATTGGAATCAAAATTAAACCTTCATGCAGAGGAACTCATATCACAGCGCGATATAGTGTTAAAGGCGCTTGTTGCAAAAGATCTAGACGAGGCGGTTCTTAGCCTTTCAGAAACTATTTTTGGTAAAGACATAGAAAAAGCTGTTGCCGCATATAATGAATCCGGCAATATTCAAGTGTTTGATACATACTTTGACAAAGTGTTAACACGGCAGCTTGCACAAGGTAGCAGAAAAACCTCCGATAGATATCTTTACACGTTAATTTCTATGGATATTGACTTTTACAACATACTGAGTGTCATAAGAGGAAGATTTTGGGGCCTAGATCCGGAAAAAATACGCGAGCTAATTGAAGGAAAAACCGCTAGTGTTTCACAGTCATTGTTGGATCGAATGATCAACGCAGCTAACATCAATGATGCTTTTGCAGAATTATCCACAACTCGTTACCGGCACATTTTACCACAAAAAGAAGATGACATGGAGGCAATAGCTGAATTTGAAAGAAACTTTGAAATGATGATATACAAATCATCTGCAAACACGTTTACCAGAATGTTCAGCCCATCCACAAGTGTTGGTATTACAAAACTGACCGGATATGAAATACGAAATATTGCCGCAATAGCCTTTGGTGTAGAACAGGGAATTTCTGCGGATACTGTCATGTTAAAGTTGATCGTGAACCTAGAATGATCACTCACAGCTCAGGAAACATAACCTCTAAAACTTTGTTGGGAATGATTTGGGTAAGCACAATGCTGGCAATGATCTTTGTTCTGCCTGCATTAGGGCTTTTTTATGCCGTGTATGAGATATCTGAGAATCTAATTGCAGGTATTGTGTCAGGGTTTGCACTGCATTTTGTCATACTTGGGTTTTCACCAAAAATCTCGGCCAAACTTACCTCGTGGATGTATGGAGATGCCGTAGATAAATGATGGGAGATCGGGACTATCGCAGTCTCATAAGAGGTGCATTGGATGCAATAGGAAAGGAAGTGGAGATAAAAATTGATGCCACAGACAATAACACAATAGGTATCCATGAAATTACCGGCTGTATACGACGTGCATATTTTAACAGAGTAGATCCACTTGATTATCACCATCAAAGTTTTGGCGAGCTCTCGGCAGGGTTGTTGCATAAACTGCATTATGGCATAAAAAAAGCTGAATTTGATTTGGGCGAAATTAAATTAATCGGTAGTGCCGATATGATCGTAGATGATGCCGTAATATTATTCAGATCCGCAGATGGACCAGTTGAAAATCCACTTGCGACCGACATGCTTTATCTGAATGCGTGTTTATGGATGTACAACAAAAATGACGGTGTAATTGTATACATTACAAGTAATAAACAGGAATCCTCATTTACACTTACCAAAAATAAATTCATGTTTAAAGAAACCGTACGCCGTGTGATGGTACTGCACGATCTATTGGCAAAAAAAAAGATTCCCATACTAGAACCGTCATTGGAATGTTCCGCATGCCAGTATTATCAAAGATGTTATACAAAACAAAAAATGGGAAAACCAATAACCATAGGTGGTTTAATGGGAATGAAAAAATGATGTTATACTAGACATTTAGTCTAGTGGTTCTTTATGACCGCCACCGCGGAGTGCAAATGTTACTACTGCAAGTGCAATAGTTACTCCAATTGCCGCTCCGAATGCGCTTATTCCTGCTTCTGCCATGTATAAGGTGCCATGATTTACTCATATATAACTTTGGCAATATTTTACAGATTTCAAAATATAATCATAATTTTCAAGAATTGTGATACTTGATGTGCCACATGTTCAAAATCCACCGTATGAGGCGCCATGTGAGTATTGCACCAACGATTATGACTGCAAATGAATAGAGATCGGGAATATATAACTCACTTTTTTGCATAACCTCAGGTTCGTATAACGCAAACGCTCTTCCTCCCCAGATGTTGTATGCTTCAATTAATACTGAATTTTTAGGAGTTGGAATCATACACCTGTTTAAACAATTTACATGAAGGGAATAATCTGCACCATCAAGTCTGATATGGCGTATATGCCCAAAACCGTCAGGACCGATTATTGTCACACCAGCTTTATTGTCCATTATGCGCAATGTATTGTCAGTATTTTGATTTGCAACGTATGTGTGATCTCCGATGTGCGAATATGAACGAATCTTGGTTATGGTTTTTTCTCCAACAGAAAATCGCATGATGTAAGGAGCTGGTGCCGCATATCCGTCATTTATTGGCATAGAAAAAAAATCATCCATATTGAATGCATTCCATGTTGATATGCGAGGCAAATACAATGTTACATTACCAAATGCACTATTTTGGGCCTTTTTTGGATACATGTGGGATAACAACAAATCTCCAATTTCTTTTCCATTAGTATCAAATTCTGATTTGTCACACACATAGTCGTGCGTGTATGAAACACCTTTCATTCCCAAATTTGGTGTTACATTGATGGATACCGGCACGTCTTCAAGTATTTGTCCATCTGAATTTATTACCACAAGTGATATACTGTTACCGAAAAGAACATCCGGATATGCATATTCATAATTAATTATCTTCATACTGTCATTTCCAGCAAATCCATCTGACATGATATTACCTATTACTCGTGCGCGTGAATACGCCGGATTTTTCATAATGTCTGATATAGGAAGATCAAAAATTATGCCTCCATAACCTGAACTCACAAACATGGCAGTTTCAGAATCTTTTGACTCTAAAACATTTGAATCATAATGATCTTTTGTGCAATATCCGATGTTTTCGGGATTTGTTCCGTATGCTTTCGACCAGACCATCTTTACATCAACTGGCACTATTTTGTTGATATTCACGGCAGTAGCAACAGAAGAAAAATTGTTGATCTTACTTCGACGGTTCTCATGCACCACAGATTTATCATCCGGTCCTGAACCTACCGATCCGTTGTAAAACATGGCAATACCGTGACGATTGTCCCAACTTGTAGGTTTTCCATCGGAGAGAACTAGATATGGATATACTTCAAAGATCGGCTCGTATGTTACAACTAGCACCGTGATTTGTGCATCTTTGAAAGTTATCTCCTTGCCACTCACACTTTGTAGTTTTACTTTGTGCAGTATGTCATGATTTCCAAGTAGATATTGATCCGTTGCATTGTATATGGTAATGTCATGACCATATGTGGAATTGTACGTGACTGGCAAAAATCCCTTCAAAGTAAAACTCAACAAACATTGGGGATTGATGCACATATTGCTAATCGTGGCGTATAATCTTGTATTTTTTTCATATTCTACAAAAAGTGTTTTACTTCTTTCATTTTTCCAGTTGTATGATGGAATGGACTGTATGATAACCGGATCCCACACATAATGGGTCCCATCAATATTTGTCGCATTATATCCGTTAGAATCGTTCATGAATTTCTTTTCCAAATGCAGGGCAAGCTTTGGATCTGTTACATATATGGAAAGAAAAGACGTTCTAGACACCCAATCATATGTGCAATGTTCTTCGCCGTCTATAGTGTTACACGTAACTTTCCATCCGCCTGCGGAAAATTTCATGTCTTGTATCCCGATCTGTGCAGGAACGGCAATTTCTGCATGACCTGCAGTACAGTAATCCAATCTGCAAGATTTTGAGACATCATCAAAAGTCTTTACCGAATGTTCGTCCTCGTATGTATGCTGACCCAAAACCAAATATTCCGAATTTGCTGGTTCGTATATTACAGGTTGAAAGCAGGATCCAAGTCCAGGATAATTTGCAATATAGTTGAATGCATCACCTGGATAAAAAGTTCCGTCCGGATTGTTCCTTTGCTGTCCATTGTATACGGCATGCACTGTTTGTGAAGTTATGCCAAATTCACATGGATACGATGCGCCAAAAACTGTTCCGGGAGCAATTAACACAACTGCCGATGTAAAAAATAGCCATGCCTTCACAGCATATCCACCTATGGAAGATCTATGTCTATTAGATTTGCACCGGAAGTAAGAATCTGCATTGTATCAGCTGCTACCGCCGCACTCACTCTGACAAGTTTTTTTACAGGTATGAAATTTGCACCGTTAATTTCGTGAATTTCACCAAGAGCATCATATTCATACACAGTATACGAGGTATTTTCCGAATTAATCCTTACTTGATCTATAATTATAGGAGAAGATCCATAATTGATCAATTCCACGGATGCAGGATTGTTAAAAGTATCAATTACCTGTACAAGCTCTGAAATCTGCTCCTTGTACCCATCCATCGTATCCCGCACAGTAACTTTGCCTCCATAAACCAGCTCAGCTGAACTCTGCATGATTATCCCCATAGCTATGGCCAACGCCGCGCCCAATGCCATTACGCCTAATATTTCGCTACTTGCGCGTCTTTTCATACGGCATTCACAACAGTCTGCACAGAAAGCTCCGAGCCGTTAGCTGATTCGGCATTTACATACAGGATGTATCTGCCATCCTTGGTTATTTCCGCATCCACAAAATGACGTTCTTTTAATGATTCGCCAGGATCGATATTTCCCAAGGTAATATTTGTGAGATTGTCTATATCGTCATAAAAAAACAAATTTGAAGACACAAGCGTTGATGTACCAGAATTTATTATAGTAAATGCAACAAACGCTTTTTGTACATCGTGCATATGATTGTTCTATAAATGAGGAACCTGCCACGGCGGCAGCTATACCTGCTACTGCAACAAGCATTATAGCGGCAACAAATGTTGAAGTCATTTTTTTGGTTTCCTTTTTGTCGCTGCGGGAAGCATTACTGGTCCCTGTAACACACACCTGTCTGTTTTGTTATCAATAACTCTGACGTGATACAAAATGCCCGACGGCGTTCGAGTTTTTTTGAGCAAATGTATGCTATATTCTGATAACCGAATTATGGAATCTTCTGCCACTGCAGAGATCATGGCGCCGAGTACTTCGCGTCTTTGGTGTAGCGTCTGGCATAAAACAAGAAAATTTTGTCTGTAGAGAGTTTTTAGATCCATTATACGCCACCTCTAGTTGGGTTTGTATTGAAAAGTTTCAATTCGTCTGCAGAAGGTCGTATTTGGGCGCGTATTCTGTATCCTTTGGTAAGCAGCAGAGCCTGACCTTTGCTGAACGTGGAAATTAATTCGACCTCGCGATCGGAGAGCCCTAGAACTTTTTGGGCAAGTTTTGCAGCGTCCGGCTCAAGCCCAAGTATTATTTTAAGCCCTGAATTATTTGAAAAAGTACGTCCATATTCATTGGATGTTATATCGTTGGGCTCCTGCGTGATAAATATCCCAATTGCATGGTATGCTCTGCCCATTCTGGCAATTTCCTCTATTATACGTGAGGTATTTTTTTTCTTAAAAAGACGCCAGCCTTCATCGACAATAATGATCTTTGGGCGTGATTTATTGGCAGTTAGTACAGTCTTCCAGGCCTTTGCAAAAGTCAGTACGGTTAACATGGAAACCATCGACGAGGGTTTGTTTTTTAAAGAGATTACAGTTCTGTCCCCAAATTCCTTGTCCCCGTGTATGATTTTTTGCATGTCTGCTGCTATCAGTCTCTGCACATATTTTGAAGCCTTGTTGTTGGAATCAAGTTTTTCATAAAGTTCTGCAACACTACTGCAATTTTCTGTGGCCGCAAGTATTTCATTACGCGTAGGTGTATCATCTTCGTCAACACCGCATATGTCGGATATAATGTCGGCTGTATCCACCGTACTGCCAAAAAGATGGAATGGATCAAGATCCATGGTTACATCGCCTTCAAAATTTATCTCGTCAAGATTCCATTTGCTTGCAGGGTACTCGCCTTTGGGATCAATGATGAAAACCATCGAATCAGGATGGGCGTCAATAAGTCTGGTAAGTATGGTTTTTGCAGTAACTGATTTGCCTTTACCTACTCTGGCAAGTATCAAAATGTTATAACTGTCCAGAGTAGTATGATCCCAGACTATCGGGGCGCCGGTAGTCATGTTTATCCCTATACAAATACCTCCTGGAGTTTCAATAAGATCAGATGATGCAAACGGATAAAAAATATTCAATGATCCCAACTCGATGTACAGCTGTTTTCCCCATCCGTTCTCAAGCATGATCTGCTGTTTTGTAGGAGTCGCATCCCATTTTGTCATGGTGGCAGCGGCACTGGTTTTGAATTGATTTTCACGCACTTTGAGATCTTCAAGCGTATCTGCTTGAATTAACGCGTTGCATTCGCACACGAACAGCTGTGTGGCCTGTCTAGCTAGTGCATCCATGGTGGCAAGACCTTTTTCATATTTGTATGCATGGTCCGGAGATCGAAGTCTTGTAGCACTTAGCATTCCCACATATCTGCGCATTTTTGTAACTGCGCGATCATGTGGAATAGGCGTCAATCTCATGGAAATCATCTCAGAATATCCCAACACGTTGTAAATCCATGCCGGATATAGCTGGGACGGGAGCCCATACAGCGTATAACATTTGGCAAAAGTGCCATTGGAAAGCTCCAGGTATGAGTTGCCTGAAACAACCGAATGATGCTCTCTTCGTACAGAATAAAATTTCCTCTCAGAGACCACATGGTGATCATATTCGTCCAAATTGGTATCTAGACTTACTGGGCTTTCTACAAAAGTCCGGGGCCGAACCAGATTTATTTCCTCAGAACCCATTTGAACCGTAAGCGGTTCGTTGATCATGATGATACGGGTTTTATTTCTAAGCGTGCGTAAAAATCCCAAATATTTTGCCATCGATTCCATTTTTTTATCATCCGATAGGGTTTCAAAATCAGTAGCGGCAATTTCATAGGAAAATTTTTGTTCTGTCATTAATTACTAAAACATGTGTTACATTTAAGGGAAATATTTGAAAATATTCTTATGTTTTAATTTACATATATGCTGGCAAGTATTTTTATTATATCTGCATGGTCGGAAATTTTTTCCTGTATGCACCGTTCTAGAAGATTAATCCGTTTTGTGAGATTTTCTGACGCATCTGTGCCGAATTTTTCTGCAACATCATGTACACGTTTACTCTTGGTTACAAGATCTTCCACACATTCTGTATCATAACGATCATCTGATGTTATATACTTGAACAGAGGTTTGATTTTTGGATTGTTTGAACCCGGAGTGATCTCGTCTATGCGTAATATTTTGCGGTGAATTTCTTTGCCGCACCGTATCTCCCCCAAATGTACCATGAACCACAAAAGCACCAGCTGGTTGCGGCTCAAACCGATATCCCTGTCTGTCAGACGCATGCGTGCGTATGTGGGATCTTCTGCATGAAATGTGGCCATACCGCCGTGTCCGGTGGCGGCAATGTCAAACAATGAATGCACCTCCCCGCTGTTGCGTACCTCTCCAAGAACTATAAAATGTGGACGCATGCGAAGTGCCTCATAGTTTAACCGTTGAAGATTAATTGCAAATTTTTCATCTTCATAATCCCCGCGGGTCACAAGCCGTTTCCACCGTTTGTGCGGTATCTGCAGCTCTGGCATGTCTTCTGCGGTGACTATGATCCATTTTGGATGGCATAAAAACATCAATGCGTTTAGTGCTGTAGTCTTGCCCGCACTGGTGGGACCGACTAGTATGCCAAAAGCGCGCGCATCAATCATCATCCACAGGTATGCTGCCTGTAATTTTGTCATGGTGCCGTTTTTTATCAAATCAATAACTGTTAGGGGAATCTTAGTAAATTTTCTTATGGATATTATAGGTCCGGGCAGGGATACTTTGTCATCGTACGTAATGTGCATTCTATGCCCCTCTGGAAGCCGCAAATTTCCAAATGGTTTTGCATCGGAGACTGTTTTATGATTGCGTAACATAATGCTCTGCACAAATGCGTTCATATTGTTTTTGGTGCCAAATGACAAATTTGTATCAAGTACAGGATACTTCCAGCTTTTATGCACTCTGTGCACTATTCCCACGTCCGCATCAAATTTTTCACACGTAATATCTTCTACCTGGCTGTCCTGCATGGGTACGTCTAGTATGCCGTATCTGAGAATATCACGCTCCAATCTATACCTTAAACCCCTGTAACATTTCTTTATTTTATCGGTCTGCCCGATCAGACTAGCTCGCCGCCATATGTTTTCCTCAATGTATGCAATAGGATCCCTGGAATCTTTTAGCGGTATAAGTGACTGATACATGTGCATTAACATTTCGCGGTATATTTTTTCGCCTTCAAATGTTAACATCGGCTCGTGTACGATGTATCTGCCGTCGTTTGTTATGGTAACACTGGACTGCCCTACTTTGTATCTGCTGATAATTTGAACGTTAGGCAGTATGACGGATCTGTTCACATTTGTACAAACCCATAATATCTAAAAAGGAAAATATCTTAGGATGTTAGAACAAAATCCACAATGTTCTCGCCGCCTGCAGTCATTGAGCTTAGAGAATAATATGCCTGTCCTTTTACACGCCAGTCTAAATCCCCATCATTTAGTGATTTCCACAGCTCTTCCTCATTACCGGTGTTCCTAAGCGTAATAATATCTGATAAACTAGTTGATCCGCCGCCTAGTATGGTAAAATAGTTCGAAGATGCGACAAATCCGTCGGCCCTTTCCCCTATTTGTCCTATATGTACGCGGGAGCCGGATTCTGTAATATCATATTTTACAAATTGGAGTATGACCGATTTGTAATTTGGGTTTGAGACTGTAATACGTAGGTTCAGAGTGGCATATTTTTCATCCATGTATGAGATGTCAAGCTCTTCTAGATCAAATATGAGCGGTTCAATACTGGCAAGTTTTTGTTCTGAAAATTGGATTATGCTCCCCTCAGAGACATCGTTGATGACGGCTAGACCTGAAAATCCGATTATGGCTATTATTACAACAAAACCTGCAACCGCTGATCCCACCAAAATCTTGGCATTCATACCAAAATCAGATAATGGCTTGTCTTAAATGTTGAGACGATCCTGAGATATTATGCAAGATTGATCTGAAAACATCCGTTAAAGATCAGAATATGCCAAATAATCCATCATTTTTTTACCAATGGGCAGAATTTGAATTCAAGAGTTCCACTTTTCACGAGTTTTATAACTGTGGAATAATCCATGAACTGTATGCAATATTTTCAGGCGGTGCAGCAGGGACGACAGAGGGCGGCAAAATCACAAATGATATTGTTTGATATAGCTGGTTTTGCAATGCTTACGCTTACTACTAAAAAAGTAAATGACAGTTTTGTACCGGTAGGCGAGGAAGATTATGCCGCGGTAATTCAAACCAGGGACGGATACGTTGCCATATTGGCAGATGGTGATGGAAAAACAAAGGCGCAGACAAAAGCACTTGAAAAAAATGAGGCCGTGGAGATCTTCAAAAAAGTAATCAAGTCAGGAGTACCGGAATTTAGCGGCGATCAGGTGGAGATTTGGACGGAAAAATATCCAATAATCCGGGACTAGCGCGCGCGTTTTTTCTTTGAGTGAATTATTTCGGTTCCGGCCGTGCCTCCTCTGATTGCGCGCTCCAAAACCGCAGTATCGGCTTTTAGTATGCGGGTTTTTATCCGCGAACGCTCTATTACCTTGAGTGCAACAATATCCATCAGATCATATCCGCCTGCAACCGTATCCTCGTGTGCTAGCATGTTACGTAATTCACGCAGGTCGATTTTTTGGATTTTTTTGGCATTTTTGTATACCTTGGGGTCCTTGTCATACACGCCGTTCACATCGGTTGCATTGAGAAATTCAGACGCCCTTATTTTTTCAGCTACAAGGGCGGCCGTTCCGTTTGTACTTTGACCCGGATGCAGTCCGCCGGCAACCACTACAAGACCGCTTTCAACAGCATGCTGTACTTCGCGCAGGGTGGTGGGAGGATGCGTGTATGCTTTTTTGCCAATCGCGCATATCAAAAGTTTGGCGTTGAGTCTTGAAACCTCTATTCCAAGCTCGTCCAACGTGGATTCATCCGCGCCCGAATTCCTTGCATGTACTATGTAATGGCGGGCAATCTTGCCTCCTCCGGCTATTGCAATGGGCTGACACACCCTGCTGATTTTTACAAGAAATGAGGCAAATTTTTCAATCAAAGCGGGATGTTCGGGATCAAAGATGCTGCCTGAGAGTTTTATCACTATTCTTTTTTTCACGAGCTATTCCCCTCTCCAAGCGCACTGCCGGCTATAATTTCAACTTTGTCTCGTGCCTCATGCGTGGCGTATATGCGAGTTATGTTTAGAAATTTTGAAAGTGCGGAAACTAGGGGTATCTTGGATATTCCTAGCATTTGGGAATTTTTTGAGCCATCGGATTCGGTAGAGACCAAAACCACCGACTGCTCCTCCTCACTAAATGTCGTAACCGGAATGGCCGGAGCTGCGGACATGTCTATAAACACCTGATCCTTGTCCACTTTGGCTCTTTTTGCAATATCGGATATAATCTCGTCTGCTGGAACACCCATGGTGGCATCGCCGAATTTTTCATATACGCATTTGAAAAGTTTTCTATTCTGATAATCCCTGGTGTATGATTTGGCCTTTACAAGATCCGGCGTGTCCGCATCCATGGATAAAATACGGTAAAGAAGAATCTCATCGGTAAGTTCAAGATATTCTGAAATATCCATGGAATCAAGGCACAGCCTGCTAGCCGAAAGTCTGACCGCTTCGGCAAGCATTACTTCTGCTGCACGCACTGTCTTGTGAAAATAAACCGCCTTGAACATCTGATAACGCGAATGCATCATGGATTCAAAAGAATGCAGTGCGGATTTTTCAATTGCGAGTCTGTTCCTACTAATGTCCAACGAGTCAGTTATGCGCCGATGATCGAGCTTTCCGTGCTCTACTCCGGTAAAATAACCATCACGCAGCAGATAATCCATCATATCCGCGCTCAAATATCCTGAGAGAATCTCGGTCATGTGCCTGCTTGCATTACCTCCACCAAACGCCGTAGATGCAATCTCTCTTGGATCGTATCCTGCCGAAGAGATCGACTCTGCAATTTCCGTAGTCTCTATTATCTTTCTGCCCATCTCTTCGTGCGAGGATCTGTCTGCAAAACCTAGCGTTTCAAACATGTGGGAGAATGGTCCGTGTCCTATGTCGTGCAGCAGCCCTGCTAACCTGAGAATTCCTATTTTATCAGAATTAATTGCACCTTTTTCCACGAGGGCGCATCCTGCCATATCTGCTATGTGCATCACACCAAGCGAATGCTCAAACCTAGTATGCTGTGCCCCCGGATAAACAAGATACGTTGAGGAGAGCTGTCTGATGCGGCGCAATCTTTGAAATGCGGGATTGCCGATTAGCTTTTGTTCCGCTTTATTGGCGCGCACAAAGCCGTGTATTGGATCAATTATGTCCAGCGAGTCCGAATTCAAGAACCCATCTCTTCCTTTACAATGAACAATACCCGCTCGTGCACTTTTTTACGGTCCATTTTTGCGTCTATTATTTTCCAATGTTTGCGTTTTGCAACCGTTTTATACATGCGGGAAACTTTGTGGATAAAACCCCCGTCGCGTTCAAATCTGTCGCGTCCGGCATCCTTGCGCCGGAACGATTCATCCTGTGTCACATCCAGCAGTATTACCAGGTCTGATTTTGGCAGACCCTCGTCCAAACTTTCCAACCATGATTCGTTTAATCCGTTGGCCATGCCGTACACTAGGTTTGAATGGTAATATCGGTTCATTATTACAACAGAGCTCTCTTTGGCAGCCTGCCGTATCTTATCTGCTAGTTCCCATCTGTTGGCAGACATCAGACAGTGAATTACCTGTGGCATCGGCGCGCATTTGCCGTTTAGAACATTTTTGATAACCTTGCCTACCGGAGTTGTGTAATCTGGAAAACTAAACGCCGAAACCTGCATTCCTCTAGCACCCAGAGCCTTTGCAAGCATGGCAGACTGGGTTTTCTTCCCCGCCTGATCGCCGCCTTCTATGGATATGATCAACGGCATACCATCATGGTGTAGGAATTAAAGCCTATCAGGAGCCGCCTGCGGCATATTCGGATAAATCCCTGGCTATCTCCTCATAATGTGAACGGGGCTTGCCTATCTTTTCCAGGTAATCATTTTCAGTCTTGTCTAGTTCTGCACCAACTTTTTTAGAGCTGTTCGCTAGGCGCATGTTAGCCATCATAAAGAGCCGATTGTTTTCCTTCCAAAGATGATCGGTAACGTGTTTTACATACATCTTCATGTCGGCAATTAAATTATCCGGACTGCAGGATTTTAGATAGTTGTCTGCGGATTTTTTCACACTCTTTGCTATCTGCCGAGTTTTTTCATGCTCCATTAACATTACACCTATCGGACCCATGTTGGTTGGCATTCCTGATTCTGTCAGTGCCGGGAAAAGTGTTTTTTCTTCTTTTGAATGGTGGCATGCGCCGGTAAAATTTGTTGCAAAGTCCATCACCTGCATTAGAATTGATTCTGGTACGATTGTACCGCCGCGAAGCACACAAGTACTGTGGTTTCCACTTTTACCACTTTTTCTACAAGATCATGATCGCGCCGCAACGATGCTGTGGACACGGATGAAATATTGGCGCAGGGTATTATTAATTTTTTTTAAAATCCGGAAAAATGTGCACAGTATAAACTCATACCTGTAAAAATATTGGCGTATGTTACCGGCATTAATTTGAAATTATTTATTTGCCAGGTTATTTAATTTTACAAATTTCCAAATTCTCTTGATCATTTCGCCTGGAGGTAATGGTTTTTTACCAAAGATCTGCTCGGCGCTCTCTTTTCTGCCTGCAAAACTTATCGCGTATCCTCCGAATCCTCCCCTTTTACCGGTGGATTTTTTGGTTGTTTTTGTTTTGGATTTTGTAACCATTTTTATTTTAGATTTTGTAACCTTTTTTGCTTTGGATTTTGTTGTTGCTTTTGTTTTGGTTGGTTTTTTACTAGTTGCCATCGTATGAATATTCGATAGTAAGTATATAACTTAAAGCTTTGAATACTTTAAAACCATCTCATCTCCGTGCCTAACAGCTTTTTTCAGTACAAATTTTGCGGATTTTATTATGCTCCCAAAACCTGTTCCATCAACTAGTGTGGGTGCCGTGCGGCCTCCGAGCAGGCGGGGCGAGATTGTAATCGTGATATTGTCCACAAACCCCCTGCTGACAAATTCCCAGTTTGTTTTCCCGCCGCCTTCCAACAAAACCGTTTTAATTTTTATTTTCCACAGCCTGTATAACAGCAGTGGAATGCTGACCCGATCCACTCCTGCAACAATCACGTTTACTCCAAAGCTTTCAAGTTTCAAACGGCGTGATTTAGAAATCTTTGAGGACGTTGCAACAATAGTGGGAATAACATTTGCGGTTTTTATGACGCGCAAAGACAGTGGCAGCGTTCCGCGCGAATCAATTATTATGCGTATGGGATTTTTCCCTCTTACGTGTCTTACGGTAAGAATTGGATCATCGAGTACGGTCGTACGCCATCCTATCAGTATTGCATCATGTTTTGTCCTAATTTTATGCAGCCTTTTTACATCATCACGGGATGAAAGTTTTGAATCGCCGCCTATGCTTGCAATCTTACCGTCAAGTGAAATTGCCGCACTGAGTGTAATTTTTGGCCTAGATCTCACCATGAACTATTTTACCTCCTATCATGACAGCTTTGATTGACGAGCTAGATGTCCGATGGACCAGCGCCGCATACGGATCGTGAATCGGTTCCAAATCTATGGAATGTTTTTCCACTAGTACGCAGTCTGCCAGTTTTTCCGATTCAATGGAACCAATTCCTCTCTTGAGAATCTTACCGGCGTTTACCGTAGCCATCTTTAGTATATGTCTAGGATCCATGGGCTTCCTGTACGAGGCCATGGTTGCCTTCCATAAATAATCCATCTCGCGGAACATGTCCGGCGAATTTACCATCACATTGTCTGTCCCAATGGCAATATTACAGCCTGCATTGGCCATCTCACGCACGTCCGGCAACCCTTCTGCTAGTACCGCATTGGCTCTTGGACACACTACAATGCCTCGGGTTTTTTTTGCCGCTAGTTTCAGGTCCGCCCTTGATGCCTGCGTCATATGGACCAGAAAATCCGGCCATAGTCTGAGTGCGCGTATAATCTCGGATTTACCCGTTATTTCCCTGGATGTTTTAACGCTATCCTGCGTCTCCATGCAGTGTATGGCGCGTATCTTTGGAGCTTTTGAATACGCCTGGAGCGTTGCATTGCTGTGTTCGTTGGCACCGCTTATGCCAATCCCGTCACATTTTTTCAACAGTTCTACAAGATCCTGTGCATGTTCGGCAGCTGGCGCACGGTTTTGCCGTATCTCATGCATATCCTGGTAAAGATTTAGCCGCCCCAAAATTATGGTGCGTATGGGAATTTCCGATATGGCTTCGCGAAGCAGATTTACTCCGGATAATCCATCTTCCCTAAAATCCACAAACGTGGTAATGCCGTTTTTTATCATGCTCATGCATGATGCGCGCATAAAAGTTGCAAGATGTTTTGGGTTAGTTTCCGCAAGTATTCTGGATTTTATTCCGTGTACCGGGTGCACTCTTGAATCAACTGATGCGCCCAGGGCAATATCCTTGCCAATGGAATCGCCCACGTGCGTGTGCGAGTTTATAATGCCTGGCATTATGAGCAAACCTTCGCAGTCCACGGATGTTTCAGATGCACCTGCGTGTATGCTTGGACCTATGCGGCCAAATCTGCCACGTACGATTTTGATGTTGGTGGATTCAACATAGCGCAGCTCTTTGCCGATTAGCGCACTTGCATTTTTTAAGAGCAAGGCAGCTCATATACCCTGGGATTTTCCGCACCAGAATCCCTAATCTTTCGTATGGTATCAAGAGATTTTGTGGCAAGGCATGCTGCCTGACGGGATGTTTTGGCCGTTCCTATTCCGCAGTTGAGAATTATTCCGCGCTCTTTTTTGATTTTATCGATAAATTCAACTGCTGATTCTTTTGCATCAGGAGAGGATACGACCATGAAATTATCCCCGCCCATAAAAAAAGCAAGGGATTCTTTTGCCTTGAAAAACTCCAACATGTACGCGTACAGTCCGAATATGGCAGATGTGGTGTCATACGGGGAAAGTTTTTTTTGTGATTCGGTCAAATTGTCCACGTCAAGATGCATTATGGTTACAGCAGAGTCCCCGCCGCACGTTTTTCCGTAAATACTGTCGTTTTCATCGCCGGACTGTGCGGTTTTTCTTGCCTCGTATGCGACAATATTTGCCCCGTATGGAGTATTGGCACATCCTATGGAAAAAGAGAGTTTTGTACGGGGATCATACGTCTGTTTTTTTATCATTTCATGTCCCTGAATGTCAAGTCCGTTTGTTACGGCAAAAAATTCATCTGCCCGGTTGGAAAATACAAGAGAGTTCTTTTTGGAAAAATACTCTTGTAAATTTTTGTACAATGTAGCCTGCAGCATCTGCAATACGTGTTCCCTGTCGCTACCTAGTGTAAGGGTCCACGGTCCGTATCCTGTTATTTTTGCAATACACAACTGTATCATGCTTTTACCCTCTTTAGCTCTGAATGTAATTTTATCGCAGCCTCCACTGCGCGTTCGGCCACCGGTCTGATGCGTGCGTAAGCCTGTCTTTCCTGCATGCCCGGACCGCTTATTCCAAGAGTCACCGGTTTGCCGTATTTTATCGAAAGTTCTGTAAGGGATTTTGCCGTAGAATTTGCAATAACTTCATCATGCTTTGTCTTGCCGCGTATTATGGCCCCAAGCGTGACCACTGCGTCAACATCACTCCTCTGAAGCAGCGCATCAGCTATCAGGGGCATATCATATACGCCTGACACATGGCTTGTAACCGATACTGTAATCTTTAGGGACTGCGTTTTTTCACACGCTGCCAAGAGCATGCGGGATGTTATCTCGCCGTTGAATTCGGAAACAATAATTGCAATCTTCACAATTTACACCCTTGCGTGCTCTAACAGCTCAGCTCCGTTGACAAACGGAATTCCGTTTTGTTTGGCATATTTTGCAGCTTTATCAAAAGAGAGCGCCGAATATGTCTGCGCGTCCATCATCTCGCAGATCAGGGCTGCCGGAGATAATCCTGCCAATTTTAGCAGATACACAGACATTTCAGTATGTCCGCGTCTTTCTGCAAGCATACCCTTTGAAGCAAGCAGCAGCGGCAGATGTCCTGGTGTGACAAACGAGGATACAAATTTTTCTTTCAAATCCGACATGCCGTACAGTTTTGCAATTTCACGCGCGGTATGGGCCCTGTCACTGTCCGTTATACCAGTATACGTACTGCGATGGTTTACATGTATTGAAAAAGAAGGCCGATCCCCGTACGGAGCACTGCTCGGAATCATTTTGCGCGATTGTGAATCCAGCGATTCCTCTAGTATCTCATGCATGTATTTTAGACCCATCTCTTTGCCGAATTGGCCGTCAAGTGCAAGACACACAAGACCGCCGCCGTGCTGGCGCATTCTAGCTATATGTTCCGGTTCTACCATTTGGGCTGCAACAACCATGTCAATCTCGTTCTCGCGTTCCTTTGAATCATACAGCAGTATGAACTCGCCGTGCTTTAGCGATTCAATGGCATGATCAAGTGTCATGCATGATATTGTCCTGATTTGGATTATAAAGCTAACTAGGATACTGGTCATTACCAAAATATTGGTAGAAATTATGCCCCAAGAACATATTTTCCAAGTATATCCGTCTCGATGTTTACCTTGTCTCCGGTCTTTTTGTGCCGAAAGTTTGTGATCTGTACGGTATGCGGTATGAGGCATACGGACGCCTTTGTTCCCTTTACGTCAGATATGGTTAAACTGATGCCGTCAACTGCTATGGAACCTTTTTTGACCATAAATTTGGCAAGTGATTTTGGAATCTCAAACCAAATGCGTATCTGACCGGGCTCTTTAACAATTTCCCTTATGATGCCCGTGCCGTCCACATGTCCTAGAACAAAATGACCTTCCATTCTGCCGCCTGCCTTTACACTGCGTTCTATGTTTAACAGCTCTCCTGTTTTTAGCATACCTAGTGATGTATTTTTTACAGTCTCATCAATCATTTCAAAATTACACGCATTGCCAATCCGTTTGATTACCGTAAGACACACGCCATTAAGCGCGACACTTTGTCCCGTTTTGAGTCCCTTTGAATGCGCGCCCAAATCCACGGAAATTCCTATCGTGCTGCGGGTTTTTGTTTTGCCCATTTTTTTCACTTTTCCGGTTCCTTCAACTATTCCAGTAAACACTGCCAAATACGGCATCTAATTACTATAAAATTATTTGCAGTTGCCAAAGGCGTTTTCACATAGGATCTGCATCCTATGGGAATTTTATTTCACATAGGATGGCATTCTTACGGGACATTGCGTACAAATTTTCTGTTATTGCGGTATGCATCAAGATGCAACAGGCCAAAAATTACCGCAATAGTGCCCGCATATCCGAAATTCAGAAATCCGGACACCACAACTGTAATGAGTGCCATAAACCCCAAATCCACTAGTGCCTGTACGGGAACGGCGGCCAAACCTAGTCTAGCATGCAGCGGGAAAAATATCATATTACTCTCGTAACGCATCATGCGCTTGTTGAGAACCGTATACACAGCATCACATGAAAAACATACAAACCATACGAGAAAAAACCCCACAGTAACCGCAGGCGGAATCCGTATGTCATAATGGCCTAGAAGAATCAGCATCGCCGGAATGCATGCGGCTATGGGGAGGGCAAATACGATCTTTTTATGCCTGCGATCCATGCTGACCCGCATGCCGTTCTTTCACCCATTCGAGCTTTATTATCCCAATTATTCCGCCAACCACAACCATTACGCCTCCTACAAATTTCAATGCAGTGGAGGCCTGTGTCCACATCGCCGCCCATGAGGCCGGGACGTTTTGCGGATTGCTAAAATCCACATCCAAAAACCATTCTATGGTTTCAGGAAGAACGGCTATTATGATCCCAGATATTATGGAGCTTGATAATATTCCCATCCATTTCCCTTTGTCCTCTTCACCAACCATTGTTTTCTCATACATACAAAAAACAGTATATGCGGCGCATTTAAGAGACAATTTACCTTATTCTGACAAAAAATAATCTATTCTCGGCTGACCCGCAGCCGGCGCGTGTCTTGCAGCTGCAATATCGGCAGTTACCATCTCACGGGTTAGGGATGGCAAAAGCATGTAGAAACGTTTACCATTTTTTATAATTTGAACGGTCGGAAATCCTACAATCATTCTTATTTTTTCTTTTTTTGCCACTATTCCTTCGCAGTCTCCGCTCTGATCCTGATATTCTATCTGATGGGATCTTTTACGAAGATCCTGATTCTGTACAAAATACGGATTTACCGTAACATACAATCTCCGTGCAGCATCGTACCAGCAGTCGTGCCAGACAAATTCATCTGATACGGATGCCGGAACTTTGTTTGAACGGATTTGGCAGCGCATGGCTTCATCGTCTGGAGAATTACTTTGTCCTGAACGCGTTTTTTCAAATTCTCCTTTGGCAGAGAATATTCTCTCATACACGCCATCTGATCCTTTTGTTGTAATATCCAAACTGCCATCTTTGCCTGATGATTCAATCCATTTTATACACAATCTGCCACCACTGGAGTCTTTTATGCTGGAAATCTCCGGATACGACAGATCCAGTATGGCTCCGGTTTTGTGCGTGTGTACGGCAAGTCCCAAATTTGTCACAATAATTACCCCGTCACCGTATTTTGATCTTGCAGGAACGGTAAACAGCTCTTCTTCTCCACGGTTTAGCGGTTTCATGGCATCCAAAGGATTGTTTGCATAAAACCCCGTCAATTGGCGCGTAAAATATCCGAGACTGCCAGATATTTCAAACTTGCAACAAATTCCTCATCTGTCACAAGTCCTGAGGCCCACCATCCTGCACTGCTGCGAACCCAGTCTGGCGCCAAAAGTGCCCCGCCGTGCTTTCCTACAAGATATGCGATACTCGTAGAAAATTCCGTCGAATTTATCTGCCCAAAAGCCCACATTTTTGCCCCTTCCCGTATCCTTTGAGGTATGACATCGTATACGGCATCCGGATCAAATCCGCTTATGACAAGCGTTCCGGCAGTTTGCGGTTCCACGTTAAAGGCAACGTGCCAGCTTCCAAACTCATCAACACTTTGAATGAATTCAATTGGTTCGCCGTCTATATTCAGATCAAATTTTTCTGCATCGTTGTATTTTGGAAATTCTATATTGATGCTTTCATGCAGCGGCCATCCGCCGGCTATGGTAATTGAAAGCTCTGTATTCTCGCTGTTAAATTCTGGGTATGCCAACAGCAGTCCGGAATTGTATCTTATGGGAAAAGTTTCTTCGGATCTTTGAACATTGAGAAAAATTATGGATAAATCGCCAAGACCAAAGCAGCTGTAATATTGAACATTTTCTGATACTGCCGCATCAGGATACATTGCAAAATTACGCACCTCTCCTGGCATCATGTATGTTATTGGAATCTCATTTGAAACCACATCTAGCGGTACATGGTTTTCATCATGTGCCACTGCCACCAGCTCTACATGTTTTGCCGGCACGTCCCCGGAATTTACAATGCGGCCTGTAACATGTCCGTCAGGATGAACAACGAGTGTCTCATCATATATGACCTCCACCTGCGGGGAATGGGACATTCCGCTAGTGTGTTCTGTGCGTATGTTGGATATTTTTGGAATTTGTCCCTTTGTATCATATATGGGAATTTTAAAGGGCATCTCACTGTTTGGCTTTATGTTATGCGTATAGGCAGTTGTCTCTACAACCGTATTGCCGTATTCTACCTGTACGGTTACGGCGGCAAGTGCATTGTAATTGCCGGAATTTTTTACCACGCCGATCAGATTGTATGTCCCGTCTTGGCCGTAAAAACTAGAAACACCGTGTTCAACTTTTACATCAGCAAAAGCTGGAATCATAAAAAAAGGCGTAAGGGCAAGCAGTATCATGATTGTACGCATTAGCGTACCACTATGACCATGACTCTGGATTTTTTTTCCAAACCCGTTTTCCGTCTATAAACACGGAATCTTCTTCTTCAAATACCGTGTGCCATTTACCGTTGGTGGGGAAAATTTTGTCCATCTCAGTTACCTTGGTAGGAGTCGGACGTACGTTCATCAAGGCGCCCCATTTCATGTTTGGAATTTTTGGCATTATCTCGTTAATATCGCGCAATTTATTGACCCACTCTTAGTACACCGTTTTCTATAAGATATTGCAAAGCTCCGACAAACGTCTTATCATCAATCTCTCCTGTTGCCCACCATCCGGCGTTTGACTTTACCCATTCGGGTATCTCACTGCTGGATGATTCTCCCTGCAAGGTTGCAGGTATTATGATTACCTCGCTGTTTATGAGATATTTGATTGCCGTAACAAACGTCTTATCGTCAATCTCTCCTGTTGCCCACCATCCGGCGTTTGACTTTACCCATTCGGGAATCGAAACCTCTACTTGTTTGTTTTCAACACCCGCACCTACCTCTATTATTGTTGAACCAATGCCGGCGTATTTTGGATCAAAGTCAAGTCCGATTGTGCCCTGTCCATAAATCATAACATCTAATCTGTACGTCTTCTCGTCTGGTATGTTTAACACCTGTGTGTCTATTACCTCAAAAGCTAGTATTTCAGAATTTTGCGATATAATCGTGTTTGATTCATGTTCTGAAAGAATGTATGCATATCTGATATTGGGCAAGGCTTCGTCCTGGAAGCCAAAGAATGTAATTTCAAACGGTATGTCCTCGCCTGAACTGTACGAGGAATCCCATGAAACGTCCATAGTTACACCATTCTTCTCCATGGTATTCGCGTCTACCAAGTAGGAACTAAGTATGTTTTTTGATACTGTTGAACCGGGTACTAGTCTGAAATTCATCACGTCCTGTTCTTCGTGTTCGGAACCTAGAATGTCGTTTATGCGTTTTAATTCATCTCCAATAACCAAAAAGTGAATCACATTTACATCCTCATGGGTATATGGATCAAAACTCAACACGCCGTGATTTAACTCAACTCCGTCAACGTATCCCTTGAATTGTCTTTCTCCGTTATATGGGGAAAACGTTTTTGGAATCTGTATCTCTTCGTGAACTATTGCTACCTGTTCAATATAGTCCGGAGACCAGTCAAACGGCATGCTGAAAGATATTGCATCGTTGTTCCTGTCATACTTTAAATTTTCAATCTTGTCATAGTATGTCTTTACCACCACGTCTAATTCCGCCGTGGCAGTCTGTACACTAAAGATCTGTTTTTGAGCCACACTGACAAACGTCTCGTAAGAGAGGGTTTCTGAAAGCAAAGTTCTTGGACTTGTGGCAGCTTCAATGTCCACACGTATGTTGTACAGTCCGCCTTTGTCAAATAAAGGTCCTTTGATAACCAGCTTTTCTCCGGCGCGGGCATAAAGAGCACCCGGGGCTGAAGGATGTTCTGCTCCATAATATTTGGTGCATTTTGAGGGTTTTGGTTCATTACAGTCGTATGTCGGGCGCACAATAATATCCAAATTTCCGTCAACATCATAATAGAAATTTCTTGCAAGCAGTTTGTTACTATGCCATACTTCCATTCTGTACGTCACTTTTTCGAAAGTCTGATTTGTATCCAAATTAAAGAACCGTATGTCCATATTTGCCTCACTAATTTCACCTATGGTAAGATCCCAGGGTGTTATACTGGTGCTCACCGTCACGTTTTGACCGAAAAAACTAATTGGAGGTGCAACGTCGCCACCCAATCCGTGGCCTGCCGCATCTCCTATAAGAAACGGGCATATGGCAAACATGAAATATGCAAAGAGTGTCATTTTCATATATAATATAACTACAAATACGCATATTTACTTATCGCAAGTATCTACGTACCAAGCGAGGATTTTTAACACCATCATAGTAAGATTTTGCATGAAACCGGCGTTATTTTTACTAGCATTTGTCCTGCTCTCGTCTCTTACACTAGGAGTAACATATGCGGAAAAACTTTCTACTGAAAAAGGAACACTTGACGTAAATCTTGCCGTAGAGATTTCAGAAAATAATCCTGTGCAATCAAAATTAAAAATTGATTTTATAAATCCCGTTACGGGAAATGTGCAGGAACATATTGACTATATGATTACAATATTTGACCAATCGGAAAATACCATATTTGGTCCGATACCGCTGACCCATACGTCGGTAGGTTCGATTACAATACCGGTGGAAATAGATCAAAGCATGGAACACCGCGTATTGGTGGAAGTGTTTGGAATATTGTTTCAGCCAATAGACAAAGAAGCTGTTGTATTTACAATAAACGACGCGACAGCACCAGAACCTGAGGATGGGGGATGTTTGATTGCCACCGCAGCGTACGGTTCAGAGCTTGCACCCCAGGTCCAACAATTGCGGTATGTGCGGGATACAATATTACAAAATTCCGATGCCGGATCCGCATTTATGACATCGTTTAACACCATATACTATGCATTCTCACCTGCCGTGGCGGATTTTGAAAGAGAGAATGAACTCTTTAGGGATATGGTTCGAGCATATATCACTCCTATGATCTCAACCCTTTCCGTCATAGAAAGTGCTGATTCTGAAGCAGAGATCATATCATATGGAATAGGAGTGATATTGTTAAACGCAGCATTATACATTGCAATACCTGTAATAGCGGCCACTCTAATATACAAAAAGATCTCAAAGCTAGTACGTGAGACTAGGTTTTACGCTCCAAAACACGACTAAATTATAATGCATGGTTTTTATAAAAGTCAGATTTAATCCATATAATGAATATAAAGACAATAGGAACACTGTTTGTTTTATTTTCTTTGATTTCCGGAATTGGCATAACACAAGCATACGGTGATCATAGTATGGCATCTGTAAGTATTCCTTCAGGAAGTAGCGTTCAAGGGTGTGAAGAAACTAACGAGTGTTTTATACCATATGAGGTTACAGTTGACAAAGGCGGAGAAGTAATTTGGACAAACGATGACACTGCTGTTCATACTGTCACTAGCGGCAGTGCCGCTAACGGTCCAGATGACGTATTTGATTCTTCCATAGTAAGCCCTGGTGCAGAATTCAGCTATATACCAACTAATGATGGCACATTTGATTATTTCTGTATAGTCCATCCATGGATGGTTGGAATAGTTACAGTTTTAGCTGAAGGTATGGATGACATGATGATCCCAGAGACCACACCGGCAGTAATGATGAGCCAGGATGGTGATTATATGATCAAAGTTTACCCTCATACAGAACCAGTTGCAAATGAAATGTTTGCCTTTACAGTAGTTGTGACAGACTCTAATGATGGCGAAACCGTACACCTAAACTATGACGTAATGGCAATGCAAGACGGTCAAACCGTACTAGAAAAATCAGAAATTCACGCGCATCAAGGCATGAAAAAACACATAACATCCATGCTCAATTCAGATTCTCCTGTTACCGTTTCAATAACACTGCAAGGATTTGGCGTAGACATGCAAGACAAGAGTGATCGTACCGGTCCAATAGGTGAAACTATAGAATTGAACATTGTTCCAGAATTTGGTACAATAGCTATACTAGTACTAGCAGTGGCAATCATATCAATAGTCGCAGTCACTACAAAATCTAGATTAAGCATAACACCAAGACTTTAATTAAAATAATTATTTATTTTTTTACAACACTTACCGTAGGTACGTCATAATTTATTTTCTTTTAATCATGGCTATAACAGCCAATATGACACCTGCAATTCCAAATGAAATTCCAAATATTGCCAAATCATATGCTGCACCTGCATCGTTATCAGTTTGTACGTTTGAGGTCATTTCGCGTACTTGTTGTTGCAAGGCCGACATTGAAGATTTTAGCGCCGTTACATCCTGATCCGATCCTCCTTTGGATGCAGGAAAATCCAGTACGGCGGTACCTTCTACATCTTCTATTGGAACAATTATGTCCACATCAACCCCGTTTACCATGCCTGAAAATTCTACAGAATACGAACCTGTTTTGGTGGGAATTACAGATGCAAAATAATGTCCTGGCCGGGATTCAGAACCAACGTCAAGTATCTTTTTTTCACCGCCAAATATTGCAGTGGCGAGCATGTTTCTGAACGCGTTTTTAACTCCCGAGGAAACACCTTTCACATCCCCCGGCTCGGTTACTTGTATTACAAAATCATTACGCAGGCCCACTATTGGGGGCTCTATGCCCCAACCAATTTCTATATCATACTGGTCTACGGAAACGGTGGTGTGCGCAGCAGCTGCGGGAATGGAACAGACCAGTACAAGCAGAAGGGGCGCAATAGTGCGCATGAATAAACGACTATTGTATGGAATTTTAACATTATGATTGGACGTTTTAAATTGTCGTGACCATAACTGGTACCATGATGAGGATAATCCCCATACTATTCTTATTGACTGTGGCAGTACCTGCATCGGTCTTGGCACATCCGTTTACCGAGATAACCGTGCCAGAGCAGTTCTCAAACGCTCCGGAAGGAACGGATCGCATAATAGTTACATATTCTGAAGCCATCGAGATTGACTTTAGTTCCCTAAAGGTGTATGATGGTGGAGGATTACAGATAGACGAACGCAATACCGCATATTATGACGGTATCAACTCACTTGTGGTCACCACCAAACCCCTCAAAGAAGGCGTGTATACGGTTACAAGCAAAGTGCTCTCACGAGTGGATGGGCATCTGGTAAATTACGCGTTTGTTTTTGCCGTGGGGGGCGCAAAAATTGATCCAGCACTTTTGGATGATAAACCCAATGCGGAACTTGTCTATTATCCTGAAGCTGCTGCAATAGTTCCAGGATACATTGGACAGACTATGATACTGGGAGGAGTTATCATGTCGTTTTTTGTATGGAAATTGTACAAAGGAAAAATCGATGATGCAGATCTAATTGAAAAATATCGCGGAAAATTCATGTCGTTTACGGGGGCAGGTCTTATTGCAGTGCTAGCTTCGGACATATTCGTACTTGCAGTGCACAGCTTTAGGCTTGAAGTTGGGGCATTGGATTCATTACAGACCACGTTTGGAGCTACATGGATCCTAAGATTTTCCATTACCATAGCCATGTTAAGTCTGTGGTTTGTAATGGAAAAAAAGACAATTTTCTCGCGTAAAAGTTTTGTTCCCCTGCTGATACTCTCCCTTATTCTAGTTGCTACCACCACAATGACGGGACACGCAACGGCAAGCGAGAATACAATTGCCATGGTTCTTGACTATATGCATAATTTAGTTGCGGCAGTTTGGATTGGCGGTGTAATTTTTCTAGCATATTGTTTGTTTCCGGCATTAGTTGATTTACCAAAGACTGCGGTTGCATCTATTCCGCAATTTTCCATAATTTTTATAGCCGCGTTGGGAGTACTCATAGTTACAGGACCGTCATTGTTGTGGCTGTTAGAAGATGATCTAGATTCAGTCGTTTCATCCACATACGGCGTGTTAATAGCAATAAAAATAATTATTGCATCTGCCATGATAATAATGGGGGCATATGCACAATTTTTTGTACAAAAAAAACTCCGTTCAGGCAAATGGAACAGTCATTTTGCATACAAGAAACTGCAAAAATCATTGCGTATGGAAGCTGTACTAGGATGCGTTCTTCTTATAGCTGTGGCATTGCTTGTAAACGGAACCCTTCCTGCCGGGGAAGTTTCCGCACTAAAAACTGATCAGAGCGTTTCGTACGGACTGCAGACAACGGAGTTTGCCGGCGATCTGCGGTTTGAAATGGACATATTCCCGTATACAAGCGGAAACAACGTCATATCCGTATCCGTTACGAATCTAGCCGGTGAGCCGGTAGAAGATCTTGATAAAATAAAAATCAAAATATCAAACCCTCAGCGTGGAATTTCTCCTATTACCATAGAACAAAACTCTCAGGACACAAGCAGTTTTGAAGGAGAGGCTACGTTTGGATTTGCCGGAGAATGGCAGCTGGAAATTGAAGCACAAAGAACATCTAGCGCAAATGAAGCTGTATCGGTATTTTTGAACATTAAACCTAGATTAGACGCGATAAAAACAGAAATTACCGAGTTTGAGCTGCCTAAAACCTCTCAACCTCTTTACGTGATATATGGATCAGATGACAATGTCTGGCTTAGTGATCCGACGGCACCAAGAATATGGAAATTTTCTACACAAAACGAAGAATTTTCCGAATATGTGCTAGAAGGTAATTCTACCATTACCTTGGAAGAGGATGCAAATGGTCTAATTTGGTTTACGGATATAAAATCTGGCACCATCGGCTCACTCAATCCGGATAATGGCACGGTACAAACATTTACTTTACCAAAATTATATCCGTTAACACAAGACAATTTTCCCATATCGCTGGAATCACATGAGGGAAAGATATGGGTAACTGTCATAAACAAAAATGCAATTTTAAAACTTGATCCAAAATCCGAATCTTGGGAAGAGTTTATACTTCCAACTGAAAACTCTGGCCCGTTTTCACTTAAAGCTGATAATACGGGAAAACTTTGGTTTACACAACAGTCGGTTGGACAGCTTGGTTTTATCGATATGAAAAGCGGAAATATTGTTGAATTGAATTTGGAAACATTGGTGGTTCCTGAGACCATAACAGTTGGTAAAGACGGTACTATATGGGTGGCAGAACACGGAGAAGGTGGCGGAATAGCTGTCTATAACCATGTTTCAGGAACGCTCAAAAAAATTCCTTCTCCATCATATTCGGCACTTGCAAACAGCGCAGTTTTTGACAAATATGGCAACGTCTGGTTTGCACAGCATACGGTTGATAATCTGGCAGTATATGATCCACAGTCAGGGGCAGTCATGACCGTACCCATACCTACAAACCAATCGTGGGTACAATTTACAGCAGCTGGAACGGACGGTGATATCTGGTTTGTAGAACAAAATGCAAACAAATTGGGCAGGATGATCGTTTCCGAAGGAATTCCATCAGGTCCTGCTCCACAGCGTCAATCACAAGAAGGAACATCTAATCTTGCAACAGTTGCAGGTCCTCTTATGGCCGCGGGCATGGTGGCAACTTCGCTCTTTTTTGTAAAAGCAGTACATGACAAAAGAAAAACTGATCTTCTATTCAAAAACGGATCATTCTAAATCTGCTTAATACTGCCGATGTTGTAATTGCTATTGCAAGCACCAACAACGGTGCTCCAAGCTCTGGAATAACGACCACACCAAATTCTGTTTCCTGTCCGGTCCCACGTATGTCCTCAAAGCGTATTACGGTCGGCCCGGTCTGTCCTTTGGCAAAAGTATATTCTTCATAATCTCCTCCAACTATCGCCGTGCCTGATGTTTTGTATATCTCATTACCTGACTGTATTATTATAAAATCATATGATGAATGCCTCAGAGGTTCCCCTGTAGATCCATCTCTGATTGTAAAAATGAATTTGGTCTTTTCTTCCTGGGATATTTCAAGAGGTACCCATGACAGATCGATCTGAAATTGCTCATCACGCGTGGTTGCAATAAAGGGAAATTTTATCTTATCGCTTATATCCAAAGTAAATGCAATCTCATCGGATATTTTATCTGTTTTTTCCATGATATTTTTTATATATTGCAGGTGATCTCCAAGTAAAACAAAGTGTATGATTCGATAGTCTTCCTTTGTATAATCGTCTATGATAATTGAGGATTTAAAAAGATCTATGCCATTGGCGGTACCCGTATATCCTGGACTATAAAATTCTGTAAAATTCTTTGGAAATCTAACTTCTATGTGAACCACGGGTATGTGTGATATCGTTCCATCGTTCCAATCAAAAGGAATTTGTAGATAAACTCGTTTTTCTTTATCATCATATTCAAAATCTGTTACAATATCAAAATATGAATGTGTTTCAAATTTTACAACATCTCCGTTTGAATCATGTACCATATGCGTGGCATCTTCTGCAACGCTTACATCAGTCCGAAATATTTTATCACCATCCAATGATCCGTTTATCCACAAAGCATTCTCCACACCAATTTTAAACGTGTACAAACCTTTCAAACCAAGTCCTTCCCCCTTTAGAATAATTTCATCATTGTCTTTGGAACTCCATACGCCAGTAAATTCATCAAAAACCCCGTCGATTTTAACTGATTCTTTTCCTGGTTCCATTACAAATCTTAAAACACCTTCAGGCGCAAGAAAACGTTCATGCAGCAAACTTTTTCCATCACGCTGTAATTCTACAAGAAGCGTAACATCACCCACCGTTTTCTCAGAATTTCTTTCTAATACCATTATGATGACTTTTTCCTCTCCTGCAACATTTGTTATTTCTGTGGATATCTGGATTTTTTTATCTCCAATTTCAACAATTCTGGCAGTATCGATATCTATGCCGTGACCCCATGCGATCCCAGGTGACAAAATCAGTAATGTGGTGGTAACTAGCATGACATATGATAAAACGTGTCGCATACTGCAAAATACGGCTATATGCCGCCCTCGTTTAACAATAGGGACAAAAGAGCTGCTCTTGTATATATGCCATATTCTGCCTGTTTGAAGTATTTTGCATGCGGTGTTGAATCTACGTCAGATGATATCTCGTCAACTCGGGGAAGCGGATGCATGATTATAGCATCGTTTTTCATTTTTTTGAGCATGTCAAGACCAATTATGTAGCTACCCCTGACTTTGAGATATTCTTCTGCATCGGGAAATCTTTCTTCTTGTATCCTTGTAACATATACAACATCCAAATCATCAATTCGTTCTTCAAGGTTGGAGGATTCTGTAAATGAAATCTTTTTCTTTATCTCATATACGGAATCAGTACGTATTCTCAAGGATTCTGGAGATATTAAATGTACTTTTACATTATAATTTCCAAGTGCTTGTAATAACGAATATACGGTACGACCATATTTCAGATCTCCAATTATGCCGATTGTCAGACCGTCGATTTTACCTTTTTCACGGCGTATCGTAAACAAATCTTGTATTGCTTGTGTGGGATGTTCTTCTGTGCCACTTCCACCGTTTATCACAGGTTTTGGGGAAACATCCGCGGCAAATCTGCTTGAACCGTCTAGTGGATGACGCATTACCAATACGTCCGAATAAATTGACATCATTCTTACCATGTCGGAAAGACTTTCTCCTTTTTTTGCTGATGATGATGCAACATTTGATATTCCCAATGAAGTACCTCCAAGAAGCGCTATTGCAGATTTAAAACTCAGACGTGTTCTAGTACTAGGTTCCAAAAAAAGATATCCAAGTATTTTCCCTCTGGCCACTTCACGTCGTTTTGCTGGATCCATGTCCATAATACGTTCTGTCGTATCAAAGATGGTCTCAAAACCATCTTTGTCTATGTTACGTACCGAAATTATGTCTTTTTGATAAAACTCCATTATAACACAAAACCAAGTAGCGTAATATACGACTTTTGCATCGTATTGGGCATGAAAACACTGTATAATCGATTATATGCATAATTGATCAAATTCACAATTTTTACGAATAAAAATGACTGATTTGAATAATTATGCATACGATCTAATGAAATAAACTCTTAACCTATAACTGTCTGTACGAATTAAATGGTAGATCCCATATACACTGACGCATTAATATACGCTAGTTTGCTTGCAATGCTGGCCATTGGACTTACATTGACCTACATTACAACTCGAGTGCCAAATTTTGCACATGCTTCAATAGCTATGATTGGCGCATACATTGCGCTCATTATTACAAGAATTGTTGATATTAATCCATACATTTCAATTCCAATATCATTTGTTGTTGCCGGTATGGTTTCTCTTGGATTATACACGTTTGTACTAAAACCTTTGATACGTCGGAACGCTTCAAAAGCAATTCAAATGATATCTACCATTGCATTTGATCTGATCTTGATAGGAGTTTTGAATGTGCTTGCCGATTATATTGTAACCACGTATAAAATACCATCTAGAGAATTTACACTTCGTGGATATGATTTAGCAGTAGGTGATGCCCCAATGATACTGATAGTTGCACCAATATTGATTGCTTCATTGGCGTTTGCATTACATATCATGCTTCGTAAAACAAAATTTGGAGTGTCTATGAGAGCAGCGATAGAAAATCCAGATTTGGCACAGGTGGTTGGAATCAATATAAATATTATTTATGCGGTTTCATGGTTTTTGGGTGGAGCAATGGCTGGAGTTGCAGGAGCGTTAATGTCATTATGGTTCCAGGGAGATCCGAGTCTTGGAATTACCATAATGCCTAGCATATTTGCCGCAAGTATAGTTGGTGGATTTTCTAGCATATATGGTGCAATAGCCGGAGGCATGTTGATAGGCCTAACGGAAATACTTGGAACTAGATTTCTTGCCAGTGAACTTGGTACGTGGATAATATCCTACCGTCCATTAATTCCTCTAATATTCATAGTTATTACAATAATGATCGCCCCCAATGGTTTGGCTGGCATAAAATTGAAGGAGGTTGCAAAACGCATTGGTATTAGAAAATGAAATCGTATTTTTTGCTGATTTGATGGCAATATATGCAATATATCTAATCATCAACACCAGCTTGAATTTGGAATTTGGCTTTGCTGGCATTCCAAATTTTGGTAAAGTTTTGGCAGTGGCAGCGGGTGCATTCGTCGCAGCATCAATTCCTGGAAGAATGTTGGTAGCGATGGCAGGAATAGAAGGTGATTATATACGGGATAATTTTAGAATAATTTCCGAAGTTAACATATGGCTTGTAGATAATACTGGAATTGGCATTATCGTGTTTGTTCTAACTTTGGGGATAGCTGCAATCATTGGTAGTATAATGGGACTTGTTTCATCATATCCTGGAATCCGATTACGTGGAGATTATTTGGCAATTGTTTTACTAGCACTAGGCGAGGGTATACGAATAATTGGCAATAATTATGCCCCGCTTGTTGGAGGATCAATTGGAGTACACATACCTGATCCACTTTCATTTTTAGCAGGAGATTTGAGATTTCCAATTGCAACGGTGGCACTTGTAGGTATTGCGGCAGCAGTCTATCTATATGTGCGGCGTGTAACTAGATCCCCCCTTGGCAGATTGCTGAGATCTATAAGGGATGATGAAACGGCCGCCGAAGCTTTAGGTAAGAACATAAAATCAGCACGCATAAGAACCATCATGATGGCTGCGGCACTTGCTGCAGTTGGCGGAGCACTTTATGCGTTTTATGTAGGAAGTACCATAGCATTTGCATACGATAGACTGAGCTGGACGTTTTGGCCGTTTGTTATGATTATAATAGGAGGTCTTGCTAACAACAAGGGCGTATTAATAGGTACATTGGTATTTGTCACAATGCGTAAAGTAATAATTTACTTTAAAGAATATTTGGAAAATTTTGTCCCGTTTGACGTAATATGGTTAGAATATCTTTTATTAGGAACAATATTGATTATAGTACTAATATACAGACCGCAGGGAATATTCCCAGAAAAACCAACCAAAACTCTACCAAATTCCAAAAAAACTTGGTGGCGTAATTAACCGTCAAAAATGATTGTGTTATTGTACCTGTACTGTACCAATCATCCATGGATGGACTATACAATAATAGTCATACATGCCAGAATCCTCAAACGTATATTCAAATGTAGATCCTGAGAGAAATAAACTGCTGTCGAAAATACCATTATGGCCTTCTGATACAGTACCACTTGTCACAGTATGCGCGGATACATCATCGTTACTCCATGTTACAGTTCCACCAGAAATTACTTCTGCATTGAACGGTGCAAAACATTCGTTTGTTTTAGCACATGCGGGAGTAGCAGAACCTGAGGGTATTGATACAAACGCTGTGTCACCAACATCATTTTTTTCACTTTCCATCATCTCCTCTTCCATCATTTCACTTTCCATCATCTCTTCCATCATCTCCTCTTCCATCATTTCACTTTCCATCATCTCTTCCATCATCTCCTCTTCCATCATTTCACTTTCCATCATCTCTTCCATCATCTCTTCCATCATCTCCTCTTCCATCATTTCACTTTCCATCATCTCCTCTTCCATCACAAAATTCTTGTTCATTTCAATCATGGATAATGGTACACCTGATGGTATGGAATCCGGCGATGCGACAATTAATGCCAAAATACCTAAAACTAGAACGCCCATAATACTTGCTAAACCAATCTCAAATTTACCCATATCAAACTCCATTATTCAGGGTTTGATAAAGTTTAGGTATGCAAATGACAAATCATTAACGAACGAACGAATTAATTTCCTTTGGAGTCTTCTAATTCTGCTATATCTCCAAGATTATCGTACGCTACACGATTCTTATCGGTTCTGATACAATAATCTGATTTTGTCTTTTTGGCTGTTATTCTTTGACCAATAATCCATGATTTTGAGCTTTTTGTTATGGTGTGATATACCATGCCTTTTTTTATGTTGGATGCAACCATTGCCCTCTCTACAAGTTCACCTTCTTCAATAGCACCTCCGGTATCTTTGTGTTGTCGGAGAAGATTGATTTTGTGATCTGAACCGTAGGATACGGCGGATACTAGATAAACAACAGTCATCTCTACGGCATGGCGTTATTCACCTCGTTATAAAATTAATGCGTGATCCTATAGATTTGTCACGTTTATTTTGTCCATAGACGGAATTTTGGCCAATTCAAATCCTTCTGGCCACTTTCCTGGCGGCACCGTGGCATCAAAACCGGTTTTGGCAGTTTTTAGTGTTTTTTGATTACTGGACGGATCCAAACTCGAACCTCTGATATTTTTGAGTATTAGTAGATCCTTATCAGCTTGGAATCTAGTAGCTAATGCATATTCAACCTCTACAGCAGAATCTGGATTAATGTCAGAATCAACTATTATGACACGTTTTAATGATCTGTGAATATTGAATGTCTCTTTGATGATTTTTTTTGGTTCGCCAGTCTTTGGTTTTTTTCCTAGCTGCACTACTGCGTGCATCCAGTTGGAACCCCCATCGGTAAGCGAAACTCTGCATACTGATGAAAAAGATTTTTTTAACATGATATTGAGTTTTGCTTCCGCCGGCATGCCCATCAAAAGCCGGTGTTCTGCATATCCGGACAATATGTCATGAAACAGTGGTTTGTTTCTAAAATACAATCTGTCCATCTCTATTACCGGTTGCTGACGTTTGTGATCATACGTCCGAAGCATTTCTACCATCCATTCCGGGTGGGTTTTCTTATTCATGATGCGGCCTTCAATCACAATTTCTGCGCCGGAAGGAACGTACATTCCAGAATAAGGACATTTTGTAACTTCGAGATTATTTCCTAAAAGTGCGTTGGCAATTCCCATCTCATCTTTGCCCCATTCTTCTTGGTATGCGCCAGCTATGGAGACGGCCGGATGCACTCCAATCGTAACTGCTATGCGGAGATCTTCGCCGTGTTTTTTTGCATTCATAAAACATCTGTGTAGATGCCTGTCCTCGACCATTCTGATTGTCATATGTTTTTTATCTATGGGCATGATTCTGTGAAATGATGAATTTTGTTCTCCAGTTTCTGGGTTTTTGGCGTACACGATGGATGATGTAACAAATGGTCCAGATTCTTTTTCAAAATGCTTTATCACAGGTAAAGCCGACAAGTCTTTGGAAGAATTTTCCATAAATTTGCCCGATTTTACAATCTTTGGTTTTTTACTTTTTTTGACTGCTGCAGACATTGTTTTATGTATGTGTTCAGGGTTTGATCCAACTGCTTGGGCGAATCTTTTTCTTGTGCCAACCAAATTGGAAACTATGGAAAATTTTGAATTCTTGACATTATTAAAAATTAGAGCTTCGCGGCCGTCAAATTTAGCAGTAATTGCGGCAATTTCATATTTTGTTGAAACTTGTTTTTTTATGATACGTACATCTTTTGTCTTTGATACAGACGCAAGATATTTTCTAAGATCAGACACTGCGAACCGCCTCTGCAATTTCACCCATTAACATTTTTGCACATTCTGTATCAAGTTCCCGTGTGAAGTTTGCTGATACAACCGCGATACCATGCACGGAAGTACTTGTTCTTTCGGCTATCATCTTGAGAAATATTTCATCCTTTTTGGCAGGTATTACCGAGGTTGTAGCAGGAATAGATCCTGTTGCCACTGAGACAAACATGGATCCAAGTCTTGGTCTGTTCTCGCCCTCTGAAATTGAGACAAATCTTCCATTTTCAAAATCTATTATATGAATGGAAAATGTACGATCGATAACACGAACAATCTTTGATGAAAAATAATCCGATTTACTCACGTTTAATGTGTGTTGATTATACCTTTAAGGGTACTGCTGCCTCTACTTCGTTATTTGTCTCTTCTACTCTAGCGCGCAATTTTGCTTTGTATTTCAAATTGCGTGGTTTTGTACGAAGTCTGTATCCGCAACACGGACACCAAAGACCTTCCCATTTGATAAAAATCTCACAGATTTGACAACGTCTTTGCCCAGATGCGTATCTTCCAGTTCCAACTGGTTTTTGTGCTTTGTATCTAATACAGATGCCTTTACATGTCATTTATATCACATAGTATAATACTTGTAACTATATAAGCATGGAGAAATAATTTTTACATAAAAAACATCATTTTTTACGAAAAATTCGTATTGTGAAATATAACATTATCAGTTTCATCATAAATAATCAAAATGATCAAATAATTATGCATTATATTTTTACACTAAAAAATATTCAGTATACGCGCAAAATTAAGCATTTTATGATTTTTTACGCTTTTTTATAACAACTAATGTTCCGGTAATGACAAGTGCTGCTAGCAATACAAACAAAGCTGTAACAGTCGTATCATTTTCGTTATTGCTCACAGGTTCGGGAATCAATATTGTAGAATTGTGAACAACGGTAGTTTCGTTTCTAATTCCATCCTTGTATCTGACATCAATTTTAATTTCATGACTGCCGTACCTTGGAGCTCCGTTAAATTCTATGGGCATGTTAAACGGTACGGGAGAATCTGTATCAATATCATCTATAAATTGCGTATTACTTTTTATGTTTGATCCTTCACGCGGGTTGATGGTGACAAATGTAAACAACGCTTTCTCATTTCCTTCATTAAGTATCTGTCCTATGATTGTCTGTTTATCTGATATGTCTATCACATCTATTCCATATATGTACAAATCAACTAGTCCCTGTACGTATATGTCTACAGTCCTTTCCACATTTTGGATTACTCCCTGCGCGTCAAAATATTTTATGTCCAGTGGAAGTTTGATAGTTTTACCCGCAAGGTTACCTGGCACGTATACATTTGTAGTAATATTTTTGATCCCTCCGGCATTTATGTTGCCTACATTCCAACTACTCTTAAAAATTACCATGTCTGAAGATTTGCTGTATTCTTCATTCTCTCCAGATGACGGAGCCCGCAGAGTTGCTACAATACCGCTAGCTGAAGATGATCCTGTATTTTCAATACTTATCACTATGTCATTGTAGTTTAATGATGACACAAACGGTTTTACCGCACTTGCATCAATTATGCTTCTTCCCACAAGTTCAAAACTAAACGTAAACAATTCTGTCCGCTGTCCGGTTTCACGCAGCCTAGAATACTCTGTCTTTACAGTTCCCTTGTATTTTCCTATTTTTGTTTGTTCTCCAACATCCGTATAGAAAGTCAGTGTAATGTGTTCTCCTGCTTTTACATTGGCTTCTGCATTCGCTCTAATCATGGACACGCTAGATCCTACAGGACCAAAATTTATCGGCATTACAAGATCGCCGGTCAGTCCGACAATGTCAGAATTACCCACGTTTGCCAAAACAACGGTAAACGGTACGTGAAAATCTCCCGGCTCTATCTCCATTTTTTCCTCAACTGTTCCAAAATATGCATCAAGCAGCTTTATTCCAGTATACGTTCTCTCATACGGCGATTCCCCTGTGGGCAGTTGTGCCGTTACAGCCTGTGTACCAAGCAAACCTGATGCTAGTACTGTCAATGCAAGTATTTTGAGAATCATGCGACGCTCTCCTGCATATTTGAAGACGTATCGTTTGAAATTTTCCCATCACTTATCGTTATGATTCTGTCTACTTTGCCAAACTGCTTTTCATCATGTGTTACGATAATAAACGTGCAGTCAAGCTTTTTCGCTATCGATTTCATCAAATTTACCACGTCTCTAGAATTGACTGAATCCAGATTTCCAGTAGGCTCATCTGCAAGTATGATTGACGGGCGATTTATCAACCCTCGTGCTATGGCAACACGTTGCATCTGTCCTCCGGATATGGAATTTGCCCGTTTGTATGCTTGATTTTTCAACCCTACTTTGTTTAACAGATCAAGTGCGTCGCTATGGGCGCTATCCTCGTTTTTAGCTATCTGTCGGGGAAGTATGACGTTTTCTATCACGGTCAGATCCGAGAGCAAATTTGAAAATTGAAATATGAATCCAATTTTTTTATTGCGGAATTCGGATATCTGATCTTCATTTAGTTTTCCAGAATCCATTCCGTCTATGCATACAACTCCTGAAGTAGGCCGATCAAGCATGCCCATGATGTTAAGCAGCGTGGATTTTCCAGAACCTGAACTGCCAACAATCAACACAAACTGTCCTGATTTAATAGACAACGATATGTCATTTATGGCGTAAACTTTGGCGTTTCCTTCTCCGTATATTCTTGATACAGACTGGATGTCCAAAACCGTTTTAGACATTACGCATCGCCTCTACGGGCAGTAGTTTTGTGGCTCTAAATGAAGGATATAGTGAAGCTATTATGGCCAATACAAAAGCCAAAACCGCAGTTTGTATAATTTTTGTCCAATTATAACTAACTTCCAATGGAATACTGCCTGCAAATGTCATGTTTGTCTCTTTTGCGTATACGGTATACCCAAGTCCTGCTGCGGTACCTATGCCCGCACCTATGGCACCTATGAGCATTCCTTGTATTAAAAATATCATCATAATGTCAGAACGTTTTGCACCTATGGCACGTATTATCCCCACTTCGCGCGTCTTGCTGTTTACTAACATCATCTGTATGGTTACTATGGCAAAGGCAGCAGACATCATGCCAAAATAACCAATCATGTTTATCATTGCAATACCGGAACGAAATCCTGCAAGCTGTTTCTCGGCAGATTCTTCAATAGTTTCAGCTTTGTAATCGGCATCACCAAACGCTGCAATAAATTGATTCTTTACCTCGTCTGCATTTGCAGAATCTTCAAGTTTTACCATGATCGAACTGCTGTGTCCATCGCGCTCCATCATACTACGCAAAGTATCAATATGCATAACCGCGCTATAATCAAAACCCTGACCTCCGGGAGATTCAGCAATTCCTGAAACTATAAAACTACGTTTAACATCAATACCGTACCTGTTTGTGACGTTTAACAAAACTCTGTCTCCCACTTTCAGGCCTCCCAAATCATCCGTTATTGCTGAACCAAGAGTAATGGAATTGCGTGCAAAAACATACTGTCCATCAGAAACGGTCTGATGTGCAGTTGAAACCTGAATATCGTGGAAAGGATCCACACCGACCAGTGAAACTTGATTCAATTCATACTCTTTCCCAAAATTCGACGTCACCAATGTGCCCGTACTGTACAGACGGGAAGAGGCTGCATCCACCTCCGGAATGCGGTTAAACCAATTGATTAAATATATATCTGATTTTGTAATGTAATCTTTTTTACTGGTAATTAGTACATCGCCATTGGTATAGTCTGATATGTCTCGTACAATGGCATCAAATAATCCCTGAAATATTACAAAATTTACATGTATTACAAGTATGCCTATGGTTACAGCTAAAATGGCTCCGGCAAGACTGCCTCTTTTATTAAAAAGCATTCTAGCCGCAAGATTTACTTTATAATTCATTGATGGCGAAAGCTATTATGAGATATAATAATGATCTCATGCATTGTTTCCATACAGATAAGATAATTATATGATAATATCTGAATCATGCTGTGAGAAAAAAAATCTATTCGGGCAGAATTATCGATTTGTACAGATATGACATAAAATTGGAAGGAAGGAAAGTTAGACGCGATATCATAGTCCATCCGGGAGCATCTGCTATAGTTGCATTTGATTCAGAAGGCAAAATTATTCTGGTAAAACAAAACAGATTCCCGCATGGCCGTGTACTGGAAATTCCTGCAGGAACCCTTGAAAAAGGAGAAACTCCCATGCAGTGTGCTAGACGGGAACTGCTTGAAGAAACAGGATACGCTGCAGGACGTCTGAAAAAACTGATCTCGTATCATCCTACCGCCGGCTCAAGCACGGAAATCATACATTGTTACGAGGCTCTAAATGCCAAAAAAGTTTCATCATTAAAGCTTGATTCGGATGAATTTATCACCGTGAAAAAAATGGACCTGGACAAACTTATCCAAATGATAAAAGCAGGAAAAATTACTGATTCAAAAACCATATGTTCTGTTATGATCTATGCTGCAAAAAACAGCCTACTCTAACTCCTGGCAAATCATTTTTAACACCAAAGAGGTTTGATTACTTTGATGGACACTGACGAGATATTGAATTTTTTGGCATCGGGAAAAATTTCCACCCAGGAGGCCAAAAAAATGCTTGCCATGCGGCATATTGAAAAAATTGGAGATTTTGCCCGTCTTGATATCGGAAGACACAACAGAAACGGCTTACCGGAAGTTGTTTATGCTGCATCCAAACCGTACGAACAAATATTAGCAATCACCAAAAAAATCCTTGAATCTTCAGGATTCGTACTTGTGTCAAGATTGAAAACGGATCACGCACAAGCAATGACAAAGTTTGCAGATAATTCGGGAATAAAATACAGTGTGGGAAAAAATACCACTTCAATGCTGTTTTATACAAAAGATACGAACGTGAAAAAACGTGGCACCGTGGGTATAATGGCCGCAGGTACATCGGACATAGGGGTGGCAGAAGAAGCCCGCCTAATGTGTGAGGCCATCGGATGCAATACCGTATGCGCCTATGATGTTGGTGTTGCAGCATTGCATAGACTGCTAGACGCAGTAAAAGAGATGATTGATAGCAACGTAGATGCAATAATAGCGGTTGCAGGGATGGAAGGATCCATGCCTACTGTTGTATGCTCCCTGACAAACATTCCAGTTATAGGAGTTCCAAGCTCGGTCGGATACGGCCATGGAGGCTCCGGTGAGGCGGCCCTCTCGTCGATGCTTCAAAGCTGCGCTGCGGGTCTTTTAGTTGTAAACATAGACAATGGCATAGGCGCAGGTGCATCTGCGGCTAACATTGCACGTAAATAATATATAGATAGCCGTGGAATTTTATTCATACTTATGAACGGAAAGAGAATTGTTCTTACTGCCGATCGCAGTTTGATGACCAATTATCGTGGGAATTTTTTATACGGATTTATTGCATGCGGCCCGTACGAAGTTCTTCCTGAATGGGTATTTGACAAAGTTTTTTGCCCTGCCGTTGAAACGGATCCGACTACCGGAGAGGCAAAAGTAGCCCAAGTGGGACTTCGTAGAATAGAGAGCGCGCTATTACAAGGTTATGATAAAAAAGACGTTTTTATTGCAAATCCAGAACATCTTGAAAAATCCATAGGCCCGGATACAAAAGTCGTCGGAATTAACGTAATGGATCCGCTTGGTATGGCACCTGTTACCACTACAATGTCTCCTGAAAAACTCTCCTATGTGGCAATGAAATTTAAAAAAATGTGCGCTGTTATTATTCAGCTAAAGAAAAAATACAAATTCCATGTGGCGGTGGGAGGAAACGGAGCATGGGAGCTTGCAAAACCAGACCGCATGAAAATACACGGAATTGATACAGTTGTTGTGGGAGAAGCAGACGAACTTGCACTGGATCTTTTTGGAGACATGGAAAAAGGCGATGCGCCAGACCTGATGAATTGTTTTGTCAAAAACATACAAAACATACCAGTCATAGAGGGTCCGACGGTAAATTCGCTTATAGAAGCAATGCGGGGCTGCGGCAGAGGCTGTGATTTTTGTGACGTAAACAAACGTTCCAAAAAAGATCTACCAGTAGATCGGCTCAAATATGAAGCACAAATAAACTTGGATTATGGATTTGATTCCATTTGGCTCCATTCTGATGAGATGCTTCTATATGGTTGCGATAACCGGGACTTTATTCCAAACAGTGATGCAATAACCAATCTTTGGAGCAACCTCAAGAATTTAGGAGCAAATTTTGTGGGCACAACACACATGACGTTCTCAGGAGTTGCAGCCGATCCGGAACTAATGCACAAAATATCCACAATAAACCAGCAGGAAAAAGACAACCGTTGGCTTGCCACAAATCTGGGAATAGAGACAGTCTCACCTCCAATGGTAAAAAAACACCTTGGTGTCAAGACAAAACCGTTTTCTACAGATGAATGGGGAAGCGTAGTAATCGAAGGTGCAAAAATACTCAACAAAAACCACTGGTTTCCCGCTGCAACAATAATCATAGGATGGCCAGATGAGACACCCGATGACGTACAGGCTACGATAGACATGTTAACTGATTTTAAAACCATAAACTTTAGAGGATTAGTGGCACCGTTGCTGTACCAAGACTTTGGAGAGAAAAATTCAATGCACTTTGGAAATCTCAACGAAGCACAGTTTACCCTCTTTTGGAGGTGCTGGGAAAACAATCTGCAGGTGATAAATGACATTATTCCGATTATACTCAGAAACAAATCATACGGACCGCCCATGAAGATCTTCATGTATGGAATAATCAAAGCTGGAACATGGGCCATAATGAGATATCTGCGCGGATTGTGCAAAGATTTGTTTAACGGCAGAACTCCTGAAGAAATTATAGATAAATATACGCGGAGCCGATCCGTTTCATCTCAAAAAATTATAACTAAAAAGTTATAGATTTGCCATTGCAGCTTCAGCCAACGTGTTTCGTTTTGGCTTTATGCATATAAAATAGGCTTTGTCTGCGCGTTCGACAGATTCTACATTTTTGTATTCTCGTGTGGACATGTCAAATTCGTATATTCCGGATTTTAGATCCTCTTTTGCATACAGGACAAGATATGATTCGCCTGTAGCGGGACTAAGCGGAATAAATGACATGACATTTCCCTTGTATGCAGTTATTGGCATTGTATTTTTCATTGGAGGTGCGGCTGAAACAAGATACAGGAAGAGATCGCCAATGTTCTCAAATTCTTCATATTCTATTTTCATACCTGATATATGATTCCTTGCTGTATAAATTTTTCGTATGAGGTCAGGTATGAGCTGACCTCATACAATTTTTCTTGATCTCATTTGAGATGATTTTCTGAACCGCAATTCTCGTATTTTTGAACCTAAACACTAGAACGCTTGAGGATCTTTCTAGCTCCATATGCTGCACCTATTGGAGTTCCAACATAGATGCCAATATTGAGGGCAATAACAGAGATTCCTAGGGCAAGTACGCTAGAATCAGTATCCTCAGCTAGATTCATTATGCTAAGAGTGGATATCAAGGGAGTCAAAAATGCACCCACTGCAGATGCAAATGCCGGACTTTGACGCTCCCAGTCGGCTATTGTCGGAGAAAATGTGTAATAGAATGTGTTAAAACTTGACATGAATGATGTTCCAGAAGATGTCTCCATCAAAGTATTGTCGCGAATTTCTCTAAGCATTTGTATTTGTGGTGCAAGTTCTGTTCCGTATGCGGCAGTTGCTATGAGACAACCTCCGCTATTTTCAGAACCTGTATCATCCATTGCAGCTATACAACGTGTACCATCCCATTCAGTACCTGTACCACAAATGCTAGTACATTGACCGTCTACAAATTGCGTACCATCGCCACATATTGAAACACATTCGTCACCTTTTTTGACTTCTCCGGCAGCACACGTTATTTCCTGAGTGGGTGGAGTTACCGGTTCTATTATCTCAGGAGGTGTTACAGGTGGCTCTGGAGCGACAGGCTCAACTTTTTCTGGTTCCGGTTCCGGCGGTGTTAGTTCAGGCTCTGGTTCGCTGGAAACAATTTCAAAAGTTGCTTCAGCGTTCTGTACGCCATATGCTACTCTTACAGTATATTCGCCAGATTTTGACAACAAGGCACTGCCTGTTTTTACTGTGATAGTATTAGGTACTTTGAGTGTTATGTTATTTGGGTTTATTTGATCAAGATATGCTAGGTTATCATTAGAATCTGTGATAGTAAAAGTCAATGCATTGTGATATGGCTCTGAATGTTTCTGCAAAACTGCAGTAATCCATATTTTATCTCCAGCAGAGTAACTTGCCTCATCTGTTTCAACAGTGAGTGTTGCTTGTCCATATGCTGCAGATATGCCAAATACCATTGATAATGATAAAAATACAATTGTCATCCTGAGCGTTCTGGTACGCATACAAGTTTTAATCCATCTTTTAGTATTTATTATTATTGGTGGATAGTTTTACGCTTCTTATATGAAATATCACGCATAATGCGTTTTGCACCATTTACAGTAATATCGCCATTTTTTACCATTTTTTTTGCAACCATTGAAACTTTGTCCGAATGGACGCCGGCAGTGACTGCTATGTTACGGGCATGTAATCCCATATGGCCTCGTTGTATGCCGTCAGTAGCTAGTGCCTGAAGCGCGCTGAAATTCTGGGCAAGACCTGCAGATGCTATAATACATCCCAATTGACGGGCGGACTTGGCCTTGGTAATTTTTATGCATACGCGTGCGGTGGGATGAACTGCCGCTATTCCTCCTATGATCCCTACCTGCATGGGCATCTCTATAGTACCTTTGAGATTGCCTTTGGCATCCTTTGACCATGTGGTGAGTGGCTCATATCTGTCATTTCTGCAGGCATACGCCCCGGCAGCAGCCTCTAAAGCACGACCGTCCTGACCGGTGGCATTTGCAATAGCAGTCACAGCGTTCATCACTCCTTTGTTATGGGTAACGGCTCTGTTGACGTCATATTGAGCAAATTCGTAGGCACGAACCATGTCGTCTACTATGCGATTACCTCCAATCAAATCACTGCGAAATATTGCACTTGCACGGGCAATACGGGTGGTCGAATAATTTGAAAGAATACGTAACAATGCCCTCCCCCCAGTCAATTTTTCAAGCATTGGCGATATTGCCTCACACATTGAATTTGTCACATTTGCGCCCATGGCGTCTGCCGTATCCACTAAAATCTCTACTATCAGCATAGGGCCAGACGGAGGATCTAACCTATGCGTCGAGATCTTTATGGCTCCTCTGTTCATTTTTGAAAGTGTACGGCTTTGCTTGTTTGCCACACGCAATATTTTCAAAGTCGATTTTCTGATCTCATCTGATGCTGATTTTAGATTTTTAATTTTTAAAAGCTGGATTTGACCAATTACATGAGACGGACCACATTCAGCCTTGAATCCTCCAGAAGCACGGGCTATCTTGGCTCCCCGTGAGGCAGCCGCTATAACTGATGGTTCCTCTATGACCATTGGCACTAGATAGTCACGTCGATTTATTGTAAAATTGGTGGCCACACCCATAGGCAAGGCAAACGTGCCTATGGCATTTTCAACCATGAGATCCGCTTCTGTAAATCCTATGCCTCCGACAGAACATAAAATATCAACCTCTGCCATGTTTAGTCCTGCAAATTTACGTACGATTTCCAATCGTTCATCATGGGTTTTTTTGTGCATGCCAGAAATGGCCGAGCTCTTTACAACCAATCAAAACATACATGTGTCGAATAGTATAAAAGCATACAATATTTTTAATACAATATGAACCTGCACAAAGGTAAAAACGCTGGGTACAACCTCATAATTAATTATTATATTAGATTTTAATATTAATATATATTATAAAATAAGTAATATGCTAAAAAAACTATTGGATATATGAATATATGTTGTATCTATAATATTAAAAATATCCATGATAAAAATGATAAACTGTGCCTAGAATAATTGTAGCAAATACCCCCACCTATTCAGATAAAATATGGGTAAAGAATCACATTGACCAATACTCCATTTACTGCATCCAAATTGGATGATTCTGATCTATTTTGATAATTTGGTGTTTTACTGGGTCATTTTTTTACCTTTTTTGCCCACCCCTATTCAGATAAAATATGAGTAAAGAATCACATTGACCAATACTCCATTTACTGCATCCAAATTGGATGATTCTGATCTATTTTGATAATTTGGTGTTTTACTGGGTCATTTTTTTACCTTTTTTGCCCACCCCTATTCAGCTAAAATATGGGTAAAGATCACTTGACCAATATCCAATTTACTGTATACAACTTGGATGATTTTAGATCTATTATGATAATATTGGTGTTTTATTGAGCCGTTCTTCACCCTTTTCAGTAAGCGAATATACATATGGTTTGATTCCAGCATGCCGCTGAACTAAACCGTCGGCTGACAGCTTTTTCATGAGTCGTGATGTATGTTCTCTTGTTTTTCCTATTGTGATTTGTATATCACGTGAAGTCATTGATTTATCTGTGATTGTGTGTAATATCACATCAATCACATCACTATGCCTAAAAACAGGCGCGACTGGGGTGATTATTACCTGGGATTTCTCATTTTTTTTGCCCTGTTCCGTCTCTGTAGGCACGATTGATGGTTTTTTTGACTCTATCATTTCAGATTTAGGCACGTTTTCTAAATCAATTGTATCTAGCCTTATCTTTAGGTCGATTAATTGCCGTTCATAGTATTCTAAACGCTCTAATTGTGCAGGATCTTTATGTATTTTTTTAGTATTTACATACGTTTTTACCTTAAAATATGCAATTATAATTATAAAACCAACTAAAAATATGACTAAACCAGTTAGAACACTTGCAGCATCTGGTAACTCCACTATCATCACATATTTTGTGATTATGTTACAAATTACTGTGATGAATGATAATTATTCACACATTGCGTTGATATTATTGTAGCATATATCACTATAATATATCATATATATGTATAATATCACGAATTACATGCTCGTTTTACTATAAGATCTATGACACGCATCACTTCATCTTCCTTTTCTGGAAAAATATCACTATCTTTTAAAATATCAATCTGTTTTGATAAATCAATTATCACGTTCATATCACTATATTTTATCACACCTAAACTCAATAAAAGTGCCTGTGTATAGTAAAAACTGGCTAATTTTGTTCGTACTTGCGCAAGTTGTCTATAGTATGCACCTCTAGTTATGTTGAACTCTGTTTTTGATATGCCCTTGTAATTACTTAAAATTTCAATTTGTCGCTCTGTAAACAATGATTTTTTAGCCAATTCATGTATTATATGATTAAAATTTACATTTTGATTATCACTCATAGCTATATAGATCTGTATACCCACAATTAAACTTTAAACATAGATCAATGTTCATCTGATACATGGCTATAGGAAGCGTAGAAAACAAGCTTATTTCCGATCTAAAGAAAAAGAAATGTCTTGTATTTGTTCTAATTGATTCTGAAATTGCTAATGCCAGTGTATCCGTACGTTTGGCAAAAGATTCAGAGGCTGCAGGCGCATCTGCTATTTTGGTAGGAGGTTCTACCGCAACGGATCAGTTAGGCATGGCCGAGACCGTTAAAAAACTCAAAAAAGCGGTTAAAATTCCAATAATTCTATTCCCAGGTAACATTACAGGTGTGGTTCCGGACGCTGACGCTATTCTCTTCAGTTCCCTCTTAAACTCAGAAAATCCATACTATATCTCACAGGCACAGGTTCTTGGCGCCCCTAATGTGATTAGATACGGTCTAGAATCACTCCCTACTGCATATCTAATCATCGGAGAAGGTACAACTGCATGGTTCATAGGCAGTGCTAGGGGCATCCCATTTGAAAAATCTGGTATAGCAGCGGCGTATTCAATGGCTGCTAGATGTCTAGGAATGAGATTTGTGTACCTGGAAGCAGGATCCGGCGCATCCGAAAGCGTAAGACCAGATATGATCAAGACGGTTCGAAAATCTTTTGACGGGTTCTTAATAGTCGGTGGAGGCATAAAGGACGTAAAAGGAGCCAAAAAAATAGCCGATGCTGGAGCTAACGCAATCGTACTTGGAACAATGCTTGAGAAAAAGAATCAAATACAAAAACTTGCAAACATTGTAAAGACGGTCAACGGTTCTAGACGGTGATTTGGTGGCCACTAATGCTGCAATTGAATCCATAAAGACCATCAATGCCCCTGATTATTACATCAAATATTACAGTGATTTAGCAGTCCAAACTGAGGAAATATACGAACATATGGCCAAGGCAAAATCCGTTCTGACCGATATCACATCATCCATTGAACCAAAAATTGCATATGATTTGGCAGACAGAGTGGCAAAAATGCACGACATAGATGATATAACCGAACCAATCAGAAGCCTGCTTGAAGATCATGGAAAAGAATCCGCCGCCATGATACTAGCAAAGGAATTGGCTCTAGGAAAATATCAGCCAAAAGATACAACCCTTGAAGATCGTCTAGATTTGGCCGTCCGGGTAGGTTTGGCCATTGTAACAGAAGGCGTTACCATTGCACCACTGCAAGGAATATCTGAAATACAGATACGTAAAAACAAAGACGGTTCAGAATATCTTTCAGTGTCCATAGCAGGTCCTATGCGTTCTGCAGGAGGTACAGAATCTGCCGTAACCATGCTTATTGCAGATTCTGTGAGAAAAACCGTAGGTCTTGGAGCTTATCAGGCAAACTCATTTGGTGATGATGAAACAGGTCGTTTTGTAGAAGAGCTTCGTACATACGAACGTCAGGCCAGTAGTTTTCAATTTCACGTACTAGACGAGGATATTGTAACTGTAATATCACATTTGCCTGTAGAAATTGATGGACCTAGCACCGATCCGTATGATGTTATTAATCACAAGGGTATGACAAGAATAAAGACGGATCAGGTAAGAGGCGGAGCACTAAGGGTGTTAAACGATGGTCTCATAGGCAGATCAAAAAAGCTGTTAAAACGCATAGAAAAATACGATATGGATGGCTGGGATTGGCTCAAAGATCTAAAAGGTGCGGTACAGTCCGGAGATGAAGAAGACGCCTCATCAAAACGGATGGACGAAGTCATAGTGGGCAGATCAGTTCTTTCAACCCAATATGGCAGCGGCGGTTTTAGATTGCGGTACGGCCGTGCATGCAATACTGGTTTTACTGCAATGGGATTTCATCCTGCAATACCGGAAATTTTGGATCATACCATAACAGTTGGAACACAGGTAAAGACGGACATACCGGGAAAAGGTGCTGTGGTAGCCATGGTGGATTCAATTGAAACTCCGATTGTATTACTCAAAAACGGGGACGTGATCAAAATTCGTGATGCGTTGCATGGCAAAAAAGTGCGCAATCAAATCAAAAAAATATTATATCTGGGCGATGTTTTAATTTCATTTGGAGATTTTCTAGAAAATAATGCAAAAATGATACCAACTGGGTATGTTGAAGAATATTGGGTTGAAGAACTGCGGTTAAAAGACAAAGATTTAGCCATAAAATACGCGCGAACAGCCCCAACACTGGATAATGCCCTGGATATGTGCTCCAAATTGGGAATAGCACTGCATCCAAAATACCTCCATTACTGGGATCAGATAGACAAGAATGACCTCCAAAATCTTCTCTCCCCAGTAGAATCAAATCCACAAAAGATAGTTTTTGAACAAAATGCAAAAAAAGTACTAGAAAAAATCGGCATTCCACATACAATATCACAGTCACATATAGTGTTAAAAGACGATGATGCTCGTATACTGTATCATCTTTTATACAAACACTCTGTATCCATCTCTGAAAAAGATAACGTACTTGAAACAATATCAAAATCATCTGGTATAACATTACGCACAAAATTTTCCATTTCTGTAGGAATACGAATAGGGCGCCCTGAAAAAGCGGCACCACGAAACATGAAACCTGCCGTCCATTGTCTCTTTCCAGTAGAAAAAACAGGTGGTCCTACACGTGATATCACAAAATCCGCAAAACGCAACGATTTTTATGCTAAAATATCTGATCGTGTATGTCAATCTTGCGGTAAAGAATCACTGGCAATCAAATGTAATAATTGTGGTGAAAAAACTTTCATACTATACAAATGTAAACGATGCAATAAAACTGCGGATGAATCATTTTGCAAGGATTGTAATAAACCAATTTATGCATATTCAAATAAAAAATTTCCACTAAAAGATTTTCTTATAACCGCACAAAGTACAGTAAATCTTAGGGCAAAATCTCCACTTAAAGGAGTTGTTGATCTTATCAGTAAGGAAAAAATTGCAGAACCACTTGAAAAAGGATTAATTCGACAATATTATGATCTTACCGTATTCAAGGATGGAACCATAAGATATGATGCTACCAACACACCTATTACACATTTTAGACCAAAATGGATTGGTACTAGCATTAAACATCTCAAGGATCTAGGATACACAAAAGACTACAAAGGCAAGGATCTGATCAGTGATGATCAAACCGTGGAAATAAGAATACAGGATGTCATAATCCCCTTGGATTGTGCAAAACATCTGATTAATATCTCCAAATATGTGGACATGGAGCTTGAAAAGATCTATGACATGTCGCATTTTTACAACATTTCAACACCAGAAGATCTGTTGGGACATCTTGTAATTGGTCTTGCACCCCATACTTCGGTTGGCATAACGGCTAGAATCATCGGATTTACTGACACTCAAACGTGTTTTGGCACTCCCAATTGGCATTCTGCAAAACGTAGGGATGCTGATGGCGACGCAGACTCGATAATGCTTTATGCTGACGCATTGTTGAATTTTTCAAGAAAATTCCTCTCTGATAAAATTGGAGGATTGATGGATGCTCCCCTGCTTATACAACCATTAGTGCTTCCACACGAATCACAACCGCAGGCGCACAATTTGGAAGTGGTGGAAAAATTTCCCATTGAATTTTATAAAACAACGGAACTGATGCCAAAAGCATCCGATGTAAAATCCGTTACAATGGTAAAAGATCGTTTGGGAAAAAGAGAAATGTATTACGGATATGATTTTACTCATGATACGTCTATCATTGCATCTTCTAAATCCCGTTCTGCATATGCAACTCTTACATCGGTACCTGCCAAACTGGATTTACAAATAAAAAATGCTGAAATAATAAATGCAGTAGATCCAAACAAAACTGTTTCCAACATTGTCTCCACACATTTGGTTCCAGATATTATAGGAAACCTCAGAGCATACAATAGTCAGATCTTTAGATGTACTAGCTGTGATAGAAAATACAGGCGGCCTCTACTTTCTAAAAAATGTGTATGTGGTAATACTCCAATAGGAACGATAAGCAGAGCTGGCGTGGAAAAATATTTGGGATTTGCCATTAGATTGGTGGATAAATATGATGTAGGAATTTACCAACGTGGTAGAATACATACTTTGGCAGATGAGATTAAACTTGTTTTTGGTGAATCTTCAGGTGATCAATCACTTCTTTCAGATTTTGAAAATTAATCTTTAACGCAATCGAATATATTCATATCCTCCAGTTTTTTGATCAAAACAATATTTTACCTTTTGATAATCACGTCTAAATGATTTTACTTGGCGAAGTATTTTCTTTGGATCTGCATTATGTATTATAATTTTTGCTAGAAATGAAGCAATCTCGATCATCTCAGATTCTTTCATACCAAGCCTTGTAATCTCTGCGACACCCAGTCGTATACCGCTGGGGTGAAAGTAATTGCGTCCTGCCTTGATGTCTCCTGGTATAAGTTGCCTATTTACTATAATGTTGGATTTTTCAAGTATGTGCTCTGCTTTCCCGCCATCTGAATATTCTAATACGTTTACAGCTATCTGGTGTGATTTTGTAAATCCTTTAGATTCGCCTAAAACCTTGAAACCTTGACTGCTCATTTCCTGTGCTAGAGCCTTTGCATTTTTGATTACTTGTTTTGCATAACCTTTACCAAATTCTAACGCTTCTGTAAATGCCACTGCTTTTGCTGCCATGTGGTGTATGTGATGATTACTTGTAAGACCGGGGAACGTAGCTTTTTTAATTATTTCTGAATGTACATTTTTTGCCAAAACCAATCCGCCCTGTGGACCAAAAAGTGTTTTATGAGTGCTCATTGTTAACGTATCGGCACCTTCTCTTATTGGATCCTGAAATTCTTTACCAGCTATCAAACCCGCCACGTGAGCTGCATCATAATTTATGTGCATATCATATCCCTTTAGAAAATCTGCTAGTTCTTTTACGGGATGCGGAAATAAAAATAGTGAACCGCCAAACATGGCCATTTTTGGAAGTCGTCCTTCTTTTTTCAGAGTTTTTACTTTTTGTTTGGTTTTATCAACATCTATTGTCATCTCTTGTGCGTCAAACGGATAATACTCTATGTCAAGACCGTGCACTAGTCCTGCGGTTCCAAAATGCTCTTTTTTTCCGTGTGATATGTGACCACCTGCAGGTATGGATGCAGTAAGCATTATGTCTCCGGGATTTGTAAATCCTGAATATACTACAAGATTTGCAACCACGCCGGATATTGGTCTTACATCGGCAAATTCTGCACGAAAAAGTTTTTTTGCAAGCCTTATGCACTCAAACTCAACTTTATCTATATAGGTACATCCTGCATAGACGCGTTCACCTGGCCAGCCTTCTGCATATCGGTTACCAAAATCGGATATCAACGCTTCTCTTACTGCTGGACTAGGCACATTTTCACTAGCGATCAGTGGAATAGATTCAGAAAACCATTTGTTATGATCCTTTAACATTGAAAATATCTCAGAGTATGATCGCTTGTTCGCAGATTTTGTACTCATTCATTCTACATGATATAAGCTGATTTAAAACTCCTACCAATAATCACGATAAATCATGTCTCAAATTGAGCAACTGGGCAAAATATCAAGGATCGGACAAATATTGGTATGAGGTCACATCATGCCTAGAATTTACGCAATAAATGAAGATGTAGGCACAAAATAGCACGAGGTGCTGACCTCATACAAATATTGATAAAAAACGTATAATAAGGCTATTTACCTACCTGTAAATATGAGTAATGTCCATGCAACTAAGTCAAATATGCCTGTAATCTTGCTTAAAGATGGTACAAATGAGATCAAAGGCCGTGAAGCCCAAAGAAACAACATTGCCGCATCTAGAATAATCTCCGATATTGTAAAAACCAGCTTGGGTCCTAAAGGGATGGACAAAATGCTGGTAGATTCTCTCGGTGATGTGACAATCACAAACGACGGGGCCACAATTCTTAAAGAAATAGATGTTCAGCATCCTGCAGCAAAAATGTTAGTTGAAATTGCAAAAACCACGGATAACGAGGTAGGTGATGGTACTACTTCTGCGGTGGTTCTTGCTGGAGCATTATTAAACAACGCCGAATCTTTGATAATAAAAAATGTACATCCTACCATTATTGTAGATGGCTACAGAAAAGCAGCTAAAAAAGTCAAACAATATCTTCAAGATATATCTGAAACCGTGACGGCAAATGATACGATAATTCTCACAAAAATTGCCAAAACATCAATGCAGACAAAATTGGTTCAAAAAGATTCGGATATGCTGGCAGAAATTATAGTAAAAGCAATTATTTCCGTATCTGACAAAGTGGCGGATAAATTCGTAGTTGACATTGATGATATCAAAGTAGAGAAAAAAGCCGGAGGTTCAATAAAAGATTCTCATTTGATACAGGGAATAATTTTGGACAAAGAAATTGTTCACGGAGGAATGCCTAAAAAAATAACAGGAGCAAAAATAGCTCTAATTAATACTGCTTTGGAAATAAACAAAACTGAAACAGATGCAAAGATAAACATCACAAACCCACAACAAATACAATCTTTTCTTGAAGAAGAAAATCGTATGCTCAAAAACATGGTGGACAAAGTTATCGGTTCGGGTGCTAATGTTGTATTGTGTCAAAAAGGCATTGATGATATGGCACAACATTATCTGGCCAAAGCCAACATAATGGCATTAAGACGTATTAAAGAAAGTGATCTGACAAAACTTGCTAGAGCTACAGGTGCTCGCATAGTTACAAATTTGGACGATCTGTTTGAAAAAGATTTGGGAACCTCCGAAATTGTAGAAGAACGAAAGATCGAAGAAGATCGTTGGGTCTTTGTTGAAGGCTGCAAACAACCAAAATCCGTCACGTTGCTACTTAGGGCAGGTTCACAAAAAGTAGTAGATGAAGTGGAAAGATCTGCCCATGACTCACTAATGGTGGTAAAAGATGTCATGGAATCACCGTTTATCGTGGCAGGAGGAGGAGCTCCGGAAATATATGCTTCATCAAAACTACGTAACTGGGCCAAATCACTTGAAGGCAGAGAACAGCTGGCAGTGGAAAAATTTGCCGATTCCCTTGAAGTAATTCCATTGGTTTTGGCTGAAAGTGCAGGACTTGATCCGATAGATACGATAACATCCCTTAGATCAAACCAACAAAAAGGAGAAAAATGGATTGGAATAGATGTTATGAATGGAAAAATTGGCAACATGAGTAACAGTAGCATAATTGAACCCCTAGCTGTAAAACACCAAATTGTTTCAGTAGCTGCAGAAGCTGCATGTATGATTCTCCGTATAGACGATGTTGTCGCCACCGCAAAATCAGCTGGACCCCCTCCTTCTCCTGGAGCCGAAGGCGGAATGCCTCCTGGTATGGGAGGAATGCCTGACATGGGCGGCATGGGAATGTAATGTTGTTAGATAACACTCAAAGTTTATTTGTTAATTAAAAAATGATACACCATGATTGAATCTGAACGCATAAAAAAATTTGTCACGTATGCATATCTGCTGGCGTTCTTTGCTTTCGTTGCGGGAGTTTTTAACCCACTAACCAATCCAAACGCAGATTCAGTAGCAGTTTTAATCGGTGTGGCAGTATTGATAGTGGGTCTTGTAGGAGGAATACAGCTGTATCAAGCTGTAACTATGGAACAAAACCGTATGATTCGACTCATTGGAGGATTTGGACTCATTGGAGGATCCCTTTGGGGTATATTCTGGGTAATAAACCCAAATTGAATTACACGTCAAAATAGAGATAAAATTCATGTGGGTGAGGTCTGATTGATATTTCCTTTTGATCTTTGCGTTCTAGATCTATCACTTTGTCTAATACCTCGTTGGATATGACTGGCTTTAGAAATTTACGATCACTTTCAAGCTCGTCTAGTGCTTCACCAAGGTTGGCAGGTAATATTTCAATATTGCGTTTTTCTCTCTCATTTTTACTCATCTTGAATATGTCCTCCTGTACGGGTTCTTTCGGATCCATCTTTTTCCTAATTCCATCAAGTCCTGCAGCTAGAACCGCAGCGAATACAAGATATGGATTTGCTGAGGGGTCTGGAGCTCTAAACTCTAGTCTCTTTAGATATGCGTACCCTTTTCCTTTGAAGTGTCTTGGTACACGCACAATTGCAGAACGATTACTGCCGCTCCATGCTATGTAAACCGGAGCCTCATATCCTGGCACTAGTCTGTGATATGAATTTGTAGTGGGATTGCTGATTGCACACAAAGCTTTTGCATGATCTAGTATGCCTCCACAAAAATACAGCCCAATCTGACTCAGTTCCATACTTGCATCTATATCAAAGAACGCGTTGGCATCATTCTTCCAAAGACTTACGTTTGTATGCATGCCGGAACCAGAATCCATTGATATGGGTTTTGGCATCATGGTGGCAATTTTGTTGAATTTTTTTGCAACATTTCGGATTACAAATTTGTAGGATTGTGTTGCATCTGCAGCATTGGTAAGTCCGTCATATCTTATGTCAATTTCACATTGTCCGGCAGTAGCTACCTCGTGATGATGATTGTCACATAAAATACCAAAATTTTCATTTAAAATGTTTACACATTCATTTCTAAACGGAGTTAGTGTATCAGAAGGAGTGCTTGGATAATATCCTTCCTGCAGACCCATGGGATATCCATTGCCTTCTTGACTCCACGGTGCTTCTACGGATTCTATCGAATACGACTGTCCTTTGTAAGGAGTAAGTACGTCCCAATGTACCTTGTCGAAAACAAAAAATTCAACTTCTGGTCCCCAGTTACTTGTATCAAAACCTTCTTCTTGCACATATTTTTCAGCTCTTTGTGCAACTCCTCTAGGATCATTTTGTAATCTACCTCTGTCCTCTCCCCAGTATACATCGCATAACAATCTTGCCGTTTTGTTTTCTGTTAGCCAAGGAATAATTGCAAATGTGTTTGGATCCGGTTTTAGTATCAAATCCGAATCATGTATACTGGTAAATCCAACTATGGATGAACCGTCAAGCTTTGGCAAACCATCCTTCATTTGTTCTGGAGTAAACGTATTTGCAGAGATCGTCGTATGGTGAAAACGCCCCGTAAGACTCGTAAACTGTAGATCGACAAATTTTATGTTTTCATGCTGGATTGCCGCAAATACCTCATCTGATGAGTACTTTATTGGTACCACTTTTCCGTGATTTACTCTATAAGGCATACGTATCTTTATTCAATAATATATGGCTATAATTTAAGGATTAACTGATGGCAGACACAAAAATCACCATAAACTCGATCTATATGACTTTACAGCGTGAGGCTGAGAATGATTCTATTCAGGAGCTTCCACGTAATTATTACCAGTCAGCATCAACGGTTTTAGGAACCATGGCGAAGGAAAAATATGATGGCATAGAAGGGATATTGAATACACGGTTTTTCACTATCGCATCAGAACTTGCAGCATTACTTTTGCACATAAGACTTGAAAAAGTATTAAACGATCCAAATACCGATAAAATAAATCTCTTAGACGTGGAAAAATTTATTCTAGATTCCAATACGGACATGAATGCCAAAAAAAACATGATTATAACTGGAGTGTTACATGGCAAATTCAAACTTCTTGAATCAATTGCCACTGCTCAGAAAACCAAACCCATGTTAATACGGTTTCTGCAGGATTCAGAACAAATTATTGGAGCAGACATGGCAAAATACGGGCCGTTTAAGGCAGAAGATGTAGCTTCAGTTCCATATGATAACGCACAAGCATTTATTGGTCAAAAAATTGCTTCAAAAGTCATTATTGATGAAGACCAATCGAGCTGATGTTGCATATCTCACATTGACGTAGATGTAATTGATTTTCTTTTAATCACGATATATCCGGTCGCAGGTCTTCTTGGAATTGAAATAATTTTTAGAATTGTAAAAGGATCTCAGTGGTTAAAATTATCAATACAAGGATTGCTCTCACTTGCTTTTGCAATTGCATATGTAGTTTTGATTACAGCACATTGGCTCACAGCAATAGTTTTAATTGCGCTGGCTATAGCATTATTTTATCAGTCAAAAAGATCCTTGTTGCATCCTGGCAAATCTCCTTACTAGTTGCGGCCAAAAATTCTACTCAAAAATCCTTTTTTTGGACCGCCGTCTCGAATTATTTTTTTTCCACCAAACTTTTTTGATCTGATTTGTGTTAATTTCACACAACGGTGATCCTCTGGCAACCTATGTTCTGTACAAAAGGGATCTTTACAGTAATTACACTCAAATGGCATATCGATCATATCTCCACAATACGCACACGGTTTTTCAAGCATATGGTTTCATTTGAATAATCTGCCTATTAAACATCTAGACCATTTTGACGTATGAGGTCACGTCATGCCTAGAATTTATGCAATAAATAGACCGTATCCATGTGAATACTTTTTAAAGGTTTCTTGCTTTTTTGTGTCATGCGGTATGGCTTTCGCTATGTGTCTGGTTCCAACCAAAAGATAAAAGACATCTATCCATTCGGGATTTAATCCCACAACCATCTTCATCTACATGTTAAAGCTTACCGCAGTTATGCAGCCGGGGTAACATCCCCAAAGTCTAACCCGCGGTTTGTTGCTTTAACGATGATGTATTTCAAATTCACTCCTATCCTTTAGCATACGAAATATGATATCCAGCATCTTGGCCGCTGCTGCAACTTTGGCCTTGGATGATCCTCTCTTTTTTGCAAGACGCCGGTAAAATTCAGAAATGTTACTCTCTGATGCAAATCGGACATGTGTGGTAACAGCTTCCACCAATGCCCACCGCATCATCCTGCTGCCTCTTTTTGTTATATGTCCGTGATGGACCACATCTGCTGAATTACGAACCGATGGGGCAAGACCCGCATATGATTTGAGTTGTTTTGGTTCAGAAAATCTCTCAACTCCATCAATCTCTGCTGCCAGTATCAATGAAATAAAATCACCTATGCCAGGTATTATCTTGAGCAACATTGCATCCTTGTTTGAACAGGATGCGTTGTGTACCTTTATGTTTGAGTCTGCAATTTTTGTATTAACGAATCCAATAGAATCCAAATATCCGTTTATACGGTAATCCTTTAGAGAACGCAGTTTTCTATTGTATGTAAGCGTAAATGTTGCTCCAAAGATCTTTATCCCTCCCTGTAATAAAATTCCATGTATTTTGTTTTTTAGAGTTGTCCTTGTCTTGACAAGACTGTCGCGATATCGTACAAGTTGCCGTTGTTCCACTATGTCCTTGTTTGAGACATGACAGAGGGATATGTATCCGCATCGTAACAGATCTGCAAGTGTTACAGCATCCCTCTTGTCGGTCTTTTTCTTGGATGCGGCGATGATTTTTGTCGCCCATGGATTTGACAATACGACATTATAACCCATTTTATCTGTCATGTATCGATATAGACCGTACCATACGGATGAAGATTCCATTACGATTTTTGCATTTTCAGGTACGCTTGATCTGAAGAATCGACTGATGGACTTGTTTTCATTTTCAATCCTCTCATTAAAAATCACTTTGGCTTTTTTATCCATCATTGCAACTTGAAGAAATTTCTTGTGAACGTCCATTCCAACAAACATATTCTTCCCAGAATATGTGGTAATCTGTTTGTTTGCATTTGGATCTTTTTTAGATGATTTACGTTTCGGTGATACGGATCGTTTGACATTCTTACAACCATCTGTGGTCTTAGAAGCTCTCTTCACATATGGTTATGCATAATCGTTCAAATTGGTCATTTTTATTCGTAAAAATTGTGAATTTGACCCATTATGCATGAAGTCTAATGAAGATGTATGCATAAAATAACACGAGGTACTGACCTCATACATTTTGACACGTAAGTTTATGCTGTGCCTATAATTTACACGAAAAATCAAGATCTAGGCACAAAATAAGACTGGGCGTTGACCTCATACATTTTGATAGAAATTGCATGCGTGGTCATTTTATATCTGATAATTCTAGGCGACATTATATCGTTATATCCAAATATGCCGTTATCACAGATAATATGATGTTAAAGGATAAAGTGGCAATAATAACCGGTGCAAGTAGCGGCATTGGACGAGCTACTGCCATCGCACTAGCCGGCCAGGGTTGTAAAGTGGCCATTGGAGCTAGAAGAACATCCAATCTTGAAAAACTACAAGATGAAATTGAAAAATCCGGTGGACAGGCTTTTGCACAAAAGCTTGATGTTTCTGATAGACATAGCTGTGAATCATTTGTAAAAGAAGTTTTAAAAAAATGGAACGAAGTGGACATACTGGTAAACAATGCTGGTCTTATGCCGTTGAGTTTTTTTAAGAATTTAAAATATGACGAATGGGATCAAATGATCGACGTAAACATAAAAGGTGTTCTCTACTGTACCGGCGCGGTCATTAATCACATGAAATCCAAAAAATCTGGTCATATTGTAAATATTTCATCCGTTGCAGGAAGAATTGTTTTTCCTTCTGGCAGTGTTTATTGTGCTACAAAACATGCCGTAACCGCATTAAGCGAAGGACTTCGTCAGGAATTTAGCGCACGTTCGAACATACGTGTAACATGCATAGAACCTGGTGTTGTGGCAACAGAACTAACCCACACTATAACCGATGAATCCTTGAAAGATTTTGTCGATAAAGCAAAAACCATGGAATCTCTTTCAGCCGATGATATTGCAAAAGCAATTGTATATGCCGTGGATTCCCCTATGAATGTAAACGTAAACGAGATTCTCATAAGACCTACTACGCAGGAGCGTTAGGTTCTTCCCACTGCCATTTGTAATTAATGTAGGAATCTGAACGATTTTGATCGAATACTATTATTGTCATCGCTGAAAATTCTTTTCCCTTTAGATCGTCAACACGCCCGGTAAATGCCGTCTCTTTGTCGGTAGTTAAATTTTCAAAAACTGTAACTTTGATGGATTTGGTGTTAATATTGTTTTTTTCCAAATACATTGCAATTTCTGATGGCATAAAGTGTTTTTCCGGCATTTTGGGCCAAGGTCTAGGAACAAGAATCACGTTCATACCATTCTCCAAAGTTTGGCACAATTCCTTCTTTTTTTCCTCTATGGATCCGGTTACATGCATTGTAATTATCCTGGATTTATCTAGAGGTACGTGCGTTTTTGCTGCCGCAATCTGTATAGAGCTTATGCCAGCATGCAATTCAACATGATCAAAAATCTCCACTAGTCTGTCTATCACTTCGGATTCTGAAAAATTAACATCTCCAGTAAATGGTATGACCAATGTTTTATTTCCCAATGTTTTTTTGGCTTTCTGATACGCCTCTTCTTGATTTGACATTGTAATTATCACAGTTTCTTTTCCTACAAGCAGATGTTTTATCGTATCCAGCGTATACTGATAACCTATTACCATGTCGCAATTTCTAATAATTTTTTCAACTTTTACAGTTACACAATCAGGTGATCCTGGACCAACTCCTACTGCAAAAACATTGACCAAATTATTTGGTCACCATTCGTCGGTTATTAATAAATTGTACAAATGGACTCCAATCAACTTTCATAAACTTTGTAGGCTCCTTGACAGGATATTTTACCCAATCTTGCGCCACCGAATATTGGTGTTTTTCATTTTTTCCGTTTTTTAAATATTCTACAGTTAACACACTACCCCATTCTTTTTCATCATATTCCAAATTTAGTATATCATTGAAAGAAAGAATTGTATTTTTAGGATTTTTTTGATCAATGACTAGATCTTTTTCATCATATCCATCATGATGTATCATTGTATCTTTTGATTTCATAAAAATAAGAGCTTGGCGCTGAGTAATTGCTTTCCACCATTTTATTTTGGCAGTTGTTTTGTGTATAAATGACAAATGCTTGTCGGTAAGAATTAGCATACCTTCCCTGCCTCCGATGGACAGGAATTTCTTTGATTCTCTCCATATGGAGACTACGTGAGCTCTAATTTCTTCATCATTTTCCATAATGAAATCTCATACATAACGTGTTAAAAACTAATTACTCCAAATCTGGCATTATGATTCTGATTTGTATTATTATACGGCATAACTACGTTAAATAGGCAAATTTTTACATATTAGACTTCATGCATAATGGGCCAAATTCACAATTTTTACGAATAAAAATGACTGATTTTAATGATTATGCGTGAGGTCTATTGTGCATAGCTTTTATTTGAGTGCTTTTGAATTCATTTATGCACCAGAACAGAGTTTTAATTCTAACCCTACTAGCCGTCACTTCAATAATGGTTCCACTATACGCTTCAGCTCAATCCGAAAACATGGTGGCAACAGTTGAAACAAAATCCGGAAACTTTGTAATAGAATTTTTCCCTGATGTTGCTCCCTCTCACGTAAATAATTTCATCACATTATCTAAAGATGGATATTATGACGGAACCGTCTTCCATCGTGTCATAAATGGATTTATGATACAGGGAGGTGATCCAAATACAAAAGATCCAGAATTAATTTCACTTTGGGGTACAGGAGGACCGGGTTATTCTGTTAATGCGGAATTTAACGATATATCCCATGAAAGAGGTATTGTATCGATGGCTAGATCACAGGATCCAAACAGTGCCGGTTCACAATTCTTTATTATACACGGAGATGCAAGTTTCTTAGATGGTTATTATACAGTTTTTGGCAAAATAGTTGGTGATGAAAGTTTTACAACATTGGATAAAATAGCAAACATGGAGACTTCACTTAATGATGTACCTGTAGATTGGCAGAACACTGAGATTATTTCAATCACATTTGATAAAACAATATTTGATAAAACAATATTTGATGAAACAATATTTGATGAAACAATATTTGATGAAACAATGTTTGATGAAACAATATTTGATGAAACAATGCCTGATGAAACAATATTTGATGAAACAATGCCTGATGAAACAATATTTGATGAAACAATGCCTGATGAAACAATGCCTGGTGGCGGTGGATGTCTTATAGCTACTGCGGCATTTGGATCCGAAATGGCACCCCAGGTTCAAAATCTAAGAGAAATTCGCGACAACATAGTACTAGAAACCGAATCTGGAAGGACGTTCATGACATCGTTTAACCATATCTATTACGCATTTTCTCCTACAGTGGCTGATTTGGAACGTGAAAATCCAATAGTGAGAGACATCATTCAGATTACAATAACTCCGATGATTGTATCCCTCACAATGCTTGAAAATATAGAAATTAATTCAGAGGCAACAATGATCAGCTATGGAATGTTGGTAATACTAGTTAATATTTTCATGTATGTGGGAATCCCACTGACCGTATTGTACATTCTAAAACAATATTTTACAAGCATATCAAAAAATAAAAAATACATTGCCGCTTGAATCAATCAGTAAAGTTCAACCAATTTCGGATCGTATAACATCATATGCTTTTGACGCATCTTTACGATTAAATGTTATAATCATATTTTCTTGACTAAAATATGCGTCAACAAATTCTATGCCGTTAATATGTAGCAATCCTATGACGTATGATCCAACATCAGCTCTGCTTTCTTCGGATACGGTTATTTTTATCCGTACCAATCTATTGTCTGATAAATCCATTGTATTGGGAATTGACTCAAGTAATTTCCGTACACTTTCCATATCTTCGGTCAGTATTCTAAACGATCCTGGAATTTTTATAAGATCATACTCTTGAGTTATCTGTGTAAATTTTTCTAAAAAATCAGTCAAGTCACTACCCGTAGCATCCTGTTCAAGATTTATGTCCATCATGCTTTCCGTCAAAGACAGACGTGCATTTTTCAACAAGGTTTCATCATGCAGATCTTTTTTTTGTTCAAATGAATCTGCATATCTTTTGATGGCTACTACTATTGTATTCAAATTTACTGATTTACCAATTTGACGTTCTATATCAGGCTGGATCTTTACTGCCAATGCAGTATAGTTTATGATGTCCATCTTCATACAGTCGTATACTGAACGATTTCTAGTCACAATTTCACGAATTGCCTCCGTGACCGACAAACCCAACATTCTCATATCTTATTTATGATATGTCACTATATTATACCTATGTCATATCATTAATATATCAACATAAATACTTATATTATGTAATATATATTACATTAGATAAGTAATATGACTATGTTTAACAATAAGGAACTTGACAAACTCTTCGAGGATATCACGAATCGCTTTTTTGGATCTGATGATATCCAAGAGACAGTCAAGGCAGGACATTTTGACGAACCGGTTTATTATGGTTATACAATGACCGTCGGCCCGGATGGAAAACCTGTAGTAAAAGAATATGGGAATGTAAAACCCAATCGAACTGCAACTTTGGACAACACGTTAGTGGACATCATAGTGGATGAGAAAAACGAACAGTTGAAACTGGTTGCAGAGATGCCAGGAGTTGAGAAAGAAGACATACGTGTAGTCGTAAATGGCAACATGGTGACCGTTGAGGCAGAACGTGACACAAAAAAATACAACGTATCTGTTCCAATTGAACACAAGGTAGTCAAAGACTCTGCTAAAGCGTCGTACAAAAATGGAATACTCGAAATGGTGTTTAAACTCACCAAACAATCCGAGGGTACCAAGGTGGAGGTAAACTAATCTCCACCATTTTATTTTATGGTGATAAATATGGATGAAAAAATACAATTATGGATAAATGAAATACATACTCAACATGTAGGCAGAGGCATTGCCATAGTGGATCCTAGTGTGATAAAAAAATATGGATGGCGCGCGGGACAAATACTTGAAATTGTAGGCAATAGAAAAACACATGCAAAACTTTGGCCTGGATCTATGGAAAATAATGATCTTGATTGCATAAGAATAGATGGAATTACAAGACAAAATGCTGGATCTGGCATTGGGGATAAAGTTCTAGTAAGATCAATCGAAGTAGTTTCAGCAGAACAAATAGTGTTGTCACCAACTGAAAAAGTGCAAACCGAAGGATTGCAAGAATATATGAAAGAAAATTTTCTAAACCACGTATTTACACCCGGCGATGCAGTATCTGCATTCACACAAATGGGTACAAAACTGCAGTTTGTTGTAACAACAACTACGCCTGCAAGTCCTGTCGTAGTCACGAATAAGACTGAATTCAAACAAGGAGGGCTGGTAAAATTATCCGACGCTCAGAGACCTAGAGTTACATACGATGATTTGGGCGGTCTAAAAGATGGCATTCAAAAAATACGCGAGATGGTCGAACTCCCAATGAGACATCCGGAAATTTTTGAAACCATTGGAGTTGAAGCCCCAAAAGGTGTTTTATTGTATGGTCCACCCGGAACTGGTAAAACATTGCTTGCAAAAGCCGTAGCTGGAGAAACGAATACGCATTTTATTCAGATAAGTGGTCCTGAAATAATGGATAAGCATTATGGCGCAAGCGAAGAAAAAATCAGAGAAATATTTGAGCAAGCTGAAAAAAATTCCCCTTCAATAATATTTATCGACGAAATAGATTCCATAGCTCCGAAAAGAGACGAAGTTACCGGTGAGGTTGAAAAAAGAATAGTTTCTCAGATACTTACCTTGATGGATGGAATGAAAAACCGAGGCAAAGTGGTTGTTATTGCAGCTACAAACAGAATAGATTCCATAGATCCGGCTCTGCGAAGACCTGGAAGATTTGATCGGGAGATCGAAATAGGGGTTCCAGACAAAGATGGAAGAATGCAAATATTGGAAATACATACAAGAAACGTGCCGTTGGGAGACGATCTTGATCTTGCAAAAATTGCATCCGTCACTCATGGTTTTGTTGGCGCTGATCTACAATCATTGATTAAAGAAGCTGCAATGAAATCACTCCGACGTATATTACCAACTATTGATCTGGGCAGTGGAAAAATATCTCCAGAAAAACTCAAAGAAATTAAAATTACAAAACAGGACATGGATGAAGCAACAAAGGAAGCACATCCTTCAACCATGAGGGAAGTATTGGTGCAGATTCCAGAGACCAAATGGGAAGATGTGGGAGGACTTGATGCCTTGAAAAAAGAACTACTCGAAGCGATAGAATGGCCACTAAAACATGCCAAAGAAGTGCAACATTTTGGGATAAAAACACCAAAAGGAGTGTTACTGCACGGACCTCCAGGAATGGGCAAGACGCTTATCGCAAAGGCTGTTGCTAGCACAACACAATCAAATTTTATCTCCATCAAGGGTCCAGAACTACTTTCTAAATGGGTGGGGGAATCAGAAAAAGGTGTACGCAAAGTGTTTCAAAAAGCAAGGCAAGTTGCTCCGTGTATTATCTTCTTTGATGAAATTGACTCATTGGTTCCAAAGAGAGGCAGTCACAACGGCAGCAACGTAACAGAAAACGTTGTCTCACAAATTCTCACAGAGATGGACGGATTAGAGGAGCTAAAAGGCGTATTGGTCATCGGTGCTACAAACAGATTGGACATGGTGGATCCAGCACTTTTACGTCCAGGAAGATTTGACAGGATTGTTCAAGTATCGAAACCAGATGCAGCTGCACGTAAAAACATACTGCACATACATACGCGTGGTAAACCACTTGCAAAGAACGTTAATTTGGAAAAAATATCCGACACAACAGCTGACATGAGCGGAGCAGATTTGGAATTCATTGTAAATAAAGCGGCCGTAAGAGCATTAAAACGCCATATTTCTTCAACCGACAAGGAATCTAAACTCGGAGTGATCACACAAGAAGATCTTACACTCGCAGTCAAAGATGTAATTGGACTACCAATTAATGAAAAAAATTATTCAACCGGCGTGGCGTAAAATCTATATTTTTAATTTGATCGGGACTGAATTTCACGGTCTATCCTGTCAATATACATACGACTGTATTTTGTAAACATGCGTATTTTTTTCTGTGAAACGGCCATTGCACCTGGTCTGGAATTTACAAGCTCATCGGATTTTATTTGATATTTTTTTTCAGATTCTAGTTCGAAATTGGACATGTTCTGCAGACCAGATTCCATGGAATCTAATTCCAATTTGAACACCTCCTCCATTTTACCCATATCTGGCATGGCACCTATTACCATACTTGCTTTTATCTTGCCAAAAACTTCCTGCCAGATGTCCATTTTATAGACTGAGAAATCTTAAATCATATAAATTCAGCACACGTTAGATATATGATTGTGGTATCCCAAAAGTAGTATACCACTTACTTTGCATCATATTCCTCTCCTGTCTGCTCGTCAATAATCCTTTCGCCCGGTTCTGGCATCTTTCTTGCAAATGCCTGTACTGGCGTCTCTCTGTTTTCTGTATCCAATGACATGTGTGCTCTGTCCATGTTGTACCATTGCATGAACAAATCTATTGGATAGCTGACTCGCTGCATAATGCTCTCAAACTGGGGCAGCTTGTGCTGTATCTCCACATGAAGACGCTCAAGCTTGCCATTGGTCTGGGGATGATTCACGCGTGCCAAAATATGTTTTATGTCAAGATCAAGTTTCTTCTCAAATTTGAACAGACCTTTCTTTTTCATCTCTTATACATTGGCGTAAAACTGTGCACCATGATCAGTCATTACTGATGCAGGTTTGCCGTGCTCTTGTATTGCCTTTTCTAAAACCAGTATGGCATTATCTGCAGTTGCGTGCTCAAATGTACCATATCCTGTAACAAAACGTGAGGCATCATCAAGATAGCACAGAAACCATCTACCATCATCTAGCAGTTTATAGTCAGTATGCCCACATGGAATTGGAATATCTGCGCTCATATCGAACCCATTTGCGCTGTCTACTCTTTTTTGGCTGCTTTGAGATCAGATCATCGTCTATCAATATGCGGTGTATGGTATTGTGAGTGATATGTATGCCTGTATTTGATTCGATGTCTTTTTCCAGATCAGTTGCCCCGTTGTGTTGTCTGCTGTGTGCATACAGCACTGCAGTGTTCTATGCGTCCTGTAAGGCTGTTGCAGTCTTCCCATTTGGGCAGGATATGATATTCTGCCCCTAGCATGCCTGTGAGTGAGACAGATACTATGTTTTTGAGCATCATGGTATCATGGGTTAGGGGGTATACTACTTTTAGAATAATAGATGTTAGATATACGATAAAAAGAAATATTGCCACAGATTTGATAACAAAATATGCGGGAAAGCAATTATGACATACTGGGAATATCCGAAACTGCGTCAAAAAAAGAGATTCGTGAAGCATTTCGACGCCTTGCCTTATTGCACCATGCTGATAGGGGTGGAAACGAGGAAGAATTTAAGAAAATAAAACAGTCATACGATGATATCAAACAGGGAAAAAAATATCCTGACAGCAGCGCGGAAAAAAAGCACAAATCGCGAGTTTACTCTGCAGACGATGAAGATGAAACTAGATATCGGAACGCCATATTGGCAGAAGAGATCTCCGAACAAATGAAACTTGCTAGGGAATGGTCAGCTGCACTCTCCAGAGCCAATGCCACGGGCAGGCATCTTTTTGGATCAAAAGTTTTGGGTGAAATGGAATTTGAGAGAATGGCAAACGGTGCCATGTCTATAAAAGGAAATATAATGGCAGGCAATTTTGAATATGACGGTCCAGTCATTATACAAGGTAGCGTAACAAGTCCTACTTTTAGCGATGATAATTCAACAAAAATCACCGTAACAGGAGGAGATCTTACGTTTGTCAATCCACATAAACACAAATACAAAATTGAAAATGGCACAATGGTAACAGTAACAAATGGAAATGTAAAAGCGGGAAACATATTTGGTAAAAAATATCAAACACAGGATCCGGAAGGCAGAGTGGGATATTATGTAACAAAAGAACGTCGTACTACAGTAATGGCTCCAAACGGACATGTTATAGTGGAAAATTTGGTCAATACTGTACGCATTGATGCAGATATTGTAAGCGTGCTTAACATTGAAGATGATGTTACAATATCTGCACGTGAAATTAATATCTATGGAAACAAAATAACATATGATGTGGTTTTCGAATTGAAAAAAAATGGCTCCATAAGATTCATGGAAAATTATTCTATTTTGAGTCTAAGTGATGATGCAACCATAAAGCTTGAAAACGGAAAAACGTTTCGATTGCGTGAACTAAAGATAAGAAAAATTGGGGACGTACCTTTGGAATTTTCCTTGAATGGACATAAAAATGATCCTGATGGCAGTATGATTGGCAACGGTTTTGTTATAACATATGCAATGTTGGATAATTTTGAAAAACGTGCAAAAAGACCTTCAATTTGGAAAAAAATGTTTGGGAAAAAACATTAAAGGAAAATAAAAAATAAATAATAAAGATAACTAACTAGTCTACTAGTTCAGTCCAGCCTTTTACAAAAACAGAGTTTTTGTAGAGCGGAACCGGGTTACCTACAGTGAAGTCCATTGGACGCATCCAAAAGATGGCTTTGGTCGGGCAGACGCCAATGCATGCACCATCGGAGATACATCTCTCCGGATAGAACACGAATGCTTTACCGCGTTTCCAGCCTTCTACTGGCTTTACTCTCAGAACGTCTGGACCCAGCGTGGTGCAAATTTCAACGCACAAGGCGCATCCGATGCACATCTGTTCACTAATGTCGGGTAGTATTGCTACTGGCATGCATGTACCACGTTGTTGGCATTAATATAATTTACCATCAAACGGCGTATTATAACGGCGTTTGAGCTGCCATTGATTCTAACATACAACAGAACCGATCGGATTATCTGAACGATCAAACATATCGGCTATCATATTGGCATCATTTTTTCGTAGGCATATTTTTGATCCCTGGTGAAGAATTTTACCAAGTGCAGGGGATAAAATCCATTTTTTTTTAACATGTGATGCCATACAGACGGTTAGAATGCTAGAGTCGGTGTTTTTGGCGGCAAATGCTAGCAACGAAATGCATGTATTTATCATTCTACCTGCTTCGTCCCCGTGCATACTGAAAAACCCATTTAGAGTATCTAGTATGACAAGATGTTTTCTTTTGGTTATTTCTGATGTGACAATTTTTATCACATCAACATAGTTTGAAAAATCCATCATGTGAACTTGAACATTGTCTGGTTTTTCGGCAAATCCGCCCTTTATGCAACCGCTGTACATCAAATCAAAATCAAGATAAAATATCGGAATTTTGGTTGTTCGAAGCGCTCTGAGTATAAAGGATGATTTTAGAAACGGTTCTTGACATATGACAGTACACAATCCATCATTTATCGCCATTCTATATGCATCCATGCTGTTGGCATGATTTTTATCCAACAATAAGATACAGTACGTCCGTCATAATAATGAATGCAAAAATTTCCTGCAGAGTAGAGGCAGACTGCCGCGTATACCCTTCAGAAAATAGAGAAAAAATCCGTACGGCATTTGCTGAAATATTGCTAGAACCTAAAACAAAAATTGAAGGAAATACTGCAAGTGCTTTTTTTAATAATACCGAATGTCTTGAAAAAATACGTACCGTAATTGAATCAAGAAAAAGTCAGAATTCATACAGAAAACGATTGATACGAAATACGCAAGAAAACAGATCATGGTTTTTACTTAACAAACAAGCAGCATACGCGGGAAAAATTGCATTGTGTGATGTGGATGATGATTCCCCATTAGGCGCGATCAGAATTACAATCGAATCCCCTGATCTTGAGGATTTGGTGGACTGGTTTGTCCCGTTTGTTTAAAAAATTCTAGTGAATGGGTTTGAATTTTTCAGTTTTGCTATAAATACTGCAGTCTAGAATGCAATCATATGTTTTTGAACGCAAAACTGCTAATCGCAGGAGTAATTCTGATTGGTGGGGTAGTGCTCTTGCTCCCACAGAACGGAGTCATGGCATGGATTGAATCCGGCTCCATGGATATGGTTGCAGATGATATGACATCTGTCAACATGGCAGTATCCGACAAAATAATTTCAGGTGTTAATGGATTAAACCATTCCATGATTTATTCATCAGAACAGCTCGCTATGATAATAAACAATGCAGGAGAACACATACAGACCGTACTTGATAAAATTAACGGATTTGAAAACAATCTTGACAAAGTATTTTCTAGAGAATAAATTTAGACAAATCTTCTGCCATTAAAACCGATTCATGTATCTTTTTTGCTTCTTTTACCAGTTTTGTGGCGTCTGTATATCTAGAAGAGAAATGTGTTAGTATCAGGGTCTTAACACCGGCGTTTTTTGCAAGTGTAGCAGCTTCTGCAGAGGTGGAATGCCCGGTTTTTTTTGCCCTCTCTTTGTGTTCACTGCCAAAGGTTGAATCAAATACAAGATAGTCGCAATCCGCGAAAAATTTTTTCAGCATTACATTTGGTCTTGTATCGCCAGATATTCCGACCATTATCCCTTTTCTTGGATCTCCGGTCACCTCTGATGCAAGAACAGTTTTCCCTCCAACAGTCACATCCTGACCGTGCTGTAGTGCGTGCCAGTTTGCACCGCGTGGAATTCCCAATTGTAGCGCTTTTTCCGGATAAAATTCTCCTAGTTTGTCGCATTCTTTGAACAGATATGCAAACGCCCTCACTCCGTGCTCTGAGCTGCATGCAACAACCGTGTATTCTTCTGTCTCTAATATCTGCCCGTTACCGGATATCTCAGAGATTGCAAGTGGAAATTTTGGAATGAATCCCAGCATCCTCATATTCTCAACCAAAAACTCTTCAAGTCCTGGAGGACCAAAAATTGTAACAAATTCATCCCTGCCCTGCAAGGACATGGTCTGCAATATGCCTAAAAGTCCCAGGCAGTGATCACCGTGCATATGTGTGATGAATATCCTAGTCTTTTTGTTCCACTTCAAACCTGCTTTTTGATACATGATCTGTGCACCTTCCCCTACATCAAAGATCAGCATTTCTGTTTCCGTGTTTAGGCATATACATGAGAGTCCTCTTTTTTGCGTTGGTCTAGCAGACGAGGTCCCCAAAAATACAAGTTCCATCATAGCGCACGCGTATTTTTAATTTTACGTACTGGCCGATTTGATATTACTTGCGCTATTGCTTCTGAGACGTCTATTGAAGATTTGGAGCCTGGTATAGTATTTGTACTTATTATTTTGGAGATTCCCGCTTTAATAATTTTTTTTTCTGCCCCATCCACCAAAAGCGCATGGGTACATGCAACTAGAATATTTTTACATCCTTTGCCGCGTAAAAATTTGGCAGCTTTTACTATGCTGGATCCTGTACTGATCATATCGTCCACCAAAACCACATCTCGATTGGAGACGGAGTTAAATTCGGATGTGGTTATACTGACTTTGCCCGTAATGCGGTTTCTCTTTTTGGCCAACGCATCACATTCTGCATTTAAAATTTTTGCAAATTCTAATGCTCTCTTTTTCCCGCCAGCGTCTGGGGATATAACCAGCGGATTTTTCAAGCGCATTTTTTTTACGTGCGTTGCAAGAGCCGGCACCGCGGAAACGTTTACTGCGCCACGGCCAAGTTTTTTGAGTGCATCCTTGCTGTGTATGTCGACTGTAACTATCCTGCATGCTCCGGCACCACGCAGCATGTCTGCTATGACCTTTACTGTTACAATCTCACCCCGCAAAAATTCTTTGTCTTGTCTTGCATATCCCATATATGGGATCACGGCGGTAACTTCTGAAGCACTCTCTTTGGCCTTTGCAATCAGCATGACTGCATGCAAAAGATGAGTATCCACCGGAGGATGTGTTGACTGAACCACGACTATTTTTCCTCTCACGCGCCCAAGATCGGCATTAATCTTTGATTCCCCGTCAGGAAATACCATCAAAGAGGATTCAACATACGATGCGTTCATCTTTGCGGCAAGATTTTTTGCAATCTGCACGGATGTGCTTCCGGCTAGAACCGTAATTTTTGCCACAACTGTCTGCAGTCTAGGACTGTCTTAAATCTGTCTAGTCTTCTGATCCGCTGTATCCGGGCGAACCGGTACCGAATTCGTCGACCAGCTGGTTGCGTTCGGATTCTAGACGTCCAATCTCTTCTGCCTCTCTTTTTTCATCGCCCTGATAGACTGTTCGAATGGGCCACGGTATTCGTATGTCGTATTTTTTAAATTCCTCGTACATTATAATTCGCATGTCGCTCTTTACTTTGAACTGCGCTCCGTAATTCCAAACATACAGTAAAATAGAAAAATCAAGTGCCGAATCGTTGAATTTGTTGAATCTAATTAGCGGCTGCTCTAGTTCAACATGTATATTTTTGTCACAACCGCAGCTGGGCTTGTTCTCATCAAGATACGGACACCGTTTTTGTCTTATCATATGGTTGTTTTTTGAATCCCGTATCTCCAGCATCGCACGCTTGCCAACCTTTGTAAGAATGGCTGAAACCTGTCTTGGATTGTTCAAATATGAAACGCCCACCTGTACCACTGCAGGAACAATGGCAACTTCCTTTGAATAACTGGTAATCTGTCCGCTTACAAGCTGCCTTGTGGGTATTATTGCATATGATTCGTTGAGACCGTCGCGTATGTATGTGACTCTAGATGTGATCTTGTGTACATATCCGTTGTATCCGCTCTCTAAAGAGACCCTTTCACCTTCGGATATTATATTCTCCTTGCGGATCATAATATATGCAAACCAGTTTTGCATAGTCTCCTGAAGGGCAAATCCAATTCCTACTGCCAGTCCTCCGGTGGCCGTGGCAAGTACCCACAGATCTATACCCCACCAGCTTAATATCCCAAGGCAAACTGCCGCAAATATTACAATCGGAATCATCTGCGTGGCTGATTTTGGAATATCTTTTTTCTTTTTCTTGCCATATCCGGAAGGTTTTGATCCCGCTACGATTATTTCAAATCCGTACAGTCTTCTCATTTCACGCCATGTATCTATTGGATAAATTTCCTCCATGTCCTGGCCCAGTTTTAGTTTTCTACCAACGTTGTTGTTACCGCTTGTGCATGATTCGTAATATGCGGCATACTTTACACGCTGTTGTATTCTCCAAACTTTGTATGGATGTTTTACCAGCTTTTCGTAGGTTCCTATACTTGCATCTTTTGAAGTGCGATAAGCTTCCAAATACTTCCGGCCTTTCTCGGTAGAAAGATACTTGTCAAATTCATCTTTACTCAGATCTTTTGGAGGATTTTTTGGAGCTATCCATTTAAAAACCGTATGAAAAAGATCTTTTTGATCGTCAACAAATCCTCCCGTAGATATCCACGAGTTATAGTCGGCTTTTTCAAGAATCATGGTTTCTCGTTTTGTAAGTATGACGGGAATTATGTGCGCTATGGTGTATCCAATTACGAGTATGTTCATCGTGTCCAAAACCATTGGAAACGTTTTTTCCGCACCGCCTGTGGCACTGCCAAAGAGATCCACCGTATGCACGTATACGTTAATGGATGAGACTAGTGCTATCGCAAAGAGCGGAAGCACTGCAACCCGAATGAATCTGGATATGTGCGGACGAAAATATCTGAATTTTTGTGCGCGTATCCATTTGGAAAAAGCCCTGTATCCTATAACAATGGAAATAATCCCAGCAATCAAAACGGTAAACGCTATTTGCAGTTCTATTGATGTTGCCAATAAATTGCCCACCGTCTGAAATTCCCCTGCCTGTGATGAGACAGTTTCCACTAGATCATTATCGGCCATTATTGAACTCCCATTTTGTCTAACAATACGCCAAAATCATACTTTAAGTATATAAATAAAACATTAGATTAAACATGGGGTAAAACCGACTTTACTAATTGTCCAATCTTGAAAGTAAACGGATCAGTCTGTCACGTCCAAAAATCATGCAGTATACGGCAGAAAACTTTCAAAGGCTTGATCAGATGGAGAATTTCAGCGATGAGGAGATTTTTAACATGCAAGTTGTCTCCAAAGTTCTGCCATTTAAAACAAATAATTATGTTGTAGAGTATCTTATCGACTGGAACAACGTTCCAAACGATCCCATGTTTGTCCTGACATTTCCTCAAAAAAATATGCTCATAAAGAAACATTTTGATATTATTGCCAATCTGATAAAAGGCGGCGCTAAAAAACAAGAACTGGATAATGCTACAAACAAAATTAGATTGGAATTAAACCCGCATCCGGCAGGCCAGATGGAACTGAATATTCCAACCCTCAAAGACGGTACAAAGCTGTACGGAATGCAGCACAAGTACAAAGAAACATGTCTTTTCTTTCCAAGTCAGAGCCAGACGTGCCATGCATACTGTAGTTTCTGTTTTAGATGGCCGCAGTTTGTGGGCATGGATGATATGAAATTTGCTTCAAAAGAAACCGACAGCCTTGTACAGTATATTTTGGAGCATCCTGAAATAACGGACATACTGTTTACAGGAGGCGATCCGATGATAATGAAAGGAGAGATGTTCCGTACATACGTTGACAAGCTGCTGAATGCGGATCTGCCAAACCTCAAAACCATACGAATCGGTACAAAAATGCTTTCATATTGGCCGCACAAAGTTCTAACCGACAACGACGCTGATGTAACGCTGGAAACTTTTGAATCAATTACAAAAAGCGGATTACATCTTTCTGTTATGGCCCACTTTAACCATTATGTGGAAATGCAAACACAGGCAACCCGCAAGGCCATTAAAAAAATACGTTCCACTGGAGCACAGATAAGAACACAGTCGCCCCTGCTTGCACACATAAACGATGATGCACAAGTGTGGAAAAAAATGTGGACGGATCAGGTAAACCTTGGATGCATTCCATACTATATGTTCATGGTAAGGGATACGGGTGCACAGCACTACTTTGGAGTTCCGCTGGTAAAATCATACCAAATATTCAAAGAGGCATACTCACAGGTCAGCGGACTGGCAAGAACCGTGCGTGGTCCAAGCATGTCTGCAACTCCTGGCAAAGTGCAGATAGACGGAATAGTGCAGGTAAACGGCCAAAAAGCCATGTCAATGAAATTCCTACAGGCACGCAACCCTGATTGGGCGTGCAGGACGTTCCTTGCCAAATATGACGAGAATGCCGTGTGGCTTGACGATCTAAAACCCGCATTTGGAGGGGAAAAATTCTTTTTTGAAAACGATCTGGCACTTACCGCTTCGCGCCGTAATTAATTAAAAAATACGCTTAAAATTTACAGCCAGTGCGGCGTCTGCAGATAATCCCCTATTTGTTCTCCTCGCAAAACCCGCAGCATGGCCAGCGCTTGCGGTGTGGAAAGAACCGGCATGTCAAATTCGTTATCGGTCGCTATGCGGGGGCATGCAACCTGTACAAACGCGTCTATTCCGCGCAAATTATGCAGTCTCTCGTTGTTGATGTCCGTCATGGCAAACAGCTGGACGGATTTACCGCACTCTTCCAACTCTTTTTTAAATTTCAAAGCCGTGGTCTTTGAAAGCTGTCCTTCTTTTAGACCCACAATTACTCCAAATGTTTGCGCATCGGCGGCAGCATATATGGCAAGTGTGGCTTTTTTCTGTATTTTTTGCGCAATCTTTGTTACCTCGCGCACTTCGTTAAAGTACGGATCAAGAACATACGTGGCAAGTCCGGTTGCAAGCGCAAGTCCGGCCGCATGAAAATCACTCTGGCCAAGAAAGACGTTTGCATCTGCCTTTTGCGCCGCATCTTTTGCGGGATAAAACTCACACCCAAAAACCTGTCCGTCATTGAGCTGCCCTTTTCCTCTGCCTACCTTTACGTGCACTCCGCCTTTTTCCAGTATGTTGCGTACCTGATCTATCTTGTGCAGATGCTGGCTGTCCGTTACAAGCGATACTGTTTTTTCACAAAACATTTCTGCCGCTTTTCCCGCAATTTTTTCAAATGAGATATCATCAAAAGCGTCAATCATTACCACCTGTTTGTCCCACATTGGAACGCCTATCGTATGCCCCACATTGAACAAAACATCCGCCCCCAAAACCTGCGCTCCGTTGGAATTAAGATCGCATGAACCCCATGTGGTATCGGCTAGCACGTACGCGGGAATTCCAAATTTCTTGGTTATGTTGGATGCGGCAGTCTGCACCGCCGGCAGTATGCCGTCCGGACCGTTGATTGCAACAGATACCGGTTTTCTCTCCCGAATTGCCTTAAAGATTGATTCCTCGTCTATTACTATCACGCACGTTTTGCGCACTCTTACCCACTTAATCCTTGGGCAAACCAAAAATGTGCAGCAGACTTGCATCCATGTATGACTGCAACCGTACTCTCCGTGGGAATTGATGACACCGATTCGCCTCTGGGAATGTGCACCACGTATCTTGGCTTCAAGATAGTGGGAGGGCTCAAAAAAAGAGGGGTGAAATTTTCCTCGTATCCGCGTTTGGTGCGCTTTAATCCGAATATTCCATGGAAGACGCGCGGCAACGGCGCTGTGGGCTTGAAATTTCTCACAGACGATGCCAAAGGGGACATTGAATACATCACGCGCATGGTGGAAAAAAATGCGGACGTAAAAAACGGCGCAAACCCTGCTGCCGTATTCTGTACGGGAACAATTCCAGAATCGGTGAAACATCTTGGCAATCTTGCCATGTGGAAGCTTGTAAAACGCGCTGCTGCAAAAAACCTTGTACGCGGGGAAAAACTGGAATCATTTCACATGGGAAACGGCCAGGGTCTGATCGGAGCTGCCGGTGTCATTGGATATGATTTTGGATCCGACAGCACTTTGGAGATGCTAAGTTATAGAAAACCGTCCATGTTTGGACTCAAACGACACATCGACAAAGATAGAGTGCAGCGTATGCAGCAAAAAACCGCCCCCGATACATTCAGCAGCTATGATGATGCACGCGATCACGTTATGATATCCCCGCGCGGTCCGGATCCTGTTCTGTACGGAATACGCGGCGAGAATGCCCGCTCTATAATTGCCGCATCATCCATGGTAAAAACCGGAGAAAAATCCGCTGGATATATGATCTTTCAATCAAACCAGGGAACGGCAAGGCATCTTGACCACAAACTTGATGCCTCATCATTGGAACCGTACATGGCCGGAACAATCTCCGGTTCCGTATGCAAAACCCCGCAAACACTGCGCGGCGGTCATATAATATTTGAAGTTGAGACGGCAAACGGTTCTGTACAGTGCGCCGTATACAAAGAATCCGGCATGGGGGGAGCAATCTGCCATCTTGCGGCAGGCGATGAGGTTACGGTGGGCGGTGGCGTACGCCCCGCATCCAAATCTAGACCCCGCTCCCTAAACGCGGAATTTATCCGTGTGCGGCACCTGAAAACCGTATACAAAAAGATCAACCCGCAATGTCCGCACTGCCGTAAAAACATGAAGTCAAAGGGATCCGGGCAGCATTTTGAGTGCGTCAAATGCGGACGCCATGCGGCATCAAAAAAGACGGTTCAGGTTGCACGCGCACTGCACGTTGGATCATACCTGCCGGCCGTATCCGCACAGCGGCATTTGACGCGTCCGGCACAGCGTGAAAAACGCGCCAACACTCCAATCTTTGCAGGATCATCTCGGTGGTTTTGTGAATTTTAAAAGTAGCGGGGAGTAGATTTGAACTACTGATTTGCGGGTTTCCCATCATTGATAGGTTATGAGCCCGCCGGGATGACTTTGCCCGGATGGTCTGACTTCCCCACCCCGCTGAAAGTGTGGGGCATCGGGCTGTGTATAAGCTTTTTTCCCCGTTTACTCAAACGTCACAAAAGGACTACTTTTGGTGTCCACAGATACTGTAAGACCGTCTCTGAGAGATTTGAACTCGTTTTCGTCTGCCACAAGCAGCGGTATGTTGGCCATTGCGCATCCTGACGCCACCATTAAATCCGCTTTTTGACATATCATTGCCGCAGGCGCAGCATCATTTGATTTTAGCGCATATATCGTGTACGCTCCAACGCTGCTTCCAATCCCATATGGAAAAGCAAGTATTGAACCAGAAAGGGTTTTGCCAAAGAGATCGTGTCCCTCATCGCGTATGCGCCCCGTCTCTTTTTCCACCGCCCCAAGAAAGTTTATCGGATTTTGCGCCCTCGTTATTTCCCCCCTAGCGCATCCTGTCACTATAATTTTCATTTTATAGCGTCTCCTCGTTTACAATATCCGAGAGTGATTTCAAATTAACCTGCACTCCTGTGGAGTTTTTCAGATAATATGCGCCTTTTATGCTGTTGGTGGTAACAGCATCCACTTTGTTTTTGTCAACAAGGGGTGTAAGACACGTACAACAATCAACAAGTATCCTAGCGCCGGATGCCTCTATGCCTGCAGTATGTCCCAGACTGCGCGCCTTATCACGAATTTTTCTTGGGGCAAACACCGTGCACGGTTTTTTAAACGACCTGCCCTTTAGCATCGCAGAGAGTCGCACGATCTCCTCCAACCCAAGCTGCGGACTTCCAAGGGTTATGATATCGCCCCGCTCTGCAGTTGAGAGCTCGTCTTTTATCCCATCCATCTCTTCTTTACCAAAGTCAATCTTTTCGGATTCTGATCCGCCATCGCCCATGATGAATTTACTGCACGTTCCCGAAGTTCCCATCCCGCCGCAGATTGCCTTACATTGGAGACGGTCCGGACTGCCGGGACATGAGAGTGCAACAGGTGCCGATGTGCCGGTTTTACCTGCAAAGTATCCAAGCATCCCGTATGCAAGCTCGTCCGGTTCCTCCACCTTTAGACGCAGTGTTATCTCCGGTTTTTGATTTGCCGTATTCTCCGAGTACGTACTCTTGCCTGTAATGGCGCTGGCAAGGGCGCTAAAGGCGCTCTCCTTGTTGGTCTGCAGGTTTGCAACAGAGTTTGCAAATATTGCCGCATTGCTCTCGGCAAACGCCACCCTGGTGTTCTCCTTTGGCATGTCAAAAATATCGTATGGAACGCATGAAAACGTCGGGATCACACCCATCCGCAGATAGGATTCCCTTATGCTCTCCTGTTTTTGCATAAATTTTTCATCAAGATCGTATTCTGAAACGCTGTCAATGTCGTATCCCATGGGATTTACAGTTGTCTTGATCTTTACGCGCGCCTCTGCACTAATTTCCGAGAGAAATTTCTCGCCTGCGTCTCCGATTGTATTGTAATTGACACCGGAAAGATGCGCCCAGCTGACAGATTCGAGCCTGTCTGCGTCAGTTGCCTCCCCGGTGGCTACCAAAATCTTGTATGCAAGCTGCAACGCGTATCCTTCCTCGCCGGCAAGCGCCGCCTCTTCCTGTCGGGAGAGCTGCATGATGAATATGCCAACAACTGATATAATACTTGTATGCTGCACGTATAGTGCGCCGACTGCTTGATGGCATGAGTAAAACCATGAATGCCGTCCAACCCCCGAGAATGACGGCTTTGCGTCAGCTGCATGATGCGGAGACTGGCGGACCGTTTAGCATTCTAATCGGAACCATTCTCTCAGCAAGAACCCGGGATGAGAATACTGCCAAAGTGGCCAAAAAACTGTTTGCCGTTTATAAAAATGCCAAAGAACTTTCGGGCGCGCGCATACGCGATGTTGAACGCATCATAAAACCAATAGGATTCTATCATGTAAAGGCGCAGCGCATAATACAGGTGGCGGGCATAATTCATTCCGAATACGGCGGCAAGGTTCCAAAAGATCTTCCCTCTTTGATAAAACTGCCTGGAGTCGGCCGTAAAACCGCAAACTGCGTCCTAGTATACGCGTACGAAAAACCCGCCATACCTGTGGACATACACGTACACCGCATATCAAACAGGCTAGGACTTGTTGATACAAAAACTCCCGAAGAGACCGAATTTGCCCTGATGAAAAAAATACCAAAAAAATTCTGGCTAGAGATAAACGATACGTTTGTCATGTACGGCCAAAACATATGCAAACCCGTATCCCCAATGTGCGACGTATGCGGCATAAGAGGCGGCTGCAAATACTATAAACAAAATTCAAACTAGGATTTACTTGTGGCAGAAGCTGGTTTTTTCTTTACAATAATCAAAATTATCACTATAATTCCGACCGCAGCTGTAACATAAAATGGAAACAGATGAAAAACGTTGTCGGCCGGATCGCCGGAGAGAAATTCAACCAAATATTCGCCGGAAACCATGGCAGGAGGATCGGTGGATCCTTCCATGCCGTGCACCGAATAGGATTCTATTCCAAATATGCCAATATCCAGATTGGTAATTATGATTCTCGCCCCGTTGTTTATCGTCATGCCTGCCCTTTCCGTATACGAAATGACTGTCTTTGCGCTTGGAACCCAGCCCCTTTCAAGTTTGTCGTGGACTACCACGTATTCCTCAGCTCCGGGTATCCGCACGGCCACCCAAAGCTTGTTATCTTTTGGAGCTCCCATGCCAACCTCGATAAATTTATTTTCCACATTTTCATCGTACAGACGGATCACCGCGTTGCCGTTTGGATTTCCATACTGTAAATTATTGTCAATTGTAACCTGCCAGATGGTTTTGTGCACACTTGAGAGCTCTGTTACCTGTGCCTCTAACGAGACTCTGTTAAAATCCTGCCACTGTATGGGTAAAAGCTCCACTGTCATGGACGGATTTTTCATTTCCTGCTCTTGTGCACCGGCAGCACCAAACACGCCTGCCAAAGCCAGAAGCGATAGTGAAAATGCGGGCAGATATTTTGTATTCACAGCAAATCTACTTTTTCCAGATGAATTTATTGTATACGGTTTCGGGCATTAGATTTTTGAATACGGGGCCGCCACCGTCATACCATTTTGTGAAATATTCGTACAGATGAAGCCTGAGGGACTGTATGTATACGATTAATCCCTCTATCATCATGATTCCAAGATTACCTCCTATTATCATGGCCATGGCAACGGGTGAGGATATGCCGCCAAGCGATACGAATGCATTGTTTACGGTGAGTAGCAGCGCCGCATGAACAAGCAGCATGATCCCTATTCGAGCATAGCTTACCGTGTGCGCAAGTGATTCAATTGTTTTTCCAAGCAGTGTTTCAATTATGACACTTGCCGGATCCGCCCCTTCTTCGGGATGTTTCTTTGCATGTTTTATGCCGCCGATGATCATTATCACTATTGAGGATATTGCCAGCACTATTGCAATTCTTGTTATTATCCAGACCTGTGCCCAGTCTCCGACCAGTACTGTCACCCACGGCACAGCTTCGGTGTGAACTCTGGAATACATGTTGATAACATCATAGCTTGATCCGATGGCACACATCATTATCGCTATAATGCTAAGGTACAGTGTAATGTTTGGAATGTTCTCCAAATATGCGACAAGTTTGCGTCCTGCTTTTAGATTGCGTCTCACACGCAAAACCATCGCAGCTAACAGGTGCAAAATTCCCAAAAACAATGAAACCTTTAGTATGTTTATGACCTGTTCAAAGTTGAGCTCTGAGACGCTGATTGATCCGACAATCCATGAGAATGAATGCAAAGCGCCTCCCTCGTGCAAAAGATCCTCAAACGGAGCTATGTGATCCAGATGAAATCCAAAAACCTCGCCGGTACCTGTTCCTGCTATGGCTGCGGCAGCTCCGGATATTGCAATCAGCATTCCCCAGCGCGCCATATTGCCCTGTCCTTTTACCTTGAATAGCAGTCCCAATCCCATCAAAAGCAGTCCGTGTCCCAAATCGGCGAACATTATTCCGTAAAAGATGGGCCACATGATGGCAATCATCGGGGTCGGGTCAAGCTCGCCTTTTTTGGGGAATCCCTGGCTGTCGGTTATGGTCTCAAAGGTTCTTACAAATCTTGGATTGTCAAGTAATACGGGCTCTTCTGCATCCTTTGCCGGCTCTTCTGTAATTGCGGTCCACTTTGAGCAAATTTTCTTAAATTTCTCCTCCATCTTTACCGGTATGTAACCGCGTATTACGGCAAAACGTTTTGTTCCGCCAGGTTTGCGCAGATGTTCTAGTACGTCTTTTGCCACAATGCATCTTTCATGCAGGGCAAGAATCTCTCCCCTGTTTTTCTTTGCAAAAGCTGCCGTCTGTTTTGCATTCTCCGCCTGTCTTTTCTCAAGTATTTTTATCTGCTTGACTGCCAGTGCATGCGCTTTGTTTGGCGCCTGGGGAAATTCAGAAGGAATTAAAATCGCAACAGCGTTTACACCGCGCATTATCCTGCCGATTTTATCGGCATCTTCTGCGGCTGCAACGACAATTACCGCCGCATGTGTTTTCAAATCAAGATCATACTTGTAAAGCGTAACGTCAGGCAGCGAGCGTGTTATCTCGCCAAACGATGATTCTTCTATTATGAAAAGATCCGAATAAAGATATTTTGTAGATTTGAAATCGTCAAGATTAAAATCAAGTTTTTTTGCCAATACGGTGGTCTCCCTGAGGGCAATATGATTGTCCAAATCGCGCCGGATTGCATCCCCTGCGTCAAGACGTTTTCTGGCATCGTCTATCAGATTTGCCATGTTTTCTTCAAGATCTTTTATGACCGTCTCAATCTCATCGGTACTGTAGTTTTTCATTTTGATTACGGTTCCCTTGAACATGATCTCAAGTATGCCGACTCTGAGGGGAATTCCAAGACCCCCTAGCACATTATCGGCACTCTGATGCAGCTTTTGTGCCCGAAGCAGCAAATCGTCAATTTCCGGCGTAACAGTCTCATTATCAGAATCGATCTTGTGAAACCATCCAAATTCCGCTAGCCGAGATATAACTTCCGGAGAGTCAGAACGGGGAAGGATAATCGTGCCAAGTTTAAGTTTAGCAACACCCAAGTTATGACTACGATCTGTGCGTAATATATTATCCTTGTCCAATTTGCCGTTTTTCCCTGTAAAACTACAGGTTTCCATAAAACCTTCAATCACGGATCAAATCCGCGTCTAAACATTAAAATTCATTATTACGGGCACGGCGGTCATAATGTCTAAAAATGTGGGATTAGATGGTACTATTGATAAAATATTGACAAAAACCGAGAACGGTATTGTCTCAGAACTGGACACGATTCTACAGGATGCAAAATCCTCGCTACAAAGCTCTAAAACTTTGATGGAATCCGAATATGATGCCATTATAGACCACGGCAAAAAAGAGGCCGAAAAGATCGAAAAACAAATCATTGGAAGCTCCAATTTGGAAGCTAGAAACAAACAGATCATGCTTGTAGAGGATGCAATATCGTCAGTATTTGAACAAGCATTGGACAAACTGCGCTCTTCAAAAACCGATCCTACTCTTTTAAAATCGCTTATAAAACAGGCTACGGATACGTTGGGAACAACAAAGGTTACAATTTCTGCAAATTCAAATGATGCCGACTCTGTAAAATCAGCTCTTTCAGATTTTACCGGATCACAACTTGATTCAAAACCAATAGAATGTCTTGGAGGAATAATCGCGCAATCATCTGACGGTAACATGACATTTGATAATACGTTAGATGCCCGTCTTGATCGGTTGAAGCCTTTAATAAGGAAGCATGTGGCATTAAAATTCGGACTAGAATAATATGGTAGCAAAAGGTAGCATAGTTTGGATTAGTGGACCTGCGGTTAGAGCTAACGGTATGTCAGAAGCTAAAATGTATGAAACAGTAAGCGTGGGCAATGCAAAACTCATCGGTGAAATCATACGGCTGACCGGCGATGTGGCATTTATCCAGGTATACGAGTCAACCAGCGGTCTAAAACCTGGAGAACCGGTGATTGGAACGGGCAATCCGCTCAGTGTCATGCTAGGACCTGGAATCATAGGTCAGATATATGATGGAATACAAAGACCGCTCAAAGAGCTCTCAAAAAAATCCGGCTCTTATATCGGCAAAGGAATTACAACCAGTCCAATTGACATGTCAAAAAAATACCACTTTGTCCCAAGCGTCAAAGTAGGAGATACGGTTGAACCCGGTTCTGTTATCGGAGTTGTAAAAGAAACCGATCTTATTGATCACAGCATCATGATTCCGCCGAATAATTCTGGTGGAAAAATTACGGAAATTATTTCAGAAGGTGACTATAATTTGGAGACGGATATGGCTTTTGTGGAAAAAGATGGCAACAAAGTTGTCGTAAAAATGTACCACAAATGGCCTGTAAGACATCCGCGTCCCTACAAAAACAGGCACGAGCCTACCATTCCACTGCTTACGGGTCAGCGAGTTATAGACACATTTTTCCCAATTGCCAAAGGCGGAACAGGATCGATACCTGGCGCATTTGGGACGGGCAAAACCGTCACACTGCACCAGATTGCAAAATGGGCCGACTCACAGGTGGTGGTATACATTGGATGTGGAGAACGCGGCAACGAGATGACAGAAGTGCTGGTGGAATTCCCACACCTCAAAGATCCCCGCACTGGCAAACCTCTGATGGACAGAACCATACTGGTTGCAAATACCAGCAACATGCCAGTAGCTGCCAGAGAAGCCAGTATTTACACTGGAGTTACAATTGCAGAATATTATCGCGACATGGGCAAAGACGTGGTATTGGTTGCTGATTCTACCAGCAGATGGGCTGAAGCGCTCAGAGAGATGAGCGGCAGACTTGAAGAAATGCCTGCAGAAGAGGGATACCCTTCCTATCTTGCATCCCGTTTGGCAGAATTTTATGAAAGAGCGGGCCGGGTGCGCGCACTGGGCAGTCCTGACAGGGATGGTTCTGTAACATTGGTGGGTGCTGTCTCACCGTCGGGAGGGGACTTTACCGAACCGGTTACAACACATACGATGAGATTCATAAAGACATTTTGGGCGCTTGATGCAAAGCTTGCATATTCTCGACACTATCCATCGATAAACTGGATGAACAGCTATTCTGGATATTTGGCTGATATTGCAAAATGGTGGAATGAAAACATTGACAAAAACTGGCTTGAAACAAGAAACGAGGCGTATAGCATTCTGCAAAGAGAAGATACTCTAAAAGAAATAGTCAGACTGCTTGGTCCAGAAGCCCTTCCTGACGAGGAAAAACTGATACTCGAGGTGGCCCGCATGACAAAGATCGGACTGTTGCAGCAAAATTCATTTGATGATGTTGACACTTACTGCAGTCCTGAAAAACAATACAAACTGCTAAAACTTTTAGTGGAATTTTATAGACGCGGTCAGCAGGCGCTAAAAGACGGCGTGGAACTTGATCTGATCAAAAAATTGGACGTCATACCGGTACTGCTTAAAGCCAGAATGGAGATCAAAGACGACGAGATATCCAAACTTGTGGATATTGAAAAATCAATGGACGAGCAGTTCAAAAACATAAGCGGAGCAAAGGTTAAAAATTGAGCGCCGGCGGAATAAAGTACAGCAATGTCGTAGAGATTAAAGGTCCTCTGATCATAGTGGACGGAGTCGAAAGTGCAGCTTTTGATGAGCTAGTTGAAATTGAGACCACCGACGGCGAACACAGACTGGGCAAAGTACTTGAGATAGGCAACGGCAAGGCAATAGTTCAGGTATTTGAGGGAACTACAGGTCTTTCCATAGCGGGAACCAGTGCAAAATTCGTGGGCAAAGTCATGGAGATGCCGGTTTCAAAAGAGATACTCGGCCGCGTTTTTGACGGTCTTGGACGTCCAAAAGACGGTCTGCCAGAACCAATTGCGGACAAATTTATCGATATAAACGGGGAAACAATGAATCCAGAACAGCGTGAATATCCAAAAGACTTTATCCAAACCGGCATCTCAGTCATCGATGGAATGATGACGCTGGTTCGCGGACAAAAACTTCCCATATTTTCCGGCTCTGGCATGTCGCATAACATACTGGCAGCACAAATTGCACGTCAGGCCAGTGTGGCGGGAACCAATGAGGATTTTGCCGTCGTGTTTGCCGCAATCGGAGTGCAGTACAGTGAATCCGAATATTTTAGAAAAAGTTTGGAGGAATCAGGTGCGCTAAAAAGAAGCGTTTTGTTTCTAAACCTTGCAGACGATCCGGCAATAGAGAGAATAATCACCCCGCGCGTGGCACTTACCGTTGCAGAATATCTTGCATTTGAGCTTGGAATGCACGTACTGGTAATTTTAACAGACATGACAAATTATGCAGAGGCATTAAGGGAGATTAGCGCAGCAAGAGAAGAGGTTCCTGGACGCAAAGGATATCCTGGATACCTGTATACGGATCTTTCAACCATATACGAGAGAGCCGGCAGGCTTGTTGGTAAAAAAGGCAGCGTTACGCAGGTTCCGATACTTACAATGCCCTCCGATGACATTACGCATCCCATACCGGATCTTACAGGATACATTACAGAGGGGCAGATTGTACTTGGCCGTGACCTGTTCAGACAGGGAGTATATCCTCCGGTTAACATACTGATGAGTCTGAGCAGACTGATGAAAGACGGCATAGGGGAGGGGAGCACCCGTGCTGACCACCAGGAAATCTCAAACCAAAATTATGATTCATACTCCCGCGCACAAGAAGTGCGCGCACTGGCCGGCATTGTCGGCAAAGCCGGCCTCACCGACATTGATCTAAAATACATGGCTGCGGGGGATTTATTTGAGAAAAAATTCCTTACCCAGGCCCTTGATGAAAACCGCACCATAGAGGAAACACTTGGAATTTTATGGGATACGGCATCAAAACTTCCGCGCTCTGAGCTTACCAAAATAAAAGACAAACATATTGACAAATTTTTCAAGGGTGATTGATACGTGTCTTTTGGTCAAAACGTTGCAACTACAAAAATTGAACTGTTAAAATATAAACGCTCAAAACAAATTGCCGCCATGGTTCAACAAATTCTTGACGACAAACGCAAGATATTGCTTAAAAATATAGAAGAGATGATGATCGAAGCTGACAAAGCCCGCGGAGGCATATGGGATCCGTTACAGGATATTTATAAATCAGTAAAAGAGGCATATCTTGCCTTGGGGATTAATACTGTGGATACTGTGGCCCAGTCGACTCCGGCGGTGATAAACATGGAAATAACTACAAGGCGCATCGTGGATGTAAAAATACCCACTATGACAGTTATCGAAAAAGATACAAAGAGCATCCCTTATGGTTTTGGAGATACAAACTCGTCAATAGACATAGCCGCCAAACAGATCAAAACCTTGTTGCCCCACATATGCAAGGCAGCAGAGTATGAAAATTCCATATTTAGACTCGCAAAAGCGTTAGAAAAGACACAAAAACTGCTAAATGCCCTTGAAAATGTGATAATTCCGCAGTATCAGCAGAGAATAAAATTCATTTTGGGTACCCTTGAAGAGCGTGAACGCGAAGAATTCGCAAAGTTAAAAAAAGTAAAGGCAGCCATGGAGAAACGAAAGTAATGGCAAAAGAAGAAATTGAAAAAATGTTGAATGATTCCTCGGCAATCATAGATAAAGCTCACACCGAATTCCTAAAATCAGTTAAAGCTAGTCTGCAAAAATACAAATCCGAGACGCTTGCAAAGACCAACTAGACTTTAAGCTTTAAATAAGGAATATTCGACACACAATTTGAATATGCGAAAAACAGTTTTGGTATTTATTACAGCCGCAATACTTGCTAGCTTTACACTTATTGGAACAGCATATGCGCACGAGACATCAAATCCCTCAGACGGCTACAAATTCCTGAGTGCGGGTTTGGCTTTTGGTTTGGCAGCTTTGGGTGCTAGCATTGGTTTGGGATACGTGGGATCCGCCGGTCTTGCAGTCATTAGTGAAAATCCTGCACTCCAGTCAAGGGTATTCATATTCATTGGAATGGTTGAATCCATAGCCATATACGGCATCGTCATGATGTTTATCCTGCTAGGACAATCATAGGCACTTTTTACTCTTTTTGATCGTATTATACACCCCTGATTGTACCTTGTCGCATAAACGCTAAATATGAAATTATATAGCATAAAACATCATGTTTCCACTGCGCGATGAAAATCCACACCCTCCGGGTTTTAAACCAAAACTTACCATTGCACTTATTATAATAAACGTCATGGTATTTTTTTACGAGGCAATCTATACGGGACAGCTTTTGGAATTTACAAACGGCGCTGCAGCAAGACTCTTTTACGAATGGGGCGCTGTTCCATCCTGTCTTGTATACGGAGCACTTCCTTCACAGTTCCCATTTAACTGTCCGCCCGCGCCACAAATCTCGCTTGTAACTTCGATATTTTTACACGGAGGTCTGATGCATCTTGGAGGAAACATGCTGTTTTTGTGGATATTCGGCGACAACATTGAACACAAGTTTGGCCGCAATAAATTTTTCATCATATACATGGCATGGGGAATTGTAGCGGGTCTGGCACACGTGGCAGTGGATCCTGCAAGCACAATTCCGGCAGTGGGAGCTTCTGGCGCGATATCAGGAGTGCTTGGAGCATACCTTGCATTATTTCCCCGTGCAAAAATACACACATTTTTGATGCTTGGATTCATTTGGAGAATGATACGCATAGAGGCAAGATGGTATCTGCCTTTTTGGTTTGTGTTTCAAAACATTCTGCCGTTTGTTATAGGCGGATTTGGAACCGCCGGAGGAGGCGTGGCGTTTATGGCACATATCGGAGGTTTTGCCGCCGGATATGCGGTGGGATTTGCGTACAAGAAAATGCATGCTCAGAATTCCACATACGGCACACGATACGGCTGGCGCGGCGATTAGGGTTAAATTCCAGGAAAGGTTTGGAGAATGCATGCCGTTGATCAAGGTATCAATGTATCCGGGCAGAAGCGAAAAACAAAAGAAAGATTTTGCAGAATCTGTTACAAACTCTGCCGTGGAAATATTGGGAACAAAAAAAGAACACGTTATAGTGGTTTTTGAAGAAAATCCCTCAGAGAACTGGTTTTTAGCCGGAACCCGGCTCTGATTATCTTTTTATTTTTGTATGTGCAGGCACATTTGTGTCCAAAGTAGCGGTCGTACAGTTTCAGGCATCGACTGATAAAAGCGGGAATCTTAAACGCATTGTCCGGTATGTAAAACAGGCATCCGGACGCGGTGCTGACCTGGTGGCATTTCCGGAATTTATGATGTTTTACTCGCAAAGCTCGCAGACTGCTGTCGAGCTTGCCTCAAAAGCTGAGAGCACCGGAGGAAATTTCCTTGCCACCATTGCAAAAGCTGCGCGCGATAATTCGATAGAAGTTGCAGGATCGTTTTATGAAAAAGTTCCCGGCAGAAAAAACCGCGTATATGATACCGCGTTTTTACTTTCAAAAACTGGTGCCATGACGTCAAAATACCGCAAGGTGCATTTGTATGATGCTTTGGGTTTTCGCGAATCTGCAAAGCTTGCCGCAGGATCATCCATGACAAAACCTGTCAAATCCGCACTGGGAAAGATGGGAATGATGGTGTGCTATGATTTACGGTTTCCAGAGATGGCGCGTTCCATAGCTTCTGCTGGCTGCCAGATAATTATTGCCCCGTCCGCATGGGTAAAAGGAAAATCAAAAGAAGAGCACTGGATTACATTAAACCGTGCAAGAGCAATAGAGAACGGCTGTTACGTAATCTCGCCGGATCATGTGGGGAATATTTACTGTGGCAGAAGTCTTGTAGTGGATCCTTTTGGAAAAATTTTATTGGACATGAAAAAACGTCAGGGAATCGGCATGGCTGAAATATCGCTAAATCTGGTAAAAGAAACGCGAAAAGTCATGCCGCTTTTAAAAAACAGAAGAACCGATCTGTATCCGGATATGCGCCTCTAATCTGCCCTGGTGGGGCAGTTTTGATTGGGACACTGCCTGCTCCATTTTTGTTTTCTTGAATACCGGAAAATGATGATGGGCCAGCCGCATTCACTGCATGCCTGTTTGAGTGCGCGCAGACGCGCCCGCTGTAGCAGGGGAGCCGTTGCCGAACATCCTCCTGAATAATTTGTGCATCCAAGAAACCTTTTCCGGGTTTTTGGCGAACGGACGACTAGTATGTGGCCAAATTTGCATTCCGGACATTGAACAAGGCAGCCTTTTGGCGAGCTCGTACCCAATATTACATATTTTTTTTTGGCAATGGACCATGAAAGATATCCGTTTGAATCATAGCATTGCTCAATCTCTTCCCTGAATGCAAGTATTCTTGCCCGAGTTACCCTTATCGAGTGGCGCTGGACTAGTACTGTTTTTTGTTTGTGTACCATACATTTGTGTACACGATACGCCAATAAAACGATTTTATATGGATGTGAAATATTTTCATTTGTGGAAAACGTCTGCGTACTGGGAGCTGGCAGCACAAAATACGGCAAATTACAAGAAAGTCTTTCTGATATAACGGTGCAGGCATCAGTTGCCGCAATAAAGAGCGCGGGAATAGATCCAAAAGAAATTGGAGCCGGATACATTTCAAACGTTTTTGGCATAGCCGACAAACAGGTTCACCTAGGTCCTGTAATTATGAGCAATCTTGGAATTCCGGAAAAACCGTCCCTCACGATAGAATCCGCATGCGGCAGTGGTTCAGTATCGTTTAGAGAGGCGTTTGCAAACGTGGCTGCGGGATTTTACGACGCCGTACTGGTCACCGGCACGGAAAAAGTCACGCACACGGGCACGGAATGGACCACGACATATTTTTCATATTGTTCTGATTTCTTTTATGAAGGACAAGCGGGAGCCTCGTTTCCGGGACTGTTTGCCTCCATGGCTAGGGCATACCTTGATGAATTTGACGCGACAGAGGAGGACTTTGCCCACGTGGCAGTTAAAAACCACGAGAACGGAATATTAAACCCAAAGGCACATCTGCAGAAAAAAATTACCATCGATGACGTTTTACAATCCGCCGTTGTTGCAAGTCCGTTAAAATTATACGATTGCTGCCCATTCTCTGACGGTGCAAGCTCAGTCATACTGTGCAACGAAAAATTTGCCAAAGAACACGGAGGAGATTATGTGCAGGTTATAGGTTCAGGACGCGGCGGCTCTCCGGCGGCATTGCAGGGGCGCGAACACATGACCACCATACCAAGTACAAAATCCGCTGCAGAAGCGGCATACAAAATGGCGGGCATTACTCCAAAGGATGTTGATTTTGCCGAAGTGCATGACTGCTTTACCGTTGCAGAGGTTGTGGATACAGAAGATTTGGGATTTTTCGACAAAGGCACTGGAGCTAAAGCTGCAAGAGAAGGATTAACCCGCCTTAACAGCGAGATTTCAATAAACCCGTCAGGCGGATTAAAGTCAAAAGGTCATCCAATAGGTGCCACCGGCGTAGGCCAGATTGTGGAAGTTTATGATCAGCTGACCGGCGCTGCAGGTAGACGCACGGTAAACGATGCCAAAATAGGATTGACACATAACTTTGGCGCCACCGGAGCCAGCTGCGCTGTGCATATATTCAAGAGTGTGTAAAAAATGGCAAACAAGGAAAAATTTATCAATGCTGCCAAATCCGGCAAAATCCTGATTGAAAAATGCGTAAAATGCGGCTACTGCCATTTGGCCACAGTCTATTTTTGCCAAAAATGCGGCGGTTCTGATTTTACCGACGAGATACTAGATGGTTCAGGCAAAGTGGTAACATATACGATAATCACGGTGCCTCCGGACGGCTTTGAAAAACATGTTCCATATGCATGGGTGGTTTTAAAATTGGACGGATCAGATCTGCGCGTTTCAGGTTTTATGGCCGACATAAAGGCCCCATCTGATCTGCCAATCGGCACTGAATCCCGGATAACAGGATTTGACGATCGGGGCATCATAATCGAGCAAAAATAGGCATTTTCTGCCAAACATGGGGAAATTTTAATATCATGATCGATTTTACACACTGTATGTCTGTAGATATAACATGTGGCAAATGTGGGAAAAAAATAACCACATTGAAAATGATAAAACCCATAAAAGATGTCATGGCAGCATATGATGGCAAATGTCCGTTCTGCAAACAAAAACTTTCCACATCGGAATTTTCTCTTGACAGGGTTGAAAACTGATCGTCAAAAGTTTTATTTAGTGTACGACTAGTAGAAACACTATGGAAATGCAAGAAGGCATGGAAACAAAACGTAGTGGTCTTCTCCTATCCCAGGCAAAACGCGTAAAAATGATCTTTTCGGTCATGGCAAGTCCAAACCGCATAGACATCCTTCGAATTCTCAATTCAAAAGGTCCTCTGACGTATTCAGAACTGAAATCACTTGCTGGCTTTAAATCCAAAAAAGAGAGCGGCAAATTCGCCTACCATCTGCGCAAACTACTCAGACAGTCACTGGTGGCACTGAACAAATCCGAGCGCCGATATACGATTACAAATTTGGGTCAGCTGGTTCTAAGCCTTGCCCGACAGATAGAGGAACGCTCGGTCATAGAAAGCGGCAAAATGTACGTGCGTACGTCACACGAATCAATCGAGGAATTTGCCTCCCATAAAATTACCCAGTCGCTTGCAAAAGAGGGCGGATTGCCGGAGAATCTGGCACAAAAAATCAGCGAAGAAGTTGAGAATCGAATATACAAGTACCAGCCTTCGTATCTTACCGGGTCACTCATACGTGAAATGGTAAACGCTGTTCTTATGGAACACGGACACGAAGAATATAGAAACAAACTTGCACGACTTGGAATGCCCGTATATGATATTGCCGACACGTTTTCAAACATTGAAAAAGTTGGCAGTGGAATAGACAGCTTGGTTTCAAAGATTGGATCCACGGTATTTTCAGAATTTCTTCTCTTGGAAAAACTTCCAAAAGATATTGCAGATTCACATCTTGGCGGCGATTTACACATTACAAATACCGGACTGTGGTCTCTTTTACCTGATACAATATTTACAAGCATAAAGGAACTTGCCGACGACGGATTGGATTTGGGAGGAAAACTTTTAAACGTTTCAAGATTGGCTCCAGTGAAAACTTTGGACGGAATAGTATCCGCATTATCCATAATCGTTTCACTTGTTTCACGGGAAGCCTCACAGGAAGTCGTATTGGACGGACTTGTACAATTGGTTTCAAAATATTCAAAAAATATTGGAGAATTTGAAGAAAAACTGGTTTTTGCATTTGCTACAGCTTCTGCATCATTACAGCACGGAAGAGATTCAGGCACCGTTACATTTAGACTGGCACTTGGATCTGATACAAAGATAATTCGTGCCATAATTTCAGCCTATGTACAATATGTCAAAATTACTCCAATACCCAAACTGGGTCTGGCAATAGATACCGAAGCGGGATCCCTCTCAGATGTCTCAGCCGGTCTGGCCGAGGCCATCTCATTTGGAGGCAGAATATCCATAGGAAAGGGTCATTTTTCCACACGCGGCATATCCAACAAAACCCAAAAAGGCTCCGAGTTACCGGCTCAAAAACTTGAATCCATAACGATAAACCTGCCCCGCTTGGCTTTTGAGGCAAACAAGGATGAGACCTATTTTAGAGCAAGACTTGCCATGCTGGTAACTCCGGCATTTGCAGCCATGGCTCAGCGCAAAAAAGACGTATCGGATATGACTAGACGCGGTTTAAACCCCATCATGTCAAAGAACACCCAGTATATGCAAAGAGGATCTTCAACACTGGTACTCAACCTAGTCGGTCTGCATGAGGCAGTTTACAACATACTTGGCATCAACAATGAGAAAAAATGCCAAAGTATAATGTACAAAGTACTGGAAACGGCAGTAGATCGCGCCAAAAAAGAGGGTAAAATACTTGGTGAAAATATTCATGTATCCATGACCGAAAATGACGGAACATCAAGATTTATCGTCCTAGATTCGGAAAAATATGGGAAAAATTCAGCTATTAGAGATTTAACTGACGAATCATACTCGGAGGGATTAGTATTGGACGGATCTAAAGCGAAAGAGTTTACCGATCATAGTGGAGAGATCGTACAGTGCAATAAAACACATAAACTGCTCAACGGAGGAATGCTCATCAGACTCCAGATCCCAAAAGATGCTGATGTTGCATCAATCAAGAGCACGATCGAAAAATTGTCAATTCTATTGCCATTTTTCAGATCGGATAAACACGTTTCCATGTGTGGCGAATGCGGTTACAAGGATTCTGCCCTTGAATTAAAATGTCCAAAGTGCAAATCCCCGTACATTGTCCAATAACTCAGATCTAGATCGATAATTTACCGATCACGAATTCTACCTACCCCTCAATTCTCAATTAACGGCATCGATCAAAATCATCTAAAAATAATTGATCATTTGTGAACCAAAAACCGACCAAATTTTTATAACCACCCAAGTTTAAACAATAATTGGTGCAGTTATAACGTGGATCATTCATCAACTATTGAAGCAAATATCGCCTCTATAAAGAAAAGAAGCGGATCCATGGTCTCATTTAACCTCGAACAGGTCTCAGCTGCGATATACAAGGCTCTCTCTGCAACTGGTAAATCTAATAGAGATCTGGCAGGCGATATATCAAAAAATGTCCTAAGTGAGCTAACCGGACACGGATTCTCCTCGTCCAATCCTCCTACCGTGGAGGACATACAGGATGTGGTTGAATCCACACTAATCGATCTTGGTCACAGCGAAGCTGCAAAAGCGTTCATTCTGTACAGACACGAACGACGCAAGCTTCGTGAGGCAAAAATGAAGGTGTTAAACACTAGCACTTTGGACGCTGTGGCAAAAGCATTTGACATAAACTGCCTAAAAATTCTAGCTTCACGTTATCTATTGCGAAACAACAAGGGCGATATAACAGAAAGTCCGGAACAAATGTTCCAACGGGTTGCCATGCTAATTACCGTGGGCGACATTTTATACGATTCGGAGATCTTTGATGGTACAGGAAACATAGCACAGGATACTGCGGTGGCAGAATCATATTATTCAAAACTGGACAGCTTTGATTTTAAATTCAAAATTGGAGAACATTACCTGAACAAATACCATTTCCGTTCATTCATAGGTCATTACATAACACTTGCAAATAAAGGACACATGAAAGTGGACTTTAAACAGCTTTTGACAATGCTGGTTGCCAAAAAATTTGATTCGTATGCGGCAAGACTGGACGAATATACAAAAATGATGACCGCGCAAAACTTTCTTCCAAACTCTCCAACAATGATGAATGCCGGCGCAAGATTGGGCCAGCTATCCGCGTGTTTTGTACTGGATATGCAAGATGACATGGCAAAAATAATGAAATCAACCACGGATGCGGCTCTAATCTTCAAATCTGGTGGCGGTGTCGGAATAAATTACTCGTCCCTGCGGCAGGAAGGCGATATCGTAGCATCCACTTCAGGCGTAGCTTCAGGACCTGTCTCATTCATGAACATCATAAACACCGTAACAGAGGTGGTAAAACAGGGAGGTAAGCGCCGTGGAGCAAATATGGGAATCATGGAGGTATGGCACCCTGATATTGAAAAATTCATCACACACAAGACAGAGCCGGGAAATCTTGAAAACTTTAACGTCAGTATAGGCATTTGGGAAGACTTTTGGAAGGCACTTGTTGATTCTGAAGACGGCAAATATGCTCTGCGCAACGTAAAGGACAGGTCTCCTATACGGGAGATAAACGCACACCAGTTGATGGACGTTATTGCAATGTCCGCATGGAAGAGTGGAGAACCGGGACTGATATTCCTTGATCAAATAAACAAATACAATGTATTTGCCAAAGCCCGTGGCGGCCCGATACGTGCAACAAATCCATGCGGCGAACAAAGTCTGTATCCATACGAATCCTGCAATTTGGGATCGATAAACCTTGCAAATTTGGTAAAGCGTACCGCCAATGGCCAGTATGAGTTTGATTGGCAAGGATATGAGGAACTTATCCGCAAAACTACAAGATATTTGGACAACGTTATAGACGTAAACCTTTATCCTGTTGATGAGATTGATCGCGCATCCAAAGAATCACGACGTATAGGACTGGGAGTAATGGGAGTTGCGGATCTGTTATACAAACTGCGCATACCTTACAATTCAAAACAAGGATACGATCTCCAGTCAAAACTTGCAGAGACACTCACATATTATTCAATGGAAGAGAGCGTGGCACTTGCAAAATCGCGCGGCGCTTTCCCGCTGTGTTCAAAGACCGAATACGCCGATGGCAAAATTCCGGTAGCTGGCTATTATGAGATTCCAAAAGATCAACACATCTATGACTGGGATGCACTGATTGCAAAAATAAAGACGCACGGAATACGCAACGTGCTGACAACCACGGTTGCCCCAACCGGCACACTCTCCATGATAGCTGACTGTACAAACGGCATGGAGCCTACATTTGCACTGGTATTTGAAAAACGCGTGACAGTGGGACGATTTTTCTATACAAACAAAATTATCGAGCAAATGCTAAAGGACGAAAAAGTCTACAACGACGAAATTTTGGAAAAAATTGCAGACAACTATGGATCTTTGCGCGGTATAGAAGGCGTTCCTGAATGGATGCAAAATATCTACATTACGGCAATGGATATACACTGGTCCGATCACCTGATGGCACAGGCTGTCTGGCAAAAGTGGATAGGCAACGCAATTGCAAAGACAATCAACATGCCGTACGATGCAACCACAGAAGACGTTAAAGCCGCCTATCTTTTGGCACACGAACTTGGACTAAAGGGCATTACAGTCTACAGGGACGGTTCAAGGCACAAACAGGTACTGCACATGACCAGCGATAAAGCGAAAAAAACCTTTGATGTAAAACCCAGCAAACATGTCGTGGAATTTATCAAATCAACGATTACCAACAAGTATATTCTAAAACACGTTATTGCCGCATTAAACACCCCGATTTCAGACGATCGTATAACCGAACATATTCCACAAACGTTGGAAGACATTCCAGAAGACTCTTTGTGTCCAACATGCAAAAGCATACTTATCTTTTCTGAAGGATGCAGCACCTGCATTGAATGCGGTCACAGCGGATGCACATCGGGCTAACCGTACCCCCTGATCCAAATGCTTTCCCTAATAATTGCCGAATCCGCACTTGAGAGGATACCTGCGGTAATAACTGGTCATCCGTCAGTCACTTCTGTTGCAAAAAAATTCGGCAAATATCCCGGACGTATGATGCTTGACAAATCGTGGCATTTTAGCGCCATGCTGTCCATGGAAAACAAAGAGCGGCGCGGCCGTCCGGACATAGCGCATTTGTGCATGCTGATCGCGTGTGGAACGCCGTTGTACATGAAGGATCTGCTGCGCGTATACGTGCATACGGTCACCGATAAAGTAATCGAGATTGGTTCTGGAGTGCGCATGCCAAAATCATATCACAGATTTACCGGACTGATGGAAGATCTGTATCTGGAAGGAAAAATAACGGATGATTCAGGACGCATACTTGCAGAGATAACGGACTGTGATTTTACAACATTAATTGAGACAATCGAGCCGGACGTTTTAATCGGAATGTCTACTGCCGGAAGTTCGGGCACATACGGGAGCATAGCTGCCAGATTTGATGAACACAATGACGGCTGCATCGTAATTGGAGGATTCCCAAAGGGACATTTTAGCGACAAGGTGGCCCAAAATCTTGAAGAGATATACTGCATACCTGGAGGTTCGCAGGAGACGCACGTGATTCTTTCAAGAATTCTCTACGAATGTGAGTGCCGTGTATTGCAGTAAAATCCGTATAGATTTGACGGATGACCATTTTTATTTAGGAAAATGGTGTGGCGTCTCGTGCGGTCATAGTATAGCCTGGTAGTACGCTGGCTTTCCAAGCCCGTTACCCGGGTTCGAATCCCGGTGACCGCACCATCAAATCCGCGCAATTATTTAATACAATATTGCAGATAAAATAACGTGGTATATGAGATCCTCACCTCCCTGATTCTGCCGCTGCTGATTGCAGCAGCTGGGATATCTGCGGACATGCCTGCATCCGAATCCGTCCATGAGGCGCACCATACGTCAATAATTCAGATTCCAAAACCGGACGGCACGCAGTACTGGAGGTACATAGTATCCGGAGCCGGAGAATCCAATCTTTTAGGCGCATTTGATGAGCAACAGGCCGCACAGATGCGCGCCAAAGGATACCAGGTGCTGCCAGATTCCATGGTTACCTTGCATGATGAACAAAAACCTGAAACATCAGCACACCTGATGCAGCGTCTGCAGACGCATGAAAAATACAACGGTACGGGCATTACTGTTGCAATAATCGATTCGGGGGTGGATTTTTCAAATACTGACATACGCAGTTCTTTGGCGCGCGATGAATCCGGATTTCCGATAATGTTGGATGCTGACGGTCAGGGTTTAGTACTGACGAACATTACTTTTGCATCGGATATAGACAGATATGGAAAAATAAAAGCTCCGCTGAAAACTCCCGAGAATGCAACTTCAAACGTATACCTGTCCGGCGATGGCGTATTTCTTAATATGAATCAAAACGGCGCAGGAACCCGTGTCCATGTGTATAACGGACTGTATCCGTACAACGATCTGGAGCCGGTCTTCAACGCCACCGTATACAACGACATGAAGATTGGAAAAAATTCCCGCGATTATATCATCTCAAAGAGCGGAATATACCATTTGGGATTTCTTTACCAGCCGGGAATACATTACGAGTCGGATCATCGGGTGCAGGTTGTTCCGATGCTGGTGGTGGATTCTGAAACTGCCGGAGTGTACGATACGGTAATACCTGACATGTCAACTTCATGGAAAGACTATAACAATCCCTCATCATTTGGCATAACCGGATATGATTTTGATTTTACCGACGAGCGTCCAATACAGCTGGGCAATGGCGAGGAATTTCTCGTATATGATGCAGACGATGACGGCATCGACGATTACAGCGCAGGCGTTCTAGGAGCCCGCGTGGTTGACGTATTTGGCGTAATCGGGGATGAAAAATCTGAAATTCTAGACTCTGGCGCGGCAAACGGAACTCTTTTGCCGGCAATGGATGATGCAGGAGAATTTCTTGGCGTAATGTCTGATGTGTCAGGACACGGTTCGCTGTGCGCTGCCACAATAGTTTCCTCAGGTGAGAGAATGTACGATATTTACGGAAACGGAACAGAGTATTCCATACGCGGAGTCGCCCCGGGCGCCTCTATCATACCGATAAAATCCCTATGGCAGGGTAACATACAGTATAGTGTCATGTGGGCTGTAGGTTTTGAGAGCACGGGGAACGGATGGGAGTATTCGGGAAAACCCAAGGCGGAGATCGTATCAAACAGCTGGGGGATTCCTGCCTTTCCGGCAACCGGCAGTGTCCCAGGTCTTGATGATATCTCGATAATATACGGCTCAGCTGCACTGCCCGGTTCACTGCATCCGGATCACCCCGGTTCCATAATGATATCCAGTTCGGGAAACGACGGACACGGTTACGGCTCGATTGCAATTCCGGCAGCATCGCCGTTTGTAACTACGGTGGGTGCTACAACAAGCAACGTTTACGTGGGTTATGGTGAAATAATGGGGCAGCCGCGGTTTGGCAATACGACATCCAACGGAGGCGACATTGCCCATTTTTCAAGCCGCGGACCTGGCATAATAGCGGATCCAAAACCAAACATAATGGCCACGGGTGCGTACGCGTTTGTACCAGTTCCTGTAACCAAACCGATGAATAATGAAAATGATGGGGACTTTGAGATCTTTGGAGGTACAAGCATGGCAGCTCCGATTGTTGCCGGAGCTGCAGCAGTCCTGATGCAGGCTGTATTTGAAGGCGGCGAGCAGTACAATCCGTTTTTGATAAAAAATATTCTTGCATCAACTGCGGATGATGCAAACAACGATCCGTTCGTACAGGGTTCGGGAACAGTAAACGTCTCAAGAGCGGTGGAATTTGCAACAGGAGGCAGCGGATCATTTCTAATATACAACGATGCAACGTATTCAAACCTGCTTGAATTCCTAGAACCTGCATACGAATCATTCAACCTCACAGAATACCATCTAAAACGCGCGCATCTTACAGACCGTCCGCTGCAGCAGTACGAATGGTTTGCCGGACACCTGCTTGCCGGAGATCGCAGTTCTGCAATTTTTACCGTGGAAAACCCCTCTAATTTGTCCCAGACGCTTCAAATCATGCCTGTGCACTCTGTACTGATTGAGGAGAGCTCGTACAACGGAACCACCCAGACGCGCCTCAAAGATACGGTAATCCAAGACGAGGATGCGTTTGCATCCCAGTACGTTCTGCTATCGGACGTACGAGAACATTCAAAGATTGCGGATTATTTTGCGCCCCAGGAGATACCTGGGAGTGCAAACCTGCTGATACTGCACCTGCGTTTTGCATTTGATGATTTCTTAAACCAGACGGATACGCTGTATGCGGACAAAACGCAGATTGCCTCGCTTTACCTGTACGATTGGATGGATTACAACAATGATACAATCATAGCCAGCGATGAGATCTCTTTGATAAACAGGGGTGCATCATGGGGCAATGTTCAGGAAATGCGCGTGGGAAATCCTGCGTCCCGGTTTGAAGGCACGCCGGTTGTGGGGATTTTTGCACCGCCGCAAATCTATTCGTACTGGAAGGGAATCACAGAGGAGAATGCAACGCTGATGAATTACACCATCACGGCACAATACTATCGGCACGAGAGATGGAACGATGTCTGGCTTGAAGACAGCATACTGGAGGTTCCTGCAAAAGGATCCGCATCATTGCGCGCCACTCTAATAGTTCCGTATGAAAGTCAGACCGGTGCATACCAGGGTGCGTTAAAATTCCAAAATGACGGGCGTGCTGCAATAGTGCCGGTCAGCTATGCGGTAAAAAAACAAATCGAGACGGACATGACTGTCACAGTACAAGGCATGCACGGGGGACTTTTGTTTGATGCGCAGAATTTGGATGGTGCAACATCGTTTGCCAGCAACTATGCGTCAGGAGGATGGAGGCAGTTTTACTTTGAGGTAAGCGATCCGGAGATAACTCTGGGATCTGCATACGTATCCTGGAAAGATCCCGGAACACAGGTTACCGTCTATGCGGTGGATCCTTTGGGCAATATTGCCGCCTCTACTGCGGATCCGGGAGCATACGAGGAGCTTGACAACTCTGTAAGCTCTGATTGGCTAGGTCCTGGCATCCTTGGCCGGGGCGGATTTTATCCGGTAACCAACATCAATTCCACGTCCGTTGGTCTGTACATTCCGATAAATCAAACCGGTACGTGGTCTCTTTTGACGCATTCTGCCGTATACGGAGGCATGTACGCGGCAGAACCCGTTGATCTTTTGCTTAAATTTACAAACCTGCACAAATAATTTCAAATAAGGTTTATAACCAAACTGAAGGTTGTTAGTCAGTATATGACCGATCAAGAAGGCGTACAAAAAAGTGGTCTTTCTCGGCGTGATTTCTTAAAACTGATGGGAGCTGCAGGTACGGGTCTTGCATTTGCACCGTTTGTTCCGTGGGGAAATTTTATGCCAAATCCCTCATCTGCTTCTCTTGAACGCGTTCTAGTAGAACTTCCTGACGGCACGAATGCAAATGTCGTAACATTTCCAACAAACCATTCAGAAGTCATAACGTATCCGAAAACCGGAGACAGGGTTCTTGACGAGGAAGCGTTTCGCAAATGGCAGTTTATCAGACTTCCCGAAGGTCTTGGAGGGGGAGAACAAAACATATCCTCGTTTAGGGCATACAGCATGATCTGTCTGCATCTTTGGTGTCTGTGGAAATACTGGCCGCAGGTTGGTAGACAGCGCGGCGAATGTCCGTGTCATGGAAGCATATACGATCCTCTTACCGGCACGGCAATAGCGGGACCTGCATCAGTGCAGGCTGCACCGTCCAACACGCTTCCAAAACTTGACTTTGAACAGGATTCAGACGGTAACATATGGATATCTCCTCCGATTTGGGGTGTAAACGATAATGGAGTTGTAGGATTTGGCCGTTTCATTAAGTAGAAGAACCGGCGCCGTTACCTTTTTGGCGTGGATATGGGACAGTCTTGATAGAACAATATTTACCGCAATAAAATTTTCATTCCCTGCCAGATTTGTCAGTCCGTTTGGATTTCTTGGAATGCTCACGTTTATTACATTTGTAATACTGGGCATAACTGGCGCATTGCTCATGTTTTATTACGAGCCCATACTTGACAGAGCTTGGGATAGCGTCGAATTTATCAACAACGACGTGCCGTACGGATTTCACATACGCAACATACACTATCACGGCTCAAACGCCATGGTCTTGCTTGCCATGCTGCACATGTACTATCAGTATTTCAGCGGCAGGTACAAAATACGCAATGAAATACTCTGGGTTACAGGCGTCATACTGGGAACGGTCACCATTTTGGAGGCGTTTACCGGATACGACATCATATTCAGCGAACGGGCCGAGCTTGCCATAAGCATAGCTGCATCGCTAACCAATTCCATACCTGTGGTAGGATCCCTCATACGGGAGACCATGTTTGGGAACGGATTCCACGACTTTGTGCTGCGTTTTTACGCCCAACACGTCTTCATTTTACCCCTGGTCATGCTGGGACTAATGGCGGTACACTTTCCCAGATTCCTGGTCTTTGATGTCCCAATGGTCATGGCAATATCCGGAGCCATACTAATCACCGGCGGCGTTTTTCCAATCGATCTTGGATTCAAGTTTGAACCCACGGTGCCGCCTGGCATAACGGTTCCAGAATGGTATCTGACCGCCCTTTACGCGTTTCTTAGAACCCAGTACGACAAGTTTGTTACCGGCGTGCTCTGGCCCGGACTGTTTATACTCTCGCTGCTTTTGGTGCCGTTTATAGACAGGTATAAAAAATTCTCGTGGAAAGACCGCCCCATAATAACATCAATTGGCATAGTCGGAATTTCGCAAATCATGGTAACCACGTACTGGGGATTTTACATACCGTCGGATACTTCGCTTGCACTTGTGGAACGGCTCGTAATCGATCCAATATTCCTGTATCTTACGATGGTGATGCTAGTACCGTTGGGATTTGGATTCAGCTACATGATGATACATTTGGCAAAAGAATCCGAACGCAGGGCAAAGCTTGCAAAAAAAACCGGCCCGAAAAAAATTGCTACAATAGATATTTCTGACAAATGGCTCAACTGGGTCATAATAGCGATTATCGCGTTTCTGGTATTCCTAAACATAGCTGCCTACAATGCGGCTCTGACCGGATTCAAAAACCTCTCGCTGTTTTGGACCGGACTGATACTCTTTGTGTTTGCCGCATTCTTCCATGTGTATAGATACAGCATGAGCAGGGCAAAAAACGCTCCGCCACCTGTCCCTCCGTCAATACAGGAGAGGCCCTTTGCGGATCATCTTGACAGCAAAGAGATGCCGCAGCTTGACGATCCGGGCAAAAAATCCGACGATGAAAAACCAAAAGAATGATTGCATGCGCAAATACACCGTTTAACATGATATCATAATGCAACCGGCCAAATCACTAATTCAGATCGTCATTTTATGTTTCACTGGTGTCATAAAGTATGCAAAATCAGTGTAAATATACTTTATATTTGCCATAATTGTCTAAAAATCATGTCAACATATACGGCAAAATATTCGTCACAATCGGCAAATTTCATAATCCCCATCATAGCTTTGGCGTTTCTTGGCATAGTGTACATAATGTCCCAGCGCGCAGGCTCTGAATTTGTCAGTTTTATCCTAATTGGCGTAGCGGCAATTCCCATGATATATTGGGTCGTCGTGGTAAAAAAAATGACTTTAAAGAGCGCTACTGCATACGCGCCGCGTGAACAGGATACGAAAAACTGGGTGTACGATCTCATAAAAGGCGATAAGGAATTTGTATTTGTAGCCGAGGTTCCAGGTCCTGAAGATAAGATATCCGTGCGACTTGTTGATGACATATTGTACATACGTGGAAGCTCCAATTTTTCAAAGGAAATCACAATGGAAAATTCCGGAGAATTATCTGACTTTAAATATAAAAACGGCGTCCTAACGCTGCGGATAAAACACCTATAGGCTTTTTGCAAGCTCTAATTTCTGCGGCAGATACTTGTCGGTAATATTGGTCAATCCATATTTTGAAAATGCTTCCAGTTCTGCCTTGCGTTTTATTTTTATAAATTCTTCTAGTTCTGTTTTCCATATTCCTTTTTGATATCTGGGATCTTTTTTCAGATCATGGCATCTTTTGATGTCCGATTCCGTCATGGGTATGGTAGGTAGCTTGTATTTTTCAATGTCCGATGCCCATACGCCAACCCATTTGGCGTCTGGCACGGTAAGATCCCGGAGATGGGCAGCGTTTGCCGATCCGGATTTTATAACCATGGCAATGTGTTCTCCATACACGTCCCCGTCGGTCAGTATGATTACTGGAAGCCCAAGTTCGCTATTGAGGCGTTTTAAGAGGGTGCGTGTGGAACGAGGAGCCTGACCACCAGTATCCACTATTATTGCTTTGAATTTTTTATCCACCTGTTCTTCCACAAATCTGGTAAACAGACCGCCTTTTTCCACAGCAATAACAATCTCAGCACTCGTGTCAATTAGTTCCGCACTGGTCAGGCTTGGACCTATTGCATAGCCGTCAGGATGGTTTGCAAGGTTCATTTTTTTCCCTTCATAACCTGGAACCGTATATTCTATGTTGAGATCTCCGAACACACTGCTTCGTTCTTCCGGAAAGACATGAAAGTCCTCCCTGGGTCTGGTCATAACGGCTTCAAAATCGACAATAATATTGTCCGATTCTGATTGATCCTCAAAATCCACTGCAAATGCCTGTGAGGAATAATAAACATCCCTGAGCGTGGATGATTTTTTCTCAGTTGTCAGCTTGTTGGCAAAAAATGCAAGCCAAACCAGCTGTGTATACGAACGAAGCTGGGATGTGTTTTTTGAATTACGCAGCGCAGCCGCATTTCCAAGTATGTATTGTCTGAGAGTTTCATCATATACAATGTTGCTTACTGATCTGCTTGGAATCAGCACATTTGGGAATTTGCCGCTGATTAGATCATTGTATATTGCATTACCCTTGCTTTTTAATTCGCCAAGTATGGCCTCTTGTTTTTCTTTTGCACTGATTTTTTTTGCCTTGTTGTAGATATTGCCGGTGGTCCTTACACTTTTGATCCTGCTCTTCTTTGAGGAAGATCTTTTTGAGGCGGATTTTTTACCGCTATTTTTGCTTTTCATTTTCATCCTTCATATTTCCCACCGTTAGAAACTTTTCAATATCCGGTACTTTTTTCTTTCCAGCCAATTCCGTACAAAACTGGGCTATTAACGGAAGGTATTTGGAATACAGGTTTGCCCTTTTCTTTTCGGCATCTGCCCTGCCTCTTTTTTGCATGTATGATGCAAGCTTGCGCAGTAAAAATTGTAAGGTAAGCCTCAACTCCCTCTCTATCTCCTGTCTGTCTGCAACGTTTTCCTTACCAACGGTCTTGTAGGGAATGCGTGTGGAGCAAATATGCGATATTATGACCAGCGGAGGATCGTTTCCGACCTTGTATCTTTTGAGATCCATTTCGTTTACAACCTTTAAGACTACATCGCTGCCTTCATCGTACAGCAGCGGTATGCGATTGGCATATCTGTACACCTTTGTACCGCCGGAAGGAATTTCCCCCCCGTATGCTACGGCCATTTCCACTACAAACGGAAAACCCGAATATGCCGAAGCCGAACGTTGCAAAACAACTAAAAAATCCGGACTAAAAAATTGGTTAATTCCCTTTTCAAGAGGTTTTTCACCTAGAGGTGCAAGACAGCTCGGATCCGGAGACAAAAAGTTGGTGTATCTTTGCAGTGCATCGCTCAGTTTTACCAGTTCCTGGTTTGTCATGGTTCCAAGCCTCTTTTCGGGCTTGAATCCGGCAAATTTTGAAAATTTTTCAGCAGTTGTGCGTCCAACCCTTTGGAATCGCTTTGAGAGAAACGTGGAAAGCGTCTCACCTTGTATGATGCCAGCCACCTGTTTGTAATAATCGTCTTCGATCATGTCGATTGTGATTGATTTTGATTTGCCAAAATCCCAATAGGTAATTTTTTTGTTGAGCAGATCAATATCCTCAATCTTTATCTTGGAAATTGTCTCAATATCGACTTTCATCTGTGCCATTAACGATATTATAACTTTGGACTGTTTGGTCATGCCGGACCATTTTTTCGAAGCTTTTGCCAGTATTGTCTGCAGTGTTGGATTTGATTTTGGCTTTATCCCAAGCTCCTTTAGAATTCTGTTCATTATAGCATCATCAAAACTGGGTATGTCAAAGGCACTCTCAGTAATCATGCGCCGTATGGTCTCCACGTCTACGCCGTACGGATGAGGATTGATTATTGTCGGAGGTTTTGGCATTTCGTTGATTATTCTGCTGTATTTGTAATTCTCGCCCTTTGGATCATCAAAGGTCACGGTTGCATACGGGGTAATAAGCGACGTCTGGTACACATAATCCCTGATCTTTGTACCGGCTTTTGTATAATCCCCCTCCAAACAAATGCTTATGGAAAGACCTTTTTTTGAAACCGGTTTTGATTCGTGTTTTAAAATAACCGGTTTATTTTTTTGTATGTCCAAAAGCATCTCGTATGATTCCTGAGTTTGCCCGTCCACGGAACTGTTTACTTTTACCGGTTTGTTCGTAGTAATCTGTCCGTAAAGTATTGCCATGGTTGCCCCAAGACCAAACATTCCCCTTGCCTGCTTTAATCCGAATTTTGATCCGTATAGAACAGTTCCAAATGCTTTGGGAATGTATTTTGATTCTATGCCCGGACCGTTGTCCTTTACGGTAAGTATGTACGCTTTGGGATCTTGTTTTTCTGGTTCAACAGCCTTTATCGAAAGATGTACGTTTGGCAATATGCCCTGCTGATCACACGCATCAAGTGCATTTTCAACAAATTCTCTTACGGCTGTATACAGTGATCTTGTGGGGTTGCTAAATCCTGCCAAATCCCTGTTTCTATAAAAAAATTCGCTGGGGGATATTTGATTAAAACTTTCCTTAATTGTGGACATTTTGACCCTCCCATAAAATCATCTTTTCCTGTTTTACGCGTCGTCTTGAGGATTCCAGCTTGCTGTACACTGAACTGTGCATGCTGCCAAAACATAATGTTGATACAGCTTCTGAAGCGCTTTTCATTTTGGATACATTACCTATTATGGAAACAGTACGTCCGTATATGGATAATTTGGTTCCGCTTAAACTCTCTATGCTTTTTCTCGCTCTTCCCTTTTCGCCTATCAGTCTGGCTCTTACGCGTTCCACCTGTTTTGGGGATTTACCGGAAAATTCACGTATGTCCATAATGTGCAGCGTGTTTTCTTCTTCAAGCAGATCAAAAGCATTATCGGGGGAAAAACCCCTGCCGATTGCCGATATAATTTCCGCAGCCTTGAATGGAAGCATTTTTTCAATGTTTGAATTTGCATATATTGAAGCTTCACCGGTTTGTCCGTCTACGTTAATTTTCACGCCACATATTTCTTCAATGTGCGATTTTGTTTTTCCACCTTTGCCTATCAGTACGGCTATGCGTTCTGTGGGTATTCTGATAATTTTTTCATAATTCATTCAATCACTTCCTTTAACACATCCGCAGGGTTGGTCACTTTTAATCCTCTTTTTACAAAAAAGTTTGTTATGTTATTAATGTCTCTTTTCAAAAACCCCAACGCTCCAGGATGCCTTTTGTCAACAGCCGATCCCAAATCAAAAACAATCAAACCTGAATCATCCTTGAATATGTTGTATTCTGACAGATCCCCGTGAACCAATCCGGCTTTTAAATACATATTTTTCATGATGGATATGGTATCTGTATAATCATCGTATGATATCTGTGCGGCGTGCATGGTTTTCTGTGGCATACCGCCGGATCCTACAAAACGTGTGGCCATGACATTTTTTGAAACTTGGATGGGTTCTGGAACGCGAATTCCTTTTTCATAGCACAGCGTCATGTTTGTAAATTCTTTACGGGCCCACAGGTTTACCATGTTACGCGTTCCTTTTTTTATTCTCCCAAACCTTGGATCACCATCGATATAGGGCATACGCTTTTTGAAATTTGCAGTTGATACAAGATGCACCTTGAGTGCTATGTCCAAATCATTACCGCCTACTGCCCAAAACACGACCGACTCTTTACCTGCGCTGATAATTCCGTTGACGTATGATAAGATGCCGGATTTTATCATATCATATATGGTCATGATGGCTTGCTTGTCCAACGCCTCGTTTACAGTTTTGTTTCCTTCGAATCCGTCAAAGAGCTTGCTTTTGGTGGATCTTGCCAATTTTGTTTTGATTTTAGAGGATGCATTGCTGTCCAATTCATACGATGTGGACATTACCTTGTTTGTCAATTATGTCCTCAAAAGTCTCGAGCAAGATGATTGCCGTTTTTGAGCCAGTCTACCTGCGGCAGTGTAAATCTCCATACGATGTCTCCGCGTTCGTCTTTTTTGAAATCCCACGGGGCTATTATGACAATATCGTTATCGCGTATCCAAATACGGCGTTTTAATTTTCCGCGTATTCTACCCCTTCTCGTTATGCCGTCTGTACATTTTACCAAAACCTGATCACTGCCCAAAAGCTTGATTACTCGTCCCAAAAGCTCGCCTTCTTCTGGAAGCCTAATCTCTTTTAACGCACTCTCATTGAGTACCTTTCGTTTTCCCACAAACATTATTTGGGTTTTTTATATATAACTGTGATGTTTACGCCTTGTAAACTATGAGAAATGGTACGCCGTCTACGGTTTTAATTCCTTGTTTTGAACCAACACCAAGCTCGATTGCGGCCGATACGGTTTTCTTTCCCACCATATTGATTATCAAATACTGTCGCAAAAGATTTTTAGCTTCTGCCATGCCCACTGTTTTATCACCGTAATAATTTTTGCTGATGCTTATCACATGTTTCTTGTCACTAATGTCGCGTCCAAGAAGATCCGCATCGCACATGTTTAGCATTGTACTGCCTTGATAATTTGCAACTTTGATTGAAAATTCTGCATTCATGCGTATTTGCCTTTCATTGTAGATTTTGCACCGCATGCTTCACAGATAAGAAAAGGTATTCTGTTTTCTTTTTCTATTTTTGTATCGGGGCTTCCACAAGTGGGACATTTTACATAATCTTTTATGTAAATTTCAAACAGTCGTGTAAAATCATCCGGATCACGTTTTCCTATAAACATGGCCTTTTCCCCCAAAAGCTGGGCGGGTACGGCAAATTCTTTGGCCAGATATTGGAGTATTTTATCTGGATTGCGTCTCAAAATCTTTGGATATTCTGAAAAATTACGCAGGAACGTTTTCTGCCCTTCCCATGCCACGTCGACCGGAGGAATTTCAAAACGTGTGGAATTTTTGACACTCCCGTCGGATATCTTGTCACTTATTCTTTTTAGCAGTTTTTCATATTCTGATTTGACCATATATTGCCTGTATGTGTGTGTAATATATGGATTAACACGGGGCAAATTTTTCCAAAATTACACGTTTGAATTTGGCATAATCGGTTTTATATGCGATCGACGATAACCTGCGGTATCGCCTAAAAGGCATCCGAATAAAAAATATGGATTTAAAAAATGACGATTTTATGGTTTGCCTATACGGAAAACATTGGTGTTGCAAACGGGACACTTGCCTTTTACTGCAGGACGGCCGTTTTTTAGCGTTGTCACCTCAGGATCCATTATTTCTTGTTTTTTTCTGCATTTGACGCAGTATGCTTCTGTCATGAAAAACATAAGATACAGGCAGTATTTAGTTAACGACTGTAAACAATTTTTAACTATAAGATGTGTACTGAAGGAATTATTTTTGTAAAATCTGCGGCATTTTACGTCAAATTGTGCCATCAGTTATAACATACGTCCTAGGCAAATTGTCGTGGCGTCGAAAAAAGGGATAATAATGACCATAGTGGTTTTAGGATTCATTACGGCGGCAAGTTTTTTGGTATGGACACTTCCACAAGGGGCCACCATAAGCGTTTCAGATTACGGGGCATACCTTGACCGTGTACAACAGATAAACCGGGTCGTTGTGGAAGAGATCGATGATAATTTTCAAATGCTCACATCCGGCGGTCTTGATGCTGACGCATACGTTGATGCTGCAAAAACTTCGTCTGCACAACTGCGTTCAGAGCTGATACAAATGATGCAGGTAGGTGTTCCAGAGCAATGGGCAGAAAGCTACCAAAAACAGGTCGATTCAACAAGGCTCTCATTAGAGTACATCCGGGAAACCATTACAGTAGCCGAAAAAATTGACAAAGGCGATGACACAGATGATGCTGTCACAAGTGTCGAGGCGATGCGTGAACGCGCTGACACAGCAGACATGAAAGTAAATCACACGCGTCCTGACACCTAGGCACGCACCTGCTAGGTAACCGTTAAAAGGCGATTTTGTGTATTACAGTAAATGCAAAAAGAAACCGTAATTGATACAAAGACAGAATCTGCCAAACTTTTGGTCATATGCGTGGATCGGGACAATGACGTGGGTGAGAAAACCGGACTTGCAACTCCTGTAGTGGGACGCAATGCATGCATTGAAGCGGCACAGAAACTGGCGCTTGAGGATCCCGAAGATGCGGATTCAAACGCAATATTTTCCGCGATAAAAACATACGAGGATTTGATCAGCAGGGGATACAAGGCGCAGGTAATCATAGTAACGGGCGTAGAGCACAGGGGAGTGGCAGCTGATGAAAAAATTGCTCTAGAAATAAAATCTGTCCTTAAAACATACAGTGCAAACGGCGCCGTAATTGTATCTGACGGCGAAGATGATGAATCGGTAATTCCGGTCATACAGAATGTTCTTCCGGTAGTTTCCGTACAACGCGTAGTAATGAGGGTAAGCCGCACGGTGGAATACTCGTACGCGGTGTTTGCAAAATATGTAAAAATGCTTGCATACGATTCCAAATATTCAAAATTTTTCCTGGGTGTTCCAGGGATACTGCTGCTGATAGGAGGTATTGCAACAGCATTCGGATATACGGCGGAAATTTTTGCAGTACTAGTTAGCATACTTGGAGCTGCATTTGTCATACGGGCATTTGACATAGACAAGGCGTGGACTAGCTGGACCAAACCTTCTCCTTCGGGTTTTGTCAGATTGTTCACCGTAGTGGCGGGAATTGTGCTAATTCTCTCTTCGTTGGCTGCCGGATTCTCTGCTATAACATTAGATGAGATCTCCCAACCCTCGGATCTTTTGACCAATGGGGCAATCGCAGGCCAGTTTATCACTGGAGCGCTGCCCATAATGTGGGTCGGATTGGGAACGCTGTTTGCAGGCACCCTGATCAGCAATTTGCTGGGAGGCGTCCAACGGCAGATAAACGACTCGCTTCGAATAATCGCCCTAGCCTCGCTGTATCCAACATTGGCACAGTTTGCACACATTTTGGTAACAGGCGAGAGTACGTTGACACTTGTTCTGCCGCTTGTGATCGGCCTGACGATCACGGTCATAGCCGCCTTTGCTCTTTTCAAACGGTACAGAAACCCGCGTACAAATCTGGAATTGTAACATTTCCCATCTGTTAAATAAACGGCGTGGGGAGTGTTTTTTAATGGACTCTCAAAATCCTCCAAGTGTGGATTCTCCATTTTTACATCATGTAGGATTTATTCTAGATGGCAACCGCAGGTGGATGAAAAACAAAAACCTGCTGGGAATAGCGCACAAGGCCGGAGCTGACAAGGTGGAAGATCTGATTGACTGGTCGTACGAGCTGGGCATAAAGACAATTACGCTGTACGTACTCTCAACGGAAAATCTGATACGCGAATGCGACTATCTTGAACAGCTTTATGATCTTATGGTGGAAAGACTGGAAAAATTATATTCTGATCCAAACCTGCACAAGAGGAAAATGCGCATAACTGCGATAGGCGAAATTAATCTTTTACCGGACAGAGTGCAAAAATTATTTGCAACACTTGATGAGGCGACAGCAGGATACGATGGACAATATGTCAACTTTGCCGTGGCATACGGCGGACGCCATGAAATAATACACGCGGTAAAAAAGATCTGCGCCAAGGTAAAAAAAGGGGACCTCTTACCGGATGAAATAAACGAAAAGATTTTTGAATCGTGCCTGTATACGTCAAAAATACCAAATCCGCAGCCGGATCTGATTATTCGCACGGCGGGGGAAACAAGACTCAGCGGATTTTTACTCTGGCAGTGTGCCTATAGCGAGCTAATCTTTTTGGACATTCTGTGGCCTGAATTTGAAAAAAAGAATCTGATCGAATCCATAGAGATGTACCATAACCGCGGAAGGAGGTTTGGAAAATGAAACAGATTGAACAAACTTCAGCCGGCGCTGTCATATACCGAGATCTGCTGAACGGCAGGGAGTATCTACTGCTACGATATCTTGGAGGACACTGGGATTTTGTAAAAGGCAAGACCGAAGCTGGAGAATCACTCAAAGATACGGTAATACGGGAAACACAGGAAGAGACTGGCATATCGGATCTTGTCATTGAAGACGGGTTTGAAGATGAGATTTACTACCGGTTCAAACACGATAGCACCCTGATAAGCAAACGAGTCGTGTTTTATCTTGCAAGCACAAAAACCGAACGTGTGGTAATATCTGACGAGCACACAGATTATGCGTGGATGGGAATGAACGATGCCATGCAAAGACTCACTTATGATAATGCACGGTTTGTTTTGTTCCGTGCCGATAAAAAATTATCCTCATCTATCTAGAATAGTTTTTGCCGCTTTTGCAGGATTTACAGAATTTATAACGCTTCTTCCCGCTATGAGATACTTTGTTCCAGCTTTGATCGCCATGCGCGGATCCCCGCCCTGAACCCCGACTCCGGGAGAGTATATTGCAGTGTGCGGGGATTTTTTTCTGCACTCTGCGATTATCTTTGGATATGTTGCACCAACTACAATGCCGTCAACTTTTGCGTACAATGCCCAGTTTAGAAACAGCTCGTACAGACGTTTGCCACTTTTTACGGGCGTCTCGTACGCCTCTTTGGCCTCTGGCGCACTCATATGGCATAGGGATATTATTCCCATGCGGCGGCGGCGCGCCTGAATAACCAGTGCGGCAAGAGCTTTTTTGCCCATTATTGGATTTGTAATCACCGCATCAAAGCCCATTTTATTCAGACATTCTAGCGCAGCCGTATTTGTATTGCCAATATCGTTGAGTTTAATGTCTGCAATGCACGTTAGACCCAGTTTGTGCGCTGCTGAATTTACAGCCGCCATTTCCGAGGGACCGGTGCTTAGAAGCATGTGGAAGTTTATTTTTATGGCGCATATGCTGCCGCCTGCGGATTTTATGACTTTGAGAGTCTTGGATTTTACCGCCCTAGTGCCGGGAGCATAGTCGCATGCAAGAATGAGCGGACCGCTTCCTGCCGAAGCTTTTGCTATTCTAGTTTTGAAGCTGGGTGTGGTCAACTAGCGGATGCATCTCCATGAGTTTTATTATCTTAATGTACGTATATCCGTGTCCATCCAGATTGTCTACAAATTCAGGCATTTTGCCGTTGTTTAACGAATATCTTAGAAACGGCATTTTTGGTTTTTCATCCATCTGCACGTACAAAAAATACGAAGGACCATCCTCATTGAAATTCATAAACAGACCTATGAGCCATTTTTCACCGTACGGAAACGCAAAGAGTGGAAACGGAACCTCGTCTAATCCGTAACTTAGTTTTGCAAGACTTGCAATGTCTTCAAGTCTTACCGGGTGGTATTTTGTCCCCTCGCCGTTGCCGTCTTTTAGGATGTTTGGCAAATCTTTTATTTTTATTATGGGCGAATACAGTTTACTGTTGTCGTTGGTGTTTTCAACTATGGACGCATTTTCTTTGCCTACTTTAAAACCATAGCACAGATAGTGTCCGGCATCGCTGTTTGGCGTATAGTATATGACAGGTTTCTCATTTAGCAGATCAATTTGTACGGAGAGAACTTTGGAGCCGTCGTGTTCGTGCAAAAACGACACCCTTGGCATACGTTCTAGCGCGCATACTAGACGGGAAAATTCAAGAGTTGATTCAACCTGTATGTATTTTGGGCGAGAATTTGATTCCACATAAACCGTATAAAATCAAACCAAATAAACCTAACCCGTGAGTAATTGTTTTACCCTCATGGTGTGCCGCGTCTGTCCACAATGTCTTCGGAGGAGGGACCTGTGCCTACAAGCGTGACCGGCACGCCTAATTTTTCCTCGATGTTTTCTAAAAATTTTTTTGCATTCCCTGGCATGCCTGCATACTCGTTTACATGTGCGCATTCCGGATACAACACATCCATCTTTGTTATGGCTATCTGTGTGGCTCCGTTTAACATAACTGCGCGTCTGGCCAAATCAAAATTAAATTCCGCTGCGCGCCTAGCCCTGCCTGTGACCGTGCCAAATTCTCCCCACCGCCGTTTTTCTATCTCTTCTGCATCAAGCTCGCCATCCATGGGACCCGTGCCTACCCTGGTCACAAATGACTTGAAGACGACCATTACCTCATTAACCTTGGTTGGCCCCATGCCTATGTCGGCGCATATCCCGGATGCGGTAACGTCTTTAGAGGTAACATACGGATACGTACCGTGCCACAATGAGAGGAACGTTCCTTGCGTGCCCTCTACAAGTACATTCTGACCTTTTCTGAGCGATTCGTTTATTCTTGCAGGCACGTCAGTTATGTATTTTTTGAGCTGATCGAATTCTTTTGCCAGCCTGAGGGTTCTCATTGCCCGTGCCGCATTGGCCGGACCTGTTCCTGAACCCGTACTGCCTATCTTTTCCTTTAGTCGCCCCCTGCTATCTTCGAGCTTGTGGGCATCCTCTATGATGCCGCAGTTGGCATCCACAAACGTTCTGCCATCCGTACCCATCTCTGCAATCTCTCCAAGCAACACACCCGGATCGACTACCACCCCCGGTCCTATCATGATATCAGATGATTCGTTTAGAAAACCACTTGGGAGCATCCGAACCTTGAAAGTTTTGCCTTTATGCTTTATCGTGTGTCCTGCATTGGGTCCGGCTCCGCCGCGCACCACTATATGGGGAGAGTCATTTGATGCTAGATGGGATATGATCTTGCCTTTTCCCTCGTCTCCAAAAAATCCTCCAACCACGACTGTTGCCGGCATAAAATTACAGCATACTGTACAATATTTTAAGATAAGGGAACGTTTAATCGCCCACTCGGGTGCGATCATGCATGTCTGGGGAAAACTATGCCGGAAACATTATTGTAATTCTGGCAAATATGCCTGATTTTCTGAGAAAACCCATATTAAAAAAACGCATAAACGAGTTTTACACGCTGGATAAAACCGAACAGGATGATATAGTATACAACGCACTGCAGGCGGGACCTGAAATTCCGTTTGCAAATTTTGGAAGATTATTTGGAACGTGGCTGGAGATCATGGCGGAGCTCCCGCAGGAGAAGCGGGTGCAAATGTTCGCATCATACGCTTCAATGGCCGCAAAAAATCCGCAGTATCTTGTCAGATTTCATCTGGATGGAATGCTGGAAATATTTCTCTCGCTTTCAGAAGAGGCAAAGGCTGCAATCGCATCATCTGCACTGTGCGCCATAAACGGAATAAAAGATGAAGAAAGAAAAAAAATTATGCTTATAATTCCGGACGGAATAAAAAAACAGCTTGGATTTTAGGCATCGGGGTTGCGGTTGTCCTCGTTGGTAAAGTCCGGCGCCGCACCATCTGCGTCCAACACTCCTACGAATATTTTTTCCTGTTTTTTGAGAACCTTGCGGTGATCTGACATGGACATGTCAAGCCTCATCTCGTTCATTACCATTACGCGGTATTCCATCCATTCTGCCCAGCATTTGGAACAGCACGGATACTTTTCTGCCCGATGATCCAATTCCTGACCGTCGGGTATCTCTGTTTTGCATTTTGTACATATTTTAGACAATAGTTGGGCGTCAAATGACGCACTAAAATATCTTTATACAACAAATCTATTAACGGGATACCCCTTGTCTATACGTGCTCATAAAATGTCCCAAATGCAAAAAAAATGCAAATTTGGGTCAGGATTTTTCAAAAGTTGAATGCAGCTTTTGCGGTCTTGACATTAGCTACGGCGAATACGTAAAAATCATAGCACACGAGGATCCTGCATATTCGGACATATTGAGCGATTATACCGGAACCACGCAGGGACAGGCTGCAGGAACCCTGGATGATTGGGATTCTCAGACGGAATGAGATCATGTTAAAATAATTCCAAAACCTTTGCTACGTAAATGGAATATCTTTTGGAGAACATTTTGAACATGGTTGGGTTTATTGTGGGACTTTGTATAGGACTTGCATCGTATTTTGGATACAGGAATACTGGAAGCCCCGTTCTTTTTCGCATGTCCGTGGCGTTTTTGTCCATTGGCATTGGATTTTTTGTAATATGGATGGGATATCTTGCCGAAGATTTGGTGCTACAGCAGGGCCACATAGACAGATCGGTGCAGGCTCTTGGAATAGCGGTGCAGACTGTGGGATATTTTTTTATAGCATTCTCGCACGGAATAAAATCATTTTTTCCAAAAAACCGCGCACTTCGTTCCGTTGTCGTGTTTCCACTTTTGATATCCGGAACGCACATCGAACACGTGCTTCGTTCGGTCTCATTCATACTCTTAACATATGGCGCCATTGAAACGATACTCTCGTATACAGACACAAAAAATAAGAGCGTATTTTTTGTGGCAGGCGGTCTTCTAATGCTAGCACTTGGGGAATTTATCGCATGGTATTCGGTTCTCTTTCCAGAATCCACCATTTACAGTATTTCAGTGCTGATCAAAATTACCGGCCTGCTTTTGCTGTTCGTACCGGTGGGACGCGTCACACTGCGCAGCAGAATATCCGGCTAGGCGTGAATGTCAAATTTTTTTATCTTTTTTGTACATTTGATATCATCATACCCTAAACATTCAAAGATTACGTATCAATTACTATGACAGAACACAGATCCAACATACGGGTTATCGGGGATATTCTGTTTACGGCAAGGGATCGCATGGAGGATGAATGCGGCGTTGGCGTCACCGTACTTGTAAGGCGCGCAAACATACCGCATACGCGCATATCGGGAATACTAAACACGCTTGTCTCACAAGGGCTGCTTGAGCAGACCAATTCGGACGGGGCATGCAGGTACAAAGTGAGCGGAACGGGAAAAGAATTTCTTCTTGAATATCAAAAATTCAGCAGCTTTGCAGAAGATTACGGCATGAGCATTTAAAATTCATCGTCTACAAAATCATCTTCAAATTCGTTTACTTCCTGCGGTTCGGGATTTGATGCCACTGTTTTTCCTAGAACGGATTTATATTAAAACCGTACGGGACGTACGTGTGGCGCAAACTGTTTACAAATGCAGTACGGACGGAATAAATGCAGCATGCACGGCTGTATCTTCTGGAGGCGTGATAATATTTCCAACCGATACAGTCTATGGAATAGGATGCAGCCCGTATCAAAGCAAGGCGGTAAACCGCGTGTATGAAATCAAAGGCAGGGATGCTTCAAAACGGCTGCCGGTTCTTGCCGGCTCGTATGAGGATCTTGAAAAATTTTGCCAGTTTGATATGCGGCACAAAAAGCTGGCCGATAAATTCTGGCCCGGACCTGTAACAATGGTGGTAAAACTTTTGGATCCGCGGATGGAAAAAACAATGAATCTTGATGGCACCGTTGCAGTCAGGGTGCCGGCCGGAGAGTGCGCCAAAGCTGTTCTTACATCGTGCGGCCCGCTTGCCTGTACTAGCGCAAATGTGTCCGGTGCCCCCTCTGCAATCAAATACGGCCAGTGCGATATGTTGGATGTGGACGTGGGTCTTGACGGAGGGTCAGTGCAGGGAACAGAATCAACCATAATAGATGCCACAGGCGATGGAATGCGCATACTGCGGGAGGGACTAGTAGGTGCAAAAGAGGTGCAGGATGCATGGCAGGACTGATTGTTACGTGCGCCAGGCATTTTGAGCCTGACACGTGCGGGGAAATTGAAAATATTCTTGCCGATCTTGGGGATGAATGCTCATCCGCTAGGGCAACCTCCATGTCAGGAATAATAACCGTAGAGACGGAACTGGATCCGGAAAATGTGGTAAATCGCGTGCGTGAGATAGTGGATGATGAGCCGTGGGCGGTGCGGTATGTGATGAGGCTGATACCGATTATGGAGTGGATTGAATCAAAACAGGATCAAATCGTATCTGACGTACTGAAAATGTCCAAAAATCTGCTACCTGAAAATACTTCTTACCGCATTACAATTGAAAAACGCAATTCAGGACTCTCTTCACGCGATATTATTACGGCAATTGCGGAAAAAATACCAAACAAAGTATCGCTTGAAAAAGCCGATTTTATAGTGCTAGTTGAGATACTTGGCGCACGGACCGGCATTTCAGTTATGCGCGCGCCGGCCATACTCAGCGTGAGTCGGCAAAAACGTCTAGACTAGCACGGCTGCGTGTTCTGCAAGCACATCTTCCAGACTGCCGTCGCATGCTGCCTCTTCTTTTTCAGATATGTTGAATTTTTTAGCAACGTCCATGCGCGCCGGTGCAGAGCATCCGATCTCATCTTTTGAAACCTCCAAGTACAGTTTTTTGCACTGCGCTGCAGAACCTACCGCCACAAGAACAAATCTGCCGCCTGATTTTGCACCCGCGTGCTCTATGGCCACTGAAATTTGCGTTGTTGCAGCAAACCGAAGAAGCATGTCAGTTTCCAATTTTTTTGCAAGCAGGGAATTGTTTTTGCGCGCCAAAAGGGAAATTGCGGCAATTTTTTCAACGTGCGAATATCCAAGTATGCATTCGGATGCAACCGCCTGTATGAGCAATTTTGGAAAGTTTTCCCTAATCCTGTCAATGTATGATCCGGCATTTTCTTTTATGCGTCCAATCCAGTACGCTTCCAGATGCGCACCATTGATGTCAAATGAGGCGCGCTGCAGTTTTATCGCCCCTCCATGAACCACGGGTATGATGCTTACAGTATCACCGCTGTGAATAACAGCACTCATTCCGCCAAGAACTGAGATCTCTGATCCGTTTATTGCAACCAGGGTGTTTTTTGGCTCTATCCCCTCTGAGCCTTTGGGTTTTAACCCGTCAAGAATATCAAGCAGATCTGCAACGGTAATTCCGTCTTTGTCAACGTCCATGCAGTCAACACCAAACGCTTTTTTTGCGCCGCCAAGCATTTTTACTTTAATCATGAAACATGTGTGAGACTGCGCTGAAAATTAACCTTTAGAACCGTACGATCTATTCTTCTTCGGTTCTGGGCTTTGAATCAGTTTTTCTCTCGGCCACCGATGCGGTTTCACGCTTTACTCTCTCTTTCTCCTCAAAGATCTCTCTTTTGACCGCCCGTGTTATGCGTCCGCTAATTTTGTTTTTCAGGCTCTTTGAGCGTATAATGGCCAGAGATTCAAGAGCTGCCTTGTTTTCATCAAAGTTTGTGCCAAAATTCGATCTGTGATCCTTTAGCACTTCAAAGGATATTTTTCTTATTCTGTCCATAAAAATAATGCATCCGCTAGGGTGTTTTAAAGCTATACGGCTACTTGGGATTTGCCCAAAAAACGCCCAGAATTTTCCAATAAAATACACTCTGTCTCCTCGTACGTCAAATCCAAAGCTTGTGATGCTGCATATATGACGCTTGGAATAAACGAGACCTGGCCGGATCTTGCACCAAAACATCTTGAAAATCTGACCGGACCGTCAGTTTCGACAAGTATGCGGTCTGTGGGAGTTTTTGCAAGCAGGCTTTTTTTATCATTAGCATACACCATGACCGGACCGAATCCCAAATACAGTCCTGCATCCACTGCGCGCCGCAGCTGTTTTTTGTTTCCGTCATACCAGTGCAGACAGGCAGAACGCACCGAATGGGTGGAGAGAACATCTAGTACATCATCCACACTCTTTCTTGAATGAATTGATACCGGTTTGCGGTGTTTTTCTGCCGCCATTAAAAATTCATCAAATACGCATCTTTGTTGCGCGTATTCTGTTTCATCCTTGGCCAGCGTGGGATCAAGACCAATCTCCCCTATCCCTGCTATGCGTTCTGTATTCTCATCGATCATGCGCAAAAGATTGCCCGCTCCCCCGGATGCATTTTCCGGATGCACCCCTACAAACGCAAGAATCATTTCATACCTGTCCGCAAGATCCATCGTCCGTGCAGAATCTGACTCGTCCATGGAAACACAGCAGGCGGCAGTGCGCGTTTTTTTCATGCCATATACTACAGCGTCAATGTATGCAGCATACTCTGGATCGGTCAGATGAACGTGTGTATCATACATGAGAGCGCCGTAAACCATGTTAATTTTCAGCATGTGTGTGGTCTGTATAAATCGCCCCGTTTGTCGTATTTTTTTATATTTTGATTTTAATTTACATTGTGAAACACATGTTATGAAATCCTCAGAGTTTGGATTGCTTCCAATGTACCGGCTGCTCAAAAGTTCCGGCGCCCACCGTATAAGCGAAGAATCAGCTGAGGAGCTGCGCCGCATAACCGAAGAAGTGGCTTTTGAGGTGGCAAAGAGTGCGGTGGATTTGTGCGAACACGCAGGCCGCAGAACCGTAAAAGCTGAGGACATCAAACTTGCCTCAAGAAACATTCTGAAAACATAACGGTTTAATTGTAAAGCTGGCATACACACTTCGGTGAGGTGGCAGAACGGTCATGCGTGAGCCTGCAAAGCTTATCCAAGGGGGTTCAACTCCCTCTCTCACCTTTATAAAAATTGGCAGGCGTCGAACCGCGTAAAAAACTTGCAGGAGATTTACACGGGTCAGACACGCTACCAAAGCTAGTAAAAAAACAACTAATATTTAACAATCGGTTTTTTCACAATTATTGCCCTGATCATTTTTATATGTGAGATCAAAAAACGGTTTGAATGACCGAAAAATGCGCATCTTGCGGAGGAAACATTGCACAAAAATTCATGCCCATGGAAAAATGGAACACAAAGGGACCGCTGTGCGGCAAGTGTTATTCGAAAATGATATCTGATCATTATCCTGGGGATCACGTACGGGTATAGTCGTTTTTTTCGGCAGAGTACTTTTTTGAGTTTAAACAGTTCCATGCGAGCGGGTCGTCTTTAACATCATCTTCATGGAGAAATTTTATATCCGTAACGGTTTTCTTGCGTTTGTGCAACCTGACCTGAAAGCTCTCAAACTTTGAACACTTGCAGTCCTCGTACAGACATGAATAATCATTCTCGTCGTGATCATCTTGGTCGTGTTCGCAGTCGCATATGGCATCATCTTTTGAATCTTTGAAATATTTTTTTGCATACGTGCCAAGTCTCAAATACGCTTCCCCGTCGTGGCCTTTTTTGAACCGTTCATAGTTTTCCGATATTGGAAGCTCTTTGCACAAAAAGACGTTGGTGTCCGGTCTTGTGGATTCAGAACCTATCGCAAACCAGTATTTTTCGCCGGATTCTATAAACCGGGCCCTTATACTGTGATCGATCCACCAGTGGCAGGTATCATTCCACATCTCGGTAACTTTGGACATTACATCAAACAGCGGTACGATATTCATCCTTAGATCGTAATACCTGTACGCCACACCAAGCAGATCATCCCTCCATTTGATTGCATTATCTGCCATTGTGAATCCGTATAATGCACTAGGTATATTAATAATGATGAATGTACTATACCCATGGCAAATCGTACCCACATGATGATAGTAGCTGATCTTTTATCACTGACAAAAAATTCAGGGATGAATGGAATAAAACCAACCGTACTGCTCTCAAAGGCAAACCTGTCGCATTCGCGTCTCTCAAAACTGACTGAAAATCTGATCGGCACAGGTCTCATCTCAAAGATCACGTACGATGGCAAAAATACTTTTGTAATAACCGAACGCGGTTCCACATATTTGGAACAATATGTGAAATTTTCCGAGATTGCAGAATCTTTTGGACTAGAAATGTAGACTATTTTTTTGATTTTCGTCTTTCTCTTTTAATACGCTGGTGCTCTTTTCTGTTGTGCCACGTGGTGTATCCTATGACTCCTACGGAGCCGGCAAGCATCGTATAGAACATTGGGATGTTGAACTGTTTTGATGTGGCAGCTATTATCATGCCGGCGATCAAAAACGCCAGCATTACCATGGCATATTTCCCCATGATTACGGGTAATTAAAAAAAGATATAACTTTTTAGTATATGCGTATAAACAACCCCTCATGGGTAAAGCACTTGAACTGGTGGGATTGGCGCTAATTGGAGGGACAATTCTGTCATTTACCACGTTAATTCCGCAAAAATCCGAGTTTGGTTGGCCGATATTTTGGATATGTGCCGGCGGAGCTTTGGGTATTATTTTGTACAGAAAAAAACAGCGATCGAAGGCGGCAAAATCTTCTGCCGGATGAAAATTATTGTATAATTCTAACCCATTATTGTCAGCTGTGGACGCACCGATAGATCTATAAAGGAACAAATTTAATAATTTACAGTGCATAGCGGTAATTCTAACGAATGGTGGGTTGGTCTCCCCAAAGATCTACAAGCGGATATTGAATCTGATTAAAGCCTCGAGTGGGATCTGAACCCACGACCTAACGCTTACGAAGCGTTCGCTCTACCGGACTGAGCTACCGAGGCGCAGCCAAAGTTGGTTAGAGTTTATAAAAAACCTTTGTGGATAAAATCGAATGAAGAAAACCATCTCTGGAATACGCGGTATCGTTGGTGAGGATCTCTCCATTGCAGACGTGATGGAATTTTGCAGTAATTTTTGCACGTTTACCAATTCAAAATGCGTGATCGCACAGGATACAAGGCCAAGCGGTGCCATGTTAAAAGAGGCAGCGTGCGCTGCCATGATGCAAAACGGAACAGACGTGCTAGATTTGGGAATTACTCCAACCCCCGTGGTCTTTTGGGAGGCAAGAAGATGCGGTGCCGGAGTGGTTGTTACATCCTCGCACAATCCGTTAGAATGGAACGGTCTCAAATTCATAATAAATGGGTGGGGAATAAACTCAGAGCAGTTGCGCACCATAGATACAAAACAGCACATCTCAAAGATAAAACACGGTTCAGTGTTCCCGCTTGATTCCCTGTATGTGGACAATGCTGCAAAAATGATTGCAGATACATGCGACAACGAGGTGGTGGTGGACATTGGAGGAGGCGCTGCGGCAAAAACGGCTCCGGAATTGTTGAAAAAACTCGGATGTACGGTGCATACAATAAACGAAGATCTTTCCAATACAGAACGCGGTCCGGATCCCACAGCGGATCCTCTAAACAAACTTGTAGATGCCAGCTCAAAGTACGGGTTAGGCTTTGCATTTGATCTTGACGGGGACAGAATGGTGTTGGTGGTGGATGGAAAAAAACAGTCCCCAGATGCAACACTTGCGTTGGGTGTTGCAAAAGCTCTGGATTTGGGAATAAGGAAATTCACATTGAGCATTGATACAAGTATTGCAGTTGAAAAAATTATTCTCGAAGGTGGTGCTGAGCTGACACGCTCCAGAGTGGGGGAGGCAAACGTAGTCGAAGAGATGCACAGAACCGGAGCGCGGGCCGGCGGCGAGGGAAGCAGCGGGGGATTTATTCTGCCCGAGTTTAACTATTGCCGAGACGGCATACTTGCGGCAGGTTTTGCTGCAACCATGGATTACAAACAGGTGCGCTCTATAGTTGATGCGGTTTCAAAATACAGCCAGAGAAGGGAAAAAGTGGCGGTAAAATCATCAATGCACGGAGAGACTCTTGCAAAGGTTGCGAGCATTATGCAAAAACAGTACAAAGTAATTACACTTGACGGGATAAAGGGAATCGTTGATGCGGACAGCTGGGTGCTGGTGCGCGCATCCAACACCGAGGATGTCATACGCGTGTCAGCTGAATCCAACGATGCAGCAAAGTCTGCAGAACTTGCGGCAAATACCAAAAGGACGGTGCTAGAGGCAGCTGCTAGCTGACGAGGATCTCATAACCGGAATTATGAGGCATGCATTCGGGATTACCGGATCAGAAAATGATATCGAATATGCGCGGATGGGCGCAGAAGGCATCGCCGTGGCAGTTGACACGATAACTTCCTCCTCTGATGTTCCAAAGGGAATGAGACCGTATGATGCGGCAAGAAAGAGCGTCATCTCATGTGTGAGCGATTTTGCAGCAAAGGGGACAAGGCCGCGGTTTGGGGTCGTCTCTGTAACGGTGCCGCCCTCGTATGATGTAAAATCCATCAAAGAGACGGCACGCGGCATTGCCGATGCGTCTAAAAAATTCAAAATTAGGATGCTTGGCGGCGATACAAGCTTTGGCGAGCTGTCAATAAGCGTCTGCCTCTTTGGACCCTCAAAAAATCCGGTTGGCCGTGGAGGGGCAAAAATTGGGGACGGAATATTTGTCACCGGACGGTTTGGTTATTCGGCTGCCGGACTACATTTGATGATGTCTGGAAAAAAACCGGCCGGATTGTTTGAGATTCGGGCAAAAAAGGCGTTTTGCAGACCTGATGCACGGCTGGATTTTGGCGCAGCATCTGCTGAACGTTTTAGCTCCTCGATTGATTCAAGCGATGGATTGGCCGTCTCGCTGCACGAGCTGGCAGGGGCCAGCGGAAAACAGTTTTTGCTGGAAAAAATTCAAATCCCGCCCGGTCTTGCAGAGTTTGCAAAAAAACACCGTATAGCACAGGATAATCTTTTGTTTTACGGCGGCGAAGAGTATGAAATTGTCTTTACGGCACCGCAAAAACAATGGCCTGCAATATTCAGATTGGCTGCAAAACACCGCGCCTGTCTGGTTCGGATTGGAACAGTGAGGGCCGGCAGCGGGGTATCTCTGAAAACCGGCTCTGAAACGGCAAGGATCCTGCGTCGGGGCTGGAAGCGCCGCGCTATTTGAAAACATTTATCAACGGTTCAAAAATCGCAGTCCATAGTGTCACTCATAACCACCTCCATATCTGAAGGAGTCTGTACGGTAACAATCAACCGTCCTGAAAAACTAAACGCCATGAATACGGACGTGGCAAAAGAAATTGTAACAGTTTTCAAGGATTTGGGAACCAACGATGACGTAAAGGTGATAATTATAACCGGATCCGGAGAAAAAGCGTTCTCTGCTGGAGCCGATATTGAATACATGTCTGAAATCACGCCGGATGAATCAGTAGAATATGCAAAATTGGGACAGCTGGTTACAGCTACAGTTGAGAGAGTAAAACAGCCTACAATCGCGGCGGTAAACGGTTTTGCACTCGGCGGAGGATGTGAGCTTGCACTTTCATGCGACATACGGCTTGCCGCAGATACGGCAAAAATGGGACAGCCTGAGGTTACAATAGGCATCCCGCCAGGATGGGGGGGAACACAGCGCCTGATGAGAATCGTTGGCATTGCAAAAGCAAAAGAACTGGTCTATACAGGCAAGATAATAAAAGCGGCAGAAGCTAAAGAGATTGGACTTGTAAACCACGTGTATCCGCACGAGTCCCTCATGGAAGAGGCTACAAACATGGCAAAAGCTATTGCCAAAAACTCTGCAATCGGAGTTCAAATGTCAAAGACTGCAATAAACCACGGAAGAAACGCGGATTTGGAAACCGGTCTTGGTTTGGAACTTTTGGCGTGGCGCAACTGTTTTACACATGAGGATCGCAAAAACCGCATGACTGCGTTTGTCAACAAACAAAAATAAACAATTCATAATATATGATTAAAACTGCCTGATACTATATGGATAGAGTGCATATTGCAGACTGGAGCAAGTCAAAACGGTTCAACGCTAGCATGTTTGCCAGCTTTGTGGTGGCGTTTGTATTGTCCACTGCCGTAGCACATTACGCTTCTGATACAACCCATCACGTAAACGCCACGGCTGCACTAGTGGCCGATTATGCTGCATACTTTGGAATGTTTTCATTTGCATACTATATGCTGAACCGCAGGACCGGGGATGTCCAATCAATTAGGAGCAATATTGTCAAACTCATAACGTCCATGGGAGTGGCAGAGGCAGTATACGCGGTCATGAGATGGACGACACACTATTATTTTTTAGAGCTTGGATTTGATCCGTATGCGGCATCAATCGTCTCGAATCTTCTCTCTGCGGCAGTATACTTTGCGACGGCAAACGTAGCAGCTAGGATTACCGGACTCTTCAAACAAAAGCAATGACTTTCCCCATTTTACGGCCAATCATGCAGGTATCCTCACGGATCATGGTTAGATTATTATGTAAATTACAAAGGCAGACTAGATGTAATGTCCACATCCATCCTCTCCCCAAAATCAATAGCCGTAGTGGGGGCATCTGACAAAGCAGGCAGTGTCGGCCGTGCAATCACAAGTAACATCATCAAAGGATACAAGGGACCGATATACCCGATAAGCCCAAGCCGACCCAAAGTCTTTGGCATAAAGGCGTACAAATCCGTTCTAGAGGTTCCAAAAAAGATAGACCTTGCCGTCATTGTAACAAAAAACACCATCGTTCCGTATGTGCTGGAAGAATGCGGTAAAAAAGGAATAAAGGGTGCCATCGTAATTACGGCTGGATTCAAGGAAGTGGACAAAGAGGGCACAAAACTGGAATTAAAACTAAAAGAGATTGCAAAAAAATACGGCATCAGTTTGGTCGGACCAAACTGTCTTGGCGTGATGAACCTTGATCCGAAAACAATGATGAATTCCACATTTTTAAAGATCACTCCAAAGTCCGGTCAAATTGCACTAATCTCACAGAGTGGGGCCATATGCGCCGCACTCGTAGAGGATGCAAGCGCACAGGGAATTGGATTCTCGGCAGTAATCAGCATGGGAAACAAGGCGCAGATGAGTGAGGTAGACATGCTGCACATGCTTGCAGAGCACAAGCAGACAAAGGTAATCGTAATGTATCTGGAGGATATGGGCAACGGCCAGGAATTTCTAAAGGTGTGCCGGCATCTGACGCGGGATCTTAAAAAACCGGTTCTTGTATTAAAATCAGGGCGCAGTCCTGAAGGTGCAAAGGCTGCAATGTCGCATACGGGCGCCCTCATGGGTTCTGATGAAACCTATGATGCACTGCTGCGTCAGTCCGGAGCAATACGGGTTGACACAATGGAGGAGCTCTTTGATTATGCCACGGCGTTTTCAAAACAGCCGCTTCCAAGAAAAGGCGATCTTGTCATAGTTTCAAACGCGGGCGGTCCGGCAATAATCTCCACGGATTCATGCTCCAAACTTGGAATAAAGATGGCAAAAATAGACAGCATACGCAAGCAAATTGATTCAGTAATTCCTCCCTGGGGCAGCTCACGCAATCCTGTTGACATTGTGGGCGATGCAGATTATGTCCGGTTTGAAAACGTATTGGACAAGGTACTGCGGCATAAAAACGTAGGATCCGTCATTACAATGTGCACGCCGTCAGCAACGCTCGACTATGACAAGCTAGCAGAGGTTGTTGTAAAAATGGCAAAAAAACATAAAAAAACAATGCTTGCAAGCCTTATGGGACTTGACGAGGGCATAAAAAATAAAGAAATTTTGGCATCTGGCGGAGTGCCGTATTATCCGTATGCTGAGCGGGCAATACACGCACTGGGAACCATGCTGCGTTTTTCACAATGGTCCAACTCCAAACCTGGCCGGGTGAAAAAATTCCCAGTCAAAATCGCTGTGGCAAAAGAAATTATTGAAAACGCCAGAAAACAGGGCAGAACAAGCCTGCTAGAAGAGGAGGGGCAGCAGATCCTAAAAGCGTACGGCATGCCTATTCCAAAGAGCAGGCTTGCCAAAAACGCCGCAGACGCGCTAAAGGCTGCAAAATCAATAGGATATCCGGTGGTCATGAAGATAGTCTCACCGCAAATAATTCACAAGTCAGATGCGGGAGGTGTGGAGGTAAACCTGCAAAACCCCAACGAGATAAAATCCGCATTTGGACGCATTACAAAAAATGCCAAAAAATACAATTCAAAGGCCGAAATTAAAGGCGTTCTTGTAGTAGAGATGGTCAAAGGCGGCAAGGAGATGATAATAGGATCAAAGCTGGAACCGGGGCTGGGCCAGGTGGTAATGCTTGGAATGGGCGGAATATACGTAGAGGTTCTCAAAGATGTCACGTTCAAACTTGCTCCCGTCTCGGATGCTGAATCGCACGAGATGGTTCACTCGCTAAAGGCCTCAAAGCTGCTGCAGGGCGTGCGCGGAGAAAAACCATCCGATATTGCATCACTTTCTGAATGCATACAGAGGCTCTCACAGCTGGTAACGGATTTGGATATACGGGAACTGGACATGAATCCCGTACTGGTTCTTGAAAAAGGACGGGGCTGCAGGGCGCTGGACGTGCGCATCGGATTATAGAATAGTATGAGGTCAGTACCTCGTGCTATTTTGTGCATACATCTTCATTTATTGCATAAATTTTAGGCATGATGTGATCTCGTACATGGAATATGGTTTAAAATTTATAACACCAGCTCCCCATTATAATACATGGCGATTAGAACCGGCGAGGATTACATCCAGAGTCTGCGCGGAAGAAACCTCAAAATCTATCTTTTTGGCGAGCTGGTAAAAGAGCCAGTGGATCACCCCATGATACGTCCTTCAATAAACGCCGTGGCCGAGACGTACGATTTGGCGGTTCGCGAGGAAGATCTGGCATCTGCCACATCTGCCATGACGGGCAAGAAAATAAGCCGGTTTTTGCACATTGCCGAGAGCGCAGAAGATTTGGTAATGCAAAACAAGATGCAGCGCAAGCTTGGCCAAAACACTGCCACCTGTTTTCAGCGTTGCGTGGGAATGGATGCGCTCAATTCACTGCATTCTACAACATTTGAGATTGATGAAAAACACGGAACAGACTATCACAAAAAATTTCTAGCTTTTGTAAAAATAATGCACGAGGGCAACTTTGTCATCGGAGGCGCCATGACGGATCCAAAGGGAGACCGGGGCAAGGGACCGTCCGAGCAGGCTGACCCCGATCTGTTTGTTCACGTTGTTGAAAAAACCGACAAGGGTGTGTATGTTACGGGTGCAAAGGCGCACCAGACCGGATGCATAAATTCGCACTGGATAATCCTAATGCCGACGATGAACCTCTCAGAGGCGGACAAAGATTATGCGATTGTGGGTGCGATACCTGCCGACGCCAAAGGCATCACGTACATTTACGGAAGACAATCGTGTGATACGCGCAGCATGGAAGATGGCGATATTGATTCGGGCAACGCAATGTACAGCGGACAGGAGGCGATGATCATTTTAGAGAGGGTGTTTATACCAAATGAGCTGATATTCATGTACGGAGAGCACGAATACGCATCCATGCTAATTGACAGGTTTACGTGCTATCACCGTCGCAGTTATGTCTGCAAGACCGGACTTGGCGATGTGCTTATCGGGGCTGCTGCAACAATAGCTGACTATAACGGAGTTGCAAAAGCATCCCACATAAAGGACAAACTTGTAGAGATGACCCACCTAAACGAGACGATATTTGCAGCCGGAATTGCATCCTCATATCAGGCATTCAAGACAAAATCCGGCGTATATATGAACGATAACCTCCTCGCACAGGTGTGCAAACATAACGTAACGCGGTTCCCGTATGAAATCAGCAGGCTTGCACAGGATATAGCAGGAGGTCTCATGGTAACACTGCCGTCGGAAAAAGATTTTAGACATCCAGAATCGGGTCCAATGCTGAAAAAATATCTTGCCGGCAGGGAGGGAGTTGACGTGGAAAACCGTATAAGAATACTGCGGCTGATTGAAAACATGACGCTTGGGCGCAACGCCGTGGGATATCTTACCGAATCAATGCACGGAGCAGGATCTCCACAGGCGCAAAGAATACAGATTGCAAGACAGATGCAGCTTGGATATAAAATGAATTTGGCAAAAAAACTCGCCCAGGTCAAAAACGATACGGTAGAACCCAAGGAAAACTCGGATTATTTCAAGCGCGTCTTTAAGATAATCTAGGCGCAGTTTTGTAAACTTGCATGTTCAGTCTGGCTAATTATCGCCAACATGCAATTATTTTACACATTATCTAGACATTTTTCTCAGAATCTGAATCTTCTTTTTTTGGAGGATCGTCGGGTTTTTCATCAAACACTGCATCGCGGGTGGTATTATCCAAACCGTCTTTAGGTTTTTCATCATCATTTATGTTATCTGCAAAATTTTCCATTATGGCTTTTTTGTTTTTTGATTTTTTGTCGAAAAAATGTTTTGCAACCATTATGGATATGATTATGGCCATGATGATATAGTTTGTAGGGGGCATGAGTATTTTTGTCACATATCCAAGCTGGGGCACGGTAAAAATCACGGTTCCGATATACTCATCTTCTGTTATCGGATAATCGGTGCCGGGAATTGACGCTGAATTTGCATCCCCTTTTGTTCTCAATTCTACGGGATTTTCGTTTGTTATCGATTTGACCCTGTGAACTATGACTCTTTCATGATCCGAAGGCCTGTCAAATACAATAATGTCGCCGATTTTAACTTCTGTTATTGGATTCTTTCCCTGTACTATGATAATGTCGTTTATTTCCAATTCTGGAACCATACTTCCGCTTGAAACCACATAAAACGGATTTGTAACTCCAAGCGTTACCTGTAAAAGTAGCCATACCACCGCAAGACCTGCAAGTGTGATGCACAAATCCCTTACCACCTTGTTGGATAGTATGTTTGCAACCATTGTAATCACTTTGTCTAAATTTTACTGCCGCACTGTTCGCAAAACTTTGAGCCAGACTTGTTTGATTTACCGCATTCTGGACATCCGTCAGTGGATTTTACAGCATCATCGTCTGCGCTTTTTAATAGAATTATTTCCCCAACTTTTTTTACCTGTGACCACGGTACGGTCACGACTGTTCCATCATCTTTGTCAATTGACAACACTAGGGATTTGGCATCATCTATGCCAATTTGTCCGGCACTGCCAATTTTTATTCCAGATTCGTCGTATACTGTCATACCGCCAATTGGTTTTATCTCACCGCTTACGGCGTCAGGTACTGTGGAAATTTTTTCCTGACGTGTGACAACAGTCTGCTGTTCCTGCGGTTTTGCCATTCCGATATCTCCTGCCTCGTCGGGTTTTACAAACTGACGGTATTCTGCAATAGTCGTTCCGCATTCGGTGCAGGAATATTTACCGCGTTCGGCTAGAACCAAATTATCTGCAACTTCCTCGTTTGGATTTTCATACTCAATTTCAGGGCATCCTTGCATCTCTTTTTCACATGTATTGCAAAAATATTTTGAAATAGATTCGTTTGGAAGCCTGCCAATGGGAGCCAAAAACAGATCAGGACCTCCAAGATTACCCTTGCTTTGCTGTTCATCGGTCAGTGAGGCCATGATATAACCGCCAGAACCGCGAAGTTTTTTCATCCGTAGCTCTGAACTCATAGATAGGCTAGTATATTACACCTTTATGTATATTTTCAACTTGAACGCATGAGGATTTAATTTGACGCCATGTACGTTTGATAATTCTTAACACTTTTAGGGCGTATTTACCACATGGTGAATATGGCTCTAGAAAAAGTTACCACTCCTGCAGAATGGCAATCCAAAGTCTTGGATTCCCCAATGCCCGTATTTGTTGACTTTTGGGCCGAATGGTGCGGTCCGTGCAGAATGGTGAGTCCTGTAGTGGAGGAACTTGCAGGCGAGTATGATGGCAAGGTAAACTTTATCAAAGTAAACGTGGATGAGGCAGGCGAAGTGGCCTCCAAATACAGCGTATTTAGCATACCCACACTCATGCTGTTCAGCAAAGGGGAAATTATAGCACAAAACGTGGGAGCTTCATCCAAAGATTCCTACAAAAAGATGATAGATAAAGCTCTCTAGACCGCATATTGGAACTTTTTCAAAACCGTTTAATATCGCTAGTATGAATGATACACCATGTCTCTTGGAGAAGTGGATACGCTAAATCTGTTAACTGAAAAACTGGACAGTCTATTTACGGACTCGCAGAGTTATTACGAATCCTTTCTTGACATGAACAATCTGTATAAAAACGGCAAAATCGGAGAAAAGGAATTTTTTGCAAAGCTTGGGGATTATGTGGTGGCTTATTCTGCACTGGAATTTCTCTCAGTAAAGGTAGTTTTGGAACTTAAAAAAACAATTGATAAAATGTCCAAAGGTCAGGCTCTGGGAGGAACACAATCACCTGGACTGATGCCAGGTATGGGATCTCCTGGGACGATGCCGGGAGGAATGCAGCCTAGGGTTGGATCAAGCGACAATCCTGTTGGAGGGCCACCTGGAATAGTGTCGGCAAACCAGGAATTTAACGATCTGGGAACACTTCCATCGCCGGATCCGTCACTTGTACCGCAACAACAGCCATCTGCCAATGCGTGTTCTTCGTGCGGTTCAAATCTACGTGCGGGGGCAAAATTCTGCACATCATGTGGAACAAAAGTCTAATCTTGCGTTGTACCGCATTCGGTACAAAATTTTGCAGTTGATGATATTTTTATACCGCATTCTCCACAAAATCTGGATTCGCCTTCTGCAGTACTGCGGGTGCTGCCGTATGCACTTGACTGTCTGACAGCGCCGCTGGGAACATAGGTATCATCGTCAATAATGTTGGCGGGGGCAAAATCTTTCTCATCAACATACGAATACAGTCTTGGCATGGTTGAATCCTTGTCTGTCGGATCCGGTATTATGTCCCCAAGCCAAAAGGCAAATCTTGTAAGAGTCAGCTCTGGCGTGGAAAATGCAAGCGTATGGGCGGACATATAGTCTTCGGCCGCTTTTTTCCCGTTGAATACCTTCATGAGTAAACACCGTTACATTTGGTAATGTATAACTTTTGGTGGACCAGGAGGGAATTGAACCCTCGACTTCCGCGTTGCGAACGCGGCATTATACCACTAAACCACTGGCCCATGAGAAAACGTGCGGTTACAGGCGTTTTTAATCATTACGTGCCTCTTGAATACACTATAATAGCGACACGCCAATGTTCATGAGCATCTAACCATCTCTGTACTATTGGATTGAGACTATTTTTAGCTCACGAACTTTTGCGTGTGGCTAAAGATACAAATAATCTCATCATATTTCATTTTACACGAGTGTTGAAGAATGGGCCAAAAAATTAAATGAAGAAGTGTTTAATGATTGGAAAAAAAATAAACGTACGCAATTAAAACATGGTTTTAACATTTTTTCATCACCAGTGCATGAAAATCCTCTAGTGATGATTATAACTCTAAATCCCGGAGGTGATGAAGATTTTAAATATTATCCGCAGTATAATCAGTATGAAAACGGAGAATTTAATACTATGAAAAATAATAATTGCATTTACAATTGTTCAAACTTTTTTACAAAACTTTTAGACATATTTGCACCATATCATTATAAAATATTAGACGAATCTGTTAGAATGCAAATTTTATTTTATCGCAGTAAAAATATTGGAGTATGGAATAGCAAATTTAAATCAGATAAAAAAACAAAAAAAGATCTTGAATCATATTGTTATGATAAAACAGTTGAAGGAATAAAGAAAATAAAACCAAAATTATTGTTGATTACAGGTATTGATACATTTCATAGATTAAATAAAAATAACGACATGATAAAAAAAGAAATTTGTTATGAACCGTATAATAAGAATAAACGAGAAATATACTCTAAAACAACGTGGTCTGAAGATAATATTCCCGTATTATCCACAATACATCCCGCTAGATTTACTAATTATTCTAAAGGAATGATCAAATCGAAACTTGATGATATTCTAAGCAACATGTACAACTAGATGCTGTAAATTCTAAAACCTGTGTAATATATGCCCGTGCCATTAATAACACAGATTGCGTACAACACGGCATGGTCACATACGATATGATAGTTTCAGGCGCCCACGTTGTAACTCCTTCCGGAATAATGGAGAGAAATATCATCATAAACGATGAAAAAATTTCCGCTATTACGATAGACGAACCCCAGTGCGACCAAAAGATCAGGACAAACGGACTGGTTGCAATACCTGGAGCAATTGACACTCACGTACATTACGGAGTTTACTCTCCAATTGACCGGGCTGCGGCAACAGAATCGCATGCAGCTGCAATAGGCGGGGTAACAACAATGATGCGCATGCTCCGATTGGGAGGATCGTATAAAAAATTATTAAACGAGCAGCTAAAGGCAAGCTTGGAAAAACATTACGTAGATTATGCAGTCCATGCGTCGATATTTGATCTTGAACAGGCCGAAGAGATGGATTATTGCATAAAATCCCAAATTACATCATTCAAACTGTACATGAATCTTGGATCGGAAATCGGACACGTCTACATGGACATGAAACCGGGTTCATCAAAGCTGGTAGAAGCTCGGGTGGAAGTTACAGATGAAATTGTCGATCGTGTGGTTGCAAATGCTGCAAAACTGGGATGTCCGGTACTTGTTCATGCAGAAGATTACGAGTCGTGCTCTTGCGGAATAAAAACTGCAAGAGAAAAAAATCAGGATGGACTTGCGGCATGGTCTGAGAGCCGCTCTCCTGAATACGAGGCAAAAGCCATAGGCCGCGTTTCAGCCATGGCAAGAAAGCACGGCTGTATTCTGTATTTTGTACATATAGGATCAGCTGCGGCATTGGAAAAAATACGTGCAGAGCGTAATCTTGGAACAAAAATATTCGTAGAGACATGCCCGCACTATCTGGCACTCTCCCATGAGAGTCAGACAGGCTATCTTGCAAAGGTAATGCCTCCGATTAGAACTCGAAAAGATCAGGATGCTGTATGGAATGCCGTATGCTCTGGCGAAATTAACACCATAGGCACGGATCATGTTGCAAACCGGATAAAATCAAAACTAGATGGGACCCACGAGGAGGGCGTGTGGGGAGCCCTTGCAGGATTTCCTGGAATAGGTACGTCCCTGCCGGTTCTTGCCAGCATGGGGGTAAACGAGGGAAAACTCTCGCTTGAAAGGCTTGTAAATCTTACCAGCACCAACGCTGCCAAAATATTCTCGCTTGCACCAGGCAAGGGCACCATATCTGTGGGTGCTGATGCAGATATTGCCATACTGGATATGAAACTTGAAAACAAAGTATCCAGTGAGATATTCGGAGGATTTTCAGATTATACCGTATACGAGGGATGGAACCTAAGGGGTTGGCCCGTAAAAACAATCGTACGAGGAAGTCTTGTTGCAGAAAACTTTGAGATCGTGGGAAAATTAGGACACGGCAAACTCGTACCGCGCACTATTTTGCAATCCTGATTTTTTCAAATTTACCACCCATCTTTGCCTTGTAAATAATGTCAGGTTTGCGCAAAAATATTCCAACTTCGGCCACGCCGGCTACTGTGGAAATTTTTCTGGAAAGTAACGCGGGAGTTTTTATCGTGCCAAAGTCACAGTCTAGTATTAAATTTCCATTTTCAGTGATAAACGGATATCCACGATCAAGTGTGCGCAAAACGGGTTTGCCGCCCATTTTTTTAATCACAGTATCTGCTGTATATTTTGCAAAAGGATGTATCTCCACTGGCACGCTTTTGTTCAGATATTTGGAAAACTTTGTGTGATCCGCCATGATGACTATTTTCTGTGCAGAGCTTGCAAGAATATTCTCGCGCAACAGGGCGCCGCCTCCGCCTTTGATCAGATACCCGTGCGAATCTATCTGATCTGCCCCGTCAAAAACCGTATCCACCATGCCTGAGGCCAAAAGCGGTATGCCGCATGATTTTGCAACTTGTGCAATTTGCATGGATGTTGGCACACCATATACGGAGATGTTATTTTTTTTACAGTATTTGCCAAGAGCTAGCACAAACGCTGTGGCTGCCCTTCCGCTGCCAAGACCTAGTACCTGATTGTTCTTTACTAGCTTTAAAGCATCAGCTGATAATGCCTCAAAGGCACCATCAAAAGACGTCTATTCCACCTCTACCTGGTCTAATTTTTCCAAAGTCTTCATGATGTCTTTTTTGAGTTTGTCAAGATCCGATGTATCCTCCAAATCAGCATCCTGTTCTGGAGTCAGATCCTGGATCACTTTTGGAGGCGTTATCAGCGGTTCCTGCTTTGGAATATCCACACTCTGCTGCGCTGGAGTGTATTCTGGTTTTGGAGCAGGTTTTGATATGTCCGGTCTTGGCGTATCAATAACTGGCCTGTATTCTGTTTTTAGCTCTGATTGCTGCATAGCAGTCTGTGTCGTTTGAATTTTAGGTTCTGGTGGAACAAAAGACTGGGATCTTTTTGCAAGAGGAGTAAGGGTGGTAATCTCCACGCGGCTGCGTACATTTTCCATCTGGGAAATTTTTTCCTGTTGGATGCTGGATATTTTGGGAACATGAATGCGCGGTTTGGATTCTTTACTGGATGATCTCTCATATGCTTCTGTTTGTATCGATGTTGCGGAAATCTTTGAGGATATCTCGTGCAGTTTTTCATCCAAAGCTGAAAGCTTTTGATCCATTAGAGTGACAAGTCCGTCGCCTATCGGACCCATGTCCGGATGTTTGCTTGCAATCTCTAATTTTTCAATTCTTGCCAAAACTATGCCAAGCTGGTGCTGGTATTTTGAAAGCAGTTTGCCGCGTTTTTCTCCATCCACTTTGGCATCATGTTGGTAAAGTCTTGATACGGTTTTCACAAGTATGTCCCGCTCGACTTCCATGTATGCAATTTCTTTTTGTATGCGCGGATTTGCACCTATGATTTTGAGTGCTGGCGTATTTCTTGGAAATTTTGCAAATGCTACAGCAGATGCTGCTCCAGCCAAGCCCGTCAGTAAAAATGCGAGCTCTTGCATGCTAGGTGTACCATTTTACCCATGAATACTTTCTAATCTTTGCGTCCGGATAGCCGCAGCTTGCGCAGCGCAAATGACGTTTGTGAAAAGCGTTCCTGCCGCAGCGTCTGCAGCGAATGTGGACTTTTTTCTTTGTATAACCACCCATGGAGGTGGTGCCCTTTACCATTGGTTATTCACCAGGTGGAGGGGATATCATTATAACATTGTCTCCCCTGACTACGATGGTTCCAAGCGTTATTGCGTTGCTTTCTCCACCCAATTCCTCAGAAGAGTCCAGTATGAGATTCATGTGCTGATCAAAGCCCATCAGCTTGCCCCGTATGGTTTTGTTGCCTTTGAGCTTTACCAAAACGATCTTGTTAATGCTCTCATCAAGTACCTTTACTGCCATATCAACGGACATGTTATACACACTAAAACTCCATTATATTAAAATTTCATCCAGTCATGAGGCGGATTTGCCAGCGCACGCACGGCATTTTTTTTCCAAATTGGCTGTTATAAGATCAAGCATCTTTTTGCCCTCCGCTGCCGTAGCTTTTCTTGGATCCCCCCATATGCCGTTTTTTGTAACAGAAACAAACGATTTTGATGCTAATTTGGCGGCTTTCTCCAATTCAGCTCCTGTGGGCTCGTATCCTTTCATTGCCCGGCTCATCCTGGTATTCTTTGAGACTGCCAGCATCAGAGAGGTCTCTATGTGTCCGGCATGATCAAAACCCCTGTCCATAAATTTCCAGTACGAAAATACAAACGTCCTGATTTTGCACGCTCTGTTTGTCATTTCTTCAACACCCTTTAGGGCATCCTGATTTCCATGGTGTCCGTTTATGATGAACAAAGTGCGCACCCCTAGTGCTGCAGCGGACACTGCCACGTCGCGTACAATGGATCGCAGTGTGGATGGGCGTAGACTCAGATTGAAAAGTGGAGCGTGTTCTCGTGAAACGCCGTACTGTATGGGAGGCAAAAGAAGGTATCCGGTTTTTTTGCACAACCGTTTTGAAATCTCCTGCGCCAAATCCGCATCAGTGGACACGGGAAGATGCGCGCCATGCTGTTCTATGGAACCTATGGAAATTACCGCTATGCGTTTTTTGAGTGTCTCCCTGCGCAGTTCTGGATCAAAACCGTCTATCACATCGGACAATTGCATCACTTTTTGATGTGGACCTTTCTCCACCGGACATCAATTTTTCCGTTTATGTGAAGTTTTGCCGCATTCAGTAATGTAAGAGCTTCTAGCTTTTGTCCCTGTTTTTTTACACTTTCCAATGCATCCTCAGGTTCAACCTTGAAAGAGTTTTGGAGTATTATTGGACCCTGGTCTAAATTTTCCGTAACATAATGGGCTGTGACACCGACCGTTTTTGTTCCCCTCTCGTATGCTTGAGCGTATGCTGCAGCTCCCGGAAATGCCGGAAGCAGCGACGGATGTATGTTGATTATTCTGTTTGGATAACGCCAGACAAAGTTTGGCGTCAGTATCCGCATGTATCTTGCAAGCAGTATGAGATCGATTGAATATTTTTTACACGAGGATATTATCTGGGATTCGGCTTTGTCCTGTCCTCGTTCTGTAATGAGTACAAATGGCACGCCGGCTTTTTTGGCATCTAACGCAAGCGTTTTTTCGGTCCCAACAACCACTGATACCTTGCATCTGAGACTTTTGCGCGCCTTTAGTATGGCGTCAAGGCAGTGGGATTCTTTTGTGACAAACACGGCCACGTTCTTTCTTTTACCCGTCTCATAGTGCGCATTTGAATCCATTTTGAATTTTTTTGCCAGCGCATCAATGCGTTTTTCCAGATTTGATGTTTTTTTGACAAATGATGCCTCTAGATACATTCCAAATATTCCCTTTACCACGTTTTGACTGATCTTTTCGACGTTTCCGCCCTCTTCAAATATCATGCTAGTAAAGGCTGCAACCGTACCCTCGCAGTCTTTGCCCACCACAGTTATCCCAACACGTGTTTTTTTCATGGTGGAATGTTTTGTGAATTGACATTTAACCATATCCCTAGGGTGGTGCGGAAGGTGGGATTCGAACCCACGAACACCTGAGTGACAGGGACCTAAACCCTGCGCCTTTGGCCATGCTTGGCAACTCCCGCACGGATTCTCTTTGAGACATAAACTTAACGTTTGTCATGATGTTTTGCTGATAAATTCACATACGCACTAGATCTAGATGCATAAACTGTGATCTGAAATGAGATTGGATATCTGTATTTATATGATAATTTTGGAATATTTTAGAGATCTTTCAGACTTTATTATATCATCATTTTCTAAACAACAACGGACGTGCTAGTTATGCCGCATTATAATATTATCAAAAAACAACTGTAATTTTGTCCACTAGTTATTAACGATAATTTGATCACTATGATCTTTTAAACACCATTTCTGCTATAAAGGATCCATGAATTTTGAAACCGAATTTATGCAAGAAAAATGGTCAAAAGACGTTGATGCATTAAGACTGGATGTCGATGCATTTAGAAATTATTTTGATCAACATAAAAAATGTGTTTGTCCAATATATGACTGCAAACATTATAAAAAAGCACTTGTAAAAATTCTGGGAGATCGAATTCATAATCTTTGTCAAACCAGTATTGATATTGGCGTTAAAACGTATTATGATGTAATGAAATGATAATGAAATTAAATTTCAATATTTAAAATTTTACCTAGTGATTTTTCAGTATATTTTTTATGTAGTGTTTCAAATGTTTCATTTAAACGAACAATATCGTGGGTTGATACAGGAATGGATGATTGTTCAAAATGTTTTCTAAAATATTGTGAAGATTTGTATAAATTTAATTCTTTTTTAATGGTACAAGTTAGATGTGTATCTGCCAATAACAATCCGTATTTGAAACCATTTAGTGCTTTTAAAAGATAATCTGCAACATTTTGGTTTCCTTTTTTTGTCATAAATGAATACGCATCTAATCCGTTCCAGTGATGTTTTAAAGAGCTGACTAAGTCATTATCTACCTTTACCGTCATGGATGTTAACCGCAATATTTTATCATTTTTATGTTGACGAATAAATGTAAAATTTAATTCGTTGTCTGGATTATTTTTACTTATACTTTGTCGTCGACCAAAAAATGTGATAATTTCATCATCATGCTTGAGACAATCGTGATATAAAAATTCAAATTTTTTATTATCCATATTTTCATCTAAAGATGCCACAAATCGTTTTTTAGGAATTATACTTCTATAATATTCGTAATCCTCTGAAATATTTTGTACATGTTTGAGAAATATTTTGATTAATTTAAATCCACATTGTTTTTGAAATTCAATGAGATGTTCATTATTTATTCTTGAAAACTTGAAGGAAGTTTTTTTATCTCCTTTTGCGCCATTTATGGCAAATAAAAATAAATAACTCGGAAATTTGTTGATCATTTTTGTAATTATTTCTAATCGTTCATTTTTATAATCTTCATCACTAACAAGCTTTTGAGGTTCAAATTCTATTATTTCTACAATTTTTGTTTTAAAATCAAAAGGAGAAAAATTTCCTTTTTCTGCGTTATTTAGATTTGTAGATGTTATTACCTGTGTCGGAAATGTACTTTGAATTCCGTGAATAGTAAACGATCCATAACGAATACCATTTTTGATCTTGACAGTTATCGTCATGCTTTTTTTTAAAGATTGACAGTTATAAAATTATTGTTGATCGCGTTTCTTTATCATGAATATCGGTTATATTATTTTACATCATGTATAATTTAATATTTTGATCGATCCCATATCTTTCAATTAATTTCTTAATTTTGATGTCCAAAAACCTCTATAACTGCCAGCTCCCCAATATTTGATTTTAATATATCTGATCGCATGACACTTTGATCAATATCATAATGGATACTAACAAATTTGGCGTATATTGAGCATATGTAATGGCGCGCCTCTTTGGAACAAACGGCATACGCGGTGTCTTTGGTGAAGACATGAGTCTGCAGTTTGCACACGATATTACACTCTCCTTGGCAGTACATTTTGGCAAAGGACCGGTATTGGTCGGATACGATGGACGGCATTCGGGTCCGGCTATGGCAAAAACGGTCTGCTCTTCTCTAAACTATGCCGGACTTGACTGCAGTCTTACAGGACTGGTACCTACCCCGTGTCTGGAATTTGCCGTAAAAAAACTTGGATATGCCTGGGGAATAATGATAACAGCCTCGCACAATCCCCCCGAATACAACGGCATAAAACCGGCAGGAGCAAACGGCACGGAGATATCCAGGCAGGCTGAGCTTGATGTGGAATCGATATATTTTGAGGGATCAAAACCGCCAAAACCTGCCAAATGGGGAACGACACGCAAAGAAACCGGCGCAATTGACGCATACATTAAAGGAATACTATCACACGTTGATGTAAAATCAATACAAATGAAAAAACTCTCCATTGTACTGGACATGGGGAATGGTGCGCAAACAGTTGCTGCAAAAACTTTATGTGAAAATCTTGGCTGCAAAACTTTTGAGATAAACGGAAACATTGACGGGGATTTTCCCGGCAGGGGACCGGAACCGACCCCTGAAAACCTTTCGGATCTTTCATCGGCCATCAAAGAGCATTCGGCCAACCTTGGAGTTGCGTTTGACGGCGACGGGGATCGCAGTATGTTTTGTGATGAGCTTGGCAACATACTCACAGGGGACAGGTCAGCGTTACTTTTTACCGAATACATTTTGGAAAAAAACCCAGGCTCTACGGTGGTAACATGTCTCAACTCTGGCGGAGCTATTGAAGAGCTTGCATCTAGGACAAACTCAAAGATCATCCGCACAAAGGTGGGCAGCGTAGAGGTAACGCAGAGAATGCTGCAAGAGGATGCACTTGCAGGATTTGAAGAAAACGGCGGCTACATGTACGGCCCGCACAATCAGGTTCGGGATGGGGCGATGACCATGGCACTTGCCTTGGAGATGCTTGCAACAGGGACAAAGAGCATCTCGCAAAAAATACAATCACTGCCCGCATCATATACTGGAAAACGCAAGGTTGTATGCAATGCCGAACACGTCAAGGCACTCTTGGATATCTTTGCAAAAGAATATCCTGACGCGGATACGCGTGATGGCATCAAAGTCTCCCTTGGTGGCAAAAAATGGGTCATGGTGCGTCCAAGCGGAACCGAGCCCATAGTGCGGGTTTATGCAGAAGCCTCTTCTGAGAGCGAACTTGTTGATCTGCTCTCAAAATACGTCAGCAAAATAGAATCAACCCTAGCCGATAACACTTTTAATACCAATACAGGACAGCTTGAAGATGGAGACAATATTAACAGGTGAAATTTAATGGCGGATCCATATTATGTAAAATTTGAAACACCAGAGGATCTTGTAAATCCAATATACGAGGCAGTCCGGGTTTCAGCTGAGAATGGCAAAGTCAAAAAAGGCACAAACGAGGCCACAAAGGCCGTAGAGCGCGGTACTAGCAAGCTTGTTGTTATTGCAAAAGATGTGGATCCTCCAGAACTTGTAGCCCATCTGCCAATTTTATGTGAGGAGCAAAATTCCGCTTATGTCTTTGTTCCCAGTAAACAGGATTTAGGCAAAGCACTTGGCATCGGCATCGTATCTGCAGCCGCAGCCATAGTAGATGCCGCAGACGCCCAGCACATTGTCGATCAAGTGATCAACACGATATCAGAGATCAAAGGCGGCAAGACCAAAGCATGAGCACAGAACAGGAAGAAGTAGTCTCAGCTGAAGTAATCCAAGTAGTGGGTCGGACCGGTATTGCAGGTGAGGTAATTCAAGTCAGGGTAAAAATCATGCAGGGAGCAGATTCTGGACGCATTCTTACCCGAAACGTCAAAGGCTCAGTCCGTATGGGAGACATACTCAGACTGCGTGAGACAGAAAGAGAGGCTAAAAAGATCAAATAGGTGAAATGATACGAGCCTTCTAGTAAAACAGTGTACTTTCTGCGACCGTCCGGTGGCAAAAGGTTCTGGAACAATGTACGTAAAAAACGACAGCACCATCATGTGGTTTTGCTCATCCAAATGCAAAAAAAACATGCTAGAGCTAAAACGCGATCCTCGCAAATTCAAGTGGACCAAAAAATTTGTCAAGGGCGGAATCAGGAAAAAATAGGTGACACTTTGTCTTGGAACGCTCATTATTCATGGTAAAGCCTGACGGAGTGACGCGGGGTTTGGTGGGAAACATTTTAACCCGGTTTGAGCGTAAAGGGTTTCTCATACAAGAGCTGAAAATGATCCGGTTTTCAAAAAAACAGGCGGAAGAATTTTACAAAGTTCATAAAGAGAGGCCGTTTTTTGACGAGCTCGTTCAGTTTATCACATCAGGACCTGTAGTGGTTACAGTACTAGAGGGCAGAAACGCCATATCAGCTGCGCGCACCATACTTGGGTCAACTGACTCATCAAAGGCAGAAGCTGGTTCGATAAGGGGCGATTACGGTCTTGGATTTACCGATAATATCATACACGCATCAGACTCTGCTGCAAGCTTTGAACATGAACAGGGTGTAGTGTTTCAGTGATCTATATTGAAAATACGTCAGCCAATCGTAGTGGTGCTCGGTCATGTGGATTCGGGAAAAACATCGCTTTTAGATAAAATCAGGGGAACAGGAGTACAGGAGCGCGAAGCTGGCGGCATTACGCAGCATATAGGGGCAAGTTTTCTTCCCGAAGAGATAATCCGTAAACGGTGCGGTTCAATGTACGATCGCCTCTCCAATTCTGCCATAAACATTCCAGGCGTGCTAGTAGTTGATACGCCAGGACACGAAGTCTTTGCAAATCTTCGGGCACGCGGCGGTTCCGCAGCTGACATTGCAATACTTGTAGTTGACGTAAACCGGGGATTTCAGCCGCAGACCAACGAGAGTCTGCAGATACTGAAAAACCGCAAGGTTCCGTTTGTACTAGCACTAAACAAGGTGGATCAGATCTCCGGATGGCGTGCCTCAAACAAACCGCAGATAGAGCAGGCGATAAAAGATCAGGATGAATCAATACAGGCGGATTTGGATCAAAAAATCTACGACGTGGTGGGAACCCTCTCGGTTTTGGGATATCCCTCAGAAGCGTTTTACCGAGTAAAGGATTTTGCAAAAGAAGTCTCCATAGTTCCGATAAGCGCTAGAACCGGAGTTGGAATATCTGAGCTGCTAACAGTCATGGTCGGACTCACGCAGCATTATCTTGCCGAGAGGTTGGAGCAGGATCAAAAACCCGCCCGTGGAATAGTGCTGGAGGTAAACGATGAGATTGGTGTTGGACCTTCTGCCAATATCATACTCATAGACGGCACGCTCTCCAAAAGCGACACCATACTTGTAGCAAAACGCGATCAGGTGATCGTGACAAAACCAAAGGCAATCCTTCTTCCAAAACCGCTAGATGAGATGCGCGACCCGCGCGATAAATTCCGCCCGGTGGATATGGTGGAGGCAGCAGCCGGAATCAGACTTGCCTCATCGGATCTTGCCGGCGTGCTCCCAGGAAGCACAGTATACGTGGCAAAAAATTCATCCGAGATTGAAAAATTTACCGCCGAGATAAAAGCCGAGATGAAATCCGTCTTTTTGGATACCTCAACTGACGGCGTTTTGATAAAATGCGACACCATCGGATCACTGGAGGCGATAATCTTGATGTTGCGGCAAAAAGACATTCCCATCGCACGTGCCGACATCGGCCCGATAAACCGGCGTGATGTAATGGAGGCACGCGCCGTAAAGGACAACGACAGGCATCTTGGGGCGATACTTGCCTTTAACGTCAAAGTGCTGCCGGATGCGCAAGAAGAGGCGGAGATCTCACACGTGAGAATATTTTCTGACGGCATCATATACCGTCTGATTGAAAGCTATGATCAGTGGGTTATGGACGATACGGCGCACGAAGAGGATGCGATATTTGCAGAGATGACTCCGATTGCAAAATTTACTTTTCTCAAAGGATACGTATTCCACAACAGCGATCCTGCCGTCTTTGGCATACGCGTGGATGCTGGAGTATTGAGGCAAAAAATCCCGTTTATGAACGAGAAGGGGCGTAAAATAGGGCAGATACACCAGCTGCAGGATAAAAGAGTGACAATTCGGACGGTGAAAAAAGGCCAGGAAGCGGCATGTTCTGTAAAAGGAATTACCGTGGGAAGACAGATTGCTGAAGATGATGTATTTTATACGCTGCCTCACTCGCACGAGGCCAAAAGACTGCTCAGAGATCTCTCGCACAAACTCTCATCAGAAGAGTTTGAAATCCTAAACCACATAGTGGAAGTTCAGCGCAAGCTGGACGCAGCATACGCCTATTAGCGTCTCTGCAATTCTTTTGGTGCGTGCAAGTTTACAATCCGCCTCAGATCAAAGAGGCCTACTGTGCCGGTAATTCTGTCAGCTTCGCTGCCATCTTTAAAGATGATAAAAGTGGGTATTGATGCGACATTGTATCTTGCCGCTATCTGCTGCGCTTTATCCACGTCGAGGCGTGCAAATTTTGCACGTGTCATCTCGCGCGCGGCCGCCTCAAATGTCGGATGCATTGTTTTGCACGGACCACACCATTTTGCCCAAAAATCCACAAGGACAAGCGGATTTGCAGATATGAACGCATCAAAGTCTGCATTAGGCCTTATGCATAATCAATCACTGAGACATACGGTTCCGACTATGACGCTGTCATGATCAAAGTACACATGGCCTAAAACCTTCAAGCAGACAACAAAATAAATCAAAATATCATATGCATGACAAAAAGCAGAATATTATGCGTGACCGTATGCACAAAGATGTGCTACTTGATTTGAGGGCAAACTTTTTCCAACGGTTCGATATACTTGCGATCCTTTAACATGATGTGCAGATTGGTCAGTCCTGTAACCACTTGGATTTCTGTATAAAACGCATCCATTGTGTCATCATATATGGCACTCATTCTGCGGAACCATTTGAGCCGGTTTATGGCATGCTCTACTTTTATGCGCTTACGACTGATCCTCTTGCTATATTCGCGTTCTGTCTCTGTCAATCCCCTACCCTTTGGTTTTTTGTATGGCTGCTTTGAGATAATGCCCCGATAGTCTTTTTCCACGGACAGATATCCCTTGTCAGTATATAGCATAATTTGGCGCTCTTTTTTTGTATCAGAGTTTTTCATGCCATCGGTCCATTTGCCAAAATTTGGCGGATTACGCCGCAGTACCTCCATGTCATGTACTGAGCCATCTTCAGGTCCGCCAATGTCAAGTACCAACCCGTCTTTGTTTGAGGTTATCTGTACGTTGTAGACGTGCCTCTTGCGCTTTCCAGAGTATACTACCTCTTGGTTTTCCTGCGGTCTTTGAACCTGTACAAACGTGGCATCAAGATACAGCTCGCCGCCGCCTCTGCCGGGTACGAATTTTTTAAACAACTCGCTTGTACGTATTGTCCGTATTGCAGCACCAATATTCTTAGCCGTTGGAAGAATATTCATCAACAATTCATCAGAAAAGGTCAGATATCTGCTGATGGTGCTCTGATCAACGCCTGCAATGGCCGCAAGCAATTCCTGTTTAGGATTGTTGCGTTTGCGGCACAGTGTGACAAACAAAATTTGAGATGCAGTGAGAATACAGGTGTTTCCAGGATCGTCGACATAATCTGAAAAGCGGGGGACCTTGGGCGAATATTCGATAACTTTTTCAAACCGTTCCTGAATCCATTCAAACTCTTCACGGTTCATTCCAGTCGTCCCGTACAAATAATTGTCATCATCAATTATGTGGTTCAAATATTCGTAGGCAGATTGTTGCTTTTCGACCTCATTATCATGTATCGTTTTTTTGTAGTGTTGAATTTCTGCTTCAAGCTTGGAGATCATCTCTGTTTGCTGGGCGATTATACGCTTGTCTGGGGCACACATGCTGTACGAATGTGATACTAGATCATAGATCTTTCGATTTGTCAAAATTGATTTTTTGGTTAATTATGCATAAGGTCTATTGTCAAGTTCGGCAATGACCGGCTCTAAAGCTCTCTGCTGTCTGCGGAGCATTTCCTGCATTTGTTTTTGTTTTATCGCTTCGAGCTCATCATCCATGCGGGAAAAAATCCCGGATGTATATTTAATTCCTCACAGGTCGAGCAAAAACCGCATGCTAGCGCCTTTGGAATTTTCTTCTATTTGCATCTCGTGAAACGTGGGCGCCTTTATCTCCACTTTGAATCCGTGCTTTTTTAGATCAATGGGCTCCCCGTGTACAATGCCGTGAATTGAATACTTTTCCCTGTCCAACCTGTACACCTCTATGCGGGATATTGCAAAACCCTCGGTTATCATTTTGTATATAATCTCCTCTAGCCACGAATACAGCATGTGCCTCATGTCAGAACCGGACGCCTCTACTGTCATTGATCTTATCTGGCATACGCTTGGGACGTTGACTGTGGTATCCGCTACAGCCATCCCTGCCTGCACAAACGCCTCTTCCAAATTTGGAGCATCCACCTGTACTATCATATCGGTTGCATGATCCAGATATTTGTAGCTCACTAATACTGCAATATGTGATCCGTATTAAAAACCGTAAAATCTTAAATCGTCATACGGGCACGTACAGTATGGAACTGCCGCGCGGAATGAGGGATTTGGAGCCAGCAGAGCTGCATAAAATTCACATCATTCGGGAAAAATTCGAAGAGACTGCCTCCATATTCGGCTTTGAGATGGTGGATCCATCCCCGATAGAATCACTCTCCACTTTGGAGGCAAAAAGCGGGCCGGAGATACGAAAAGAGATTTACAATTTCAGGGATAAAGCGGATCGTGAAATTGCATTGCGGTTTGATTTTACCGTCGGCATGACCCGCTATGTCGCATCAAAACAGTTTGCGCGCATGCCTGCAAAATTTGGATCGTTTGGCGGAGTATGGCGGTATAATGAGCCGCAAAAAGGAAGGTATAGGTATTTTCACCAGTGGAACGTGGAGATATTTGGAACACCTTCAGTTGAATCCGAATCCGAGGTAATCGAGTTTGCATCTATATTGTTTGAAAAACTCGGCATAGGTGATTCCCTAATATGCATAAACCACAGGGAGCTTGTAGAGTCGTTTATAAAAAAAACATATCCGGGATTTGAAAACGACAGGGATTGGACCATAATAGGGGATTCTTTCCGCATGATTGACAAAGCTGCAAAAAAACCCCGCAAAGATCTGCTTGCCGAATATTCAAAACTGCCAGAACAATATGCTGAGGCTTTGCTGGATTTTGCAGCAGCTCATGGCACCCCGGATAAAATAGAGTCATCTGTAAACGTAAAAGATTTGGAAAAGTGGGATCACATCAAAAACCTGTGGGATTCGCTTGAAAATCGCACAGTTGCCAATAAAGAGATCAATCTTGGAGTTGTAAGGGGGCTTGATTATTACTCTGGAACAGTCTTTGAGATCTTTGATTCTGCAGGCCATGACGCACTTGCCGGCGGGGGCCGATATGACCGTCTCACAAAGGCGTTTGGCCGCAAAGATATGGGAGCCACTGGAATGGCAGGCGGTGTGGAGCGCATGATTATGGCAATGGACGCGCACGGCACGGACTGGAAAAACAATACCCGGTACGTCTCTGTAACGTACATGAATCCTGATCTTGAAAAAGCTGCAATGCATGCTGCATCACAAATCCGGCGGGCCGGAATCCGGGCTGATGTTGATCTTGCAGGCCGCGCGTTTAAAAAACAGCTCAAAGCCTGCTCTGATTCAACATATGCTGTAATCATAGCTCCTGCGGAATTTGAAAAAGGCCAGATAATAATAAAAGATATGCATACTGGGAATCAAAATACCGTGCCAAAAGATGACTTTGTAAATAATTTAAAAAATCTCATGCAAAAGCCCGAGTGAGTGTCATTATCTCCGGACCCGTTGTAAAACTCCCAGTTACAATTGATTTTGAATTTGCCAAAATTCCCGACGATACAAACGGCACTCCGCCGTTTATTGTCGAGTGCTCTATGTTGATTTTTAAAATATCAGATAATTCCTTGAGATCATCCTCGTTTGATTCGGGATGAACTATTCCGCCCTGCGAGGTTACAGCTAGTACGGTTCCCGTCTGATGATAGCCTGCAATTTTTTTATGGATTATTTCAACGCCCATGACATCAGAAACTATCTGCGCATCTTCTTTTGTAATCAGCGGCGAGAGTGCGGCACCCTTGTCGTTTACGGATATCATGTTTCCAAGTGCCGTATACTTTGTATCAAGCACCCCTACGTTTAACCCTGATGTTTTTTTGAAAAATTCTATCTCCTCATATGATGAAATGTTTGGCAGCAGCATTCCCTTGTTGTTCATTACCATCATGGTTCCAATGAGCCTGGTATTTGCCACCGCAACATACTGGGCCGTAACCCCGAGATATTTCTCAATGTTCTCTGACTTTGTTTTTGCAAAACCTCTGGGCAAAAATACGTACTCGTTGTTTGCCTGAGCGTATACGCCAACATTGGGCCCCCCGTACAGATCGTACTTGAATATGTCCATGTATGTGGGGTGGAATTTAAAAAATATGAACGTAGACTAAAAAAAACGCCGTTATATGCTGTAAATAAAACAAGTTACGCCTAATTATATCTAGATTTAAATAATAATGCCTAATTGTCTAAATTATGCCAATAGCAGAAAACTTTCCAGAAGACCTAAAACCGACTGGAAGGATCAATCACAGCGACGGTGAAAACTTTCACTTCATATGGGGTCCTGGTAGAAGCGATGCAGAAGCGTTTTCAAACGATGACTGCAAAGCAGCATACGAGGCCCGTGGTGAAAAACAGGTTCCGCTCGGTGTCAGCGGCACAATGGTTGCAGTAGACTGGGACTCTTGTGTAGCAGACGGCGCATGCATTGAATCCTGCCCTGTCCAAGTCTTTCAATGGTACAGGACAGAAAAAGACATTCCAAACGAGCAGGTTACAAACCAAACCTTTGATGGTACTGGAAGTTCTGAAAAAGAAGAGCGTAAAGACTATACTGACAAAGCCGACCCGATTAGGGAACACGATTGTATTTGGTGCATGGCGTGTGTTTCAGTCTGTCCTCCACAGGCAATAAAGGTGGATCAGGCAAACCAAGAAGCACACGAAAAAGCAGCAGGCACGTTTACAAAGATCGAATCCGGCACCGCAAATCCACACTCACACGATTAGGAATAGCCCCGATTTTTTTACATTTTTTACTCTTCCCATGTTAATTCGCACACCACCAACAAATTTTAAGCACTTTGCACGCCGTATCACTGCAGAGGTCGCCTAGCCTGGTAGGGCGCGGGCCTTGAGAGCCTGTGTGAGCAATCACACGAGGGTTCGAATCCCTCTCTCTGCGCCATTTTAAACACGTTATCTAATATTTAATCAAAGGACATAATAATATCAAAGACAGTAATGTATCCATGACAAATATTACATTTCATGGCGGAGTAAAGGACATCGGGGGAAACAAATTTCTGGTGGAAGATAAGGGAACCAAAATTTTCATGGATTTTGGAATGAGTTTTAGCGCAGAAAAGAAATATTTTTCAGGATTTCTCAAAGCACGTGGTTCAAACAGCCTGGTGGACATGATTGAACTTGGAATCCTGCCCAAAATCAAAGGACTGTACAGGAGGGATTTTGCAAAACACATGAACTGGGGAGGGGACGAGGATACTGAAATTGACGCCATTTTGCTGACGCACGCGCACGTGGATCATTGCGGATACCTGGAATACATTAGGCCTGAAATACCAATCTATTGCTCAGAAGAATCCAAAATTATAATGCAAAATTTTGACGATACCGGGGTTGGATCACAGTACATAACCCTAAAGGAAAAATTTCAATTTCATAAAAGCGAAAAAGGCACAACAAAGGATCAAATGGTAAAGGATTACGGAGATAGTGTAAAAATACCTAGAAAAATCATAGTTTTTAAAAAATATGAAAAATTCAAAATAAATTCAATCGAAGTGGAACCGCTGCCGGTGGATCATTCAATATCAGGCGTGTATGGATTCATACTGTACACTTCGGAGGGAACGATTGTAAATACGGCCGATTTGAGATTTCACGGACGCAGAAAAGAAGACACTGAAAAATTTGTAGAAAAATGCGGCAATGCATCCCCGGATCTGCTCTTATGCGAGGGAACAAGAATAGAGAAAACATCATCAATAACAGAATATGATATTGAAAACAAGCTTGTAGATGTCATAAACGAGACAAAAAAACTCGTCATATGCGGATATCCAATTAGAGATTTGGACCGACTGCAGTCGATTTACCTGGCAGCCAAACGGGCAAACCGGTACCTTGCCATTGAGCCAAGACAGGCGTATTTGCTGAAATTATTCAACGAATCTGACAATCTAAAAGGCATTTACCCAAGTCCGGATGATGAACACATCAAGATATACTTTCCAAAAGAAACATGGGGATTAATTGACAAGGACATCAACGTATACACTAGAAAACTTTTGGATGCTGATTACAGGCCTTGGGCAAGGGAATTTCTTGATTATGGTAATAGAATAGATCATCGTGACGTATCCAAAAATCAGAATGAAATTGTAATATCTCTGAGTGATTTTAAACTCCAAGAGCTGATTGACATAAAACCTGACGAGAATTCATGTTATGTTCGATCGCTTACCGAACCGTTTGATGATGAAATGCAATTGCAGCAGGAAAAAATCAAAAATTGGTTTGAAAAATTTGGACTGATTTCAAACGAGAAAAACTGGCATCAAATACACGTTTCAGGCCACGGTGACGGAACCCAGATTAAAAAAATCATAGACGGAGCATTTGCAAAAAAAATAATCCCGATACATACGGATCCAAAAAACGAAGTATATCATCAAAAATGGCACAACAACGTCCAGCCGGTAAACACGCACGATACTGTACAGCTCTAATAACATGCATGATGTATGATAAATTTATTTTATTATTTGGCAAGATCCAGCAATCTTAAAAGCTCTACTCCTCGCGGTGCCATATTTGGATTAATTTTCCAATTGTAATCTTTTGCTTTTTCTATTATCATATCCAATGTGACGCCATCATCATCTTCTGCTGCATGATATATTTTTGCAGCGTATGATAATTCATTTATGTCGATCTTTTCGTCACAATATTCTTTACATATCTTGACAATTTTTTCTATTTTGTTGTATTCATTTTTGTGTTTTTTAAGAATTCCATTATCAATAATTTCAATTCCATCATCTGTCAATTCATATTCATACGTAAAATAATTTCCTTCCTGCCTGATTGTTTCTTTTACAAAATCATACGCCACCAAATCCCTGAATGCCTCTCCAACATCCAAATTGTACGGTCCGTAATAATGGGAAGTAAAACTGGGCGGTTTTAACTCCTTGATCGATTTACAAGATAAATAAACAAGATTTTGTATGGTAGTTCTGCCGCGTATTTTCCCCCCATTTGCTTTTATTATCAATATTGCCATGTCCCTATAATTCATGATTTATTGACATCATATTATACCATAAAGTTTGTTTTGTGCACATCATTCACATACAACGACGCACCGTCAATACAAGTTATTTTTTTGCATTCTTGCCAAGCTCTGCAAGCATTGCTGAGAGCTGTATCTCCGGATTTGCCCCGGCAAGTATGCGATAGTCGTATTTTGCCAAAGTCTCCAAAACATTTCCATATTCATCAGCAGCTATGTCTGATTTGAATACTGATGATGCGGCATATTTTAAAAAGTCTGAAACTGATACGCCGTAAACTTTGATAATCTCGATCATCTTTTCCCGCGCTTCTGCAGTCTTTCCTGCAAGCGCGGATTTTATCACAACATCAACATCGGACACTTTGGAGAGTCCTGCAGCTTTATTCACATTCTCAACGGTAATTTTGCCCATGCTTGAAACTGCCTGCATTATGTTTATCGCATGCCGCATGTCCCCTCCCGCATGCTCGTATAATTTCTCCAATCCTGCCTTGTCGGATTTTACTTTTTCACCCTTTGCTATGTACTCTAATCTTGCAATTGAATCATTTTTGGGAACGGCGGTAAATTTGAAAACAGCACATCTGCTCTGGATTGGATCTATAATCTTGGAGATATTGTTTGCAATTATGATAAATCTGCAGTATCTGGCAGTATCCTCAATGATTCTTCGCAGGGCAGTCTGCGCCCCAGAGGTCATCTCGTCGGCCTCGTCAAGTATGATGATCTTGAACGGAATTTCCGTGTAAAGTCCGGCAAACCTTGAGAATTTTTTCACCCTCTCTCTGACCATGTCAATACCCCTCTCATCTGATGCGTTCAACTCTAGGGTGCTATCCTTCCATCCTGCGCCTAAAACCTGTTTTGCAATGCACAAGCTGGCCGTGGTCTTGCCCAAACCTGCGGAACCTGAAAACATCAGATGGGGCATCTGGTTGGGCTTTTTAAGCAGAGCCTCCAAGCTTCCAATTACGTCCTTTTGACCCACGATATCGGCCAGTTTCTCTGGGCGGTATTTCTCAACCCACATTTCTCCTCCAAGCATATGTGTGCGTATTCTTGTCCCTAAATATATCACATTAGATCGCTAGATCAAATGATCAACGCATTTTGTTAGATTATTTCATAGATCCGTTGTATAAGGATCCTCGCTGATCCGATCGATCCATGCCTACCATTGGAGATGTACAGCAAATCTATGCCGCCGGTTTTAATCTAGAGGACGTAAAGATTACCCTCGAGCACGACCTAAAGATAGATGTTGGAGGAATTAAAATTGATGCTAGAGTGGGGGAAATAATTGACATACCGCGCTGGGCCGCTATAATTTTGGAAAATGAAAAACACTGCACCCTACAGGAGACAAATATGATAGCAGAGCTAACACAGGCGCTTGGAAAAGAAAAAGGGTTAGACGAATACGAACTTGCAACGTTAGAGGATGGATTTTACATTAAACTAAACGCGTACATTGAAAGACTCGAAAAGGACGAACAAAAAGAGGCAAAAGATATGCTAAATACACTCTTCCGCAGAAGACATGTAAAACTGATCCGTCTAGCAGGCTCTTCCCCGCTTACGGCCGATCTTTCAAAACGCATGACAGTAGAGGAAAAATTATACCATGATAAAATTCACTTTGAGAGCAAAAACTTTACCGGTCGTATAATGGACGATCAAAAATGACTGCAATACATTACAGGTTATTTCACAATAACCCGCACGTTATATCCGACATGGTGCTAGATTCTCATCTAATGGAGTTTACAGTATAATGGCATCAGTTGAAGTTGTCACAATGACAGAGTCAGCATTAGCTCAGCATGTAAAAGATTTTATCACAGGATTCCGCAAAAACGGCCAGTACACGTACGTTGAGAGAATAGATGCAATGATGCCAAAGAGGCTAAAGGCGGCGGTCATCGATTACAACGATCTGGTAACGTATCCGATGTTTGATTCGATGGTTAATGAAAATCCTGACCGCATACTGCGGGCATTTTCTGAAGCGATTGGGGAAATTTTGAGCGAGCGGTTTCCAGATTATGCCATAAAGATCAAAGATGAGGTACGCGCCAGAATTGTAAACTATCCGATACAACGAAGCCTAAGGGACATCAACGCGGAGATTATCAACAAAATGACCAGTGTCTCAGGCATGGTGGTCCGGGCCTCGGAGGTAAAACCGCTGGCAAAGGAGCTGAGCTACACTTGTCCCGAAGGTCACACTACGGTGGTGACACTTAACCGCGGCATGAGTATAAAATCACCCCTGCGGTGTTCAACTCCAAAATGCCAGCATAAAGAGCTGGAAGTGGAGCCTGAATCCAGCAAGTTTATCGATTTTCAAATATTGCGTATACAAGAGCTCCCCGAAGATCTGCCGCCAGGACAGCTTCCGCATTATGTTGACGTTACAGCAAAACAGGATCTAGTTGATAGTGCGCGCCCGGGCGATCGCATAGTGCTTACCGGCGTGGTCCGCATAGAGCAGGAACCGATTGCAGGAGTGATGCGGGCAAACAGTGCACTGTACCGTCTCCGTCTTGAGGGGAATAACGTGGAATTTTTGGGCGGTCACGGTGCAAAAAGATCCAGAAGAACAGAACGTGAAGAGGTTACAGCAGATGAAGAAAAACAGATAAGATCTCTCTCGCAAAACCCGGACATTTACACGCGCCTGATTGATTCTTTTGCACCGCATATACGCGGACAAGAGCTGATTAAAGAGGCAATAATGCTGCTTATCGTAGGCTCTACGCAGAACATACTGCCGGATGGGACAAAAAACAGGGGCGACATTAACGTATTTCTTGTAGGAGATCCGGGTACTGCAAAATCAGAGATGCTAAAGTTTTGTGCAAGAATAGCGCCGCGCGGACTGTACACGTCCGGAAGAGGCTCCACTGCGGCGGGTCTGACAGCTGCGGTGGTGCGCGACAAGTCTGGAATAATGATGTTAGAAGCTGGAGCTGTGGTTTTGGGCGATCAGGGTCTTGTATGCATAGACGAGTTTGATAAAATGAAGCCTGAAGATCGGAGCGCACTGCACGAGGTCATGGAGCAACAGTCCGCAAGCATAGCCAAAGGGGGAATTGTGGCCACACTGAACGCTAGAACCTCAATTTTGGCCGCGGCAAATCCGATATTTGGAAAATACGATCCGTACAAAAATATCTCTGAAAACATAAATCTGCCAATACCCCTGCTGACCCGTTTTGACCTGATATTCGTGGTGCGCGACAAACCCTCAAAAGAAAAAGACCGCAACATTGCAACGCACATTATAGAGCGCAACACCCGCGCGACACAACAAGGACCGTCAATCATCGACATTGATATGCTGACAAAATACCTCACTTTTGCGAAAAAAGGCAAGCCAACATTGATGCCAGGGGCCAAAAAAATGATAATAGACTATTACCTAAAGATGCGCAACGTGGAGGATGAGGATATGATTACAGTCACCCCACGCCAGCTTGAAGGCTTGGTGCGTCTTGCAACGGCTCGCTCCAGGATACTTTTGAAAACCCAAATCGACGAGGAGGATGCAGAGCGGGCAATATACCTGATTGAAAACATGCTGCACGATGTCGGAGTTGACGTAAACACGGGCAAGGTGGATCCGGGAGTATTGCATGGAAAACCGCGTAGCGAGATGTCTAGAATGCAGGCCTTTATGGACATGATAAAGGCACTGGAAGGCATTCCAAGACAGCCTGTTCCAGAGGATGCACTGCTTGATGATCTTGAAAAATCAGGCAAATTTACCCGTGAGGCTGCCCGCATCTTTATAGAAAAAATGCTGGCCGAGTCTGTAATATTCGAATCAAGACCGGGACACTATAACACGGTAAATTAGCAGGGCTCACATTATATCTGTAATTTATATGAAAAATAATGCTGTTTAATCTGCAAGGTTACAAACTGGTGTGGTAGTGTTCAACCTGGGTATTTTAAATTGATAATCACTTGCAATAATTCCCGTCTTTGTCGGATGTGATATCAGTTTTCTGATGTCGCTTTAGCAAATGATATGATTTAATGATGATTTTGGTATTTGCAGACAAGTCGATCAATGGTTGTGCAACATTATAATCTCACAGCATAAATTTCGTAGAGATTCATCCAAACATCATGCGGTAGGATCTGAGATTCTGCCCATAAAGAGTATGATATTGGTCTCATCATCCCAAATTGCGAATATAAATGGATGATCCGCCCGGAATGTGATTATATCTATATAATCTGTATCAGTCTCGCTAGTGATGCCAACAGTCATTGATGTTACAGCTGCAGCTTCGGTTCCTATTTCATTTACATTCACAAATGCTCTATGAGTAATGTCACCAATATGCAAACTAGTCGCGGTTTCGTGCGTTATGCCTGTTAAATCCGCAATGCTGGGATCAAACGCATCATGTATTCCAAGATTTTTAAATGCGGATATTGTCGTCTTGTCGCCATATTTGGTATTTATTTCGAATTTTGGAATATACATCTGTACAATATGGGGTTTTGTGTTTCCAATCCATTCTGTAAACATATCATATGTCAGATTATTCTTCAAGTGTCCTAAACCGTCCCTGTCTTCTGGCAGTGCTATTATCATTGATAGGCGGTTTGAATCAGATTTATATGGAATTTTTAATATCTGCACGCCGTCTATTTTTGCATAATGTATTTGGTTAACAATCTGCTCCATCATATCTGCATCCACACTATTTTTGGCACTGATCCAAAACTCACTTTCTTGGGTATCAAATGCATCAAATTCATGCATCCAGGAGGCGTTAAAATATACCGCGTTGGTTATGATAACTTTCAAATCTTTATCAGATAATACATCATTGCTAATTATTTTGGGTATTTTTCCTCTTGTTGAATCATTTGCCCATTTGTTGATTTTATCAGCACTTTTACTGTCAAATGAATCTGCAACACCGTCATAATGGATATTTACTATATCTGCATATTCGGGACTGACTTTATAGTCATCTCTAATCCACAGGGCGTTTGCCACGTTTAATTCATAATTCAAATTTTCACTCGTTAAACTATCCGTTATATTTTTCAGTCCCAATCTACGTGCATCATCCTCAGAGGGTATGCCAAGTGCCTTTTCCATCTCTAGTGCCGTATTGCCCCGTGCCCCCTCGTAAGTCATCGTCATGGCCGTAAGAATGCTAAAAGGTGAAAAAAAGATGTTTTTTTGCGTGTCAGTTTCCAACAATTTGAATAAATCTATGGCTACCTGGTTGTTTGCCTCTGAAACAGAAACTGATTGGTTAAATGACAATGTATGATTAACCAGGAGTTTTTCATTATTAGTTGCAGGCTGTACGTCAATATTGTCGGCAGGAATTACAAATACAAGCGAAACCACTATAGCTATAACTGTTACAATTGCAATCATTATTAATTTGTTGGATAACAATATTACCTGTTGTATAATGATATATTTATAATTTTTTGATTGAGGTTCTGTGAAGTTATCGGTGCATAGGCGTGAATATGGATATTCTTTGAATTGATTGTAAATATGCAAATAGGATGAATTATATAATAGACCTCATGCATAATTAACTAAAAAATCAATTTTGGCAAATCGAAAGATCTATGATCTAGTATCATGTGAGCATAGCATGTGCAAATCAGACAAACGCATGATCTCTAAACTGGAAAAGACGATCTTAAAGATGGAAAAGACGATCCTAAAGATGGAAAAGAATAGCTCCAGGCAGGAATCAGAAATTCAACACTACAAAAAGATGGCACAGAGTAGCAATGATGACAAAAGACAACATGTCGATAAATATTTGAACAAGGGAATTGGGAATGATGTTCATCTATATGAAATGACAGGAATGAACCGTGAAGAATTTGAATGGATTCTAGAACGGTTCAAAAAAACCGTAGAAAATTCATCAGAGATTCCCCGCTTTTCAGAATATGTGGACGATCCTGGAAACACCTGTATCCTTACCGTAAAGCAAGTTTTGTTTATCGTATTGTGCCGCAAACGCAATAATCTCAAACAGGGAGCACTTGCGTTCATTGCAGACGTTGATCAGAGCACCATTAGCAGATATCTGACATTTTCTGATGAACTATTGATGGATATTCTTCCAACGGCTAAGAATATTGGTGCTGCAATACGGACAATACGTACAAGCGAGTTGTTTAAAAAATTCGTACCCGGCAGAGGCGGCGGCGAGCTATATCTTGATGCCACGTTTGTACAGGTTCAAAGACCGCAGGAGAATCAAGAAACAGTATACTATTCTGGAAAGCGCAAAAGGCACGTCTACAGCATACAGATAACCTCCAACAAAGATGGAGTGGTAAATGACATTGGCGGTCCAGAAGAGGGCTCAGTACATGACATGGAGGTACTGCGGCGTAATCCGCCAAATTTTGGCAAATGGACCGATGGCATGAAAAACTCTGATACAAAAAAAGAGCGCCAAATTACACTCTACACCGACAAGGGATACTTGTCCGTGGAAAAAGACTATCCTGGAATTATCTCAAAGCAGCCGTACAAAAAACCAAAGGGTAGGGGATTGACAGAGACAGAACGCGAATATAGCAAGAGGATCAGTCGTAAGCGCATAAAAGTAGAGCATGCCATAAACCGGCTCAAATGGTTTCGCAGAATGAGTGCCGTATATGATGACACAATGGATGCGTTTTATACAGAAATCCAAGTGGTTACAGGACTGACCAATCTGCACATCATGTTAAAGGATCGCAAGTATATCGAACCGTTGGAAAAAATTTGCCCTCAAATCAAGTAGCACATCTTTGTGCATACAGTCACGCATAATATCCTGCTTTTTGTCATGCATATGATATTTGGATTTATTTTGTTGTCTGCTTGAAGGTTTTAGGCCATATGTACTTTGATCATGACAGTGTCATAGTAGGAACCGTATGTCTTTGCAGTTGATTATGCATGAACTCTAATAGACCTTATGCATAATTAACCAAAAAATCAATTTTGACAAATCGAAAGATCTATGATCTAGTATCACATTCGTACAGCATGTGTGCCCCAGACAAGCGTATAATCGCCCAGCAAACAGAGATGATCTCCAAGCTTGAAGCAGAAATTCAACACTACAAAAAAACGATACATGATAATGAGGTCGAAAAGCAACAATCTGCCTACGAATATTTGAACCACATAATTGATGATGACAATTATTTGTACGGGACGACTGGAATGAACCGTGAAGAGTTTGAATGGATTCAGGAACGGTTTGAAAAAGTTATCGAATATTCGCCCAAGGTCCCCCGCTTTTCAGATTATGTCGACGATCCTGGAAACACCTGTATTCTCACTGCATCTCAAATTTTGTTTGTCACACTGTGCCGCAAACGCAACAATCCTAAACAGGAATTGCTTGCGGCCATTGCAGGCGTTGATCAGAGCACCATCAGCAGATATCTGACCTTTTCTGATGAATTGTTGATGAATATTCTTCCAACGGCTAAGAATATTGGTGCTGCAATACGGACAATACGTACAAGCGAGTTGTTTAAAAAATTCGTACCCGGCAGAGGCGGCGGCGAGCTGTATCTTGATGCCACGTTTGTACAGGTTCAAAGACCGCAGGAAAACCAAGAGGTAGTATACTCTGGAAAGCGTAAGAGGCACGTCTACAACGTACAGATAACCTCAAACAAAGACGGGCTGGTACTTGACATTGGCGGACCTGAAGATGGCTCAGTACATGACATGGAGGTACTGCGGCGTAATCCGCCAAATTTTGGCAAATGGACCGATGGCATGAAAAACTCTGATACAAAAAAAGAGCGCCAAATTATGCTATATACTGACAAGGGATATCTGTCCGTGGAAAAAGACTATCGGGGCATTATCTCAAAGCAGCCGTACAAAAAACCAAAGGGCAGAGGATTAACAGAGACAGAACGCGAATACAGCAAGAGAATCAGTCGTAAGCGCATAAAAGTAGAGCATGCCATAAACTGGCTCAAATGGTTTCGCAGAATGAGTGCCGTATATGATGACACAATGGATGCGTTTTATACAGAAATCCAAGTGGTTACAGGACTGACCAATCTGCACATCATGTTAAAGGATCGCAAGTATATCGAACCGTTGGAAAAAATTTGCCCTCAAATCAAGTAGCACATCTTTGTGCATACAGTCACGCATAATATCCTGCTTTTTGTCATGCATATGATATTTTGATTTATTTTGTTGTCTGCTTGAAGGTTTTAGGCCATGTGTACTTTGATCATGACAGCGTCATAGTCGGAACCGTATGTCTCAGTGATTGATTATGCATAAGGCCTAATAAATGTAATATGTGAATAATATGGGCATTATTGGTACCTATTCGGTAGTTGTGAAATGTGAAAATTGTGGTACGGGTAATAAAATTGTTATTTCTAAAGGTGTAACGATTGGGAGTAGCTTGAAGAATATCCGTGATGTATGTGGTAATTGTGGCTGTCCGTTAAAACGTAGAGCAAATTATACCGCAGATCATAAATTCGTTTAAATTCTGAATGATGTTCATAAATGATTCATGTTTTTTACATCTATAACTTCGTCATATTATGATATTATTGATGGTTTTTTTAAACGAATTAATGCTTTGGGGTATAACAATAAAGTGATCTTTTTTTCACACCAACCGATAAACTTTTAGATCGCTAAAATACATTAGACTTCATGCATAATGGGTCAAATTCACAATTTTTACGAATAAAAATGACCGATTTGAACGATTATGCATAACCATATGTGAAGAGAGCTTCTAAGACCACAGATGGTTGTAAGAATGTCAAACGATCCGTATCACCGAAACGTAAATCATCTAAAAAAGATCCAAATGCAAACAAACAGATTACCACATATTCTGGGAAGAATATGTTTGTTGGAATGGACGTTCACAAGAAATTTCTTCAAGTTGCAATGATGGATAAAAAAGCCAAAGTGATTTTTAATGAGAGGATTGAAAATGAAAACAAGTCCATCAGTCGATTCTTCAGATCAAGCGTACCTGAAAATGCAAAAATCGTAATGGAATCTTCATCCGTATGGTACGGTCTATATCGATACATGACAGATAAAATGGGTTATAATGTCGTATTGTCAAATCCATGGGCGACAAAAATCATCGCCGCATCCAAGAAAAAGACCGACAAGAGGGATGCTGTAACACTTGCAGACCTATTACGGTGCGGATACATATCCCTCTGTCATGTCTCAAACAAGGACATAGTGGAACAACGGCAACTTGTACGATATCGCGACAGCCTTGTCAAGACAAGGACAACTCTAAAAAACAAAATACATGGAATTTTGTTACAGGGAGGGATAAAGATCTTTGGAGCAACATTTACGCTTACATACAATAGAAAACTGCGTTCTCTAAAGGATTATCGTATAAACGGATATTTGGATTCTATTGGATTCGTTAATACAAAAATTGCAGACTCAAACATAAAAGTACACAACGCATCCTGTTCAAACAAGGATGCAATGTTGCTCAAGACAATACCTGGCATAGGTGATTTTATTTCATTGATACTGGCAGCAGAGATTGATGGAGTTGAGAGATTTTCTGAACCAAAACAACTCAAATCATATGCAGGTCTTGCCCCATCGGTTCGCAATTCAGCAGATGTGGTCCATCACGGACATATAACAAAAAGAGGAAAGTCAGATGATGCGATGGGCACTGGTGGAAGCTGTTACCACACATGTCCGATTTGCATCAGAGAGTAACATTTCTGAATTTTACCGGCGTCTTGCAAAAAAGAGAGGATCATCCAAGGCCAAAGTTGCAGCAGCGGCCAAGATGCTGGATATCATATTTCGTATGCTAAAGGATAGGAGTGAATTTGAAATACATCATAGTTAAAGCAACAAACCGCGGGTTAGACTTTGGGGATGTTACCCCGGCTGCATAACTGCGGTAAGCTTTAACATGTAGATGAAGATGGTTGTGGGATTAAATCCCGAATGGATAGATGTCTTTTATCTTTTGGTTGGAACCAGACACATAGCGAAAGCCATACCGCATGACACAAAAAAGCAAGAAACCTTTAAAAAGTATTCACATGGATAACCTCTATTGCCATTATTGTCTAATAATCACTAAAATTGACAAATTATGCAAGGTTGTACACCATACCACGCATGAGAATGTTTATGGACACTATATGATGGATAATAACCGTGAAGGTTGCAAAACTACATTTAGAAAAAGAGGCTCTGGAATTTCTTGACAAACAAGGATACAAGGATCTCTTCCCGCCCCAAAAAACTGCCATAGATGCCGGATTATTAAAAGAAAAAAGCATACTGGTTTCAGCTCCCACTGCGGGAGGCAAAACACTCATTGCCATGATGGCAATACTCTCGTTTCTCTCAAAAGGCAAGGGCAAGGCCGTATATCTTAGCCCTCTAAAGGCGCTGGCAGCGGAAAAATATTCTGAATTTAAAAAACTCGAACAAATTAAAATCGGCGGAAGAAAGCCCCGTGTGGCAGTATCTGTTGGAAATTTGGGCAATTCGAAAAACAATCCTGCAAACAGCGACGTTTTGATTTTAACAAACGAAAGAATGGACTATATGATAAGGCGCGGTTCGGACTGGGTTGATGACATAGGTCTGATCATAGCTGATGAGGTGCATCTTGTCGGCGATGATGACAGGGGACCGGCACTGGAGATGATTTTAACGCGAATGAAAAGAAAAGATCCGACACCGCAGATAATCGGCCTTAGCGCAACGGTGACAAACTCTGAAGAGATTGCAGACTGGCTGGGTGCTGATCTTGCAGAAAGCGATTGGCGTCCGGTTCCGCTTACAGAAGGCGTGTGCGACGGCAGAACGGTTGAAATGAACGATGGTAAAATATACGAGCCTAAATTTACGGTCAGGGGAATTCCCGTGGATCTTGGTATTGAATGCGTGGTAGAGGGCGGACAGTCGCTCCTGTTTGCAGAAACGCGCGTGCGTGCAGCATCACTGGCAACCAAGGCTGCTGATGCGATATCAGAGCTGCTCACAAGCAATGAGCGCAAATCGCTTGCAGCAATATCCAAAAAAATTACCGGCTCTAGTGAGCGCACCGAACTGGTCCAAAAACTGGCAGATCTGGTGAAAAAAGGCGTGGCGTTTCATCACGCAGGATTGGATCAGAAATGTCGCGAGGCAGTGGAGGATGGATACCGCAAAGGCGCCATAAAGCTGCTCTCATCAACTCCAACGCTTGCAGCAGGCGTAAATCTTCCCGCAAGGCGCGTTGTAATATCCAGCGTGATGCGTTACAACGGCAAAGTGGGCGCCAACGTTCCAATACGCGTCCTTGAATACAAACAACTGTGCGGCAGGGCCGGCCGGCCGCAATACGACGATCACGGCGAGGCAATAATCGTGACAAGCAGGGCAGCTGAGGAGATTGCCGAACATTACATTGACGGCGAGGCTGAACCCATTGAATCGGTGATAACCGAGGAGAATGCATTGCACAACCACGTTTTGGGACTTGTATCAACGGAGCCGGGAATACGCGGCGAGGATGTCGTGAAATTTTTTATGGACACGCTTGGCGGAATGCAGTACCAGAAAGGTGAGACAAAAAACGGCGTCTCTGAGGCGCTTGAATACCTGGAGGAAAAAGAGATGCTGGTCGGAAAGAAAAAACGGTACGCTGCAACCGAATTTGGAAAAAGAACCTCCTCACTGTACATTGATCCGCAGACTGCATGGAGGATGCGCGAGGCGATAACGAATGCGTCAAAAAAAGGATCGCATGCGCTCGGATTCTTACATGTAATAACACAGTGCCGGGAATTTTACCCGCGCATGCAGCTGCGGCAAAAAGATTACGAGCTAGCCGATGAGCTGCTTGAAAAGAAACGCTCAGAGCTGTTAGATCCCCTGGATGCATCCGAGTGCAGCAGAAGTTTGATTGCACTTGACATGTGGATATCCGAATATTCTGAATCAAACATTGCAAGCGCCCTAAAGGCAGAATCCGGTGATGTACACCGCATGAATGAAACTGCGCGGTGGCTTGCATTCTGCATGAGGGAGCTCTCACGGCATCTTCAACGACCGGATCTTGCAGCAGAGATGGAGTCATTGGAGATGCGCATCAGGTACGGAGTAAAGACACAGCTGCTTGATTTGGTGCGCGTGAGGGGAATTGGACGCGTCCGGGCGAGAATCTTATACAAGAGGGGAATAAAGACAGTTGAGGATCTTGAAAAAATACCTCTTGCAAAACTTGCAGCAACCGACAAGATTGGCTCAAAGCTTGCAGCAAGTATAAAATCACAGACGGGCAGATTTGGACCGCGGCGCTAGGATTTTACAACAGGAGAGTTTTTTATCTTTTCAGGAATAATATCCGCATTATCTTTAATAAAATCCGAATCAAGTTTCCTATCTCGAAGCTCATCTGGCAGCATGATTGGTATTCCATCTATAATCGGATAAAATCTCTTACACTTTGTACAGTAAAGAGCCCCCACCGATACTGTATCGCCGTTGGATTTGCACTCGTGCAGCTCCAACGGGTGGTATCCGTCCATGGGACATGCGAGTATGTCCATCATGCTTTTCTCCATCAGTACACACCCTCGAGCCATTTGGAATATTTTGATCTCTGCCCATTTACTATGGCATCATATTCGTCCATCATGGTTTTTGTAACCGGCCCGCACCTGCCTTTGGATATGTTTTTGCGCCCAATTCTTGTTACGGGAACAATTTCAGATGCTGTTCCGGATAAAAATATCTCATCAGCTGATTTTAACTGTGAAAGGGTTATCTTTTTTTCAACAACTGATATTCCAAGATCTATACCCATGCGTTTTACCGTATCCCGGGTTATGCCAAGCAGGGGGGATGAGCTTTCAGGCGGGGTGGAAATTTTACCGTTTTTTACGACAAAGATGTTCTCTCCTGTCGCCTCGCTTACATTTCCGCTGTGATCCAATAGTACGGCATCATCGTACCCGCCGGATTTTGCCTCCCCTGTGGCTATGATGGAATTCAGATAGTTACCACCCGCCTTTGACTGTGTAGGCGTGGCAAGTCCTGAGAATTTGCGCCATTTGGAGATACACACGGAAATGCCTTTTTTGTCAAATAAATCGCCCATATCCATTACGAATATTGCCGTGTGAGTGGGGGATTTTTTTGTCAGGTGAAGCTTTATTCCGTTGTTACCGACAAAATAAAACGGCCTGATATAGCATGATTTTTTGATTTTGTTTTTCCTGCATACGTTCAGTATTGCCTTTGTAATTGCAGCACTAGTATGCCTTGACACTATGGAATAATATTCGCCGGATCTCTTGAATCTTTTGACATGATCTGCGAGCCTGAATATGTTTAGCTGCGAACCGTTCCAGTATCCGCGGATGCCTTCGAATACTGACGTGCCGTAGTGTATTGCATGCGTTGCAATTGAAACTGTGGCATCTTTTTCTTTTATCAAAGAGCCATCAAACCAAACGTACCCATACGCCACAAATTTGCGCCATCTTGCGCCAATTTATCTATTTTTACAGGAACACCAAAAACCGTCTTTTGGAAATTTCATTCCGGCCACCCTTATGGTCAGGTCATTTTGTTCGGAAAAATGTTCAACCATGCCGGTGTTTTTTTCAATAATGGGTACGATCTTATCTGGCACACTGTTTTTCCAGTCCTTACCTGAGTAAATGGCCTCTTTAACTGACGTTGCAGAGATAGGCTCCCTCTCCCCTATCATGGGTCTCATACGGTATGATTTTAGCATGCGCCCCTCTGCACGGTCTCCAGTATACGTGAAATAATCCTTGTCGTATCCGGCAACGATCCTCTGCCGCAGCATCCAGGAGGCTATGGATACCAGCGGTGGCAGATATTTTACAAACGGCGCGTTAAACTGATACTTGTCTGATACGTCCACAGAATCCCCAAAGACTGCCTCGATCATCTCTTTTCTGGATTCAAAGCTGAACGGAAAGCTCTTGCTGTTTATTTCAATGCCGCGTTTTCTAAAGATTACCGGCATGATTACGACCCTGTCGGCTTTATTCTGCAGGTTTTTGATTATATTTACGTGCGAATTGGTAAGGGGGTTTAGGTGTGCAAGATAGATGGCAGTGGTCAACTGCCTGTACCCTGTACGTACACTATTTCAATATAGGTAAAACAGGTGGGAACGGTGGGATTTGAACCCACGATCTCCAGCGCCCGAGGCTGGCAGTCCACCAAGCTAACCTACGTCCCCGTGGTAAAAAACAATGCATTGAATATTACCGTTTATGTTGGAGTGAAATTTTAACCGTATGACTCAAACTTTACTTCAAAACTTCCGTCGGCGCGTCTATCACGCTGAGTTACAAAGTTTTTAGGTTTTAAAAAGTCCATGACACCGTCTATTGTGCCCTGCCAGCCGCAAATATAGAATATCGTATTATCTTTGGTAATTTTTTCACCAACCATCTCTTCGAGCGGGGATTTTCCTCCGTCTTCGGGCCGCAAAAATGTCTCAACCCTGCCGGTCTGACCGCTCCATGATCTGTTAAACCATTCCTGCGGACGGCTTATGGTAGCCCTGTATTTAAAATTCCATCCCTTGCGGTCAGAAGCTATACTCTTTTCTTCAAGATCTGTAAACAATTCTTTGTAGCTTAGCTCATCAACATAGCTTGCCCCGTGCAGTATGATAATTTCTCTTTTGTCTCCTACATCGTGCAGGTGCTGTGCAAAGCTTACAAACGGTGCAATACCTGTTCCTCCGCCAAGACACACTATGCGGCGGGTATCTTTTTTACCGTCGTGAAGTTTTTCGTTAATGTCAAGTGCGGCTCCGGTGGGTTTTATCCACGATATTTCATTTCCTTCTCTTGCGTTAAAAAGTTCAGTAGTCAGTCTTCCGGGAAGTGGTTTTCTGACCCATCTGATTACCAGCTCAATATACTTGTGGTTTTCTGGATGTGATGCAATAGAGTATGCCCTTCTAATCAGCTTGCCTCCCTCGCTTGGGATGGGCATTCCTATGGTGATAAACTGGCCTGCATCATATTTGGGGACAACTCCGTCATTTGGAACCATCCTGAATATGGCCAAATCCTCCTTTAACAGCTGTACGTATGTTATAGTTGCCTTGTTTTCCTGTACCACAGCGCATGTATGCATTATGCCATTAAATATCTTATGAAAAAAAGGCAGAGATTGAAATCATAATTTTACCTGATGTAAAGCTAGACGTAAATAAGTACGAGTCAGGATTATGTTGTCGGATTTTATATCCGGCAAGTGGGCCGGTCGTCTAGTCTGGTAGGATACGCCCTTGGCATGGGTGAGATCGAGGGTTCAAATCCCTTCCGGTCCATTATAAATTCAAAATTATTCCCTACGCCATTATATGCCCACAAGATTTGCAGCATGCTTTGCACTCTCCCTGACCTCATCGGATTCATCATCAAATAACCCAAGTATTGCACCACCATACTCTGCGGATTTTAAATATCCTAGCGCACCTGCAGCACACGAGCGCACCATGGATGATTCGTCTTTTACAAGATGTGCAATCTCTTTTGATTTTTTTGAATCCCCCCTGTTTGCCAAAACAAGCGCACAGTATCCGCGAACGTGTCTGTCCGCATGATTCAGACACTCTGATACGGTTTTAGAAATATCCTCATTCATAGTAATGAGCCATGCAAACGCCTCACCTCTTACACGCAGACTCTTATCTGCAAAACATTCCACCACGCACCGTACAATATTCTCATCAGAATCTGGCAAAAGATCTTCAAGCAGATGCGCTCTTGCAAGAGGTTCAGAATCATCCAACATTTTTTGCAGATCCGCATGTTTCATTATATTGCAGGATATATTTTCATATAAAATGCATTCTCCTGCAAGAGTGCCCGTAATTATTGTGCTTTAACATATACCCTTATTTTTAACCGTCTTTACAATATATCATCATGTTGTGTAATTTGAGCAGACGGGCGGGTTTGAATGTGTTTTATAAAAAATGGATAATTGTAGGTCTTTCCGTATTGCTTGCAGGATTTATAATTTTACAAACAGCGGAGAGTGAATCGGACGCACCGCACCTGCACGGCAATCTAATTTTCTCATACTCTCCGTATACTGCAATACTTTTTGATCTTGATACGGGCATTGAAAAGGCGGAAATAAGACTGCCAAATGGAGAAATCTTTGATCTGAGCAACGCGCGTCTGACAGTTGAAAGTGACGGCAGCTTTACCATAAACCACGCATCCTCTAAATCAATAGTGGTAATTGCCACGCCAAACGATGCGGACAATTATGCCATATCGGTACACGTTTCCATGTTTGATACGACAACTAGAAAATCAACACTTGAGACTGCCGCATACGATGCAATACTTGCACCGCTACCACATGAGGAGCCAGCTCCTCCGGCAATAGTGGATGATAGAACAATACAAATCCTTGAAGAAACCCCTCATAGAGGCTATACGACCGAATCATTTGACTTTGACATTTTAATTGTGGATCCTACGATAAACCGCCACCGGGATATTCACTTTAATGACGGACGTGTATCTGGCGCAACCATTAACGGTAAAATTTATGATTCTGAAAGGACATTGATGGAATCATTTACCCATACCACGCAACAAAATGATGAATATGCTCATTCCTGGCCGGTACCTTATAGCGCTACCACTAGGGGTGCCTATACCATACAAGTGGATGCAACAAAAGTGTTTGATACCGGGCATACGGCATCTGATTCCATAATTATAGAATTTTGGGTAAATGAACGCGATGATGACTCTAATAGTATCACCAATAGTACCGGCAATAACACTAGATAATAAAATACAAGTCAAAAACCATCAGCATATCTTGGATCTGACACAATCCCATTTGCCATAAACGGCTGCAAGCCTGATTTCTTCTAGGTTTAAATTATGCAGGGCGTGAATTGTCCATATGTCGACTGAGGCAAATGATACGATATTCATTGGCAAAAAACCGTTAATGGCATATGTAACCTCCACGCTGATACAGCTGGCCAACCTACCCGTCGTCCACATAAAGGCCAGAGGCATGAGCATAGGCCGGGCTGTTGATGTGGCGCAGATCATCGTTCGCAAGACCGAGGGTGCCGGCTACGCAATTGGAGACATCCGAATCGGCTCCGAAGCCATGGAGTCAAAAGACGGCAAACCCCGCAACGTCTCGACAATTGAAATACAGGTAAAGCGTAACGCATAAAATACCAATTATTTTTATTTTCACATCCCGCGCATGGGAATACCGTGCATGCTAATCGTGTTTTTTCTTGCCGGTCCATTCCTCGTATGTTTTTATGAGACCGTCGATGTCTTTTTTCTCTTCCGAGTATGCGACAAATATTCCAAACTCGCCCTTTGAATCATGACCTCTTGCATAATAACCCCAGAAACTATCCGGCAGTTTCTCAAAACTGGATTTGTTTTTTGCCACGCCCATGAGGTTTTTGGCCAACGTTGCTGCAACACTTGATGCGTCATCTGAATCGATCATGTATGAATTTTGATGCCCCGTGATAAAAGCCTAGTCTTGCTTTTCTTTTTTGGCATCAAGCCTTGCAAGCTCTGATTTTAAAAATTCCCTGTATTCATCTTCGCCGCCGCTCTTTGAAGCTCCCGGATACTCGCCGCTGACTCCTGCCACGAGTCTCTCAACCATATCCGATAGGACAAACTTGCCCACGTTGCCCAGCGCCATTATGGTGTCAATCTGTTTTTTTACCGCCTGCCCGACGCGGTCAATATCTTCTGAGGTTTTTCTGCCTTTTTCCGTTACGGTGTATTTGCCTCCATCCTCTTCAAGAATTAATTTTTCAACTACAAGTCTTGCAAGCATTGGATATATCAGACCAGGTGATGGCTTCCAAACCCCTTTGCTTTTTCTCTCGGCATCCTCTATGATCTCTTTGCCCGTGCGGGGCTCTTCCTTTAGAGTCTCTAAAATGAAATATCTTGAAAATCCCCTTGGAACTACGCACTCGAATAGTCTGTCTACCATGTGCATCATATCGCTAGCGATATATATTAACTATTTGATACAGAAACTTTGAAAATATATCTATTTTTAAATATAATGAGTGCATAAATTATAGTAATACGCGTTATTTTTTAATAAACTGCAAAATGATTATAGTTTGGTTTAATGAATCAAGGGTTCTAGATGAATGCTAAATCGTTTACCAAACCCAATGGGAAGATCATCGAATCTACATTTCAGCCAAATTTGCTGCCACCACAAATTTTCTATAATGATACTGCAATTACAGGCGAAATACACAAACAATCTTGATGAAATTCATGCCAACAGCAACGCGCGCCAACTAGTGGATCATTTGTTTGAAAACTCCTATATCACAATACCCAAAGCCCAGGAATTATTGTCCATAACATACCCGTCTGCAAAAAACGTGGTTCAGGTACTGATCAAAGCCAAAATACTAGAGGCATCAAAAATACCTTATCGCAGCAAAGTTTTCCATGCCAGAGAAATAGAAATTCATGCAGTAAAGCGTTGAAAAGTACCCCTACCTGATAATCCAATAACATCGTGATTTCTCCGCATCTGATTGAGTTGTCTTTGCAGAATAATCTTTATGATCTCTAGTAATATTTTATCCATGAGGTCATATCATGTCTAAAATTTATGCAATAAATGAAAATGCAGATATAAAATAGTACAAGGTGCAGATCTTGTATTTTTTTCTAAATATCCTAATAGAGTTTATACATAATCAATCGAAGAGACATACGATTCTGATTATGACGGTCATGATCAAAACGCACATGGCCTAAAACCTTCAAGTAGACAAATTAAAATGTCCCATACATGACAAAAAGCAGAATATTATGCGTGACTTACATAAATATGTGCTATTTGATTTTCGGGCAGACTTTTTCCAACAGTTTGATGTATTTAGGATCTTTTAACATTATATGCAAATTGGTTAATCCTGTAACCACTTGGAGTTCTATATGAAACGTATCAATGTTATCATTATATACGGCACTCATTCTGCGGAACCATTTGAGTCGGTTTATAGCATGCTCTGTTTTTATGAGCTTACGACTGATCCTCTTTTTGTATTCGTGTTCTGTCAATCCCCTGTCTTTTGGTTTTTTGTACGGCTGTTTTGAGATAATTCCGGGATAGTCTTTTTCCACGGACAAGTATCCCTTGTCGGTGTAGCATGTAATTCGGCACTCTTTTTCTGTGTCCGGATTTTTCATGCCATCGGTCCATTTACCAAAGTTTGGCGGATTGTGCCGCAATACCTCCATGTCGTGTACTGGACACTCTTTTGGACCGCCAACGTCAAGTACCAACCCGTCCTTGTTGGAGGTTATCTGTACGTTGTAGATACATTTCTTGTACTCTTCAGAGTCGTGTACTGTTTCTTGGTTCTGCAGTATTTGAACATGTACAAACGTATCATCAAGATACATCTCACCGCCGCCCCTGCCTGGTACGAATTTTTTAAACGACTTGATTGTATGTTCTGCCCGTATTGCGGTGGCAACATTCTTGGCAGTTGGAAGGATACTCATCAACAGTTCTTCGGCAAGGATCACATATTCAATGATGGTGCTGGGATCAACATCTACAATGAGCGCTTGTATTTCATGTTTGTAGTTGCTGTGCTTGTAACATAGTACGACAAACAAGACTTGCTTTACAGTAAGGATATTGATGTTTCCCAGATCGTTGGCATATTCTGAAAAGCTGCGGGCATCTGGCGAGCCTTTAACGGCTTTTTTGAACCGTTCTAGAATCCATTCAAACTCTTCACAATCCATTCCGGTATCCTTGTACAAATGATCCTCATTTTCAATTTCACGGTCCAAATATCCATCAACTTGTTGCTTAATGTCCTCATCACTTGGTAACGCCTCATTGTAGAGTTGTTCTATTTCTGACTTGGAAATTGTCCCATCCATTTCTAACTCGGAAATTATTTCATCCATTTCTGACTTGGAAATTACATCATCCATTTTGGGCATTATACGCATATTTGAAGCACCCATGCTGTATGAATGTGATCCTTGATCATAGACCTTTTGATCCGTCAAAATTGCCTTTTTGGTTAATTATATACGCTCTACGAGGATGTTAAGTATATGTGCCATTTCGATATGTGGTAATTATGTATAAGCCTGAAATCAATAACAATTTCTTACATTGATTCCAATTTTTTATTTTCAACCAACTTTACTTCAAAATCCATAGAACCGTCTGAAATTATTTTTTTATGATGTTTTGGAAATGTCTTGACATATCCGGATATTATCTTGACGACTTGATCACTCAAGTCAGATTTCTTTTTTGCCACTGTGATGATTTCTGGATTATTTACACATTGTGCAATATACTGGCCCTCTGATTTCATGTAATTTACTAATATTTTTATCATACAACAAACGTAAAATATGAATATAAATATCTTTGATGAACGGATCTTGTAAATTGTGATAGTATCATAATTTATCAATATAAAAATGCATGATATTTGATAAAAATCGTTATCTAATACGTACATTTGGACGGTATTTTGCCGCGTTTACTATTTAACCAAGCCGCCGCACTCACATATAATGGCCGAATCCATTGATTTTGACCTGATAATATGCGGCTCCGGATTAGCCGGACTGCGAGCGGCAATTTCTGCTTCTCAGAAAAACCCAAAGATTCGGATAGGCGTCGTCTCAAAGGTGCAGGTAATGCGTTCGCATTCAGTATCTGCTGAAGGCGGAACAGCTGCGGTCATAGCCGAAGACAGGGGCGATACGATAGAATCCCACATTTATGATACTGTAAAGGGCAGCGATTTTTTAGCCGATCAGGATGTGGTATCTAGACTCTGCAACGAGATGCCAAAACAAATCTTCCAGCTTGATCGCTGGGGAATGCCATGGTCGCGCGAAAAAGACGGAAGAATTGCACAGCGGGCGTTTGGTGGATACAGCTATGCGCGCGCAACATACGCTTCAGATAAAGTGGGATTTTATGAAATGCAGACCCTATATGATACGTGCCAGAAATTTGAAAACATTGAATATCTTAACGAATGGTTTGCAACCTCAATAATACATGATGGACAAAAATTCATGGGTATAACTGCAATAGAGATTGGCACAGGAACTTTTTACGAGATAAAGGGAAAAGCGCTGATAATGGCCACGGGCGGAGCGGGACGCATATACAGCTTTACAACATATGCCCACTCTTCCACACCTGACGGACTTGACATGGCGTACAGGGCAGGAATGGCACTCAAAGACATGGAGTTTATCCAGTTTCATCCCACCGGCGTTATACCGTCGGGAATTTTGATAACAGAAGGCGCAAGGGGAGAGGGAGGATATCTTTTAAACAACAAAGGCGAGCGGTTTATGAAAAGATACGCTGAATCCAAGATGGAGCTTGCACCAAGGGATATTGTTTCACGCTCCATCATAACGGAGATAAACGAGGGACGCGGTTTCAAACACGAAACGGGCGTGGACTGTATGAAGATGGACCTGCGCCACATCGGGGATGAGACCATAAAGGAGAAACTTGGCGGAATACGCGAAATTTCGCTAAAATTTTCAGGAATTGATCCATCAAAAGAGATGATGGATATAAGGCCCGTATGCCACTATATGATGGGCGGAATACATACGGATATTGACGGCAAAGCAGAGCTTGCCGGCGTCTGGGCTGCCGGCGAGGTTGCATGCAACAGCGTGCACGGCTCAAACAGGCTTGGTGCAAATTCAACTTCAGAGTGTTTGGTGTGGGGCGAGATTACCGGCAAATTGGCAGCTGAATACGTGGAGAGAGGCGTCTCATCTTCTCCGTGGCCGCACCACCTGGTCGTATCTGAGGAAAAACGCATCTATGATGGAATATTTCGGGGCAGCGGCAAGGTAAACCCGTACGAGGTGCGCGAAGAGCTGACAAATACGATGAACGAAAAAGCGTATGTATACAGAAACAACGATCAGCTTGTAGAGGGACTCAAAAAGATACGCGAGCTGCACGATCAAACATGGAAGCACGTGGATGATGGGGCCAAAGAATACAATACGAATTTTATAAACGTAATGGAGCTTGATTCAATGTTCCGTACGACCGAAGTTGTACTGCTTGGCGCCATAAACCGCAGAGAATCAAGGGGCTCGCATGCAAGAGTGGACTATCCTGCACGTGATGACGTTAATTTTCTCCATCATACGCTCGCGTACAGCGGGGAGAGGGAACCGATTATGAAAACATATCCGGTGAAAATAACAAACTATAAGCCCGTGGAGAGAAAATACTGACCATGGAAAACGCCGGTGAAAACAGCGGAGGAATACGCGACATGGCAAACCCGCGCAGATACGGGATTGAGCGCGTAGCGTATATTTTGATGCGCATAACCGGACTTGGATTACTGGCGTACTTTGTAGGCCACATATACGAGACTAGCACCATACTGCAGGGTAAGGTGAGCTGGAACGAGATGCTTGCCATGACACAGACTGTGGAAGGTCATGCATTTTTGGCGATTATAATCGGAATGTGCGTCTTTCATACGGCAAACGGCATACGCCTAATGTTAGGTTACGGCGGACTTGGCATGGGAAGACCCATGCGTCCGGACTATCCGTACCCTCCAATGTCTCAGGGCGTGCGCCATAAAATTGGAATATACTCTTCGATAGTTTTGGCAGCTGCTGCAATGCTGTACGGTCTCTCGGTGATGTTTGGTGAATAAACGATGAGAGAGAGCCACCTGATGAAGATACATTATGCAACCGCCCTAGCATCTGTTGCACTAGTAGCTGTGCACGTACTCTTTCGCGTATCGCGGGGATTTACCGAATCTTTGGAGTATGAGAGCGTAATTGCAAATTATGAATTTCTTCCATACGCTGGCATACTTGGAGCCATACTCGTATTACTCTCGATACACGGCTTTAACGGCTTGCGCGTCATACTAATAGAGCTACATCAGGGTAGAATATATGAGAAATTCGTCTCTTATGGGTGTCTTGTGGCAATGATTGCAGTTATTGCGTACGGTTCAAGAACCATTATAGTGGTAGGAATGGGTGGAGCATAGATGGCAACTGTACAGCAGATTTCCAGGATGATTACAGTAAAGATAGCCCGGCAGGAAGCTGACGGTACGGGCAAAAAATTCATGTCATATAGGGTACCTGCTGAAAAATGGACCACCGTGCTTGATGCCATACTGGATGTAAAAAAACATCTGGATCACTCCATAGGTGTGAGGTATTCGTGCCGGCAGGCCACGTGCGGCTCTTGCGGCATGATGATAAACGGCAAACCCCGTCTTGCCTGTTTTACAAAGCTGGACGAGCTGGATTCAGATGAGATTACAATAGAGCCGATGAAAAACTTTCCAATAATACGGGATTTGGCAGTAAAGTTTGACCGCATGTTTGCAACGCACCGCAAGCTAAAACCGTACATTATACGCGAGGACTCTGATGTAAAACCTGGCGACCGCGATCTGATACAGACTCCAGAAGAGCTTGAAAAATTCATCCAGTTTTCCGGATGTATAAAGTGCGGTTTGTGCAACTCTGCGTGCCCGACAATGGCAACTGATAACTCGTTTGTTGGTCCCCAAGCTTTGTCGCAGGCATACAGGTACATTGCAGACAACCGCGACAAGGGTAAAGATGATCGTCTGCGGATTATTGATGACTCGCACGGAATTTGGCGCTGTCATTCTGCCGGTTCGTGCAGCAAGGTGTGTCCGAAAGGTGTGGATCCTGCAATGGGAATACAGCTGTTGCGCGGATATCTTTTGGGATTTAAATAATTAATAATTAATAATACATGATGGAAATTAAATTACTTTTGTAATTTTGATTGTCATCATGGGCAATTGTTGTTGCCAAAATTTTCAGCAAAATAATTGGAACCGCAGTTCTTGTAATTGCAACGGTGGTTTATTGTTCATTATGCGCGGATAAAATTATAACATATTATACCATATGTATAATGAACCAAATTCACAATTTTTACGAACAAAATGATTGATTTGAATGATTATGCACAAGGTATATTCATAAAAATATGGCAGATTATAAATTTAATGATTGTTTTTAAACTTGTTATCTAATAATGTGAAAATCTCATCAATTTTTTTTTGAGTATTACTTGAAATATTCCACAGTACTTTAGAATTAGATTTTATTTGTACAATGGAATTATTTTTTTGTGCCGATATAAATATTTCAATATGTTCCCCAAAAGAAAAAAAACTAACATTTACCGATATGTCGATATGACGTAATTTTGGATCAGATTTTTTAATATTGTATATATTTTGAATATTTGAAATAAGAAAATCAAATATGGTGTCTGGGTTTTCAATGTACGTATTTTGTCCAACTGATTTCATAATTTACCAAGAGATATATTTTTTCTACATGTGGGACACGTGAACTGTAATTGTGAAGAATAATATAAAAATGTGATATTACATTTTTCGTTTGGGCATGTAACTTTTGTACATATATCAGAATTATTGCCATTAGTTGATGATATCAGAAGACCAGCTATTGCACCAATAACCATTCCAGCAGGTCCAAAAATTGAACCAAGAGCTGCACCGCCCCCAATACCCGTTAAATTCTTTAAACCAGTATTATTGCTTATTTTTTTTATTAATTTCTGCATATCAAACATATCTGCAATATTTTCGGGATCAAAAAGTGCATAATCTGTAATATATGGTATTGGAAATAGCGATTTCATGGTTGAACTTTCAAAAACAAATAGACGTTTATGAGCTTCAGAAGCAACACCAATTTCAAAATTAACCCAATTGCTAGTATGTTGAGTAGATGTGATATTATCTGTTAAAAGTAATAAAACCAAATCACTGTTTTCTACATTTTTTTTTATTTCCTCATATGGTACATTTTCTTGATGTTCTTCTGCTATAAATTCCTCTATTATTGGATTGTTGCCAATATTTTCCATACTGTGTTTAATACTGTTTACAAGAGCATTGTCTTTTTTACTATGGGAAATAAATATGGTCGCCACAAGTTTTACGTATCTTGTCTTTGTAATATATTTTACTATATAATCAATGTATGAGGTCAGCTCATGCCTAACAAATTAGTCAATATTGATGAGATCTCGTACATACTGAATGGATTGATGGTTTGGGCGTGGGCAATCGCATACGAGAAAAATATTGCGATAATCACGAACAAGAGCCGTGGTGCGTATGTTATGGACGCATATATGGACAAATTTGTCGGTGTTGCAGTAACTGACGGATATCCCGTATACCAGAGATTTGATCCTGGAGGAATGCACCAACGGTGTCTGGGCGCACGAGCTGCGGATTGCTAAACATATGGCAGTACTCATCAGAGACTCTACGAGAATCTGTGCATACTGTTTAACGATGCTAAAAATAATATCCACGGCGGTGCAAGTGTACGACATGCGTTTGAATACACACTTGATGTCATGCTAGATAAATACCGCAGTACAGAAATGTCCGAAATGCAGAGTTTGATCAAACGGTTGGAGAATGCGACGATGAATCTGTTTGCCTTTATAGAGCATGAAAACATCCCACCTACAAACAATGCAGCCGAACGTGCATTACGGGATGTCGTGGTTTGCCGTAAGATAAGCGGACAGATCAGAGGATCTGAATCCATGAGAAGAATGTCAAACTTTCTAACGTGCGTTTTGATGTGGAGATCACATGGTAAAAGCGTCTTTGAAGATGTGTTCAGTGTAGTTTAATAGCTGACCTCATACCATAATCATTCAAATCAGCTATTTTTATTCCTAAAAATTATGAATTTAATCCATTATGCATGTGTGTTTTGATCATGGAAACATCATGTCTGAATCATACGTCTGTGCGATTGATTATGGATAAACTCTAATGTATTTGGATATTTTAAAACTTTTATGGTTTGTGCGGATTTGGACTGTTGTTTACCTGGTTGTTTATCTGCTCTGCCATAAAGTGGTTTGAGACGTTTACCTTTACAACATCAACGCCGTCTATCCTTAGGAGATTATCGTGTATGTCCTGACATATCTTAAATCCGAAAACGGCCGGACAGAACGGGCTTGTAAGGTGCAAATCCACCTTTACGTTGTTTTCGTTAACGTCAACATCATCTATTAATTCCAGCTCTGTAATAGTCGTGTTTATCTCTGGATCCACAATCTTTGATAGCTCATCAAAGATCTTTACACGTATCTGTTTTAACTCCTGAGCCATGCATACTGTGAACGTTTATCGTATATATAGCCATTGTATAAGGCAGGCATGTACCGGGCAAGACTTGGAAAAGGCATGGACAAGATTACATTGGATTATGTCAGTTCTGTTCATTCTGATCTGCGGATTGCCAAATACGACATACTTGGGAGCTGTGCGCATACCCTGATGCTTTTAAAATGTAAAATAATCCAAAAATCCGACGCACAAAAAATACTTTTTGCATTAAATTCGATCAAAGATAAGGATCTGATAAACGGCGGCGAATCCGAAGATGTGCACGAACTTGTGGAATCGCTTGTAATACGCAAGGCCGGATTAAAAAGCGGCGGCCGGATGCATACTGCCCGCTCACGCAACGATCAGGTATCGTTGGATATGCGCATGAAGATACGCGATGACATACTGGAAATCTGCAGAGGAATATTGGACTGCTCTAATTTGCTCTTAAAGCTGGCAGAAAAACACCAAAGAACCGTAATACCGCTGTATACGCACATGCAGCAGGCCCAGGTGGGCACTTTGTCGCATTATTTTCTTGCACATCTTGACGCACTGTTGCGCGATTTTGAGCGTCTCACATCGGCGTACTCGCGTATAAACCAAAATCCTTTGGGTGCCGGTCCTATCGGTGGAACCAGTCTTCCGATAAACAGAAAGGATACTTCCCAGCTGCTTGGATTTGACGGACTGGTGGAAAATTCCATTGATGCGACAAGCTCGCGTGACTTTGCTGCCGAATACGTCTGCAACATTGCAATATTGATGACAAACATCAGCCGTATAGCTGAAGATCTTGTAATCTGGTCCTCATCAGAGTTTTCATTTGTGGAATTCTCCGATAAGTTTGCCTCACCTTCAAGTGTAATGCCTCAAAAGAAAAATCCCGACATAATGGAGCTGACGCGGGGCAAGACTGCCATGACCATAGGGAGTGTCACGGGAATACTTTCTGCAATAAAGGGACTCTCCACCGGATACAGTCGGGATCTGCAAGAGATAAAACCCGAAGTGTGGTCCGCATCCGATACTGCAATGGGGGCAGTTGCAATACTTGGCTCCTCTCTCTCTTCAATCAAAGTAAACGAGGATGTGATGAAAAAAGCAGCTAAAGGCGGCTATATGGCAGCACTGGACATTGCCGAACAGCTGGTACTTTACGGCATGCCGTTTCGTGAAGCGCATAAAATAACCGCACAATTGGTGCAAAAAGCACATGCTGATAAAATTCCGCTCAACAAACTTGACCTGAAAAAAATACGTGAGGCAGTCAGTAAAAGCGGCGTAAAGCCAGCATACGTGCACTCTATGTTACAATCTGCCACCCCATCTGACTCGTTGCGCAAACGCATATCCGCCGGTTCTGCCGGCTATGCTGAGCAAAAACGCATGATAATACGGCGTAAAAAATCCCTTGCACGGCTGTGTAAGAAACTTGCCAAACGGGAGAAAAATCTGACAGATGCGTTGAATAAAATGTCGGTACGGGTTTCAAAAGTTTTAAGATAAATTACAGACGGGAATTGATATTATAACTAGTTTGATTTGTTGTATTCCTGTATTTTCTTTGCAATCATTGCCATATCATTAACAGCGATGCATTTTACCTCTTGAAATTCACACTGTTTCATCATTTTGTCATCTTTTGTAACAATAACCAGATTATTCTTTTTTGCATATTCTACAATCTCTTTATCGTCTGTTTTTTTTGTAGGACAACCTTCATCTCCAATTTTTCTATATTTGATCTCTTTATCCAAATATATAACGGCACCCAAAACATCTTCATCAAGCAGGAATTCTACCATACTTGATTATTATTTTTCTTGTAATTAAAGCTGATCTTTCATATGGGGATAAAATCGTCCAAATCATGATAAAGGGCTAAATATCTTGATAATATCTGCCAATTATGAAAGTAAGTAAAAAGATCGGTATCGCTGTGGCATTAGTTGCAATAGCGGCAGGGATCGGATTTGCAAGCCCGCTCTTCTATGATGTAGATATTGACGAGCCGATTCCAACAGGAACTGCCGGTGAATCAGTTGAAATGATGAAAGAATTTGCCGAGAGTGTAATTACTTCTGCCACAGAGGATATGATGGATATATCACTTGCAGATATGAAAGAGATGCCAATGATGGAAAAAGCTATAGAGATGATGAGTGAAAAAGGAATTTCCACAGAAGAGATGGAAGATATGATGCTAGACTCGTTCAAACAGTTGGATGAAGACGGAGAAATACGCCAAATGTTACAATCCGAACCAAACGAAATGATGGTTGAGATGCTGATGAAGGCTGCTGCAAGAACTGAAACACCAGCTACTGATGATGACATGGAATCGATGGGTCCTATCATCCTAAAGAGCGGCACTTTTACAGGAATTGGAGGGCATCAGGCATCCGGTATTGCAAAAATAATTGATGTAGAGGGAACAAACTATCTCAGATTTGAAGACTTTAGCGTTACAAACGGTCCCGATCTTCGAGTCTATGTGACGCTGGACGGCAACGTTAACAACGGAATTCATCTTGAAAAATTAAAGGGAAGCCGTGGTGCACAAAACTATGTGCTAGATGACATTGACATTGAAAAATACAGCACGGTGGTAATATACTGCCAGCCGTTTGGCGCATACTTTGCTAGCGCATATCTTGCCTGAGACTATAAATCACAACATATTTAGCAACAATTATCCAACAGTCATCATGGCAGAAACAATTATGGCTGGAGATTTCAACTCTCAAAAGGAAAATTTTACAGTTATTGATGTAAGAGAACCTGATGAAATAGCTGGTGGAAAAATAGACGGATCAGAAAACGTGCCGCTTGGTCTGATAATACGAAACGCCAAAAAAGGCCAGATGGACGAATTAAAGGGCAAAAAAATATGCGTATATTGTGCCAGCGGTTACCGCGGCAACATTGCAGCGGACGAGCTGGAAAAAGCCGGCTTTGATGCGGTAAATCTCAAAGGCGGATACATGGCCTGGAAACAGGCCTGAGCATGCGATTATTTGATTCTGTATCGTAGAACGGCTAGTACTGAATCATGTATGTCCAATTTTTTAACAAGGTTTGGAGCTGACACAAATTCAATAACTGCAGAGGTATTTTCAGCCGTCTCTAACATTTTCATTATCTCAAGATGTTTTGGGTTTGATCTGTACTGAAACGAGACGTAAAGCGTTCCAACCGCACCTACTGCCAGTGCTTTTTTAATTACGGAATTTTTTCTGGCCGTTTTGCCATGTTTTACTTTATCCTCAAACTCTTCTAGCATTCTTGTAACGCGTGCCTTTCTGTATGCATACAGGTGGTTTATCAATTTTTTATGAATGTCTGCTGCCGGCGTGGAAAATGACACTGTATCAACAAATCTGCATTTTTTCATCAGTATGGGATCAAGCTCGTCATGAAACTCTGTCTTTGCCTGACCATTGCCTCCAAGAAACAAAATCTTGACATCCTTTGAATCCATCTCTAGAACTTTTTTTGCCACTTTTTTAAAGAAAACGTGAATTTTAGTCTGCCTAGCTCTCAAAAATCTGCCCTGACTCTGCCCGCCTTTTCTGTGTCTACCCATCAGATGTATGGAAATTTTGGATTCTTCCACAACCTTGTCACCCTGTAATATGGCAAGTCTCGCAGATTTGCTGTCTAAAATGGCAAGCATTACCCTGTAATTCACCTTTAGAATGTCTTTGAACGGTTTTACGTACGGTTTTTTGCCCAGCATGTAGATGTATGGAAGTTTTTTTGAAACAGTAACGCTTTTGATAATTATTTTGCCGTCCTTTATCCATCCAAATATGCACAATGTACTGATAGCATTTGTACCAGGACCCGGTTCTTTTTGCATCTTTATAATTTTTCTCTCAATGGCAGATTCTATCTTTTCAGATGCTGCATCACGTTTTGTTTTTCGCATCAAATCAACCGTTTCTGCACCAGTGCCACGCGGATAATACACGGAGATGCAGCGTTTCTTTACAATGCTCAGATCCTGTACAAACGCATTAAGCATGTACCATTCTCTTGGAGATATCTGTATCGGATTTGTTTTAACCAATATCTAGAATAATATCTCATAGTATAAAGGGATATGCCAAACTATGCATAAAACCTAGAGAGATACGAGCTTTACCGTATCCATCTTTCTGTTGGTCAGAAAACCCCTGGTAACTGCCTCTATTTTTTTTGATTCTCCATCTAGCAGGAATATTTCAACGCATCTTTTACCGTCAATTTTGCTGTGAAGATGGGTTTTAATCAAATCCTCATAATCGTGTTTTATTCCGGCTACCTGATCGTCAAATTCATCGGCATGAACCACCGTAAGCAGGGCGTTTCTTTTCCCCTTTACGTCCAGTTTTTCTTTTTCTTCCTGTAAAAAATTCCGTATTCCGGTTCTAATGATCTCAGATCTGCCGGTGAATCCAAGTGTTTTTCGCATATTATCCAATTCTTTCATCATCGTATCATTCAAAGAGATTGAAATTATTCCCATGTCTGATCTACAGTTAAATTATATATAAAATTATGTTAAGGTTTAACAATTTAAATACGTGATATGATTATTTTATATTAAAAATATGTGTATTTTATATGAATATTGTTAAATTTATATGATTTATTAATAATATTTTATTTCATGGGTGCTAGATTGTCTGTCTTAACCGGAATTGTGGCCGTTCTTGTAATGTTAGGGGTTGCTGCATATTCTTGGACAACTGAGGAGACCGTACTAGCAAAGGAAAATACCGGCAAACTTCGAATTTATGCTTCTTTTTTCCCATATTATGAATTTACAAAAAACATAGCTGGTGAGAAAGCCGAGGTTGTGCAATTTATTCCGTTTGGCTCGCAAACTCATGAATGGACTCCGAGTACAAAAAAAATTCTATCATTGGCAGAAACTGATGTTTTTGTTTACAACGGTTTGGGCGTGGAACCGTATGTGCAGGAGATAATTGATTCTAATGAATTTAATAATATTGTATTCGTTAAAGCTTCTGATGAAATAGATTTGATCAAAATAAACGACAAACATGATCATGATGATGATTTTAAATTTGATCCTCACATATGGCTGGATCCAATTTTGGTTAAAACCCAGATAAACAACATTGTTGATGGTATAATTTTAGTGGATCCTGAAAATGCACAATATTATGAAAAAAATGCCATGGCATATAATGTACAGCTTGACGAGTTGGATGAAAAAATAAAATTAGCACTCTCATCATGCAAAAAAGATACAATCATAACATATCATGACGCTTTTGCATATTTTGCCGAAAGATACGGATTAAAAGTAAAATCATTGGGCGGATTGGATCATGAACACGAGTTTACATCTTCTAAAATATCCGAATTTATAAAATATGCAAAAGAGAGTGGTATTGATGTGATCTTTGCCGAAGATTTGGCAGACTCAAGACTAGCTGATGTAATTGCAGCAGAGATGAATGGACGGGTTTTGTTCTTTAGTTCACTTGAAACAATAACCGACAAGGATACAAACGACGGTGTTACATTCGTGGATAAAATGGAGGATAATCTAGCAGTATTGGAGGATGCATTACAATGTCGTTAAATTACGTACTAGACGTGCAAAATCTTACGGTTAGATACCGCAACCATGTGGCCGTAGACGATATCAGCTTTAATGTGGAAAAAGGGGATCTGTTAGGCATAGTGGGACCCAATGGAGCGGGTAAAACGACTCTTTTCCGAGCGATTCTTGGATTGCAGCAGTATCGTGCTGGAAAGATCAAACTGTTTGGATACGGATCTGAAGAATCTGCCTCGTTAATATCCATGATTGGATATGTTCCGCAAAAAATTTCATTTGACAGGAATTTTCCCGCAACAGTTTTTGATGTAGTTTCTATGGGGATGATCTCTGAACATAAAATTGCAAAATGTGCACGTATGGTAAAAAAATCTGGATTTGATTGGACGAGAATCTATAATCTGATCAACAGAGACGAGGACAAAGTATACGAGGCGTTGAAGACTGTCGGGATGGATGACCTTCGGGATAGAAGAATCGGCGATCTGTCCGAAGGGGAGATGCAGCGAATATTTATCGCAAAATCTTTGGTAAAAGATCCACTGTTGCTGATTTTGGATGAGCCTGTAACTAGCGTGGACATGGAATCTCAGAATAAATTCTATAATGTCATTACAAAAATAAACCGGGAAAACAAAGTTACAATAGTGTGGTCTTCACACGATCTTGATGCACTTGAAAAATACGCCACCAAAGTTGCATGTATGAATTGCAAGCTGTTCTTCCACGATGAAAAAGAGAAATTCTTTAGCGATGAGCAGGCTATGAAAAAATATACGGAGTCGACCATGCAAATGCATATGCATGATCACATGCACTAGGTGTAATTCTTGGTTTTTGAAATTCTTGCCTATGGGTTTATGCAAAAAGCACTTGTTGCGGGAATTGCAACCGCGGTGGTGTGCTCTTTTATGGGCACATTTTTGGTATTGAGGCGATATGCACTTTTTGGCGACGGTATATCACATGTGGCGTTTGGAGGGATCTCCCTGGGACTGTTTCTGGGGATATTTCCCATATGGACCGCATTTTTAGTCTCAATATTGGGCGGTATTGGACTGCAAAAATTACGATCTAGCGCTAAAATATCCGGTGATGCGGCAGTTGTGGTCATGCTAACATCCGGTCTAGCAGTAGGGGTGATGCTGACTAGTCTGTCTGGAGGATTTTCTGTAGATTTGTTTAGTTTTCTGTTTGGTAACATATTGCTTGTTGGCACAAATGATGTACTGATGATAGTGGTAATTGCCACTGCAATAACTGCCATACTGATATTGTATCAAAAACAGTTTTTGCATCTTACCTTTAATGAAGAGCAGGCAAAAATTGCCGGACTCAATGTGACGCTGTTAAATTATGTATTTGTGATTCTTGCTGCAATAACCGTGGTGGTCTCTATGCGGCTTGTGGGAATTCTTTTGATCTCAGCACTTATCGTAATTCCAAATATTTCTGCAATGATGTTCGGTAAGGGATTCAAAAAAACGGTTGGAATATCCGTATCAATGTCCGTATTTTCTGTAATATCTGGAATAATTGTATCCCATTATTTTGATCTTGCCCCATCTGGAACCATAGTGATGATTGCAGTGGCATTATTGCTGATTACTATGCTTTTTCGCTCGTTAGGATTGATATCCAAAGTGCCGGTTAAAACCAATACATGATTATACAATCTAGAACCTGTAAAAACTCAGGAACATCATACATTTGCAGTAAACGGTAAACCATACAACGTTAATTTGAATATAAACGCAGGTAAGAGCGATACGATTTCATTTGTAGTCCGTGAGTCTAGAATTTTCTAGCATATAGCCACACGCCAAAGTTCATGAGCTAAATTCATCGAACCGAAAAGTATTTGGATCTCCAAATTATTACAATACCCCTGAACAAATTTACCGGGTAGTTAACACGTTGCATAACGTTCTCGAATTGGAGCAGCTTGCGCTGTATCTCTCCGTGCAAACGTTCAAGCTTCCGTTGGTCTACGTATGATTTACGCGTGCCAAAACGTGCTTTATGTCCAGTTCCACAAGTTTTTTCTCAAATTTAGAGATGCTTTTTTTTACCTCTAATGTATTTGCATAAAATTGTGCCCCATGATCCGTCATTACGGATGCGGGGTTGCCATAATAGAGTGCGCAATATTGTTATATAAAATTAAAACCCTGAAGCAATTTACTGTGAGTAAATCTGAATTAACTGAATGTAAACATGGATAAATATTCATGAATTATGTTGATGTTAATACGTGTGATGTAAACATTATTACGGATTTAATTCCTCATCAAAACCTCTAAATCTATCAATAGCTCTCTCAGTATCTTGTATATATTCTGACAACCATTTTTGGACATTTATGTTTGATTCTTTTTTATATAATTCTTCAAGTTTCTGTTTTTTATTTTCATGATGCGTTGCGCCAGATCCTGTCCAAGATTCATTATTAAAATTTATAATAATATATCGTCCAACATTTTCAATTTTTGAATATTTTGCAAGTATTTTACGTGCAATATTGAAATCATGAGGTATTAAATTTGCGATTATCGGTGCTCTTTTGTTTGGAGATTCATCAATCCAAGACATTACATCGTCGATAGGAAATTTATCAAATATAGATTTTTTGTCATGTCCATCTCCCCGCATCCAAAGTGTCATGGTCACCGTGTGTTTTGTTCTTGGATCTAGATATGATGAGACAAGTTCCCATACTTTAGAGGGATGTTTTGATATTATGTCATTTAATATTTCCAAACATTGTGTATTACCAATTGCAGAAAATATTGAATTTCCTGAAAAATTATCAAAAATATGTTTTGCCAGCGGCATGAGCATACTAGGATATACTTTGATAAATTTATCTGCAATATTCTTCCAATAATACTCCAGCATTACATCATGATAAGTATCAGATATGTGTTCGCTTGTTAATAAATTAAATATTAAATCATCGGATATCAGATTCCAATTAAAATTATAATCTAATTGCTTATCAAGTAAATTAATTGCTAGAATAACAGAATCTCTTGTATTGGATTTAATGATCTTTTCAAGCCATTTCACAAATATAGAATCAGATAATTTACCAAATCTACCATATTGAAAATATTCAAAAATAGTATAATCCATACTTGGTTTATCTAGTATCAATAATAACATTTTGGCAGATTTATCATTAATTCCACTTCTCCATATTAATTCTGGTATTAGTTTATACAATACAGAATCAGAAAAAATTAAATCAAGAGTTTGATCATACATTTTAATATTGTTTTCATATAATACTCGCATATACCCACCAAGAAAATGGCATGTGTTTAGTTTTGGATCATATTGCACGTTGCGATATGATTGTAGTATGTTTGGTAATAATTGAAATTTTTTATCATGGTTACCTAATTCATATCCAAAATATTGTCCATTTTTTGCATTTTTACCAATTAACCATGGCAATTCATTTTTAATTAATTCATAATTTTTGGAGTCATCGATCAGTTTACAAAATCGTTTCTTGAATAACGAATCATGATTTTCATCAATTTTGTCTACAAGTAAATCCATTCCAACATATCTATGCAATTTCGAAACATAGTCAACACCAATAATATCATTATTTAACAAATTCTTTAATTTTAATTTCATATCTTTTGAAATATGATCGTTATATTTCAATTCTTTAGATATGGAATCAACTAGCGATTCTTTGTTAGCATAATTATTGGCATTTAATGATCTTAGGATTGAAAAAAATATTAGCACTGTTTTGGAATTTACAAGCATGTTTCTTGCACTGGTAAATACAACTTTAACAATTTCACTTCTTACATCATTGTTACATTTTGGTAATAATGATCTCATAAATATCAAAATTGCAATCCTGTAATCGTCTATTTCATTACCATTTGCAGGGATCCATACTTTCACATTATCATCCAATTCTCCGTATTCGTGAACATTTACTATGCCTAGAGGTTCATGCAATCCAGCTCCACACGCATTGATCATAATTATCCGTCTTGTAGTAGAAGAGTTGGCAAATTCTTCCTGTAATATTTTAAAACGTTCGATTGGAGCTAATTCTGTGGGTGCGGTATTATGACCGTACACAATACTGAACAAGCCCATAAATGATCCAGTTGCGTTATTCGCATACGTTGAATTTTCGGTTTCTGCCAAAGTTAGTAATAATTTCATTGCTTGAGAAAAATATTCTTTTTTCATAACAATTTTATTTAACGCAAAAACTATTTCAGTTCTTCCAGTTTTATAATTTAATAATTTTTCATGAGACATTTTAGAAAAAAAACGTTCTAAAAAAGATAATGAATCATTCGGATGTATCACTGCTATTACTAAAAAAAAATTTTGTATTATTGTATTTTTATCTGTATTCATATATTTTTCAAATAATCCACCCTCCGCAAGTAATTTTTTTACTCTTGATTGTGCCACTAGATTCTTTTTTGCATATCTAAACATATCAAAATACCACGTTATAAAAATATGAGTTGTACTATCAATTTCATTATTTTCATTTTTTAATATGAGATTATCTAGATCAATGGCCACTGCATTTCCAAATTTTTCCCACAATTTAACCCATAATTTAACATGTAATATTTTTGGAGTGATGTATAATATTATTTTACCTTGTAAAACTTTCATATGCATCAACGTATCTACATTTTCGTTAAAGTCTCCCAGAGAGATGTTATCGTATGTTTTTGCTAATTTTGCAATATATTTAATATGTTGACTATATACATCTCTATATCCAAATCGTTTGAATAAGCTAATCCACATTAAAACTTTCCAACGAATTTTTGCTTCGGGAGATTTTACATCATTTTTATTTGCAACGTATCTCTCCCAAAATGGAACTGAATTAGGATTTTTTAGTATGTCTTGGGGATATTTTTCTAAATTAAAACCTATTATGTGTGCAGCTCTAGGCGAATCTCCACATTCTCTGGCCCATTTAGAAATATGTTCTTTTGGAATATGATATTTTTCTAATATAGATTCTATTTGTTTATTTGATAATAGTGGTGGAGAAAATTTATTATTCGAATAATCTTCATTAAATTCATTATGAATTGTTATAAGTTTAATTCTAGAACCATGTTGACGAAATTGATTACTAATCCGTTCATATGCCATATCATCACATTCATCGACAACTAATATCATGTGTTTATTTGTATCATGTTTAATCGAACGACTAAAATCGTTATAATCTAGATCGTCAGGTGTTTCAAAATATAATACTAATGGGGCTATATCATCAGATCTTGTTGTTTCTAAAATTATCCGTGTTTTTCCCGCACCGGGTTCTTCAATAACACGAATATTGGTAGATTGGCTCCAATTTCTTAGCTGATCTTGGATATTATTCATATAAACAATTTGTTTTTCATCCTTAATGAATTCTTGACGGAAGTCATTATTTTTGGACCATGTTTCATGTGTTATGAAATTTGATTTTATATTTTTTATATCTACGATTAATGATGGAAAATGATTTAAAAAGCTGACGATTGTGTTTTTTTTCCAAATTTCTATATTTGGTTTTGTGTCGGTTATGGACACATTTTGTAACGCATCATAAAATTTCTTTAATAATTCATTATTATGAGTTTCTGGTTTATCATATCCGGTTAGTATAAGGATCAATGTGTTATTGTTGTCAAAACACATTTTAATTTTTGGCTTTAATTTTCCTTTGCTGTTAAATAAAATTTCTTTAATAATTAAATTTTTGCCAGATTTGACTTGATAATACGTTGTACCTTTTTTTATAAGGCCATATTTACTATTTCTATCCGCATTAACAACCTCTGCATCAATTCCTCCATCTGAATCATTAATTTCACTTGGTATGTTTATATTGGTTGAAGGGATTTCAGATATGCTAGCATCTGTCCAAAGCATCTTATGTAATAATTCTACAGATCTTGTTGGATCTAGTTGTGTTAATTCGTCTACTAATATCTCAAACATCATATTAAATTAATTTTGCTATTATATATTAGACACTATACTGACACGTAAAAGTAACTGCAATTTATGACTCTGCACAATGTTACCGCAAGATATTTTGATCACATCGTGTATGAATCAATCATGAACAAAGAACATCAAGAACTGTACAATGCAAGCAGGCATGTCAAAGATGGTAGAGATCGAGAAAATACATTTTGTAAGCATGGATGATCCTCTCTTTTTTGCAAGACATCGGTAAAATTCAGAAATGTTACTCTCTGATGTAAATCAGACATGAGTGATAACCGATTCCACCAGTGCCCACCACACCATCTGGCTTTCCTCTTTTTGTTATATGTCCGTGATGGACCACATCTGCTGAACTGCGAACCTATGGGGCAAGACTCACATATGATTTGAATTGTTTTAGTTCAGAAAACCTCTCAACTCCATCAATCTCTGCTGTCAGTATCAATGAAATAAAATCACCTATGCCAGGTATTGTCTTGAGCAACATTGCATCCTTGTTTGAACAGGATGCGTTGTGTATTTATGTTTGAATCCGCAATTTTTGTATTAATAATCCAATAGAATCCAAATATCCATTTATACGATAATCCTTGAGAACGCAGTTTTTTATTGTGTGCAAGCGTAAATGTTGCTCCAAAGATCTCTATCCCTCCCTGTAACAAAATTCCATGCATTTTGTTTTTTTTAGAATTGTTCTTGTCTTGACAAGACTGTAGCGATATCGTACAAGTTGTCGTTGTTCCATTATGTCCTTGTTTGAGACATGACAGAGGGATATGTATCCACAACGTAATAGGTCTGCAAGTGTTATAGCATCTCTTTTGTCAGTTTTTTTCTTGGATGCGGCGATGATTTTTGTAGCCCATGGATTTGACAATACGACATCATAACCCATTTTATCTGTTATGTATCGATATAATCCGTACCATATGGATGAAGATTCCATGACGATTTTTGCATTTTCAGGTACGCTTGATCTGAAGAATCATCAGATAGACTTGTTTTCATTTTCAATCCTCTCATTAAAAACCACTTTGGCTTTTTTATCCATCATTGCAAATTGAAGAAATTTCTTGTGGACGTCCATTCCAACAAACATATCCTTCCTAGAATATCGGGTAATCTGTTTGTTTACATTTGGATCTTTTTTAGATGATTTACGTCTCGGCAATACGGATCGTTTGACATTCTGACAACCATCTGTGGTCTTAGAAGCTCTCTTCACATATGGTTATGCATAATGAGTCAAATTCCCAATTTTTACGAATAAAAATGACAGATTTGAACGATTATGCATACGGTCTAATAAAGATAAAAATATGACAATTAATTAAAAATATCTATGAATAATAATATAGCCATAATATGCGATTGTGATGAAACACTAGCTGATGATACAACTAGTACTCTTATAAAAGAAAATGATATTGATGTAAAGGACTTTTGGAATGGCATAAATAAAAATTTTGTAGAAAAAGGCTGGGATCCTCCTCAAGCATATATGAGTGAAATTTTAAGATATATGATAAATAAACAAATTAAACAAAATACACCTGAGAAGATGAAATGTTTTGGAGAAACGATCAAACCATATCGTGGGGTTGATAATTTTATGAAAGAATTAAAAGATATGATATCGGATAATTCTAGATGTATAAAAGCAGGCATTAATTTGAAAGGATATATTATTTCATCTGGTATTGAAGATTTGATAAGAGGTTGTAGTTTTGCTAATAAAGAACAATTTGAAGACATATTTGCATGTAATTATAATTGTGATGAAAATGGAATATATGATTCAATAAAAAATATAACGACATTTACAGAAAAAACAAAATTTCTTTATGCAATTAATAAAGGTATAAACGGTAAAAGTTTAAGAAAATACCCATATTTAGTAAATGGCACAATTGAAAAAAAATCTAGAATACTCCCATTTGAAAATATGATCTATATTGGGGATGGATCTGGAGACATACCCTGTTTTTCCGCTGTTCAATCTAATGGAGGTCATTGTATTGGAATATTTAATCCAGATAATATGAATGATGATCAAAATCAAATCACCAGTACAAGAATTCGAAAAAAAGCATATGAATTATCATATGGAGGAAGAACAAATCATGGAAATTACTCTAATAATTTTTGTGAGAACAGTGATTTACGATTAAATTTAGACATAATAATACACGAGATCACTGATCGTATATTATAATATAAAATCGTGAAGTGGAATGGATGTCACATTTGCTAGATGGAGGGAATTATTTCTCATAACAGGCAGAATCGCATTTTCTAACAAATCCACAGACAATTGGAATGTAGTATAGCCGCGAAGCGTCTCATTGCTCTGTATGGATTAGATGAAATTCTCATACGCAGTACCTGTCATATCTTCTATTTTTATATCCATGCTGTATATGCGGTGTGGGCCTTTATTTGTCATCAAAATATAGCGGGTCTAGTGGGATTCGAACCCACGACAGCCGGATTAAAAGTCCGGTGCGCTACCTGGCTGCGCTATAGACCCATATTTGCACAAACCCTATATCGCATAATTTAGTCTTTATAGACGGCATAAAAATTCCGTAATGCTTTAATCGGACATACTGCCGATTGAAAATTAGCCCTTGTAGTATAGCCTGGTCTAGAATTCGGCCCTGTCACGGCTGAGACGCGTGTTCAAATCCCGCCGAGGGCGCCACTCTTTTCAAACCTACCTTATATCTTTGACAATCTCATCTAGCATCTTTTCACTTGAAGCTGCCAAAAACGAGAGCCTTGTGGAATATTCCAAATCCGAATCCAAAGGTTTCAATTTCTCATCCAGTATTATCCCGCCGGCCTCTTTTACGAGAATATACCCCGCAGCAATATCCTGTATGCGTATCTTGCCGCGCAAATCCACCATCGCATCCATCAGACCGCGGGAAAACAGCGCCATCTCTAATGCGTTTGCACCAAAGTGGCGCAGATGATTGTAACTCTCAAAGAGCGGCTGCAACCTTGATAACAGTGCAGCATCAGCTCCGGAAATATTTAATCCAAGAATATTGTACAGCGGCTTTCCAGAATACACATGTATGGGTGAATCATTTAGAAAAGCACCTTTGTCTTTTGCTGCCCAATACACATCACCGTTTGTGAGATCACATACCACACCGGCAGATACTGTAGATAATTTATTTTCTCTAGCATAAGCTAGAGAGCAGCAAAAAAACGGCACGCCCCGTACGGCATTGGTTGATCCGTCTATTGCATCCATTATTAAAAATCCCCCAGGTTCTCCTCCAAGCTCAATCCTACCGCACTCTTCGCCCAGTATTGTACATCCAAAACCTTTCTCCTTTACATAATCAATTACGGTTTTCTCCGCCACAACGTCTATGTTTCTTGAAATATCGCCGCCTGCACCAATACCAAAATCGCCTCCGGCCTCGTCAGTACCTGCCATGTTCTTTACTGCCTTGTACACAAGATTCGATGCCTCCCTTAACAGATCCTCTATTTCCATGAAAAATCATACAGGCGCACCAATTTAAGTCAAATTTTGTATAAACCATTAATAATAAAACATCCCCTGTCCGCATATGAGCGGCAAGGATTCATCCCTAGTAAGCAAAGAGGCCCTCATGGGAACCAAACCAGGCAAGAAGATAATCAAACAGGGACTCTTCAAATCCAAAGGATACCGCATGTTCTCAAAGTACAAGATGGAAGCTGAAAAAGAGCTGCCAAACCTTGCAAAAAGATTTGCCAAACAGATGCATGCTGCGATCAAGGCAGATGGTGCGCCAGCTGACACGCTAAAGGCGTTTGTGGCAGAAACCGGAGAGATGGAGATGGATTTACAGCCATCAATGATAGAAAAAGTCAAGGCAAATCTGAACGATCCACAGATATTGCAGGATCGTATCATGCGCATACTTGATTCAAATTTTGTAAAAATGACATATCCTGTGTTTAACGCCCTATATGATGCAGCAGCTGCACACGATGGCCGTGACTCCTCGCTGAGACAGGACATGGTGGAGGGGCATATACTGGCAATCGATTTGAGTGAGCCGATGGACCGCATCGTGGACAAGGATGAGGATTTGGAATATCTTGACGATTACAGACTGATGAATCCGTACATTTTGCAGATTGCTAGAGAAAAAATAAAACGCGGAGGCGAGCACGTACTAGAAGAATTTGAAAATGGGTTTGCACAGGCTCGGATGGGACAGGACATGGATACTGCATTAAAACAAAGGCCGGATAAAATAACAAAAGAAGAGATGAGCGAATCATACAAGAAATACCGTTCTGTAATGGGAACTGCGGGACGCAACATGGCGCTTGCAAAAAATCCGCTGGGTGAGATATTTTATTCTGGAATGGCGCACGCAGCTGAAGGCGTAGGGTGCGGAAACGAGATGGAGGATTCCCTAAAGCACGGGTTCATCAAAGTGCCCTCCTGGCCCTTGTACTATACCTTTTGCGCACAAAATGTGGAAAAAGGATTTGAATTGACAATGGAAAAAAGCGATCTGTATCTGAATGAGGCAAGACTTGCAATTGAAGCTGTGCCGAAAAATTTCACACACACGGATTTTCTAAACTTTCTCTTTCTTTCAGTGGAACACTATAACCGATACTGGTACAACCGCATTACAAAGGCGTCCGTTTGGAAGAGATTTGAATCAAACCTTCCGGTGAGCCTTCAATGATGTGGTCTGAGACATACAGGCCAAAAGGCATAGCATACATGGTGGGCAATGAGGAGGCGCGCGCCACACTTGTGGAATGGTTTACAAAATGGAAAAAAGGACTGAAACCTGTTCTCTTGGTTGGTCCGCCCGGAGTGGGCAAGACTACTGCTGCCATTCTTGCTGCAAATTCGTTTGGGTATGATATTGTGGGATTAAATGCTAGCGATATGAGAAACAAGGCCGGAATACATGATACGCTATACCCGATACTTGGAAATTTGAGCGTGAGGGGAACTCCGATGATATTCGTTGATGAGGTGGACGGCATACACGGACGCAACGATTTTGGAGGGGCAGAAGCTTTGCTCAAGATACTCAAAGAGCCCACAATCCCGATTATTCTTGCGGCAAATTCTGCATCTAGTAAAAAAATGAAAAGCATAGCCAAAGCATGCAAAGTCATAAAGTTTAATCCCTTATCCCCAAGACTGCTTCGGATGTATTTGCAAAACGTCCTAAAAATCGAAGGTGCAACGCTAGATACGCAAAGCATAATGCACGTTTTATCCTCCTCCAACGGGGACATGCGCTCCATGATGAATATGGCGCAGGCGTTTGTGGGCGGATTTTTACCTGACACTGAAAAACCTTTCATCACGCTTGATGCGCAGACGGGCGTGGAGATGTTTTTCAAATCAAAGACAAAACAGGATGCGCGCCATATACTGGGCCGTATGAGGATGGATCCGTTTGAGAAAATATCCTCATTTTATTCAAGCATAATAACAAGCGGTGCAAAACCTGTACAAATGGCTCGCATGATGGACGTACTCTCAAGGGCAGATGTACTGTACGGACGCATAATGTCAACGCAACAGTGGAGACTGCTGCGCTATTTGGATGCAATTTTACTTGATTTGTTTGAGGTAAATTCCGGTATTTCATACAAACAGTACAATCTTCCATGGCCGCTGTTAAACCGGCTGCGCTGGGAGGGAAGATCGTTTGCAAAGATAAATGCCGAGATTGGATCAATGGTGCACGCATCAAAGAGCGCAATTGCTGCAATCTTTTTACCGTATTTTCTTATCTGCATTCGCAATGGTTCGATGAATCTGCAGCTATACAAGGAAGGATCAAATGAGGCCCTGCAAAAAGAGGTTGAGAGAAAATGAGCTGGATAAAAATGACAATGAAATTTGCAGGCAAATGTACAGTATGCGGCAAAACTGTAGATGCGGGCAAGACCGGATTTTGGGCGCAAGGTATTGGGGTAAAACACGAAGAGTGCGCGCAGACAAAGGATCTTGAATGCATGGTTTGTGGCTCTTCTACAGGCTGTCCTTCCTGCGAATTTGCGGATTTTTGCGATCCAAATCTAGTATCACAAAAATGCATCTGTACAAAATGCTCAAATTCTGAAGATCCGCTTTTATCGTACCTGAACCGCGCATCGAGGCAGTTTCCGGTGCTAAATCTTAAAATTTAACCAAATAATGCCTTTGAACATAATGTCAAAAGATGAGGCTGCAGCGGGAAAGAAAATTATTGATGCACCAACAGAAAAGGCACCTGATGCTGCCTCTAATGCCGTGGAAAAGGTAGAGCCAAAGCCAAAAGAATACACTCCAGAAGAGATTGAATCCATTGCCAATAAAGTGGAGGTGCCAGGAGATCAGACGCCGCCGTACAATCCAAAATTTATACTCTCAAAGGAATTTGAAGGCACGTCAAGTTATGAACACGGCATAAAGACGGTAAAGACTGAGCTTCAAAAAACAATTGATACTGAACAGGATCCGGTAAATTTGAAGAGGGCAAAAGAAGAGATGCGCAAATTGGACTATCTTTATCAGAATTTTAACATCGGCATGAACGTCTTTAGAACCTCCAAAGGCGGCAGGGACAAACTGCGGGTTTAACTGCGGATTTTAAAACCCTCACTGCCATATGTTGGATAATTTTAAATAATTGTACGTACAATATATGACATGGCTGGAAAAAAAGGCAAAGGCGGAAAACCCAGTAAAACGGGCAGACCGTCTGGAAAAGGCAGAGACAACGACTAGTGCCGGATATTTTACCAAACTTTTTTTAACGCACATACACTAGGTGACGTATTGGATTTTAAAACACTGGAGCATTTTATAAAGAAAAAAATGAAAATGACCCACATCTATCAGCCTCTAATGATAAGGACGCTTTTGACGTCAAATAATACGGCCACAGTTGAGGATATTGCACGGGTGTTTGTGAACAGCGATCCTTCCCAATTGGAATATTACAAACAGATAACAAAACGCTGGCCGCACATTACCTTGAAAAAACACAGCATCATTAGCTATGAAAAAGGAACGTACACACTGCTTGCCGAAAACATGACGAAAAAACAAAAACGAATGCTTGTCGAGCTGTGTAATTTGCGGCTAGAGGAATTTATCGACAAAGATCCGGCCATAAAACTGGCACACGAGATGGACGACAGAAGCGTTTCTGGAAGCATGAAGTATGATGTATTGGCAAAGACAAAAGGAATATGCGCCGCATGCGGCGTAAAAGCCTCTTCAGGTTATCCGATGCACATTGATCACATAATTCCAGCAAGCCGTGGAGGGAAATCTGTACTTGAAAACTTGCAGCCTCTTTGCTACAAATGTAATACTGGAAAAAGAGACAGGGACGATACGGATTTTCTAAAATGGCACAACCAGTTAAAATTCAGAAATGAAAAATGCAAACTGTGCGCTCCTGCCGGACCGATAAAAGAAAACATAATGGCGTACGCCCTTGACACCTCCAAATCAACCACGTTGATAACTCCGAAAAGGCACGTTGGCAGCTTTATCGAACTTTTTCCCTCTGAGAGGCACCTGTGCTTTGAATTGGTGGATTCTGTACAGTCAGCCGTTCGGGAACGTAACAAGTCTGCCAAATTTGACGTGCATTTTGATTCAAATTACAACGCGGCCCAAAAACATTATTCCATAATACTGCGCCAAATCTGACGTTTTTGATCAAAGTACTGTGACAGTTGGTGAAAAAATATGTTGCACCATATATGAAATCATCACGTAAAATATTTGGCAAAGATGATGTGAATTAATGATAAAACTCTAAGAGGCATCTAAAATTAAGATTGATGGATTAAATGAATGACCGATGTTGATAAAGAACGCAAGTTTGCATACATATGAATAAATGGTTATATGTAATACCTACGATTAATGATGTGTATGAAATGGGGTTTTATCGATGACAATTAAAAATCTTTGGTCATTAACTGTAGGAGAAGCTATAGTGGCAGAGAAGATTGGTGATAACAAAATGTTGAAGAATCATCAAGTATTTTTTCCAACAAATTCACAACTTAAAGACATTGATCTTATCTTATACAATTTACAAACTCAAAAAATAAAATCCATTCAAGTAAAAGAATCTAGAACATATAATCCACAACCTCGAGAAATAAAAAAACACGGTGTGGGTCATACTAGCTGGCTTCGTATTAAAAAAAATAAAATATGTAATCCAAAGAACAAAATTGATTTTTTTATTTTTGTGTTTTACCGTTTAGATTGTGACAAAAAATCTGCCACGTATGGGAAAATCACTCCAAAATGTCTTGTTGTACCGATAGGTAAATTCAGAGATCTAATAAAGGGGAAAACTCTTAAAGCTAAGGATATGTATGACTTTGTTTTTTTCATCAGCTTGGATGGCAAACAAATAGGCGATATTGATCATAATAATCAAGACTTGGTAGATTATACAAAATTTATGGATAAATTTGAATTGTTGAAATTTTGAGCACAAGAGTCAGCAAGCAATCCTAGATATGTTGACATTTTGGCTCAATTCATGGTAGATCGCATTTTAAACCTCGATAATTGAACAGAAATACCTCGCACAAATAATTATATTCTGTGGCAAAAAAGTACAGATTGCCCATTATGCATGCTAAAAAGATAGACGATCACTCTGAAAAAGTCCGAAAAGCCCTGCAGGGTGGCGGACAGGATAGAATAGACGCACAGCATGATAAAGGCAAACTTACCGCACGCGAACGCATCAGCATACTAGTCGATGAGGGCTCTTTTGTGGAAATTGACTCAATGGCAACGCACCACTATCACGAGTTTGACATGCAAAAAAAGATCTATCCTGGAGATGGCGTGGTGGGAGGATATGCAAAAATTGCCGGAAGACAAGTTTACGTTTATGCATACGACTTTACCGTTCTTGGCGGAACCCTCAGCCACATGGGAGCTAAAAAAATTACAAAACTTATGGATCATGCATTAAAGAACGGATGTCCAATCATAGGAATAATGGATTCGGGCGGAGCCCGCATACAGGAGGGAATAATGAGTCTTGATGGCTTTGCGGATATTTTTTACCACAACCAGGCATCCTCTGGCGTAATACCTCAAATAACTGCAAGCGTCGGCCCGTCCGCGGGAGGTTCTGTATATTCTCCGGCAATGACTGACTTTGTAATCATGGTTGAAAAATCCTCAACAATGTTTGTTACCGGTCCGGACGTGGTAAAGACGGTACTTGGCGAGGAGATTACAGCAGAAAAGCTTGGAGGCGCAGCGGCGCACGGCAAAAGCGGTGTTGCACACTTTGTGGTAAAAAATGAATACGAATGCATGGATCACATACGCGAACTAGTCTCGTTTCTGCCGCAAAACAACACGGAAAATCCGCCAACATTGCACTCCTCTGATAATCCGGACCGCACAGACAACAATCTTGTAGCAATCATTCCGGAAAATGAAAAAGAACCCTACGATATGTCTGAAATCATAAAATCAATCATTGATGATGGCCATTTCCTAGAAGTTCACAAACTCTTTGCTGAAAACATTATTGTGGGATTTGCCCGCTTTAACGGCAGACCGGTGGGAATTGTTGCAAACCAGCCGATGCACCTTGCAGGTGCCCTTGATATCAGCTCATCAAACAAGGCTGCCAGATTCATACGGTTTTGTGATGCATTCAATTTGCCAATAGTTACCCTCGTGGATACTCCAGGATACATGCCCGGATACAACCAGGAGAGTAACGGAATAATCAGGCACGGTAGCAAACTGCTCTTTGCATATTGTGAGGCAACGGTGCCAAAGATCACGCTTGTAGTGGGCAAGGCGTACGGTGGGGCGTACATTGCAATGGGCAGCAAGAATCTGAGAACTGACATAAACTATGCATGGCCCACTGCCAGATGCGCCGTTTTGGGGGCAGAGGCGGCAGTTAAAATCGTAAACCGCAAGGATTTGAAAAATTCCAAAGATCCCGAATCCCTAAGAAAAGAGCTCGAGGCTGACTTTGGCAAAAAGTTTGACAATCCGTACGTTGCAGCCTCGCATGGAACAGTTGATGAGGTAATAAATCCGGCCCAGACCCGTCCGATGATAGTAAAGGCGCTTGAAATGCTTGCAAACAAGAGGGAGCCTACTCCGTCCCGCAAACATGGAAACATAAATCTGTGATGTATGATGATTGACAAAGTACTGGTAGCAAACCGCGGGGAAATTGCACTCAGGGTAATCCATACGTGCAAGGCACTTGGTATACAAACCGTCGCCGTATACTCGGATGAGGATAAAAATTCACTTCACGTAAAGAATGCAACCGAATCATACCATATAGGGGAGGGTGTCCCATCCAAAAGCTATCTGAATCAGGAAAAGATACTAGAGGTTGCCATAAAATCCGGCGCTGATTCACTGCATCCAGGATACGGATTTTTATCCGAAAATGCCGCATTTGCAAAATTGTGCGAGGATGAGAAAATAAAATTCATAGGTCCTCCGTCAAAATCAATCGAGCTCTGCGGTGATAAGATGCGCTGCAAGGCAGTAATGCGCAATGCTGCAGTTCCAACCGTTCCGGGAAGTCCGGATTTGGTAAAAAACGCCGACGAGGCGTTAAAAATCGCAAACGAGATAGGATATCCGATTCTCCTAAAATCCGTCTACGGCGGAGGAGGGCGCGGAATACGTCTGGTCGCAGGAGATGCTGAACTGCGTGAAAATTACGAGGCTGCAACCGGAGAATCCATGGCAGCCTTTGGAAAATCCGCAATTTTGGTTGAAAAATATCTTGAAAAAATCCGCCACATTGAATACCAGCTTGCCTGTGATTCGCACGGAAATGCCGTGCACATATTTGAGCGCGAATGCTCCATACAAAGGCGCAATCAGAAACTAATCGAGATGACCCCCTCGCCGGTCATGGATGAGCAGACGCGTCAAAAAGTGGGGGCGCTTGCAGTCAAAGCTGCAGAGGCTGTGGGATATGAAAACCTTGGAACTGCTGAATTTTTGCGTGCCGATGATGGAACGTTTTACTTTATAGAGATAAACGCAAGGCTGCAGGTGGAGCATCCGATAACTGAGCTTGTATCCGGACTGGATCTTGTAAAACTGCAGCTGGACATTGCAAACGGCGAGAAACTGCCGTTCAAACAGGATGATCTAAAGATGAACGGGCATGCAATAGAATGCCGAATAAACGCCGAAGACACGTTTGCAGACTTTGCCCCATCTACCGGTCCGGTACCAGAGGTTACAATTCCCGCCGGTCCCGGAGTGCGGTGTGATACATACCTGTATTCAGGATGTACGGTATCTTCTTTTTATGATTCGCTCATGGCAAAGCTTTGCACGTGGGGGCAGACGTTTGATGAGACGCGGCTGCGCATGATTGCAGCCCTTGGCGATTTTTACATAGAGGGGGTTGAAACATCAATACCCCTGTACAAGACAATTCTTAAAACGCCGGAATTTTGCAACGGCGATCTCTCTACTGACTTTTTAAAAAGATATGAAATTTTAAAACGCCTGGAAATGGACATCTCTACTGACAGATTGGATAAAACTGACGCAGCTTTGGCAGCAGCTGCAATGCATCCGGAATTTCTCAAAGGTGCAACAAAACCATCAGCGAGACCGGGGTTTGCCATGTGGAAGGCAGGATTGTAATGGAATACCGCATAAAAGACGTGGAAAAATCCTTCAACTGTACGGTTCTAGGCCGTAACCTGGAGGGTAATTTTGAGATTGACATGGATGGCAAAAAACGCGTTTTACAGGTGCTCTCTGTAACACCTGGCCGGATGGAGTTTATACTGGACGGGAAATATCATAATGTAAAATATCTACAGGCGTCCACTTCGGCAATGAACATGGTCGTGGACGGCATTGCCGTCTCACTTGACATGCACTCTATACTTGATAAAATTGTATACAAAAACTCTGGCGGTACAAGCAAGGCAGCTTCGAGCTCTTCACTGCTAAGCAAGATACCAGGTAAGGTTGTCTCTGTTGCAGTAAAAGAAGGAGATGAGGTCAAAACCGGGGATACTATATGCACGCTTGAATCCATGAAAATGCAGGTGGGAGTAAAGGCGCATCATGATGGAAAGGTAACATCGCTAAAGGTGGATTCTGGAAAAAGCGTTGCCAAAGGCGATGTTATCGCAGAAATTGAATAAATGTGCGATTTTAATTCAAACTCTCTGATATTGGTTATAATCTGTTGTGCGTATTTGTAAAAAATATCTCTGCAAGTAAATCCATTATAATAAACACCGGTTAAAACTCAAACCGTATTGACAATAATTTATTTTTGTTTATTTCTACAGTTTTTGCACCATGAATGCGACCTAGATATCCCGGCCACAGTGCGATAACCAAATATATTTTCGATCTCTTGTTTTGACTCAGCATTAGTATTGCAATTGGGGCATGTTGCATACTCTATTAGAGAAATTTCTTTTTTGTCATCTTTGATTATGCCAATTAATTTATCGATCGTTCTAAAAATAAGTTTTGCATGTTCTGATATTGTATCTGAATCCAGATTTGCCTCATAAAAATTTCTGTGCAACAAACTTGCATTTGATAATGAATTAAAAATCATCGCATCATGTTGTCGTTTTGCTAACTCTTTTGCATAACTCATTAATATTGCATGACTTTTAATTGATTTATTTTCTTTTGCGGCAACAGCTTTTATTGTACATGACATTGCTCCCCATATCATTTCACTAGCCTTTTGATAATCTTTTTTTTCCAAATATTTTTTTGCATTATTACCGTAATGTAATACTAGGTCTGTAAATTTATCGACATCAATTTCACCATCATAAAACTTTACTGACATGCATATACCCTAAAATTTTTCCAGAATTTGAATGTACTTTTACTTCGACATAGTCATCACCAAGAAATCCAACATCAATTATAATTGACCATGTATCATTTTCTATATTTGCAGATTTCAGCATAATTGTATTATGATACTCGTATAGAAATTTTTCAGCTATTTCAATTGCTCTTCTTGCATCGATCTCTGGGTCCATACTTGATATATTCATCAATATTATTTATTTATTTATTTTTGATATAGGCACGAATTTACCTGTTAATTAAATCAACAGTGCATAATAGCATCAATTAGGAAATTCATACAAAATCCTGATTGTACAAAATTTAATTGAAATTTTTTAAATTAATTTGAAATGTCTGCCGATCATACATTGCACAAATAAAACTGTCAAACCCATCTTTGATAATTTTGACAACTGTGAACGGCCAAAAAAATTAATCATAAATAATATATTGGATGCAGGAACACACACTAAAATATTCGGTGGTAAAAAACGCCCAACCATCATGCATCAAACATTTTTAATTCTTGTAACAATTTAAAATAAATTCATCCAAAAATACACAAATCAAAATTTTGATTCCATGTTTGTAATAAAATTCACAATTATAAAATAACGTACAAATTAATCCGTAAATGTAAAATAAAATCAAACTTTGTTTGCTAGTAAAAATTCCCGAATTTCAGCATAATTTGGCTCTTTTAGCGGATCTTCAGATACCCACTTGTATCCTATTTTGCCATCCTTTGTTATGATGAATATGGAGCGTTTTGCCGCATTGTACCCTTTAATATGTAACAGATCCGGCATTAAAATGTCGTAATTTTTTATCGTACCGCTTGTATAGTCGCCAAGAATCGGAAACGTCAGATTGTTTTTCTCTGCAAACGCCTTGTTCGCAAACGGTCCATCATTACTAATGGCCAAAACCTGCGCGCCAAGACTTTGCAGCTCATCATGGGAATCTCGAAAAGAACACAATTCAGTCTCGCATACAGGAGAGCTGGCCGCTACAAAAAACGCCAATACGACGTTTTTACCGGCAAACTCTTCCAATTTGCGCATCTTTAATTCAGTATCAACAAGCTCAAAATCCGGAGCCTTGTCCCCTATGTTGACCATGACGGTTGTCATTTCCAGAGTAATATTAAGACATAGAATATAAAAAAATGCGGCAAATCTTCAGACCGATTTGATCGCAAAAAATGGGTATAGGTTTTTATACATAACGGCGGGATTTTAGCTGAATTGGTAGGCGAAATTGCCGGCAGCTATAGCACAGTGATCCTAATGTTTGGTTTTGCAGTTGTAGCCACAGCTCCTGCATTGCTGATTTCAAGAATGATCGCGCCAAGAACCGGCAACAATCCTGTAAAATTTCTCCCAATGGAGTGCGGTCAGGTTCCATCTGGTGCCGGTCGGACGCATTTTATGATGCAATACTATGCGTATATACTCATGTTTGTAATATTCGACGTTATGGCAATATTCCTGTATGCGTGGGGCGGCGCGGTTTTAGACCTTCCAAAATCCGCAACGCTTCCAATTTTGGCTTTTCTTGCAATAATGTTTGCGGCAATGTCGTTTGCATTGTACCAGTCAAAGAGGAGAAACATCTGGTGACCCAATGTTAAAAGAACTCATAACTCCGCATGCAACAAATGTTTTTATCGGCAAGCTTGGAGACATTTTGGAAAAAGCGATAGACAAACCGCTTGGATACGCGCTAAAATGGGGAAGGCTGTGGTCTTTGTGGCCGGTGCACATTGAGACGGCGTGTTGCAGTGTGGAATTTGGCGCAGCTTCAGGACCAAAGTATGATGTTGAAAGATTTGGAATCATAGAGGCGTTTGGTTCACTGCGGCAGTGCGACTTGGTAGTTGTACAGGGTACGATAACAAGAAAGATGGCACCAAGACTGCGGCTTGTATACGATCAAATGCCGGAACCAAAATACGTCATAGCAATGGGAGCATGCGCCATTACCGGCGGACTATATTTTGATTCATACAACGTGCTGCCGGGAATAGACGGCGTACTGCCTGTTGACGTGTACGTTCCAGGATGTCCGCCAAGACCGGAAACTTTGATACAGGGATGCATGCTGTTGCAGGAAAAAATAAAACGCATGAATGCAAGGAACAGGGTATAAAATTGAGCCAACTGGTACCAGAAAAAAAAGAGGAAACACCGGCGTCTGTTGTGCCAAAATTTGAAAAAGACATTGCCGATTCTGTAAAAAAACAGTTCCCCTCCTACGTAGAGGTGATCTCCGTGCAGCCAAAGAGGGTGAAATTGATCACAAAAAAAGAAAATATCGTAGAGGTTGCCCAGTTTATACGCGATGAGCTAAAATTTGATCATGCCGAATCCGTGACTGGAATCGACTATCCTGAGGAAAACCAGATAGAACTAATCTATCATCTTGGTTCGTATACGGATGAGACGCTTGCATCGCAGGTTTTAGCACTCTCCACAAAGGTTCCGCGCGAAAAGATTCCAAATCCTGGGAATGATTCTACAAGAATACACAGCCTCCGGGAGGTCTTTTACAGCGTGGAATTTCACGAGCGCGAATGCTTTGAAATGCTCGGCATATACTTTGAAGGCCATCCTGACAACAGAAGACTGCTTTTACCTGAAGACTGGGCCGATCTGCCACCGCTTAGACGTGACTTTAAGCTAAAGGGGCGGTAATGCAGATGAGCAAACAACTGCCATCTGGTATGACATTAGATACAGTAGATGAGAACATTATGACGCTAAACGTCGGCCCGCAGCATCCGGGCTCCGGACACATGAGGCTTATCGTAAAGATAGACGGCGACTATATCGTCAGCTGTGATCCCGATCCAGGATACGTGCACCGCGGCGAGGAAAAAATGGCCGAACACCGCAACTATATTACAAACATACCCCACCTGGAGAGGCCGGTAATTCATGATTCATGCAACGTGCTGTATCCGTACTGTCTTGCATCAGAAGATCTTCTCGGAGTCGAGGTTCCAGAGCGCGCAAAATACGTGCGCGTTATTGCATCAGAGCTGAACCGCTGTGTATACACCACATACTGGCTTGCAATTTACGGAATATTCCTTGGACACTCGACAATGTTCATGTGGCCTACGGGCGATCGCGAACTGTTAATCGACTTGCTTGAAAAACTCACCGGCGCGCGCGTAACGCACGCATACTTTGTACCCGGCGGAGTAAGAAACGACTTGCCACCGGGATTTGAGGATGTATGTCTGCGGCAGGTAGATTATTTTGAAAAACGCATCAAAGAGTATGCTGCCATATTTTACGACAATCCAATCCTCATAGCAAGAACGGAAAAAACGGGAATACTCTCAAGGGAGGATGCAATACGCCTTGGAACTACCGGTTCGGTTCTGCGCGCAAGCGGCGTTGACTATGATCTGCGCAAAAAAGAACCCTACGACGTATACGATGAGCTTGACTTTGAGACGCAATATCTAAAGGACGGCGACTCTTACGCGCGCTCCAAAGTTCCCTGGCTTGACATGCTTGAGAGCTGCCGGATAATCCGCGATGCGCTAGAAAAAATGCCAAAGTCCGGCTCTGTACGCACAAAACTAAAACCAAATCCCAAAGGAATCATAGGTGACTCATACCGCAGGGTTGAATCCGGACGCGGCTCGCTTGGATGCCATCTAGTATCTGATGGCAAGATAGAACCCTATAGGGTAAAGCTCAGCGTGGGATCTTTTAGAAATCTCATATGCATTCCATACCTGCTAAAGGGTGAAAAACTGGGAAACATGCCGGCAGTATACTGGAGCTTGAATTACTGGCCCGTGGAGGCAGACCGGTAATGTCCACAATCGCGCCAAAGTTCCGCCTGGGATATTTCATAAAGTCAATAACTGACAATGCATTTTGGGTGCTCGTACTTGCCACGCTTGCCGGAATACCAATAATGCAGATTGCACTCTTTTACATAGACCTGCCGGTGGTGGACGGAAACCTGGTAAACCCGTTTCTTGCACTCACGCTTTTGGCACATCCGGAGTTTTCACTGCCGTTAATCAAATCCCTGCTGTACACTGACCTTTTCAGGGTGATTGCGTTTCCAGGCTTTGGATTTGCAGCATTGGTAGCAGCTGGAACAATATTTGTCGAGCGCAAAATGCTTGCAAAACTCCAGCTTCGTGTTGGACCATTTTACTGCGGTAAAGTGGAGGGAATTTTACAGCTAATGGCTGACGGTCTAAAGCTTGTCTCAAAAGAGATAATTATTCCGGCAAAGGCGGACAAACCGATATTTGTAGCAGCTCCGCTTCTTTTCATAGGAGCTGCAGCTGCATTTGTAGCGTTCATACCTGTAGCTCCTGGCTGGGTGGTAGCGGACGTTGACATGGGTTTGATTGCAATATTTGCAGTAATTGGATTTTTCCCGATAATCACAGTACTCTCTGCATGGTCCTCAAACAGCAAATATCCGTTCATCGGGGGAATTCGCGCGCTGTACCAAATGGTCTCATTTGAGATTCCCCTGATACTCTCGTGTCTTGGCGTGGTAATCCTGACCGGCACGCTGAATCTCTCTGAAATCGTGGCGAGTCAGTCGTTTCTGCCGTGGATTATATTCATGCCCATAGGTGCTGTGGTCTTTTTCATATGCGCCTTGGCCGAGCTTGAACGCATCCCATTTGATCTGCCAGAAGCTGAGAGTGAGATTGTGGCCGGATGGCTTACGGAATTTTCCGGCATGATGTACGGACTAGTACAGCTTGGCTCTTACCTGAAACTTTATGCGTTTGCGGCTCTTTTTGTGGTTTTATTCCTTGGAGGATGGAATGGTCCGACATTCTGGCCCCCTCTTGATGCGCAGCTGATAAATGACGGAATAACAATGGGACCGATTAAAACATCGCTGCCGGGCCTTCCGATATTCTCAATGGAGTTTTTCAGCGCCGTTGGATGGTTTGTACTAAAAACGATGGGAGTGATATTTTTCATCCTGTTACCAAGGGGCGTTTTTCCGCGCATCAGAATAGACATGCTGCTGCAGATAGGCTGGTACAAACTCATCGGAATGGCGTTTGTAAACATTTTTGTCGCACTCGCGCTCGTATATGCAGGCGTTTTAGGTCCTGGAGGTATAATCTAAAATGGGTACTGCAACTGGAATCATCAGGGCGCTAAACTCCGGGGTAAAACATTTGGCGGTAAAAAGATTCACCCTCAAATATCCCGAAGAGAAACTAAAGTTTGTAGGTGACGGATACCAGTATGATCCGAGCACCGGGGTGGGAGTGGCCGGATTAAAGGGCCGCCACATACTCTTTCATGACCACTGTACGGGCTGCCAGCTTTGTGCAATAGCGTGCGAGGGTGTGGCAGAGGCTATTGCAATGGTAAAGGTTCCCGAAGACTGGAAACATAACAAAAAAGCGATAATGCCGCAGATAGATTATGGCAAATGCGTATTTTGCGGACTGTGCGTTGATGCGTGCCCGTTTTACGCCCTATACATGACAAACGATTACGAGCTATCCTCGTTTACAAAAGAGGGGCTGATTTACACGCCATCACAACTGCAGGTAAAACCGCACGTGGCGCAGGATTCCGAAATTATCATAGACGAGAGGGGCGCCACCCATGGCTGATGCGGTATTTTTGGCACTCTCTGTTCTTACCATCGGCTCTGCAATCGCAGCCTTGGAGATGCGCTCGCTCATATACGGTTCAATAGCATTGATGGGAACCCTTGCCGGAATTGCCGGATTTTTCCTTTTACTTGATGCTCCATTTGTAGCGCTCTTTCAGATTGCCGTCTACGTAGGCTCCATTGCCGTACTGATACTCTTTACTGTAATGCTGGTGAAAAGGGAGCTTATTTTTACAAAAATCGAAGATCCGCGCAGAAGGTATGCGGGCATAGGGCTGATGCTTGTATTCATGATGGCAATCGGCGCAATCATCGTGGATTCTGGAATACGGCAAATTACAACAGATGAGCCGCCCGTGGACTTTACGTCCATTGGGGAGGACTTTTTGATTCATTATTGGCCGGCACTTATTGCAATGGCACTGATACTTTCTGCATCAGTAACTGCCGCGCTTGTCCTGGCAAGAAGGGAAGGGGAGATTCCAAATGAGCGAACTGATTGACTTTTCACTCGTATCGGTGGCACTGCTTGCCATCGGAATATACGGCCTGGCCGTAAAACGCAACGCAATACGTATGCTCTTTTCAGTGGAGATTGTCATAAACGCGGCAAACCTCAATCTGGTGGCGTTTGCAAGATTTATTCCGAACAGCAGCGGGCAGACGTTGGCACTGTTTTCAATAGCCATAGCTGCTGCCGAAGTTGCCGTGGGACTCTCGCTGATAATCGTGGCATACCGCATATACAAAAACGTCGACGTTGCAGAATTCCGGAGCCTGAAAGGTTAGAATGGAATATGCCCTACTGCAGGCAGTATTTCTGCCCCTTTTATTGTCCCCCGTAGCATACATTTTGGGAAGAAAACTTGGCATCTTTGCTGCAACGTGGTTTACGTTCGGACTGTTACTTTACTGTACGGTGCTGGTAATTATCGCCTCGTTGCAGGGCGGATACGAGGAGCACTATCCGTGGACCCAAATGTTTGGAGAGTTTGGATTTGCACTTGACGGACTTGCCTCGCCGTTTGCAATTCTCATATATGTAATGAGTACCATATTGGCTATATACTCAAAACCTTACATGACCCACAAGTTTCAGGAAAAATACGCCCAAATGTACGGCTCTAATTCAGGCAGCGGGGGAACAAATACAATTGTCACAGGATCCGATTCTGAGAGATTTGTAAATTCCCAGTCCGGAACATACTATGCGCTCTTTTTGGTATTTGCAATGGGAATGCTTGGAACAATCCTGGCTACAAACCTGATTGAATTTTACATATTTTTCGAGGTAATGCTCATACCTGGTTTCTTTTTGGTGGCATTTTGGGGCGATGGGGCGCGGCGCAAAATCTCGCTCATGTTTCTGTTTTGGACGCACGTGGGTGCAGTCGTACTCTTGTTGGGATTTCTGGCAATAGGATTCTCCATTGGCAGCTTTGATTATGCTGACATTGCAGAGGCTGAACTTACAGGAAATCTAATGCTGATTGCCGCAGTTGCGATAATCCTCGGCCTTGGGGTAAAACTTGCAGCATTCATGTTCCACGTATGGCTTCCGTGGGTTCACGGCGCGGCCCCGACGCCGATAAGCGCGCTTTTATCGCCGGTCATGATTGGAATCGGCGCGTACGGAATATTCCGTCTGGTGATAGAGTTTATGCCGATGCAGTATGATCAGCTTGCCATATGGCTGCACGTCTGGGGGCTTGTCACCATGATATACGGCGGTGCCATGGCACTGATGCAAGATGACATAAAGCGGCTCTTTGCGTATTCGAGCATAAGCCAGATGGGCTATCTGCTGTTTGGCATCGGCTCGTATTCTGCAACCGGACTTGCAGGTGCTGAAATGATGTATGTAACGCACGCCCTGGGAAAAGGACTGCTCTTTATGACGGCGGGAATTCTCATAGTAAATGTTGGAACGCGCAGCCTCTCAAAGCTGGGCGGACTTGCCGGCAAGATGCCGATAACTGCAGTATGTGCAGTAATTGGCGCCCTGACGATAATGGGCGTGCCACCAACCAGCGGATTTATGGGTGAATGGATTGTATTTTACGGAGCACTGGAGACTGCAATTGATGAGGGCTCCACCCTCCGCATGGTGACATTCGGACTTGGCATGCTTGCCACGGCCCTTACAATGGCGTACATGCTGTGGATGTTAAAGCGCGTCTTTTTTGGCAAACTGCCAGAGAATTTATCACACGTCAAAGATGGCAGCTGGTACATGCTCGCCCCGATGATGATTTTGGCCGGATTTACAATAGTGCTTGGAATTTATCCTGATATTTTCCTGGAAGGAATAACCGGATACATGAACGGCGTACTGGGAGGAGCCTAAAATGGAATCAATCTCATTTGGATTTGAAACACTTGCCCCGTGGCTTGTATGGATACTGCCGTTTGCAGCTGCACTGATTATTCCCGCAGTTGCCAAAGGATCCAAAAAAGCCATAGGATATACTGCGATCGCGTTTGCACTGATGAGCGCCCTCTCTGCGGCGTATCTTTTGCCAGGTGCGCTTGAATCCGGCGAAATACACCATCAGATTGGATGGATTGACTCACTGGGTATCAAAGCCGGCGTGTTAGCTGACCCAATAGCTGTCATAATGGCAAACGTTGTCGCATGGATATCGTTCCTGATTATGATATACAGCACAGGATACATGAAGGGCGAAAAGGATCTGACCCGATTTTGGTTTTGGATGCTGTTCTTTGTAGGATCCATGCAGCTGATCGTACTGTCTGATAACCTCCTGCAGGTCTTCTTTGGATGGGAGGGCGTGGGGCTTGCCTCGTATGGACTGATTAGTTTCTGGTACAGGGACAAGGAAAAACATCACGTCGGAAGCTCCGATAGGTCAGTACTTGGCGTGCTGGATTACTATTCTCCCACACACGCGGGCATGAAGGCGTTCATCATGACAAAGGTTGGAGATATCATGATGCTTGCCGGAATGTTTTTGATATTTGCATTTGCCGGAACATTTGGATTCAAAGAGCTGCTAAATGATACGACATGGGCCACCTCGATGGCAGCACAGGGCCTGCTGGTACCTGCTGCCGTACTGCTGTTTGGAGGCGCGGTTGGAAAATCCGCCCAGTTTCCGCTAAACGAGTGGCTGATGGAAGCTATGACCGGACCTACCGCAGTATCTGCACTCATACATGCTGCAACAATGGTTAAAGCGGGAGTCTTTTTGGTTGCCCGCATTGGTCCTTTATTTTTTGCACTAGGAGCTGCGGGAATACTGGCCGACCAATTTTTCGAGGTTATCGCGTGGACCGGTGCGATTACCGCACTGTTACTTGCAACGCAGGGCATGGTGGCCAAGGAGATAAAAAAAGTGCTTGCATACTCTACCGGTTCACAGATTGGATACATGATGATGGCGCTTGGAATTGCCGGATTGTCGCACCAGTTTGTTGACGGATTTACCGCCGGATTCTACCACCTCATATCGCACGCAATATTCAAGGCCTCGCTGTTTATGGCTGCCGGCTCGCTGATACATGTAGTCGGCTCGAGATTTATGACCGACATGGGGGGATTGCGCAAACATATGAAAAAAACATACGTCTTCATGTGGGCTGCCGGTCTTGGACTGATGGGCGCCCCGTTCATTACAACGGGATTTTGGAGCAAGGATGCCATATTTGCCGCCGTCTATGATTCCGGAAGCACATGGGCAGCTCCTATATTTGCAATCGCGGTTTTAACTGCGGTAATTACGGCATTTTACACTACAAGAATGATAGGACTGGTATTCTTTGGACCAAAAAGCAAACATGCAGAAAAATTGGATGCAGAGCACCGTCTACATGAGGCACCGTTCTCAATGTGGGCCCCATATGGAATACTTGCCGTAATGACCATAGGGATAGGCCTAATCGGACTTTCAGTGGAAGGGGGGCTGCATAATCTCTTTGATGGATATCTCTCACATACATTTGGCATACATTCGGATCATGTAGAAACGGCAGCATCCGTACTTCCCTCGTTCCTCTCGGGTCTAAATCCTGTGGCGCTTGGCGCCTCGCTTATTGCGTTTTCAGTTGGCATAGGGTTGGGATACGTGTTTTACATTGGACGGTTTGTGAGTGCTGAGAAATTTGTAAACAGTAACATTTTCTTCTACTCTATGCACAAATTTTTCCTAAACAGGTGGTACATTAACGCCGGAATTTACTGGTGCTTTGTAATCGCCCCGCTGTGGCTTGCACGCGCAGTCTTTAGATACTTTGAAAAGACTGTCATAGATTACGGAATGAACATGGGAATGCAAAAAGCGGTAGGATGGAGCGCAAAGGTGGTCCAGGGTACTCAAACCGGGGTTGCCCAGTCGTATCTGTTCGTATTTGGAGCGGGGATTTTATTTCTAGCCCTGATACTGCTAATGTAGGTGTGATGGTATGATTGAACTCTTTTCAACCCCGATGGTACTAGTGGCAATTTTGGGAACGGTTGGCGTTTTACTCCCTGTGGTAAGCATTGCTAGAAAGGAGCGCGGCTCAAGCCCGTTTTATGGTCTAATCGCCCTTGGATCTCTTGGAGCGTCTATGGCGTTTATCGGATATAGGATCTTGACTGATTCCATACAGCCTGCCGCCCTCTTTTCCAAAGAAGTTTTATCAGATGATATGTTTGGGGCATTTTTTGCAATTGCCATGCTAATCGTTGCGGCAATGACCACCGTAGGATCATTCAACTATATGCGCAAACACGGACACCATGCCGTCTATTATTCGCTCATCCTCATGTCAGCTGTAGGAATGGTGCTTGTGGCATATTCTGCGGATCTTGTCATGCTCTTTGTAGCCTGGGAGCTTATGAGCATCCCAACGTATGCACTAGTAGCATTTGCAAAACGCGACCCGTCTTCAAACGAAGCTGCCATAAAATATTTCCTGTTTGGAGCTTTAGCTTCGGCAATAATCGTATATGCAATATCGTTGGCGTACGGAATTACCGGCTCTACAAACATTGGCGATGTTATACAGGGTTTTTCAAATTTGGATTCGGCAATGCTGCCGCTGGGTCTGCTCTCAGTGGCCCTGTTTATAGCCGGATTTGGATTCAAGATGGGGCTGGTGCCGTTTCACATGTGGCTTCCGGATACGTACGAGGGCGCACCTGCACCCGTTACAGCACTGCTTGCAGCCGGAACCAAAAAAGCCGGATTTGCAGCGGCATTGCGCGTAGTGGTTATGGGTGCAGTAGCTTTGAGCATAGACTGGACGCTGGCGCTTGGAATCATTGCCATAATGACGATGACTGTTGGAAACGTTGCAGCCATAATGCAGAAAAACCTCTCCCGCATGCTTGCATACTCTAGCATAGGACACGCAGGGTATATCCTGATAGGACTTGCAGTGGCGCCATACTCACCAACCGGTCTTAGCGGCTCGATGCTCCACATCATGAATCATGCGGTAATGAAGGGTGCAGCATTCATTGCAATCGCCGGAATAACTGTAGCTTTGGCCACAACCCAACTTGACAAAATAAAAGGTCTTGGACGGCGCATGCCGATTACCTCTATAGGACTGCTTGTATCCTTGTTGGCGCTTGCCGGCGTGCCGCCCCTGAACGGATTTTGGTCAAAACTGATGCTCTTTGGCGGAGCAATTGATGCCGGCTCTGTTGCACCATGGGCTCCGTGGCTTGCAATTGCCGGAGTTTTAAACAGCGCCCTCTCGCTTGCATATTACGGATGGATTATCCGTAAAATGTACTTTGAAGGGGAAAATGAAAAACGGATCTCTGAGCCAAAATCCATAATCGCCGTAATGATATTCTCGGTAATATTCATGGTCGGCTTTGGCGTGTATCCTGACCCGCTTATTCAGTTTGCACAGAGCGCAGCTCCTGTAATAGGCCTTATGCCTTGAACATTGTAAATTCCACGAGCGTTTCCAGCTTGAGTCTTGCATGAGATTCCGGCAGCTTTGATAAGGCAGTGCGAGCTTTGGACGAGTAATTTTTGAGCATCTCATCCATCTTGTCAAATACATCCCTTGGATCTTTTGATTTTTTTATCAAAATATTGAATAATTTATCCTCGTTTTTCCAGTCCAAAAGATCGTCGCGTATCTGGTATGCAATGCCGATATTTTTTCCAAACGCAGTTAATGCTTTCACGTGCATATCAGAACCGCCGGAAATTGCAGCTCCAATCTTTGCGGCTGCCTCAAAGACTGCCGCAGTCTTGTATTCTATCACTTTGAGATAGTCATTAAATGTAACATCGCATCCGTTCTCCAGTCTTCCCTCCATTGCCTCGCCTTCACTCATCTGCATGGCAGCTGTGGCAAGATCCTTTGTTATGCGCGGATTGTCAAGACGCGAGGCGATATTCAGTATGAGTCCGAGTACAAAATCGCCGCTAAGTATGCTCTTATTTTGGCCGTATTTTACATGAAATGGCTTGCGCAATCTCCGCTGTTTTTCATCGTCTATAATGTCATCGTGTATTACCGACTCTGTATGCAGAAATTCCACAGCACACGCTGCTGCATACACGTTTTCATCAGCGTCCCCCCCTCCTGCGCTTTCTGCGGCAAGGGCAAGTATTATGGGGCGGATTCTTTTGCCTCCTGCCACGGCGTATTTTAGCGGCTCTACGAATTCTGAGCCAGAGTACAGATTTAATTCCGCCTCTAGAGCCATGTCTATACGCTCTATATGCACTCCATATGATTCTAAAAGGGGATTTGTCTTGATATTTTTTCTATCCATTTGCTGATTTTAGTGCATAAAAATGCTAATTAAATCTTGGTGCTCCAGTCGGGATTTTCATCTTTTGGAGTTTGAACCCGAGATCACTGCCTTGAAAGGGCAGTATGCTTGACCGGTCTACACCACTGGAGCCCGATCTTGGTCAGTATAGGCGCCCTTAAAAAGCAATTTGTAACAAAGATTTTTTTATCGGCTTTTGGAGAATGACTCTATGGACATATCATCTAAAATCGACGAACTGGTACGGGAGCACAGTCTGTTAAAACACCCGTTTTATCAGAGATGGTCTGATGGCAAACTAGAGATGCAATCGCTTGCCGGATATTCAAAAGAATATTACCAGCTTGTAAAGGCAGTCCCTGAATTTATGAGCCCGCTTATAACAATGTCCCCTGTGAGCTCTAAAAAAGAGCTAGAGGAGAACCGTACGGAGGAATCCGAGCATATTGCGCTGTGGGAAAAATTTGCCGGCTCTTTGGGGATTGATTCTGGGCAGCTTTTGGCATACGGGGGCAGTGAAAAAACCCGCAGAGCCGTTTCTAGACTTGCCGCATTGATGGGTACGCTTGGGCAAGGCGCGGCTGCAATGTATGCGTTTGAAAAAGAAATTCCTGAATTAAGCCGGATCAAACTGGAAGGACTGAAAGAATTTTACGGCATGGATTCAAAAGATGCGACAGATTATTTTAAACTGCACATAACAGCTGACGTGCGACACGCCGCATCATGGAGAAACATTATAGACACATCTGATGAATCCGCAGATGATCTTTACAGTGCGGCAGTTAAATCCGTATGGGCGCAAAATCTTTTGCTTGACACGTGTTATGAGCAGTACTTCCATAATACTTTATATCATGACGACTGTCGGTTTGATCAGGGCCCGTAACTCAGCTTGGTAGAGTAACCGACTCATAATCGGTGAGCCAAGGGATCGAAGCCCTTCGGGCCCATCATTACATCTTGCAACGAAGAGAACACGTTTGTATCATGGAATCATTACTAGATGGTCATCATTTTGACTTTGAAATTATGATGATAAAAATCACATCACACATGAAATAAAAAAATGCACAATCTGCAAAAAATGTCTGATGAATCTTTAATGGCCTTTACGAACCGTTCCTAAATTCATTCTTTACTATACATTCTGGTCATATGGTACAGATAATTGCCATTATCAATTATATAATCCAAATGTTCATCAGCATGCTTTTTTTATCATCACTGCTCGGAGCCGTTTTTTTGTAGTGTTGATTCTCTGCTTTCATCTTTTTCCAGCCTGCGATCATCTCTGCCTGCATGGAGATTTTATGCCTGTCTGGGGAATACATACTGTGAATATGATCCTTTATCCGTCAAAATTGCTTTTTTTGGTCAATTATGCACAACCTCTATTGACTAATACATTCCAAATAATACATGAGCGCCGTTGCCGTATTTGCACTAGTATTGCTCTCCTCGTTGCCATTTGTAATGGAGATCCCATGGTAAAAACGTCTTTGAAGATGTGCTCAGTATCGTTTAATAGCTGACCTCATACTAGAGCGCACTAGACCATCTATCTGCCGTACGCGGATGCATAATGCAGCGTACAATTCTATATGTGTGTGTGATAACATGCGAGAATAATTCGGACATTTATACGTGCTAGCAAATTAACGCCGCACCGTCGGCAAACTTGATTTTCCTGCATTTATCCATTGGTTTTTTATATCTCAAAAATAGAATCTTGTATGTTTTATCCTGACCGAATTGAACGTATTTTATTGATTTTATTAAAATGACCCTGTTTACTAGATTTTCGTGTCTATATCCACGAATTAAAAATTACTGTGGATTTTTGGTATCATTTATGAAGTCATCTGGGGCAATACTTGATATATGGCAACGTCCATATCGAATACATGGCAACCGCATACGTTCTGATAAACTGCGAACTTGGCTCCGAGGAACCAATCATAAAACAGCTTAAAGATTTGGATGGAGTGCGCGAAGTACACGGTACTTTTGGCGCTTATGACATTTTGGCAAAGATAGAATCCGATACGGTGGAAAAACTCCGGGAAACAATCACATGGAAAATCCGTAAAATAGACAAAATCCGCTCAACGCTCACACTTATGGGCATAGACGGACAGACATAATCCTCGGAAACTATTTTGCGCTTATCTTTTATTTTCATGTCTGCTCGGGACGATCTGAATCTGCGTGAAAAAGAATATTCATACGTGCACCGCATGGCAAATTTTTACTCATCATGGGTGCGGGAAAATTTCAACGAGGATTTTCAGACAAGCTGCGATCAGATGGCCGTTGACAAGCGAGGACTACTGGACAGAATTGACACGCACACGCTGCTAAAAGATCATAATTCCAGGGATCCGGAAACGCTTCATTTCTATCTTGCAAACTTTAGGCCCATCTGGACTGACTGCACGTGCGAGGGGTATTCTGCGGAAAATTTTGGCATGTCACTCTGGCTTCAACCCAAAGACGGCGATGACGTGGATGATTTTTGCGCAACGAAAAACTGTCCTGTGGTATCGCACGTCCTGTGCCATGAGATGCTGCGGCGTAGCGGATACAAACGGCACGAGCAGGACGTACATGAAGTATGGATGCGGCACTATCACGGAAGATTTGCACTACGGACGTACGATACGGATCATGCAGAGACAAAAGACAAACCTCTTTTTACCACGATTGACGTGCAGGCGGTAAAAGCACTCAGTCGTTGATTATGGAATAAATATTGCCCTCGAAATTTGCAAGCCGGAAGCTTAACGCGTTTTCAGGATCTGCGGGTCTCTCATCTGAGAGTCTTCCAAGCTCAGCTACAGCCTCTGTACTAAAACCTACAGACGAACCGTATACGGCCTCTACTAGCTGTGTGCCGTGATCGCCGGCCTTTATGTCATCTACAATGCGGTAAAACTTTGAAGTTTCTTTTTTGTTTATTGAATTGCCTACTGCCTTGTTAAAGGCCACTGCCGTATACATGCCGTTGCTTTTTACGGCAACCTGTACCTTGTGGTTTTTTCCAGTACCGCCAGGGATTGACTCGTCTACGAGTATTTCACACTTGTGATACATGCTAGTAACATATGCGTAAAACCTCAAATTCGCAAATTTGCCTTCCTTGTCCTCGGCTGTATTCACAAACACCTTGTGCAGCATTTCTAGTGCGCGGTTGTTCATGCTCTGCAGCCTGTCATCTATGCGGCCTTTTTCAAGCAAATCCGAACCGCATTCCTTTGCCACAATGTTTAGGACAAAGTCAGGCAGATTGTAATTCTTCAGATCTGTAATGAGGGTGCCAGACTGTGACATGCTGAATTTGGGAAATCCTTTGTTTACCATTTTTCATACAATCCGCTATACATCAGTGTAAAAATGTAGCCTTTGTTTATAATTGTTAAGCGTAATATGCCATCAGGATGTAGCGCATACTGCGGTTTTTGACGCCAAACGTACACGCTGTGTGCAAATTATAAATTCATGTAAGCGCATACATAGTACATGGATGTGGAAACCACCCAAGAGATGGCATCAAAAATATACTCGATAATGGCCCAGCGCATAGCAGAATACAAAAACACCGCCAACCGTCCGCTCACTCTAGCAGAAAAGATAATGGCTGGCCATTATGCAAAAAAACCCGAATCAATTCCAAAAAAAGGAATCGATTACGTATTTTTGCACCCAGATAGAGTGGCTTTGCAGGATGTTACAGGACAGATGGTGATGCTACAGTTTATGCTTGCGGAAATGAAACAAACGTCGCTTCCGACAACAGTGCACTGCGATCATTTGATACGCGCCGTAAGAGATGGCGAATCGGATACAAAAAATTCACTTGATGAGAACCGCGAGGTGTTTTTATTTTTAGAGTCTGCTGCATCAAAATACGGCTGCGGATTTTGGAGGCCGGGTGCGGGAATAATACACCAGGTGGTGCTTGAAAATTACGCGTTTCCAGGGGGACTGCTGATAGGAACTGACTCGCACACGCCAAATGCGGGAGGTCTTGGAATGATGGCAATCGGAGTAGGCGGCGTTGATGCAGCTGAAACCATGGCCGGCATGCCATGGGAGATATTGCACCCAAAACTAATTGGCATAAAACTTGTGGGCAGCTTCAACGGATGGACCTCGCCAAAAGATGTCATATTAAAGGTGGCCGGCGAGCTTGGAGTTTCAGGCGGAACAAATTCAATCGTGGAATATTTTGGCCCTGGCGCATCATCATTAAGCTGCACGGGCAAGGCAACAATATGCAACATGGGAGCTGAGATTGGCGCGACCACTTCTATATTTGCATACGATGAGAGCATGGGCAGATATCTGCGATCCACTGGCAGAGAAGAGATTGCGAATTTGGCCGATGAGAACAGATATCTGCTGACTCCGGACTCAGAAGTTGAATCCGAGCCTGAAAAATACTATGATACAATACTGGAGATTGATCTTTCAACTTTGGAGCCGCATGTGGTAGGACCGCACACACCGGATCTTGCCAGGCCAATATCTGAATTTGCCAAAGAGGTGGCCCAGAAAGGATATGTTGACAGGATATCAGTGGCGCTAATCGGCAGTTGTACAAATTCTTCGTACGAGGACATGTCGCGCGCAGCTGATGTGGCAGGCCAGGCTGCCAAAATGGGCGTCTCTTCTGCCGTGCCGCTGCTTGTCACACCCGGCTCTGAGATGATACGTGCCACGATAATGCGGGACGGACAGATGAGATCGCTGCAAAAAATCGGTGCCACCGTGCTTGCCAACGCATGCGGTCCGTGCATAGGCCAGTGGAGCCGTCCGGAACTGCAAAAAGGGGATGCAAATACAATCGTCACATCGTTTAACCGCAACTTTCCGGGACGCAACGACGGCAGGCGGGAGACGATGAACTTTATTGCAAGTCCTGAAATTGTTCTAGCGTTCGCACTCGGAGGCAGACTCTCCTTTAATCCAATGCATGACAAGCTGCGTTCATCTGATGGTGCGGAATTTTTACTAGAGCCGCCAAAAACCGCGCCGGATGTACCAAAAGACGGATTTGAAAATACCGCGGAAATTTATGTGCCGCCATCAAATGATCCCTCTTCTGTGCGGATAACGCTTGATCCCTCTAGCAAGAGACTGCAAAAACTTGAACCGTTCAAACCCTGGGATGGGGGGGACTTTGAGGATATGCATTTGATGGCAAAGGCGCAAGGCAAGTGCACCACGGATCACATATCTCCCGCGGGAGCCTGGCTTTCGCTGCGCGGACACCTTGATGCATTAAGCGATAACATGCTGCTTGGGGCGGTGAGCGACTTTGATGGCACAATCGGCGAGGGAACAAACGTCCTAAACGGGGAGCGGGCACCGTACGCGCAGATTGCAAGAGAGTACAAAAAACAGAATATGCGCTGGGTTATAATCGGGGATGAGAATTATGGCGAGGGAAGCAGCAGGGAACATGCTGCAATGACTCCAAGGTATCTTGGATGCGCTGCAGTCATTGCCAAAAGTTTTGCCCGCATACACGAGACAAATCTGAAAAAACAGGGCGTGCTTGCACTGGTTTTTGAAAACTCTGACGATTATGCAAAGGTGCAAGAGGGGGATAAAATATCCCTGCTGGAACTTGGGAGCCTGGCTCCTGACGCGCCGGTAAAATGCATCATACGCCGGAAATCAGGACAGGATGAGATACTGCTGCATCATTCCTATAATAAAATGCAGCTTGAATGGTTTTATGCCGGTTCGGCACTGAACGTTTTGCGCAAAAAACAGTAGGATGTGGGGCCGACCGGAATTGAACCGGCGACCTACGGGTCACTGCAGCTCCAAACTTACATCATTCCTGAGTCAGAAGTTTAGCGACCTCTGGAGCCCTTTGCGGTGATTTATCGCACTGTCGCCCTACCAGGCTAGGCTACGACCCCACGAATGTGCCATGTTGCAACCTGAATTTAAGTTGTTTTTGACAATCTTAATGAATACTCTATAGTGAAAAGCATGTATGGTAAAACCTGTAACCGTTTTGGCTGCGGCCATACCCGCAGCTGTTGCAATACTGTTTGCGGCGGCACTTTTGGGACAGGATCAGATTCCGTTTCAGGCTGCCGGTCCATACGACCGACTGGATATAGAGTATGCCCGCCACGAGGTGCGTCTTGTACAGTATGGTGTGGTGGAAAACAAAGTATCGCTATCAAGTGAGTTGCTTTTGCTGCGCGATGACGGTTCTGCAGAATATACTACGGTAACAGCAGATGGCGCATCGTCGACAATACAGTATTCTGTGGGTGCAGATGGCGTCAACCGGCTAAAGGCGCTGATAAAAGAGACGGGGTTTTCCTCCATTAATGCAAAATTTCCAATATCTGAGAACACCCCCGAATATACAGTATCGACAATAAAGGTAAACCTAAACGGGGATCGATCGCAGATTCGATGGCCCGAGCAGAACGCAACTGACGCGTTTATTCCGCCAGTTATTACAGCAGTAGAGGATGAGATTGATAAAATAATCCGCATGGCTCCGTAATTTTTGCAGACTATGGATTCATTGTACAAATCCGTGCCCAAACTAGAAATAGCTACTGCCACTCTCATACAGCATGATCTCACTTGCAGGCAATATTCCTGATGCAAAAGGCAGGGTGGAATCGGAGGGTAGAATTCGAGGATCATCTGAGGTAAAGCGCGGCTTTGCGCACATGCTAAAGAACGGCGTGGTAATGGACGTTACCACAGTAGAGCAGGCAAAGATTGCGGAAAAAGCCGGAGCTGTTTCTGTAATGGTGCTAGACAAACTTCCTTCGGACGTGCGTAAGGCGGGCGGTGTTGCGCGCACTGCAAGTATAAAAATAATAAAAGAAATCATGGATTCAGTTACAATACCTGTAATGGCAAAATGCCGCATCGGACACGGATATGAGGCAAAAATACTTGCGGAAACGGACGTTGACATGATTGACGAATCTGAAGTTTTAACGCCGGCAGATGAGCTGCGCCACATTTGGAAATGGGATTACACCACCCCTTTTGTAAACGGAGCTAGGTCTTTGGATGAGGCACTGCGCCGCATAGAAGAGGGCGCAGCTATGATACGCACCAAAGGCGAACCGGGTACTGGAAACGTTGCCGAAGCTGTAACCCACATCAAAAAGGTAAATGACGGACTGCGGCTGATAAAATCCGTATACGATTCAGGCGACACGCAGGAGCTTGTGCGCATATGCCGGCAGATGCGCGTATCGTATGAAATGGTAAAAGAGACCGCAAAACTTGGCCGCCTTCCGGTGGTGAATTTTGCAGCAGGAGGAATTGCCACACCAGCTGATGCTGCATACCTGATGTCGCTTGGATGCGACGGCGTGTTTGTGGGATCCGGAATATTCTCATCTGATGATGCACAACGCCGGGCGCGCTCCATCGTACTTGCCACTACATACTGGAAAAACCCCTCCAAAGTGGCAGAGGCGCAAAATATGATAGACGAGAGGCAGTCAATGCTGGGATTGGATGCCGAATCAATCCACCTGAAAATGCAGGAGCGGGGTGCTGACGCATGAAAACTGTGGGGGTGTATTCTGTACAGGGCGATGTTGCAGAAAACATTGCAGCACTTGAAAACGCATCACTGCACGGCTCTGTAAAATGCACCGCAAAGACTGTCATATCTCCTGAGCAGATAATGAATCTTGACGCACTGGTAATTCCGGGCGGGGAGAGCACCGTGATTGGGGGTGCCGGATTTGAAGATGGGGCACTGCAGGCGATAAAAGACAAAGTCGGTGCCGGAATGCCCGTACTTGGAGTGTGCGCCGGAATGGTTTTGCTCTCAAAACAGGCATCGGATAAAACAATCGGAACCACAGGACAGCCGCTGCTAGGACTGCTTGACATGCAGGTGGAACGCAATTCGTTTGGACGGCAGAGCAAATCATTTGAAACCGATATTGACATAAAAGCGCTTAAAATTACAAAAATGCGCGCGTTGTTTATCCGCTCGCCTTCCGTACTTGCAACAGGTTCCAAAGTTGAATCCATTGCAGAGTTTGAGGGTAAAATTGTGGCAGTCCGTTCGGGAAAAATATTAGCAACCTCGTTTCATCCGGAACTTTGCGAGGATACCCTGCTGTATGAGCGGTTCCTTGAAACTATTTGAACCGCTCTAAAATTGAAAATGCCGCCATGTTGTTCATGGCTATTCCGCAGTACTGGGCGTTTTTTCTGGTTTTCTCGCAGTATTTGTTTACTTTTTTGTGGGACTGTTCTGCGGCAATCTCTAGGATGACCGCGTGTTTGTAGGGAAAATCAAATTTCTGCGGAATCGGGGAATGGATGCGCATATTGCATACGCTTGCAGTACACACCCTGTCCCTTTTCACTACGACTGATGCCACACTTGATACGTCATCCTCGACTGCCTCGTATTCAAGATAATACGCGCTTACAAACGTGGCCCGGCTCTCCAAGTCGCGATCAAAGAGGTCTTCGGCGGTGTGGAATACAAACGATGCCTTTTCGGCGCCGTATCCTGCGACGTCTTTTTCAACCTTTAAAGTATCTGAGCATTTTGCAATCATGTACAAATTGGATGTCTCATTCAGATACTGCTTTACGTCCCTTGGAAACGTTGCCGTAACAAGGAACACCTCGTGGACGTTTTTGGAGTCAATCCACGAGTCTTTTATCCTGATGGATTCGGCGTTGTGCATGTCCGGCACGCACACATATCCGTCCATATTTTTACCCATAAGCCTCTTGTCACGACAACTGCTAGGTAATTAAGATTTACAAAAAACCCGAGTACGGGGTATCTTCATTTATTGTGCATGCTGTACAAACCTGACATCAATTAAATACATGAGGACATTAGCATGCGTATGTTTGGAGGAAAACCCATTTTACAGGAGGGCCAGTATGTCTTTGCGGCAGTGGGCAATGATGAATACCGCAACTTTGTAATCGGCGTCGTAACCGGAGTGGACGGCAAAAGCGTGGGCATTAACGGAATTCTTGTAAACCCTGTAGGATTAAAAAACAAAGTGGGAGAAAATAAAGCCGGACCGCGTTCGGTGGAAATTCTGACAAATCCCACTTCTGAGAACTGTATATTTTCGCTGATTTACAGGGTAGAATATGAAAATTTTACCGGCGTACTGCACGAGACTGAAAACCGCATAGAGCACATGCCTCCGCGTACATATGCAGTTATTGACGGATGGCTGCGCGAATCAATTCCCGATCTGATAAACGCAGTATTATCACAGAATGCCGGCGATGATCGGGACAAGGCAAAGTCAATACTGCGTGGAAAAATGGAATCACTGCGCGAGAAAAGCCTGCGCAGAAACTTGTATTCGGTATGCCGCAGTCTGAAAATTCTGACATAAATTTTGTAAATTGACAATATTTGGAAATAATTTTGCCCGGTTTATCCAAACAGTGAAGAGAGGCCTTCCATTGCCTCGTCTGCGGATTTTCCATCCTCTTTGGGTTTTTCTTCCTTTTTGGCATTGTCTTTGGCTTCTGCTGCAGGTGCTGCCGCGGCTGCAACTGTTACCGGAGCTGCCTTTATGGCCTCTTCGATATTTACGTCTGCGAGTGCTGCAACTAGGGATTTGACCTGTGCCTCGTTTACATTAGTACCTGCCGCCTTTACAACGGATGTAATGTTTTCTTCACTGACATCTTTTTGCAATTTGTGCAAAAGCAGTGCCGCATAGACGTATTCCATAAATAAAAGCCCCATGGGACATAATATAAAACTATACTGAGCAGTTGCAGTTCCTATTTTGATTCGTATTTGGAGGTGGATGCCACAGAAGATGCCTGTGCGTTCGCCTTTTGCAGAATCGGCTTTATTGTATCCTTTGTGGGATATCCTGATTCTGTCGAGAGTGAGAGTGCGTTTCTTGACGCTTCTGCAAGTATGCCCCTGATGTTTTCTGCTGTAACGTATCCGGCCTTTATTGAGAGCGCTACGGCTTTGGCGTGCGAGCTGGCAAATTCAGCCCTTATCGCTTCAACGTCAACTAGGAGATCCTCTGCGCTATACATGAGACCATCTTCAAGGGCACCATCAAGCACTATGCCAGCCTCTATGGGTTTTATGTCAAGTTTTGTGAGTAATGCTGCAATCTTTTCAGGTACCGGCTCGCCTTTTTTGACCGGTATCGTCTCCTCTGTAATCCAAATGGTGCCCTGGTCTATCTTTGTGGGTATTTTTGCCTCTTTGAAATCAGTAAGCATGGGTCCTGGAGCGACTCCGGTGTTTTTTGGCGGAACCACCACGTCAATGCTGGCAATATCGCCGCCTCTGGCGGGCATCATTATTTTGTTTTTAGCCAACAATACGTTGAGCTTGAACGGGGACATGTTTGTAAACATTAGCATGCACTGGCCGCCGAGACGTTCGGCCATCTCTTTTATGCCTAATTCGCCAAATGCTTTTTTGACCACACGGTTTTTGACGCTTAAAAATTCCACATCTCCGAGAAGTTTTCTGCGCAGATCAAGTATCTGCGATGCGCGAACTTTGTCCATCTTTACAAGCGCCATTACTTTGTATTTTTTTGGTAGCTCTGTTGCCTGTTTGTACATTTGCACTTTTTTTTCGGGAAACTTTGTACTGTTTTGTCGCATTTCCTAACCCTTTTTCCTAGTCCGTATGATCTGTTTTACCACCGGTCCCATTGTTGTCTTTACCAAAATTCTCTTTATGTTTTTCTCGCCGTTTGGAAGTTTCTTTTCAACTGCGTTTATTACGATAAGTGCGTTTGCAGCCAAATCCGCATCGTCCATCCCCTCGTTGCCTATTTTACAGGACATTGCAAGCGAGCTGCGTACTCTAACTCTGACCGAAGTGCGGAACCTCTCAAGAAAAGATTCAATCGGTGCGTTGAACGGAACCGGCGTTGGCATTTTGCCTCTTGGACCAAGCATTTGTCCCAAAACTTTTCCCACCAGGGGCATCAGTTTTGTATCCGCCAGAAAAAAATCATACCTGCCGACAAACTTGCGCGATTCGCGTTTGTTTGTACCAAGCTTGTTTAACTCGTCTGTATCCACCACTTTGTCAGCTTTGGCAGTTTTTGCCTTTAGGTTCATATCGCCTGTGGCCATTACGCACACCTGCGCTGGAGCACTGGTCTTTGCAAGCTGTACTGTTTCGTTTATGGCAAAACCTTTCTTGACGTCAATGTCCTTGAATGTCATTATCAGCTCTACTGACTGTTTGAATTTTAGCTTTTTTGCACCATCTTTTGCCTTGTTTACCATCTCTAATATCTCAGATTCTGCTACCATGAATTAAAACCCCAATCTCCTATTTAAAATCGTTTAGCGAAGAATACTTTACGGGCATGCTTATTAACATACAAACGACGGTTAAAGAGATAATGCACCCTTTTGATGATTTGGACAAAAATCTGCTTACCGAGCTCTCAAAGGACAGTTCCATATCAATACCGCTTTTGGCCAAAAAACTAGACTCCAAACAGTCGGTTCTGTATGGCCGAATAAAACGCCTGCGCAGTGCGGGGGTCATACAAAAATTTACCATCATCGTAGATGATAAAGTGCTCGGAGTGGGAGTAAAGGCCACGATTGGCATATCAAGAAACCCGCAGGTAAAAACCGAGATTCACAAGGCGCTTGAATCCACATCCGAAGTGGATGAGATATCCGAGGTGACCGGCAGATTTGACATGCTCGTACGCATACGTGCAAAAGATCTTGAAGGGCTGCACAACATTGTGATAGATAAGATTGGAAAGATAAACGGTATTTACAATACAGAAACATTTATCGATCTGCAAAAAACAGAGAAAAATCCAACATTTTCCTAGGCGAACGCCTGATCCCACTTGCCTTCGTTTATCTCAGCTGTAGCTTCGGCGGGAGTCTTACCCTCCACCTTTATGCCAAGCGTCCGGCAGGTGCCTACAATCGACTTTACAACCGATTTAAGAGATGTCGCATACGAATCATCCATCTTTGTTTTTGCCACTTTGGCAATGGATTCCATCTTTATGTCGCCAACCCATTCGGTGCCTGCGGTTCCGGTGCCTTTTTTAATTCCAATTTCTTTTAAAATAAGGGCTGATGCGGACGGAATGCCTATTGTAATGTCCCATTTTTTCGTGTCCGTATCAATTGAAACCGTAACAGGAACCTTCATGCCTTCAAAATCTTTTGTCTTTTCGTTGATGGCGTTTACGATCTCCATTATATTGACGCCAAGCGGACCCAAAGCCGGACCCAAAGGAGGACCAGCGGATGCTGCACCGCCCGTAACCAGTGATGATATTTTCTGCATTTCGCCCATTACAAACGCGTATCCTTGTACATGTGATTTATTCCTTGCCTTTGACTTCTGCGGGTTTTAGATAGTTTGCATCCACGGTTACGGGAAGCTGGTATGCGGCGTCTAGCAGCACGACTGTCGCCTCTTCTTTTTCATGATCAATCCTTGATACTGTGGCATTCATTCCCTTGAACGGACCGCCGGTAATCTCAACAGTGCCGTCCACATGGAGCTGTTTTACGGTGGATCTCTTTACAAGATAACCCTCTATATCGTCAAATGTAAGCTCCCCTCTCAGCTGTCCCCTGATGTGGCGCACTCCGTCCACTGCCTGGTATGCAGCATTTGGGTTTTCAACCTCTACTACAACGTATCCTTTTAATCCGTCCACCAAAAGTACGGACATTACGTTGAGTTTGTTCCTGCGTGCCTTTACCTCCAAAAGACCCATGACGACCTTTTCCTGACCTCCGGTGGTTCTGATTGCAAACAGGTGGGATTGTTTCTCTTCGGACATTTTATTCACCAATTGTGATTACCGAAAAGACAAACTGGATGATAAATCCGATTGTACCCACTCCGGCTATACCCAAAAGCACCAGCCGCAGGTGTTGTACATAGTCTTCCTTGTCGGATTTTTTGGCAATCTTTATCGTATTTGACATGTTTCTCAGCGTCTGTCTTGGGTTCACGGGGGCAATTATTAAGGCGTCCTTATATCCCTTTCATGTGGATTTGTTAGTGGCATCGCGTGAGGATCCCGCCGGTCTGAACATGGCCAATCACATAGCTTCAGGCATGAATGGCTCCGGCTCTGAATTTTCCGGTGATCTCTATGATCTGCTGATAATTGACACTCCTACAATCTCATCTGATCATCTCTCCGGTATGACCGGATATGATGCATGCGTATTTTTATCGCGGCATGCTGCCGAATCCGGCAAACTTGCTTTGACGTGCCACTGTACTGGAAATTTCAACGACGCACTATATGGGGGATTTCCAAAACAGATGGCAGTGCCGTACCCGGCGTTTCAAAAACAGTACATGAAGGTTCTCTTGGAGAGGGAAAAAGAGTTTGAAAGATTTCAAATTACACTGGAAGCTACGCACCATGGTCCGACATCGCTTGGGATTCCGTCCGTATTTGTAGAGGTTGGAACAACGCCGGAACAGTGGAACGATACCCTGCTGTGCGCCAGGGTTGCTGACGCTGTGACAGAAACGTACAGGAGAAAAATACCCGAGGCTCCGCACGCAATATGCTTTGGCGGAACGCACTATCCTGAAAAATTTACAGAAATGGTTTTGCACGGCAAATACGCCCTTGGAACAATCGTGCCAAAACATTCCATGGAATACGTTGATGGGAAAATGTTTTCACACATACTAGAGCGCAATCCTGGTGTAAAAACCGTGCTGCTTGATTCTGGGGGACTTGGAAAGTACAAGGCGGACATTGTATCAATGGCCGAAACATCAAATCTTGAGGTTGTAAAACTGTGAGTGAGCTCTCATCACGCGTGTACAAAAAACTTCTCAAAGTTCCAAAGGGGCGCGTTACAACGTATGCGGAACTTGCAAGGGCAGTGGGCGTTGAAAACGGCCAGCGCGCCATTGGAAATATTATGAACAAAAACCCAAACCCGATAATCGTCCCGTGCCACCGGGTGGTAAGATCCGACGGCTCGATAGGCGGATACGCGTTTGGTCAGGCAGAGAAAGAGCTTCTTTTATCATCAGAAGGCGTAAACATAAAGGACGGCCGCATTGTAAATATGGACGAGACAGTATACCGGTTTTAGGATTTTTTTACAACCAGCACTTCTGCCATAAGGGAACGCAGGTGTGCCTTGTTTCTTATCGTATTTCCTCGCGCCATCTTGTAGAGTTTCCAAAATTCTTCGTTTGGCAGCTCGCCGCGGTCTTTTGCAACTCCAAGCAGATATCTTAACGAGCGGATCTTTTTGACATAGACTTGTTTTTTGCCAACCCTTGCTCCTTTTCTGCCCTGTTTGGAGCCGGCTTTTTTTCCGCGTTTTGTTTTCTGCAGTTTCTTTTGATGCGCCCTGCCGCGGGATGTTCCAACTATGGGTTTGAATGTAATTGTATTTGCAGTAATCAGACCGCGTACGTTCTCGCGGGTAATTGCATCTGCAATATCTTCCAAATGATCATTGTCGAATCTGATGCGGTGTATTCCGACACCGGTAACCCTGGAGACCAGGCGTTTTTTTGCCCTAAGATTTACTACCAACCGGACTCACTCTTGCGTTAAACACTTTGAATTTTGCCTCAATGGCAGCTGCTACGATAACCCTGCGGTTTTTTGCCCCGACACTGTGACCCAATCTTATTCCGTCTTTTTTCGGATCAAGACCTTTGAGATTATTTGTACAGTATACAAGATTATCAGTTAAACCGGACGGATGCAATCCGCGGCTTACCCTTGGACCGCCGTATCCTATTTTTACAATTCCTGGGCGTCCTCTACTTTTCTGCTTGCGCTGGTGGTTGTCAACTCCCTTTGGTTTTCTCCACGTGGTGCGCAGCCTGACATATCTCCAGCTCTCGGGTCTGATGAATTTTGGACGGTTGGATGATTCCTTTGTCCTCTTTTCCATCATCTCAGCGTTAATTGGCATAATCGGACTTTTGGAATTTTGGAATAAATAGGTTGCCTAAATATCTCATTGGCTATTATCATAAAAATCGCATACTTTTGATCTAGGGTGATGATTGTGGGAATAGTGTCACAAATGGACACATGTCTCTCATTATTTCATTGGAAAAGCAGCCCCTAGCGGATACTGGACAAAAATATAGAAAAATGCAAAGAATATCTAAAAAAGCGGCACATGGATTATACTCCCATCCTCATTTATTATGTAAATTCTAGGTACGATGCGTCATACTATTTCACGACTCTCAACTGTACAAAACCTGTGAGTTTAGCATCTAATCTTATTTTGTGCTTGATTCTTAATTATTTGTGTGGATTCGGTACATTGTGAATTCGTATAAACTTGTACTAGCAAGAAATAATAAGGATTTTTCAAGGTCATGAATTGATCCCCATGAAAACGGCAAAGTCAGGTTGTTTGATTTGAGCAGGGAAGAGACCTTCATCTCTGGCAGTTATTTGGAACAGATAAGAAAACTGGGCATAAATCCGGGCAAACTGTACAAAAATCTCACAGTGGAGGATCTGGTGTCACATTCTGTCTCAAACGGCGAGGGTAAACTTGTATCCACAGGTTCGTTGGCTGTCAAGACCGGCAAATACACGGGAAGATCTCCTGATGACCGTTTTATCGTAAGGGACGAGCTTACAAAAGATACCGTAGACTGGGGAAAGATAAACCACCCGATAGCTCCGGATAAATTTGATGGAATATTTGAGAGATTAAAACAACATTTAGAGGGAAAAGACATGTACGTCTTTGACGGATTTGTCGGAGCGGATCCGGAAACCCGCCTGCCAATACGCGTAATAAACGACAGAGCCTGGCAAAATCTCTTTGGACGGCAGCTCTTCATACGTCCCACCGATGCAGAGGCTGCATCGCATGTGCCCGAATTCAATCTTGTATGTATAAACGACTTTGAGGCAGTACCAGAAGAGGACGGAACAAACTCCAACGTATTCATAATGATAGATCTATCGCGCAAGCTGGTGCTCATCGGCGGAACAAAGTATGCCGGCGAGATGAAAAAATCAATGTTTAGTGTAATGAACTTTATCCTGCCGCAGCGCGGCATACTTCCGATGCACTGTTCTGCAAACGTGGGAGAAAACGGCCATACGGCATTATTTTACGGACTCTCCGGCACGGGCAAGACGACGCTCTCAGCAGATCCGGAACGCAAACTTGTCGGCGATGACGAGCATGGCTGGTCGGATTCGGGAATCTTTAATTTTGAAGGGGGATGCTATGCAAAATGCATCAATCTAAGCCAAGAGGCAGAACCGCAAATCTGGAACGCCATCAAAGGAGGAACCGTACTTGAAAACGTCGTAATCGATGCAGACGGCAAACCCGATTACGGGGACAATTCACTCACGGAAAACACGCGTGCGGCATACCCGCTTGATTACATTCCCGGCGCCGTTATTCCCAGTACCGGCGGGCATCCTGAAACAATCGTCTTTTTGACAGCTGATGCGATGGGGGTGCTGCCGCCGCTTGCACGTCTCTCAAATGACGGTGCAATGTACCACTTTATGTCCGGATATACAAGCAAACTTGCCGGAACCGAACGGGGGATAAAGGAACCAAAGGCGGTATTTTCTGAATGTTTTGGAGCCCCGTTCATGCCCCGCTCTGCGTCCGTTTACGCAAAGATGCTGGGCGAGAAGATACGCAAACACGGCACCTCAGTATACCTGATAAACACAGGCTGGTCTGGCGGATCGTACGGCGTGGGAAAACGCGTCAGCATAAAGTACAGCCGGGCCATGGTGACGGCTGCAATATCCGGAACGCTTGAAAACGTCCGGTATAGGCACGATGAGATCTTTAATTTGGATGTTCCAATAGAATGCCCCGGCGTGCCTTTTGAAATTTTGGATGCGAGCAGCACATGGCCTGATTTGAATTCATACCAGAGTACTGCAAGAAAACTGGCCGGCATGTTTGTTCAGAATTTTGAAAAATTCAGCGATGCATCGCCTGAGACGCTCGCCGCCGGTCCGAGCGCCTGACAATTTCATATACTGCATATACTGCTGCCAAAGTCAGCGCTGCAATTGCAATAACATCAAACGGTATTGCGGGAAAATTGCGCGCCACGCCGCCTGCGGATGCATCAGTATCTATTGTTGCATACGCCTCGTATGATCTTCCTGCAGAATCTATTACGGCACTAATCCAATACGTGCCGTTTTCTGGCACCTGTATGTATGCTGGCGAATCCGGCCTTGCAGTTACAGTATCAGACCATCCTACGGCCGGATTTTCCACTTTTATTCTTGCATACGACCAGTCATCGGGCCAGAGAATATCTGCACCAAGTGTACCATTTTTAATATCCACACCAATTGAACCGTTTGTTACAGTAACCATCATGGGGATTCCATAATTTACGGCTCCATCGTCTATCAAAATCCTGCCGTGGTATGTTGCAGGTTTTGAGGAATCAACCTCCACATCCACTTTGATAAAACCATCCCGCACTTTGAGTGCAGCCTTTGCACCATCAGAAATTGTAACAGTTGCGCTTATTTTTTCCGGTCCATCACCAATCGGTTTTAGAAAAATGGTGCCTGTAACTGCAGGATTTGCAGGAGATCCGTGCAGCACAAGCTGGTGTGGATTTGGGGCGATGTTTGCAGCAAACGCCTGCGTTACGTTCAGCCTACCCCCGCCTTCTGCATGGTGGTCTGTACTGCCGGATGCGTCAGCGGTGGTCGCAATTATGGATTTAATATCATACGGGGTAAGATTCGGATTTTTACTCATCAGGGCTATTGCAGCTCCGGTAACGTGCGGCGTTGCAAAACTTGTCCCGCTTGCTATGGAATATCCGCCGTCAATTGTGGTTGTATTGATGTACGCCCCTGGTGCCACAAGGTCAGGTTTTATGTAAAACGGCGAGATAGGACCTCTGGAGCTGAAATGGGTCACAGTATCTATGCCAAGAAGCGTTTCTAGATTGCCGGTCGCGTCTTCTTCAGCATGCTCTTTTATCTTCAGACCATCCTCCCTTGATACGGAGACGATAAGTATGCTCGAAGTATGCTTTACACCGGTTATGTTGTGGTTAAGATCTCCTAAAAATATCCCATCCACGTTGTTGTATACTATAATGGCCACCGCACCGGCATTTGCAGCAGCAGTCTCTTTTTCGGTAAAATACACCAACTGCTCGGCAATGTCGCTTCCACGTTCTGCTATGATAATTGTGCCGTTGTATCCGCCGCCTTGCAGATCCGATTCCCTTGCATATCCGCCGTATGCTAATCTGGCCTCTATTGCCTCCTCTAAAGAAATTGTGCCGAACATGGGGGCAGCGTCGTAATATTCTCCGTTTACCCTAAGCGATGCCACCGTGCTGGAGGATATGTTGTTGTATGATGCGCCCACCGTAATGGAATTAAAATTTATTCCTGGGCTTCCTATGCTGGATTCCTTTGGCCCATCATTGCCTGCAGCCGTAATTACTAAAACGCCAGCTGCCGTTGCGCGGGTTATCGCCGCATCTATATTTGGATTTGTTCTGTTTATCCCAAGACTGATGTTTACAACGTCCGCTCCGTCGGCCACGGCTTTTTCTATCGCACTGACAATTCTCTCATCGGAAATTCCAATACCATCCTCTGATATTTTATACGAGATTACCTTTACGCCAGGAACTATGCCCTGCAGGCTTCCGTTGGCTGCGATAATGCCAAGAACCTGCGTTCCGTGCCCGTCAACATCATCTGAAAAGTTTTTTCCAATATTTATAAAATCAGGATGTGTAAAATCAACTCCCGTATCTATAATGGCCACCGTAATTCCTGCACCATCGTATCCTGTTTTGGCTGGAAGATCCGCTCCAACGTACGGAATACTTGCATCCATGAGCGGTCCGCCGGCATACTGGGCCATTGCCTGACTTGGCATCAAAACTGCAAATGCACACAATACAAAAACTGCAAACACCCTGACAGTCATACGGATATAAAATCCGCTCTAGGTAAAAACCGTATATGCTATATCGCGATAGTTATTTAATGGATGACTGGGCGCCTCACATACGTCCCAAGCTAGCTCAGCCTGGTAGAGCTTCCGGCTGTAGTTGTCGGCTGAGGCTGACCGAATAACAGCATATCAGGCATACAGACACCGGGTTGTCGCAGGCTCAAATCCTGCGCTTGGGACCACATTTTCATTTGTACTAATACATCATCATATGTGAGTAATATTGCCGCACTGAATGTGTTCATGCATGAATAATTTTAACATCCATTTACATACGGTCTTACCGAAATGTGTATTAACAGCCAATTCCATATGTAATGATCTTGTTGGATCAATATAACGACCTGGAAAAATGACATTATGATGGTCCACGATTAAAACCAGAACTTTATGCATACAACTGGCAGTATGGGAAAAAAATATGTGTAAATTGTTCAAAAGAAACGCAAAAAATACAATTGTCACAAGGTAAACAGATTTGTTGACAGAATACAAGAAACACATTGTAGTAAACTGATTAAATCTAGAACGAGAAATAATAAACGTATTATTGAAGATTTTTTACACTTACATCAATCCTGTAATGGAATTTAGCGACTCTGAAAGTCCTATTCTATTTGGAATATAATTGTTGAAATATGTCTGCTTGATTATGTGTTTTCTTGCAAGTTTGTTTTCTAAAATTTGATTTTTAATACTAGATGAAATCACAATAGGCGAGAACATCGATAGTGGTAAATGTGCTAGTTTTATGCACTTTAAAAAATATGCATATTTTACTCTTATGAATCCCAATTTAGTAAGAAAAGTTTTAATGTGCAAACAACATAATATGCATATGTCAAATTATAAATTTTTTATCATTTTTCTAATGACTGCATCCATAATAATTATGACCGGTATTTCATACGCGCAATTTTCAGAGCAAATTCCTAGTCCAAAAAAACAGATTGACAACGACGTGGCACCATATGATGTAGTTTGCAGAAATGATTTATTACTTGTAGAAAGGTCTATTGATAACATTGCATGTGTGTCTGAAAACACAGCACAAATATTTAATTGGCATATCATAGATCCATCTTCAAATACAACTACAAAGGATTCTGAACCGTCATCTGAAGAATTTTACAGTGATGGACCACATACTCTTGCTGAAGCATTATTTGAACAATCATTCAAACACAGGCAGGATACTTCTCCTAGCATATTTACACCTTCTTTGCCCGTGGCATATCCTAGCATATTTACACCTTGGCCCGTAGCATATCCAAATGGATCATTTTCCAATCTTGCATATGTTGATGCAATATTCCCACAATCTGTATCTGTTGGAGATGCATTCACTATAGAATATTCATGGTCAACAAATGGTCTAATCCCAATTGTTCGTGATCTCACATCTATGAAAAAAGATCTGAAAAATTTTAATCATAGTATGATGAAATCTATGACAGAACGTGAAAAACTTAATGTTAGTATTATAACATCAGATGTAGAATTTATCAATCCCAAAGTACCTCGTAGTACTTACTGTGATACTGATTATTTACACACGTATATTCTATATGATTCAGATAATATTGAAGATAGATCTGGAAATGTTACCGTAAAATTTAAAAATATTTTTAACTCAACTGAATATAAACCCGCAATTCTTATTGGATTTCTAGATCATACTTTTATTGAAATACACGCATCATCTGATAAAGATGGAATGATAAATCTTAAAAGATCGACAGAACCTAGACCTGAATTTAAATTTACATATGACTGTGATGGTATGGATTCACTTCCCACTTCTAATACGTCAAATCCGCCTGTAGTGGAAAATTCAATTATTTCTGAAATACCTGACTGTATACACGAACAGTCATGGGGATATCTGTACGAGGATGAAAAAATAACAATACTCGAAAATCCCACTACGTGTCAAATGATAAATGGTACCCACATAACAAATTTACCCGATGGTTGGAACAGAATACAAAAGCCAGATTTTGATACTATGATACAAATAATGGATGATCTGTCAATGAATACTCCTGAGGAGTTACTAGAATTTGGAAATATTTCTGGAAATTGGACTGATGATTTTATTTCATATTATTACAATATTTCAAAATAGTCATATGATTTTTTTTATCCGTTAAATATTGACATAATACCGACTGTAATGGCACAAACCTCAAACACTATAATCGCGATGCCAAAAACATAACTGTATCTTGATATTTACATATAATACTGAAAATTAGGGTGATTTTGAACCTAAAAACGGTCTATGGATTTATGACCGCACGGCCAAGAATCTTTCTGTCTTTTAGATCGTTGAGCGCCGTATTTGCATCATCAAGGGAATATCTCTTGGATATGATTGGACTGATTGAGCCTTTTTTTGCAAGCTCTACAAGCTCTTTCATGTCATCAAAGTTTCCAGTATACGCACCCTGTATGGTTATGGATTTTAGCGGTATCGTGACAAGTGAAATATCCAGCGAGCCTCCAAAGAGTCCGACAAGAACCAGGTTTCCCCTTTTGCGCAGAACGGACAGGCCCATCTTTGCGGTGGGCGGAGCGTTTACAAAATCAATGACGCTCTCAGCTCCCAATCCTCCGCACGTTTTTATTATTTTCTCTGCGGTTTCAGATTCTTTTGAATTGAAAACATAATCTGCTCCTTTTGATTTTGCAACATCAAGTTTCTTATCGTCCAAATCCACACAGATTATCTTTGCACCGGTTACAGCCTTTGCCACCTGCACTCCCATCAAACCAAGACCGCCTGCGCCTATGATTACAATGTAATGGGGAGAGTTTGCATTTGCTTTTTTTATCGCAGTATATGCGGTAAGCCCAGAGCATGCAAGCGAGGTTGCCTCTTCCGGATTCATTCCCTCTATGTTGACAAGATATTTTGGATGCGGAACCATCACTTCCTGTGCGTACCCGCCGTCGCAGAACACTCCGATGGATTTTGGCGTATCGCATAAATTTTCATTTCCTGCAGAGCATCCAGGACAGCTGCCGCATCCGACCCACGGATATACAAGCACCAAATCGCCTTTTGAGACGCCCTGTGAGTCCGGACCCGTTTCCTGTACGGTTCCAGTAATCTCATGGCCAGGTGTAACGGGGTATTTTACGCCGCGGTCTGTAACTTTCATAAACTGTCCGTCTCCCATGTCGTATCCTCCTTCCAACAAATGCAGGTCGCTGTGGCATACTCCGACAGATTTTACGCGGATTATCACTTCGGTACCGGTAGGCTTTAGATCCTCAACTTGTGCAATCTCCAAAGGCTGTTCTGATCCGATTATACGCGCCGTCTTCACGCGCAACAGCCGAATGATAACAATATAAGTCAATTCTGGCATATTATACGATCATTTCACTAAAATTATACGGCATACTGTACATGCAGCATGAATGATTTCATGACGTCTGTATTTCCCCATGCGTACGCCAAAATATACAACGGAATGCTTCAGCACAACGGGGCCACGTTTGTATCAAAATACGTAGCAAATCTCAAAGACGGGGCAACTCCGGACAAGTTTATCGAAGGGCATGCAACCCAGCGTCCAAGCGATCAGGTATATGATGCGTTAAAACAAGTATACGAAATTTGGCAGGCAGGATACCTGCACCTGCTCTCACACCTGAAAAATGATTCCGGATCGTTTACGATGCGCAATATGCGTGCGGTGGTTTTACAGATTGACGAGAACGAGAGATGGAAAAAAATGTACGATGTGGAAGGAACGCAGTTTGATCTTTTACTTGCGGTACCTTTGCTGTCAAGAATCGTATCGGTCAGCACTTCAAAGATTGGAAAGGGGGTGAAAAACGCGCCAAAACCATTTGATGTATTGAATATCAACATGTATGGATTTTATGGCGGATTTAACAAACTGCACGGAACATCGCACCGAAGCATCTCAGCTGTGAAACAGGCGGATGTGGAAAAAACAGAAACGTTTGACTCTGTAAAGTTTGCATTCCGTACAATCGGTGATGCAAAAATGCTTGCAGGCTGCTCCAATATGGGATTGTTCGCACTGCATATGTTAAATGAGAGGCTGATACTTGGATTAAATTTTTTATGCATCTGTAAAATTTCACACGCTGAATCATCCTCGGCAACAATGTATGCACCCGCAGGTTCTGCAGAATTTCTACTAAGCGACGAATCCGATAGCGTACGGGCCATTATGAGCCCCGAAGCGCTGAAATTATCCGCCAAACTGGCCGGCACTCCTGAGAAATTGGGAATGTGCAGTGGCAGCATCCGTGATGAAAAATTGGAAAAATTCAAAGATTTGGAGAATATTGAAGGATATTTTGTATTCTTGTGCAGCTGGTCCATGGGCTCAAACATGCCAGTGATAATGTGTGCAATGCCGCTTGGAGAGAATCTGCCGTACAGGCGATTGTACGTGGAAGCTCTGATGAACACTAGGCGAAAACTGGGACCTGATGATCTAAACTATCTGGCAGGCGTGGATACTGCCAAAATAGTGCAGGAGAGCGAACATTTGGCTGCGGACAGATCCGGCAGGTGGGTCTATTACAAGGATCCCAAATGGGACGGGGATGCACTCTCTTTTCTTGCAGCAAGGGATTTTAAAAAACCAAAACTTTCCGAAGTGTTTAAATCCGGACTGTCAAGGGCTGCCCTGAATGAATGCTACAGCATGACTGATGCATATTTTAGATGCAATGCGTTTGTCAAAAATCTGTACTGTTCAGACGATCCAAAGGCCGATCTTGCATTATTGTACCCAAAGATTTAGCATAATGCGATCTTGTGTGGTAAATCTATTGACCATGTGTGAAATAAAATCAAATCCGACACACAATTAACTTGCGGTGCAGTATGAGATATGATGAGTGCGGAGGAAAAAAACGAGGATCCAAAGACGATCTCAGAAGATCCTGTAAACGTGCTGTTCAATACATCGTCGATCGCAAAAAAAGACATATGGGACATAGACATTGTCGGAATTTTGGAAATGTTGACGCGCATACTTGAAAAATCAGGAAAAAAAGATCTGCGCGTGGCCGGTATGGCAGCACTCTCCTCGTCTCTGATATACCGCATGAAGGTGGAGAGCATATTTGCGCTGCACCGTGCGGCAATGGAAAAGAAATCATCGCGCGTAAGAACCGACGTGGATATTCCGCTTCTTGGAATTCCGTACAGGCACGAGCCGACGTATCCTGTCACACTTGATGAGCTTTTGGGACTGCTGCAAAACCTGATAGGGTCCATGGCAAATCCAAGGGAGAGGCGCCTAAAGTTTGACCCCATACAAGAGCAGCCAAAATTCGAGGATTTTTTTACAAATACTGAAAAAATAATTGCCAAATATGAGGATCTACTCATGGAAAAACTCCACCTGTCTAGCAGCATACTGCTGAGCGAGATTACCCTCTCACTTGAGCCAATCGACGGCGTCAGGTGCTTTTTTGCCGCATTGTTTTTGGCCAGGGATCAAAAAGTGGATTTGGAGCAGACAGGCGAGGATATACGCATTACATTGTCAAAGACACCGAATAAATCAGATTCAGCCTGAATTGCCCATCGGAATTTCCCTGTACTCTAGTTTGTCTTTTTCAAGGGATTCTTTTAGATCGTCGGGAATGGATGGGGCAATCAGCATAAATCTGGAAAACTCTCCTGTCTTGTGTTCATAATCGGATTTGTATCCGGCAAGCTGGCGTTTGTCTTTTTTTGACGCAGACGGATATTTTAATTCAATTCCCACGTGGGTTCCGTTTACATCGGTGCATAAAAGATCAAGTCTTCCGGTGTCAAGTGAATATTCTGTCGTCTTTAACAAAATCCCTTCTTCAATCAGCCAGACGTTGTTTTTTATATAATCCTGATAATCTTTTTCTTTTATTACCGATCCGCCAAGCCTGTTCTGTAGCCAGTCCGGATTGTCAACATAGCTGAATATCCACTCCCATTCGGGATTTACATAATATGCGGAGATTTCTTTTTTGGTTGCGATTCCGGCACCGTCCAATTTTTTTAAAAATTCCTTGCAGGGTCCGATTGGTATGCCCGATGATACGATGAGATCAGCTTCAGCGTCCGGTGCAAGGCCGCCCCTTAGCAGTTTTATCAGCTGGCACTGCCAGTTTATCACGCGGGTCTGCGTGCTGTCAAATATGGCCGCAAGCGATTTCATCCTCTCAGCTGATTCATCGGATCCTATGATCTTTTCGAGTCTGCCCTTTAGGGAATCAAATTCGTCCCTTGTAACGCTCTTGTTTTTTATGTGACTGTCTGCGAATTTTTCAATTTCAGCTGACGCCATGCTTATCATCTCGGTCCTTGCCAGATTGAGATCTTCGACCGTATCCCGGCTTAATTTGGAAATTCTCTCCTCCATATTGTCCCTAAGGGCGGTAAAATCACCACAGAGTTTTGATACATCCTCCCTTACGATTCCAACTTCGGTGCTGCGGGGTATGGCATCCCTAAATTTTTCAAGATCCGTTGATACGTCCTGGAAATCTTTCTGCAGCCTCTCAACTTCGAATTTTATCTTTGGATCCGCCTTTACGTTCTTTTTTACGGAACGAATCTGTGCTGCGGCAACTCCTGCCGATATTATGACTGCAACAATTACAGCAGCGCCCAGCATTACCGTGTTGTCCTGAATCTGTAAAATGGCAGGATCAAACATCGCATATGCATGTGCAATCTTATGTATTAATCATAGCATCATCATCGTCAAAGCGAGAATATTTTGATATTACATCCTTCATGGGCGTGCGTTTGCCGCCCACTATTTTCAAATCGACGCTCAATTTTTTATCGTTTATGTTGATTATATTGTAGGAATTTGCAAACAGTCCCCTGACGCGTTCGGAAGTGGCGGTTCCGGCGTTTACTATGGACAATCCTCCAAACTGCCACAGCCAGGGCCTGTGTTTGTGTCCGCACAAAACGGCGTTTACATCAGTATCCAGTATGGTACGGAGGGCATCTCCTGCATCCGTGATGGTGGCCTTGTCTGAACCCGTGTTTGGTATGCCGACTAGATGGTGGTGCATCGCAACTATCTTTACGCGGTTTTTGTATTTTTTCATGGTTTTCTCAAGCCATAAAGCCTGCCTGTATCCAATCTCCCCGTCGTTTCTGTCCGGTCTTGCAGTGCCCACCGTTACCACAACCACGTCCCTGCCGATTTCATTTACGTGATCAAAGGGAAAATATTTTTTAAACAACAAATATCCTGTATTCCTGTAATCATGGTTTCCACTCATCGTGATTAGTTTTTTAGTTTTGAATTTGGAGACGAGTCTTTTGCATTCCTCGAATTCTTTTACCAGTCCCTCGTTGGTCAGATCACCGGTTATTACTATGGCGTCAGGTTTTATAACGTTCACCTCTTCAAGTAAAACATCAAAGACATCCGGCTGAAACTGTGAACCCACATGCATGTCCGAAAGGTGTACTATGATCATCTCAACTGCAATCTAACACGTACGTGTTAATAAATACGCCAGCGTAATGATATTACCGCCAACCGTTAAAATTGCGGCATGTCCAATCTATCGCATATTGGGAAAAACCGCGGTTGTAATGAAAGGGGATGGAATAGGTCCAGAAGCTGTGGATTCGATGCTAAAGATACTCTCCGAGTGCGGTTTCTCCTCTGAGATTCTCGAGGCTGATGCCGGCTCTGAGCAGTGGGAAAAAAACGGCAGAAAAGATCCCACGTACATTCCGGATTCCACAATGGATGCACTCTCCTCAGCTGATGCATGCTTTAAGGGTCCGACAACCACAATTCCCGCTCCAAATACGCCCCGCAGTGTGGCAGTTACACTGCGGCAAAAATTCGAGCTGTATTCAAACATCCGCCCGTGCAAAACCTTTGAGCGCCTCACTCCTGGCCGTACGCTTGACTGCGTCTGTTTCAGGGAAGCCACAGAGGGGCTTTATTCGGGGGAAGAGGCGATGACTTCGCCGGATTCTGCCATTGCGGTGCGCAAAATAACCCGCAAAGGCTGCAAAAGGTTTGCACAAGCCTCCGCACGGTGGGCAGAGGAGCGCGGAATGAAAAAAATGGTTGCAATAACAAAGCGTAACATACTGAAAATGACCGACGGAATATTCTGGGAAGAGATGCAAAAGGCCGCAGAATCCGTACCAGGACTGGAATTGTCTGAAATTTACATAGACAACATGGCGCAGCAAATGCTGGTAAACACAGAACAGTTTAACGGGGCAGTACTTGCAAGCACAAACCTGTTCATGGACATAATATCCGAGCTTGCCTCCGGACTGATAGGATCCATCGGGCTGATTTATTCTGCAAACATGGGTGAGAAATTTGCAATGTTTGAGGCAGCACACGGAAGTGCCCCGTCAATTGCAGGAAAGAATATTGCAAATCCTACGGCAACCGTGCTCTCGGGCGCGTGGATGGCCGAATACCTTGGGGAAAAACACGTACGCGATGCCATATTTGGGGCAACATGGGATGTCATAAACGAGGGAAAATACGTAACATCGGACATCGGGGGAGATGCCACCACGACGCAAATGGCCGGAGCAATATCCGAAATTGCCAAAAAAAATCTGAAAAAATAAACCCTTATGCGGTACAGCACACTAGGAGCAGCTCTTCAAAAAAGATTTTTTTCCTGAAAACAATCTCAGCCTTTGTGCCGCACTTTTGGGCCACTGCAATGAGTGCCCCATAATTTGAGAGCGACGATGTGACAAAGTAAAACCTGCCGCCTTTGAGAAGATGCGGCACCGCAGAGCGTATTATTTTGGAGGGCACCTGTATGCCTTCGGGTCCGCCGTCGGTTGCCACATCATCTATTGTATCTGTTGCAAGATACGGCATGTTGCATACGATAACCTCAAAACCGCAACTTAGGGCACCTGCACCATCGCAGCAGATTAGCTTTCCTTTTCTGCTGCGCAGCACCTCTAAATTTACATCCGTACCGACAACAATTTTGAACTTTTTCTCCAAAACTTTGGTTATGTATCCGGGACCTGTTCCAATTTCCAGTGCAAGACTGCCGGATTCTTTGCGTATTCCATCCTCTAAAAAATAAGTGTCCTCTGCGGGAAGATACGGATCATTATGCGGCAGTGTCAACAGCCTCCATGATTTGCTCGCAGCTTAGATCGTCAAGCCTTGCATTTGATTTTATCTTGAATCCTGGTATGTTTGAGAGGATTTTGCGCCTGTATGAAAATATCCTGTTTATTTCCCGTATCGTTTTGAGCGGAATGATGCGTTTTTGCTCCAGATACAGTATCGCAGATTCCACACGGGGGGGTGGATCAAAGCTTTGGCGTGAAACGGACGATATTCTCTTCATATCAAAGGCACAGCATGCAAGAACAGAGACTGCCTTTCTTTGTCCGCCGGATTTGGCGTACAGTTTGCATGCAAATTCTTCCTGCACCATTATAACCGCCCTTGAGAATTTTTTTTGCATCAGCCACTCTATGGCCCTTCTGCTTTGAGAATACGGCAGACTTGATACAAACACATCAAAGTGTTCTTTTGATTTGAATCCGTCCCCGCATACGGGCCTGATGTTTGGATGTTTTTCCAAAACAGATACGGCTTTTGCATGCATTTTCATGTCCGTCTCGTACGTTGTCACACTTTTGCCCCCAAGCAGCAGGGTAATTGCACATTTGCCGGTTCCAATCTCCAAAACATCATCGTCTGCAGTAATGCGTGCAGTCTCTGCCATGAGATTTGCAACGGCTAGCGATCTTAGATAATGTCTTCCGGTATGGTGTCTCTGATTCATCTTTTTACAAACACATTGGTTTTGGTATCGTCTATAATCTCTTCTTTTATGCGGCTTGAAATATTTTTTGCAATGTTTCTAACGCTGGCCCTCTCTTCAATGTCAGCATAACTGTCAAATTTCCTGTCATCTCTCTCCATGATGATGTTTTGTGACAGCTTTTCACTGATTCCAGGTATGGTTTTTAGCGAATGAATTCTGTATGTTAGGGGACCTGCGGTATTGATAAACTCGACAAACCTCTCTTCTTCTTTTGCAACAATGGTGTCAACTATGGGGGATATGGCGTCTGCTATGTCATCTGGCGTTTTTTTATACTGTACGCGGCCGAGAACCGAGAGTATATTCAAGCGGTTTACGGCATCTATGGGTATTTTTGAACCGGCCTCAAACATCACATTATCATATATTAAAATCTCCATAATGTTTAGAAATTTTTGTCCCAGTGCATACAATATGTCCCCTGATTTGTTTTTGATTATTACGGATTTTGCACGTCTTTTAATTCCAATTACATATGCAAACTTTTCATATTTTTTCCCCGGCGTGCCAAGCAACGGCAAGAAAATCCCGGTTACCTCTATGCCTTTCCCGTTATGATGGCGAGCATTTTTTCAAGAGTCTCTGCCAGTACAAGTTTTTTCCACCCGAATGTAAATGCGCGAAGCTCGGCCAACGTTGTGGGACCGATGTTTACAATTTCCGCGGATTCCTCTTCACTGAGTTGGCATTCTTTTACGAGCCGCTGTCTTATTTTTTTTGCATCTTCTGGTTCAAGTTCGGAAAATTTTGTTACATAATCAAACGTCCATCGTTGAAATTGATCCATCTCGTCAACGTTGTTTTTTGAGAGTATACCTTTTACTTCGGATATTGATATTGGTTGTTTTTTCTTTATCTCTTCCATTTTATACACCGAACGGTTTTACGTGGTCAAATCTTGTAATAAGGGTCTTGCTTTTGTTTCCAAGTTTTATATCCAGTGTTAGAGTTCTTCTGCCTACCTGCTTTATAATTCCAACTTTGCCGTGGTATCTTCTGTGCGGAAGTCCCTTGTGCTGTCTTGGATCTATAATTACAAGAGCACGTTCGTTTTCTACATATCTTCGTAGCAGGAATGATACCCCCCTTGGAGCCTTTTTTGTCATAATTGATCTTGATTTGTGTCTGAATCCATGTGAGCGGCCAGACGGCTTTTTAGTAGTCATAACGATCGTAGGCACGAACGCCCATATTTTAACACTTATGCAAAATACCCGTATGAAGTCACATCATGCCTAAAATCTACGCAATAAATGAAGATGTGGGCACAAAATAGCACAAGGTGTTGACCTCACAAATACTCTGCATTACGGACTCATTGTGCATGAATTTGCATCAAATATGACGCGGCAGCGTCTGCCGTGTGGGTATAAAAAATAAAAAAAATGTGATTATTCTTTTGTATTGTCGGGAACTGTGTCGTTTAATTTTGTTGTTTCCGCAGCGTCTGTAATTTTTTCATCAGCTTTTGGAGTATCTGTTATCTCTTCAGTTTTTTCAGATTCTATATTTTTTGTTTCTGCAGCATCTGCAATTTTTTCATCAGCTTTTGGAGTATCTGTTATCTCTTCAGTTTTTTCAGATTCTGTATTTTTTGTTTCCGTTTTTTCGACTATAGTCTTTTTGGGCGTGGCGACTTTTTTTGGCTTTTTTGCTCCTTCCGAATCAAGATCTACTACACCTGCTTCGCCTAGTGCAAAGATTACTTCTTCTTCCGGATGGTGCGGACTGTCGACCATGCGTGCAATTCGTTTTTTGCCGGATTTTTTAAAGTAAATCCTGTATGTACTTGTATGCGCGACAACGTTTCCTCCTACGGGTCTTGTGGGATCTCCAAAGAAAACGTCCGGTGATGCCATTACCTGGTTTGTGGCAACGGCTGCACAGTTGTATGTCTCAGCTATTCTTGAAAGCATATGGACAAAGTGGTTTAGCTTTTGCTGTCTGGCTGAAAGTGTTCCTCTTCCAAGGTATTCTGCTCTGAAAAGTCCAACGGCTGAATCTACAACCAAGAGTTTGACGTTGTTTTCTTTTATTATGGGACCCGCTTCTTCTAAAATGAGTGTTTGATGTGCACTGTTGTAGGCTCTAGCAACAACAATTTTGTCTAAAGCTTTTTCAGGATCCATTCCGTTTACTTTTGCAATGGATACAATTCTTTCTGGTCTGAAAGTGTTTTCAGTATCAATGTATAGCACAGTGCCATCTAGACCACCTTCCTCTTTTGATCGTTGTACCTGGACACATAGGGTGTGACAAAATTGTGTTTTACCGCATCCGTATTCTCCATATACTTCTGTAAGTGCCTGTGTTTCAACTCCTCCATCTAGGAGAGCATCAAGGCATTCGGTTCCGGTGGTAATTTTACCAATATCCTGTCTTCTTTTGTATACTTCTGTGGCACTCTCAAAACTTTTTTTGATGAGGCCTTCGGCTTCAAGATGTTCGCGTGACTTGTTTACGATTTTATCGGCCGTATCTCTTTCCATTCCAGTAATTTCTGCGATTTCAACAGGACCGCGCACGATTATATCCATAATACTGTGGACGCCTGCATTGCTTAGTTTTTTGGTCGTTACAGGACCCACGCCTTCGAGACTGTCTATTCTAATGTCTTCTGTCATTAGTACGGTATAGTACGGTACCTATAAAAGAGTTGTGCTTTTGCCACTGATCGGAACTAATTGCATGATCAAGATGTTAAACTCGATCGGGTGTTATGCTGTAAGATCATTCTAAATAATATATAAGATTCCGGTGATATTATCTGGCATGAATAGATCATATTATTCTAAACCCATGGGACAATTTTTACAAGATGAGCATATACTTGGGAAATTAACTAAAAATCCTCAATTTTCATCTGATGGGGAACAAAGAAGTGCTTGGATGGAGCAAATTGATTTTCTAAAAAAAATTTTTAAAAATCTAAAATCTGGTCATATAATATTTGAATATGTTATCCCACGAATGGGAAAACGAGCAGATGTGATTTTAATTTACTCTGGCCTTGTATTTATTATCGAATTTAAAATTGGTATGGAAAAATATGAAAAATCTGCACTTGATCAAGTTTGGGATTATGCACTAGATTTAAAAAATTTCCAAAAAGAAAGTCATGCCATCCAACTTGTTCCTATATTGGTTGCAACTAACGCATCTGACATTGATAACACATTTGAACAAGATGATGACGGTGTCTTCAAACCATTATGTTGTAACAAAAATACATTGCTAGATGTAATAAATCACATATGTACAAATTACACTACCGATAATGTAAAACCAATAATATGGGAAGAATCTACATACATGCCCACTCCAACAATTATTGAATTAGCTCAGGCATTATACCGAGGTCATAGCGTTGAAGATATTTCACGACGTGATGCTGATGCAACTAATTTAACAAATACAACAGATGCAATAAATAATATAATTTCTACAACAAAAAAGAAAAAACTAAAATCAATTTGTTTTGTTACTGGCGTTCCTGGTGCTGGAAAAACACTTGTTGGCTTAAATGTAGCTAGCATTAGAGAAAAATTAGAACAATCAGAACATGCAGTTTTCTTATCTGGAAATGGCCCCCTTGTAGATGTTTTACAAGAAGCATTAGCTCAAGATCAAGTCTATAACTCTAAAGTGAAATTAAAAATATCTGATGCTAGAAGATCTGTAAAGGTATTCATACAAAACATTCATCATTTTCGTGATGAATATCTGAGAGATAAATCTGCACCAGATGATCATATTGTCATATTTGATGAAGCACAACGTGCATGGGATAAAAAACACACTTCAAAATTTATGAAACAAAAAAGAGAAGTATTGGATTTTAACATGTCTGAGCCTGAATTTCTTATTGATATAATGAATAGACATTCTGATTGGGCTGTTATTATTTGTCTAATTGGTAGTGGACAAGAAATCAATACTGGTGAAGCTGGATTATCAGAATGGTTTTCTGCATTAAATAATAAATTTCATAATTGGAATGTATATACATCTACAAATGAATCAATTAATAGCTCTATATTACAAAAAAATAATCATGAATTTATAGATGCATTACATCTTAAAACAAGCATAAGATCCTATAGAAATAAACATGTTTCAGGTTATATTAATGCTATACTAGATCAAGATATTGATAAAGCATTAGAGTTATCTGCAGAATTAAAAACTAGAGAAAAACAATACCCAATAGTTTTAACACGTGATTTGAATACTGCTAAAAAATGGATGCGAGATCATGCTAAAGGTAGTAGAAGATATGGTCTTGTGGCTAGTTCTGGAGCATATCGCCTTAGACCATTTGGTATTTTTATAAACTCTGAAATTAATGCTAAAAACTGGTTTCTAAAAGATTCACTTGATGTTAGATCTTCATTTTATATGGAATATGTTGCAACTGAATTTCATGTACAAGGTTTAGAATTAGATTGGATTTGTGTTGGATGGGATGGTGATTTTAGATTTAGTGATGGTGAGTGGACATTTAATCAATTTAGAGGCTCTAAATGGATGAAAATAAATAAAAAATCAAACATGAACTATCTGAAAAATGCGTACAGAGTTTTATTGACACGTGCTAGACAAGGTATGATTATATTCATTCCAAAAGGTGATGCATCTGATCATACTCGTGATCCAAAATATTATGATGAAACGTATGAATATCTAAAAAAAGTGGGGATACAAGAAATATAATTAAAAATTAAAAGAAAAATATTGTATGTATGTGGTTTGATTATGGAATGACTTGGATTTCGCCGAATTTGCCCTTGCCGATCGAGATTTCGCCCTTGAATGATGACGTGTAGCCGTTTGTGATTTTGATCTTTGCCCCTTGGGATATTTTTTCAATATCTTCTGCCCATAGGGTTATTTTGATCTCCTCATTTGCGCTGTCTTTCAAATATGCGTCGCAAACATCGATGGTGCCGCCAGTCTTTTTACTTACCGTGCGTGTTTCGCCCTTGCGGACGACTTCACCCTCGAGGTTGATACCGTTTCTCATGTTTTTGGCTTGGTCGATTGTGTGCATGCTCATGTATGCCTATGCCAACATGGTAATTATTAAGTTTTCTTAATAAATGGGGCCTCGAACAGCCGCAATTGAAAAATACGGCTCATTCTGACCGTTATCTGCAGGGATATCGAAGCCTGGTCAACCGAGAAGGACTCAAGATCTATTAAGATATCCTTTCCCTTAGGGGTTCGTGGGTTCGAATCCCACTCCCTGCACCAATTTATGCAGTCAGTTCTCTGACTGAATGGTGGGAGATCTCTTCGTGCAGTTCTGCATGATCCTGTTCTTTGAAAGTTAATTTACATCTAAAACATTTCCAGACCGTAGTATCCATAACACTGTTACGTCACCAAAATATAAAAAGATGCCGAAGCATCGATCTTTTTACAATTTCCAAAAATACGGCAAAAACACCCTCCGTATGCACGGCAGCAAAAACTGTTTAGTAGAGAGGGGATCATTCAACGGTATGGATATTTTTGAAATGTTTGCAGAACTCTCCTATGTCGGAGTGCTGGCAGTACTGGTGGCCGTTAATACGGCTCCAATTCTGATGCCGCCCACCTGGATAATACTCTCCTCGTTTTATGCTGCCGATCCGTCATTTAATATAACATATCTTGCACTGGTGGGAGCTACCGGCGCCACCGCAGGACGGTTTGTACTGCAAAGAATAAGCGGACAGTTTAGGAGATTTGTGCAAGGCGAGCAAAAATCAAATTTGGATTACATTTCAAATTATCTTGGAAAAAAACGATTCGGATATGCGCTCGCCTCGTTTCTCTTTGCGGCAACGCCGCTTCCAAGCAATATGCTTTTTGTAGCGTACGGACTGATGCGGGCCCGCAGCGTGGGACTGTACGCGGGATTTTGGGCGGGTAGGGCGATATCATACTATGTTATGATATCAATAAGCCGGATAGTGCTTCTTCCGTTTCTGGAACTGTTTGAAGATAGGCTGGTGGGAATACTGGTGGCGGATGTTATCGGAATAGCAGTGGTTGTTTTGTTTGCGTCAGTAAAGTGGGGCGTACTGGTAAGGGAGAGGAGGCTTCGGTTTGCAAGACCGCACATATGGAAATTTTAAAACCGGCAGACTCGGGGGCGTATTTTACGAATCAAAACGCCTGATGGGGAATGAACCGGCGCACGATTTTGAACATATAATGAGGGTGTGCAAAAACGCCAAATTTTTGTGCAAAAAGGAAAACCTGGATGCAGAACTGGTTCTTGCAGCCTCTTTGCTGCACGATACGGTCTCTTATCCAAAGACTGCAAAGAATGCAAAAAATTCCTCAAAAGAGAGCGCCGATGTGGCAAAGCCGATACTGGATAAAGCCGGATATTCAAAAGACGAGGTGGGGATTATAGTCGGGGCAATAGCGGATCATGGTTTTTCCCTTGGAAAAAACCCAAAAACAATACACGGCAAAATACTGCAGGATGCAGACCGCCTTGATGCGCTCGGAGCGGTGGGAATTGCCAGGGCGTTTGCGGTGGCAGGATCTGAGAACAGGAGGTTTTACCATCCGGAGGATCCCTTCTGCAAAGAGAGGGTGCCGGATGATAATGTCTGGACAGTGGATCATTTTTACAAAAAACTGCTCATACTGGAAAAAAGCATGCACACAGATTCGGCAAAAATGGAGGCAAAACGCCGTACCGCGGTACTGGGAGAATACCTTGAAGAGATGCGGCGGGAAATTCAGCCATAGTCGACGTAACGTTCGTATCGTTTTTCAATTTCTCCATTCTCGCCGGCAAGTATCTTTTTTGACTCTTCGGCATTGCGGTGCCGTATGTACGAGACCATTTCTTCAAATTCTTTTGAATCCGGATATACGGAAAATAACGGTTCCAACAGTCCAAAATACTCTGCAGTCTTGCGACGAAACTCTTCGGCGGTGGGATTTTTCTGACCCTTCATGCGAAACCACACGGTCGCCCAGCTTGCGCCGGCCGCATGGGGCAGAATGTCAAAGGCCCTCTCTATCTCAAAGCGCCAGTCGTCTCTCATCGGTTTTCAGCCATTTTTTCTGCAGCCTGCCTTGCAAAATACGTGACTATAATGTCCGCACCGGCCCTCTTTATCGAGGATAAAATCTCAAAGGTTATCTCGTCCTCATCAACCCATCCCTGCATGGCCGCAGCCTTTACCAGTGCAAACTCGCCAGAAACGCTGTATGCTGCAATTGGAACACTGAATCTTTTTTTCGCTTCTGCGACAAGATCAAGGTATGCAAGGGCGGGTTTTATCATCAGTATGTCAACTCCCTCATCGTAATCTGCCTGCAGCTCGCTTATGGACTCGCGGCGGTTCGTATACGGAACCTGGTATGTCTTTCTGTCGCCAAATTTTGGAGCGCATTCTGCGGCGTCTCTAAACGGGGAATAAAATGAAGAGCGGTGCTTTGCAGAATGCGACATTATGGAAACATCCTGGTGTCCTGCATCATCAAGTGCTGCCCTGATGGCTGCAACCTGTCCGTCCATCATTGCCGAAGGGGAGACGACGTTAACTCCGGCGTCGGCCTGACTTACGGCGGTACGTGCAAGTGCATCAAGGCTTGTATCGTTGTCGATTTTACCGTTTTTTTCCAGCCCGCAGTGTCCTGAGAGAGTATACTGGCACAGACATACGTCTGCCATTACGACAATCTTTTCCCCCAAAACAGAACGTATAGAGGATATGGCCTGCTGTACGGCGCCTTTTTCATCGTATGCAGCAGAGCCGGCATCATCTTTGAGAGATGGAACGCCAAACAGCATGACTGCAGGTATTCCAAGATCTGATGCGGATCCGGCCTCGGATGCGGCATCCTTTACGGGGAGGCGGCGCATTTGAGGCATTGATTTTATCTCGACGGGAGAATCTATCCCGTCCTGTACGAATATTGGAAGGACCATGTCTGATGGACCAATTGTGCTCTCGCGTACAAGATCCCTCATGGCGGGCGTGCTGCGCAGTCTTCGAAGGCGTCTTGATGGAAACGACATTTGAAATGAAAATCCATCCCGCAAATATTAATCCTAGTTAGAACCGTAGTCGAAGATCTTTGAGGCAGCCTCTAACACGTCCGTTCTGCCCTCCTCTGAGGCCTTTCTGAGGTTGTTCATCGGACCTGAGACTATGCTCTCAACAACGGCCTTTGTCAGCTCGTCCACTATCTTTGCCGTATCTGAATCGGCATTATTGAGCATGCGCAGCGCTTTTTGGAGCTCTTTTTGTCTGAGCGCATCCATGTTTTTGAATATGTCGCTTACCAGCGGTTCTGCATCAAGCCTGTTCATGGACATTTCAATGATGGGAACCTCTTCACTAATTATGTTTTCAACCTCGTGCAGCTTGCCCCGTTTTTTGCGCACGTTTTTCTCGACCATCTCCGCTATCTGATCCAAATTCATCAGTTTTATACCGCTTATTGTGGCCACGCGCTCATCAACGGTGCGGGGATTTGAGAGATCCAGTATCATAATGCCGCCTGCATTATTTTCCCTGGCAGCAGCTATCTTTTCATGCGTGACAAGAAAATACGGGGCCGAAGTTGCGACAAATATCACATCATATTCTCCAAATCCATCAAAGGTGTCTTCAAATTTTACCGCCCGGCCGCCGCCCATCGTCTCGCAGAACGATTTGGATCTCTGACTTGTCCGGCTTGCCACAAAAAATTTGTAACCGCGGCGTATGAGGGATTTTGCAACAAGGCTTGATATCTCACCGGTTCCAATCAGCAAAACTTTTTTTGATTTTATATCATCCACGTTCTCTTCGGCAAGCCTTACTGCCATCGAACCAACGGAGGTGCCGCCGCGGTTGAGTCCCGTCGACTCCCTGATGCGAGCTCCGGCACGCACCGACCTGTCAAATAAAAGATCAAGCCGGCGTCCGCTGGCACCTGCCTCTTTTGCGGCCGATATTGAGCCGCGTATCTGTCCAAGAATCTGCTCCTCTCCAATCACCATTGATTCAATACCTGATGTAAGACGCAGCAGATGGCTTGTAACCTCGCTGCCGCCGGAAAACTCGATATTTTTGTACACTGCATCCTCGTCTATTCCGGCAAGCTCGGCCCACGTTTTGCTTATTTTGTTGCGGTCAAGCTCGCTTGCCGTACCGTATACTTCGACCCTGTTGCAGGTCTGAACTATGACGCACTCTTCAAACCCTGAGCGTTTTTTAAATTCCGCAAGCGCCCGGTTTGTATCCTTGAATGTGAATTTTTCAAGCACGTGTATGGGCGATCCGCGAAAAGTTACACGCGCGTTTACAATAATTCCGCTCATTTAAAATCCTCTAGCATCTCCATGGCCCGACTACGGGCAAGCGTTATCTTTTCCTGTTTTATAAGCCGTATTACCTCCGAATCGCGCATCACCGCATACAGGTATTTTTTGCGCATATTCTGCCCCGGTATTGTTTTTTTTGCCTCAATCCTGGCCTCCTGCTGGAGGTTTATCTGTGCAATATCCTCATTTGTCACAAGATCGTTTAGATATTTTTCAGCGCGCATTCTAATCTCTCTTGCCATTGCCGGACTCTTGCTTCCGGTGGAGACTGTAATTTGGACCGTATCTTTGATGTTTATCACCGAAGGGTGGGAAAAATCACTGGATTCGGGATCATCAGAGGCGTACGCCATGCAACCGGGAATCTTTTTAGCTTTATTTATAATCGTGCAGTTGAGCGCATGATCGTCTGTTGTCGCCATTACCAAAACCGGGCTGTACCTTGAGAGAAACGAGCCATCGTGCAAATCCTCCCGCAAAAATTTAATCCTGCCATCTTTGAGATATTTTTCAACCGCGGGGTTTGACTCTTTTGAGACGAGCAAAATTTCACAATCCTGCGTTAAAAGCGAATTTACTTTTTTGAGCCCTTCAGCTCCGGCACCGACCACAACTGCCAGCCCTCCCTTTAGATAAAGATCCACGATCAACCATTTGGTGCACCCCGTGCGGCATTTTAAACCCTAATGACAGATTACATTTTTAACCAAAGGAGATCATGCGCGAAATGTTGAAGCAAAAGATGGACGATTTGGACAGGGAAATTCTCAATGAAATTCAGTGGACGTTTCCCCTTGTTTCAAGACCGTACGATGTGCTTGCGGAAAAATTCGGTCAGTCGCCGCAGGAGATAAAGGAGCGCATACTGCGGCTTCGGAAATCCGGAATACTGCGGCAGATGAGCGCCATATTTGACACGCGCCGGCTCGGATACAAGAGCTCCCTTGTGGCAGCAAAGATAGAGCCGGACAAACTGAACTCTGTGGCAGAGAAGGTAAACCAGCATCCTGGAGTGAGCCACAACTATGAGCGCGACCATGAATTCAACCTGTGGTTTACGCTTGCCGTACCGCCGGATTCGGATTTGAAAACCGAATTGGATAAATTTTCAACCGTGCCGGGAATCATAAAAATGCGCATGCTGCCCACAATACAGCTCTTCAAAATCGGCGTAAAGCTTGACATGGTGGCGAGTGAAAAGCACGAGGTAAAACCAACCGAGCAAAAAAAAGAGATAGAACACGTGGAGTTTAAACCGACCGAGGATGACAAAGAGTTTGTCCGCCATCTGCAAAAAGATCTTGAAGTTACGGACAGGCCTTTTCTAAAGGCGGCCGAATCGCTTGGGATGAGTGAGGATCAGATATTTGAAAAGCTTGCACACTATGAAAAAATTGGTGTGATGAGAAGGTATGCTGCAATACTGCGGCACCGCGATGCGGGATTTGTAGCAAACGGAATGATCGTATGGAAAGTTCCAAAGGAACGCATCTCGCAGGTGGGGCAAACCCTTGGAGCGTTTCCGCAGGTAAGCCACTGTTATGAGAGGCCATCGTATCCGGACTGGCCGTACAATGTTTTCTCAATGATACACTGCACATCAAAAGACGAGGCCATGGAGGTTGCAGACACGATACAAAAACAGGTAAACGTTGACGAATACATGATACTCTTCAGCCTGCGCGAGTTTAAGAAAACACGCGTGGAATACTTTATGGAAAATCAGGCAGCCTAAATCCCAGTCATCTTGATTGGCGGCATGATTGTAATCATGCAAAAAATACACCGATTTTGGAGGATTAACCACATCTGAATTTTCAAAAATCAAGGTTGTGGCTTGTGAATAACAGATCTTGTATAAAATCATTCAAATCAGTTATTTTTATTCGTAAAAACTGTGAATTTGATCATATTCTGATATATAATTATGAAAAGATCCTTATTCAAGCTGTGGTTTGAATCTTGTTGCGTTAACTTGACCTGTTCTTAAACTCGAAATATGAATATTTGAAATGATCCCTGAAAATATTAATACTCGTAGATGGTTAAAATAAATGAATTGTATGCAGAATTTGATAGTGATTATACCACAGAAGAAGCTTATAAAAAAATTATAAAACAATCCTCATACGGAGATTTTGAAATAATCTCCTCTGTGAAAAATGAACAAATAGTTTTCAAAGGTAAACGAAATTACAGTAAGGGTGTGATGGGCATCTTGATATTGGTAGGCTTGTTATTGTTTATTGTAGGACTTGTCTTAGCAGCTGTTTATTATTGGACAAGACCGTATCAAAAAATTGTTTTTGAACTGGAATCCAGAGATGGAGGAAGTACAATTACCATAAGAACGGATGGCAAAACTCATGATATTATAATACATGAAATTAAAAAATTACTTGAATCCAAAACCGAATAAAATCAAACATGCAGATCTAAAAAAACAAAATTGTTAATGAAAGAATAAGAAAATCAGGCAGCCTAAATCTCGTTGTCATCGTGCCCCATCAGATGTTTTCGACAGTAATACGCATCATTCATCACACAGTAATATGCGGATTTTTTGCCGCATTCTGTACATGATGGAACCGAATCCGCAGGATCTATCGGACGATGATAGTATTTGGTGCGCCGTCTGACGCTTCCGTTCTTGTACGTGCCGGCCATGGATGCCACGTATGCGTACTCTTCACCGTTCAATCCGACACCTTTGTCCAATTTCTCAAGCATGCGCTCCCATTTTGCATACTCGCCGATGCGTGCAAGCCTCATCTTTTCTATAATGTCAGCCGTGCGCTGTGCATCCGTGCCGGACACGCAATCACGCCTGAACCGTGGCCTTTAGCTCGTATGTGGGCCAGTCCGAATACATCCGGCCGATCTCCTGCATGTCCGAATCGGAGAGGTATTTCCCGTCCGCCATTGCGGCAAATTCTTCAATCTCATCTTCGCTTATCACGGTTGGAAAAACGGACGTAATGCCGCGCTTTGAGAGGATGAACTTTATTGCAAGCTCTGTAATGCTTAATCCGTTGCGCTCAGCTATTGGGCGCAACTGTTCCACTTTTTGCAGCGATGCACGAATCCATTCGCCTTTTCTGACAGAGCGGTGATCTTTTTCATCAATCTTTGTATCCGCATTTACCTTGCCGGTCAGTATTCCAGAGGCGTCAGGAACCCTGACAAAAACGCCGGTATCGTTTTTAAAAGCGCCATCCAAAAGCTCGTTGCCTGGGGTCTGCTCTAAAATATTGTATACTGTCTGTACGGCGTCAACTTCCGGACGGGCTATTGCAGCATGTCCCTCCTCTGTCCAGCCGATTGCCGGACCAAGAGCTGTCTGAATTGCGCGCGTTTTGCCTGAGAGTTTTAGATCCTTTAGCGTTGCAAATATTGCATCATCTTTTACATGGTTCATCTTTGGATTGTGCAGGCCGTATACGTCCACGTGGTCGGTACGCAGCCTCTCAAGGCTTGCATTCAGCGCCGCTTTGGTAAATTTCTCGTCAAAAAACTGCGGCAGCTCGGTGTGTCCTATCTGTTCGGCGTTTGCAAAATCATATCCGTATTTTGTGGATATTACCACCTCTTCGCGCACGCCTTTCAGCGCCTCGCCGATGAGTTTCTCACTCTTCCCCCTCCCGTACATGTCGCCGGTTTCAAAAAAATTGATTCCCAAATCGTACGCTTTTTTGATCATGCGTTTTGCCTCATCCTCTTCTATGGATTTACCCCACCAGTTCATTGCGATACTCCATGCACCAAAACCAATCTCTGAGACGCTTATGCCGCTTTTTCCAATTTTGCGGTACTTCATGATGTGATACCCTCAAATTTTTCAAGCTCTGCGGACAATTTCGATGAATCCAAAACCTGCATGGAATTTTCCGGACTGATATTTATCTCCAACCACGACCTGCACCCTGAATATTCTGCAATGTTGTCAATTTCAACCGGTTTTATCATACTCACTTTTAGAAATACGGCACGCATGGGCTTTTGGGGCATCCATTTTCCCCTCTCGCGCACAAACTCATCACTCCAGATGTGAAATCCGCCAAGTTTTTGGGCAGTCTTTGCATCAACGTCAGCACCGCACAGCACCTCTGCTACAGAACTGATTCGCACTTTGCCGGGTAGACTGTCGGATTTTACAGAATATTGTGAACCTGATTTACTCAAATGCTCGCTTCTCTGATGCTCGTATGTGGGGAATAGCAAAAACGTACCGGATTCCTCGCGGAAACCTGATGCTGCATCGCGTATGCCGCCTTTGCGGAGCAGCACAGTCTGCGCTCCGTCTTCGAGCGCACTCACTATTGATGCCCATTCTTTTAGCGCCTTCATCTCAACCAAGACTCTGTATCATCGGCACTATGTCTTTTTTGACGCACACAATCATGGGCGTATCTGAAGTGATATATTCGGAGACGCGCGTTGCGCGCAACTCTATGATTAGATCCTGAAATTTTATCAACTCGTCAGTCTCAAAGGCCAGCATGAAATCCTCATCGTGTATTCCAAAAGAATACGTGGTGTTTAAGATGACTTCGGGATATTTGTTGCCCACCGCAATGTGCTCGTCCATCATGGCCTGCCTTTCGGCTGCCGAAGTGCGGTACCACTTGCGGCTTTTTATGAACGGATACACGATTGCATATTTTAGCGCCTCTTCTCCTGCAACAAACGCCGGAACCCTGCCGGTTTTGGCGTACATTGATGGACGAGTAACGGAAAAAAATGTTCTAGACGGAACAATGTATTTTCCAAAAACGGTAAGATACAGCCTCGAGACTGCACTCTGTATCTCTTCTACGGTTTTTGCAGCAAACCACAACATAAAGTCGGCATCATCGCGTATGCCAAGCGTGGAATACGACCTGTACATGCAGCTGGAATTTCCAAGTATGTTTTCCACTTCTTTTGCCGATTCCTGTTTTGCCAAATCCGCCATCCAGCGCCATTTTGGATCGACTTTGAAAAACGAAAATGCAAAGTAATATCTCTCATCCGTATTCTCTGTCTGCATGAATATTGTCCATTATGGGCCCATTTTAAAATATGTATGCAGCATATGCGTTGAAAATTTATGCCTGTTTTACACCGTGCAAAAAAGACCAAAATTGCAGTATACGCTTGAAATACCTGCCGGATAAAATATGACGCCTATCGTCATATTTTAGGCATAAACGTTGGTATGCACACGTGCAAATTTGACCGTATTTTACGCATCTTGGAATCGTATTTCACCTGACAACTCTCAACGCTTAATTAACTAAAAACCCCACATGAACCATGAAAAAAATACTGGCCGTATTTATGATGGCAGTTCTCCTCGCTCCGGCATATGTTGGGGCGCAGTCTGGAGGCATCGTACTGCTTGACAACTTTGGAGATTTCTCAAAGGGCGATTCTGTATTCATATACGGCAATGCCGGAGTGCCCACGCCAAATTCATTTCTCATATTAAAGATTACAAATCCAAACGGCGACATATGCCAGATACAGCAGATTCTCCCTCTCCAGGATGGAACGTTTGTAATGGATAAAGTGCCGTTGCGCGGAAACATATGCGGCATGGCCGGATCATATGAGATAGAAGTATTTTATGGCGATAGAAAGAGCACCGCATCGTTTTCAGTATCAACATCGGTGAAACCTGACCTGACAGATTCCCAGTATGCTGCAGCAGCTGACGAGTATGTAAGCCAGGTTATCGATGACGTGGCTACTGCGAATTCTGCGAATCTTAAATCGCGTCTTGCAGCAGCCTCTGGCGATCTGCGGGTCATACTGTACATTTTCAAGGATGCTATAGATTACACGATAACTGATGATGTACTGTACGGCGTGGATGCAGTATTACGGCCCGCGGTCTATTCGTTTTTGAATGCAGCAGACGATTTGGAACGGTCGGGAAAAATTTCACCCAGTACAAAAATGACTTTGACAGATGATGTGATAACGTCGATATTTTATTATCAGATAGGGGATAAAACTGCCGCACTTGACATCATATACAGAACGTACGACGTGCTGACCGTGGCGGATCCGACAACTGAGATTGCTGCAAGCGTTCCATATGAGGATCTAGAAGATACACTGCTGAATCTGATGACAAAGACCGGCTCGGTTATGAACCGAGACGTGCAAAAAGAGATTGCGCTGATATTTTCAAGGGGACTGGGTCCGATATACGTGGACGAGCTTGGAGGGATGCTTGACTTTCTGACTAAAACGCGGTTCCTTGACGTGGTATTGCTGAAAAACGATCCCCTCTATTCAGTCTTAAAATCCGAATGGGAAACAGAACGCCTCACGCTTGTGGAAAAGCATACTGTTGCAAAACTTTTGGCTCAATCATCGGATGTTGATGAGATACATGAGGCGGCCATACTGCTGCGGGGATTGGACCGCGTGGAGAGATTTATCAGCACGCCTACTGGAACTTCGGAGGAAAATCTTGCAGCACTCATAGAGCCTGAATGGACATCCCTGCAAGGATACCTGAATACGGCATCATCAGCACAGTCCATACTTGGAAAAAGCTCGGAGATTAAATCAATAAAGAGCGTCACGCAGATATCAGAGCGCATATCCAAGGCTGTGGATCTCTCAGGTACTACGGGTATAGGGGCGGAGCTTTCAGGCGAATGGATGGCGCTACTCTCTAATGTGGACAATGCCAGCTCACTTGAGGAGATTTTATCAATAGTTTCACGCTTTGATGCCACGATAACTGAACTGCGCGAAAAACGCAATCCAATAGCAATACTGACTTTTGAGTACCGCCGCATGGCAGAACAGGCCCAGAGGCAGGCAGACTATGCAAATTTGGCCGTCATAGGAGAGGCCATAAAAATACTCGAAGCTGCGGCAAGACTGAATGCAGAGGGATCCGCGGCGGGCAGAATCGACCGGGTGGAGTTTCTTCTTACGTGGATCAGCGAAAAAGCTCCAATCATACGGGAAGATCTTGACGCGTACACGGACGTCCAGTTCAAAGAAAGGGCCGGGAAAATACTGCACCGGGCAAATTCTCTGAACGCGCTTGTGGATATGGCGCTTGAGAATCACAGATTTGAAGTCGGCTTTGAGGACTTTGCAGACTCGATAATGGCAAAAGTAGACCGCGTGCAAAGCTTGGTTGTCGCAGAACGGCTCTACGAGGCAGAAGAGGCGCTTGATGCAGCATACGATGAATGGCAGATTATACTAAAGATGTATTCGGACAATCCGGATACGGAGGTGCCGTTTACTCTGGTAGAATTAAAACGCATAGAATACCGCAAACTAATCCAATTGGTGGATGATGCGGTGGACAGGTATGCTAATGCAAACTTTAACGAGCATACGGCCGACTATGACAAACTGAGATCCTCACTTGATCTCTCACTCTCGCTTGGAAACTTTGCAACGGTGGAAGACAAACTGGAGAATCTGCTTTCATTTGTCGGCGAAAATTTGGACTCGTCAAACAATTCGATAAAATACAAAGTCGAGTATGATGAGCAGACGGGAACGTGGTCTACCACGGGATTTTTGGACAAGGATAATGACAGGCGCGTGAATCTTGTACTTGGAATGTACGATCCGAAAGGCGAGCAGATTCAATTGCTTGAGTTTAGCGATACAAAGAGCGGAAGATTCAACACGTTTTGGATTGAAAAAGTGGAACCGGGACTATACGCCACGGTGCTAAACTGGAATGGCGCCACAAGCACCAAAATCATGCATATTCAGGACAAGAGCGTTTATGATGCATCAAAGGATGATCCGCAACTTGTGGAAGCTTCTGCCAAATATGAAATGATCAAAGTATTCGTGCAGGAATTTGGAGGATCACAGTATGCGGTAAATTCAGCAGCATTTATGGAAATTGAAAAAGATATTGAAGAGGCGATAAATGACGGTGATTACGGGGCGATCGTGGCAGGAACCTTGCAGCTGCAGACCCTTGCGGAAAGATACCTGCCTCACAGGGATCGCGCAGCTATCATCGAGGTATCTTACGGGAACGGACTGGTACGCATTACCGGTGCTGTTGAAAAACTGGTGCAGTTTAGCGAAGATTTGTACGTGGACATTTACGACGGAAACGGGGACGTACTGCTTTCTGTGGCAGTAAAGGATACGCCTACCGGATACATTGAAGAGTCGATAAACATAAACCTTGAATCCGGACTGTACGTGGCGCGCATCCAATACCACGATCTTGTGGCCACCGATTTTTTCTCGGCAAACTAGGATTTTTTTACCATGTGGCATATCTGTCTGATTGTAAAGAGCGGATGCCTTAATGCCATCTTTGCAGCATACTTTGATCCAAAATCAGCTTTCATAAACTGAACCAGTTCAGAATCATTCAAACAGCGTATTGATTCAAGCTCTTTATCCCACTCTGTATCTGAGAGCTGCAGCCATCTGCGCTGAACACGGAATGCCGAACGTATCTTTGCGTCAACCTCGCCCCTCCATCTCTTCTCATACGTGGCAAGATCTTCTGCCCGCGTTTTTCCGCAGAGGGCAGCTTTTGCTGCAGTCTTCCCTGCACTGTGTCCGTATCGCACAGCGTACCTGATACCCTCCAAAACAAGCGGGTTTGCCTGGCCTGCTGAATCGCCTGCCATGAGCAGTCCGTCATGTACGGTGCGGCGCACGGTTCCATCGTTTGGTATGATACCACTGTGGAATTCAAACGGGGTTATCTTCCCAAGCGATGCAATAGGTCCTGTTTTCTCCCTGATTATTTTATCCAGCAATACTGCAGGATTCTCATGCCAGTCCGGTTTGCCAACGCCAACTCCGATACGCACAGTATCCGGACCTACGGGAAATATCCATGCATACCCTGACGGCGTATACTCAGAACCTACCATGAGCCACCATGTGTCCGCATCCACGTGTTCGGCGTGCGCCTCGTATTCTGCACCGGCTCCGAATTTTTCCCATTTTTTGATGCAGCCAAGTTTTGATGAGAGAACGGACGAGAATCCGCTTGCATCAACTGCCACGCTGCAAGAATATGATGCAGAACCGCCGGTTTGAATTGATATTGAACCGTCAGCAAGATATGATGCTCCCGTTACCACAGTATCGGTCATAATTTCAGCACCGGCACTACGGGCGCGCTCTGCGAGCCATCTGTATGTACCGCGCACGTCAAGCACGGCAGCACCTGGTTTTTCACCCTCTATTATGATCTCGTTGTTTTTGGAGCAGAACGCATAGCGCCTAATCGGATTGTACAGACTGGGGGGAATTCCCATCGATACTGCATCCTTTAGCCACGTCACGCCGCTGGTTCTGACGGTGGTGGAAACCTGCTGTTCCCTCTCAAAGACTGCAACCTTTGCACCGGCCTTTGATGCAGCATACGCTGCAGAAGATCCCGCAGGACCGCATCCTGCCACCAAAACATCGTACGTGGGTACCTTCAATTCAAGCCTGAATGGACATTTACGTTGATTTAATCCTTGGCGGTTAAATTTGCAGTCAGATACCCCAGGCGTACTTCATCATAGGATCATAGAGCCTGCTCATCACTCTGCAGACTGTCCATACGGTGCCAAAATAAAGACCTGTTGGCCTGTCCGATCTTTTTTATGCCCAACAAAACAACCTATAGGTATGCTGGATATGATACTGCAGGCTGGACAAATCCAAGATTCTCTTGCCACCGGCGTTGAAAACGTCATAGATCAGATAACTCCGCAACTGCCGCATACGACGTTTGTTACAGACCTTGCAATAATCATGATAATAGGATCGATAATTACGCTGGCATTCTTCAAGATACGGCAGCCGCTCATCATTGGATATCTTTTTGCCGGCATGCTGATAGGGCCGCTCTCCCCCCTGTGGTCGAGCATACTTCCAAAAGGCGGATCTAATGCGACAAACGGAGTTGGAATTTTATCAGATGTTGGCGCACTGAATCTTTTTGCCGAGATTGGCGTGATACTGCTCTTGTTTGTAATTGGTATTGAATTTCCCTACTCGCGCATACGATCCATCGGCAAGGTCGTGGTCGGCATGGGGAGCATCGGACTCTTTGCCACACTGGGAGCGGTATTTTTTGCGGCAAGCGCGCTTGGAATGGAGTTTATGGACGCGCTCTTTATTGCAGCGGCACTCTCAATCAGCAGTACTGCGGTAATTGTAAAAATACTTACCGACCTTGGCCGGATTAAAAAACAATCCTCGATACTTGTACTTGGAATACTAATCGTAGAGGATGTCATCGCCGTAATTCTCATATCAACACTACAGTCCGTGGCGCTTGTAGGTTCAGTCTCGCCTGAATCAATAATTGCCGTCATACTAGTTGCCGCCGGTCTGATTATAGGCACGTTTACTGTTGGAACGCGCCTGATTCCGCCCCTGATAGACAAGGTGGCAGCCACCGAGCACCGCGAGATACTTCTGTTAAGCGTGCTTGGAGTGTGCTTTGGATATGCACTGCTTGCAAACATTGTGGGACTCTCTGTTGCAATAGGAGCTTTTCTTGCCGGCGTTCTTGTGGCCGAATCCAAATCCTCAGAGGTCTCAAAGATGCTCTCCAGTCCGATAAAGGACATGTTTGTGGCCATCTTTTTCATCTCTGTTGGAGCTTTGATGGACATTGGGGAAATTCAAAACTATATCCTGATTGCACTTGCAGTTATTGCAGTGGCCACGGTGACAAAATTTGCCGGCAGCTTTTTGAGCGGCATTGCGCTGAGGGTCTCAAAAAAAAATGCGGCACGCTCTGCATTTTCACTTGCCTCGCCAAGGGGGGAATTTTCAATCGTCATAGTAAAAGTAGGGGTGGATTTGGGCGTTGTCAGCAGCTATCTGTTCCCACTGATTGGAGTCATAACAATCATCACCACGTTTTTGACGCCACTTTTGATAAGACTCGGGGATTCGGCAGTCGGACGGCTGGAGTCAAAAAATGCCCCATAATCTTGGCACTCCGCACGGCGAGGATTTAAAATCACTCAATGCAAGGGCGCACGGAGATCTTGAAAAAATCACCGACAGCCAAACAAACTATCCGTGCATAATTACCGACAATGAGACTTTTGCACGGCTTGCCGGCTCGTACGGGACAGGACCGCTTGCCGTTAACGTTGACCTTGAAATACTGCGCGATGGAACAGGAAACGTCTTTGTGGACGTAAAGTTTTCAGCCAAGGACATGCGCGAATCATTCCTGATTGACGCATCAAAGCATGATTGGTTTTTTCAGACGCTTGCTGAATCCTCCGTGGTGGGAGTTGCGCCAAAAAGCGCCGACGGGCGCATGTTTGCAGTACAGCTTCCAAAACCTCAGGCTGCAAGGGACGCGCTTGAAAAAATACGCGAGAGTCTTGGAAAAAATTAGTTTAAAATGGTGCAGTTGCCGGGATTCGAACCCGGGTCACCAACTTGGCAAGCTGGAATAATAACCAAACTATACTACAACTGCACGGAATGAAATATCGTTAATGTCTATAAAAGCCTAGTGTGTTCTCATGCTGCAAACATTTGCCCATACGGTTTATTCGTTTCTAAGATATGCGGGAAGTTTCTCAAAGGCGCGCTGATATTCCTGACGGAGTATGTCATCAAAACCGTCATTGTTGCGTCCCGGTCCGTGAAATACCCTTTCTCTGTCATCATGCGGAATCTGATATTCCTGAAAAGTAATCTGCTTTAACATGTTATCCTGCATGCTCCATTTGTATCCGTATTCATCCACCCAAAGTCCCTGCAACCGATCGGTCTGAATCAGGTATATGTTACCGGTTTTTACCGGATGGTATGTTGTATGTGATGCGCTAATTGCAATGAATGGGCGGTCGTTCTGGGATATTCCGTCCACCCGTATGCCATCATTAAAGTAAAATTGGTACGCCTGATTATCCCAGTCTACCGGTTTTACTGCCATGGTGTTGTATAGCGGCGCTTCCCTGTACGAATATTGCAGATTGACAAAGAGACATTCTGGTCCGCCGTTGGAGCATGAAACCTGTGATATTTCTGCTGAAATATGCGAATTTTCCAGCAGATTCAACTCATCATTAATGATGAGATCTTTTACAACCAATACGTCTTTTTCCATCCACACCTCTATGATTACCTCTGCATCATGATACAGACCTATGTCCGGTACGCCTAGTGCAAACTCGACGCGTTTTACACCCTGTGGACCTGCACCATCGTAGATCTTTATTTTTATCGAATTAATGTCTCCTACATTTGTACTGATTAGCGGAAATTCCGTGTGGTATCTGCCTACATTTACGCCAAGTCCGTTGTAATCAAAACCGTTTGTTACAATCTGTTCTCCGGCGCCGGTTTTGCCCAGTGTCGGTGCGCCTGAACTGCTGGTTTGTTTGGACGATGAGCTTGCCCTGTCTAGTATTGCTTGAGATAAATGTGCAAACCACAGCGTATATGTTGATTCTGTTGGATTCCATACGTACATTGAATTATTGTAGTTTTTGTTTGCGGTTAGTATGGAAAATGCGTGGGATGCATTATCAACGATTCCATTGTATTGTAATATTTTTGATATCTCACCCTCGGAATTATTCCTAAACAAAGGCGTGTCTCTGATGGATGCATTGTAAAAAACAATTTTTATGGCGTGATCGCCCACCTCATATCTTACGTGTTCATTGCCAATTTCAATTACCAGGTAGTATTTTGGATCTTCTATTTCACGTACGACAAAACTGACATGGTCGGCATGTGATGCATTTGATCTTACAATGGTGTCTTTTTTAATTTCTACAAACGCTCTGGAGTTTGGAATAAATCCCAAATCTGATGGATATTTTGACGTATGTATGCCTGCATTTTCATCTGTAATATCAGAATTATTCAATATGGTATGCGATGACATTAACGTAAGCACGTTGTCGTTAGTGATGTTTGAAACTCTTACTCTGATATTTTTTTCATGCTGTAAAGTAAATGATTTGTTATGATTAGACGTGGTTAATGCCGCAGAACCGTCGGATTCTGTGACCGTGACGATCCTCTCTGCACTGCTACCCCTGTTTCCGGCATCATCATCATCTGCAACATATGTGACAAAGTAAACGCCCGGAGCACTGGTGTTGACGTTGTTTTTTGTTGTAATTGTGCCATTATATCTTGGATCGTTGTCTGTAACTTTAGCTCCACTGTCTGTATAATTTTCACCATTGGAAATGATGTGGGGGTTTTTACCAAGTATGAGCAGCTTTGGATGCAAAGTGTCCACGAATATGTTTGATGAATTTAGATCGTTTTGTGTAACGGCAAGAATGCCTCTCCCAAATTCAGTTTCGTTTGAAACCGACATTGAAAATATTGCATAACCGTGATCATTGGCAGTTACATTTGTTTCAAACGTGGCAGTATTATTGTATATGAGAACCGGAACAACTCTGCCAAAGATCTGTGCTTTAGCTTCGGTCAACGGGCGATCCGTGACCAACGTTACATTCAGAACATCGTTACGTTTTGCATATTCTGTATTGCCGTTGTCGCTTGATATGGTCATTTCTAACATAACAGGACCTGGAATGTTTGTTGTGCTTATCGTGGTAACTGCCAAAATATCTAACACACTATTATTATTGTACGATAATGGTAGTGAATGATCATAATATCTTACCGTTATCGTATCCTCAAATGATACAAGTAACATATGTCCGTTTGATCTGCCATTTATTGTAAAGTCTACCGTTCCTTCGAATACACCGGTATCATTTCTAGTTTCAATTAGGTTTAATGTTATTCCTCCAGGATCGGAATCTGACCAGACATCCACACTGACGTTTTCTACAATGCTGTTGTTTGTATTTAGATCCGGATCGATTATTCGTACTAGGCCATTTTCAATTGCGGTATAACCTGACGATCCCCACGTGGCGATTCCGATTGTTTTTGTTGGGTTATCTAAATTGTTGTTTGAAAAGTTTGCAGGTTTTACAATCACGGTACCAGATTGCCACGGATGAACTATACAAAAATAGTCAAAAGTTTTGATTTCCGTAAATGTATGACTGAATTTTACACCGGGGGATATTATTGAAGAGTCAAATTCGCCACCAGGACCGTTAAATGCAGATCCACTTGTCACAGTATGTACGGCAGTATCGTCATTTGTCCATGTTACGGTTCCGCCTGTTGAGATATTGACATGTGCGGGTATGAAACACGTATCATTTGTTTCACAACCTTGAATACTAGATCCTGAGGGTATGCTGACATTTACAAATCTTGGATAAGATACGTGTATACTTGCATTAAATACGTGTATACTCGCATTAAATATTATTGATGCGGATTTATTCATACCGTTATAATACGCATCAATGGTATACGTGCCAGATTCTGCCCATAAATAATCTACACTAGGTTTGATGTTTATGACATTTTGCATATCTGATATGGGAATAAATTGTCCAACATGTATTAATTGATTAGTAGGATTTGTAATTTTATACGTTACGGCAACATCATATAATGTGGGAAAATGATTGGATGACGAATTTATAGAAATTATTGTGGTTACTGATTCTCCTAATATGTAATAGTTTTTTATCGTACGCATGGTGATTAATTCATCAACTGTTGGCCGTACAAACATACTAGCATTATATGTGATGAGTGCTGAGATATGATTTCCTCCATGAGTAACAGTGATGGTATATGTGCCTGATTTATCCCACTTGCTGCTGTCTGTATTAATTACTTCAATTTTTGTAGTATTTGTTACATAACCTAAATATTTAAAATAAGTAACATTGTGATAGGGATCTGTGATTGTATATACCAAGGCGGCACTAGTAGAAGAACTTGTAGTAATCGTCACAATTATTTTTTCACCTGACGTGTAATTATTTTTTAATGTGGACACAGTTACTGTTGGTTTGAATGCCTGATAACTTGAATTAAACATAATTGACGTTGAGGTTTGACTGCCGTTATAATCAATAATAATGCCATACGTGCCTGATTGTTTCCATAGATAAGCATCATCAGTATTGATTGATAGATTGGTTGAAACATTCGACATGTGATTGATTTGTCCAACATCAATAAAATTGCCATCGGGATTTGTAATTCTGTATATCATATCAGTATCGGAAGATGAAGAATTTACAGTAACTAGAGCAATTATGGTCTCACCAGATGTGTAATTATTTTTCAAAGGTTTGATATCTATGGTAGTTATTTGTGTAAAATTTGCAGTCTGTGCATACGCGTTTATCATTGAATTTCCTATCCTGTGATTAAATTCTCTTTGAAAATCTATTGGACCGTATTTGACATCTGCCGTATCATTGTTTACTGCAAAATCATAACCGAACGGAGCTACAAACGGCAGCGGAGACAATAATCCTAAAACCATGAAAAGTATTACATACATATTCATATCGTAAAAGAGATTCCTGTATTTATGTTTTGGATGAGATATTCTAAAACTGTTATTTTAATATGATGTCTGCATTATTTCAAAGGAATTACCTTTATGGTCGGGGTGCACGGAAGTTTGACGCATGCACCCTTTAGGGCTTTTTTTGCATGATCCAGATATTCCTTTTTGATGTTTACCTCGTATATGCACTGACCGCGTTTCACGCGGGCTGCAAGACTTACCGCCTTGCCAAAAGCATGTCTCATGCCTTCCTGAAGCCTGTCTGCACCGGCGGTTGCGATCATTTTGTTCTCGCGCAACAATATATGCGGATATATCCGCAGTCTGGACTGGTATCCATTTTCTCCCGTAGCTTTTTCTATCGTCTTGTTTGCGGCAAGACGCGCGGATTCTATTGCCATGTGACGAATCTGTACATTTTCATTTACAAGCAGCTGGACACAATAATCATAGTCGCCTGGTTGGCCACTCTGAAATTTTGCGATCTTTATCTGCGGCTTTCCCTTGATGTATTTTTTTCTCGAGTACGGCTGACCGTTTCCCCTTCTGTAGTTTGCACCGTGCATATCATACGCACCCTCTGACCCATATTTTAATGGTCAAAGGATAAAAGCCTCATTTGCCAGTATTTTGAATAAAAAATACAAATTTCACAGCAGCCTGTACGCATTCATGTTGCCTTATATTGAAAAATCATTCCAGCATACCAATGGATGATGAACGCGAAGAGCCGGCCGTTGCGGCCGTTCTACGGGGAACTGCGGCAGTGATACATGAAAAATCCGCGCAGGATGCACTGCATTCTCGGGGATACGGGGAGGAGGATGGAAATAGGTACATTCTTCGTCCATTTGAATCGCTGTACCTGCTGTACAAGAAAAGCCTGATACTGAAAAAAGCCGGCAAACCTGTGGAATTTGACTCGCTGTTGCGCACATGCATGTCCGAAGACGGGAACGCGTTTACCGACTATCTGATATACCGTGACTTGCGTACACGCGGATACACGGTGCGAAAAGGATTTGGATTTGGTTCTGACTTTTTGGTATATGAGCGGGGGGATTACGGACAAAAAGGGGCAAAATATTCTGTCTTTGGATTCAGCGAAGGAAGACGGGAAAAAATTTCGGCAATGCAAAAGAAAATTCGTACAATGTCTCAGATGGGAAAAGAGCCCATCATTGCGGTAATAGAGCGGCGCGGGGAAATCATATATTATAAAGTTTCAACGTCAGTCTTTGCACAAAATTCCAAATAATCATCCAAGATCAATTGCCCATTCGGCAGAATATTTGAGAATATTTTCCCTCTCAGCTTTTACATAATCGTACATTTCAAGATTTTTTGTTTTGTTGTCCCAGAGGTTTTCAAAATCGGCAACCTTTGTTTTTGTCCTGCTTGATTCGTTCCACGAGGTGAAAACGTCCACCGACTCAAAGTCCTGATCCTGCATGTCAAAGGTGTGTGAAGAGGTGCCGGTAAACGTCACCACGTCGCCTAACTTGTCCGTGAATATTCCGATGCGCTCGGTAAATAATCCTGAAATTTCCTCGTCATTTGGAACTGCAACCTTTACGGCCAGGTGGTTTCCGCGTACGGCCTGCTGCAGTCTGTTAATCTTTGTGTCGCGTATAAAATCTCCGACAACCTTTGTACCGCTCCCTGAAAATATCTTATTCATCAGGGCAATGTCGGCAGCACCAAATCTGTGCCCTGAAACTATGCGGACTCTGGTATCAGGATCCTCGCCCATTGCCAAAATTATGGTCGTAAGACTCTTGGCGGATATGCGCTCCACACACCTGCTGTATTCTATACAGTTGGCAAGACACGGGACAAAAAATTCCGATATAATGTCGTCACGGTCTGATCTGTAAATTTCCTTTAGAGGCAAGCTGCGCAGACCCATCGCATAATCAAAGTGCACTCGTATAATAAAATGTTGCAGATACGGGCATTTTGAATTACCGTAAGAGGTTTTTTTATATCGGTATATATTACTAAATATACATCATACGTGTATGTCAACCACATTGAAGGTCATAGTTATCGTGGCTGCGGTTGCCGCACTCTCGGTGGTGGCAGTTTACTCGCTGGATGTCTGGGAATGGGAAAAATTTGCGCAAAATAACGAGATTTCAGTCAAACACGCCAAAGATAAAAACGTCTATGCGGCGGAGACGGACAGTGAAAAACCTGGAACAATCTCGGTTACGGGAACTGCCACAGCCTCGGTGGATCCTGATATTTTCACCGTCAGGCTTGGTGTGCAGACACAGGATAAAAATGCCAGCAAAGCACTCTCGCTAAACTCGCAGACAATGAAAAATGTGATCGCCGGCATAATGAATGCTGGAGTTGAGAGAGATGAGATATCTACATCGTCCCTGAACATCCATCCAGTATACGGGGATTATGATCGGGATACAAACACCTCGCCGATAGTCGGTTTTAGGGCCGAAAACATCGTATCGGTTAAAACAACAAAACTTGATTCTGCTGCATCAATCATTGACGGCGCATCAGAGGCTGGAGCAAACCGCATCGAAGGACTGTACTTTACACTCTCTGCGGAGCTGCGTAAAGAGACGGAAAATTCGCTTTTACAGGATGCGGTCCGAGATGCCAAAAAACATGCAAACGATGCCCTAGAACCGCTGGACAAATCCGTATCAGACGTAAAGACTGTAAATCTCTCACCCGTACGTTACGGCGGATACGACGTACAGTATTCGGCAAAAGCGGAATCATTTTCATTGGCACCGATATTTTCATCATCTGAGGATGTAACGGTAAGCGTTCACGTGATATTTACAATTCAATAGTGCTCCCGCCGGGATTTGAACCCGGGATCACTGCCTTGAGAGGGCAGTATGCTTAGCCGGACTACACCACAGGAGCCTCTAGTGTAATAAACGAATGTAGCAATTTAAATCTAGTTTGAAAATTTTCTAATGCCACGTTTGCGCATCTTTTTTGATTCTTCCACCACTGCGTCATGACGGCTGTTTTTAAATTTTACAAGCTTTGCGGCAATGTCGGAAAATTCATTCGCAAGTATCTTTGCAGCGTATATTCCTGCGTTTTCAGCTTTGTTTATGCCGACACACGCAACAGGGGATCCGGTGGGCATTTCGGATATGGATACCAAAGAGTCAAGGCCGCCAAACGCGGAGAACTTGTGTTTCTCTCCCTGTTTGTCATTGTACACCATTATTGGAACGCCAATTACCGGCATGTTCGCATATGATGCAATCATTCCGGGAAGGTGTGCTGCCCCTCCAGCTCCTGCTATTATTACGCGAAATTTTGATTTTTTTGCATGCTTTGCATACTCTTCAAGTCTTGTGGGCGTTCTGTGCGCGGAAACTATCTGATCCTCATGCTTTATGCCAAACTTGTCCAAAACTTCGGCAACCTTTACCATTATTCTAGCATCGGAACTAGAACCCATGACAATTCCGACAAGCGGGGATTTTTTATAGCTCATTTTCATTTAAAACAAGAACGTGGGTATTTTTATCTATTGCCGTTTTACACCTAAATACTCATGAGTGGGAAACCCCGTATGCCAGAATGGACGGGAAGACCGGTAGTAATGAACATCAAAGCGGGGGATAGTATAGCGTACTGTATGTGCGGACTCTCAAAGAACGGTCCAGTATGTGACGGCACCCACAAGGGTACTTCAATAAAGCCCCAGGTGGAAAAATATGACGCTGATGCGCGCATATCCTCATGCGGATGCAAACGATCCAAAGCAGTACCGATGTGCGATGGCACGCACAAAGAACCCGAATAAGTCTGCGTACGGTTTGTTAAATTATGCAGGTTTAAGAAATGCCACAGATACTGTGGATGTGATGGATTTTCAAAAGATACTAAACGAATACACTTTGGAGGATTTTCCTGCAGGCCTGACCGGATGCAGAAGTGACGGCACATCGCACGAATGCTGCGAATATGATCTTACTGTATTTGATGAACGCAATGAGCTTGATACTGTGGCAGAATACGGGGATTCACTAGTATGCATAAGACACCGTTCACTTTCATCGCCGCGTTCTCCGGACATGGTAAGATATGATGATATGAAAATAATTTCCGATGCATCGTGGGATCTGCACATGTTACTTGCGCGCATACGTGAAAAACGAACCGAACTGTATGCCGATTACATGAGGGATTCACTTATCGATTCGATGTTTTGCACCACAAAATTTCGAGAAGGGTTGAAAATGTCGGATCCATTTGCAATCTGCTGGATAAAATGTGCCGCGTTGTACCTGGCTGATGCCGCACTTTTATCATGCATGGAAAGACCGTCTCCAACACACGCACTGCATAAACTTCGCATGGTGCAAAAAAAGATCTCCGGTAACGCGTTTTCACTGGTAAACGAATGCATGGGAGCTGAACGCGCCACACCTTCGCTGCTTGAACGCATGGCAAAATCCACCGCGGGATTTTCCGATACGGTGGAAGGAAACGATCATTCAAAAATAATACTGCACAAAACCAAATATCTTTTGTCCGAATCGCTTTTGGCAGACTGTTATTTCTATCTCCAGTATGAAAACAGGAACATGCTGATAAAAATAAAAAACCAACTCCGAAAGAAACCCGATCTGATTTACATATTAAAAGTGTCAATGGATGTGGGGGTGGATACGGGCATGCTGGAAAATTACGCCCACAGGCTGTACGGGGAGGCAAGCCGTATACTTGCTGAACGTACGTAAAATGATACGAATATGTGAAAACACCTGTGTGGTTTTTCTAAACCTTTAAACTAAACTCTTTGAAAATGTCACCATGTCAGATGCATCATGCGGTTGCGACGCCTCCAACGAGACCGGTAACATATGTGATTGCGACATACAGGGGCAATGTTTTTGCGATGCAACATGCGAGTGCAGATCCAACCTTTGTAAAGACGCAACAAAAGACATGTAAAATGTCCATTATGCACTATTTTTTAGATACTTTTACTATGCGTGATCATTTTTTTGATAAATATACCGTAATGTATTAAAGCAAATTTGGCATGTGGTAATTATATGAAGTACGTTTTACTTGCATTTACAATTCTAACCGTTTTTGGAGCCATACAACATGTTGCTGCACTGGATACAGGCACTGCGGCCGAAAACGATTGTCCAAGAGACTATGATTATGTGCAAATCCAAAAAAATTCTTCGCTCTCATCATACCTAATCGATGTGACATACGGTCCGCCTGAGATTAAACTTGGATGTGACATTGAATGGATCATAAATTTTTTAAACCCGCGCAACCAATCTGAATTTTTAGAAAACGTCCAGTATGACATTATTTTGGATGCATCCGTGAATAATAACGATCCGCACATTATCCAATCACTTGCATCAGACGAAGGAGGTCGGTTCCTATATTCGTCATCAGGACAGGCTGAAAAATTTATGACGGTAAACCATTCCATCAATCCGACAAAATATGTGATTCTAGTGTACGGTCTCTCACCTTTGGATGTAAAACCGTCTGGATTCTTTGAAACTTTGGAGATAAACGTACCATTTAACGAACCTACCGTACCGGTAAAGTTCGTACCGGAATGGATAAAAAAATCCGCCTCGTTTTGGATTCAGGGTCATACCGGCGACATTGAATTTGTCTCCGCAATGCAGTATCTGGTAAACGAGGGCATCATAGTACTGCCTCCTACAGAAAGCGGCTCTGACACGGACGGAGGTATCCCAGGCTGGATCAAAAATACGGTGGGATTTTGGGTGGACGGACATACAACTGATGCAAAATTCACAAGTGCCATACAATACCTTGTAAAACAGGGCATCATTGTTCTCTCATAGATGCAAACTCTGGTCAGATATTGCCAAAATCGTTCATAACGGGATAAAACACATGTTACGTTTAGTGCCTAACATGTAAAAATTTTTGAAAAATCTGGCATAAAATATTATAATGGGTGCGAATAAACAACATTATGAAATACATATCTGCTGCATTTGTAATTTTATTTGTAATCGGTGCAGCACAGCATGCTGCAGCGCAGGATATCGGAGGCGGCGTGGACAAGAAAGGAACCTGGTACGTGGGCGAAGGTCTCAAAATAGGAGAAAGATTTGAATATTCTGTGTGCCATGTGGCGTATAAAGAGTGCACGCCTTTGGTAATGGATTTTTGGATCAAAGGTAATATTGTAGAAGGCACTGAAACCAAATGGCTGGTCGAGACTGTCGTATATGATGGAAAAAAAATAATCAAAGGCCAGATGCATCTTGGCAAAGTGGCTCCGGAACCTACGGGAGGCTCACTTGAATTGCGTTCGTACGCAAGCGTATTCAAATCTTCGATTGTATGGCTTTCTGCATTTGCAACCTCTTATGGCGGCGAAGGAGGGGAAGGTCCAAAAGAATTCAAGGCCGTCTCGTGGGGCAAAATAGGCAACATTGGAGGTCAGCAGGTAAAACCAACCCAGATAGAAACTGTAAGCACAAGAGAGGGCATAATATATGATGCGGTGCAGGTATCGTGGCGTACCGGAGGCTCGACTAGCAAGATTTGGATTGTAGATGAATTCCCGTTCCCGGTTAAAGCTAGTACGTGGGTACACGTAGCGGAAGGCATTCCGCCGCAAGAATACAAATTTGAACTGTTAAATTATGAAGATGGAGTAACGGAGGATCCGTATGCTGACATAGTACCGACCGCTCTAAAAATCAAGCCAATAAACTGCCCAACAGATTATGATTATGTCAAAGTCAAAAAAACATCATCTGGGAATTCTTATCTGATAGATCTCAAATACGGTCCGCCGGAGATTAAATTTGGATGCGACATTGAATGGATTATAAACTTCCGCAGTCCGTACGATGAATCTGACTTTGTGTATCAGGTTCAATACGATATTTTTGTGGAAGATCCAAACAATGCAGAGATTGTCCAATCGCTTGCAAAAGATGAAGGTAGCCAGTTCCTGTATTCGGCGTCGGGGCAGATTAGAAGACACATGGAAACTGACACTTTTTTTAATCCTACAAAATACATCGTCATAGTGTACGGGCTGGCGGCAAAGGATGAGGTACCAAAAGAATTACCTGAAACTCTGGAGATAAACGTACCATTTAACGAACCTACCGTGCCAGTAAAATTCGTACCGAAATGGATAAAAAAATCCGCCTCGTTTTGGATTCAGGGTAATACTAGCGACATTGAATTTGTCTCCGCAATGCAGTATCTGGTAAACGAGGGCATCATAGTTTTGCCACAGACTGAAAAAACCCAGGATTCTGGAGGAAATATTCTAAATTGGATAAAACAGACAGTGAGATTCTGGGTGGATGGCCATACAACTGATGCAGAATTCACAAATGCCATACAATACCTTGTAAAACAGGGCATAATCGTCCTCTCCTAGGCGTATCGGGGTAGACTTAAACCGTACACGTGATCAAAACTGCTCATGACAGGATTTTTTTCAAAACCAAAGCGCACGCTGCGTAAAATGGCAAAAAACGGCGATTACAAGGAGGCACTTGAATACGGGCGCAGCATTGCCGCACAGTACGAAAAGGATCATGATTATCTGTTCATAATGGGCGGCATACACTATATTTTGGATGATGCAAAAAACGTCTTTTACTATATGGACAGGGTTCTTGAAATAAATCCGTATGATACTGATGCTTTGCATCTAAAGGCCAGCGTATACGCTGCATCGGACGATAAAAAAAAGACGACCGAATACTGTGGAAAAATTCTGGACATTGATTCTGAACACCAGGGTGCAAGGGAACTGTTAGACCGTTTGAGGTAAAAGATAGACATTCTTCATGAGCCAATCGCAGTATTCTGTGACCTGCGGGGTAAATTCACACCATATGTGCAGCGAGTGGGGGAGAATATCTATGCGGCCTCCCTCATGAAACACTTTTGCACCTTCCTTTCCCTCGTACATGTACGCATCCTGTGTTTTAGATCCGGGTATTTTTTCATGCGCTGTGGTTTTTATAATTCCGCGTTCTATGGGGAACCTGGTTTTACTCTGATCCATAATTATGCTGATATCGCGTTTGCCGTACATGTCAAATTCTTCTATGCGGCTCTGACCTGGAAAATTTACGATGATTTTTACGCCGTATTTTCCCCCCACCTCGCCCCCAAGTTTGGTAATCAGCGTATACGCCATGGCAGGATTCTTTTTTAACATGACCCTGATCTGTGGCATGTTGGATTGAAGATGTGTCTGCAGTGCTCTGGTAATTTCCGTAAAGAACATTATACAAATGACCTTGAATGGCGCAGTATATTTGTAAAGCGTCATGATCGGGTTTTTAACACAACATGGCGGCAAAACTTTGATGGCGATGCCTATGCAAGGTTCCGACGCATACGATGAATCCGAGCGTACGACCAACGTGGACAGCTACCGTATAACGTGCACATCTTTCATCGAGGACATATCCAAGGACTATCTTGAATGGGTTGACAGGTACGAGCTCCCAAAAGAAGAGGATGCCCGACGCCGCACCGAGATTGCCGCCACGATTGAAAAAACAAACCACTGGATTTCCAAAATTGCCCAGTCGATACGCGCAATAGACGTGGTAATGAACGATGGAATTCAAAAAATGGCCGAAGCTACGGCGGGAAGGCCATTTGAAATTGGGGTTTTTGTAAACGGTGCCGCCGGATATACTGTGGCAAATCCGGGCAGCCTAAAGGTGCTTGTAAAAGCCTCGGGTAGGGAGGGCAGGCAAACAAAACTTGGATTCTACTTTAAGGATATGAGGTTTCGTGTGGAATCCACCGCGCATGCCACACTTGCGGTACAGCAGGAGTGCGAGTCCGAATACGACCTGATGCAACTACATCTGACACTTGATGCCAGCCTGTGCAAGCCGCGCGATATTGTTTCATTTACGGTGACAGTCTCGGAGATAAAAGACGGCCAGGAATCGGACAGACGCGGACTTAGCACTATTGTACATTTAGTCTGACGCGTATTGCAACCCTGCGTTCTGCGGCGCGCGCATCATCTGAATATTTTATTCTGCATACGCGGCGTACAATCTCCTCGTCTTCTACAGGCTCTGCCGTACCCGGAAGAGTCTTACCTTCGATGGTTACAGTTACCGCGCCGTTTGCCACGCAGTTTTTGTACCAGTCGCTGTCCGGCTTGTGCCGGGTAAGATACACGTCGCCGCCGTACATTACCGCCAATAGTTCTTTTTTATGTTCCCTGCCGGTTATTCTGCCGTGCGCTGTAAGCACCGTATGAAAGCGGCTATTACTCATGTGTGATATTATAATGTCAAGTAATTTAACCCCGCTGTCTGATTTATCTGATTTTTATGCTGATATGCTCATATCAAAACATACGGTATGTCAAATATGATGGATGGAATGCGCGAATGTGCGGCAACAGCTGATACGTTTACCGGCAAAAAAGTAGTGGACAAAGAAGGCATTGAATATGGAACTGTAAAACACGTCTTTGTGGGTCAGGACAGCCTAGAGGTTACAGGTGTGGCGATAAACTATGGATTCCGCAAGGAATACTATCTGCCAAAGGCGTTTATAGCTAAATTTACGGAAAAAACACTCCAGCTCTCAAAATCCCCCGTCCGCAAGGGCGTCAAAGTGGTGGATATTGACGGCAAAAAACTGGGCAAGGTGGGAAACATACACCGCGATGCAAAGACTGGAAATTTGGAATCAATTACGGTCTCATCCGGACCGCTTTCAAACAAAGTGATCGGCAAAAATTCGATATGGGGCGTGGGCAAAAATGTTTCCCTGAGTCTCACGCGTGAAGAATTTAAAAAACTGGACTAGTTTTTATTTTTCTCAAAGCATTCCTTGCATGTGGGAAGTCCGTCCATTATGACGGTCTCAAGATTGGATCTGTTGCAGATGTGGCATAAGCCTTTCATAAACGGTTTAAAATCATAGAGTATTTTATCCGTTTCCCGTCATTTATAATCGGAATAAACGTGGCAATCGTGTGTATGCCGTAGAAACAAAATCCCTTACAAAAATGTACGGGAATTCGACGGCGCTTGATTCAATATCCCTCAAAGTTGAAGAGGGTGAGATCTATGGATTTTTGGGACCAAACGGGGCCGGAAAGAGCACCACCATGATGATACTGACAACACTGCTAAAACCTACGTCCGGTTCTGCATTTGTATTTGGCGACAACGTTCTTACCGACGCCCGCAAAGTGCGATGCAACATAGGATGCGTACAGCAGGATACGGTGGCAGATGAATTTCTAACCGGAAGGGAAAACCTGTATCTGCAGGCCCGGCTTAGCCACATACCTTCTGGGGATGCAAAGCGGCGCATAGATGAGATACTCTCAATGATAGAGCTTGAAGACCGGCAAAACGATCCGGTACTGACGTATTCTGGAGGAATGCGCAAACGGCTTGACATTGCCAGCGGTCTGCTGCACATGCCGCGTGTGCTGTTTCTTGACGAACCAACGGTAGGTCTTGACACGCAGACGCGCAGAAGAATATGGGAATACATACGCAGAATAAACGGCGAGTACGGAATGAGCGTGTTTTTGACCACGCATTATATGGATGAGGCAGATCAGCTGTGCAGCCGCGTGGCCATAATAGACAAGGGAAAGATACAGGCGGTGGATACGCCTTCGGCCATGAAAAAATCACTCGGTGGCGAGGTTGTACGGCTTTCCGTGGAAACCGGTGCAGCAGATCTGGCAAAAAAACTGGCAGAATCCAAGTACGTATCGGAGGTGGCCTCGGTTGCAGGCGGAGAGATAAAGATGTACGTCAACGACGGGGTAAAGGCAACGCGTGATGTGATGCAGATATGCGGCCAGATTGGTTCTGAGATTGTCTCGCTTTCAGTGGGACAACAGACGCTTGATGACGTATTTGTCTCGTATACTGGCCGTGATCTGCGCGACAGCGGAGGATTTGACAGAAAAAAAGAGAAACGCAAAATGAGGAAGATGCGGCTGTGATAGTATCCGACGTGTACACTGTATTTTGGAGGGAGATGAAACGCTATAAAAAATCTCGCAGCGGCGTGCTCATACGTCTAATACAACCGGCAGTATGGATTATAGTTATAGGAAATACGTTTTCCGGAACGCAGCCTCTCATAGAGGCGGTTGGATTTGACGGGGAATATATTGAATTTATGGCTCCGGGTGTAATCGTACTTACGGCAATATTTACCAGCATCTTTGGAGGCGTTAATACACTGTGGGACAGACGGTACGGATTTATGAACAAAGTTCTCATGTCGCCAATCTCGAGAGTTTCAATAGCTTTGGGCAAAATGCTCGCAATATCGATGATTGCCGCAATGCAGGCTGCATTAATAATCGCAATAGCATTGGCAATCGGCGTAAGCTATCCTGGAGCGGGCGCCATAGCACTGGTAATGGGTATTGTGGTGCTGTTTTCACTGGGATTCTCCGGCATTTCAGTTGCAGTGGCCGCAACTGCAAAGTCGCAGGAGACATTTTGGGGAGTGATCAATTTTCTTGGAATGCCTCTTTTTATGCTCAGCCCTGCACTTTTTCCACTGGAACTGCTCCCCGATTGGCTCGCTTTTGTGGCAAAACTCAACCCTGTAACGTACACGGTGTTGTTAATACGCAGTCTAATGACCGGCGTAGACGCGGGCGTACCAACATTTACCAGTCTTGGCGTGATATTCGCATTCGTAATAGTGATGGTATTTGTGGCCGGATACGTCTTTACACGTGAGGCTACAAAGCCGTTTTAATCGTCAAAATTGACCAAATCAGCAAGAAATAATCACACAGAGGATCTTTTTAGATAAATTAGAGTAAAATACATGAAATTCTGGCACCTGTTACCAGCATTGGCGCTCTCTATGATGCTTGCTGCAGCAATTCCTGCAGTCAGTGCAAGCTATGATTATCCGTTTGTTCTAAAATGGGGGGAGCGTGGAATTGGAACTTTTGGAGAATTTTCCAGTCCGCAGTATGCAGCAGTTGATTCCAACGGTTCAGTATACGTTACGGATCTTGGAAACAAACGAGTTCAAAAATTCAGCGGAGACGGGGAATTTTTAACCGCATGGGGAAATTCCGGCAGCCTGCCAGGAGAGTTTAACGCGCCGGCAGGAATAGCCGTATACGGGGAGAGTGTTTACGTGGTGGACAGACACCTGCACCGCGTGCAGCAGTTTGATCTTGACGGCAATTTTGTAAATGAATGGGGATCGAAAGGATCCGGAGACGGGGAATTTTTACTTCCAAATGGAATTGATACTGACATCAACGGTTCCGTATACGTGATTGACACCGGAAACCAGCGGGTACAGGTATTTACATTTGACGGGGAATATGTTTTTGAATTTGGCTCAAGCGGAACACAAGATGACAAATTTCTAAACCCGGTGGGAATATCCGTGGAGAATGGAGCAGCGTACGTGACGGATGCGGGAAACAACGCGGTCAAAAAATTCAAGACAGACGGAACTTTTATAAAAAATTATGATTCAAGCAGCGGCGGACTTGTGATGGGTCCATACGGAATACAGGGCGACGGGGACGGAAACATGTACATTGCAGACTATCGCAACAACCGCATCCTGTATCTTGGAGGCGACGGTCTTGCCATAACCTCGTGGGGCAAAGGAGGTGTAAGAGACGGGGACTTTATGTCGCCAACTGATGTTGTCATGGATGATAACGGATATCTTTTTGTAACTGATACAAACGGCAACAGAATTCAAAAATTCAGCTCCCCCATGGTGCGGGAGATGTCCATGCCCGAGGAGATTCCTGACGCACCGGAGCAGGAAATTCCAGCAGAGCCTGAACCCATACAGGGACATCCTGACACTATACCGCCGATACTCCAACTTCCAAACCATATCTCTGGAGATATTGTAAAGCCCACCATACTTGTGCCGGCGGATCTAACCGTAGAGGTCACCGGACATCTTACCGCGATAAACATTGGCCACGCATCAGCACATGATGAGAGCGGAATACAGTTGCTAACAAACAACGCGCCTTCAAAATTCACGCTTGGTACCAGCACCATAATCTGGACTGCCATAGACGGTTCGGGCAATTTGGCAGTGGCGCCCCAACAGATAACCGTACAGGATACAATGCCTCCGGTAATAACGCCGATGGACAACGTTACACTGCTTGCAGTGCATCCGACGTTAAATTTGGTCCTACTAAATGCCCCTAACGTATATGATACACTGGGCGTACTCTCGCTTACAAATGATGCGCCAGAGCACTTTGTAATCGGAACCACCGCCGTAACGTGGACTGCAATGGACGTGGTGGCAAATACTGCAAAATTCGTCCAATACGTCCATCTGGTGGATATTGAGCCGCCCGTACTGTACGTGCCAAAAGCAATAGTGCAGGAAGCGGTTGCAGTTTTTGAAAATCTCGTAGATCTTGGGAATGCAAACGTGACTGACAACAGCCTTGCAGCGCACGTGGGCAACGACGCTCCTGAATACTTTCCACTTGGAAACACCACTGTAATCTGGACTGCAACTGACGGTTCGGGAAATTCGATATCCGACGTGCAAAACGTTATGATAACTGACACGACAGCGCCGCAGTTTGATCCAATAAATGCAATCCTATCCGAGGCTGTCACGGCTGTGGCCAACAAAATAAACCTGACCGAACCTTACGCATATGATGTACAAAATTTTACGATATCAAACAATGCCCCGGACGCATTTCCAACGGGAACCACCCTGATAACATGGGTTGCAGTTGACGCGTACGGAAACAAGGCCACAGCAATTCAAAACGTAACCATACGGGACACGACGCCTCCGGCAATAAACCATACCGGAGATGTAATCGCAGAGGCGGCCGGACCGCACGGAACCCCCGTGGTACTGCAGATACCCCAAACAACTGATGCAATATCTGCAGTCAACGTGACAAATGACGCACCGGATCTTTACGCACTTGGAGAGACAAACGTAACGTGGATTGCTGCGGATGAAAACGGCAACAATGTGAGCATTATACAAAAAATAACAGTCCTGGATACGATTGCGCCTGAAATTACGATACTGACGGAAATCATTGCAGAAGCTATAGGATACATGAACAATACCGTGGATATCGGCCTGCCTGTGGTGTATGACATCGTAGGAGTGGAAAATCTGACAAACGATGCCCCGCAGGCGTATGCGGTGGGAACCACGACTGTAACATGGATTGCATCTGATGAATCTAAAAACACAGCAAATGCAACGCAGACTGTTACCATAGTGGACACAAAACAGCCATCCATTACTGCACCATTTGACATTATAGTGGAAGCTCAAAACCCCAACGGCGAACCGGTCGCAATAGGCAAAGCATCGGCAGGCGATGCGGTGGGAATATTCGAGGTGAGACACGACGCGCCTGAAATATTTCCATTTGGAATTACAAACGTAACATGGACTGCCACGGACATGTCTGGCAATTCAAATTCCACAGTGCAGACTGTAACCGTACATGACACCGTACCTCCAAGCATAACGGCACCGCAAAACGTGACAATAGAGGCGCAAAGTCCTGCATCAAACCGGGTGGAACTGGGCGTTGCACTGGCAGATGATGCAGTAGGCGTGGTGGAATTAAGGCACAACTCTCCGCTACTCTTCCTAATGGGAACCACTCTGATAACGTGGACCGCCACTGACGCTTCGGGCAATTTTGCATCAGATGTGCAGACTGTTTTAGTGCATGATACGAGCAGTCCGGCACTTGAAATTCCAGCGGATATTACAGCAGAAGCTGTATCTGCAAACGGAACCGCGATACCGATAGGTGATGCTACGGCAACTGACATTGACGAGATTGAAATTACAAACAACGCTCCGGAACTTTATGCAATCGGAACAACACTGGTGACGTGGACCGCCACTGACGCTTCGGGCAATTTTGCATCAGATGTGCAGACTGTTCTAGTGCACGATACGAGCAGTCCGGCAGTGGCGGCACCTGCGGACATAACATCAGAGGCAATTGCGACAAACACCCCCGTTAATACCGGAATTGCAATAGCATACGATACTGCAGGCGCAGTATCTGTCACAAGTGACGCTCCGGCCGCATTTCTGATTGGCGTAACGCAGGTAACATGGACTGCAACAGACGGCGCAGGAAACACCGCTTTTGCCGTACAGGAAATAAACATCATAGATAGTACATCTCCAATAGTTGCAGCTCCGGCAAACGTTGCAGCAGAGGCTCAATCCGAGAACGGGGCAAAAGCTGACATTGGTACTGCCACTGCAACGGACATTGGAGAGGTAACAATATCAAACAACGCCCCTGAAATATTCCCAATTGGAAAGACACAGGTAACATGGACTGCAGTTGACGCATCAGGCAACGGGGCAACTGTTGTACAAAACATCACAGTATCTGATACAACAGCACCTGTAATAACGGCGCCGGCCAACGTAACAGCAGAAGCGGTTGCACACAACACGCCTGTGGAAATAGGCATTGCAAAGGCAACTGATACGGCGGGAAGGGTTTTGATCTCAAACAACGCCCCAAAATCATTTTTGATGGGTTCAGTACAGGTAACGTGGACTGCAGCGGATGATTCAGGTAACATTGCTGCGGTAATACAGATTGTGACCGTACAGGATACGACCGCGCCTGCCCTGACGCCTCCGGCAAACGTTACAGCAGAGGCTGAATCTGTAAACGGTGCGGTAGTTGCCATCGGTACTGCCACTGCAACGGACATTGGAGATGTAACAATATCAAACAACGCCCCTGAAATATTCCCAATTGGAAAGACACAGGTAACATGGACTGCAGTTGACGCATCAGGCAACGGGGCGAATGCGGTACAGACTGTGAAAGTCTCTGATACAGTTGTGCCCGTAATAGTTGCACCTGTGGGAATTACAGCCGAAGCTGAATCATCAGATGGCACAAGCGTGAGTCTTTTAGATCCGCAATCTGCGGATATTTCAGGAATAGCGTCAGTTACAAACAACGCCCCTGAAAAATTCCAACTGGGGGATACAGTGGTAACCTGGACCCTTACGGACAATTACAATAACACGGCTACGGCAGAACAGACTGTCAGTATTGTCGATACGACTCCTCCGGTGATAGATTTGCCGGATACTGTGGTATTTGAAATAACGGGAACAAGTACCAGAGCGTCCCTTGAAGATGCCACAGCATTTGATTTGGTGGACGGTGCAGTTTCAGTTACAAACAACGCCCCAGAATCGTTTGGATTGGAAAAAGTAAACATAACATGGACTTCCACTGATGCATCAGGAAATACCGCAAAGACCATTCAGATTCTTGAACCAAACGCATGCGGAAAACCGCTTTCGTATTACGTATTGACGGTTGGAACCGACTTGGATGATTCAATACGCGGAACCGCCCAGCCTGATCTGATGTTTCTTTTGCGCGGAGATGATGTTGTATTTGGAGAGCGCGGCAATGACTGCATATTCGGAGGACAGGGCTCTGATGTGATATTCGGCGGCGAAGGGGATGATACGCTCTATGGGGACGAGGATGGCGATGTACTGCGCGGCGATTCAGGCTCTGATTCCATATTTGGAGGCGAAGGATACGATATAATCGACGGTGGAGACGGATACGATTCATGCGGCCTGATAACTGACACAGCGCAGGATCTGACCATACGGTGCGAATAACCGTCAGGACTTCAGACTTTTATTTGCGGCAAAGACAACACGTGCCGAGCGGAGATCGCCTAGCCTGGTAGGGCGTGTGATTGCTAATCCCATGTCCGAAAGGACACGGGGGTTCAAATCCCCCTCTCCGCGCCATATTGCCGAATGTGTACAAAAATTACAGTTAAAATAGGCGGCAGCCGCATGTTTGACATGGGTCGCAGAAAATCACAAAAGATCATCCGTTCAGCTCCAAGAAACGTTACTACAGGCATGTGTCCAAAGTGCCAGACCATAGGGCGCATCTACATCATTGGAAAACCTGGGAAAGAACACGGTAAATGTCCCGCATGCAACCAAGATTTTGATCTCTAATCCGTGGAAAAACAATAACTTTTTAAGTAAATTTTTAAAGTATATGATCGGCTATGGTAAAGAAAGACTCCGAGACAGTATACGATAAAGTGGCAAAACTCGAAAAAGAGGTCATAATGTTGCGCAAACAAATGGACGTGGTATTGGGTGCCGTACGCAATAAAATTGCACGGCACGAGATAGCCATGATACGCGAAGGCGACGATGTAAAGTCAGTATTGGACTAGATTTTTTCACGTATGCTTTTTATCATCTCTAAAACATGATCAATGTCGTGTCCTCCTGGATTTATCTCAAGATACCTGTTTAGGTGCTCAAGGGATGCACTATAATGCAGCAGCCTTGCCTCGATTATTCCCTTGTCCCTTACATCGTCGGGGGATTCAGGATCAAATGCAAGAACCATGTCTGCGCATCTTCCTGCCCTTGCATAATCGTACGAATGCATGTACGAATTTTTCAGATTGCGCGCCATACGAATCATCAGCCTCTCAGGTTTGGCCTCGTCAAGATATTCTGGTTTAAACAAAACTTCGCCATCAAAGACACTGTCCAAAATTACCTGCAAATCATCGTGTCCTACAATCATTCCGCCGTTGTACGGATCAAGTATGACCATCTCTCCAATCTTTGCCAAAATATGTCCTGGAAAATCAACCAACCTGACGTTAAGGCCTGTATGTCCTGCCACCTCTGCGTACATTATGGATAACGTAATGGGGATGCCAGTTTTTTTGTCAATGACCTCGTTGAGAAAATTGTTGCGCGGATCGTAATAATCTGTCTCGTCCGGACCGTATCCAAGTGATCCAAAAAACTCTCCGTTGAATCTGCCGACCCTGTCTGCAATTTCACCCTCGCCGGAGCATACAGACCAGCAGTGTCTGCCAAGTGCGTTTATTTTTTCAATGTATGCGCCAATATCCAAGTCGGGGTATTCGAGCAGTTGGGCCATCTTGAGATATTTTTCAACCGGTCCAAGATTTGGATTATTCACATACGATGCCCATTCTGCCACAAATGGGTCAAATCCGTGCTCTTCCACGAGTTACACCCTTGCCAGATACGTCCCAGGTTCCTTTAACTCGCGCGTGGTGGGGGGACTATCAAGAAGCATTTCAAAAGTTTTCTTTCCATGTTTTTCATATACTGCCTTTGTGAAATCCCTTCCCATGCTTTTTCGAACCCTGTACGAGGATATGTCGGTGCCGGCAAATGTGGACAGATATGCTGCAAAATCCTCGTCATCTCCGAGCACGTTTTCCACGGCAAATTCGGCCATCCCCTCCATTGCGGTAAACGCCGCATGGTGCGACTGTATGGGCTCCAGCCAGCGCTGGTAAATTTCCAAAAGTTCTGGAACCATCCCAGATATCTTTGGATCTATCTCAACCTTGTTGAACGTCATCACGTCCGGACCTAGAATGTTGACGATAAAGTTGTCCGGATTTAACATGAAAAATAAATTTGCCCTCTTTGCAATGGGAAAATCATCCGGTACGGTCTGCAGCTGCAGGTATTCGTAAAGGGATGATGCGGTGTCATCGTCCAGCGAATTTATTATTCCTGCCAGTTCTTCATTTATCAGGTTTACCTCAAGCGAGGCTTTTTCATTTATTTTGTGCAGTTTTTCCTGTCCTGAATGAACCAGCTCTTCAAGTATTGTCATCTTCAAGGCTCCCATGTATCCGGAATTTACGCGCTCAAATTTCTGATCAAAGGGCTCACCCTGTCTGTAGAGTATTATCCGGGGGTAGTTTGATAGTACAAATTTGTTCAGATATACCGTTCCATCCATATAGTCGCCGTACGTCGTGGAGATCTTTGAGAGGTATGCTTTTGCGTACGTTGAATATACGAAAAATCTCGGCCTGTCTTCCTTTATGAGATTGGATATTTCCACAACGTTGGCAGCAGATACTGCTGCAAAAAGTCTGTCTATATACTGGCGTGAATCGTCTTTTGCCACCACTTTTCTGCCCTTGAGCGCTTTGAATTCATTCAAATCTGCAAATTCAAGAACGGTATTGCTGCAATCCAGCCCTGTAAATTCTGACATTTTCTCCCCCATGGGATCAAAGAATCTTTTCGCCGCATCCTCGAGCGGCTCAAATTTCACATCAAAGGGAGAATCACCGGATATCTTTTCTGCAAGATCCGCAATCACTTTCTCTTCGTTTGTTTCAACGGCAATCTGATCAAGCAACGCGTCTGCAAATTCCTCAAGCTCTGGCATGAAAATTGCATATGCGTTGCTGAATTTAACGCTAGTGATGGGGCATCCGCTGACCTTGAACGTGCATCTGTGTGTGGTGCCGGAGGTGGGTTTCGAACCCACGACCTCCAGATTATGAGTATTGCCCTACACGGGGAGGCTGGCACTCTAGGCCAGGCTGAGCTACTCCGGCACGAAATAAAGCCTGTCGTGTGTTAAATTAAATGATTCGTATGATGTCAGTATTTTTTAGAAACGGACGACCATTTGTCATGTTCTTCCTTTACCCACAGAAACTTTCTTTGTAGCGCCAAAGTATACAGTTTTTCCCAAGGAACTTCAACGTGATCCGTCCATGATTTTAGGACGCGGGGGTCTATATAATTGCGCAGCGAAGTGCCGAGATTATAGTCGCGTGTTTGCTGCACCAGTTCAAGCTGCAGTTTGAGCTTGGTTATTCTTTCTTTTTTGCGTATTTCCTGTTTCTTTGTTTTGGTTTTTGCATTCTTTACATTTTTGAGGATTTCACGTTTCTTTTCAATGGATTCTTTAAAGGTTTTTGGAATAGTACGTTTGTGATTGCACATCTTTGCAGCCTCAAGATTTGCAAGTTTTGCATAATAGATCTTTTCCACGGGAGTCTTGCCTGATATGTTGCCGACATTCCTGAGATATTTTGAAACCACAGTTGATGCAAGATATGTTCTAAACACTTTTGCCGACAGGCCGTCAACTATGCCTGAAAAATACATGTTTACATGTCTTGACGTAATTCCGCCGAATATCTCCTCTTTTGGGGATATTTTATCCGTAAGTTCCTTGAGGTTGAGGCGGAACTGTTCATCATGACCCACGGCTTTTACCGTCTCGCGCCATCTGACACTGTCTTTTCCAAGAAAATCAAATTCTATTGCATCATTTGTGATCTTTACATGTTCTTTACGCAGTGTGGTAGCTCCCACGGTGTCCGCCTCGTCGGGATCTTTTTCATCTCCCACCCTCATGGCAGTTCTGTATATGAGATAACATGCGGTGGCCACCAGTTTTTTTCTTGTATCTGAGCCTTTCATATCGCGTGTAATCTGCGCGCTTATACGCTCGATGCTCTTTGAGAGGTTTTCGGCTTTGACATATTTTGCTTTGTCATTTTTTTGTTTTATTCCTGCCGTGTCTGCAAACCCGACGTATTTTGTATTTTTTGTAAGATCGTCCACCCAGCTTGCTAGCCACGCGGCCTCTTGATTGTGAATAATTTTTCCCCATTTGCCGGGAGGAACTTTGGCTTCCTTGCCCATGTTCAAAATTACATCCCCGTGCATTACGCGTTTTTTCCATTTCCCTCTGAGGGGATGCGCTCCCCTTCCTATGAATATGCCCGGGGGTTCGGCCATATAGTTTCCAACCTCTACTTTTTCACCGTCAAGAACTGCAACACCGTACTGGTCTTTTAATTTTTCACGCAGCTCTTTTCGTTTTTTTGCAAGGGATTTTCGATCTTCTTTTGTCATCATCTCACGCGCGTCTTTTTCTGCGTCAACAATTTTGTACATGTCTGAAAAATTAATATCCAAATATTTTGTACCAGAAAATTCCTTGCCAAGCTGGCGCGAAAAATCTTTTGTAAAGTTTTTCTGAAACACCGTATCCTGTACGTACGGCGTGTCTTTTTTTTTGGCCCACAGATATGCCATTTCTTCCTGCAGCGGCGTAAGATTTGTTTTTTTACCCTTTATGGAAACTGACAGCCCTTTTGTCTCGTATGCTGGAGGAAAAAGTATGCCGTTGTGCTGCAGGGTGTTCCATTTTTTTTCTTTTTTCTTTTTTATCTTGTTCATATAAAACGCACCATAATTGTGGACTTTGACATAAACTCCACATATTGGTATATCAATTTACCCATATAACAACATACAGTATGATTCATGCGATTATGCACCGTCCATTTTTGCAGGACACATACTGCGGTATTTGCAGACCCTGCATTTTGCCACGACGTTGTGATGTTTTGGCTCTGCAGCGTTCAAAAGCAGCGTTGCAAATCTCTCCACCGCTTGGTTAAGATACGCCGTTTCATACACACCGCATTTGCCGGTATATTTTTTCACAAGCGCATTGCCGTTGTTTTTATCGCGTATGTTTACCGTCCATTCCTTTGATTTATTTTCAATTTCAAACCAGTCTTCGCCTTCTGAGGAATGCGAATAATCCGAATTCAAATATGCAAGAATCTGCAGCAGCTGGTTGTCGTATGGAGCATCCCTCTTCAGATACGGGAGCGTTTTTGCCGGAAATTTGTCATCCTCCACTCCAAGTATGCCTTCGGATCTTTTCAGCTTGTCGGTTCTGCCGTAGAGTGTTACCACCGCATCTTTGCGCCCAATCCTGATGTTTGAGCGCATTCGCGTGCGTATGTACTCGCGGGGAAATTCAATATTCTGAACCGGATCCGCAATCTGCTTGACGGTAACCTCTTCAAGTACAACGTGTTCTTTTTCATACTCTTCCTCCTCCTCGTGCGCTTCAAGGCCTGCCATGACTGCCTTTGAGGGTTCGGTTTTTATTTTTTGCAGTACCATGGGAGCTTCGTATTCACAGTATCCAATAACGCCGGTAAATTCACTGACGGATGCTGCCACGTGATCCGTATCGCCAGTGCTCCAGGTACTTGCCATGTTTAAAGGCAAACTTCCGACTTTAAAAATATGTGCAGCATACTCTGCTCTAAATGTCAGAGACGTCATCGGATGCACCAAAAACATCGTGTTTGACAACCCCGGTCCAGCATCCAAAATGATAGAATATGCGGCGTTTGTGATCCGTAACGCTACTTTCCGTACCGATTGTTTTGCCGCACACGTAGCATATCTGCCCGGATGGCAAAGACGAGCTTGCCTGACCTTTCCAGTATATGCCGGCAAAGAATGCCAAAAGCACCATGCCAACCTCTGCAATCATGGGACATCTAGCCTCTGTATAGCATTGGTTCGTTGTCGCCATCGTCAAACTCGCGGATTATTATCGGATACATCTTTGAATTTGCAGATTTTGCAGGTCTGATCTCATTTTTCATCATGATTGAATGTGGGTTTAGAAATTATTATATTACACCACCATAGTATGCATATTGAACATAATATGAATAATGTTACGGATTTGCGCGTACATGTGGCCCCTGTGGGATATGAGGAAGACCGGATAGTGATTCCGGCGATACAAAAAAAAGCCGACCGTGTTTGGCTTTTGGTGCATTCAAATCCCAGTGAAGATCGGGCACTGCAGTTTACGGAAAGAATTAAGAAAAAACTGGAAAATGAAAAAATCGAGGTTGTTACAGAACCGCACGACAGGACGGATTTTTTTCAAATAATAAAATGTATAAAATCCGTAATAGAAAAAGAAAAACAAAACACCCTGTACATTAATCTGGCATCCGGATCCAAAATACAGTCAATCGCCCTGATGATGGGATGCATGACGGTTAACAACAGACAGAACATACGTCCGTTTTACGCAGAGGCTGAAAGTTATCCTGGAATGGCAAAAAAACAAATCTCATACGGCGTTAAAAACATAATGGACGTTCCAACATACAGAATACATACTCCAAAACCCGCGCTTGTTGCAGCACTGCATCTGATACGCCAGGAAAACGGCCGCATTACAAAAAAACGGCTTGCACAACTTGCAATTGAATCGGGAATAATAAACGTGGGGGCAAGGGAAGAAAATAAAAATCCTGCCGCCCTGACAAGTCTGGCACAAAACATTATACGGCCGCTTGAAGATGAATGGGGTTATATCCGGATAGAAAAAGTGGGAAGAAACCGGTGGGTGGAGCTGACCGAAGAGGGACGCAACGTTACGGAATTTCTCTCTAAGTGAACAGCTGCGATTTTATGTAATTTTCAAACTCAATGTCAGTCTTGCCGCGTCTTACCTCATCAAACATTGCAGCATCAGTACCCACAGTATACCTTGGAAGGGGATTTTCTTCCTCTAAAACGTCCGCTATTTTTTTGGCAACCTCTGCCGGTTCTGTTCCAAACTGCGCCATCATCTTTATGCCAGAAACCACCTTGTCTGTGAGCTCCCCGTACGGGGAATTTTCTTTGGGTTTTACCACCCTTAGCGAATCAAAGAATTTTGTTTTTGTCACGCCCGGTTCCACGGTTATGACCTTTATTCCAAACTGTCCAAGCTCGTACCTAAGGCACTCTCCGAGTCCCTCTAGTGCGAATTTGGAGCTCACGTATGCTGGCGATCCTGGAAATCCTATCTTACCTGCGATGGAGCTTACATTTACAATGTGTCCGGAACCTTTGGCCCTCATTGACGGGGAAATCTGGCGTATTATTCGTGCAACACTGAAAAAATTTGTCTCAAACTGGGATTTTAATTCGGCATCCGAAATGTCCTCAAGACTCCCAAACAGTCCGTAACCGGCATTGTTTACCAAAACGTCAATACTGCCGCATTCGGAGAGCACCGAATCTATTGCCGTACCGGTTGCCACTGCATCATCAACATCCATTGGAATTATTCTTATGTCCATCCCGTCTTTTGCCGCATCGGCAAGACCGCCGTCATTGGATGCCCTGTGCACTCCGGCATACGTGACGTATCCACGTTTTGCGATCTCTAGTGCGGTTTCGTATCCTATGCCGCTTGAACTTCCCGTCACAAGCGCAGTTTTTGCCATGCGTTAGCATACCATGTATTGGTTTATCATTCTTTAGGAAGTGGGGGTTTTATGGCCGCTCAGACAAGGGGTTTTTCCCCGTCTTTTGCACTCACCATCCGTGTAACCTGTCCTTTGCATATTTTCTCAAATATCTCAAGAGCCGCTGCCTTGTGCAGGTATTCGTTGTTATTTCCGCATCTATACGAATAGGTGCATCTTGGACAGCCGTCAACTCCGGTGCAGGGACACTCTTCAACCATGCTTTTGGCCCTTGATACGGCATCCTCAAACCTCTCGTACAGGGCACGGCTTGCACCGCTGCCTCCCACGGCTCCGTCGTATACGAATACAAGTCCGGACGTACCTAGCGATATGCCTCCCAGATCCTGCGATGCTCCGCCGGTTACCATGTTGCTGCCCTCTATGATGACGTGTTCTGCCGCGTGATATCCGCTCGCCATGGTATATTCGGCATCGGAGGAATCTGCCGCACATATGTCCGGCTGCGGCGCATGAAACGCTATTCCTTTTGTAACAAAATCATAGTGCAGCGGTTCTGCAAGATTTACCCTCGTACCCTGCATGTTTGCGCCGATCTTTATGTTTGCATATCCGTAAACTGTTTTTTCCACATGCAGTCTGCAAAACACGATTTCGGTTCCAAACGCCTTCTTTTTTTCATAAACATGCTCGATGGTGGGCCACTCGTCGGTAAGCGCTTTTGTATAATATGGATAATCTCTTGGGGCATTTTCTATTACGGCGCGCATCTTGTCCGGATATGATAAATGTTTTACAATGTACTTTGTACCTGCCAAAAAATAAACCGCCCCCTCGTGCAGCTCCTCCAAAGCCATGGGCAGCGTTCTCTCGCCTACCATGCGTCCGTTTGAGATAATCCCTACGTGTGCACCTATCCCCCTGATGCTGTATTCTGACAAAAGACGTTTTCCCCTGGCTCCGGGCGCATACCTGCCGCCGTAGGATACAAGATTGCGGGAATCGCAGTGCATGCGTATAACCTTCTCGTGCTCGGGCATCTCGCCTATTTTTATGGCCTTGTCACAGGCCATTGCAAGCACATGTGATTCTTCAACAAACGGGTTTTTTGGATCAATGTACGCCTCTTCGGCATCCTCAAAGTAATCGTCGGGGTGGTTTTTGTAGTATTGGGATATGGGATCCTGACCAAGGGCCAAAAACGCAAAACCCATCTGGCCTTTGCGGGCTGCCCTCCCGATTCTCTGCACAAGCCTGTTGACAGGTACCGTGGATGAGACGACCCCGTCTACATCACCCACGTCTATCCCAAGCTCTAGCGTGGGAGTACATGATATGGCCTGCAGCCGGCCATTGCGAAATTCATCCTCTACGGTTTTTCTATATTCTGGTGTGAGACCGGCCCTGTGGACCTTTATTGAAACTCCGAGTTTTTTGGTCTGTATTGCCAAAAGTTCCGCACCCTGGTGTGAGTTGCTGAACACAATGGTTTTGTGTCCACTGGCGGTCAGTTTTTTTGTCAAATCTGACATTAGTGATCTCTGCGTCCGCAGGGAAGGAAACAGCATGACAAAATCAACTTCAGACTTTGCACCCTGACCTGCAACATGCTCCATCTCTTCGCCGAAGAGATGCCTGCAAAAACCTGCCGGATTGCGCAGCGTGGCAGAGGATGCGATAAACTGTATTCTGTCTGATGCGAGTCTTTTGAGCCGTTTTAGTATATAGTGTACGTTTGATCCGAATATGCCCGTATACGCATGGGTCTCATCCACTATGACAAATCTTACGTTTGCAAGCAGCGATGCAAAAGACGTGCGCCGCATCATATGATAGTGCAGCACGTCAAAGTTTGTAACAACAACGTCAGGTTTGCTGCGCACTATCTCGGATTTGCGCGCCGGCCCGACATCCCCGTCAAAAACTTCCGCCTTTAGATCCACAGAAGATGAAAATTTTTTCACTTTTGAATACTGATCGTGCGCAAGAGCCTTTGTGGGATACAGTACGAGAACTGACGGGCCAGGAGTGTGTTGCGTGCACGCCATGTGGAGCACCGGAATCAAAAATGCCTCCGTCTTACCTGATGCGGTAGGGGCGTCTATGATTATGTTTTTACCTGTGAGGATTTTTTTAATTGATTCATGCTGAAATTCATACAGTTTGGATATGCCAGATTCTGCAAGCGCATCAACCAGTCTTTTGTCAATTTTTGACTTTACAGTACCGTCTGCAAAGGGCGGCTTGGGTCTGCTCATTCTCTTATAGCATGCGATGTAATCTTTCTTTGAATACAGTACGGATTTTGTGAGCGCATCCGGACTGTGACCTTTGATCAAACGGGCAATCTCAGCCTCTTCTCTTATCATGTCTGATGGTGTGTCTGCAGGATTCTGAGACCTGTGGGATAAGCTTCCATCGTCATAACTGCATCCAAACTCCATCACCGCCATGTCTGTGCCACCTGAGCCATCAAAGAGTCCGTGCAGACCGCAGGAAGGACAGGATATGTGAATTCTTTTGTCAAATGCGGTGTCCACACAAAGATCCGATTTGCAGTTTGGACACGGATATTTTGACATGGTGCAATTAAAATGACACTTCATTTATTGTTTTGAAATCCAAACGTGGTCAATACGGCATAACCAAACGGCAAACTTTACTCAATCTCACACGATATGTACGATGGTGTGCATCAATGTTACATGGCTGGATACACATCCCAAGTTGTACAAATTCACAAAAAATACAACACGCAGCTCAAAAAGGCAAAATCTTCAAAAACGGTACTAAAGGCGTTTACGGCACACAAAAAAGCACATACGCGTCTGTTAAAGAGCCACCTCCGTGAGGAAAAAACCATAGCTGACAGACTTCGTAAAACTTTGAAATAAAGTCAATAATCGTGCGGATTTTTTTTGACACTACGTTAGCTTGTGTGCACACATTTTATTACCAGTTACAATAAACACATACTATTAGATTGAAAAAAAAAACCTCTGATCTGGTGTGCAACGAGGACTGTATTGTCGGAATGCAGAAAATGCAGGCAAAAAGCGTGGATCTTATCGTAACCGATCCGCCGTTTGCGATAAAATTTGGCGCGCGCAAGGACAACTATAACCGCAAAGGCTCCCGTGTGTTGCAAGGATACGGCGAGATAGACGAGTCCGAATATGGCGAATTCACACGTAACTGGATGATGCAGGCATACAGAACATTAAAGGAATCTGGAAGCATGTACGTCTTTTCCGGATGGAATAATCTTGGGGACATACTTGCAGGACTTGATTCTGCAGGATTTACGGTGGTAAACCATCTTGTGTGGAAGTATCAGTTTGGCGTTGTCACAAAACGCAAGTTTGTTACCTCGCATTATCACTGCCTGTATGCGTGCATTAATGATAAAAAACGCACGTTTTACCCTTTTTCCCGTTTTGAAAAAAACGATCGGGATAAAAACGGCAAAAGCCGCCATTATGCTGACAAGGAAGATGTCTGGATGATAAAACGCGAATACTGGTCTGGGATGACAAAAACACCGACAAAACTTCCGCGCGAACTGGTGGAAAAAATACTCTCATACTCTAGCAAAAAAGGCGATCTTGTAATGGATCCGTTTCTTGGCTCAGGACAGGTTGCCGTGGTAAGTAACATGATGGAGCGAAAGTATGCAGGATTTGAAATTGTAAAAGAATATTGTGAATTTGCACAGCGCAGGCTGCAGAGCGGCGGGTATGGTCTTGAAAAAAACACCGGCTAGGATTCTTTTTTACCCATCTTGGATTCCACTGTCTCGCGCAGCTCCTCATCGGATTTGTCCGTAAAATCTATTCCAAGCGATTTGCACATCATTTCAAGTTTTTGCCGTTCTGTGTCAACCGGACCTTTTACACCTGCCTGCTGAATTCCAGCATCACTCAGATTCTTTTTTATTTCCTCTTTTACACGGTTGTACTCGTTTACCGCCTTGCCCATCTTTTTTGCAGCTTCGGGTAGTTTGTTTGTACCCAAAATCAGCACAAGTGCAACAAATATGATGATTACCCATTCTCCGCCTATGATGTTTAACACGGTTTCGTAAATCATGCCGTACTGTGGATGGTGCCTATATTATAATGTCAACCCCGGACTGCACTAGGTCGCAGAACAGAACGTCTGAATATTGCCGTGAATGCCACGCCAAACCCCAGTGCGGCGAACACAATGTACGGTGCTGACCCGCCGTATTCATGCGATACTGTGCCGGCAATTATGGGTCCGAGCACCCAGCCTACTCCAAAAATAGATTCGTATGCGCCGATGAGCGAGCCTGAAACTTGCGTTCCTACCCTGGAGAGTGCAATTTCAAGCGTAAGCGGAACTACGGCGCTAAAACCAAATCCCATTACAATCAGTGCTGCAGCATACCATAACAATCCGTCGCCAAAATATGCCGCACCCATGCCTGCACCGATGGAGAGTACGGCGGCAACCAGGGTGGCAGCAGGATGTCTGACAAATTTTTTGGCGAACAACAGGGTAATTATGCGGGAAACGCCGAATGCAAAATACAAAATTTCAACATGTATCGCACTTGCGCCTTTTTCGGCAAGAAACGCCGGATATACTGCAAGTATTGCCCCAAAGGATGCCGTACAGTAGATTACAATCATGATAATATCGGGCATCAAGATCATGCTGCGAAATCCTGAAAGCGATATTCTTGCACTTGATGATATGGTGCGTATTCTGGATGAAGAAACAGAAGATACCAGCGCGGCGGCCATTACAAACGCGGCAAACTGGAACAGCGTACGGTATCCTGATTCGGCATCCCCCAAAAACAGCGAACCTAAAAGCGGACCGATGGTAAATCCGGCTACAAAAAACCCCACAAATCTTGCAATGTTCTTTATCCTCTCGGGGCCGGAGCTGACGCTGGAAATTATTGCCTCGCAGGGGGGCCAAAAGAATGCGTGCGCTATGCCGGTTCCAATTCTGCACACCATGATCTCCGGTACAGTGTGCACTATGGAGAGTGCATACGTGGATACTGCGTTAAGTGCAACGCCTGCCGTAAGAATCCACCCGCGGTTAAACCTGTCAAGCAGCATTCCGACAAACAACGGGACAAAAATATACGGTGCAAAATTCGCAACACCAATGGCGCCAATTTCCGAATACGTTGCGCCTATCGTCTCAGAAGCAAATATGGGAAGCACCGGATTATGCATGCCGTAGGATATGCCGATAAGAAGACTGACGACATTTACCAGAAAAAGCTGGCGCCTCATTTGTATGCGGCCACCATAACGGCCCCGCCCATCAGATCTTTTCCAAATTCGACCCTTGAAAATTTTTCAAGTAGCAATGATTCAAGTTTCTTGTTTGCAGGCCATCTCTGAAACGTGCCGTACAGTGCGGAAAATTTCAGGCCAAGCCGGCCTGCGGCGCAGTACGCAATAATTGGAAGCGCAAATCTGAGGTAAAATCCCACGCCCGCTCTTACGAATCTTGAATCCGGTTTGCCAAGATCCACGATGACAAACCTTCCGCCGTCACGTAAAACCCTGTGTGCTTCTGATATTGCAATTCGCAGTCCTATGGCATCGCGCAGCGAATATCCGCACATGACCGCGTCAAAATGGCCGGAGCGAAATGGCATGTGTTCAAAAACGCCGCACGAGAGAGCGGGGGGTTTTTCAAACAGTTTGCCGGTGTTTTTGAGCATGGGTATGAGGGGATCGTACATTATGATTTTTAAATCACCGCCGCACAATGATAGGGCAGCCTTTGACATGTTGCCAAAACCGGAACCTGCATCCAAAACAACATCGCCGGGATTTATGCGTCCTCGTATGCCCGTATCGCGGTGTTTTGCATCACGCCCCAAAGATATGTACGAGTTTACCTTGTCATATACTGGAATGATTTCGCGTAATACGTCCATGACGCCGCCCCAGCTTCCGCCAAGACCCAAAACAAACCCTGCCGTCACACTTTGCCGAATTTTTCGGCAACGGTTGTGTATTTTTCCACGTCTTTATCGCTGATTTTCTGCATGGTTCCGTCTTTGGAAGTTATGGCAGCCATCTTAATGTGGATCTTGTCTGATTTTTCATCCGTTTTTCTGTTTGTTGCAGCAACAGCCAGCGCAGCCGCATCATCAATGCTCATCTGTGCGTCGTAATTTGTTTCCAAAAATGCATTTGCCTCCTCCGATCCGGCGCCTATTGCAATTGCAGCATATTGTACATACGTGCCGCTCGGATCCGTAACGTATACGGAGCTTCCTTTTTGATCAACTCCTGCTATTATGAGTGACACGCCGTACGGTCTTACTCCAGAATATTGGGTAAACTGGTGACACTGGTTTGCAAGATACTTTGCCACCGTTTCGACCTCTACTGATTCATCATATGTAATTCTTGTTCCCTGGGAAAAATATCGCGCATTATTTACCTGGATACGCGCGTCGGGAATATACCCTGCAGCAGCAATGCCAATATGTTTGTCAACTTGGAATATTTTTTGCGTGATCCCGCTGGTCTGCAGTGCTTGGGGCACCTCTTCTACGGCAACTAGAACGCCACCGTTGAATTTTATGCCTATTGCCAGCGTTCCACGGTTTACGGTTTCTATGGCATATTCTACCTGGTATATGCGTCCGTCAGGTGAATACATTGTAGGGGTCATATCATAACCGCGTGATGCCATCATACGTAAAATATCCCAAAGTGCAAATTTAAGGGTATGGCAGTATGTGGCTCTGTCCATGAATAAAATCCAAAATATACCGTAAATCTTTTAGATCATGAACGTAAATGACCGAAAAAGCTTTGGATCAGTAGATCAGAGCCAATTTCATGAAATCAACAAAGCGCATACGACAAGGAAATCTTACCCGATCACGCCAAATGCTAACCTTGATTATAATGAAAGTAAAAAATCAAGGGGTAAGGCCATGGAAACAGAATCCATTAGGGCAATACGGCTTTGACCCCCTGACCTTTCATGCAACATATGCACGCTCATAGAAAAGACCGGACGAATTCCTGTAATAATGCCAAGAAAAAGTGTTCATGTACGTGGATTTGATGCAATGGGCAAAAGATGGCATCGTGATAATCCTGATGAATTTCTATCAATATACTACAAACGCAACAACATAGAGGCTACGTTTTCATCCATGAAGAGGAGGTTTTCATCCACTCCGAGTGCCCGCAAATTTGCAACACGGAAAATTGAATTGGGCTTTTTTGTCTTGTGTTATAATATTCACATTCTAGCTGCCGCAGTCTAGATTCTGACACTTTGTGTCAGATATGATCCTAGCGTATGCCATACTCTAAAACCCAATATTTGCAATACTGACAAGATTAGCAGGGCTTGATGATGGCGGACATGTTGTATAATTTTGAATGAATTTGATCGGATTTTTATAAAAAATGCTCATTCATGGACAGAGCTGCAGTATGTACTGCCGTTTAATCCGCATACGGTCAAGCTCGCAGATCATGAATTAATTCCGTTTACCGCTTCTGCAAGGCCGGTTTTATACGAGGGATATTTTACGTCGATCATTTTTGCCATTGCCGAGCCGTCGCATACGGTCGGCGTGGTAAGCATTTTTACGGTATCGCGGCCCATCGCCATTGCCGCAATCATGGATGGAATGTTTCCGGGATATTTGACATCCAACAGTTTGCAGACATGCCGTATAAAATCGGAAAACATTGCCGGCTCAGTATCTGCCAAAATGTGAACTCCCTGCTCTGAATGCCTGCCAATTGTACCGAGGGCGGCAACTGCATCGTCCACATGCACAAAGCTTTTTGCGTACATGCCGTCGCCCGGAACTTTGAATCTGCCTTTTTTGATTCTTGGAACAATCTGGGATGCAAGCCATCCTCCCGCACCGTATACTTCGCCCATACATGCAACTGCAAACGCGCCGCCGTTTTCACTGCACACATTTTGCACGTATTTTTGCGCTTCAAGACGCACTTTGGAGTATTTTGTATTCGGATTTGGTTTTGTCTCCGCGGTTATGGGAGAATTGGTTTTACCGTATATGCCGGTTCCGGTAACGTATACAAAAAAATCAGTACGCCCTTTTACCGCCTCTAGGATATTCTTTACACCGCCATAATTTATCCCCCTGCAGCCGTCCAAACTGCGGGCCAGCGGAGTCGCCGCCGCCAGATGGTATACGATATCATATCTGCCATTTGGAATGTCGGGAACTTTGGCTGCAAGGTCTGCCTTTACCGCCGTGCATCCGAGTGGAACCAAATTTTTGTTGCCAAGTGCCACCACCTCGTCGCCTGAATCTGCAAAATTAGACGCCAGCTTGTATCCGATAAACCCCGACGCACCAGTTACCAGTATTTTCATAAACTTGGTTTGCACATGCGTATTTTGAGTTTTACTGACGTATGGGATATGGCGCAGGCTTAATATACAATTACGCAATTTGTAATGCCGTATGGCAGGCGCTGATCCATTTGAAAACGCAACAAAACAGGTCTACGACGCATGCGATACTTTGAAAATAAAAGATCAGGGAATACGGGACTATCTTGCAATACCAAACAGGGTTTTACGGATAAAAATTCCAATTAAAATGGACAACGGTAAAATCCGCGTCTTTATAGGATTTAGATCACAGCACAACAACGACAGGGGGCCGTACAAGGGGGGAATACGGTACTTTGATCCTGCCGGAGGAGTGGAATACATGGAACGCGAAGTCATGGCATTATCATCATGGATGACATGGAAGTGCGCCGTAGTGGACGTACCGTTGGGCGGAGCCAAGGGTGGCATTTTTGTAAACCCGAAAAAAGAAAAACTTAGCGCAGGAGAAATGGAACGGCTTACACGAAGATTTGCATACGGGATATCCGAAGTTATAGGACCTGAAAAAGACATTCCGGCTCCAGATGTGTACACTACCGGACAGGAGATGACGCACATTATGGATACGTTTGGCAAATTGAACGGAAACAAATACACGCCCGGCGTAATAACCGGCAAACCGATACCAATGGGCGGCTCGCTTGCAAGAAATGTTGCCACGGGACTTGGTACGGCATACTGCGTGCGCGAGGCTGCATCAAAATTCAAAATCAAACTTGCCGGATCAAAGGTCGTATTGCAGGGATTTGGAAACGCGGCAACATTTGCAGGCGAATATCTTGAAAAAATGGGCGCGGTCATAATAGGCGCAAGCGATTCCAAAGGATCCATCCTATCCGCCAAAGGTATGAAAATGTCAAAACTTGAAGCGTACAAAAAACAAAAAGGAACCGTTGTGGGATTTCCAGGCAGCAGTAAAGTAACCGTATGGGCGCTGTTAACTGCAAAATGTGACATACTCATACCTGCCGCACTTGAAAACCAAATTGACGCAAAAATTGCAAAAAAACTCCAGTGTAAAATAATCGGCGAAGCGGCAAACGGCCCGACACTACCTGAGGCAGATCCAATACTGTACAAGAAAAACATCGTGGTAATTCCCGATATTTTGGCAAACTCTGGAGGAGTATGCATATCGTATCTGGAATGGGTGCAAAACAACATGGGATATTACTGGACTTTTGACGAGGTGGCAAACAAAATGGAGGCAAACATAGTGCGCGGCTTTGATGATTCGTTAAAAATATCCAAAAAATACAAAATTGACATGAGGCGGGCCGCGATGGTGCTTGCCGTACAACGCGTCATGGAAGCATTTGAGCTAAAAGGCCTGTGGCCATAGGCATTTTCAGGATTGATTCTGCAAATTATTTTTTGGTAAAATGTCTGACATTCTAGTATTACAAAATTCGCAGCTGGAAGGCATTGGCACTCTTGGCCGCATGATGGAGCATGACGGGTTTGAACTGGACGTAATTGACGCAAAAAGAACCATTCCTGACAGAATGTATGGTGTCCTCGTGGTTTTGGGAGGACCCCAGAGTGCCAATGATAAAAAACCATATCTTCGGAAAGAAGAGGATGCAATACTCCGGCATGCTGGTGCGGGCATTCCAGTACTTGGAATATGTCTGGGCGCGCAGCTTGCCGCAAAAGCGCTGGGAGGGATTGTATACGAGGGCGAAAAAAAAGAAGTGGGATTTTACGATGATCTAACATCAGTATCTGATGAGAAATTTTTTTCGGGATTGGAAAATTTTTGCGCGTTTCACTGGCACAATGACACTTTTGATCTTCCCAGCGGAGCAGTACGCCTTGTCGAATCAAACGACTACAAAAACCAGGCTTTTCGGCACGGAACCGTGGTTGGACTTCAGTTTCATCTGGAAGCGGATACTGACATGATGAAAAAATGGCTTACAGAATATGCAGATTACGTAAACAGCTCTGCACATCTTGACGCGGACCGCATTATGCGGCAGGTTGATGCGCGCATAAACGAGGTAGGTTCCAATCTGGCTAAATTTTATGCCAATTTTAAATCTGAATTTTCAATATAGGATAGCATCAAAAACCTACCAATCGGCTGAATGGATATGTCATTTGGGTTTAGTATATTAAACCGAAAAATAGGCAAAACTAGTGATGGCGCAGGCCGATAAAATATTCGACGAAACAATACGCACCACTCACAAAGTAATAACCGAAGAGCTCTCAAAATCAATTTTAAAGTCATACGGACTCAAAGTCCCGCCGTACACCCTTGCAACTTCCCCTGCAGAATCTGTAAATGCCGCAAAAAAAATCGGATTTCCACTCGTAATGAAGATAGTTTCACCGCAAATTCTGCATAAAACCGACGTGGGTGGGGTCAAAGTGGGCATTGACAATATTGCTGATGTGAAAAAAACATTCAATGACATGTATGGCCGCCTCTCAAAGAAAAAAGGCGTCACCGTAAAGGGAATTTTGCTTGAAAAAATGGTTCCAAAGGGTGTGGAACTTATCGTAGGACTTCAAAATGATCCGCAATTTGGTCCTGTAATTATGGTTGGCATGGGCGGAATCATGACTGAAATTATGCACGATGTTGCGTTTAGAATGCTTCCGATAGGAACATCTGATGCCAAATCCATGATAGATGAACTGCAGGGCTCAAAACTGCTCAAAGGTTTCCGCGGATCAAAACCCGTGGATATGGGCATGCTCGCTTCGGTACTTGTAAAGATTGGAAAGATGGGCATGGATCATGCAACGCATTTTGAAAGTATTGATTTTAATCCGATTGTAGTATATCCGAAATCCTACAATATCGTTGATGCGAAAATCATACTGCGCAAAACCATAAAACCGGATGCGGTCTCAAAAGTAAAACCGGACTCGTCGTTTATGGAAAAATTCTTCACTCCAAAATCTGTTGCACTTGTCGGAGCTTCTGCAACTCCTGGCAAAATAGGAAATTCGGTTTTGGACAGTCTTGCAAAACATGATTACAAGGGCAAAGTCTACCCGATAAACCCCAAACAAAAAAACATCCTTGGAATAAAATGCTATCCGTCAATATCTGATGTTCCAAACAAAGTGGATTTGGTAATAGTGTGCGTGGATCTTTCAATAACAGAACCTGTTATGAGAGAGTGTGCAAAACTTGGAATTCACAACGTGGTCATAGTATCCGGCGGCGGCAAAGAACTTGGAGGCAAACGTGCCGAATACGAGGCAAAGATACGGGAAATTTCACTTGAAAACAAAATACGCATCATAGGTCCAAATTGTATTGGAATGTTCAATGCCGCAAACCGTCTGGACTGCGCGTTTCAGGGACGTGAACGCATGGTGCGGGCCAAACTTGGACATGTGGCACTGCTTTCGCAGAGCGGAACAATGGGAATAAGCTTTTTGGAGACTGCCGATTCATTTGGACTCTCAAAAATGATAAGTTATGGCAACCGTTCGGACGTGGACGAGGCAGACATGATCTGGTATCTTGCAAACGATCCGCAGACCAAAGTAATCGCATTGTACGTTGAAGGCTTCGGTGACGGACGAAAATTCATTAAAACTGCAAAACAGGTAATGAGGGAAAAGAAAAAACCCATAGTTATATGGAAAAGCGGACGGACTGCAGCCGGAGCAAAACAGGCAGCATCGCACACGGGTTCTCTTGGCGGCTCCAATGCAATAATCATGGGTGCGTTCAAACAGGCCGGAATAATATCAGTTGACAGCTATCAGGAACTGGCGGCAGTAACAAAGGCGCTTGTATGGCAGCCTTCTGCAAAAGGCAACAAGTGTGCATTGTGCAGCAATGGGGCAGGACCTATGATCGGGGGAATTGATCATTTTGAAAGACTCGGACTTTCACTGGCAAAAGTTTCATCTGCCACACTCAAAAAAATGACGGATCATTTCCCAAAAACGTACGTTATCGGCAAGGGAAATCCTGCGGACGTTACGGGAGGGGCAAGTGCTGAAGATTACAAGTTTACAATGCAGGCATTTTTGGATGATGCAGGCGTGGACGTAATTATGCCGTGGTTTGTATTCCAAGATGATCCGTTGGAGGAAACAATTGTGGATTATTTGGAAGGTATTTCAAAACGCCGCCGCAAGCCGGTTTTGGTGGGAGGTAACGGCGGTCCGTACACGGAAAAAATGTCCAAAGCCATAGAGGCTAGGGGAATACCCGTATATGATGACATACGCGACTGGGTTGCGGCAGCATCTGCCCTGGCACAATGGGGACGCATAAAAAAATAACATTAGAGTTTTTTCAAATATTCTATAATTCCGGTATAATCCAAATCCCCGAATCCGCAGTCTGCAGCATCCCCGTACACTTTGAGCGCTTTTTTGCCCATGGGCAAATCCAGTCCGATATCCAAGGATGCCCCCGCAAGCGCGCCCAAATCTTTTTTGAGGTTGCGTAAAAGAAACGTGGGGCTTACTCTGCCATTTGTCATTCCATACGCCTTTTTTTTACTCATACCGGTGCCAAAATAGGTGGAGTTTAAGACCTCGAGGAATTTTCTTGGCTCAACACCTGATTTTTCCACAAACATGATTCCTTCGGATATTGAAAGGGCCAGCATGGCAATCTGCAGATTCATTGCAAGCTTTACCGCGTATGCATCGCCAGTCTCTCCGATGTAAAATATTTTCTCTGCAACAAGGGATAAAATCGGACGGCATTTGGATAGCGCATTCTCCGACCCTGATGCCATCATGACAAGTCTGCCAGCAGCTGCTGCATCCGGACCGCCCATTACCGGCGTACCAAGCATTGTTACAGAGTATGCCTTGAGTTTTTTTGTAATTTTCTTGGATTCTTTTGGTCTAATCGTACTCATATCGCATACAACAGGGCAGTCCTTTGAGCTCTCCACAAGTCCTCCGGAATCAAAACATACCCTCTCAAGTGCGTCCGCATCCGTCACGCAAGTTATGACAAGATCGCATCCTGCTGCAGCACCTGCCGGACTGTCTGCAACGGTGGATCCGGCATCGGAGAGTTTTTTGGTTTTTGAGGCGGTACGGTTGTACACTGCAAGTTTTACCCCTTTTGCAATCATGCGTATGCCTACCGCTGAGCCGAGCATTCCGGTGCCTATGATGCCTACCTTCACGGCGTAAAAATGACTAATGCGTATATTTTAGTTTGTGGATGAGTTTGAGGCACTTTTGAGTGCCAGCATACGCGGTTTGTTTGCATACTTATCTGCGTTCTTCAACACGTATCTTCCATTTGGAATTTCTAAGACGGGACGACTCTAATTCCAAATGCCCTATCACCACTTCGCCCCGTTTGATCATGGCATATTCGGATTTTCTCCAAAGGTACGTTTTTTCCATCGGTTTGTATCCGCCTTCTACGGCTTTGACCTTGAATCTCTTGCTAGCTTTTGTGATGAGTTTTCTTGCAGACTGTATATCGCCCATCCATGAGATCATCTCAAATGAACCAAAGTTTTCGGTTTCAATCTCGTATCCATACAATCTGAATTCTATTTTGCATTTTTTTGTCAGAGCTTCTGAATTGAGCCACTCTACGACCTTTGCCCCGGAACCTTTCTCAATTCCAAACGTTTCAGAGAATTCCATTACACGTGCGGGATTGCGAGTTTTTATAATCCTTGACCACCAATGTTCAAATATGGATGCGCAAAAATCATAAAAATGCTGGATGTAGACTGCCGTGACATAAAACCGATAATGCGGGATTTATTGGTGTACGTTTCAGACCAGGTGGGGGCAATTCCTGCAATAAAATCCCGCGGCTTTGCGCTTGAATCCTTTGATGAAGACGGTATGGATTCATCACTTGTCATAAGATCCATAAGGGAATATCTTGTTTCAGTCGGTGAGGATAAAAAATACGCGATAACGGCACAGGGTAAAACAATAACAATCCGTTCCATATCAGGAGAACAGATGAAACCTGTGAAAAACGAATCTACTGATGCGGGTCTTTTTTCATGCACCCACTGCGGATACGTTACAAGATATGAAACGGATCTAAAAGCCCATAGAGTGATACATTATCTCTAGACTGCCGAATGTATCGGAAATTTCAGCAGATGTGATAACTTGAACAAAATAGACAAATTTTTACAACCATGCAACATATCACTGTAAAATATAACACAGTACAGTTGACGATAATTTACGTGCCAATAAGACCTACAAAAAGTACACACTATGCGGACGATGAAGAATCCGAATAGGATTACAGCCGGGAAAACGAATTTTTTGGCACCGAAATATTTTCCGTCAACGCCGGATGTATTATCTTTGAGAGAATTTCTATTCCTGTAATTATTCTGTGGCTTGGTTTGCTAGAATACGAGTCAGCATCAACTGCAAAAACACGACCATTTTTTACCGCACGCAGCTTGTTCCATTCTTCCGAATGTGCAAGCGTCGTTGCATACTCTGAGGCAGAACGGGCAACGTCAAAACCGCATGCCATGATGACTATGACTTCCGGATCCTCTTTTGCAATTTCATCAATGCACGTTTTGCGGGAGCGCTCTCCGGATTTACTAATTAGATTTATTCCGCCTGCGGCTTGCACCATGTCCGGAACCCAATGTCCTGCAGTATATGGGGGATCCACCCATTCAAGTATCATTACGCGTTTTGGATCCGTGGAGCATTTTTTTGAAACATTTGAAATTCTTGCACGGAGGGATTTTGCAAGTTTTACACCGCGTTCGGCAAGACCGACTTTACACGAGAGATCCTCGATGCCATTTAATACATCCTCAACCGTATGGGGATTCATCTCGTACAGTTCTGGCTTTTTATCCAAAACACGTATTGCGTTTCCAACATGTGTGGTGTGAGCTGCACACACCTCGCAAGTATTTTGTGAGATAATAAAATCAGGATTTGTCTGTCGTACAACATTTTCGTCTAACACGAACGCACTTTTTTGTGCATACTGCATTTTTGAATTTTCCACGTCTATTTCTAAACTGCTCATGCATTCGGGATCTATCGGAGATGTGATTGCACGAGGTTTTGTTTTTGCCGCGTCCGGATACGTGCATCTGTGGGTTACAGCTTTAACCGATTCTCCTGCCCCGATCTCGTAGAGAATTTCGGTGGCACTGGGTAAAAGGGATAAAATTCTGTTTGGAGCCATCATACCTGTGTAAAAACTGCCGGTCATAAACTTCACGCAGCTTGCCTTAATAGGAACACACAGTACATAGATGCGTGCAGAGCAGCACGGATTTAAGAAAGGCCGCTGAATCACAATGGAATGAATTTTTACGCGGCCAGTGGACTTTTTCTTCGGATAATCTGCAGGGATCTAGCCCTCCGTCCGTCTTTGTAGGCTCGTTTGGATATCCGCGTCTTAGCGTAGGACCGATGGCAGTTTCAGGCGGCGGCGATTCTGCATTTCTTGACGCACCAGAAAAATGGGCCGGCATGAAATTGGAAGACATTGTAAGATACAGGCTAAATTTGGTGAGGGGGGTAAAACACCTCCGCGTACACGAATCTTCCGGCAGATACATTGAATCGTTGCAGGATATGGCAATGTCTTCACGTCCTGCAGACACGGATATGATTTTCGAAAAACCTCTGGCAGCATCGTCCACATTTGATGGTCAAAGTGCCCCGTTTGGACCCGTGGGGAATTTAAAATCCGCAAAATTCTCCTTTGGAAACTCTGAGAAAAAACTAGAACGCGTATACTATGACCAGGATATGCCCGCAAAAGAGGCTGTTTTGGATTTGTATGGTGCTGGAGTAGAAATTTCAAAAATACAAAAATGCTTTTCGATAGGCATGATGGGAAGAAAACGCAGACTGAATCCTACAAAATGGAGCATCACTGCGACAGACGACATTATATCAAAATGGCTTGTACATGAGATACTTGAAATGCCGCAGATAAATTCATACGAGACATATTTTTTTGAACATCTTGGAAATTTGTTTTCCATAATACTCTTTCCACACAGATGGATGTATGAAATGGTGGAGGCATGGTATTCGGGCGGAGTGCTGGGTTTTGGATCCGATCACGAAGATGCGCGCGGCATAAACCATGCCCCTGCAATTGCCGGCGCATACCATGCGGCAAAACTTGCAGTTGCAGAACATCTCTACGGACGTAAGATGCAGGCTGGCTCCCTAATCCTGCGTGAAATCCGTCCCGAATACTCTATACCCGTTGGCGTATGGCAAGTGCGCGAAGGTGTACGTTCTGCATTGGTAGGCAAACCTGTAATATCTGAAAGCCTTCATGATTCATTAGATGTGGCATGTTCGCATTCGAACATATCCAAAAATGAATGGCTACGGCAGGGATATTTTACAAAAATGATGCTTCAAAGAACAATTTCCGAATATGTCTGATTGTTATTCTTCAACGTTTGTACCCGATGCCTTTAATCTTTCTTGTATCTGTGTCATTATCCGTCTTGCCTTTTCCCCGTCGTCATTTCTGTCCACATTACCGTCCATTATGCTGTCTATTTCAAAACCTTTGTCAACTAGAATGTCTGCCACATGGTTATCCAAAGTTCCATCCCCTACCAAATAATATGCAAATACGGTGTTTTTTTGCCCCATGCGGTGCAGTCTGTCTTCTGCCTGTCTGTGTATTGCCGGACTCCAGTCAAGTTCGGCAAAAACCACATATCTTGCACGACTCAGATTTATTCCAACGTTTCCTGCCCGCAACCCTGCTATCATTAGGTTTGATTTTCCATCTTGAAAATTGTCTATGCTGTTTTGTCTGTCTTTGTCGGTCTGACCTCCTATAATGGATACTGGGGAAAATTCTGCTAGCTGTTCATGAAGCAGTTTGTGTATGGCCCTGTGATGGCAAAATACCACCACGCTTTCTTCAATCTCCATTATTCCCTTTACAAAATTGATCACATGTGGCAGTTTTGCAATGCCGGCTGCCTGTCTTTCACTTTGTATTGCGCGCTGATATGATGCTGATTTGTCAAACGAAGTCCTTGCATGTTTTTTATCCTCAAGCATTTTTTTCCAAATTTTCTTCAGTTCGCCCACGTAATATTGTGAATCTGAATCTATGACTTCGCGGTGGCGCACTTTACCTTTTAATTCTCGTAGAACATCAGCTTTTTTGCGGCGGAGCATTATGTGTTCTTGAAGCTGTTTTCTTAGTGATTCTCTTTTGTTTTCAAGCACTATGGCTTTTCCTTTTTCATTCAAATAACAAAAATACTCACAAAACTCGCGATAATTTCCAAGCATACCTGGTTTTAGTATGTCTATAATCGGCCAGATTTCCGAACCACGATTGTATATCGGCGTACCTGACAAACCTATGCGATGCTCTATCGTTTCCAGCTTTGAAAGTTTTAACACCGCAGAATATTTTCTAGTGGATTTTGATCTAAGATGTTGCACTTCATCGCATATGAGAGAACGAGCTCCAATTTTTGATAAATCCAAAAGACGGCGTTCCAACAATTCATAATTTATAATATAAAAATCAAATTCTCCAAGATCCGCGGATTTGCCGCGACGAATCATTGTGGTTGTTGGGATTGAACTTTTTATCACACGTCCGTTACGACTTTTTTTGAACATGAATTTTCCAATTTCCCGTTCCCAATTTTTCAAAGTAACTAGAGGTGCAACAACTATTGCAGGAAACGGTTGCTTTTCCGTCGCCAGATATGCCAGAGTCTGCACGGTTTTACCCAAGCCCATCTCATCTGCAAGAAGTGCATTGCCAGAAGATTTTAGCAAAAAATCAAGTCCTTCTTTTTGAAAATCCAGCAATTTTCCCTTGAATTGGGATCCTGGTTTTGTGCGTTTGAGGGTGTATTTTTGTATCACCGGTGCCTTCTTTTGGCGTGGTTTGACACTCTTTCTCCTCCATACGGATTTTGAAAGTATCTCCAACGGATGTCTATCTGCGATCCATTGTAGCTGTTGGATGTTCTGTATATTGTCTTGTACTATTACCTCGTTGGCTCCATCACCATACCATGATTGTGGGATCATTTTTGAGACCATATTGATCGCTTCCAATCCTGTGATTTTCCAACTCCATGCTTGTGAATACCTGTCCATCACGTATTCCATAGTGCCAAAATCATGTTGCTGTGCCATGAATTGCACACTTTTGTTTTTTCTGCTTATGAATCTTGATTTTTTTAGTATATTTGGATAATATTGGCTCGATCAGCCATGAGGGGCGTCTACTGTACCCTGTTCTGCATGAGGCTTTGTATTCTCATCATGGCAGTCGCAGTGGCACAGGTATTCCTTGTGATCGCTATGACAATCGATACATTCGTAGTGTTTGTGGTTCTCACATGCTGCGCATATCAATAAATGCCCAAACTCCTGAAATTGCCCAATCCTGACATGAGTATACTGTGTGTATGGGGGGATAAAAAATTATTGCCCACTGGAGTAAAATATTAGATATAGCCCCATAAGAGCATGATTCATCATTATTTTTTATGCGTACATGGTACATTCTGGCACCAGTCATTGCGTGCCTTGCAATGGCGCCTATGGTACAGGCAGATGCAATATTTTGGGATCTACTCATACACCCTACAATCACCAATGATCCGGTACCTTTGGGCGGACATCCTGAGCTAAATGGGATTATAGAAGATCATGGTGGTAATGCCGTGGTTGGAGCTAGCATAAGCGTCAGAACTTTGGGACATACTGCTTGGCTGGAGACAGATGAATATGGTAGATTTGCGTATTTGTTTAATGAAACTACGGCAACTCCGGGACTTCATTCTATACAAATACATGCAACCGCGGACGGTCTTGGCGGAGAAAAAACTGGTTTTGCCGATGTCACATATAGAACAGAAGGCGGTCCTGGACTTTCTGCAGAGGCAAAAATATTGGCCACCGAAGACGCAAGGAAATATCTTAATGCCAATGAAGATGATTTTACAAATGATCTTGTGGGATCTTTATTGTATGAATATTATAATGATTTGTATCAAACACATCTTAAACAAATTGTAAGAGAACAGGAATTAGAAGAGAGAAACAATCAAATTTTAAAAAACCGTGCAATTGCATTAAATATCACAAATAATCTAATAAACGATAATGACCAGAGAACTGGACATATCTCAAAATATTCCTATGAGAAATTAATATCCAATACGGATCCTACCATACGTAATGACGTGATACGCCAGATCAATTATACAATAACTGCATTCCACGAAGCGCAAGATGCCATAAAAATAATACAACAATCTGGAAAATCTTACAAGGATGCTGTAAACATATATTCTGAAAACAATCCTCTCTCACGTGAAAACATGGATATGATTCTATCTGGATATTCATACGATGATCTAGAACGTATGAACATGGAAGGCGTGGAGAATAATATGTCTGCCGTTGATTCAAATGCAACTATTTTGGATGTACCAGTAAACGATCTGAACAGCACCATGACAAATCAGACTGTACCAAAAGACGTGATAATTCCTGATCCCACGTACAATTTACACATATCTGTCACGGCACTAAATTGGGATCTTCCTCCCTCTGGAACTAGCATAAATCTTACCGGTTCTGCGATTGGGCTTAGCTCATCTGGTAAAATAATGGTTGGAATAAATGGAACTTTGGTAGAATTACAACTACATGAACTAATTATATCAGAATAATCTTCAATTTTGATTTCCAATATACAATACTGATTTAATAAATATACTTTTTTAATTCATAATTTTTAATAAAAATAGACATAATTTTTATTAACATTGTATTTCACAATAGACTCTTTCAAATCAGTCATTCTCATTCATAGAAATTGTGAATTTGGTCAGTCATGTATATGATCTAATCTTATGATTAGACGTACATTTGGATTATTTCAATACCTTTTTATTGAAATTTTTTAACTATAAACTCATGAATCGTACGATGCAACTTATGGCATTATTCACAATATTGCCACTTTTGACTGTATCAATTTCAATGTCTGCAAATAACGCATACGGTGCAACCAACATCTGTGGCGTACAATTGTGTTCTGATTACCCTGGTGGCAAATCCAAGTTTGAGGAAGATAAAATGCTTGGTTATGGATATTCTGTAAAATCTAATTCAGTTATTGATCCAACTATGATGATGAAAACCCATGATGAAAAATCCAAATATGCTATGAAAATTGCTGATTGCATGGAAAATATGATGATGGATGAAATGATGATGAAGATGATGATGGACAGGATGATGACGGATGAAATGATGATGATGGACGAGATGATGATGGACGAGATGATGATGGACGAGATGATGATGGACGAGATGATGATGGACGAGATGATGATGGACGAGATGATGATGGACGAGATGATGATGGACGAGATGATGATGGACGAGATGATGATGGACGAGATGATGATGGACGAGATGATGATGGACGAGATGATGATGGACGAGATGATGATGGACGAAATGATGATGGACGAAATGATGATGGACGAAATGATGATGGACGAAATGATGATGGACGAAATGATGATGATGATGAAGAAAATGATGACGGACGAAATGATGACGGATGAAATGATGATGATGAAGAAAATGATGACGGACGAGATGATGACGGATGAAATGATGATGATGAAGAAAATGATGACGGACGAGATGATGACGGATGAAATGATGATGATGAAGAAAATGATGACGGATGAAATGATGATGATGATGAAGAAAATGATGACGGACAAGATGATGACGGACAAGATGATGACGGACGATATGATGACGGATGAAATGATGATGATGATGAAGAAAATGATGACGGACGATATGATGACGGATGAAATGATGATGATGATGAAGAAAATGATGACGGACGATATGATGACGGATGAAATGATGATGATGATGAAGAAAATGATGACGGACGATATGATGACGGATGAAATGATGATGATGATGAAGAAAATGATGACGGACGATATGATGACGGATGAAATGATGATGATGAAGAAGATGATGACGGATGAAATGATGATGATGATGAAGAAAATGATGACGGACGAAATGATGATGGACCACGAATTTGATTGTGAAACTTACAAAATGAAGTATGCTGATAAAATGCATAAAAAAGACAGTATGCATGGTGATAAAATGGAAGAAATGCGAGGTTCCAATGATGATGAAATGAAAGGCATGGATCACAAGAAAAAAGTTTATCTCTCTAGAGCAAATGTAGCCGCTGAAATTCCTCTACATGAAGGATATTACAATGGCGATAACGTTTACTATATTATAACTGACGCAAGCGAACAGAGCCACGTAGATACTATCTCTACAAACCAAGATTGGAATGTTGCATATGCACCCTTACTGACCAACGCTCCAGAATCTGCACTTTCAAAAACATACATGTTCGTAAACGGTGTTGATGGGAATGGAGTACACGGATACCAATCTGAAGTATTTACCACTATTCCAGGTCAAGATAACTATAGTCCTTTAAAATCTCATGTACACGTTGTTTGGAATGACGGTGTTTCTCCTACACTATTAACATCAGAAGATGATATCGAAACTGCTGCAGCACAAAACAAAGTAACACTCATTCCACTAGATGTGGTAATCAACATGCCATTCATAATGTGGCCAAACGGACAATTACAGATCAATGAAAATACTATAACCGATCATCTTGTATATGGTGGGGGTCAAATTACAGATATTGATCTTGACGACATGACCGTTACGTTCATTGCACATCGCGGATGGGGTCCTGATGGCAGCACAATATACTATATCGTGACAGATGCCATACCATCTGGTCCTGCTGAAGCAATGGGAGTCCCACATACACCAGCTACAGCATCTTTGCTTGCAAACCCTGCCGCAGTCGATTTATACCAGTTCAAAAACGGGTTAACAGGTACAGGTCCACTAGGTTTCCAACCTGGAATTGGAGCTGCAGGTTTTGGAGATGATAATTATTCACCAATGTGGCGTATATTCCTTATTGAATGGAATGATGCTGATCATGCATCATTATTGATGACCAAAGGGGATATTGATGCTATGAATGAATCTGGAAAAATCACCATTGAACTAGCAATGCCTATGGACTTGGCGCATATTGTAAACTGCCCGTTTATAGATCCATTCCAATAACCAACATATCATATTATTTATGACCGTCTAGATGCGTATATTTATGATGCAGAATAAAACATTGTTTGTTGCAATTGCAGTCGTATCGTTACCAATAATATTCGCATTTGTGGCATATTCTGAAACGTTCAATCTAAGTTGGAATCAAGGTCGTGGGGGATTTTTATTTGCACTTGCATTCATAATAGCCGAGCTAATAGGACTACGGATCGGAATAGCCAAAAATCGTATTTTAATGGCAATTCCTTTGGCTTTGATTGTCATAACATACATGATCTTACTAGAAAATGGATTACGTGAACAAATTGAATCGTTAGCTAGCAATTTTGGAATTCAACTTTTACTTTCTTGGGTGTGGATGTGGGACTTTATAATCATGGCTGCGTTTACAACCGCAACATTGATCCTCTTTTTTGGCACCAAGTGGATAAGAATAGCACCGGCAGGACCAATTTTTCTTTATGGAAGTGCAATAATATTGTCTTTAGATGCATTTTTCCCATATGATTCACTTGGCCCGTTGCAATATTTTGTACCATATTTGGTAAATCTTAACGTTTGGCTTGTGAATTTGTTTGATCTTGGTGTAGCAAATGCATCCGGAAACATGATGTTTCTAAAGGGTGATTTTGGTCCATTTGCATTGCAAGTATTCTGGCCTTCTGCAGGAGTACACAGCATAATTATCTACTCGCTTGTCATGATGGCATTTTTGCTTAAAATGCGTATAATACCTAGACGAAAACTTGCTTGGTTTGCAATTGGGATCTTTGGAACAATAGTGGTTAATGTAATCCGGATCTTTTCACTCTCTTGGTATGCATTAAAAGTTACTACCGATACGGCACTTTGGGAAGAATTTCATTCCGTAGCTGGAGAAATCATGTTCCTACCGTGGCTATTCGCGTTTCTTATGATCGTCGCTGTGGTAGAAAATAAAAAATTAAAGCAACTAGACAAACAAAACGATCAAAAATAATCGTCAATGCTTAATTGACCTGTAACATCTGACAATTCTGAAACCTTTACTCCTAGTCTACGAATTGGCTTATTTTGAATTTCCAAGGCTTCATGCAAAAGTTGTTTGGCAATTTTTGAGAGATCCTGCAAAGATGCAGTGGGATGCAATAACATTTTGGAATGGGATTTACCTGTCATGTCATTTTGCACAAATTGAACGCCTACTGATCTAAAAAGTTTGTTGTTTTTCATCACAATTTCATGAATCTGTCTGCACATTCTATACAAATTTAACAAAAGATATGTTTCATCAGAAGAATCTTTAGAAAGAGTGGATATTTTGCTATATTGAACACTTGGTTCTTTCTTAGTAACTGGCGATAAATCTTCACCTTTTGATGCATTGTAAATATACGTACCAACTTTTCGCCCAAATTCTCTTTGCAGTGCAAATATATCTGCATTACAGAGCTGACCTATAGTAATAAATCCCATGGATTTGAGTTTCACTTCTGTTTTTCCACCGATGCCTGGTATGTCTCGAATTTTTAATGGTTCGAGAAATGCTGAAACATTTTCAGGTCGAACAACCGTCAATCCGTCTGGTTTTTTAAAATCAGATGCTATTTTTGATATTAATTTATTTGGAGTTACACCAACGGAACATGTGAGCTTTGTACCTTCACGTATGGCGTTTTTAATTTGCTGCCCAATATGTGATGCATGATCAAAATTTTCTTTACTTTTTACGGTGACATCTAGATATGCTTCATCTCTTCCTACATATTCAAAAATATCTGCATGTTTACTCATTATATCCATAGCTTTTTGCGACATGTCTGAATAATAATCAAAATCTGTTGGTAAAAATACCGATTCAGGAATGGATTCAAGCTTTCTTTTTGCAATTGTTATGGGCATGCCTGCCTTTACACCATAATTTCTTGCCGTATAATTCGCAGTAGCTATGGCCCCACTATCTCCCCCTCGATCTGAGAATACACACACAGCTACCGGAACGGTTCGTAGTTGCGGTTTGCGTATTTCTTCACATTGGGCATAAAAATAATCAAAATCAGCATGAATTATGACGCGTTTTTTCATGATTTCGATACGCTAAAATGTAATAAAAATTTCACTATATTATGTCTGCACCAGTAGAACTCAAAGATGGTGGAATATGTATTAGACCGGAAAAAATGGAAAAAGAAAAATTATACCACTGTATAATGGGTTCAAAAATAATGCTTATATATAAAGACAGCCAAGATATGTTCAACTGTTACGAATTGGATGACCCTGATCTAGTTAAAACCATTCAAAAATGCACTAATGATGAGCAGATAGAGGCATCACTACGTGAATTTGCCAACATTTCTGACCTAAATACTAAATAATAGGTATATTGATGATTAATCATAACATGTCAGACAAAGCATATACGGATGCAGAAGATATCTTACAAGAAATTCAGGACAAAAATAAAGCCAAAATGAATCCTAATTCTGACGATTCGTCTAAAAATGATCAATTATCACAAACATCCCTGGGAGGCTCATGTGGTTGCTCCCACGAAGAACCTGAACCAACGTCCAAAACAAAAAGCAAAGGCTCATGTGGTTGCTCCAACGAAGAACCATCCTCCGGTCATGAACATTCATCAGCATCATTAATCCAACCTGAACCAACGTCCAAAACAAAAAGCAAAGGCTCATGTGGTTGCTCCAACGAAGAACCATCCTCTGGTCATGAACATTCATCAGCATCATTAATCCAACCTGAACCAACGTCCAAAACAAAAAGCAAAGGCTCATGTGGTTGCTCCAACAAAGAACCATCCTCCGGTCATGAACATTCATCAGCATCATTAATCCAACCTGAACCAACGTCCAAAACAAAAAGCAAAGGCTCATGTGGTTGCTCCAACAAAGAACCATCCTCCGGTCATGAACATTCATCAGCATCATTAATCCAACCTGAACATTCATCAGCATCATTAATCCAACCTGAACCAACGTCCAAAACAAAAAGCAAAGGCTCATGTGGTTGCTCCAACAAAGAACCATCCTCCGGTCATGAACATTCATCAGCATCATTAATCCAACCTGAACATTCATCAGCATCATTAATCCAACCTGAACATTCATCAGCATCATTAATCCAACCTGAACCAACGTCCAAAACAAAAAGCAAAGGCTCATGTGGTTGCTCCAACAAAGAACCATCCTCCGGTCATGAACATTCATCAGCATCATTAATCCAACCTGAACATTCATCAGCATCATTAATCCAACCTGAACATTCATCAGCATCATTAATCCAACCTGAACCAACGTCCAAAACAAAAAGCAAAGGCTCATGTGGTTGCTCCAACAAAGAACCATCCTCCGGTCATGAACATTCATCAGCATCATTAATCCAACCTGAACCAACGTCCAAAACAAAAAGCAAAGGCTCATGTGGTTGCTCCAACAAAGAACCATCCTCCAGTCATGAACATTCATCAGCATCATTAATCCAACCTGAACCAATGTCCAAAACAAAAAGCAAAGGCTCATGTGGTTGCTCCAACGAAGGATCCCATGAGGATGTACCACTTTCATTATCAAAACCGGAACAAATGTTGGAAAATAATACTGAACAAAAAACAACCCAAAAAAATTCTGAAACTAAATCTGAAAAATCTGTTCTGTCAAGTGAACATGATGTAATATTCATTGGTGATAAACCTCTCATGACTTATGTGACACATACGCTTACACAGCTTGCGATACGATCCACTGTAACATTAAAGGCACGAGGTAGAAAAATAACACACGCTGCAGATGTTTCACAAATGATTGAAAAACGTATGGGTTCAGTAGGATACAAAGTAATGGATGTTCGAATATCGTCTGATTTACTCACACATGAAGGTAAAGAGCGCAAAGTTCCAACAATCGAAATAGATCTGTCAAAAAATTAATTCCGTAATACGTCACATTGCTTTATCCTGTAAAATAGTACAAGTTCACGTCGTCAATAATTTATACGAAAAATTAAGATCTAAATACAAAATAATCTCGAGTACCGTACTCACGTAAAATATGTCATTGCGTCTGCAACAAACATTATTCCAAAATACACCAATATTATGGACGTTCCAATCATAATCATTTTGTATATCTTATTTGTAATAAATTTGGAAGCTTTGCCAGACATACCCCCAACAAACATCATCCATGCATAATCCATCCATATATGTAATGCAAACATGGCTGATATGCCGATCAACCCCCATTGATTTGCATCCGTGATTAGCTTTAATCCTATGGTTCCCCACCACAAAATAAACAACGGATTTAAGAAACTGAGTAGCATTCCTGTAATTAATGGACTATTCCCAAAAATACGTTCTTTGATGGAATAGCACATAACTGATTTCATCTGTATTGCTACAAAAACAAACAAACCAATGGCACCTACAATTGTAATACCTGCCCTAAACCATAATGTTCCGTCAATAACTATGATGCCGAGTCCAAACGCTACAACAATTGGTATTTCAACAATTGTGTGGCCTACTGCCATTTTAAATCCAGACTTCATGCCACCTTTTATGCCGTGTGCAATATTGGCTACGAATAATGGTCCTGGAGACATGACGCCAGTAACCGATATTATCATAACCATAACGGCAAATATGAAAAAATCTTCGTACATGTTTTAGTTAAAACTAAACCGCATTTAGACTATGCGGGTAAAATGGTACAAATTGTACTGGTATTTAAAAAAGGAAAATGACGTTGATTAGATTTTTCCTATTCTGAACATTTTTGTACTGCAGGTGCCGCAAGTTCCCTTGACGGCTGGTCTGCCATTTTTGAGAGTTGTTGGTGTTGCTCCTTCTATTTCTCTCTTGCTTCTGCATTTTACACAGTATCCTGTGGTCATGCTCTATATTGTAATCAACTAATATTATCAGTATGTGGTAAAAATGATTTTACAATTAAGTGTCACTTCGATCACATTTTTGATCTAAAAATCTGTAAAAATTATAACCTAGTATGAATATGTGCCTGATATGAACGTAAAATTACACCGAATGATGAGTACTTTTGGACCCGGAATAATGTTTGCTAGCACGGCAATAGGTGTTTCACATCTTGTCCAATCCACTAGGGCCGGAGCCGAATTTGGATTCGGTTTGGTGGCTATTGTACTTTTAGCCAACGTCTTAAAATATCCGTTTTTTGAATTTAGCTCGCGATATGCAAATGCAACAGGTACTAGTCTAATAGACGGATACAAAAAACTTGGCCGTTGGGCACTTGGTCTGTACTTTGCCATAACAATTGCATCGATGTTTTTTGTCACTGCTGCAGTGGGGCTGGTTACCGCTGGATTTATGGAAAATTTGTTTGGCGTAACAACACTTGGCATATGGGGGATAGCTGTATTATTTGCAGTCTGTAGCATTATACTGATCATAGGCCGATATACCGTACTTGACAGTCTCATAAAGATAATCGCCACTGTAATACTGGTTTCCACGGTACTTGCATTCGCTTTGGCCGTATATTCTGGACCTGCAGAACATGCAGATGGATTTATGGCACCTGAAATTTGGAGTGGTACAACACTGTTTTTCGTTATAGCTCTTATGGGATGGATGCCGATACCAATTGACGTTTCTGCATGGCACGGACTGTGGACTCTGGAACGAATAAGACAGACCAAATTCAAACCGTCTTTAAAAGAAACATTATTTGATTTTAATATTGGATACTTAATTGTGGCGTCACTCTCTGTATTGTTTTTGATTCTTGGAACGTATATTTTTTACGGTACTGGAAATGATCTGCCTGCAAGCAGTGGTTTGTTTGCACATAAAGTAGTTCAAATTTACACCGAAACTATAGGCGGATGGTCTGAGCTAATCATATCGATATCTGCATTTAGCGTAATGTTTGGAACCATAATAGCAGTATTTGATGGATATACTAGATCAATTACAAGGATAAGTGATCTTTTGATGTCAAAACCCAAACCAATCTCAAAACCTTCGTGGAGAAAATACGTTTCAATCATGTCGATTTTAGCTGTCACTTCGTTTGTTGTGCTGATGCAATTTGGCGATAAAATCAAGGAATTGGTGGATTTTGCCACCACCATATCGTTTGTAATAGCTCCAGTTGTGGCTTATTTTAACATCAAACTTGTTTCTGCAAAATATGTGGGCACCGATGCAGTACCTCCCGCGTGGTTGCGGGCATTAAGCTATGCCGGATTGATATTTTTATCTGGATTTGCAGTTGTTTTCATAATAGTATACATCCCAACGATCATTTAGATTAAATCTTGTGCATAATCATTCAAATCAATTATTTTTATTCATAAAAATCGTTCTCATTGTACAGGGGTCCGCACCATATGCATACGGTCTGTTATAATTTTGTCCTATAATAGTCCCATTTTTCCGGATCAAATTTTTCTATAAATTCAGTATCCTCCAAGTTTCTAATGCGCATGTCCACTACATCTCGATGGGCAAAGCTTGTCAGATATGCATAATTTTTTGAATGTGATTGCATAGCAAACATGTGCCGCATTTCACTTCCGCCGTGCATGCCCCAGTATCCCATCTTGATTGCAAAAGATTCGAGAAAAACGGTGTTGCTTTTTCCATAATTTTTATCATTTGTCATGGGTTCCACATCGTACATCTCAAGCGGTCCACCCTTTGCATATCCTATGATCTTGCCGTCGGATTTGCCATATCGTAACGTGGTAAGTATGGTGCTCTCATCCGTAAGCGTACTCTTGAAACGTTCTCTATCAAGCTGTAGCGGTCCTGGAAGCTCGTTGTACAGATTTTCTAATTTGTTTACAAAATTTACCTCTGAACGTAAATGGGGTTTTTCTATTACGGGAATTAGTTTAAGATCGCCGTCCAAGTATTTTGCCATGGTATGGATCTCTTTTTGACGCAATTTCATAAAGGATGTAATGTTGTCCAACAGATTATCCCGCATGACTTTTGGCATCTGACGTACAATCCTGTTGAACATTGCCGATTCGTTACCAATCATTCTTTCAAAATATTCCACGGTTCTTCGAACCGTATTTGCTGGATGCCATCCCAATGCATGGGAATTTTTCTTTGCCAGTTCCATGCCTTTTGTAAAACCTCCAAGTGAATATCCTGATACCCTGTCGATCATTGACAAAAACCATCCTTTCTCAAATAACTCATTGCGATTATATCCTTCTGGCATGCACGCTTCTATGGCACGAGTGGCATCCGCTGCAATATTCCCTTCCCACGGGTATGAAGTTCTAAGTATCAGTGCCTTTATTATTCCTGAAGAAAGACCTGTACTGGAAATATATTTTTGTAGCGTATCATCATTTGATATAAATTTGACAACTTCCTGTTCCTGTGGTTTGTCATTGTCTTTCTGAGGTTCAAAATCGTGCAGCAACGCAGCAACATAAAGATATCTCATGTCTTCTGTAGTAATTTTTGGATCCGTAGACGATACAAGCATCGATACATAGGTTACTTCCAGCTCGTGCATAATGTTGTGATATCCGTAATATTCGGTACCAAGACCTTTTTCTTCAAATAACTTTACAACATAATTTAACATATCAAGATAAGGATGATCGGGCATGCCGTTCTTTTTGATCATATCCTCTATATTGCAGCGCAATTTTTTGGGATTTGAAGGCAGATCCAACATTAAGACAACTCAAAACCGCTTTAAAACTGATACGGCATTACCAGTCAGGCTCACTTGTCATGACCGGCATGTCTTTTATTATTTCAAAACCCATGATTTTGAGTGTTTCTACAGCATGTGGATTTCTTTCAAATATCTTTTTTGCCAGATCCTCTCTCTTGTCCGTATTCACATTTTGGCCAATCTTGTACTTGCCCCGTATCTGATTTGGAATTATTTTTATGACTGAAACATGTGATAAAACATCATCCGTATCTGTGATTTTTTCATATCCTCCTTCCGGCTGATATTTTTCCATGAGTCCGTTTAATGCCATTGCCGATTCTGTTTTATCTGTCACAAATGATGCATTACCCTTTATGACCACGCTTATGTATAGAGTATCTGCAAATGAAGCGTCTTTTGGATTCTCAAAATACGAAGGCAAAAATTCCAATTCACGATCTGTTTCAAAACCCACTTTGGAATTTTGTGTAATGTTGCTTATTTTTTCACCGCGTATGTGGGAATGCATATAGATAAACCCGTCAATATGGACAAAATTCATGGGTATGATCTGTGGAAATCCGTCTTTGCCAATCGACGCAATTCTACCTGTGTGCTCTTCATGAAGAAACTTTGCAATTTTTTGCGGTGATTTTATCTCCAATTTGCCCCCAAGCTGCATGTTGTATCTTTCCAAACTACGTATAAAATCTATTTGATATTATTCTTACAGTTAGACACATATCTGACACATATTGAAAATATTCCATGGGATTGAATGATGCGATTGCCAAACTGAAAAAAAATATTGCAGCATCTGCACGCATAGGAGACTGTGATTTTGATCTTGATTCTGTACGCATATGGCGCGGCCGGGACGATCAATGGCGTCTAAGCGGATCGGTACAGTCAAAATCAATTCTTGATTTGGCGGGAAAATCGATGCTTGGTCCTAACCGTGATTCTGCCGATGTAACAATAACGGCAACTGCAGGAGAAATCCAAGAAACACTGCATGCAAATCTTACTTCCAGCATGGAAACTGATTCTGTGGTGGAGATTACATTTACTCTGCTTGAATATTAACTGCCATCTAGATATTCGTCGTATTCTTTGCGTAACAATTTGTTGGACAACACCTCGTAAGCCCGGTTTATCATCACCATGCGTGCAGAATCCTTGTCAATATTTTTGTCCGGGTGGGATTTTTTTGCAAGTTCACGGTATTTTGATTTTATCTCGTCCATGGTGGAATTTTTTTTCACACCCAGTATGTTGTAATATTCTTCATCCTTGGATATTTTGTACCTGTGTTTCTTTTGCCTGTTTTCCCTCCACCCCCAGTCGTCGTTCCATTCGGAATGGTATTTTTCATAATCGCGGTTTTTCTGTGAATCCAGTTTGCTGGCATCGTATCGATTCTTACGATGCAGTATGGCATCACGTGAAATGTAGATGACCAAAGCCACCATAGCTGCCACAAATGATCCAAAAATGATGATCAAGTCCCGAGTTTGTAGCACGGGAATTTGATCTTCTGCATACGCATCTGATATTGAAAATAAAAATATGCATACACTAGCAACTAGCACCAAACGATTCATCTTACATTCGTACATTATGTGGGGATTGTACAAACCAAGTTTTAAACCATGTATATGCGGGGGTTATCTTTAAAACATATCCAAGTCGTATAATGGCATGAATTCAGACGATCTATATTCAAAGGGCATGCATCTATTGGAAGAGAGACAATTCCAGAACGCATTATCCCATTTTGAACAGGCGTTGATTGAAAACCCAAATAATCCTGATATGTTAAACGGCAAAGGTGCAGCTTTGCGGAGTTTGGGCAGATACAATGAGGCGTTGGAATGTTTTAACAAGTCTCTGCAGATTGATCCGAGGGATAAACAAGCGTCATAACTGCAAACCAATCGATACGCTAATTTGTACCGTATTCGTATGACATATGTTGAGAGACGATGTGCGAATTGAAAAACTGACCGCAAAGGCGGCAGAACTTGCCGAAGAAGAACATTATGATGAATCACTATTAGTATATGATGAGGCATTAAAAATATCCAAAGGAAATGTGAAGATTATGGCTGACAAAGCTCTGACACTTGTATCTGCAGAAAGGGAAAAAGAATCTATATCATTGTACAAACTTGTACTAGAATCTGCTCCAAAAAATCCCGACATTCTTGTAAACGCCGGATCTGCATTTCACTCATTTGGAAAATACAACAAGGCAGTTGAAATGTACAAACGTGCTCTTGACATTAGTCCTAGACATGCTGCGGCACTTGCAAACTCTGGATGTGCACATGCGGAAATGGGGCACAATGACGAAGCGATGAATTTTCTTGATGCGGCCGTCAAGGCAGACGGTGATTTTGCAGAAATGCGTGATAACGTGTGTACAAAATTGCAAGAATTGAAAAAAACACTAAAACCTAGCACAAATATTGCTAAAAAACTGTAACATCGCCCGGTGCCGAACCGTGTTCCTGTACTGAATCCTGGACTGAACCGTGATCGTTTTTCTGATGTTCACGAAGTTTTTCAATATTTGTAAAATCTTTTGCACACATGTAACATTTGGGCCTATCTTCGTTTGTCAGCGGCATAACCATACGATATTGCATTAACCGTGATAAATAATCCTTGTCAAAAAGGTGTTGTTAGTTATATATTTGCATACAGAAAATGATAATTCATGCTAAAACAGCTGATTGGTACGTCGCCTACATTGGAAAAAGTGTTTGCCGGGGAAAAACTTTCACTCAAGGACGGTCTGAGCTTGTTTGAAGAAAATGAGCACATTCTTGGCGCCACAGCCGATATTATCCGCAAACGTAGCGTAGGAGACAAGGTTACATTTGTAGCCTCATATTACATGAATTACACCAACGTATGTGCGGCAAGCTGCCAAATGTGCGCATTTTATCGTAAAGGTTCCGAAGATGATGCATACACGCTCACACCAGAACAGATGGAGATACGCGTGGATCAGGCCGAACGTATGGGTGCCACCGAAGTGCACATTGTGGGAGGTTTTCATCCAAAACTAGAACTTGATTATTATGAAAGCATGATGCGCGTAATTAAAAAATCTCATCCATCTATGAACATAAAGGCGTTTACAGCGGCGGAAATATTTTATCTCTCAAAACTTACAAAAAACTCCGTCAAGGAAATACTCTCAAGACTAAAAGATGCAGGACTAGACTCATTGCCAGGAGGTGGTGCGGAAATATTTGATGATGACGTACGAAAAAACATAATTCGTGGCAAGTGCACCGGACAGGAATGGCTTGACACGGTGGAAATTGCACACAATTTGGGAATACGGTCAAACGCCACAATGCTTTACGGACACGTGGAAAAACCCAAACACGTGGTGGATCATTTGTTGCAAATACGCAAACTGCAGGAAAAAACAAAAGGATTTATCACATTCATACCTCTAAAATTCAGTCTGGATAATACGGAACTTGAAAAAAAGGGCAACGTGGTTGAAGAATGCTCGTCAATATACGATCTTAAAGTCATGGCATTGTCACGCATCTTTCTTGCCGGAGCTTTGGACAACATTTCAGTATACTGGGTGGCATATGGAAAAAAACTTGCACAGGTGGCGTTGTGTAATGGCGGAAATGATCTTGTAGGGACTGCGTTTTCCGAGGAGATATACAAGGCCGCCGGAAAACCCACCTCTTCATCAATCGAAGATTTGGCACGCATTGCATCTGAAATAGGACGCATTCCCGAACAGCGCAATACGTTCTTTGAAACAATCCGAAAATTCTAATCTGCAGATATTATAATTTTTTCATATTGCCGTCATCATTTTTCTTGCCGCCCCGTTTTGGCATTTTGGTTCCAAAACTAAGCAGTACGAGCAGCAAACCGATTCCGAGCAAAATTGCAACCAATTTTCCAACATCTCCGTATATCGTTTGCTCAAAGAGCAAATCTTCTATCTCTTCATCGGTCATACCGTGTATGCCAACGGGTGTGACAGAATCCAAATGCATGGATAATGCTATGCCTATGGCAATCATAATTGTACCACCTATGGCAAACTTTGCATCAATCCGCACCATAATATGCTGTTTGTATAGCTGAATTTATCTTATACATCCGCAATCTTTGGAGTGTATTCTGGAACTATACCTTTTGCCATATCAAAGAATTTTTTTATGGATTCTTCGCCTTTTGCACCCATGTTTACCGTTACGGGATTGACGTACATTTTTACAAATTTGGATATAAGATCCCTTGGTTTGCCACGGGAGTATTGCATGGCGTATTCTAAGGCGTCTTCCTCGTGATCCAGGGCGTATTGTATGGATTCCTGCAAGTATGAATCAAAACTGCGTATGGTGTCAGCACCAATGCTCTCGCGGATGACGTTTATTCCAAGTGGTACTGGAAGACCCCCGGTCGTCTTGTCCCACCATGAACCCACATCTGCAATTTTTTTAATTCCTTCGCTGCCGTAAGAGAGCTGTGTCTCATGTATGACAAGCCCTGCATCGACGCTGCCTGCCGAAACGGCAGCTGGTATGTCATTAAAATTCATCTCACTGTACTCAAATTCACCTATCATGAGGCGCAAAAGCAGATATGCCGAGGTCATCTTTCCCGGTATTGCAATTTTAAGATCCTTGAGCGAGTTTGGATCGATGTCCTTGGTTGCCGTTATAATTGGCCCGTATCCTATGCCAAAACTACCTCCACTGCGGAGCATTACATAATCTGGCATGTATGCACATGCATGGATGGATACGGCTGTCACATCAAGCTCGTTGTTTAGGGCACGTTTGTTCAATTCTTCAATATCGTCTATTACATGTTCTATCTGAAAACCTGGTGACGGGATTTTACCTTCGAGCATTCCATAAAACATAAAGGCATCATCAGAATCCGGCGTGTGACCTACCGTTACCTTCATGTACAGTTTTTATCGCGTGGGTATAAAAACTAGGGATATTATGGTGTAAAATTTTTCCAAACGCGTTTTATATTGATTGCATTGCAAACCATATGCCGGAAAGTATGATGTCGGCATCTTGCGATATCTTGTACACATTTTTATTTATTGTGTAAATTCTGGGCATGATGTAACATCATATCGCGGAAATCCGACAAGGTTTAATACCCAACAAAGAGGGCTTGCTAATGTGGCAAAATACAAGTCAACTGATCAGGTATTAAAGATCATCAAAAACCAGAATCAAATCCGCAATTTTGGGGTAATTGCGCACGTTGATCACGGGAAAACAACCATGAGTGACAGCCTTTTGGCATATTCTGGAATTATAGCACCTTCTGCGGCAGGAACCGCCTTAGCTTTGGATGCCATGAAAGCCGAACAGGAACGGGGCATTACCATAGTGCAGGCAAACGTTACTCTGCATTTTACCAAAGATGATCAAGAATATGTCATAAACATGATAGATACGCCCGGACACGTTGATTTTTCCGGAAGGGTAATTCGAAGCCTTCGTGCAATAGACGGAGCAGTTGTCGTGTGCGATGCGGTGGAAGGAATAATGACGCAAACTGAGACTGTGACCCGGATGGCGTTGGAAGAGAGGGTAAAGCCAGTTTTTTTCATAAATAAAATAGATCGACTCATAAAAGAACTCCGCCTCACGCCTGAGAAAATGCAGGAGAAACTTGCCACGGTTGTGGCAAATTTTAACGAATTGATAGACGCCTACGGTGAGCCCGGATACAAGGATGAGTGGAAAGTTGCAATAAAAAACGGCAGCGTCACGTTTGGTTCTGCAAAAGACAGGTGGGCGATAAACATGGATATGATGAAGGAAAAAGGAATCTCATTCAAGGATGTAATTGACGCATACAAAAACGAAAAAGTGGCAGAGCTTGCGGAAAAAGCTCCGCTTGCAGAGGCCATATTGGGAATGGTTGTAAAACACCACCCTCCACCGCACGTGGCACAAAAATATAGAATCCCAAAAATTTGGAAAGGCGATCTTGAATCTGACATTGGCAAGTCTATACTAAACTGCGATGAAAACGGCCCGGCCGTAATGATGATAGTAAACATGGCACTGGATCCGGCTGCTGGTCCTGTGGCAATTGGGCGGCTCTTTTCGGGCACACTAAAAGACGGGGATACTATAAACATCATTGACGCAAAACGTGAGGGACGAATCCAATCTGTCAACTTTTTCATGGGCAACCAGCGAGAACAGGTTGGAGAGCTTGGAGCAGGAAACATACCCGCACTGCTTGGTCTGACTGAAGCTCGTGCGGGAAACACAATCTCATCGATAAAAGATATACAGATGTTTGAAGGCATAAAGTACGTCTCCGAACCGGTGGTCCAGATTGCCATAGAGCCAAAACACCCAAAAGATCTGCCAAAACTTGTGGATATTTTAAAGAAACTTACAATAGAAGACCCAAATCTTGTGGTAAAAATTGATCAGGAAAGCGGGGAGACGATTATAGCCGGCATGGGTGTGCTTCACCTTGACATTGCAACAAACCTCATACGCGACCAGAAAGTTGAAATTGTAACATCCGAGCCCCTCATAAATTACAGAGAAACAATTAGGGGATCGTGCGAACCAATAATGTCAAAATCACCAAACCGCCACAACAAGATATTCATGAAAGTGGAGCCACTGGAACCGGCAATCGCAGACATGATAAGAACAGGCGAAATTAGCGACATGAAGGACAAAAAAGAAGTTGTAACATTGTTAAAGAAACACGGATGGGATACAGATACGTGCAAGCGCGTCATGCGGTTTGATTCGCGCGGAAACGTAATGATAAACGCCACAAAAGGTGTGCAGTTTGTCCAAGAATCCACAGACTCGATTCTTTCTGGATTTGACGATGTAACAAAGGAGGGTCCACTGGCAAAAGAGCAGTTGCGCGGCTGTAAATTCCTCTTTACCCATTTTACTCCGCACGAGGATCCGGCACACCGCGGACTCTCGCAGCTTGGTCCTGCATCTAGAAGGGCATGCATGGGTGCTACACTCATGGCGCAGCCGGCACTCTTGGAACCAATACTCGGTATAGAGGTTCGGGTTCCGCCGGACATGGTGGGCAACGTTGCACAGGTTCTCTCCGGCAAACGCGGCAAAGTATTAGACATGGCACAAAAAGGAATAATCAGCATTGTAACTGGCGAAATACCTGCATCTGAGACATTTTCACTCTCTGATGACATGCGTGGTCAGACAGCTGGCAAGGCAATGTGGAACACATTCTTCAAATTGTGGGCAGAGATACCAAAATCAATCATGGCTACGGCCGTGCAGGATATTAGAAAACGCAAAGGACTTGCACCCGATCCGCCAAAAGCTGAAGATTTCATAGATCGAGAATAACCCCACGCCCACCGTGGTCTGTTTTGCAAAAATCAAACATGTTTATGCGTAACATAATGCGAATTTTATATGTATGATATGCATCAATTATATTTGATGACTGCCAATATCACACATGTCGAATAGTAAATCCCCGGTGCTAAAACTGGTGGAGGAAATAATAACAGTTGATCCCGGAGTCCGTTTTGCATCAATCATAGACAAGAACGGCAATGTTGTAGAAGGAATAATGAACAGCGGAAAAACCAATTTAAAATCACAACAAGAGGAGGAATATTTCTGTAAAGAAGTTGCAAAGAGGCGCAAAATACACAAAGAATTTGATACCAGCCTCGGCAAGGTGCGTTACATACACGTGGAGCGGGAAAAACTTACGCAGATTGTGCTGTATCCTGCGGATTATACGATATACTTTACGCTTGAACCAGAGATAGGGGTGGTTGAACGCGTCCAGATAATAAACAAAGTAAAAAAATTGATATCTGGAATCATGCCAAAAATGGTGCGTAGCAACAGCGCCGTATACGAAGAATAACGGGTGCATATGGTATGAAAATACTTGTGGATGAAATGCATGAAAAATGGGTGGAAATGCTAAAAAGCCAAAACTTTGATGCGTACAGCGCACGGGAACTAAAAGCGACGCACAATATCAGCTCAGACTATTCCATATTAAAATACGCACAAGAACATAAAATGTTCTTTATCACAAGCGACAAGGAATCTGGTGCGGGCTGCACGGAACAGGGAATTCCACATCTTTTTTTGGATGATGAGATGATATTTGATCTGGTACTCTCAAAGCTTCGGACATTAAACTAATCCTGCATACCGCATACGTTTCTTTCAAGTCTGGATGCGATAATGAAAGGCATTACGGCCAAAATAGGTATGCTTGCGGCTATGAACAGAGTCTGAAGCTGCACAAGTGCAGCAGTTAAAACAATGCCGCCTGCAATACCTGCAAAAACCGAAAGTATTGAACCAACGCACGAGGGACATGCGATAAAAAGACCCGCTGCCGCACTCGCACAGGTAATTCCTTTCTTTCTGCTGGAAACGCGCGTGGCACCTACCACAATTGCCGTGTTTAACGCCACCAAATATGATACAGTTGTCTGCAAAATAATGTTGATGGGTATTATCTGCAGTCCGGTATGCTCTCCGGCGTACACGAGAATCTTTGGCATGTATCCGGCAGCATCACAGCATGGAATTACCTGAATCGAGGGTATCTTTACCCCATAATGGTATGAAAAATCCACCTCTGGCTGGTATACCAGCGTACCGGAAGTTGCTGAGAAAAAAACCCCGTATGCGATAAAAGTAACAACGAATGCAATTTTTGCCCTGGAATTATTCGTAACAAATGCTATGGCATACATACGCCCTGATCTTGGACTGCTGGCCAATTTTTGCCGGTGGTACGAGTACAGCCCATACGCAATGCTTGCAAACGAGGCTGCAAACACGGCATAAAACCCGTATGCTAGGCGCTGTATGTCATCAAAAGCCTCCGGCGTTATCATCTCGGGATTCTGGTATCTTGAATATGTAAGAAATAACACGGCAATTGATATGAATCCTGCAAACACGGCAGCCTTTCCAGCCATGCAGCATGCACGGGGCGGCGGGCATTAAACCCTATGTGGCAAGTCTTGGATAAAATATGTAAATAACTGCAATTATCTCAAGCCTTCCAAATATCATCAGAAAACTCATCCCTATCTTTGAGGCCGGATCGACATCTATGGTAATGGCCCCTGTGGAGAGTCCACCGGTGGTTATGAGGCCTACTGCTTCAAGATATGATTCATCAAAATCCGCCCCCGTTATGGTCTCTAGGTGAACGGCAGTACCGAACGCAATTATGGGGAAGAGCAGAATGAGAACAAGCGCCGTCATCATTTCTTTTTTTTCATCCTTACTCATATCGTTTCTTGTGGAACGGCGGACAAATAATACGACGTTGCTCATCTGCATCAGTCTGAATATCTTTATGCCGCCTGCCGTGGAAAAACCGCATCCGCCCACAAACATTAGAATTATCAGCACGGCGTATCCTACTCCGCTTACTCCGTCAAGATTGCTTATCTGCAGACCTGCGGTGGTTCCGGCCGATATTGCATAAAACATTCCCTCAAAATACCCAAAACCTCCGACCCACATGAATAATGCCGCGCCTATTGCCAAAACGGCAAAATAAACCAAAACCTCCTTGCCAATCTTTGTGAGCATGAACCTTTTGCGCAAAAAACCATAGTGGAATGTAAACGGAAGGGCGCCAAGTATCATGGCTGCCATCAGCGTTGCGTGCTGTTGCCATATCATATCTGCAAGCATCGTTGATGATGGGACAAATCCTCCTGTCGCCACAGTGCTCATTACTAGTGAAACATTGTCTATGATGTCTGTTGCACCAAAACCGTACAGTATGGCGACAAATATCATTATGTATATGGAAAATATCACTATGATTGTTCCGAAAAGCTCGCGAAGATGCAGCGTTTTACCGGATATAAACCCGCGCATGGTTTGTAGTTTTCCCTCCGGATAAAAGGCTGTAATTACAAGATAAATGAAACTCATGCCTCCGACCAGCTGCGTAAAACTGCGATAAAACGTGAAACTCTGCGGCAAATCCTCCGGGGAATCGAAAAGCGATATGCCTCCGGTGGTAAACCCTGCGGCGCTGGAGAAAAATCCGCTTGCAAACGCCTCTATTGGAGTTTCATATTCAAACGTGGACACGTACAGATACGGGACGGTGCCAAAAAGTGTGAGAATAAACAGGCTGGAAAACACCAGTATGGAAGCCTGCCGCATATTCAGACTGGATTTTTCGCCGTACGAATTTAAAAAAAATCCGGAAACTAGCAACATGACCGTAGTCAGGTATATTCCTGTGGCAGTTACAGTGTCGTTTAGGATGGTTGCCACTACGGCCGGAATCAGAATAAGCACGCCTGAAAACTGGAGAACAAATCCCAGATTTCCCAAAATGGCTTTTACCGGGGGGCTGATTAATCTTGGAGGCGTGATTGTCGCATTGCGTATTACTTCGGCTATTTTCTGCTGGCTGATTATTCCCAAAACTTTGCCTTTTTTATCCATCACTGGAAGCTTACGTACGTTGCGGTCCCGCATAATGTGCAAAGCGTTTTGAATCTGCGTTCCTGGCGTAACTGTAATCAGCGGCGAGCTCATAATATCCTCCAAAGTGGTGGTCTCAGCGTACACATTTTTGTCGCTTACCTTGTTGAGAATGTCCTGATCAGTTACAATGCCGATGGGTTTGTCTAACGCATCGGTAACTATAATGTCGTCGCGCTCGTAATGCTGCAAGTGTGTGACCGCCTGCTGTGTGGGGGTAAATGCGGGAAGTTTTAAAACATCAGGATCCATGTACACGGAGACTGATTTGGTTAGAACATATGATACCGATTTTCGGGATTCACTTGACATACAAACGCTGGTCTTTATCTTGTATTTTAACAAGCGAGGCGATCACATGTCATGTTTATATCCAAAGAATGTTCCGTAACCGTATGCGCATGGATGAGCGAGAAAATCCAGATTATGAAACGGCCAAACTTGGCCATGTGGGATTCGTGGATCCGTATGCTCTTGAAGGTATTTTGATTTTAACATCCGATGACGGCAGGGAGTTTATAATGCGCTCGTTTTCTGGCGAAGTTGCCAAACACATAAAATCTTTTTCAAACGGCGGGGAGAGATCGTCCACAATATATGCAATGTTTGAGGACATGTGCGAACAAAACGGCGACATACTTGTAAAAGTCAAGATATACGAGAGCGGCGAGGCTCTGCGGGCAAACCTGTACCTTACGGGAAAAAAAGACACCGTGTTGCGAAATTACAGGGCATCGGATGCTGTGGCACTGGCCGTCTTTTACGGAATACCCATACTGGTTAAAAACACGCTTTTAAAGGAAAAACTTGAAGCCTAGGTTGTAATTTTTCCAAGACTGCCTTCGTTGATTGCCTGCCTAATCTCCATAGCTATGCGCCTGCCGATTCCAAACGTCTGACCGTACTGGTATTTTGTATACGGACTGGTCGTGGCCACTATGGGGTTACCTGGAACCCGCAGGGATACATCATACACCACTAGTTCCAAATCGCGCGTTATGACGCTTTGAAGTGAAAAAGGACCTATTATTCCGGGAGGATATTCTTTTTTCACGGCCCTGACAAATTTCTCACCCATGGCAAGCACTTTTTCCAACAACGACTCGCGTATGCTTGCGGGTGTGTGTCCCACCTCTATGTTTTGCAATTCAATAGAGCCCATCTGCATTTGTTGTGCTGCGGGAAGCGCGTTAAAATCGTGCACGTTTGTCTGCAGGCGCCTCTCTATGCCGATAAAATCTACACCGTCCGATATGGGGGTGTGAAAATAATTAAAATTCATGTACGTTCCTATTGCAAGCTCCTCAATGCTAGCTTTTTGCAGTCCTGCGCGCGAAATCATGCCATCTTTTATCTTTTTTTCGGATTTTTCCACATAGTCTTTGGGGGACATTACGGTAAAAAACGCCCTCTCCATCTTGCGGTTTTTCTCCTGCACTTTTACAATTGCAGGTGCGTTTATCTCGCCGGGTTTTGAAAAAATTCTGGGGTACCGTATGCCTGCTTTTTTTAAAAGATAATACTGGTTTCTCTTCTCGTCGCGCTCTTCAGCTCGAAAGAGCATTCTGTTGCCAAAAATTGGAACCTTGAATTTTTCTTCGATTGTTTTGTATCCAAGATACGCGGTAAGGGATCTGTGCGGAACCACTATGGTGTCAGTTGACACCATTTTTTTCTGCGCCTTTGCACCTGCCATGTCTGAAAATTTATCCATCACGATTATTTCGTCCGCTATTCTTGAGAATTTTTTATACGGCGCCTCCCGTCCTTTTTGACAAAATACCACGGTTTGAAAATTCTCGTCTTTTGCCCCGTCCATTATTTCTAGGGCAGAATGGCTGCCAAGAACGCCTATGCGCGGATTTTTGTAACCTGATAGAATCTGTGCAATATCCTTTTTTGCGACCATGCCAAAACAGGGGTAAAATCATAATATAACTATAGGTGAGCAAACCCGGCATTCTATTCGCTTATTCTTGCTCTTTGAGAAGATCTTCTAGTGCTTGGCCCGCATCCGTCATGCCGTGCTCCATTGCATGTTTTGATATTGCGCGGTATTGGGCATCGGTGCAACAGACCGGTATTGTACGTTTTTCCATGATTAGCCGTGATAATATTATTTAATATCCTTTTCTATGGACAGTACATGAACGGACGCGTACAGATACTCGTTATAGGGCACAACGAGTCCGGCTGTACGGCAGATCATGAAAAAATTGCATACGATACGGGCGCACAAATTGCACAATCCGGAGCTGTTTTGATTACTGGAGGTCTTGGAGGCGTAATGCGGTTCTCGTCCAAGGGTGCAAAAGAGGCAGGCGGAATAACCGTGGGGGTGCTGCCACAAAATAAGCGCGGTGAGGAAAATGAATTTTGCAGCGTGGTACTTCCAACCGGAATGGGATATGCCAGGGATTTTCTCAACGCCTTGTCAGCTGATGCGGTGATAATCATAGGGGGAGGAGCTGGCACGCTATCTGAAATGTGTGCCGCGTACATGTACGAGCGTCCAATGGTTGCAATACGTGGTACTGGCGGAATGGCAGACGAGTATGATGGAAAATACATGGATTACCGGAAAAAATTCCCGGTGCGTGGAGCTGATACGCCCGCTGAAGCTGTGAAAACCGCGCTCGCCTTATGCGGACATGGATCGTAGCATTGGATCGGGCTCGTAAAAAGTTCCGTATACGGATGAAAATTTTTCAAGATGTTTGATGATCTTATCAACACCAAACTCTTTTGCCGTCTCAAATATGGGCTTTTTTAACCCGAGTCCAAGATTTGCCGCCTTTTCAATCTCGGTAACGTCGCTTGCCCCGTTTGTAACAAGCCATGCGGCATTATTCAGCAGGTTTGCAAATATTGGAAGGGGATTGTATTTCTTCCCGAGCTCCTCGGATAACTTTACGCGTTCATAGTTTTCTTTTGAATACTGGTAAAACCCTTCGCCTGATTTTTTGCCCAATTTTTTTACATTAAACATCTCTTCTATTCTGGGATGTGGATTTGCAACCTTTGCATCGCGCTGATGCATCTCAAAAGTAGCCTTGTGCATTACATCCATACCAGTAAAATCTGCAAGCTCGAATATTCCCATTGGGAATCCAAGTGAAAATTTGAACGCAGAATCAATCTCCTCCAAGCTTGCACCGGTGCGGTCAACTTCATAACACGCCTCGTGAGCCATAGGTATGAAAAGCCTGTTTACTATGAATCCTGGAACATCCTTGCGGCATACCACTGATTCTTTTCCAACAAATTTTACAAATTCAACAATGTCTTTTGTCACTTTTGCATCAGTCTTTGTCCCAGGTATGACCTCTACAAGCTTCATCAGTTGCGGCGGGTTGAAAAAATGTATTCCGACAAATCTCTCCGGTTTTGCAATCGTTTGGGATATTTCCGTTATGGGCAGCGTGCTTGTATTGGATGCAAATACTGCATCCTCCGGAGCTGACGCCTCTAGTTCAGCATAGACTTTTTTCTTTAAATCCATAATTTCTGGCACCGCCTCTATCACCATCTCACATTCGCCTACTGCTTTTGCCAAGTCCGTATGCGGGGTTATTCTACCGTATATCCTATCTGCATTTTCTGAATCAATCTTGCCTTTTTGCACCATTTTGTCAAGACTCCAGCGTATCTTTTGCATGGCTTTGTCCAAAAATTCTTTTTTTATGTCGCGCAAAGCCACATTGCATCCTGCAGTTGCGGCAACCTGGGCTATTCCGTGACCCATTATACCCGAACCTAGAACAGCTATATTCTTGAACGTCAACGGCATTATACCTCAAGTATCCTTTATAATGTATTGTGAATGCGTCACAAACATGGGTATGTTTGGACGTGGGACGAAAAAAGACGTTGGTACAAAATGCAAAATATGCGGGGTGGAATTGCACGAATCCGAACGTTTGGAGCGCCACATGAAAAAAGCGCATGCTAACGTACCCCAAAGTAAACCCGACGAACGCAGCTCCGAGGGTGGCCTGTGGTAGCTGAAATGAAAGAGGAAAAAAAATATACGATTATCATTATCGGAGCTTTTTTTGCAGTGGGCATTGTGATGGCCACCGTGGTTTTTCCGTTTTGGAATCTGATACGCGAGGACGTCTACGAAAAAGTCGTAATACTTGCAAATCATGACGGCGTATGTTATGCAGAATCCGAGGATCTTACGTCAAAAACAATATTCGATTGTACTGCACGCACAGGGGATACTGTCACCATAAAATACGGCCGCGATCTTGCATGGGCGGTAATTGCAGAATAGATGCGTAATGCCTGAACCGTGCATATTCTGTGATATTGTCTCCGGTATAGTGCCTGCAAAAACGGTTGGATCTACTCAAAGCTCCATTGCATTCATGGATGCGTTTCCGGTGGCGGCCGGACACGTTCTAATCGTACCGTTAAGACACTGTGAAAAAATACAGGATTTAAGCGGCACCGAATGCGCCGATTTGTTTGGACTTGTACAAAACATGATAAAAAAAGTGGATACGCTGACAGGTTCGACTTTGGTTGCCGCACACAACGGCAGGGAGAGTGGGCAGGAAATTCCCCACGTACACGTTCATCTCATACCTCGCGATAAAAACGACGGAGCCGGACCGGTACATAGTATGTTTGGCAAAAATCCAGTAAGCAAAGAACAATCTGAACATGCATACGATGCGGTATGTTCTGCCTAAAACGGGTACAGTTTTTCCCCGGTGGTAATGTTGCCAACCGATATTGCCTTTGTAGGGCAGGTCTCGGCGGCATTCATGATTTTTTCAAGACTGGCACCGTGTCTGTTGTGTACGGTGGATTTTGGATTTGTATGTTTGCTACTGTCTATTGAAAATACGTTTGGCGCTATGACTTCGCAACTGCAGCATCCAATACACAAACTGGGTTCGATTTTTACTGCAAGGTTTGGGCGCTTTACCTCGTCTCCATCATCCTGCGGTTTTTCACGGGTTTTATCCATGAATTTTCCGTAATCATCCCAAAACTTGCGTTCGTATTCGGTCCAAAATTTTTCATTATGTTCGTACTCTTTGGTATATTTTGACCAGTCCTGCTCTGGCGGATCCTGCGGCCGGGTGGCACCCCACTGGCTTTTGCGGGGACTAGGTGCAGGTTTTTTGGCGGATTTTGCGGGGGAGGATTTGAGTATTTCGTATGCTTTTATAATTTGTTTAAACTCAACGCTACTGCCGCTACGGTCCGGATGCAGTTTTAACGCCATTTTGCGATATGCTAATTTTACTTTGTCTGGCTCTGCGCCGTATTCCAGTTTTAAAACCCCATACGCTTCTTTTTCGTCCACGACAGAATACATACATGGATCTTTAAAAATGATTGTACAAATCCGTACACGGTGCACAAATTCTGCCTTGGGGATCAGATCTTTTTGGTTACAGTTCCGGCAGAATCTGATTCATACCATGACGTTTTGAAAGTGCCTCCTTTGCCTGAAAGATTAAGCGCAATGTGGGAAAACAACTCTGTCTTTTTCACGGAACCGTGCGTATGAAGTGTTCCTGCAGGCACATACACAATTGATCCTGTGTGCAGTGGGATCTTTTCTTTTATTTTTGTCTTAAACGGAGGTTTTTTATTTCTGCTGGAATACGTTACAAGACTTCCTGCACCGCTGGTTACAATGAGCATCTGCCCGGACGTATGGAAATGTATTTTTGTCCTAGATCCTTCGTGGAATTTTACGTGCAAAACGTCCGTTTCTTTTGGTTTTGGACTGACTGAAACCATCTGCAGTGATACTTTGCCGGTAAAATAATCTGGACTTACTTTTTTTACGGTTCCTTTTTTTACAAAACTTCCAGCTTTCATGACTGTGCATCATACGTTTGATTATATAATTTAACGGAATCGGACATCCTTAATACGAAGAAGCTTCGATATGGGATATGGAGAATATCACAAAAACTTTGGTACTCTTGCGCAAGATGACTCTGGAAGATGCAATGCGATTGGTTGAATCAAAAAAAACCTCACAGTTTGGCACCGCTCTTCTCAGGCCAAAAAAAAGCCAAATCCACCTGCATTCTGTTTCCCTTGTATACGAACCAATACTGATAGTATCCGGTTCGTATTCTGCAAATTATTACCGAAAAGCGGTACACAAGATAAAAGTGGACCGCAACGTCAAAGAAGTGATTGTGGGCCCTGACACGTTTGAAGTTTCAAAAAAATCAAAACTTTCCAAACTTGTAAACACCGATGGAAAACGCGTCATAAATTTGGATCTTGAAGAACACATGTTTGTAAAAAACGATGGGACGCTGTATCTGGATCATCATGGAAAACGGCTCGAAAACCTGCCATATGCGATGGATCAAAAAGTTATGGAAAGCTACGGCTCAAAGGTTTTGGCAGCGGAGAAAACAAAAGAGCATGAAATTTCAACAACCGATGCGGTAACCATGCTGAAACGAATTTTAAAAGACATACCAAAATCCAAAATGAGAAATCTTGAAGAACACTTTGAACCTCAAAGTATTGTAATGTTGTACGTTCCAATATACGAGGCGAGGCTTGTAGGATCGTCCAAAAAAATACGCATAATGCGGATAGATGCGACGCGCAAAAAAATACTCTAGTCACAGAATCTTTGAATATCTGGAATCTTCCCGCATAGCATCAAAGGCTTTTTCCTCCAAGGCCCATCGTTTCACAGTCTTTGAATCTTTTTTGGCAGCAACCCTTAGTCTTTCTGCGGCCATGTCGTATTTTCCCACCGCAGCATAGCTTCTTGCCTTGGCATATTCTAGCGGCGCGTTTCCCTGATGGCGTATTGGAAGTCTGGCATAAATTTTCTGCGCTTCCTCATGGCGTCCCAATTCTGCAAGCTCTATGCCTTCGTGGAATTCTGCATCCGCGTGTCCGTGCTCTGATTTGCGTACTGTATGAAAACATTTCAGAGCTTCCTCATGCCGTCCAAGTTTACCGTATACTATGCCGATGTAAAACTTTATTGATGATTTTCCAGAATCAAGTCTGATAGCTGTCTCAAGACTGGCAAGAGCTTGCTCATGTTCTCCAATTCTGTCTAACAAAACTCCTAGATTGAAATGTGCCGGAGCATACCGTCTGTCAAATTTTATTGCATCAGAATAACATAATTTGGCCCCGTCAATGTTGCCAAGTTCTGCCATGGCTATTGCTTTGTTGTTCAAAGATGCGATATTTTCCGGATCAAGTCTGAGTGCCTCATCAAAACACGTTATCGCATCGGAATATTTTCGGATCTGATTGAGGGCAATTCCCCTGTTATAGTGAACCTGTCTGTTGTCCGGATCCTGCTTTATGGCCTGACCAAAGAGTGCAGCTGCTGCCTTTGGCTGATTTCTTCGCAACATTGCCATGCCCTGTCTTTCCAATTCCTTTGAATCTATTTTTTTACCAAACATCGTATATGATGCGACATCTCCTTTTATTCAAGTTTGTTATATGGTATGCAATTAGATGCGCATTCAGGACGTATTTTGGGCGTATTTTTCAGTGGCTGTCACCAGGGCGTTTACATCTGATTTTGTATGCGCATCTGAGATTGCTCCAAGCTTGCCGGGCAGAAAAAATATTCCCGAACGTGCGATAAGCGAAAAATGATATCTGTAGAGGGCGGCAGTATCGCATTTGGCAGCATCCGAGGCGTTTTTGACTTTGTAAATTCCGGATTTTTGCGTAAAATGGGGCATAAACATGGAATCCTTTCCGGTGACTATTACCCTGCCGTCAAACGCTTTTGCAATTTTACGAGATGTCTCCCTGCCCAACAAACCAATTTTTGAATAAATCCCGGATCCGTTTTTTTTGAGAATATCCAACGTGGCAGTTCCAGCAGACATGGTTGCAGGATTTGCCGAAAACGTTCCGCCCCCTATGTATGCTCTGTCAGTTTTTGAATGGGCGTTGGTGTCAGATAATTTCATTATTTCTTTTTTGCCGCATATTGCACCCACTGGAAATCCTCCGCCAATTATTTTTCCAAGTGTGACGATGTCAGGATCAAGTTTCATTTGCGGATAAATGCATCCGTATCTGAAACGAAATCCGGTAACAATTTCATCCAGCATAAAAAGAGCTCCGCACTTGTGTACAAATTCCTGAACGCTTTGCATATAGTCTGCATCCGCGGGTATGCATCCGCCGCCTCCCAACATAGGTTCTATTATAACACCTGCCAAATTTTTTCCAACACGGCGTAAAATGTCAAGCGTTCCATCTATATCGTTGTACGGAACGGAAATAATGTTTGAAGATCCAACAAGACCGCCACTCTCCGGTATTTTAAACGGCCAGTTTACGGTTTTTAACAGCTCTGATGTATACCCGTGCCACCCGCCGTCTATTTTTGCCACGATTTTTTTTCCAGTAGCTGCGCGTGCAAGTCTGACCGCATACATGGTTGCTTCCGTACCTGATGTAACATAACGTATCCGTTCTGCAGCTTTGACAGTTTTACATATTGACTCAGAGAATGCAAGTGTAGGTTCGTTCACCGTTCCATACATCCATCCGCGGCGCAGCTGTTTTGATACAGCACGTGCGACTTTGGCTTTTGCATGACCTAAAATCAAACTCCAATGACCCATCCAATAATCCGTGTATCTGTTTGAATCCAGATCTGTCAGTTTTCCACCTGATGCGGATTTTGTCACAAACGGATATGGTTCAAAATACCGTATGTTGTGGTGCACGCCGTTTACATGATATTTCTTTGATTTTGCAAAAATAACCGACGATCTGGATGTCTTTTTACGGTATTCTGCAAGGGCATTTTGATATTCTGTCTTTTTGATCGCCAATTTTCAGCTATTTTGTAACGGATCTAGGCATGGTTTATATGTATTTGAACGATTATTAGATTTCATACGTGACGCAAGGCGGCGCTTGTAATGAATCCGTGGCAGTATGCCATATTGTGATTTACGGGCCTCCAGTTACGCATACAAAATGAGGATCCGATTGCAAAATCGGATCTGAAATGTGAAGACAAGTGCATTCCGTCCAATTCCAATAATTTGTGCAGAGATTACTTATTTGTAATCCTTGAATCCGGTTGATCCTGCCGGACCTGACTGCTATCGGATTGATACTAAGCCATGCGAGTCGTTGTAGCAATACAAGGCAGACGGCTCAGTAACGCGTAGTCAACCTAACCTATGGATGGGGATAACCTCGGGAAACTGAGAATAATACCCAATAGATCATTATGCCTGGAATGGTTTATGGTCTAAATGATTTATCGCCGTAGGGTGGGACTGCGTTCTATCAGCTTGTTGGTGAGGTAATGGCCCACCAAGGCTATAACAGATACGGGCTCTGAGAGGAGAAGCCCGGAGATGGGTACTGAGACACGGACCCAGGCCCTATGGGGCGCAGCAGGCGAGAAAACTTTGCAATGTGCGAAAGCACGACAAGGTTAATCCGAGTGTTTTCTTTTAAAGAGATCTTTTGTCAGTCCTAAAAACACTGACGAATAAGGGGTGGGCAAGTTCTGGTGTCAGCCGCCGCGGTAAAACCAGCACCTCAAGTGGTCAGGAGGATTATTGGGCCTAAAGCATCCGTAGCCTGCTATGTAAGTTCTCGGTTAAATCTATACGCTCAACGTATAGGCTGCCGAGAATACTGCATAGCTAGGGAGTGGGAGAGGTAGACGGTACTCGATAGGAAGGGGTAAAATCCTTTGATCTATTGATGACCACCTGTGGCGAAGGCGGTCTACTAGAACACGTCCGACGGTGAGGGATGAAAGCTGGGGGAGCAAACCGGATTAGATACCCGGGTAGTCCCAGCTGTAAACTATGCAAACTCGGTGATGCACTGGCTTGTAGCCAGTGCAGTGCCGCAGGGAAGCCGTTAAGTTTGCCGCCTGGGAAGTACGTACGCAAGTATGAAACTTAAAGGAATTGGCGGGGGAGCACCACAAGGGGTGAAGCCTGCGGTTCAATTGGAGTCAACGCCAGAAATCTTACCCGGAGAGACAGCAGAATGAAGGTCAGGCTGAAGACTTTACCAGACAAGCTGAGAGGTGGTGCATGGCCGTCGCCAGCTCGTGCCGTGAGATGTCCTGTTAAGTCAGGTAACGAGCGAGATCCTTGCCTCTAGTTGCCACTACTGTTCTCTTGAGCAGTAGGGAGAATTAGAGGGACCGCCGTAGTTAATACGGAGGAAGGAGAGGGCCACGGCAGGTCAGTATGCCCCGAAACTCTGGGGCCACACGCGGGCTGCAATGGTAGTGACAATGGGTTCCGAATCCGAAAGGAGAAGGCAATCCTCAAACGCTACCACAGTTATGACTGAGGGCTGTAACTCGCCCTCACGAATATGGAATCCCTAGTAACTGCGTGTCATTATCGCGCGGTGAATACGTCCCTGCTCCTTGCACACACCGCCCGTCGTTTCATTGAAGTTTGCTTTTAGCGAGGTGACGTCTAATTGGCGTTATCGAACTTGAGGTAAGCAACAAGGGAAAAGTCGTAACAAGGTGACCGTAGGGGAACCTGCGGTCGGATCACCTCCTTAGACAACACAACGAATTGTGTATGGAATGCACAAGTCTTCACACATCAGATGCAATGCGTCATCTCGCGATGACGTATGAAGGATGTAGCTGACCTTCCTACCCTGGAAGGAAAGCAATGATCGTCGTGTATAGTCGTGTAATATGTGGCTGAATATGCCGGTGTAAAGACGGCAATAGGTGGATTGCTAGGCTTGAGGAGAGAAGAAGGACGTGGCAAGCTGCGATAAGCTCGGGGTAGGTGCACGCACCCGTCGATCCCGAGATCTCCGAATAGGAATCCTATATACTCTGTCGCTTGCGACAGAGATCGAACCGTGGGAATTGAAGCATCTTAGTACCACGAGGAAAAGAAATCAATTGAGATTTCCCAAGTAGCGGCGAGCGAAACGGAAACAGCCCAAACTGAATCTGCCGTGGTAACGCGGTAGAGATGTGGTGTTTTGGTGCAACATTACGATCCCAAAACGTAGTCAAAGTGTCCTGAAATGTTCCGGAATATAGGGTGATACCCCCGTAGACGAAGCGAGATGGGATCTTGTTGTTACCCGAGTATCTGTCCTTGGTAGTGGGCAGAGAATACTGGTGAAAGTAGCATCAGAGGCTAAATATCTCTCAAGACCGATAGTGAACTAGTACCGTGAGGGAAAGCTGAAAAGTACCCCGGAAGGGGGGTGAAAAGTGCATGAAACCTATTGCTTACAGACGTGCACGGCGCGAAAGATGGTTTTTTCAGACCAGAGGTACCAGCAATGGTTCTAAAAGTTTGAAGGTCAAACCATCGGCGTCGTGCGTTCCGTCTCGAAACACGGGCCAGGGAGCTTGTTGTCATGGCGAGACTAAGTCTAGAAAGACGGAGTCGAAGGGAAACCGAGTTCTCGCAACATTGTGAGGAGAAGCGTGTGAAAGTGCGTTGAGTCATGGCAATAAGGCTAGAAGCCAGTCGATCTATTCCTGAGCAAGATGAAGGTGGGCGAAAGCCCGCTGGAGGTCTGAAGCGGTACTAACGTGCAAATTGTTCGTATGACTTGGGAATAGGGGTCAAAAACCAATCTAGACTGGCGCTCGCTAGTTCCAACCGAAGCGTCTCGTAGGGCGTGCTCTGTGGAGATGGTGTTTCCGGTAGAGCACTGATAAGAGGGCGCGGGGAAGAAATTCCTCACCCTCCATTCAAACTCCGAACGGATGCACATCGTAGAAACAGGGACACGGGTTCGTGTGACGTAAGGTTCACGACCGAAAGGGGTTTAACCCAGACTAAAGTTAAGGTCCCCAAATTTCTGCTAAGTGTCAAGCCAAAGTGCGTGCTCGCGCCAAGACAGCAGGGAGGTAAGCTCAGAAGCAGCTATCCTTTAAAAAGTGTGTAACAACTTACCTGCCAAGCGAGGGCGCCGCAAAAACGGACGGGGCTTAAGCAGAATACCGATACTTTGGATATGTGTCCAAGAGGACACATCGTGGTAGGTTGGCGTAGTGACTGGGACGAAGCAGGGCGGTGACGTCCTGTGGACCGGTTTCTATTGCAGATCCTGGCGGCAGTAACAGCATAGTATGGTGAGAAACCATACCACCGTAAGCGTAAGGGTTTCCAGGCAATGCGTTATCAGCCTGGAGTTAGTCGATCCTAAGAATTGCCTCAACAGAGTAATTCGAATGGGAAACTAGTTAATATTCTAGTACCGTATAATTGATGTTTGATCCGTATGAATTGCTTTCGGCTAGGGCGTGTACAACTATCGTTGTATCTAACCGTTCAAGGTCCGGGGAGTGTCGTAATGACGAGAACCGGGGCGAGGCGGGAATGGCTTTGCGTTAGCAAAGTTTGCCCGATGCCAGGAGACCATGAAAGTTCGTGCGGGTAGTCGGTTGTACGTTCGTACCCAGATCCGACACAGGTGCGCTGGCTTAGAAAGCTAAGGTGCTACGGGTATACCGTATGGCGAGGGAATTCGGCAAATTAGTCCTGTAGCTTCGGTAGAAGGGATGCCTGCAATCTTCATGAGGAATGGGGATAGCAGGTTGCAATAACAAGGGGGTTCCGACTGTTTAATAAAAACACAGGCGACTGCTAGTCCGAAAGGATTTGTATAGTCGCTGAATCCTGGCCGGTGCCGGTACCTAAAACTTGGGTTCAACTGAGCTAAGGGCCGGTTAACGCCGGGAGTAACTCTGACTCTCTTAAGGTAGCCAAATGCCTTGTCGGGTAAGTTCCGACGCGCATGAATGGAACAACGAGAGCCCCACTGTCCCCGCCTACAACCCGGTGAAGCCACATAAGGTGGACGAACAGTCCATCATCTTCCATCGGGGAGAGAAGACCCCGTGGAGTTTTACTGCAGCTTGTGCTTGTGATATAGTAAGAATTGCACAGGGTATCTGGGAGCCATGCCTGACGTTCTCTGGGACGTTAGGAAGCAACGATGTAACACCAGACTCTTCTTGTAGTATCACTTATCCGGCATCTGCCGGAGACATGTGCAGGTGGGCAGTTCGGCTGGGGCGGCACCCCTTTGAAAAGATATCAAAGGGGCCCAAAGTTTAGTTCAAGCGGGTCAGAAATCCGCTGAAGAGGGCAAAGCCAAAAACTAGATTGAATGGATTTCCAAACGCACGGAATTCATAGACGAAAGTCTGGCTTAGCGATCCTTCGTGTGCCCACTATTGGGGCCCGGAGGTGACAGAAAAATTACCCCAGGGATAACAGGCTCGTCGCGGGCGAGAGCTCCTATCGACCCCGCGGTTTGGTACCTCGATGTCGGCTTTTCCTATCCTGGTCCTGCAGCAGGGGCCAAGGGTGAGGCTGCTCGCCTATTAAAAGGGAACATGAGCTGGGTTTAGACCGTCGTGAGACAGGTCGGTCTCTGCCTGATGGAAGCGTGGATGTCTGAGGGGAAGTTGCTCCTAGTACGAGAGGAACAGAGCAGCGTGGCCACTGGTCTACCGGTTGTCTGATAAGGCAGGCCGGGCAGCTAAGCCATTTAGGCTAAGTGCTGAAAGCATCTAAGCACGAATCCTATCCCGAGACAAGACATCCTTTCGTAAGATGAAGGTCGGCAGCAGAAGACTGCTTTGATAGGAAGGTGGTGTAGATCACAAGCTTCGGCGAGTGATGAGCCAGCCTTTACTAAACAACCAACACACCGGTTCAGCCACTTACATAGAGACTATACGCGACGATTATTTTTAACAAGCATAGCGGACGCTATGTATGAAAATATGACACTATGGGTACGGATCATACAAGTTTGACACCGTCTTATTTTGTACCTAGATCTTGATTTTTAGTGTAAATTATATGCATAACTTGAATTCGTACTATGAATCTGATAATATTTTTCAATAAAATGACAAAATAAGGCATTTTACACGCTTATGACAAACTTTATCACACGTTGTATATGGGGTATAATTAATGGAAGCTCAAATAGCCGCAGACCGTCTGCTAAAACTTGGCACATCTGTTAGAATGGTTACCATTTGTAATATGGATGGAAAACTGATCTATCATGCACGACACAAATCGGTAAAATCAGCACTCACACCGGCAGAAAGTCGTAGATCCCTGACGGTGTCTGCACGAAACATGAAAGAACGTAAAAAACTTGCCAGCAAACTCGGTAAATGTCAGTACACACTGGCCGAATACAGCAATGTCAAAAGATTGGTCATGCCTGCAGGTAATAACCATCTGATCTATGTGACGTGTTCTCCTCGTTACGATCACAACAAGATTATACGTAAAGTTCGTACATTCAAATAAACAACAATTTATCTATTTTTTATTACACCAGTTATATTGTTTGATCAATTCTATGTTGACTATTCGTCAACATATAAGGTATGGGAGAAATTTTAACCACCCTTGAATAATATCTGTATATGAAAGCAAGATTTGCAACCGAATGCAGCTCGTGCGGTGATCAAATACGACGTGGAAAAGAGATCGCAAAAATCGAGTCAGGCGAATGGGTTCACAAGCATTGTGCACCAGAAACGCTTGAAATGCCATAATTACACCACTTCATTTTTATTTTGTATTATACGAGAACACATAATGCCTGATCAAGACATAGAATCACTTGAGCACCGTTGCAAAAAAATACAACAATTGGATATGGTTCGCTTTGCTGGAATTATAGATAAAGAAGGCGAAATTGTTGCTGGAGGATTCCGAGATGGCGTGAAACCGTTGGTGGATAACAAATCCCGTCTGCGAAAATTTTTTCGTTTTGCAACTGTTGAGTCAATTGGCAAAGAATACGATGAAAATTTAGGTCCGATGAATTATTTGGCAGCACGCCGCGACAAATTGGTTTTTATCAGCTTTCCATTCCCATTAAGTGACATAATACTCTTAATTTCAGCCGAGCCTCAGGCGGAAATTGAAAAACTTGCATCTGGCGTCTCAAATGTTTTTGCAGGAATTAAATAATCCTGATCGTCTGCATAAAACCCGCTAGCCATGATATCGAACCTTTTTAATCAAGTCTGATAATAACATGGACATGAATGAAGCATATGTGCTCTTGAATGTGGATTACAAGCACCAAAAAGATATAATAAAATCCTGCGAAAAACTTGCCGTGGCAAAATCCGTAAAAACAGTATATGGAATCTGCGACATACTGGTAATACTTGAATCCAATGACATGCAGAAAATAAAAGATGCAATTGATGTGGACATACACGCAATGCAGGGAATCACAAATCTAACGTCGCTAATATCGGTGAACTAACCTTTGGGCGATTACGAAGTTGTAATTATAGGTGCCGGACCTGCAGGTTTGTCCGCTGGCATATACGTAGCTAGACAGAAATCATCATGTCTTATAATTTCAAAAGATTTGGGAGGGCAGTTAAATCTAATACCGAAACTTGAAAATTACCCTGGAACAATAATGTCCAGCGGACCTCTTCTTGCAAAAACATTGGAAAGCCAATATCTAATGTTCAAAGGTGACCTTGAATATTCAACGGTGGGAAGTGTAAGGGAGGCATCTGATGGATTGGTTGTAAAAACTAACCGCGGGGAGCATACTGCAAAGACCGTTATAGTTGCAGCCGGAAAAATACCAAACAACCTCGGACTTGAAAAAGAATCCGAATTCCAAAACAAGGGGGTTCATTATTGTACAAAATGTGATGCTCCGTTTTATCAGGGGAGAATCACCGCATCAGTTGGCGTTGGCGCATATCTTTTGGAATCTGGAATACTTCTTTCCCGTATGGCATCAAAAACGTATGTGATATTCAAAGGGGGCAAACTGGGAGGGAATGCGGATATGATATCGTCATTGGAAAATAAAACCAATGTGGAACTTGTCCCAAATTCCAGCATAAAATCAATAACAGGGGACGGAACTTTGGCACAAATCGTCATAAGCGACAAAGAAGGGAATGAAAAAACTCTCCAAGTGGATGGATTGTTTATTGAAAACGGCTCCAAAATAAATTTGGATTTTGTAAAACAATTGGTAAAAATAAACACAAAAGGCGAAATAGAGGTGGGAACTGCAGGATCTACATCACATCCGGCCATATTTGCTGCAGGTGATGCAACAAACATGCCATACAAGCAAATTATTGCAGCATGCGGAGATGGCGCAGCGGCTGGACTTTCTGCGTTTAATTATGTTGAAAAACTTCAAGGTAAACCTGGCATACGATCCGACTGGAAAAAACAGATTGGAGATACGGTCTTTCATTATTAGACATACGTTGAGAATTTAACTCAAATTGACGCATATGCGATAAGATTGAATCAATTTACAATTTGTATGTACGTAGTTGCATAACCTGTCTAAACTGCACAGAACCTGCAATAATACTATGGCAAATCTTAGGTCTTTTTCATGATTTCCAACTTGCTGTTAATTTAGAGAGGTTTTTATTCAATTATGGATGTGGTGAATGTTATATTCACAGACGTCATACATGCGTAAAACATCCGTTTTCCGTACCTCCCTAACTTGACAGAAAAGATCCCTGATTTAACAACAGGTTCGAACCAAGCAAAAAGACCTAAGATTTACCAGAGTGCAATAACAACAGTTTTAAACACATGTTTAATTGATTCTATCGTGAACAAAGTAATTATTCCAATTATTATTATAGTAACAATAGCAATTGCAGCCGTACTGTATACACAAATGGGTTCCATTATGATGCAAGATTCGGACACTGTGATGGATTCTCAAATGACCGATATGGCAGAAACGCCGTCGCTTTCCGGAGCTGTGAAAATAGGAATAATGTTGCCGCTAACTGGAGATCTCTCATCACACGGTGAAGAAAATCTGCTGGGAACAACATTTGGAATTGAAAATTTCAACAAATATCTCAAAGATGCCGGTGAAGACTGGTATTTGGAAGCTGTCATAGAAGACACTGCCACAAATCCCGTCCAAGCACTTGAAAAAATACAAAACCTTCGGGCAAAGAATATCGAACTCGTGGTAGGGCCTGAATCTAGCAGTTCAACTAGTTCCGTGCTTCAATATGCTGATAGCAACAACATGATACTATTTAGCTGCTGCTCTACCTCTCCGGCACTTGCAATCCCAGGTGATAATGTATTCAGATTGGTTCCAGACGACAGACAACAGGGCAAGGCATTGGCGGCTCTGCTGAAAAACGAAGGAATTAAAAACCTGATCACGATATGGAGGGGCGACACGTACGGTGACGGTCTTGCAGAAAACTTGGAAAAATCTTTCATTGAAACAGGAGGTGCCGTATCTGATGGCATACGATATAATCCGGAAACTCCGGACTTTTCGGTTAGTGCATCAATACTATCTGATCTAGTATCCACGTTGGTTGACGAACACGGTTCTAGCACATCTGCAATAGTAATTATAGGATTTGCCGAATCCGTACAATTCATCCAATCTGCCGCACAGCACGAAGTGTTGGACGATGTCAGATGGTTCGGATCTGATTCTTTGGCAAATGAGATAAAACTAGTGCAGGATCCGATCACATTGGAATTTGTCCAAACTGTAAATTTTACTGCGATATCGCCCGGATTTGCATCAACTCCGGCATCTGAAAACGTCAAAACCATGGTATTTGACACGCTAGGCAGGTATCCTACCACGTTTGTAGAAACCTCGTATGACATTCCATGGATTTACGGATTGGCTATATTGGATGCACAAAGCGACAGATATGCTGACATTAAACCAATTCTGCCACAAATTGCATCCGAATACGAGGGGGCAATAGGGGCAATCCAATTAAATGAAAACGGAGATTTGGAATCGTCTGATTATTCCTTGTATGAAATTATTGGTGAAGACTGGATTGTCATCGGAAACTATTTTAGAAACGGCACTATAATTTTCAACAATCAATGAAATCTGAAAAACTATCCAAAATACTAGTACCTGTGGATAATTCTAAAAACTCTTGGCGCGTAATTGATCATGCGATTGTATTTGCAAAAACAACCGGAGCGGAAATTACAGTTCTTTGCGTAATACCCACCGTACAGGAATCAGAATTCAAATCCTCCGCAACAGACAAAGAATCCGTGAAAATAGCCAAAGGTATTGTTGAACGTACGGTGGAATACGCTGCACGTAAAGGTGTTGCTTTCAAAACCCTCACAGACCACGGACATGTAGGATACTGTATAATAAAATACGCCCATTCAAAGAGCAGAAAATTTGACATGCTGATAATAGGTTCACGTGGAAAAGGAAGAATTAGAAAAATGATATTTGGAAGTACGTCAAATTACGTCCTAAATGAATCGCGGATACCCGTAATGGTAATAAAATAAGTAGAGCGTATGCATAATGGGTCAAATTCACAATTTTTACGAATAAAAATGACCGATTTGAACGGTTATGCATACGGTTTAGTGGTTATAAACCGGGGTGGATTAAATTCACAATCATCTAAAACAACTCGCTGCCAAAAAATATGAGATCACATCGTGTCTAGAATTTACCCAATAAATGAAAATGTGGGTACCAGATGGCACAAAGTGCTAACATTGTACTTGGAAAAAAAAACAGTTTTAACACCACGCTAGTTACGCCTGATGTGAAAAAAATACAAATTGCAGTTTTGGCGGCCGTGATTATTACAGCATCTGCCATAGTGGGATCTTTTGCGTTTAATGGATCGGAAATTCTCCCAACATCTTTGGATGATAAAAAATCCGATCTTCGTGCGGTAAAAATCGGTATGATTCTTCCACTTACGGGTGATTTTTCATCGTACGGTTCTGAATCATTGGAGGCTGCCTTGTACGGGATTGACCAATTTAACAAATATCTTGAATCCACCGATCAGGATTGGTATTTGGATCCTGTCGTAGAAGATACGGCGACAAATCCAGTCCAGGCGCTTGAAAAAATACAAAACCTTCGGGCAAAAAACATCGAACTTGTATTAGGTTATACCAGCGGTTCATTAAACGCAGTACAAAGTTATGCGAACAGCAACGGCATGATGGTTTTTAGCGCAGCATCTACTGCTCCATCGCTTGCGATGCCGGATGATAATATATTCAGACTGACATCTGATGACAGACAGCAGGCAAAAGCGCTTGCATCTCTTTTAAAAAATCAGGGAATAAAAGTGGCAGTTACCGTATGGAGGGCAGATACGTACGGCGACGGTTTGAGTGAGAATTTCAAAACATCTTTTGCAAATGACGGCGGTATTGCAGACGAGGGTATGCGATACAACCAAGAATCATTGGAATTTTCAGTCGATGCGGACATACTGAATTCCCGTGTTATATCGCTGATAGATGAACATGGCGCAGACAATGTAGGAATAGTTTTTATCGGATTTGCCGAAACAGTACAGTTTATGCAGTCTGCATCGCAGTATGATGCGTTAAAAAACATAAGATGGTTTGGTTCTGATTCCATCTCGCAGGAACACAAGATAATCGACGATGCAATAGCTGGACAATTTGCCGAAGACATCTCCCTGACTACGACCATAGTGGGATTCCCATCAACGCCTACATCCGAGATGCTTGATGCACATATGGTTGAAACACTGGGAAGAATTCCAACTACATTTGCAAAAACCGCATACGATATCATGTGGCTGTACGGTCTGGCAATATCCGAATCCGGTAGCGACAGATCCTCTGACGTGCTACCCATAATGCACAAGATTGCATCAGAATACTCTGGAGCGATAGGTCCGACAATCCTCAATGAAAACGGAGATTTGGCCTCTGGTGATTATACAATACATGCCGTATCTGACGGGGATTGGGTATACCGTGGCACGTATTATAGGAACGGTACAATTATTCTGGACGGTGATCAAACAGAAATGGATGCGATTATGGCTACAAAGGGATTGCTTTCCGGTCCTGTAAAAATAGGACTACTCTCACCCATATCTGGATCACTGTCAGGATACGGTGAGGAAACCCGAGTTGGTTCAATATATGGTGCTGAAAAGTTCAACGAATATTTGAAATCTATCGACGAGGACTGGTACATGGAGATCATATCCGAAGACACTGCGACAAATCCGGTACAGGCACTTGAGAAAATCCAAATTTTGAATGCGAAAAATATCCAGCTTGTCATGGGTGCCACTACAAGCGCTTCTACAAGTAACATCAGACAATACGTGGACAATAACGGAATGCTCTTGTTTGCATGCTGCTCATCGGCACCGTCTCTTGCAATATCTGGCGACAGCATATACCGACTTGCACCTGACGACAGAAATCAGGCAAAGGCGCTGGCTGCCATAATGAAAGACAGAGGTGTAGAGGCATACGTGCCAATATGGCGCGGCGATCCGTATGGGGATGGCATAAACGACAACCTGGCAACATATTTTGAGAATGGCGGCCAGTTACAAGAAAAGGGCATACGGTACAGTCCTGAAATAAGGGATTTTTCAGTGAAATCATCCGTACTGGCAGACCGAGTATCTGAATTGGTGGCAGAATACGGGGAAGACAAAGTCGCAGTGGTGCTTACCGGATTTGGAGAGTCATTACAGCTAGTCCAATCTGCAAACTCTTACGAAATTTTGCGCAACGTGCAGTGGTTTGGAACAAACTCGCTTACCCATTCAAGCATATTTCAAAACGATCCGATAGCAACGGATTTTGTCCAGGACGTAAACTTTACGGCATTGATTGTAAAACCCGAATCGACTAGTATTGGTGATGAGGTTACGCAACACGTTGTGGAAAAAATAGGCAGAAATGCAAGCATGTTTGTTCTCTCCTCATATGATATATCCTGGATTTACGGTACGGCGATACTGCAAGCCCAGAGTGATAGGGCATCTGAGATTAAACCAATTTTGGAACAGGTGGTATCTGAATACATCGGGGCATTGGGTACAATAAATCTGAACGAATACGGTGATATAGAATCCGCTGATTACGTAATATCTACAATAATAGATGCAAACTGGGTGGATGTGGGGGTATACGGAATGGATGGAAACCTTGTATGGTATCCCTGATTGCCCGCACCGCCAAAATTATGACCCAGTTTGGCATTTTTGTGAATATATACACAGCCTGCCGCACCGTGTATTCTTAACACTTAAAATTACAGCAAATGCGAATTAGTGGGTAATATGGAAACAATGTCCGGATCTGCAGCGCTAATGCGGTCGATGAAAAAAGAAGGCGTAAAACAAGTGTTTGGATTGCCAGGGGGGGCGAATCTGCCCATGTATGATGAACTGTTCAAATCCGATATCCGGCACATACTGGTAAGGCACGAACAATCCGCCGCCCATATGGCAGATGGATTTGGCAGGGTAAGCCGCAAACCGGGAGTCTGCTTTGCAACTTCAGGACCTGGTGCCACCAACATACTGACCGGCTTAGCAACGGCCCAGGCTGATTCTGCACCAATGGTGGCAGTGACAGGACAGGTTCCGGTAAAAATGATTGGACGCGATGCATTTCAGGAAAGCGACATTATAGGAATGTCAAACCCGGTAGTAAAATATGCGTTTCAACCAAGAACACCTGAAGAAATACCGCTTGCTGTACGGCGCGGATTTTATATTGCTGAAACCGGACGGCCAGGTCCTGTTCTACTGGATATTCCAAAGGACGTGCAGCAAAATGAGGCACCCATGGAGTTTCCAGAAGAGTTTCAGATGAACGGATATAATCCGTGGACGGATCCGGATGTGGTGGGAATTGAACGCGCAGTGGATCTGCTTTTGTCTTCTGAAAAACCCATAATATTGGCCGGAGGTGGAACTATAATTTCTTCAGCATTTGCAGAACTACAGGCGGTTGCAGAGATGCTTGGCATGCCCGTTGTTACGACATTCAAAGGCAAGGGGGCGTTTCCAGAAAACCATCCGCTTTCCATGGGGCCTATAGGAATGCACGGACATGCAGAAGCCAATAAAATAATGACCGAAGCTGACTGTGTGTTGGCTGTGGGAACCCGATTTTCTGACCGTTCAGTGGGAACTGCGGAAGAATTTGAAAAACGCCTTAAAATCATACATGTGGATGTGGATCCAGCAGAAATAGGAAAAAATCAGACTGCCAACGTAGCTGTGGTTGGAGATGTACGCGCATCCTTGCGCATCATGCTCTCGATTTTGGCGAGAAAGGCAAAACGCGAAGATACTCTCTGGCGCAAACACGCGTATGAGCTAAAATCATACTGGAAGGACAATCTCAAAATACATCCCGGAGAGATGAGTGCAGCCCGCATACTGCGCAAACTGCGGGAAATTTTACCAAAAGAATCCATAGTGACTACCGAAGTGGGACAACATCAGATGTGGGCATCACTGTTCTTTGATGTGATACAACCTGGCACATTCTTTAGCTCTACGGGACTTGGAACCATGGGGTGGGGATTTCCTGCCGCCATAGGTGCCAAAGTGGCCAAACCTGACGTACCGGTGGTGGACATTGCCGGTGACGGAAGCTTTAACATGACTGAAAACTCGCTTGCCACCTCTGTACTAGAGGACATACCGGTGATTGTATTTTTGGTGAACAATTTCACACTTGGAATGGTGGCGCAATGGCAGAGAACGTTCTATGATCGGAGGATGATTGGAGTTGATCAAAAACACTGTCCAGATTATGTAAAACTGGCCCAGTCATACGGGGCACAGGGTACAAGGGTGCAGTCCCTTGACGAGCTTGGCTCTGCATTAAAAGAGGCCTTAAAGTGTGACGTGAGCACGGTGATAGACATTCCAATAGATCCAGAAGAGGATGTACTGCCGTTTGTGGCCCCTGGAACCCCGCTAAAGGACATGATCCTTCCCTCGTAGGTGTATGTGAAATGTGGTCCATACTCTCATTGTTGGTTGAAAACAGACCCGGCGTGTTATTCAAAATTACAAACATGTTCCGCGCGCGCAACTTTAACATAGACAGCATATCTGTTGGAGTCACATCAAATCCGGAATTTTCCCGCATGACAATAACCACGTATGGGGATGAAAAACAGGCAAATCAAATACTAAAACAGCTGAATAAAATGATAGACGTGACAAAAGTGGAATTACTTGACAAGCATCATGCAATATATCGGGAGCTGGTTCTCTTTAAAATTAAAATATCAACTTCAGAGGAGAGCAGAAAAATAAACGATCTTGCAAAAGCGTACGATGGAAAAATACACGCTGCGCGCAAAAACTCAATCATTGTGGAAATGACTGCAACACCGGATCAGATAAACGCCTTTGAAGATTTGGTAAAGCCGTTTGGAATACTGCAGACTGCCCGGACCGGAATATCTGCATTATTGCGCGATAATGGGGATAACTCTTGAACGTGCGCATATTTGACACCACGCTAAGGGATGGCGAGCAAACCCCTGGAGTCTCGCTCTCACCGCAGCAAAAACTTGACATTGCACAAAAGCTTGACGATCTGGGCGTGGATGCAATAGAGGCCGGATTTCCTGTCATATCCAAAGGCGAGGCTAAGGCAATCAAAATGATATCCTGCGCCGGACTTGAAGCGCAGGTGTGCGGACTTGCCCGCGCAAACAGGGCCGATATTGATGCAGTAGCTGATACTGGATTGCAATATGTGCATACGTTCATTGCCACATCTGACATTCATCTTGAATACAAACTTCACATGAGCCGCGATGATGCGCACGATAGGGCAGTTGATGCAGTAGAATATGCAAAATCGCGCGGAATGCAGGTTGAATTTTCAGCCGAGGATGCAACCCGGACTGATCGAGACTTTTTGCGCCGCATCTTTGTGGATGTGACCAAAGCCGGAGCTGACCGTCTGGACATACCTGATACTGTGGGATATTCAACGCCCCAGTACTTGGCCCAAATCGTAAGGGAGACAATTGATTCTACAAAACTTCCGGTCAGCGTACACTGCCACAACGATTTTGGACTTGCGGTGGCAAACGCCATATCCGGTGTGCAGGCGGGAGCCGAATGCGCGCACGTGACAATAAACGGAATCGGCGAGAGGGCCGGTAACACCTCGCTTGAGGAATTTACAATGGCGCTAAAATGCCTGAACTTTGAAAAAGAATGGAGCACGAATATAAAATCCGAAATGCTCTACGATATTTCGCGGTACGTATCCAAAATTTTTGGAATACCCGTGCAGCCAAACAAATCAATCGTGGGCGAGAATGCGTTCGGACACGAATCAGGAATACATACGCACGGGGTTTTGAATAATCCCCTCACATACGAGCCCATAAAACCCGAGCTTGTCGGACGACGGCGTTCGATGAAGGTTGGAAAACACGCAGGAATGCACGGCATGCTTGCAATACTGGCTGAATTTGGAATAAATCCGGACAAAAACGAATCTGAGGAAATCCTAAAGCACGTAAAACAGGTGGCCGATACGGGCAAAAAAATAACCGATGTCGAGCTGGCATCTGTTGCAATAAAACAAATGGGTGCTGAATCCTCACGCAAAACTGTAACCCTTGCCGGGCTGGAGGTATCAACCGGACTTGAAGCTGTACCCCGCGCAAAAGTAACACTTGAGATCGGAGGTCAGGAGCACACCGGCAATGCCGAGGGCGTGGGACCGGTGGATGCGGCCCTTAATGCCATACAGAAAATAACCGGCGAGACATCAAAGGTGCGGATAACCAAATACAATCTTGATTCAATTTCTGGCGGCTCTGGCGCAATGTGTGAGGTTACAGTAGAGGTCGAAGATGCCACATCGCATACAATATCTGCAAGGCACGTGGGAAAGGACATTGTCACCACGAGCGTAGAGGCTGTCCTTGATGCCATAAACCTGATAATGCTCAAAAATACAAGGGATCTAAATGTATGAGATATCAATGATAACTGGCGATGGAATAGGTCCAGAGCTTGCAGATTCTGCCTCTGCTGTAATAAAAACACTGGATGAAAAACTTGGAATAAAAATCACCCTTGCAAAGCTTGCAGCCGGCGATGCGGCCCTAAAAGATCTTGGATCAGCTCTGCCAAAAGAGACCCTGGATAGTATAAAAAATTCCGATGCGTGCCTAAAGGCGCCCGTGGGGGAGAGTGCTGCAAAAGTAATAGTCGTATTGAGGCGCAAACTTGACCTGTATGCAAACCTGCGTCCTGCAAAATCCCATCCTGGAACTGCGGCATTGCGCGATGACATTGACCTGCTGGTGGTGCGCGAGAATACTGAAGATCTTTATTCCGGACACGAAATTGACCTGGGCGATTCTGCAGTCGCACTGCGCATAATTTCAAAAAAAGCATCACTGCGCATTGCAAAAAACGCATTCGAGTCAGCAGTGCGCCGCTCAAAAGAAAACCCGCTTGTAACGTGCGTCCACAAATCAAACGTAATGCCCATAACGGATGGAATATTCCGCAACGCCTGCTCGCAGGTTGCAAAAAAATATCCAAATGTGCGCCTTGAGCAAATGTACGTGGATGCGTGCGCCATGAACCTCATACGCCGGCCGCATGAATTTGACGTCATTGTAACAACAAACATGTTTGGCGACATACTCTCAGATGAGTCATCGCAGATTGTAGGCGGGCTTGGAATGGCACCGGCTGCAAACGTCGGCGATGACTTTGCACTCTTTGAGCCAGTACACGGGGCAGCTTTTGATATTGCCGGAAAACAGGAGGCAAACCCATCCTCTTTCATACTCTCAGTAAAAATGATGCTAGAGTGGCTCTCATCAAAGCACGGCGATGATGCATGCCATACGGCTGCATCAAAGCTTGAAAATGCCGTATACGGGGCCGTACGGGACGGGGCAAAAACTGTGGATATTGGCGGCTCGATGAGCACAGTTGAATTTACCGGCGAGGTATTGCGCAGAATCTAGGGCCGGAGCCTGTCCGGATCCCTTGGGTATAGCACACTCTCGCGTACATTATCCGTTCCTGTCAGCACCGATACAAATCTGTCAAGTCCAAGCCCCCATCCTGAATGTGGCGGCATGCCCCACTCAAATGTCTCAAGATGATCCGCGAAATTTTCCGGATTCAAACCCTGCTCTATCAGACGCTCTTTGATTGCCTCAGGATCATGCAGCCGCGTTCCCCCAGATGAGAGCTCCAAATGCCCAAACTGCAAATCAAAAGAGCGCGAGAGCTCCCCCTCTTCGTCTTTTTCGCGTATGTAGAAAGGTTTTAGCTTTAGCGGCCAGTCTGTTAGAAAATAAAATCCCGGATGGATTTTACCGGCGGTGCGAAGATGCGCATCCTGCAAATCATCTCCGAATTTTAAATCCTCCCCCTCTGACTGTAACTCCTCTACCAGCTGCGAGTATGTCACCTTTTCAAATGGCCCCTTTGGAGGCGTAATCTGCATACCTAGCGCCTTTTGTTCAACGGTACAGTTTTCTGACACGTACGAATACGCACAAAGTACAATTTTTTCAAGCACGTCCATTACATCCGTATAATCCATGAATGCCGCTTCAATATCTACAGAGGTAAATTCTGTCAGGTGCCTTCCCGTGTGGGAGTTTTCTGCGCGGTAAAAATTTGCAATCTCATATACGCGCTCAAGCCCGAGCGTCATCTGCTCCTTGTACAGCTGCGGACTTTGTGCCAGGTATGCTGTCTCTCCAAAGTATTCAAGCGAAAACAGGTTTGCTCCACCCTCGCTTGCACTCGCAATAATTTTTGGAGTGGTTATCTCTAAAAATCCCTCCTTTTCAATCGTATCCCGTATGGAATGCAGCGCATGGTGTCTAATTTTGAATATGGCCGCAGTCTTTTGATTTCTCATGTCAAGTGCCCTAGCATTAAGCCTGTTGTCTATGCCGCTTTCTTGCCGTCCAAGCGGGTCAACTGGCAGTTTGCGCGATGCTTGCGCCAAAACGGTTATCTTTTTTGCCACCACCTCGTAATCATAATCGCGCGCCTTTGTCTCCTGTACCGTACCTGTTACTGCCAGCACGCTCTGCCGTGTCAGATCTTCCGGATACATCTGCCCGCGCACGACAATCTGTGTAATGCCCGTGCGGTCCCGGAGGGTCAGAAACGAGATTTTTGCCATCTTTCGTATATCCTCAACCCAGCCGCCAAGTCTTACATCAGATCCTACCTTGTCTTTACCAATATCTGCAATATCATCTGACTTGCCAAATCCCATAATATCGGTGGGTAAAATTCGTTTTATTGAATATTTGCATTGTAGGCAAAACAAAAATTGCCCCATACAGCAGCATCTCACATGGGTCTTGAGGTAAAGGGACTCTCTGTAGAGTATGAGGCAGAGGGGCGGAAAATTTACGCGCTTGAAAACGTCACATTTGAGATAAAGGACGGCGAATCAGTCGGCATTGCCGGTGAGAGCGCGTGCGGCAAAAGCACGCTTGGCAGGGCAGTACTGCGCTCCTTGGACGGGGGCAAGGCAACCTCCGGTTACATCTACGTGGACGGGCAGCAGATTCTTCTCATGCCCGAGGATGAGTTTGACTCTAAATACCGCTGGAAGATAATCTCAATGGTATTTCAGGCAGCGTCAAGCTCACTTGATCCGGTATTTTCAATAAAAAAACAATTCCATCAGATACTGCAGCGTCACAGCTTTAAAGGGAACCGCGATGAGATATCTGCTGCATCCTTAAAGTCAGTCGGCCTTGATGCAAACGTGCTTGAAAAATTCCCGCACGAGCTGAGCGGGGGAATGAAACAGCGCGTGGCAGTGGCGATGGCCACGATACTTTGTCCAAAACTGATAATTGCAGACGAGCCGACCACCGCACTTGATGTCATACTGCAGGCGCAGATTGTAAACCTTTTCAAAGATCTTAAAAAACGCGGCGTCTCCATACTGTTCATCACACACGATCTGTGCGTACTCTCTGAAATTGCCGACAAGATTGGAATAATGTACGCCGGAGAAATGGTGGAGTTTGGAAATTTGCGCGACGTATACGAGAACCCTTTGCATCCGTACACTGCAGGACTTTTAAAATCAGTACCACGGCTTGATGGAAAAAAACCCGAATTCATACCGGGAGTGCCGCCGGATCTTTCAAACCCTCCGAAAGGATGCAGGTTTGCCAGCAGGTGTCCAAAAGTAATGGAAAAATGTTCAACAGCTTCGCCGGATTTTCACACAAAATCCGGATTTGTAAAATGCTGGCTGTATGATCCAAAAAAATAGTCTATGAATGTTTTCTGACCAGACGCGTGCACGTATCTATGATTCGTAAAACTTCGGTGCGGACAACTTTTCTGTCAATTGAAACCCATATGGTAATTTTTTTTATGGTAAATGCAATCGTCTGCACTTTTTCACGCTCCTCCCAGACAAATTCAACATTGCCCAGACTTTTGTCAAAAAATGATTCCATGTCATTTTTGAGGGCAACCTGGGAAAAATGATATTTTGTACTGTTTTCATCCATCATGGGCTTTAGATTCTGTCTTCTTTTGTACGCCAAAAGCTCGCCCTTTGATCCTATTGCCCCTGCAAACCTGACATGCGGACTAGATCTTGTTATAATGTCCAGTATCTCCCCGTACTTTCTTTGCGTCATCAAATATTCGTATATTTGGTGGTTTTTAACAATTTCCAAAAATCCCCCTCGTGCATCTCTTATGATTAAATAGTTCGTGAGTAGATGCACCATTAATGGACATTACGGATCTGCTCCCGTTCTCCCCCCAGGTAGGATACGTGGGTCTTGCATTGGTCAGTTTTTTTCTCTCACTCATCCCGTTTGTACCCCTGCCCTCTTTTGCATTTCTTGCAACAATGTCTGCCGGCGATACGTACAATCTGCACCTGCTGGCCGTAATATCTGCTGTATTTGCCGCAACTGCAAAACTGTTCATCTTTTACATCGGGTATAGCGGCAGGCGCATTATGAAAAAATCAACGGTCAAAAGAATGCGTCCAATTGAGAGGGTGGTGAAAAAATACGGGGCAGCAGCTGCATTTATCGCAGCTGCAACTCCGATACCTGATGATCTGATATACATCCCACTGGGTCTTGCGCGTTACAATCCTTTGCGGTTCTTTCTTTACACGCTTGCCGGAAAATTTGTAATTTCATATGTGACGATAATAGCTGCACACCATCTTGGTCCGTCCGTTTTGGGCGGACTCACCGCGCGCATTGACAATTCCACGGATGTGTACATTGCAGTCGGATTTCTGGTGGTAATACTTGGAATCATAGTGGCACTGATGATTTTTATCGACTGGACAAAAATCATCGGGCGGTTTGCGCCCTGGGCGCTCGAGGATGAAGAAGACAAGTAAAATTCCACATTTTTGTATTTCCGCAGCTTATACCTATGCGCGCTGATGATTTTATACCGTAAACTTTGACTCCGTTTGCAACATAGAGCGAATCTGATTTTGTAAGATCCTCGCCGTACTGGGATTTTGTAATCCTCATTGCCTGTGCAATCTTTGCCGGTCCATCAGCTATGCCACGAAGGGGTGATTTTGCGCCTTTGCGGGATGCGTTTCTGTTGCGCTCCATGGTTTTTACGCCTTCAAGCGGCTCAATAGCGCGCACTAGTACGGCACCAGCTTTGGACGTCTTGGATTTTGCCACAATGTTAAAGCAGTAATGCATGCCGTACGTAAAATACACGTACGCCATGCCGCATTCCCCGAACATTGCCCCATTCCTTGCAGTCTCCCCGCCGTACGCGTGGCTTGCCTCATCGTCTGCATGCCTGTACGCTTCAGTTTCAGTTATAATTCCGGACATGACAGTATTCCCAACGCGCCTGACAAGTTTCTTCCCAAGCAGTCCTTTTGCAACCCTGACAGTGTCCCTGCGGTAAAACAATCTTGAAAGTGGTGCCGAATGCGTAATCTTTGCAATCTCTGCAATGTCTTTTTTTAATACCGGCCAAAGTTTGCGGTTGTATATTACTGCCGCCGGATGCACCGTTGGATAATATCTTACGCCATCCTGTATCGTAATTTTCCCACGATTTTCAGTAATACCGTTTTTTCCAAGAACTGACTGCAGCGCGGTGTTTCCCATCACGCATACGGTATCCGGTTTCAGGGCTGCAATTTCTTCTTTCAGGTATGCTGCGCACGCTGCCCGCTCGTCATCTTTTGGCACCCTGTTTTTTGGCGGCCTGCATTTTACCACGTTTGTAATGTAAACTGAATCCCTCAAGAGTCCGGCAAACTTTAGAGCATCATCCAGTTTTTTTCCAGCAGAACCGGCAAACGGTCTGCCGCGCAAATCCTCGCTTCTCCCCGGAGCCTCGCCGATAAACATTATCCTCGCATGCGCACTTCCATCTCCTGGAACTGACATTTTTCTTGTTTTGCATAAAGGGCATTTTGTGCAGGATCTTACCTTTTTTGCTATATCCTCAAGTGTGCCGTATTTTGAGCTCCCCACACATGTGCATTTTATACGCGACAAATATCTCTTGCATTCTAGCTGCTGTCTGAGAGGGCGGGCATTGTAAAGAAAAACTCGTCCTCAAAACCATAGTCTGCGCGTCCGCTGCGCCGCAAATATGTGAAATATTTCTCAGCATTCGGGTAAAACTGCCCATTATCGCTCATACTGTAACTTGCAATTGGGGGTTTTTTCATACATGGTAAGCGATTATAGTCAAAGCGGGTTAATTTTATCAACTGAACCCTTGGGGATGCGTTAAAATCATAAGGGACTCTAATACGGTATAATTCATGGGCGATATGGTGTTTGATACAAGCGCAGTGATAAACGGACAAATGATAAAACTTGCAAAATCTGGAGCAATAAAGGACTCTAATGTGATAATCCTTACGGCAGTAATGGATGAGCTTGTATCGCAGGCGTCTTTGAAAAAAGATTCCGGCTCGGAGGGACTGCGGCAGATAAGTCTGCTGCGCGAGGGCAAAGACCGGTTTTGTGCCAAGATTATCTTTGAGGGCCGCCATCCAAGCGCTGAGGAGATAAGCCTTGCAAGACGGGGCCGGATGGATGCGCTAATCCGGGACGAGGCAGCAGAACGCGGAGCAGAATTGTGCACCTCTGATGTATTGCAATACGAGGCTGCAAAGGCGCAGGGTGCTTCAACAAGGCTATTGCTTGAAAAATCCGACGGCGTGATGAATTTTCTAAAATATTTTGATGCAGATACGATGAGCATCCATCTAAAAGAGGGAATGATACCGCTTGCAAAAAGAGGCAAACCCGGGGATTTTCAGCTTCTCAAAGCAGGGGATAAAATCCTGGACAAAAAAGATATAATTGAGACATTCTCGCAGATACTCTCAAGTCCTGAAGTTGCCGAATCCGGAACGGAGATATCAAAGCGCGGCGCCACCGTGGTGCAGTATCTGGATTACCGCGTGGCCTTTACGCGCCCGCCGCTCTCTGAAAAATGCGAGCTGACAATTGTACACCCGACGATAACAATGAAACTTGAAGATTACCACCTCACTGAAAAACTTTTGAATCGGTTATCTGACTCTGCTGAAGGCGTGGTGGTGGCCGGCTCTCCGGGTTCGGGAAAAAGCACGTTTGCCTCAGCACTGGCAAACTTTTACAACGCAAAAAACCGCATCGTTAAAACATTTGAATCCCCAAGGGATCTAAAAGTGGATGGCGGAGTTACCCAGTATGCAAAACTTGACGGCAGCTTTGAGAATACGGCGGACATTTTACTGCTGGTTCGGCCCGATTATACAATATTTGACGAGGTTCGGCGGTATGATGATTTTAAAATCTTCTCGGATCTGCGTCTGGCAGGCGTAGGAATGGTGGGTGTCGTCCATGCAAGCACGCCCATTGACTCTGTACAGCGGTTTGTGGGAAAGATTGAGCTTGGAATAATACCGCACGTAATTGACACTGTCGTATTTGTTAAAGACGGCCAAATTCAAAACGTCTATTCACTCTCCCTTACAGTAAAGGTGCCTTCGGGAATGACAGAGCAGGACCTGGCCCGCCCCGTAGTGCAGATATCTGACTTTGAGAGCGGCTCCCCCCGCTATGAAATTTACACGTTTGGCGAGGAAAACGTCGTCATGCCAGTATCTGAGAGTGCGCAAACTGGCACCGCAGTGGACCGGCTTGCAGAAAAAGCGGTACTTGATGCGATCACGCGGTACGACCCCACAGCTAGCGTTTCAATAGTATCCCCCGGCCGCGCGCAGGTTCGCGTCTCTGCACAACACATGGCGCGCATCATCGGCCGGTCCGGATCAAATGTCATGCATCTTGAGCGCACGCTTGGAATTAAACTGGACATACAAAAACACGGAAACTCTGGAAACGGATACGATACGCCGTATGATGATAAGGATTTTGATTCCGGCACCGGAGAGGTGCCGTTTTCCTATGATGAGATTCGCAATTCCATTCTGATCAAAGTGGATCCTGAGCATGCCGGAGGGCAGGCTGACATTTACGTAAACGGTGAAATCATCGCCACCTCGCGCGTTGGCCCAAAGGGCAATGTAAAATTTTCAAAAAAAGGCCAAGCATCAAGGAAAATTGCAAACGCATCTGATCTTTCGGTACAAATCAGAGATCGTTAAAACGCTTCAACAGTCTTGGGTCAGAGCGCACAAACGCTAAAAACTTGCGCAGACGTCTTATCGTTTTGGGATTAAGATGGTGCTCTATGCCCTCTGCATCCTGGTTTGCCACTGCACTCTCCACCCCGAGTATCTCAAAAAACTCCAACAGTATGCTGTGTTTTTGTCTGACAGCGCGCGCCAGATTTGCCCCTTTTTTTGTCAGGTTTATTCCACGATATCTCTCATATCTGAGATATTTTCCATCATCAAGCCTGTGCAGCATTTTTGTAACACTTGGGGCGCTCACGTCCATGTATCTTGATATATCCAAGGTGGTGGCATACCCCTTTAGGTCCACCAGTTCTGCAATCACTTCAAGATAATCCTCCATGCGGATGCTAGATGTGCCGTGCGCTGATCTGTGTGCGGCCTTTATTGATTCAAGTCTCTCCTCTGAGCTTTTATCCATCGTATATATGCGCACACTAGGGTCGTATAACTTTTGTATCCTTGAATGTTGTCAAAATTAACACGCAGGTAAACTGCATTGATCGGCGGGGATTAACCGTATTTTGTGCCAAAAACATACGTTGAGTGAAAATATGGCAAAAACACTGGCAATGATAAAGGCGCATTCAGCCTCTGTCAAGCGGCGGGCCAGCATGTACGGCGAAATTGCCAATGTGACAGATGCCAAAGTCTCTGAGATATCCTCGCTAAACCGCTCGCCAAAGACTGGAAAACATATGCAGAAAATCGGCTTTATCATGATGTGGATACCTGAACCCACGGGTGTTACGTGCGCAGTTGGAGCTCCAATGATTTTGGCCGGACGGTATCTTGACAAGAGAAGCGGCGGCTCCATATCTGATGTAACAGACGGTGCAAAGAGCGCACTTGATGGGGTAACTAGCGTGCACAATTCTATGATTTAGATTGGCAAATTTTGCACGCCTAAAATTACTACCCTTGGTTTTTAAATGACGCAGGATGTTAAAACCGCATGGCCACAAGGGCGCAGGCGTTAATTCCAATCGCAATAGCTGCGGCAATAGTGGGCATAGTGGGACTAGCCACGCTTCCAAATGATGCAAAACTTGAATCGGTTAATTTTCCGCGCGGCATTATATCCCTTGACGGGAAGCTGCTGGACGTGCAGATTGCAGACGATGGTCCCAGGCGCCTGCGGGGTCTGATGTTTCAGGAACAGTTGGAATACAACGAGGGTATGATCCTTGAATTTGAAAAAGAAGGCGTGTATCCGCAGTGGATGCTAAACCTCCAGTTTCCTTTGGATATTCTCTGGTTTGATTCTGCGGGGAAAATTGTGCACATTGAAGAAAATATACCCCCGTGCAAAACTGCACTTGAAACACGCGCGTGCACTGTGACAAATCCTGAGAACACACCGGCGATGTACATTCTAGAGCTGAGTGCCGGATATGTGCAAATGTTTAACGTAACTATAAACTCTGTACTAAATGCTGACATTGAGCAAATCAATTTTCCGCGCGGCACCATATCCCTTGACGGGAAATTCCTAGAGGTGCAGATTGCAGACGATAATGAGCGGCGCACGCGCGGCCTGATGTTTCAGGAGCAGCTAGGATATGATGAGGGGATGATCTTTGATTTTGAAAGAGACGGCGTGTACTCTCTTTGGATGCCAAACATGCAGTTTCCCTTGGATATTCTCTGGTTTGATTCTGAGGGGCACGTGGTGCACATTGAGGAGAACGTACCCCCGTGCAATACTGCAAAGATGCCCTGCCCTACGGTGAAAAATAGCGGCACTCTGGCATTTTACGTCTTGGAGCTGGCAGCCGGATATGTGCAAATGTTTGATATAACTGCCGACTCTGTGTTGGAGATTATATCCATATGAGCATAATACATGGCGTATCAAAACGCGGCGTCCTCTTATCATGATGGATATGCTGTGGCTTTTGCCGCTGGGATTTGTAGCCGGAACTGTCGGCTCGATGGTGGGCCTTGGAGGGGGAATCATAATGGTTCCTGCCCTGACTCTGGCCGGATATTCGCCTACACTGGCAGTTACTGTAAGCCTTTATGCAATATTTAGCAATGCTGCTGCATCCACAATACTGTATGCCCGGCGGGGTCTTGTCGCCTTTAAAACCGGCATATTCATGGCAGCTGTTGCAATTCCGGGAACCGCACTGGGTGCTGTTCTCTCATCACGGGTGGATAGGGACGAGTTTCAGATTCTCTTTGGAGTTTTAATGATTGCAGTTGCAATATACACTGCGGTAAGACAAAACATCAGCGGCGGGGCAAAAGTTGGTACCGTATCTGCTGCAATTGCAGCACTAGCTAGCCTTGGAGCCGGAATGGTGTCCAGCTTTTTTGGCATAGGGGGGGGAATCATATTTGTTCCTGTCCTAGTAATGGTGCTTGGAATGGGAATGGCGCGCGCCGCACCCACCTCGCAGTTTGCACTCTTGTTCATATCTTTTGCCGGAATGATATCGCATACTGCACTTGGACACGCAGGATTGTACGAGGCGGCCCTGCTCTCTGCTGGCGCATTTGCAGGAGGATTGCTTGGATCAAAGCTTGCATCAAGGGTGCGGCAGAAAAATCTGCGGATAATATTGTCACTGCTTGTGGCAGCTGCTGCAATCCACTTGTTCATCGATGCATTGTCAGGATGGTTTTAACGCAACTCATCAACGCAGTGTATTACCTGCGATGATGAGACAGCACCCTCCGTATGGAAATAATCAATTGCATCATTTATCCTCTGATTCTCCGGCTCTGCACCGCCAACTGCACCTGGTAAAATCAGGTGCGCCCTGATTTTGGATTTTAACACATCTGAGAGCTCTTGGTTTACGGTAGCTGCAAACGGACGGAGAGCTCCGCGGAACACCTCTGCTCTTGCACGCTGCACGCCGCTGACTTTACCTGCCGGCATTTGCGGCCCGATAATGGCGATAATCCCTGTTTTTCCAACATATAATCTTGGATCCTTTGATCCTCCGGGTACAAACAACTCGAGTGCGCACTGTAAAACGGATGCGGGCGTATTGACAAACCTGTCCACAAACTCGTCCCACTTTGCGCGCCCAATCTCTGTAAACGATACATCCGGTACATCGCCGGTAAAATGCAACATCTCTGCAATGGGGCCAATCTTTTCTGATGCAGTATTCATCCATTTTGTGATCTGCATTTGATCTGCAATGTCAGTTTTGTGCGAATGGAATTTCTCCGATATGGATGAGGCAAGCGCCTCTTTTGCATAATTGTCTATCATACAGACTACTTTGGCACCGCATGATTCTGCATGGAATGCTGCAGAAATCACCCTGTCAGCATCAGATTTGTTTGACGGATTTACAGTTATAAAGACGCATTTTCCTGCAAGATCCGGTTTTGGAGATGCCGGTGTGCCAGATCCAACGTGCGGCCGTACAGGATAAAACACCCTGTCCCCTGGAATCACCTTGCCGTTTAACGTAGCAGATGTTGCATCGCCGCATAAAATTAAAACCATATCTGCCACCTGCGTCTGTGACAGAAACTGTCCGTCAGCTATCATGCGTGACGTGTTTTTTTGTATCTTTTCGGCAACTGTTGATATCTTTCCAAGCAGACTGCGCAGTGTTTTTTCATTATCTCCTGCAACAGCTTTGGATATTGTCTGCTTATCCTCGCCAAGCAGCGGCAAAACCTTATCACACGCTTTTTCTGTCTCTTCAGGATTCATATCCTCAAATCCTGACACGCGCATGAATTCTGCAGCTGCCTTTGGATACACTGTCTTGTATATCCTATCCGAATGCACAGGTCCCGGATTTGTTGCAATGGATGCTATGTTTTTTGCAACCAGCTCCCATGAGAGCGCCTCTGAGAGTCTGTTCTTTGCACCCTGTGCTGCAGTATACGGACTGCGAAATCTGTATGGGCGCTGCTCAAGCGGACGCTCTTCTGTAAAAAATGTCGATATTGTAATAATTTTGGCATTCTCTGCAAGAACCGGCAGGCTGCGAATACTGGTCCAAAACGTTCCAGTCAAATGTATTGCAACCGCACTTTTGAAATCCTCAATTCGCATATGAGAAAAACACATCACGGGACCGGAGATGCCCGCATTGTTCACCACATAGTCTATCTTTGTGCCGGATTTTTCAATTGCATCAAACATGCCATCTATCCCATCTGCATCACTCACATCGACTCCATCGTACATGGTAACTGATGCGCCGCTGCCTGATTCTGAGATTACCTTTTCTATTCCTTTGGCAGCCTCTACAAGAGGTTCTTTGCGCCTGCCAAGTATGATAACACTTGCCCCGTTTTGGACAAATTTTGTGGCTATGGCAAGACCAATACCTGTACCGCTGCCCGTAATCAGAGCGGTCTTGTTTTTGAATTTTAACACGATCTGCTCTCAAATTTGACTCTTTATTTATGTTCAAATTTTGATTCACCTCATGCCAAAACATGCGATCATTTTTGTCAAATCCGGCATCATTTTGTACAGATTAAATCCTGGGTTCTGTTGCGTTGTCTGGTGCTAGGCGTGAATGTGGATCTTCTTTGGGTTGAATATCTTATGAACGATTGAATTCCTTTTTGATGCGAACCCCTGTAGAAGGAGAACGATTTTTGCATTAAAAATGATAGGATCCGAGGGCTCATTTTGTCATTGCCCTCCGTGCGGTGCCAAATTCTGATGGCGTCGCATATCCTATTGCAGTGTACTCGGTTCTGATTGTAATCCTCAAAGGCGTATGATATTGCATTCTCTGCGTCCTGGAACGTCTCAAAGTCGCGCGGCCCGAAATATTCTTTCTTGAGGCTCTTGTGAAAGGATTTCACATGACCGTTTTGATCTGGCGTATGGTAGTGGATGAATTCCTGCCGTACACCGTATGCTTTTACAGCTTGTCAAACTGTAATGAAACATACTGGGAACCGTTATCTGTTCTTAGAGTAAGATTTGAGCAATCCGGTTTCTTGGAGGCTAGATCTTCAGTTAATGCTGCAATGGCACCGTCTGTGACCGCTCTTGGCCCAAACGCATATCCTACCCACTCGCGGGTAAATACAAAGGATGCTGAATAGATAACACCATCTGTCTTGACCGCACCAAACATACGTCATGTCCACCTGCCAGAGTTGATCAGGTCCTGCAGGTTTTGGCCGTTTTCTGGAGCGTATGATCTCTTTTTTGGGTTTTGCAGGCGTACTCTAGCCTAGATAATGGTATATTTTCTTAATCTTTTTGCAGTTTACGGGTTTGCCTGTAATGCAAGATATGGTGACTACCATTCTTCGTGTTCCATACGTGGGTCTGTTCTGAGCAACCTGTTGCACTGGTTTTGAGATTTCTTTATCAATTCCGATAACGTGTGGTTTTTTGACAGCATACAGTCTCATGTTGGACGCTCCAGTATAGCGTGCGGATTTGCGAAGACTCAAACCTTGCTCCTGCATGAGTGTAACAGCTTTCATTGTAACTGTCTAGAGTTTTGAAGCGATTTGATCATATGATCGAGTATTTTCCATCGTGATCTTTATGGATCAAGCCCAAACATGACGAATTGTTGTCAGAACGTGACCAAAATAACCTCAATCCTGGATTACTCCACAAGGTATTGCAGGAAAATGCACGGTTATGACGTATCGACAAACAACAGAAAAAAGAGAACACTGTCATGAAAATCAAATATTCCCCACTTGAAGTAAAGTATTCCATACTTGAAAAAAATCTGCAGATCAACAAAAAGAAATAGATGATCTAAAATTCGCAGTAAAAGAACTTGCCGCAAAGAATGGCTCTGTCCATGAATAAAATCAAAAACATACCATAAATCTTTTAGATCATGAACGTAAATGACCGAAAAAGCTTTGGATCAGTAGATCAGAGCCAATTTAATGAAATCAACAAAGCACAAACGACGAGGAAATCTTGCTAGATCACACCAAATGTTAACCTCGATTATAATGAAAGCAAAAAATCAAGGGGTAAAGCCATGGAAACCAAGTCCGTTAGGACAAACCGGCTTTGACCCCCTGGGAATGACTGTGTGTATTGCCCTAAAGACAATGCAATAACTGTCATACGATGAACTCGTAGATTATCTTGAAGATTCATCACGTTTACGATCAATACCGGACTTGAAAAGAGTGCCGTCAAGGTCGGCGTTGCAAGTAGCATCTAGAATTGATAAGCATTTCATCACATGGATGATAAATTCTGCAGGCAGACCTGGAATGAAAGGTACATTGTACGGGGATTCTACAGGAATTGCAATAAACGGGCATAATACATGGCTTGATGCAAAAAATGGATCAAGGTCCAGACGGGATTATCGTAAATTGCATATTGTAACTACTGAAAACGGCATAATCATATCATATCCTATGATATTACCCATGCACGACGCCATGATGCACCAATATTTGAGCAAATATGTGACACACTGCCGCACGGTTCCGGTCATGTGATGCTTGATGCAGCATATCTTTCACGCAACATATGCACGCTCATAGAAAAGATTGGACGAATTCCTGTAACAATGCCAAGAAAAGATGTTCGCGTACGTGGATTTGACGCAATGGGAAAGATGCTTCGATGGCATCGTGATAATCCTGATGAATTTCTATCCATATACCACAAACGTAGCAACGTAGAGGCCACGTTTTCATCCATGAAGAGAAGGTTTTCATCCACTCTGAGTACACGCAAATTTGCAACACAGAAAATTGAATTATGCTTTTTTGTCTTGTGTTATAATATTCACATTCTAGCTGCCGCAGTCTAGATTCTGACACTTTGTGTCGAATACGATCCTAGCGTATGCTATACTCTAAAACCCAATATTTGCAATACTGACAAGATGAGCAGGGCTTGATAATGGCGAATTGGTGGACATGTTGCATGATTTTGAATAAATTTGATCGGATTTTATAAAAAATGCTCATTCATGGACAGAGATCCGCGCGGCAGTATAGTTAAATATCACAATAAAATAATAATTGGAATAACATGTTGAGAATTCATTCAAGTTTCATTATTTTTATGTGTATTATATTTATGTCATCGACATTATATACGACATATGCAGAATCCGAGTCAAAAACTTGTAAAGAAAGAGGGGAAGCATTTACAATTGATAAATATAATACTACTGGGTATGAATTAATTCACATAATATCACACCCAAATCATACTGGAGATATCAAGCTTACATTATGTTGGATAGTTGATAATCAGATACAAGTTGGTAAATTAATAACATTAGATGCTAAAGCAAGTAGTGAACGCTATGCTATGAATAACAGTAATGATAAAATAACCATAACTTTTCCGAAGGAAGTCATAAATTATTGGGAAGATCCAAATCATACAAGACAGTTAAATTATACAACGTCTAACCAATTAGTTTTGATACAAAATAATTCTATAATTTTTGAATCGAAACCAATTAATTTTCGATTTACTGTACCAGAAAATATTTCAATCTCATATTGTGAATATTTTCCAGATGAAGAATGTTTTAATGTAACTAGTTTACTTCGACCTGCATCATACTATTTAGATCAAGAAATTAAATTAATTGAAAAAACATTAAACCTAACTAAAAAAACATTAGAACTAACTAATAAAACAGCAATACTGACTATGAAAATATTAGATTTAAATGAGAAAATGATACAATTGACTCTCATTATAGTAACATTGACTCTCATTATAGCAGCATTGACAATTTTAGGTTTTGTTGATAGAATGTCCCACAAACTATTAACTCGTTTAAAAAAAGCATTAATAATTCGTTTAAAAAAACTATATATGAGGTCACCTCATGACTAACAAATTAGTCAATAACACACGATCATCTAGATCCAAATACCATCAATAAATAATACATCTCATGAGCAATCGTGGTGCGGATCCCTGTACAATGAGAACGATTTTTGCATTAAAAATGATAGGATCTGAGGGCTCATTTTATAATTGCCCTCCGTGCGGTGCCAAATTCTGATGGCGTTGCATATTCTATTGCAGTGTACTCGGTTCTGATTGTAATCCTCAAAGGCGTATGATATTGCAGCTTCGGCATCCTGGAACGTCTCAAAGTCGCGCGGACAGACATACTCTTTCTTGAGACTCTTGTGGAAGGATTCCACATGACAGTTTTACTCTGGTGTATGGTAGTGGATGAATTCCGACCTCACACCGTATGCTTTTACAGCTTGTCAAACTGTAATGAAACATACTGGGAACCGTTATCTGTTCTTAGAGTAAGATTTGAGCAATCCGGTTTCTTGGAGGCTGAAGCTTCAGTTAATGCTGCAATGGCACAGTCTGTGACCACTCTTGGCTCAAACGCATATCCTAACCATTCATGGGTAAATGCAAAGGATGTTGAATAGGTAACACCATCTGTCCTGACCGCACCAAATGTACGTCATGTCAGCTTGCCAAAGCTGATCCAGTCTTGTGGGCTTTGGTCGTTTTCTAGAGCGTATAATCTCTTTTTTGGGTTTTGCAAGCGTACTCCAGCCCAGATAATGGTATATTTTCTTCACTTTTTTGCAGTTTACAGGCTTGCCCGTAATACGGGACATGGTGGCAGCCATTCTTCATGTTCCATATGTGGGTCTGCTCTGACCAACTTGTTGCACCATCTTTGAGATTTCCTTGTTGATTTGAATAATGCGTGGTTTTTTCGGAGCGTACAGCATATTGTTGGATATTCCGGTATAACGTATGGATTTGCGGACACTGAAACCTTGTTTTTGCATGAGGGTCAATGCTTTCATTTTGTGCTCTCCTCTAACGTTTTTTTAAAACATCATTGGCTATGGTCCGCTCTCCAATGAGTTTTTTGAGGGATTCATTTTCACTTGTAAGCGTCTTGACTGCATTGTCCCTAGGCTTTCCGGAAAGAGCAGCTTTGCAAGATTCAATGAATGACTCCCCCAACGATTGAACATTATCGGACTGATATTGTGTCTGCGGCACAGCTCAGCTTGGGTAATGCGTGTGTTTAATGACTCCATAATGATACGCACCTTTTCATCTGGAGCACGATGTGGTTTTTTCATTGGCAAATCCACTCCAGAGGGGGTAAAATTTGTAACACTTGGAGTATTCTCATTTTATGGGGTCACTCCAACATTCGCATACAAGACCGTTTCCAGTTCTAGAGACCGTATGGTATTTGTCGGGTGTGGTCATGGATTTTATCTTGAATTGATCAACGGCAGTTTAGATATTGCGTTTGGTGTGACGAGTATCTGTTTTGCTTGTCGTTTACGAGTGTTCACACAATAGGTTACGAATTAGGTTATTTATAGATTAGGTTATCGAATAGGTTATTATGATGTCAGATCGTATGTTATGTGTGGGAGAAAAAACAAATTTAGTGCACGCTAACAAAAGTGATTCATTACGTACGACAGTTCCATCTAGTATAGTAAAACAATTTGATTTAGGTGTGGGAGATCAAATTGAATGGAATATTGTTGCATGCGATAATAAAATTGGTTTGAAAGTGAATATTCATAAACAACAAATTGATAAGAGTGATTAAAATGCTAGTAGAACAAAAATACAATACTATCGTGATTGATCCCCCATGGAGAATAACCACAACAGGACCAAATTCTAAACCGTGTAGGGGGAAAATTAAGAGACGATTATCTTATAAAACTATGAGTGATGGTGAGATTGCGAATTTTCCTATTGATGACTTTGCCTCTAAACAATGTAATCTGTTTATTTGGACAATACAAAGTCGGTTACCGACAGCTATGGAGATTATCAAAAAATGGGGATTTCATTATTACTGTACATATACTTGGGTTAAGAATACAGGCATTACTATGCAAGGAGTTTTTAGGAATAGTGAGTTTGTTGTTTTTGGGTATAGAGGTAATTATGATATTCCGTTTAAAGGGAAATCCATGCCCACAGCTTTTAACGGTAAAACGAGCATTCACTCTGAAAAACCTGATGAATTTTATGAAATTATAAGAAAAAAAACAAATACACCTAGAATAGATATTTTTGCTCGTAAAAGACACTATGGTTTTACTGCGTGGGGGGATCAAGTTCATGAACACTAGATTTTATGCAATTGACCAAAAAAGCAATTTTGACGGATCGAAAGATCTATGATCAAGGATCACATTCGTACGGCATGTGTGCCCCAGACAAGCGTATAATTGCCAAGTAAGAAAAGAGAATCTCCGAGCTGGAAGCAGAGGTTCAACGATACAAAAATATGGTGCAAAGTGGCAATGGAAACAAAAGACAATACATCGACGAACATTTGGACGATATGATTGGCGATGACAATTATCTGTACGGGACGACTGGAATGGATCGTGAAGAATTTGAATGGATTCAGGAACGGTTCAAAAAAACCGTAGAAAATTCATCAGAGACTCCACGCTTTTCAGAATATGTCAACGATCCTGGAAACACCTGTATTCTCACTGCATCCCAAATTTTGTTTGTCAGTGCCGCAAACGCAACAATCCTAAACAGGAATTGCTTGCGGCCATTACAGGCGTTGATCAGAGCACCATCAGCAGATATCTGACCTTTTCTGATGAACTATTGATGGATATTCTTCCAACGGCTAAGAATATTGGTGCTGCAATACGGGCAATACGTACAAGCGAGTTGTTTAAAAATTCGTACCCGGAAGGGATGGCGGCGAGTTGTATCTTGATACCACGTTTGTACAGGTTCAAAGGCCGCAGGAGAATCAAGAGGCAGTATACTCTGGAAAGCGCAAGAGGCACGTCTACAACGTACAGATAACCTCAAACAAAGACGGGTTGGTACTTGACATTGGTGGATCTGAAGAGGGCTCAGCACACGACATGGAGGTACTGCGGCGTAATCCGCCAAATTTTGGCAAATGGACTGATGGCATGAAAAATTCTGATACAAAAAAAGAGCGCCAAATTATGCTATATACTGACAAGGGATATCTGTCCGTGGAAAAAGATTATCCTGGAATTATCTCAAAATAGCCGTACAAAAAACCAAAGGGTAAAGGGCTGACAGAGGCAAATCGTGAATACAGCAAGAGGATCAGTCGTAAGCGCATAAAAGTAGAGCATGCCATAAACTGGCTCAAATGGTTTCGTAGAATGAGTGCCATATATGATGACACAATGGATGCGTTTTATACAGAAATCCAAGTGGTTACAGGACTACCAATCTGCACATCATGTTAAAGGATCGCAAGTATATCGAACCGTTGGAAAAAGTCTGCCCTCAAATCAAGTAGCACATCTGTGCACACAGTCACGTATAATATTCTGCTTTATGTCTTGCATATGATATTTTGATTTATTTTGTTGTCTGCTTGAAGGTTTTAGGCCATGTGTACTTTGATCATGGTAATGCCATAGTTGGAATCATATGTCTTTGCAGTTGATTATGCATAACCATATGTGAAGGGAGCTTCTAAGACCACAGATGGTTGTAAGAATGTCAAACGATCCGTATCACCGAAACGTAAATCATCTAAAAAAGATCCAAATGCAAACAAACAGATTACCACATATTCTGGGAAGAATATGTTTGTTGGAATGGACGTTCACAAGAAATTTCTTCAAATTGCAATGATGGATGAAAAAGCCAAAGTGATTTTTAATGAGAGGATTGAAAATGAAAACAAGTCCATCAGATGATTCTTCAGATCAAGTGTACCTGAAAATGCAAAAATCGTAATGGAATCTTCGTCCGTATGGTACGGATTATATCGATACATGACAGATAAAATGGGTTATGATGTCGTATTGTCAAATCCATGGGCGACAAAAATCATCGCCGCATCCAAGAAAAAGACCGACAAGAGGGATGCTGTAACACTTGCAGACCTATTACGGTGCGGATACATATCCCTCTGTCATGTCTCAAACAAGGACATAGTGGAACAACGGCAACTTGTACGATATCGCGACAGTCTTGTCAAGACAAGGACAACTCTAAAAAACAAAATACATGGAATTTTGTTACAGGGAGGGATAAAGATCTTTGGAGCAACATTTACGCTTACATACAATAGAAAACTGCGTTCTCTAAAGGATTATCGTATAAACGGATATTTGGATTCTATTGGATTCGTTAATACAAAAATTGCAGACTCAAACATAAAAGTACACAACGCATCCGGCTCAAACAAGGATGCAATGTTGCTCAAGACAATACCTGGCATAGGTGATTTTATTTCATTGATACTGGCAGCAGAGATTGATGGAGTTGAGAGGTTTTCTGAACCAAAACAACTCAAATCATATGCCGGTCTTGCCCCATCGGTTCGCAATTCAGCAGATGTGGTCCATCATGGACATATAACAAAAAGAGGCAGCAGGATGATGCGGTGGGCACTGGTGGAAGCTGTTACCACCCATGTCCGATTTGCATCAGAGAGTAACATTTCTGAATTTTACCGGCGTCTTGCAGTAAAGAGAGGATCATCCAAGGCCAAAGTTGCAGCAGCGGCCAAGATGCTGGATATCATATTTCGTATGCTAAAGGATAGGAGTGAATTTGAAATACATCATAGTTAAAGCAACAAACCGCGAGTTAGAGTTTGGGGATGTTACCCCGTTGTATAACTGCGGTAAGCTTTAACATGTGGACGAAGATGGTTGTGGGATTAAATCCCGAATGGATAGATGTCTTTTTACCTTTTGACTGGAAACAAACACATAGCGAAAGCCATACCGCATGACACAAAAAAGCAAGAAACCTTTAAAAAGTATTCACATGGATAAACTCTATTGGTTATGGATACAAAATAGAATGATGTGTTGGATCACGTACATAAATTTTGATTGTTTAGCTAAATTGGACTATATGTAGATCTATTAATAAATATCATTAACGATAATATTGGTAGAACGTATACCTGTGCAAGATCAAGCACGTGAGGACCTGATGATTGAGATTTTGGGTTTGAAAAAAGCTGAAGGCAGATTAGGACATGATGCCGAGGACAATAATGGAAATATCTTTGAGCTTAAATCATCAACAAAAAATAGCTTTGGAACAGGCAGGGATGTATCAGTTAGCATGATAAATAAATGGAGAAAACGACATTGGGTATTTGCAAATGGTACGAATTACAAATCGGGATTTAAAATTGAAAGTATGTATTATTGCTCTCCAAATATGATGAAAGATCAATTTGATATTTTATATGAAAAATTTAAACCCGATATGAAAATATCTAAAACTGTTCTTGCATACGTTGATGGAATTTTAGTAGAAATTCAGATTGAACGTCTAAAATATTTGCTGAATAGAGGCATGACATATAATAATCCTCATATAAGCATGAAATATGTAAGTTCATATGGAATTGAAATTGATCTTTCATGCCCAAAGAATAGCTTAAAGACAATTATGGATAAAAATTAGAAATTCAGAGAAAATCCGCATTCGTGAATAACCCCTCATAACGCAACAACCAAATCCTGATATGTTTATTTGTGGGTTGATGGTAATTTACACAATGCATGATGATGATGAACCTGACACATTTGTCCTAGAAACACTTCCGGAACAATTTGTCCAAAAACTCTCAAAAATCGGAGTTACAGCCAAAGCAAACGAGATTGGAGAGGGCCAATTCGAAATCGGCGACTACTATAGCAGGGTGTTTGTACCAACACCGCGCATGGTGACAAACCGCGGCAGCCTTGATGTCTCTGGCAAAAATATTGATGCGGTTCACATTATCCAAAAAGGATAGTGTGCAAGCATATGCAAGATCCAACACCCATGATATGGGGCGCAATGGACCGGTTTCAGGCTCATTTTATAATCAAAGTAAAAAACAAATCTGATGCGGATTTGGCGGTAAAATCAATACCAAAGACAAGTGGACATTTTGGCGCAAAAAAACTCACAGGCATATCTTGGAACGGTGCTGGCTCACTTGCTGTATCATTGAACGCTGATGCGGATTTAAACTCGTTAATTTTAAAATGCACACTGCACGATGCGCAGATATACATTGAACCTGGCACCGACTGTGTCCGCATACGTGGAAAATGGTCAAACGGACTTGAATTTGGAATAACAAAAGAAATGTTTGAAATCTACGACCGCATAGCCGGACACGTAAAATCCCTCTAGGCTTTCCACCAGTCAAGCGCAAGCATCTCAACTGCATACTCTCCGCCCTTTAACTTTGGTATTGCAAGTATGAACTGTTTGCGTACCGTGGTTGCAAGCCTTCCGGCCAAAACCACCGCAGTTGAGGTTATAACATCGCTTGCAGAATACACCTGGACAAGATACGGGGCGTGATCTATTCCCGGACCTCTCTCATATACTGCAAAATCGCATCCAAATTTTATTCCCGGATTTATAATGTACCCCTTGTTCCTAAAATGCTCATAAACTGCGTATTTTTTATCAAATCCGTGGTATTCATTTCTGCATATTTGAAGCAGATTCTCATAGCTTTGCTTTTTTTTCTCAGCATGTACTGTAATAATTTTTTTATCCAAAAGATAAATCCCTTCCATAAGATCGAGCACCAGCGGGGCGTCAATCTCGCCGAATTTTGGCTTTGGAATTCCAATGGGTTTTCCGTAATATCCCATTGAGAATAATTTGTTTGCATCATTTAAGGACCATATTATGATCCGATTCTCGACTAGCTCGCCCTTCAATCAGAGACTCAGCGCCAACATGATAAAGGTGTCTGAAACCTTTTGGCACTTGTCGGCCATTTCCTCGATTCCTTCTATGACGTCCTTTACAAGCAAAACCTCTTTTATGTTGGAAATTTTATCCAACGCTATTATCGTGGCATTTCTGTATTTTGTATCAATCTCGCGTTCAATGTCTTGCGTTTCCTGGGCAAACTCTATAGCTTTTGAAACATCCGTGTTTAACATGCGGACAACTTCGTTGAGTTTTTGAATCTCATCTACAACCAGATTTATCAAATCTGTAATACTTTCATAAATTTCAGAATTTTTAAAAGTGGCAATTTTGATGTTTGACATTTTAAATGAAATACCGGTAATGTATCCGGCAATCTCGTCCATTGTATATGCTGTATTTAACAAGTTTTCACGGTTTAAAATAAGGCCTCCAACATCTGCCACTTCGCGCGTTATTTTTCTGCGAAGGCTTTCAACCTCTTCCTCTATGGCCGATATCTGATGGAGGCACGTCTTTAGGCCTTTTTTGTCTTTTTTAACGAGAATCTCAGGCAGTTTTGCCATCTCGCGCGCAGAATTGAGTATACGATTTATCTCATCTTGCAACATTGCAATGGCTTTGCGCTTTGCCTGTTCCTCTAGCTCACCGCTATACATTCACAACTGAAAACGTAAAACGTCTTAAATACCATGCCTTTTTTTGTAAAAATCCGTCAATTGCCAGATTTGTTCTGAGCTTTATACAATGCCACAACCTCTTCCCACGTGGATGCATCTTCGGGAGATTTATCCGATCTGATTCTTCCTGTAAATTTTGGAAATCGCAGGGCAAGACCTGTGTCTTTTTTCAAAACTCCAAAAGCCGTTTTGTGAATAGGACTAAGGGTAATCTCGGATGCGACCACTTCTATGACTAATTCTGGGGGAAACCACACGTCAGCATCCATGGCACTTTGAACCCTGGCATCTTTTTTGGCGCATGCCATACCTGAGAGAATCTGATATATCTGATCAAGATGCTCGTCGGTAAACCCCGTGCCGACTTTGCATATGCTTGAAAAAGAATCATCATCCCCATCGTATGTTGCCAGTAATAGTGTCCCATATCTTCCGGTACGCCTGCCCATGCCAAAATACGCGCCTATCACAATCAAATCCAAGCTGTCGCCAAGCTCGTTGCGGTATTCGCGTTTTAATTTCAGCCATTGGCTTCCGCGCGATCCGGCATTGTACGTGGAATCGGGCATCTTTAACATGAGCCCCTCAGAGCCGGCGTTTATACTCTCTTCCATAAATTCGACAATGTTGTTTTCCTCATTTACTATAACAGCGGTAATACATTTTGTAAAATTCCCGTTTTTTACCGTTTTTTCAAGCACCGCCCTTCTTTGGACATATTCTTTGTCAAGATAATCTACACCGTCAACATACAGTGCGTCAAAAAAATTCACGGATATTGGATAGTCTGCCACGGCTTTTTCAATGCCGTGTTTTTTCCTCCTGTGCATCAGTTCCTGAAACGGGAGAAAGTTGCCAGTCTTGGGATTTATGGCCACAGCCTCAGCTTCCAATATGGCACTTGAGCATTTTAGATTCTCTTGTATGTTCTCTTTAATATCCGGATAAAATCTTGTAACATTTTCAAGACTTCTTGAAAATATCTGTACTTGCCCATCTTTGATATGAATCTGAACGCGCTCCCCGTCCAGCTTGTATTCTGCTGCAAATCCTTTGCCCATCTTTTCCATAGCTTCTGCTTCGGATTTTACCCTGTCTGCAAGCATTGGCCGGATTGGCCTGAAAACTGAAACGCTGAATTTTTCCACAGCCTCCAACCCTCCTTTGCACACTGTATCTGCAATCTCGCCCAAATCACTAGATACGTTGTATGCCGCCTCTACTTTCTGCCGGTTATTTTTATCGCCGGTAAACGCTATGGCAAGTCCGTCCATTACGGTATTTTCAGCAATGCCCAGCCTGAGTGTTCCAAGTAGCAGTTTTAGGATAAATCTAGCTTCTGTTGGATTGGCATCATTTAACAGACTTGATATGTATTTTATTTTTCTCTCCTGCGAGCTTGATCCTTTTAAATTTGCAATCGTATACAGCGTATCATATACGCGTTCAACGGTTATCTCTTGCATCATAAACGTGGTCTGTTTTCTGTTGCTTAAAATTCCGGATGCTGCACGTCCAAGGTCCCCGTCTTTTTTAAGCGCCTCCTCTATCCTGTCAATCTGAATGCCCGAGGATTTTGAGATTGCCCGAACGGCAAGCTTTTCGGCAACGCCAAGCTCGACTCCCTCATAATCGGGACGAATTTTTCCCTGTATGAGATAAACAATTTTTGACATGGTATCTTGCGGCGTTGCATGAAACAAATCCACCAAATGTTCTGTAAGCTCTAATCTTTTTGTTGTATTTTCCATCTTTTCAAACGCTTCTGCCAAAATGGAAAAGTTCATGCTGTAAATAATTCACACTTGGATAAAAATCTAATATCAGATATACTTGAATATGGTTTTTTTATCAGAATCTCCTCCGTCGGTAACCATTGCAAAATTGTACAGCGGATATGATTTCTTGTACTGTTTCATAAAACTCCACGTCACATCGTGGGTTCTAAAATTAACACGCAGACCATCCATCAAAGATTCCCTGCCGCATACATCAAAGATCACTATGGAATATTCCTTTGGTCTGTGATGGGGCCGTGCCTGCAAAAACCACGCAAAAGCAAATATGAATATCCCTGCAAGTATTATGGCGCCTCCAGCATCCCTGAAAAATCCGTACAGTGTGGCAGGTATTATGCGCCAAAAAAGTTCGGCGATAAACTGTGAAAATGAGACTACCGCTAGTGCCATAACAATATACGTTTTAAGCGCAAAAATGCCGTATATCCTCATGATGCGCAATTATTGTGTTTATTTTTAATTCTTGCTGTATTTTGCAGGCGATCTTTTAACTAGTCAGGATCTTCGTAGGATTCTTTTCTCCTAACGCCGGATGTCTGATCTTTCATGGACACCATTTTCTCATTTAGAATACTTATTCTTGCCTTGTATCCTTCAGCATATTCTAGCTCAGAGGGTACCAGTGTTGCCGGATGTATGAATCCCTGACTTCGCATGGCAAGCGCTTTTTTGACGGCAATTTGGCGTATATAGTCCCAGTCGGGAGTTGAAAATCCATCAAAGGGACCTGTAAATTTCCCATCATGCATGCTGAAAACCAAAGATTCGATTATTGGTATGCAAAAATCAATGGATGCTGCAGTGTTTAATTTTACGGGCATTAGCGGCATGTTGTGGCTTCCTCTTGTATTGCCTGCAACATAGTGCGGATTGTTAAAGACGCTTCCAGCTTCTTCTGTGGCTGGGAAATTTTTCTGCGTGCGTATCAAACATATCGGATCGTCTTTCCCAACATATGTTCCGGCAATGTTGTGCAGTCTGTCAGTTGATGCAGAAAGTATGGGTTCACCGTCTCTAGTTTCCACAGTAGAAATCACATATCTTCCAGGATACATCAGCGCAGCTTCAATGGTAGGTTTGTCTTCCCACAACTGCAGCCGTGCAATCTTTCCTTCTTCAACATCCATGATGTTCATGACGACACCTTCTGCCAAGGATTTGTTTACAATCAGTCCTGTATTGCTAAGACTGTCGACAAACAATTTGTACAACGGATAATTAAATGCGCCAGGTTCTGTCTTGTCTGCTGCAAAAATTGTAAACGCCTCGTTTGCCCTCTCTTCAAATTCCAGTTCTGCAACTCCAGGACCCATGCCTTTGACATTTCCTGAAAACGAATCCTTTAACAGATCCTGCCCCGCCCCGTACAGCCCTTCTTTTTTTGCCACCTCTGTGGCAGAAGAGAAAGCATCCCATGCAAGCTTGTGCACTTTGTCACTGTCAACTCCAAGAGTGTGTGACATTACAATGTGTATATCATCCCCGCAGTATCCGATATAATGATCAAGCAGCATGTTACCTGCACCCTTTACGGTGGATCTTACAGCATCCAAGAGACCATCACTTGGCCTTGTATGTCCGCCTATGCCGCCAACATCGGCCTTTATCGCAGAAACGGTTATCTTCATATCCTATGATAGAATATCACCGATGATTTATGTGTAGTTTTCATAACTTTGGGTAAATCTATAAAATCACAATTTCTAACAAAAATCGCAAAGGTAATAAATGGCAATATTTGGTATGACATCGATGGCAAAAAAAGACCACCTAAACCTAATCATAACAGGTCACATTGATAATGGAAAATCCACAACAATGGGTCACTTTTTGATGGATTTGGGCGTGGTTGACGAGAGAACAATACAATCCCATGCAGAAGAGTCTGAAAAGATCGGCAAGGGTGACACTTTCAAATATGCCTGGGTTATGGACAACATTAAAGACGAGAGAGAGCGTGGCATTACAATTGATCTGGCATTTCAGAAATTCGAGTCTACAAAATACTTTTTCACACTAATTGACGCACCAGGACACCGAGACTTTATCAAAAACATGATTACAGGTGCTTCAGAGGCAGACTGTGCCGTTTTGGTTTTATCTGCCAAAGAAGGGGAAACTGACACTGCCATAGCCCCGGGCGGACAAGCACGAGAGCACGCATTTTTATTAAAAACACTGGGCGTAAAACAGATTATCGTAGCCATCAATAAAATGGACAGTAGCAATTATTCCGAAGACGCATTCAAGGCTGCAAAGGAAAAAGGCGAAAAACTCATCAAATCCGTCGGTTACAAAGCGGATACTGTACCATTCATCCCAATATCTGGCTGGATAGGGGACAATTTGGTTAAAAAATCAGAAAACATGTCTTGGTATGGGGGAAAAACCCTGCTAGAAGCCTTTGATGACTTTATACTAGAGGAAAAACCAACGGGCAAACCATTGCGCGTACCAATCCAGGATGTTTATACAATTACTGGAGTTGGAACAGTACCGGTAGGACGTGTAGAAACTGGAGTAATGAAACCAAACGACAAGATCATTATAATGCCTTCAGGTGCCGTAGGCGAGATTAAATCCATTGAAACTCACCATACCCAACTAGACTCTGCGTCCGCAGGAGACAACGTGGGATTCAACCTTCGTGGAATAGAGAAAAAAGACATCCAGCGCGGCGATGTCATGGGCTCTCCGAGTGCACCTCCAAACGTGGCAAAAGAATTCCTTGCACAGATTATTGTTATCCACCATCCAACTGCACTAGCTCCTGGATATACCCCAGTCATGCACTGTCATACCGCACAAGTGGCCGCAACAATTACCGAATTTGTATCAAAGATAAACCCTGCAACCGGCGCTGAAGATGAAAAATCTCCAAAATTCCTAAAGGCGGGTGATTCTGCAATTGTAAAAATCCGTCCAGTAAGACCAACTCCTATAGAAACATTCCAGGAATTCCCAGAAATGGGCCGTTTTGCCCTGCGTGACATGGGCGCGACTATTGCTGCTGGTGTCGTAAAAGAAATTACCGAAGCACACCAGGTATAAGCGGATTCAAATGACGCAGCCTGCCCGTGTCAAACTCACAAGCACAGATATTAAAAAACTCGATGGCGTATGCGCTGAGATTATGGGCATTGGTAAAAAAACAGGCGTAAAGATCAAAGGTCCGATACCACTGCCACTCAAAAAACTGCACATTGCAACCAGAAAATCACCGTGCGGCAGTGGCACTGAAACGTATGAGAAATGGGAGATGCGTCTGCATAGAAGAGTTATTGACATAAGCGCCGATGACAAGGCGATAAGACAGCTCATGAGACTAAAAATGCCAGATGATGTTCAAATAGAGCTGACCCTGACGTGATTGCCTTTATTATGGGGTATTTTGGAGCAGGATACTGATGGTTAATGAAGAGCTTTCTGAAAATGAAGAAACTGAAATGCCAGCAGAGGAGCCCAAAGTTCAACATGATGTCTTTTACAAATGTCTGCGTTGTGGAACGCATGCGTCAAATACGGAACTAGACAAACTGCCAGAGATAAAATGCATTTGTGGATTTAGAGTTTTTACCAAAGTTCGGCCCGAAATGCCAAAAATTGTAAACGCGATATAACATTAAACATTTTATCCAAACTGTGATTTTTGTCCGTCCCAGCACGTTCTGCACAAATGTCCGTTTATTTTCCATTTTGGTTTTGGATTATATCTGATTAAACCCATCTTTGCACCGCATAAAACGCAAAAGTTTTTCTTTTTTTCATGCGTGTTTTCTTTATTATCAAAGCAGGCCTTGCACAACAGTCCTTCCATGTCCCACTGCCACCGCGGCTCCCACAAGTCGGTAATCTTGTAGCTTGTACTGCATATGATGCACGGCTGCCTTGCCTTGCCCTCATAATATTCCTGTGTCTTATCCACATGGCAGTCGCCGCACAATTTGCCCTTTAGGTTCCATTCTTTTCTCGGTTTGTGCATATGCGAGGCATTCTTGCCGCATATGATGCACGGTTCATTCTTTCTGTTAAAGAGGCCCATGAATTAAAGCAAATATCTCTTTAATAATATGTTATCTCATTTTATTTGGGGAAAATTTTTAACTATGCCATACTGATGACTTTCATGTACTATAACTTTGAGCTTGTCATGGCTGGAGCAATTCTGCTTACGGCAATGCTGATCGGGGGCATAGCATTGCGGGTAAGACGTTCACGCAGCATCGATGAAACACCGGATGCAAACCCGCTGGAGGGTGCGGATGCAAAAAATACCTGGCCTGATGTACGGGAAGATACGGATGATGAGAGATCTGACTCGCAGACATAAAATAGCCGTATCTGCAAACTTGTTTTGAAATGAATCTAATCGTGGGAATAACAGGAAGTACCGGCGTCATATACGGAATAAGACTGCTTGAGACTTTGAAGAAACTGGGCGTAAACGTGCATCTTGTTATGAGCGAGTGGGCCGCAAAATGCATTCCAATGGAGACTGAATATACATCAGAGCAGGTAAAAAAATTGGCAGGAGTGCACTCGGATCCTTCAAACATGGCATCATCAATTTCTAGTGGAACACACAAGTCAGATGGCATGATCGTCGCACCGTGCAGCATGAAGACACTTGCTGCAATATCGTGCGGATACGATGACACACTAGTGGCCCGTGCGGCCGGAGTTACAATAAAAGAATCACGAAAACTAGTTTTAATGGCAAGGGAGACGCCTCTTTCGGCAATACATCTTGAAAACATGCTGAAACTTTCAAGACTTGGAGTTGTAATTCTCCCGCCCGTGGCAGAATTTTATACAAAGCCTAAAACAATATCTGACATGGTGGATCATGGAGTGGGAAAATGCCTTGATCAATTCAACATACCGCATACATTGTATGAGAGATGGGGCGGCAACTAGTGATATCCTGGCGGATAATGCGACACATAACCTTTGATGTGAAAATAAGCGCCGACATTGAAAAAGCATTTGCAATCTCTACAAACTATGCAAATTTGCACACTGTAACAAACGGATTCTACACCCTCTCAAAAACACGATCAACTAGAAAGACCTCGACACTTGTCGGACATCGCATACTTGTTTTAAAAAACACTCTTGTTGTAATGATAAAACATGTCATAGAGGATGGGTACGTGCACAAATCATACTGGGTCGGAGGGGATGCAAAGGGAAGCATCATATCTGAAACGTATGAAAAATCCGAAAATGAAACCATACTGCATGTTGATGCGCAGCTTAACCTGCCATTTTTTTTGGCATTAAAATCCGTATTTTATTCTAAAAAACTTGAATCAAACCTGCAACATATGGCGCAGGGTATTGCACGTGCTGCAGAATCCTAGGATTCGTCATTTTTATCTTTGAATTTTTTCAACTCATCGTCGCCTTCAAGTTTGCCTTTTTCAAATTCGCCTTTTGCCTTGCCAAACGTCTTTGCAAGCTCTGGTATTTTTTTTACCCCAAAGATTAGCACTGCGGCAATCACTATGACGATTATCAATTCCTGACCTGCAATAAAACCTGAAACCAATCCGAGCATACCCTAAATGCACGGAATTTAGATTTAAGTGTTTTACACGCCAGATTCTTTTTTATTTTTACGCTCGTACCTTTCTGCAGCTATCATGCCTCCAAAATATAGGCCTATCATGGGGCCTGCAATGAACCACATGGTGATGCCGCTGCCGTCAGGCGTGATAGCTGCACCGAATATCACAATGGCTACGATGGCATAGCGTATGTTTTTCCTCCAAAATTTCCCCCCCGTCATTCCGGATGCTGTAAACGCGTACATTACCAGCGGAAGCTGAAACGACATTCCAAACGCAATCAAAAATTGGAGCACAAATCCGATAAAATCCATGACGTTAAGAAACGTCACAAGTCCGGAAGATTCGCCGTATGTGTACAAAAAATCCAGTATGTACGGAATGACTGCCACGTATGAAAATATGCATCCTCCAAGAAACAAAAAAAGCGCGGGAAGTGCAATGCTTCGGCTAATCTTTACCTCTGTTTCTTTTAGTGCCGGCGCCAAAAATCCCACAGCCTCGCGGACTAGGATCGGCATTGAACATACGACTGATACAAGTGCTGCAATGTACACTTGGGCAAAAAATGCCTGACCTGGAGCAGTCTGTATAAGCTGCACGTTTTCTGGAACCAGAGTATCCCGCATATAGTTTGTTATCTGTGCTGCAATATTGTTGAGCGGTTCAGGCGTTGGATAATACAGCGTGAGTCCATACAGCTCGAACGGTTCTGCATGAAATGTTATCAGAAAAACGGTAATTACACCAACTGCAACAGCGGATCTTAAAACACGTTTTCGTATCTCTTCCAAATGAGGACCGATTTCGCCGGCTGCATACTTTATGATGCCCCGCCTCCAAACTTACTTGCCCGCTATGGGAAGCAGCTTTGCCTCTGGAAGACCGTAAGATTTTGCATCCTCTTCGAGCATGTCTGCAAATTCCAGTGTAATGATGGCCTTTGTGTTAAATTTAGATTCCAAATCGGATGCAAGCTGTGATATCTCTTTTGGAGAATATATGATCTTTGAATCTTCCAAAATGATTCTCTGGCCTTTTTCAAGCGGTTTTCCGCCGAATTTGTCCTTTAGGAAATTTGTAATATTTGGAACTTCCTTTTGATCAATGTTGTTGTGGTAAAAGGATATTCCTTTGATTGATTTGTAATTGTTTGGGGTTCCATGCCTGTACAGAAATACGCCGATGTATATTGCCTCCTCCTCCGGTGCACGCACGCACTTTATGTCCCAGTTTAACAGCTTGTCCTCCGGATATGAACACTTTGCAACCTCTTTTGATTCCATTTTCCAATATCTGCATCTTGCCATATGATGTGGTATCATTTTGTCTGATATAAATACAACCAAATGACGTGGGATAGGTAATTATGCTTTGACTTTATGTACGCATCTTGTGGATACATACACAGTCAAGATTGTGATAGAAAACAAACCCGGAATCAACGATCCGGAAGGGGAAACAATACTGAATGATTTGATTCTCAAAGGTTCAGACTCCAAGATCACCGACGTTCGGACTGCCAAAATGCTTACCATAAAGATGCGGGAAAAATCCCCCAATGATGCAAAAAAAAGAACACAGAAAATGTGCGATGAGATGCGAATCTACAATCCGATGGTAAGCCAAATTTCAATTTCTGTCTCAAAGGCGCAAAAATGATTCCCAATGTTCACATTAAATAAGCGGACATGCCAAGTATGCACGTGAGGGCAGGCATCGTGGTCTTTCCTGGAAGTAACTGCGATCGAGACATGATGCACGTAATGCGGGATGTTTGCGGGATTGACACACAGTTTTTTTGGCATGAAAAACCGCTCCCAAAATCCGGTCTTGACGCAGTTGTACTGCCGGGAGGATTCTCATACGGTGACAGACTGCGTGCCGGTGTGATTGCAGCTCACAGTCCTGCAATGAGGGATGTTAAACGGATTGCCAAAGACGGCGTGCCGGTTTTGGGCGTCTGCAACGGTTTTCAAATACTTGTGGAATCTGGACTCTTGCCTGGCGTACTGTTGGGAAACGAATCGCATTCCTTTATGTGCCAGTGGACCGAACTTTTAGTGGAGAATAATTCCACGCCGTTTACAAACATGCTGCAGATGCATCAGCGCATGCCAATACCCATAGCAAACGGGGAGGGGAGATACTATGCGGACGAGGATACGATAAAAGAGATGCGCAAAAAAAACCAAATTGTTTTCAAATATACCAAAAGCGTAAACGGATCAAAAGGTGAAATAGCCGGCGTATGCAACAGGGAGGGCAACGTGGTGGGAATGATGCCACATCCTGAGAGGGCAGCAGAGCCGGAATTGAATCCTGCCGATTACAAACCTGCATCGATGATATTCAAATCACTCATGGGTGGATTCAGTTGAGTCTTACAAATGATGAGATGATACATTTGCGCTCAAGTCTAAAGCGTAACCCCACATCCACGGAACTAGACGTAGTCTCTGCAGAGTGGTCCGAGCACTGCTCGTACAAGTCCTCAAAGATGCATCTTGGACAGCTTCCAAATTCGGGCAAACTTGTCATATCCGAAAAAGGATACGATTCTGGTGTGCTTGATGTCGGGGACGGATACGTGGTAACTGTCCATATTGAAAGCCACAACCATCCTTCCGCCATCGAACCCTATGGCGGGGCGGCAACAGGTGTAGGCGGCGTGATACGGGACATACTCTCTGCTGGAACACGGCCCATTGCAATACTTGACGGACTGCGGTTTGGCAACATACGCAAGGATGCGCATGCTGCATGGCTTTTTAGAAAAGCAGTATCCGGAATTGCAGCATACGGCAACTGTCTTGGAATACCAACAGTCGGCGGAGAGATTGAATTTGATTCCTCGTATTCTGGATACGCCCTTGTGGATGTGGCAGCGGTGGGATTTGGAAAAAAAGATCTCTTGATTAAAAACCGTGCAAAATCAGGAGATGTGGTTGTTTTACTTGGAGGTCCCACCGGCCGCGACGGGATGGGAGGTGCACAGTTTGCATCAGACAGTCTTAAATCCGAAGACCGCTCCGCAGTGCAGATTCCTGATCCGTTTATCGAGAAAATGATCATAGAGGCGATATTGGATGCCCGGCGGGAGGGTCTGCTTCACGCCGTAAAGGATCTTGGAGGAGGGGGACTCTCTTGTGCAATATCTGAAACCGCCGATGCATTATCCATAGGAATACGCATGGACGTATCCCGGGTGCACACTAGGGGATCAAAGATGCTGCCGCACGAGATAATGGTTTCTGAATCCCAGGAGCGCATGCTGATAATAACAACAAGATCCAAACTCAAACGTCTGCAGGAAATATGCAAAAAATACGGGGTGGCATGCTCTGATATCGGCCAGGTTACTAGTGATGGATTAATGCACGTAAAAAACGGCGCCAAAACCGTCGTTAAAATACGTGCAAAGACGGTTGCAAACGCACCCTTACTTGATCTTCCATCAGTGCGTCCAAAATATTTGGATAATCTGCCAGATGGCTCTAATATCAAAACCCCCGCAAATCTCTCAAAACTCTTGCTAGAACTGCTTTCAAGTCCAAACATTGCCTCAAGGGAGCCGGTATACTCGCAGTATGATCATGAAGTGGGAATACGCACAATGGTTCGGCCGGGCAGGGATGCGGCACTGCTGAGGCTTGATAACGGAAAATACCTCTCGATGACGATGGATGGCAATCCGCGGCAGTGTTATGTAAATCCCAGGCGCGGAGCTGCCGGATGCTTTGAGGAGGCATGCCGTAATGTGGTGTGCACAGGCGCTCGGCCAATCGGAATGGTGGATCATCTGCAGTTTGGTGATCCAAATGATCCTGAGATTTTCTGGACGTTTCTTGAATCACTCAAAGGAATAACTGAATGTGCAAAACGTCTGCAGATACCGTGCGTCGGGGGCAAGGTGAGCCTATACAATGAGACGCCAAACGGTCCGATAAAACCCACTCCTGTTATAGGAGTGCTCGGCCTTGCAGAAAAACCGTTCTTGGCACAATCTGTAACCCGTGGAGATCAGCTTGTAATCGTAGGGGAGACAAAGGATGAGATGGGCGGCTCTGAATACTTTGAAGAGGTACATGCCATTAGCGGCGGGACGTGCCCGAGTGTTGATTATGCAGCATCCTGCAAAAACTCCTCGTGTGTTTTACATGCTATAGAAAACGGAATGGTTTGTGCAGTACATGACTGCTCAAAGGGGGGACTTGCCGTTGCCATATCTGAAATGTGCGTGTGTGATGGCATCGGATGCAGGGTGTACACCAATTTGATTCCTGCAGAAAAGATGCCCATCGACAGACTGCTCTTCTCTGAGAGTCATTCAAGATATCTTTTGGTCGTTCCACGATCAGATCTAAAACGCACCCTTGAATATCTTGAAAAAAGAAAATTAAAACATGCGGTAATTGGGGAATTTGGCGGCGATGTGATATCATTTGACGGAGACAAAAAACATACAGGTTTTGCCGTAAAACTAATGGTTGATAAGGCACAAAAAGCATGGCAAAACGGGTTGATAGGTCTAATATGACCCGGCAGGCAAGAGAAAACTGCGGAGTCGTGGGAATATTCAGCCTTGATGGAAAAAATGTCATCCCGATGGCATTTGATGCGCTTCGTGCAGTACAGCACCGGGGGCAGGAAGCGTGGGGAATTGCAATTCCAAATAAAATTCCCTTCAAGCGGACAGGACTAGTCTCTGAATCCTCAAAGGATTTTAAAAATCTCATGCAAGAGTACAACTCACCGTGCGCCATAGGTCATGTGCGGTATTCCACAATGGGGAAAAGCAGTCTAGAGAATGCACAGCCCCTCAAAGTGCGGGATTTGTGCGTGGCACACAATGGGACTATAAACAACGTACAAGAGCTCTCCAATCTTGTAGGCGGATGCTCGTTTACCCCCCAGAGTGCAAGCGATACGCTAGTGGCAGCGCAGCGTCTAGTCGACCTCATATCAAAAAAAGGCAACATGGGAGCGGCACTCTCTGTTTTGAAAAACGAGATGATAGGATCTTATTGTTTTACATTTATCTCCGATGATGGCTCAGTATACGCTGCAAGGGATCCAAAAGGATTCCGGCCGATGGTTTTGGGATATAAAAAAGATACAAACACGTACATTGTCGCATCCGAATCAGTCGCACTCTCTTCCATAGGTGCAGAATTAGAACGTGACATACGTCCGGGGGAGCTTGTACGGATGAGCAAAAAAGGAATTGAATCTGAAATGTTCTCCGATGATGTATGCAAGGCACACTGTTCGTTTGAATTTACATATTTTGCACACCCTTCAAGCAAAATGGAAGGATCCAACATTTATCTTGCAAGAAAACGCATCGGGCAGTTTCTGGCGAAAAAATTCCCAATAAAGGATGCTGACCTTGTAATTCCGGTACCGGATTCGGCGCGTCCTGCAGCTTTGGGTTTTGCACAGGAATCTGGAATTCCATTTGATGAGGGACTGCTAAAGGACCGGTATAGCAAAAAAGGTCCACTGCGCAGCTTTATTGAACCGCATCAGAGTGACCGCATAGAGATAAACCGGTGGATAATTCCAATTAAAGAGATTGTGGATGGAAAACATGTGGTGGTCATAGACGATAGCCTCGTGCGGGGTACAAGCTCGCGTGCAATAATAAAGGCGCTAAGACGTGCCGGTGCCAAAAAAATAAGCATGCTTGTAACGTATCCTCCCATACAGTATCCATGCTATGCCGGAATAGACTTTCCCTCCCAGGAAGAGCTTGCCACGTATTCCAAAGAAGGGCATGCCTCAGAGGAGGCGATGATAAAAAAGGTACGCACTAGTATTGGGGCCGATTTTCTAGGGTACAATGATTCAACAAACCTTGCAAATGCCATCGGCATGAATGAGGACTCTATGTGTTTTACATGCTCTACTGGAAATTACGAGTCGCTTGGAATAACGCCTGAATTTAAAAACCGTCTAAAGATAAAGGGCAAACCGTAAAAGATTAAACGTAATGTCTGCAGTCTCGCAGTATGTCCGAATCGCTTATCGATATAAAGGCCAGAATTTTAAAACTGGACTCGCAGCTGCATAATGCCGGAGATGCCCCAAATCCGGCACCTGAAATGCTTGATGCGACAAACGCTCTCCGATTATGCGAGCATTTTGCCGAAATTGATTCTATAAAATCCGAATTAATTGGGACATATGTCCAGTATTCTGCAGGTCTTGAAGAGATGGTGGGTGAGGCACTGCAAATCCAAAAAGATCTGAGTGCGCTTTTGTCAAAAAAATCAAAACGTCCTGTGAAAAAACCGCAAAGAGAAACCACTGCAAAAAGAAAACCTCCACTGCGTAAAATTACGATTCGTAAAAAACCATCAAAGAAAAAACCGCAGAAAAAAACTCTTGCAAAAAGAAAAACCCTGAAAAGAAAACCATCACTGCGTAAAATTACGATTCGTAAAAAACTCTCAAAGAAAAAACCGCAGAAAAAAACAACTAGGAGAAAATCTTCAACAAAACATAAATCATCTAGACGTTAATTTCTCATATCGTACCTGAAATAATCCTGTGAAATTCCTCTCCACTCTGCAAAACCAGTGCGCCATCCGGGTCCAGCCTTACTGCAATACCTTGCACGGTTTTACCTTTTGATTTGACTGTAACTTTTGAGCCTATCGTATCTGATGCATCAGTCCAGCGTTTTATCATATTTTTGCCCCCATCCTTCACCATAGAATCGATTTGCTCTTCTAAATTTAATAGAAATTTTTGAATTATTGGCACCTTGAGTCCTGCTCCCTTTAACACTGTAACATCGTCCCTTTTTGTTGATTTTTTTATCTCATCTATCTTGAGATCATAGTTTACTCCAACGCCCAATACAACCTGGTTTAATCCATCCGAATCCAGTATGGCATCTGTGATTATACCTGCAACTTTTTTACCGTCCACGAGAAGATCATTTGGCCATTTTAATTTTGTATCTGCGTCAAGTATCTCACGTATTGCATCTGCAAGTGATACTGCAGCGGCAATCGGAAACAATGTGGGCTCAAAATTTGAGGATGCTCCAAGTATTACGGACATCCATATTCCGCCCTTTGGAGATACCCATACATTTTTTCCTCTACCACGCCCGGCATTTTGTTCTTCTGCTATCACAATGGCGCCGTTTTTTGCCGGATCTTTTGCCATCTCTACTGCGTAATCCTGCGTAGAATCAATATAGTCAAAATGGTATGCGATTTGGCCAAGCATCTTTGTCTGAATGCCATCATCTATCTCCCACGGGTATGCTGCATCCATTGGCTGCAAAAGCCTGTACCCGTAGGTTTTATCCGATTCTATGGAATACCCCAGTGTGCGAAGTCTTTCGATATGTTTCCATACTGCTATGCGGCTTATCTTTAAAACATCGCTGAGATCCTGACCTGAAAGATATTCTGAACCGTGCTCTTTTAAAAGCGAGAGAAGACGTACAAATCTTGGCGGATCGTATGATGTGTACATTGCAACGTAAAGCCCGTTGCGGCATTTATCATTATGCTAAAACCCTTTGTCCAAGTCAAAATCGCCGGCATCGCCTGAGTCACCCGTGCCCGTATCGGGCATCTGATCCGCTGGGACATAGTCTCCGGCACTAGCTCCTATCATACTAAACATGGCACTAAACATCATCATGTCCATTACTCCAAAGAACATCATCATGGGAAGGAAACTGCGGTTATCGTCCATGAATCCCTTCATTTTTTTCTTGTCGCCTGTCTTTTGCAGGGCAATCATCTTGCCCCAACGTTCCTGCATTTGGGATATTCTTAATTCAAGCTCATCCTGCCCTTTTGGTGTGGCGTGAATCTCTATTGATTTTCCAAGCCATCCTTTCTTTTCCTCAACTATAATCATGCTTTGCTCTTCTAGATGCTCCAAGATGGTGTTTATCTCCTTTGGGTCTATGTTTGTCTTTGAGCGTATTTTATCGAATTTTTTTGCACCGCGGCGTACTGCTCCCAGTACGATAATCTCGTTTGGTTCCATAAAGTATCTGTAAAATACACTAGTATAAATTCGATATCATGTTAAAAATTCTCTTATGAACGATCGAGTTCTTTTTGTTATAAACTTGTACGGTTTTGTTTAAAATGGTGTACATCTATCGCTATGGGTCAGTCTCCACATTTGTAGATTTTGAATCCGACGGATCATATTCGTGATTAAATAGCACGTGGTTTTCGCTTGTATGGCATCAAAGTTCAACCTGTGATACGCACTCACAATACAAGAACTTAACGGACATTTGTGCCTTTCACTCATCTGATGTGATGTGGAAGATAAATCAACTAGATTATTTACGATAGATCTTCTTGGTGAAAATCTGATTAATACAATAACAGTAATCGGTTTGTTTGTGGTTTTAGTAAATCTGCATTTTAAGATGTTTAATTATTGGGATTTTACACAAGTGGAATTAATGTTGACAATAGTTGGAATTGGTGCTGGTTTGTTTGGGTATTGGATGTGGAAGAAGTGGTTTAATCTAAAAATGATCATTTTTTGACATATGACGATAAACTTTTAGATCGCAAGATACTCCATGAGTAAGATGAATAGAATAATGCCGTCTATAACAGATGATATTAACATAAAGAAATGAGGGGTAATGAATTAGGTCAAAATTTGAAGAAATTTTTTTAACAAACATGGATCAAACATTGACATTTGTTAATGGAAATGGAATAATAATTGGTAAAAAACTTGAAGATGTTGAAAAAACGCTTGAGGATCATACGGGCAAATTAAATGAGATTGGAGATGTGTTAAATGCGCTTTAAAGTAGATTTGATAGAACGGATGAGAAATTAGATGAACTGTTGTGTAAAACACCCGATCCTTAACACTATTTTTAGCACCTGTAGGTTGAACAGTACCAAATAAAATCATGCATAATTAATCATTACATCATCAACAATTTTGACAAATTCATTATTGAAATTTTTGCCCTGAATTAAAATTTTATCTTTATATAGTTCAATATTTATATTATCATTACTACCACTTATAAAATCTAATTTTCCTAAATCTAAAATTTTATTTATTTTGTCCAATGAGTTTAATTCACAACTTAATACAAATTGTTCGTTCAAATGAATATCTATGTTGTTTAAATTATCTTTTAAATGCATCAGAATATCCATATAATTAATTATGTTCGATTTCAAATTACTTGTTTTGCATTTTATTTTAAAAGTACATTCTAATTGCTCAACATATTCATCATCAATGTTTTCATCATCTTTGGTAATAATATCCATTTTAATTTCTATTTCTTGTGATCCATTTTTTACATTAAATGAAAAACAATTATTATTTTCTCGAATATCTTCATATGCATCTGTAAGTTTAGTTTTTAATTTTGTTTTAAATTCATCAGCTTTAATGTTTTCCATATTGATCGATTTAACAATTAATGCAGTAGTTACATCTTTACTAAAAACATATCTAGCATATTTATTATAATGATATGTTGGTTTTTCTTTAAATCTACGTGGGATCATTCGATATACTAGTGACGATATCCCTAAGGTAACAGATATAATTGTTATAAATCCCCACCAATCAATCATGTGTTCCATAATCCATCATGTACATAATGGAATAATATCTCTTAAAATGAATTGTTCTTGATTCTCTGATTCCATTTTATTACGTATTGACACAGTTGCAGTTTGACTTATGCTTAATGTAACATCACTACCAGGTATGTTAAAGAATACGTTATTTCTAATTCCATGTTTGTCATATCTTATGAAATCCTGGGTGGCATCTATTAAATTCCCAGTTATGTGCGCGTTAGATAATGCTGGCAGATCTAAATCTTTCCAACTACATCCTTTAATTATACATTTATTAATCTTTAAGTAAGCTTCTAATTTATCTTGGTGTATTTTTCTATTAAGTATAGGATCACTTTTATCATTAAATACAATGTTTGAAAGTAAATGTGCAGTTTTTGATGCTGATTGAAATGAATCATGGACAAATAAATTTAAACTACCTTTATGAAATGTAAATGGTGTGATTCTTACCTTCTGTATAGATTTTTGTTTTCCTTCCCGATCCTGCCACTTGTCTAGATAATCTTGTTTCACAATACCGCCAACGTAATTCTCTTTAAATATAATATCATCAATGGTTGTCTTTAAAGTTACAGATTCTCCCTCTGGTGTGCTCGCAATTTCTTTAATTGGTTTAATGTGAAGTTTCTTCTTTATATCCTTAATACTCATATTTTCAATTACTTCAAATATGGTAATTCCCATATTATTAATATTCATATGCAATAATATAAAGAATTGGTAGATCTGTTTATCCAGATTCAAAAAATATACATTATTTATTAATAATTTTAATAAAAATCATCATTTCATCCACTGATCCTTAACACCAGTCTGTAATCCTCGCAGATTGAACAGTACCCCTTCCGTCTAGAACTCTAGCAGATTGAACAGTACCTTTCACATCTGATGATCCTGTAGATTGAACAGTGCTCTATAGTAGAGTGAACAGATCTGTAGGTAAATTTAACATATGGAATTAAACAAAACCTCAGATGTTGAAGATCTAGGAATGAATTGAATGTGAATGATATACAAATTTCAAGATATTTTAGCGATCTTTTACCATCCACAAAGTGCGTCCAGCTTCATCTTTTATCTCCACATTCATGTTTTTCAGCTCGTCCCTTAACGCATCAGACTCTGCATATTTTTTCTGCTCGCGTAACTCATTCCGCCTCTTCAATATCTGATTGATACGAATCATCTCATCATTTGATGGAACCTTTATGACAAGTCCCAGAGTATTCATCATGTATTCAAACACGGGACGAATTTCACCTGCCATCCCCTGAGACATCTTTGCACCCATGCCAATACAATATGATGATAGTACATTTAACGCAACCAGTGCCCCATGCGTGTTCAAATCATCATCTAGTGCTGCATCAAAATCTTTTCTCATCTCTGCAACCTTTACAGAATCTCCAACGCCTGATTTGCACTGTAGCAACATGTTGTATGCAAGCCTTGTCCTGTTCCAATTTGACTCGTGCTCATCAAGGGACTCTTCTGTATAATCAACGGGCTTTGAATAATGCGCTCCAAGACAAAACATCCGTATCACATTTGGACTGCGTTTGTTCAATACTGCCGCCACCTGCCTTACATTTCCAACTGATTTTGACATTTTTTCACCATCCACTGTAACCATTCCCACATGCATCCAAGTTTTTGCCATGGGTTTGCCGTTTTTAGATTCAGACTGGGCTATCTCATTTTCATGGTGGGGAAAAATCAAATCCCGGCCTCCACCGTGTATCTCAAATGTATCCCCAAGATATTTCTGGCATATTACAGAGCATTCTATGTGCCATCCTGGCCTCCCCTTCCCCCACGGACTCTCCCATGATGGCTCATCATCTGAGTTTTTCCACAGGGCAAAATCCAAAGGATTGCGCTTGCGCTCGTCAACTTGAACTCTGGCACCTGCCTGCAGATCCTCAATATTTTTTTTTGAAAGTTTGCCGTATTTGGAAAATTTCTCCACTGCAAAATATGCGCCATTCTCTGTCACATATGCTGCATCCGACTCTACCAGTTTTGATATAAATTCAATCATGTCTGCAATGTGTTCGGTGGCTCTTGGATATGCAAATGCACGCTTTACATTTAACGCATCAAAGCACTCGTAATAATCCTGTATGTATTTTTCACTGACATCTTTGGCAGTAGAGCCATCCTTTACAGCCCTTGCAATTATTTTATCATCAACATCGGTAAAATTTTGCACAAGTTTAACACGCACTCCTTTTGATTCCAAATGCCGGCGTAACGCATCAAAGACCACTATGGTCCGTGCATGACCCATGTGTGATTTATCATACACTGTAACACCGCACAGGTATATTGAAATCTCCTCGCCATCAACTGTATTCTGATTGCCGGACATTGTATCGGATATTTTCATACCAACAATACACTCAAACATCTATGTATATTTGCCCGTTTTCTTCCTTTACGTCGTATTTTTGGAGCTGTACATCATTTAGATAATCCAATAATTTGCCAGTCTTTATGTCATAATGCCAAAAATGCAGCGGACATTCGACCACCGTACCCTCTAATTTACCATAAGCTATGGAGCCGTCCTGATGCACACATACGGCATCTAGGGCGTGGTATCCTTCCTGGTTGAATACTGCTATGCGCTTTCCTTTGAGCCTAATCTCTTTTCCGCCGCCCTGGGGTATCTCGCCCTTTTTTGCAATTTTCTGCCATGCCATGCGAAAAACATCATACAGCCGCTTATTTATCTTGACGTACGGTATAGGGTTTTATAGCATTATTTCAAAGCCGCACATATGAAATACAAAGTTCGGGATATTCGTCTTGCAAAAAAAGGCCAAATCTCGCACGAATGGGCAAAAAACCACATGCCCATATTGGAGAAAACACTGGCCAGATTTAGAAAAACAAAACCCCTCAAAGGAATTACAATTGGATTCTGCCTGCATATAACAAAAGAAACCTCAGTGTTGCTTTTGGGTGCAAAGGAGCTTGGAGCAACCGTGGCAGCATGCGGGGGAAACCCGCTTACCGCACAGGATGATATTGCAGCTTTTCTAGCCTCCAAAGGAATACACATTTACGCCTGGACAAAAGAGTCTGCAAAAGAATACGACTGGTGCATATCGCAAGTACTCTCGCACAAACCATCGATATTAGTTGATGATGGTGCGGACATGAACGTAATGGCGCATTTTGATAAAAAACACAAGGATTTGAAAATAATCGGTGCAACAGAAGAGACAACTGCCGGCGTAACGCGGATAAAAGCCATTGAGAAAAAAGGCAAGCTAAAGTATCCTGTCATAGTTGTAAATGATGCACGGACAAAAAACATGTTTGACAATCGGTATGGAACAGGCCAGAGTACCATAGACGGATACCTGCGTGCCATGAACCTGCTCTTTGCATCAAAAAGAGTTGTTATTGCCGGGTATGGCTGGGTGGGACGCGGAGTGGCGCAGCGCTGCCGCGGAATGGGCTCCAAAGTTATACTTACGGAAGTGGATCCGGTAAAAGCGTTAGAGGCACACATGGACGGATACGAGGTAATGCCAATGGCACAAGCTGCAAAGATTGGTGATATCTTTGTTACGTGCACCGGCATGAGGGATATAATAACAAAATCACACATCGGACTCATGAAGGATGGCGCAATATTGGGAAACGTGGGACACTTTGACATTGAAATTGATACAGAATATCTTTTAAAGAAATCAAAGTCTGTGCGGGAAGTGAGACCAAACCTTGATGAGTGTCTTCTTGCCGGCGGAAAGCGCGTCTATCTCATAGGTAAGGGCAGGCTTGCAAACCTGGTGGCAGCAGAAGGGCATCCCCCAGAGGTCATGGCTCAGTCTTTTTCAAATCAGATGATGTCCATAATGCACATACTCAAAAACCACAAAAAACTCCCACGCACCCTCATAAAGGTGCCAGATGAGCTGGACAAACAGGTGGCAGTGGATGCACTAAAGGCAATGTCAGTTGGCATTGACAAACTTACTCCAAAGCAGATCGCATACATGAATACCTGGTAGGCAGCGGTGCTACCTATTGGGTAAAATTAAAAATGCAAAACTTGCACCTTTTGGCATTATCTCATACGAATGGGCATCTGCCCACATGCCTGTTTTATCCGGTATAATTGCCACGTATGCAAAGGCAAAACCCCTCTTGGGAATCAAAGTGGGATTTTGTCTCCAGCTGACATCTGAGACTGCATCTCTTATCCTTGGAGCCAAGGCACTTGGTGCGCAAGTTTGTGCCTCATCTGGGAATCCATTGACTACAAATGATGCCATTGCTGCATATCTTGCCTCTGTGGGGGTGGACGTATACGGATGGTCGGGGCAGACATATGTTGAATTTGCAAAATGCGCCGATGATGTCATGTTTCAAAAACCTGACATTATAGCAGATGATGGTGCTGAGCTTGCAGTGCGTGCACATAATGATGGACGATTTTCAAAATATAAGATTCTTGGGGGTACAGAGGAGACCACCACAGGAGTGCGCCGAATCAATTCCATGCAAAGATGTAACCGCATACGTTTTCCCATAATGGCGGTAAATGATGCGGACACGAAACGAATGTTTGACAATCGATACGGAACAGGTCAGAGTACAGTTGATGCATTAATGCGTACAACCAGTCTTCTTTTTGCATCAAAGATAGCCGTTGTATGCGGTTATGGCTGGGTTGGGCGAGGAGTGGCAGAGCGGCTGCGTGCCATGGGGTGTAGGGTAATTGTTACAGAAGTTGATCCAATACGTGCACTGGAAGCTCATATGGACGGATATGATCAAATGCCAATGATGCAAGCTGCATCACGCGGGCAGATATTTGTAACATGCACAGGAGGATCTAAAGTCATAACTTTGAAACACATGAGGCGTATGCGCGATGGTGCCATACTGGCAAACGCCGGACATTTTGATGTGGAAATTGACATGACACCCCTTGGCCGGGGAAAGCCGGTACGGCCAGGCCTTGATGAGCATTCTTTTTTGGGCAAAAAAATCTATATCATATCCAAAGGGCGGGTTGCAAATCTAGCTGCAGCTGAAGGGCATCCGCCAGAAATCATGGACCTCTCTTTCTCAAACCATCTTTTGTGCATATTGCATGTGTGCAAAAACGGGAAAAAAATGGCAAACCGCATCCACGGTGTGCCAAAAAACATAGACAATCTTGTGGCACGCTCTGCTTTGCAAGCATCTGGGGTGAAAATAGACAAATTATCTGCAGAGCAAATCCGGTACGCATCCCAAATGTTATGACTATAAAGCAATATTGCATATGTTATACATGAGGGATAGGGCAATCATAACCAGCGCTTTACCGTATGCAAACGGCGAGATACATCTGGGACACGTGGCATCCACCTATATTCCGGCCGATGTAATGACCCGATTTTTGAGACTAAAGGGTGTCGAGGCATATTACGTGTGCGCCTCTGATGATTACGGAACGCCAATACTGGTCCAGTCTGAAAAAGAGGGCAAAACTCCCCAAGAGTATGCCGGATACTGGAACGGCCGCGATGCTGAAGATTTTGCAGCACTTGATATAAAATTTGATTTATTTTACCGTACAAGCTCGCCTGAAAATATAAAATTCGTCCAGGATGTATTTTGTAAATTGCAGGATGCGGGCCATATTTATGAAAAAGATGTGGTACAGTTTTACTGTGAAAATGATAAAAAATTCCTGCCTGACCGGTACGTAAAGGGAACATGCCCTTACTGCAAAGCTGATGATCAGTATTCGGATTTGTGTGAAAAATGCGGCAGAGTTCCTGAAGAGATATTGGATCCAAAATGCAGCATCTGCTCCCGCCCTCCTGTGAAAAAATCCTCGTCGCATTATTTTTTCCGATTGGGAAGTTTTGCAGACAAACTTGAGTCATGGTTGGAGTCAAACAAAAACCTCCAGTCTGATGTTAAAAAATACGTACAAAACTGGATAAAATCCGGACTGGAAGACTGGGATATAACTCGGGATATTCCATGGGGCGTGCCGGTTCCGGGTTCTGAAAACAAGGTCTTTTACGGATGGTTTGACAATCATTTGGCCTATATCTCAACTGCAGTAAAGATGCTTGAATCCAAAGGGTATGACGGATCCGAATTTTGGAATTCATCTGACATTTATCATTTTATCGGCAAAGATATCGTATACCATCACTATCTGTTTTTGCCGGCAATGCGGATGGGTCTTGGCGATGCGTACCGACTGCCTGATTATATCCCAACACGCGGACATCTTACCTTGCAGTCCCGCAAGATATCCAAAAGCCGCAACTGGTATATCGGCTTGAGGGAATTTTTAAAATACTATCCTGCCGATTATCTGCGGTTTTACCTTGTAGCAATAAACCCGTACACGCAAGATGATCTGAATTTTGACTGGGATGATTTTATGACAAAGATAAACTCTGAATTAATCGGCAATGCCGGCAATTTGGTAAATCGGGCTTTGGGATTTACAAAGAAAACCTTTGGCGGGGTGGTGCCAAAACCTGAACATGTGGATGAGGCTGATAAAAAAGCCGAGATGCAGTTTGATGCATTTGCAGAGCAGACAGGTGCGCTTTTGACGCAAAATCATTTGGATCGGGCTCTAAAGCGCATATTGGAGTTTTCTGCATACTTTAACCAGTATTTTCAGCATAAAGAACCCTGGAAGGGTGAATCTGAGACGTGCGTGTACATGTCTGTAAACGCTGTCAGGTCAATGGCTATAGCACTCTGCCCGTTTTTGCCCTCATCTGCGCAGAAAATATGGGATCAGCTTGGATTGGATGGTACAGTCTCTGAGCAGGGCTGGGATGCGATATCAAAATTTGGAGTATTAGAGGGACACAAGATAGGCGACCCTACACCAATCTTTGCCAAAGTGGATGCAGACGATATAAAAGAATACAAGAAAAAATTCACTGGACATATTTGATAACTTCTGGTGTCATGAAATCAAGGAATTTGGATGGATGTTTGCGTTGATCATATTTTGATTGAATGCCAATTAATCTTTAGATCTAATGGGAATACATTGCTATTTTAAAGATTTTTTGATTACTGGATGTACATCTATACCATACCTTGGCTCACCGTCATTAGTATAATGGCTGGATTTAGACACGCTATCTGACACAGTTTTTATACCTATGGACATTCTTTTGTTTATATAGTAAACACTAAACTTTTCTTTCAACACCTCAAATTTCACATTCTCTATGATTATATTTTCATCTAGATCATCTGATGTTACATTTTTAAATTTTAAAGGTTTACGGTATTTTTTTGATTGTGATTTGACGTGGTAAGCTGACAGTCCTTGAAAAATCCATATTCGTATATATATACTGAAAAGTTTACAGCACCACTTGACATTCTAGTTAAATACTGTATTGTGTTTGCATGTATGTGAATGAAAAAATTCCCCGTGTTTCAACGCGGGGACGTTTTGATCTCTTAAACGGAAAATCCATTGCCGGCCGCTCAGCATATACATTGTACCCTGTGCGCTCTTTTGATGCCATTTATGGCAGTACCGAGGTGGCAGTAATGGTGCACGGATTACGAAACAATCCTGCAGGAGCCATTGAAAAATTTATCCTGGCAAAACGCCGCCTGCGAAAACTCAGATACGTGCATCCTGTTGTGGGATTCTCATATGATTCAAACACGCGTGGTGCACATGTGAGAAAAACCCAAATGAGGGCACTGCGTGCCGGCCAGCGCATAGCAAAATATAATGGAAAAAATCTTGCACAATTTATTGTTGATTTTCACTCTAAAAGTCCAAAGACAAAATTCCGTCTTTTGGGCCACTCGCTTGGCTCTGAGGTAATATACAATACCCTGCTGCATCTTGATAAACTTGGAAAATCCCATCTAGTTTTGGCAACTTATTTCTTTGGAGCATCAGTCCCCTCTAATGTCGTATACATAAAGTCTGCAAATTTGGCAATACTGAAATTACCAGGTAAAATAATAAACTATTACAATCCAAATGATGAGGTTTTACGTGAGGCAGTTGATGATGCAGACATTCGCGAGCCTCTCGGACTTGGAGTGTCCCGAAAAACTGTCCCAAAATACGTGCAAAAACGTGTCAAATCAAAAAACCACAGATTTGCAAGCTATATGCTCACGCTTGGCAAATTTCCATAATCTACACATGGTTAAATTATGCATAAAAAAACCGAATCTAAATGGACTCTGTAAATTTCTCCATGCTAGGCGATCCGGAGATTGCCTCATTGTTTGGAAAAAAAGGAACATCCACGGATCTTACCCTATATGATAAGAAAGAATCCGGAATAATACGCACATGGGTTGCACCAAACGGATTTCCAGAAAAAATACAGCCCCTGATGCAGGCCATAAATTTGGCCGAATACGCCCTGGTGAATATTTCAACATTGGACAAATTTGCCGGCGAGATTGTAATCTCTTTGGATATTTTGCAAAAACGTCACGGAGTACTATTGCATACATACGAGGTGGATGAGGGACGCCTTGAATCCATGATATCTGGAACAGTGCTTGAAAAATACCAAAGATCTGATGCAGACAATGTACACAAAGCGCTTGCACAATTCAAACCTGTTTCATGTGATGGTCCAAGTCGCGTAATCATTGATCATTGTTTTGATGTAAAGGGGGCCGGAACCGTGGTTTTAGGTAAAGTTGAATCGGGGATGATAAAACAGTATGATGAGCTGACACTATTGCCGTCCGGCTCCAAAGTCATGGTAAAATCAATACAAATGCACGATGATCCTGCAACAGAGGCACACTCTCCGGCACGCGTGGGACTCTCGATAAAAGGCGCTGATGTTGATGAGATATCACGCGGTGACATGCTGTGCGCCGGTGAGCTGCCAACTATTGGACTTGGGGTGCAACTTGATTTTACAAAAAACAAATTCTACAAAGGCGAGCATACTGTAGGGCAGATGTGTCTTGTAAGCATTGGCATGCAGATACGGCCTGCAAAATTCTCCTCTATAGATCCTGTAAAGCTTGTCTTTGAGAAACCTGCAGTATGTGAAAAAGAGCAGATATGCATCATACTAAAACCCGAATCTGAAACTGTAAGGATTCTAGGCTCAGGTAAAATACGGGCAATAGATACGCAATGATGAAGCCAAAACGGTCGTGCCCCGTATGTAGGTCGTGCGGCGGGCACAAATTTGAACGTCTCAAAGATAACGGTACTTTAGTTCGATGTACCTCGTGCGGTCTTGAGGTTCGCATATGAGCGATGGGCAGCGGTATACACTAGGCTCGATATACCTGGTAAATTTTTTTGGAACCTTGGGATTTAGCATTGTATTCCCGTTTTTGGTCTTTCTCAACCTTGAATTTGGCGGGGATTCGTTTCTCTTTGGCATGATGCTTGCAGTATATTCGTTATTTCAGATACCAGGAGCTGCCATTTTGGGCAAACTTTCTGATAAGATTGGCCGCAGAAAAGTGCTCTTGGCAAGCCACATGGGAACTGTCTGCTCGTGGGGCATATACATTTTGGCGCTGCTAGTCCCTCTGATCCCGCTGTATCATGTAACCTCTGGGATTGCCACATTTACCCTCACACTCCCGCTTTTGCTGTTGTTTATCGCCCGCGGTTTTGATGGGCTCACGGGCGGAAACGTGGCAGTTGCAAACGCGTATCTTGTTGATATCTCATCAAAAAATACAATTACTGCTAGACTTGGAAAAAATTCACTAGTCTCTGATTTGGGTCTGATTATAGGACCTATAATTGGCGGAACATTGGGATCAATTCTCTCAGGGACCGAAGCTCAAAAGGCAATTTTACCAGTTGCCACAACACTTGTGATTTCAGCTGCTGCCCTGTTTGTAATATTTCGTCTAAGAGAATCCCCGCTCTTTGCAAAAATAAAAGATAACTCATCATCTATAAAATGTATAAAACCTAAACTTGCAGACGTACTGGCAGTTCCAAAGGTTTTACAGACGATGGGGATATTTTTTGTTTTAATCTTTACACTTGGGCTTTTCATTACCATTTTGCCGCTGCATACACAGGTGGAACTTGACTGGTCTGCATTGGATATTGCAATTTTATTTGCAATATTTGGTCTTGCACTGGTGGTTACAGAAGGACCTGTGATATCTAGGCTCTCAAATAAAATATCCGATATTGGGATTGGACTGGCAGGACTTGGAATTATCGCGTTAGGGTATGGTATGTTTGCACTGGGGGGTGTGATTTACTGGTATTTTCTAGCAGCTGTACCGTTTGCCATAGGCTTGGGACTTGCCGCCACAGCGTTTCATGCATTTGCTACAAAACTTGCACCAGATCACCTCCAGGGTACACTGCAGGGGGCTTTGACTATGACTGATGCCATTGGTGCAGTATTTGGTCTCATGTTAGGCGGTATTTTGTACGGGTTGATTGGAGCATATTGGATATACGTCATGATGGCAGCAGCTGCTGTACTGTTAATTCCATTTTCTGTATTTTTGCGGGGTATCTCTAAAAATGATGGTTAATATTTGATGGATTGTGCAATGTGCGTATATGGCAAAAACATGGAAGGATGAGCAGATTAGCCTTGATTCGATAAAGGGTGAAAAGATTGCAGTAATCGGCTATGGAATACAGGGCAGTGCTCAGGCCTCCAACATGAAAGATTCCGGCCTTGATGTCATAGTTGGTTTAAACAAAGATGGCAAATCCTGGGCAAAAGCTGAGTCAGAGGGGCATACTGTCTTTGAGGTCTCAGAGGCATGTGCCAAAGCTGACATTATTCACGTACTGATACCGGACATGGTTCAGGCAAAGACGTTCAAAGAAAAGATTGCACCGCATCTCTCAGATGGTAATGCGCTATCATTTTCGCATGCTGCAGCAATACACTGGAGATGGATAGATGCGCCTGAAAATGTAGATGTGATAATGGTAGCCCCAAAGGGTCCAGGTTCCAAAGTGCGCGAGACATACCTTGATGGATTTGGAACCCCCTCCATAGTGGCAGTACAGCAGGATCATACAGGTAAGGCATGGGATAGGACGCTTGGAATTGCAAAGGCAATTGGCAGTGCGCGGGCCGGACTGATAAAGACAACGTTTCAAGAAGAGGTTGAAACTGACTGGTTTGGAGAGCAAGCTGACCTATGTGGCGGTTCTGCATCAATGGTAATGAATGCGTTTGAAACTTTGGTGGAATCCGGATACCAGCCAGAGATTGCATACTTTGAGGTACTGCACGAGCTTAAACTGATTGTAGATATGATACAGCGTTACGGCATTGGCGGAATGTACCGCCGTGTAAGTGAGACTGCAAGATTTGGCGGATTGACCCGCGGACCAATGGTGATGGATGCTGAATGCAAAAACCGCATGAAAAAAATAATTGAAATGATAAAGGATGGCACGTTTAACTCTGAATGGACCAGCGAATATGAGAAAAACGGCAAGGATGCATTTGAGCGCCACATGAGGGTGATTGATTCACACCAGATTGAAAAAGTTGGAAAAGAGATGCGCAAAATGATGTGGCCAGATTCCACAGAATAGATGTTTATTTTTTAGCTAGTTTTTTAACGCCATTGTTTACATAGTCTATGATATCCATCAGGGATGTTCCAGGTCCAAATACCTCGCTAATGCCGGCTTTTTTTAATGCTTTTTTATCCTCATCCGGTATTACTCCTCCTCCGACTACAAGGACATTTTTTATTCTTTTTTTCTTCATCTCTTTGATAACCCGCGGGAATAATGTACCGTGTGCGCCATTTAACAAACTTAGTGCAATGACGTTGACATCTTCATCTTCGGCAATTCTAGCTACCCTCTCTGGCGTTGCAAAAAGGCCAGAATACACAACTTCCATGCCCGCATCCCGAAAAGCCTTACATAAGACTAATGCCCCGCGGTCATGACCGTCTAATCCAAGCTTTGCCACGAGTATTTTCAGCGGATGTGACTGTGTTTTTTGCTTTGTACCCATGAATGTATGTGATATGTGCCCATTTATTTGATTTGTGTTATGTTTTTGAGAACATCCGCATACATTAATTCGTGCCTTGCATACTGTAAAATGAATATTAGACCGTACACAGCAACACGCCAAAGTTCATGAGTGTTTGGTCATCCATGTACTATCGAATTGAGATTATTTTAGCGCACGAACTTTTGCGTGTAACTATACATAATTGATTGAATTCACAATTTTTATGAATAAAAATGATTGATTTGAATGATTATGTACAAAATCTAATGTACTGATCTCTTAAATAATTCTTCATTTTTCATCACTATTGTATTTTTTTAGTAATTCAATAATAGTTCTTCGATCCCATAGTATTACGTTATTAATTTTTGCTAGCTCTCTTGCAGATAATGTAAAAAATGAATTTGTCACCACTAATCCTTTATCTGCATTATAATATTTTATTGCCCCGAAAACTTCTTGAACGGCCTTGTTTGTAACTTTTCTATTTATGGAGTAATTTTTTGCTTGAATGATTATTTTTTCATCATTATGATATGTCAAAATATCTCCACCTTGATCTCCTTTTTGACCCGTTATTTGAGTATCTGTATATCCATTAATATCTAATAATTTTTTCATAAATATTTCAAATTCAGCTCCACTAAGCATGTCCACATCATAAATTTTGTATTCGTTAGATGATGTATTATCATCAGATTTTGTTATTGTTGGATTATAATTAGATCTTATGAAATTTATTTTGCGAGTTGATATTTCATTATTCACAAAATCCAATAATTTTTTTGAGTCTAGTTGCTTTCCAATCAATTCTTCACCAATAATTATTTTTGCGAATTTTTTTTTGTTCTTGTCTATTGAATCAGAAAACTCGTTGAGAAAATGAGGTAAAATATGTGACATTTTCTTTTCACCTGTAAACGTATTCCAAAATTTATACACAAAATCATTTTCAATTTCAGGTTGTTTTTTATTAATGGACATAATTTAGTTTCCTCTTATAATCTGCATAGTATCTCTTTGAACTACAATAATTTTCGAACCTAAAAATTTCTTAATTTTGAAAATCATATATTTTTCATTCATACCAAACTCCCAGTTTTTATGTTTTTTATATTGATCATATTTTTGGATCAATTCTTTTATTTGAGGATGATTACGATCACTGGATTTTAAATTGCGGCATGTATTACAATGATCTTTCTTAACACAATTCGAACTATACGCACATTTACAGATCTTACATGTTTTTGCATCAAAACCACAATGTAATTTCATACAAATTCCACATGTTTCATAATGTGTTGCACAGAATAGATTATTACAAATTCCACATTTTTTAGAATCATCTTCACATGACGGACTCTGACACGCCGTGCATTTTTTGATATCATTATTGCAAAATCTTCTAGAACAAATTCCACATGTTTCAGAACAATGATCGCACGAAAACTCTGAACATTGTTGGCAATTTGTAACATGAGTTACGCATGATATTTTATTACAAATTCCACATTTATTAGAATCTTCATCACAAATTAAAACATCACATACTGCACATTGATGCAAATCTCGACTACAAAACCGTCTTGAACAAAACCCACATGTTTCAGAACAAAAATAACATGAAAACTTTGAACAATGTTGGCAATTTGTAGCATGAATATTACATGTAATTTCAAAACAAAATTCACATGTTTTTGAACAATTATTACAAAATTCGTCTTTACATATATAGCATGAATTTAATTCTGAAGCACAATTTAAACAAAACTCATTATTGCAATTCAAACAATTTTTTATACAATTATCACACGTCGCATGTAAATTTTCACAAAGATGAATTGTTTCATTTTTACTTTGACAAATATCACAATATGTCACAAAGCTTGAAGAAGGATCTATGTACTGTGCTTTTAGACTAGTATTTTTATCTCCTTTTTGAATTGATAAAACGCAATCTAAAACACTGTATGAATATACCTGTGCAGCTAACAATGAGAAAGTTAGACTTGGCTTATATTTTTGAATAATATGTCTCAGTGCTGTTTGCTTATCGTTTCCAATTTTTTCAATATGTTTGACTGTTTCTTTTTCCATTTTTTTTATTTTATTTTTAAAATTTTCTTTTTTTTCAAAATATTTATGTGCAACATTAGCACTTTTAGCACGTAACATCCTTCGGTCAAATTCCTTAAGCTTATTTTCTTCATTTTTTAATTCATCTTTAATTTCTTTTAATCGTTTTTGATCTTGAATATTTAACAATCCTATTTCATCATCTTTGTTTTGCTGTGTTAATCCCACATATTTTTCAACTTGAGGCATCATGTCACTTTCAAACTCTTTTATAGCTCTAGTATATGCATCACCAAATTTTTTATCACGTAAATTTAATTTTAGATTTTTTGTATTAAAATTCAATTTATATGGCAATTCTAATAACGTTAATGATTCTAGATCAAAATCTATCCATCGTAATGATGATACATTTTTAATACTTTGTAGTGTTATATGAAAATAAAATCTAATTCCTAATTTTTTATTTTCATTTTGTTCAACAAGTTCAATTTTAGAATTTTTGGCATTAATTTTATTTGTTATATCTGACGTGTTTTGTATATTTTTAGGAATTGATCCTACAACAACTGGTGCCTGTTTTTGTACTTCTCTTATAACGGTAGACAAAAAATTACTACCCGGAACTACTAATTCATAAAAATGAATAGCTGCAACATCTGGATTAAACGTGATTTTTTTTCTATCACCACCAAATAATTTTGCAACTGTCGGTGGAAACGTTACATAGTATATTCCATCTTGTTCATTTACATCCGCATTTATTTCATCAAGATAATTCAATGTTAATTCTTTTGAAAATTGTAAAATAGTATTTTCGTCCAATTAAACATCCCCCAAGACAGATAATTTGAAATTTGAAAATACTTCTGGATTGAATTCATTCATTGTTTCTTCAATTTTTGTTTTTTCATTATTCCATTCTTTCCCCAATGCAGAAAATTTATTTATAATTTCTTGCTTACTATTAGATGAAATATATGATTCAAAAATTTTATTTTCAACCATATGTGGTCCATGATCTTCAAAAAGATCCAATTCCCCAATAGTCATTTTAAACAAATTAACTTTTTCATAAAGTAATTTTAGAACATATTCTTCTATGGTGTCTTTGATGGAAAAATTATGGATAACCACATCTTCCTCTTGACCTATTCTATGGACTCTGCCTACTCTTTGTTCTACTTTCATTGGATTCCACGGTAGATCATAATTGACAACATTGTGACAGAATTGGAAGTTTTTCCCCTCACCACCAGCTTCTGTTGCAACCATGATCTGTGATTTTTTTTGGAATTCACTTGTAGCCACATCTCTTTCAGATGTGGACATTGAACCATTAAATTTAACCACGTTAAAATTTTCATCCCATAAACTATCATAAATATAATCTTGCGTGTCACGAAATTCAGTAAATATCAAAAATTTAGACTCTTCATCATTTCGAATAATTTCTTTTAATTTTATCATTTTGGTGTCTGTTTCAATCTTTTCTGCCAAATAAATTAATTCTTGAATTTTTTTATTTTCTTTTTGATCATCTTTCATTTTTCTTCGAAGAGCAGGAATTGTGGCATAAGTGCTACTCGATAATTGTCTTTGCAATGTCATCAATGGTAAGACGACACTTCGATTCCTTCCCCATAAATTTTTAATATATTTTGTAGTCAACGAATATAGATTTTTTTCATAAATATTAGATTCTAAAATATGTGTTTTAGGAATTCTATCTGTAAATTCAATATATCTTTTTACTTCATCTCTAGTTGTTCTAATAATCACTTGGGATAGAAGATCTTGTAGCTCATGTCTTTTTTCCATTACAAGCGCACGACTATTCTCATCTTGTAGATACGTTTTTGCGAAATTATTCCAAGTTCCAAGATGACCCGGTCTAACCAATTCGATCAAATTGTAAAGCTCTTTTAGATTATTTTGCATTGGTGTTGCAGATAATAATAATAGAAATTTTTTTGATAATTCTTTTACAAATTGATGTGCTTTAGTTTTTGAATTTTTTAATCTATGAGCCTCATCGACAATTACCATGTCCCAATCAATAGAATTTATTTCCAATGCATTTTTTTCCATATGTACAGATGACAATGAAGCAATAAGCATATTATGACGATCATATCCCATAAAGTCGTCATCATCTTTACTCGCAATAAAATTTAATCCAAATTTTGACTCCATTTCAGATTTCCATTGTCCAACTAGTGATGGTGGTACAAGAATAAGTGCTGTTTTAATTAATCCTGTAGTATAATATTCTTTTAGTAAAATTCCTGCTTCTATAGTTTTACCGAGACCAACTTCATCCGCTAATAACGCATGTCCATTTAGATCATTTTTAACACGTTGTGCCGCCAATATTTGATGATCAAAAATTGAAATTTTTGATTGAAGTGATTTTAATATAGTTAATTTTTTAGATTGTTGATTGATGATGATATCGTACGCCATTAAGAGATTGTCTAATGATTTTTTATCGCTAAAATCAAGTTGTTGTAATTTATTTTTTACCCCAAATTTATCATCATAATGTAAATCTACAAGATCTGATAAAATCAATTCATGATTCATACATAGTTTGAATAATTTATCAATTATAAATTAATAGACCGAGACTATGTATGAGGTCAGATATTAAACGATATTGAGCACCCCTTCAAAGACGCTCTTACCGTGTGCCTTCCATGTCAAAATACACGTTAGAAAGTTTGACATTCTCTTCATGGATTTAGATCCTCTGATCTGACCACTTATCTTACGGCGAACCACATCCCGCAATGCACACTCGGCAGCATTGTTTGTGGGCGGAATGTTTTCATGTTCAACAAATGCAAACAGAGTCCTCGCTGCATTTTCCAACCGTTTGATCAGACTCTGCATTCCGGACATTTCAAAACTGCGGTATCCATCCAACATGAGGTCAAATGTGTATTCAAACGTGTGCCGCACTCTTGCATCACAATTGGCATTGTTTTTGGCATGACGTACTTGAATATGTCAAATCTAGAAAAGGACGAATCAGTTTAATTTATCATCCATCGTATACGCCAGAGCTAAATCCGATAGAAATCCAGTGGCGCGTTTTACGAAAATGCATATAAAATGGACATTTTGAATCGATCAGACATATGAAAAAGAAAATTGACAGGGTCATACTGTCCAATCAGATGAAACTTGTCAAACTGCACGATTATCTAATTTTTTAGAAATAATAATGTGGGTAATTGTTACTATGGAGATTGTATTCGTTGTGTTTGTGATAAAATGTAAATTATAAATTCTTATACTATAGTTGTTGACTATATGTTAGAACATTATTTTTTAATTTTACTATTCCAACATCATTATCGTATTTCCAAAAAAATCCCACATATAACATTCATAATCATATATTAAACTCATATTTGATCACTTGTATGTACGTAAACTTGTACTTTATCAATGTTTCCAATTTGTTATTTTAACAACGTTGATTTGGTATTGACTGCTATAGGCATAATTGTTTCCATTTCATTAACATTAACACCATTTTTGTTCATTTAGAACATTTTTGTTTAGTTCTGAGATCCATATTTCAAGTCAAACATGGGTCCTGATAACGCAACAGAATCTCCATTAAGCAATATTTAAGCACGGGTCAGAAAAGGACAGTACACGAAGCACCCGATAATGGTACTGCCACAGCTGCATTTGGTATTTTTCATGGTGTGCTTTACAGTACTGGTTGGATTGTGTTTGCGTGATGCTCCCTTATGACCTGGACGGCCGCCTGGTTTTTTTGATGGCAGTAATTCGCCATTTTCTCTTGCCTTGCGTATTTTGCGTTTTTCTTTCATATATTCAAGTAAGCGTGAAGAGGTTGGCGTGTTGGAGTTTTCGTAGTATGCAAGTCGATTCCGGAGAAGTATAATTCCCTTATTCTGTGCATCCACCTGATGTGCATGCTCTGCTTTGAGATTACTGATCGTTTTATTCGTCTTTTCTGTAAAATCTCGTACAAATGCCTCCAATTCGTGATATGTGGGACGTTGATTGCTCATGAGATGTATTATTTATTGATGGTATTTGGATCTAGATGATCGTGTGTATTGACTAATTTGTTAGTCATGAGGTAACATCATACTTATTTTGATTGTATGGGAAAAATATGTAATTTTTAGTCATATTTGGGCACTTTAGCAAAAAGATTCCTTTAAATATGATTCCCGTGTTATTAATTCATGACTGAAGAATTGTGGACTGATGTTGAACGTAATGCCATGGATGAATTTAAAAACGAAGTTAAAAACAATGCTAAACCCGATAAACAGTTTGATACAGTAGAAGAGGGTATAAAATGGATGGAAGAGATAAGAAATTAGCATGGACTACCACATATTATCCAAATGAATTTGATCCAAAATCTGAAAAATTTCAAACATTTCATGATGATTATGATAAAATAAGCGTTATTGATGCAGATTATTGCCATAAAATCATAGAAAGTGTATATAAACTTGTTACAGATTTTCATATGAAGGACGTAAAATTCTGCGATATGCATTTTATAAAATATATCGGGAAATTCAAATTATTGGTTTGGACAGATGTTAGCACTTTAACATTCCATTTGAAATTTGTAGAGATCTCTACTCTAAATGCTTGATAGACAGACATAATTCCATTGGTTTGAACAAAACTCGATAATCTCTAAAACCAATTCAAGACAATATTTAAGCAAGGGTACGCAAAGAACAACGTATGAGACATCATGTGACCCCCATATCATATAATCTTGAATTTGAACCCGATCTTAAGAAATTCACATTTTCAGGCAAATCGAAAATTACTGCCAAATGCAACACGCCTACATCAAAGATCACGATGGATTGCGCAGAACTAAAGATACACTCCTGCAAGGTTTATGCGGGAAAAAAACCCATAAAATGTACAGTAAAGACTGATGCAAAATCTGAAGATCTAACAATATCACTTGACACACGAGTATCCGGATCAGTATACATTGATCTTGAATTTTCAGGAATTTTAAACGACCGCTTACTTGGATTCTACCGCAGTACGTACATGCAGGGTGGCAAAAAAAGATACATGGCTACCACCCAGTTTGAGGCAGCGGATGCACGGCGTGCATTCCCCTGTTGGGATGAACCTGAAGCAAAGGCCACTTTTGAGATATCACTTGTTGCAAAAAATACCCACACTGCGGTATCAAACATGCCAATAAAATCAAAAAAGAATCTTGGAGGGGGAAGAATACTCTACAAGTTTGGAAAAACACCGGTAATGTCCACGTATCTTGTATATCTTGGAGTGGGCGAGTTTGAATACACTTCTGGAAAATACGGCAAAACACAGGTGCGTGTAATCACCACAAAGGGTCACAAGAAAAAAACTGCATACGCACTAGATCTTGGAAAACGACTGTTAAAAGAATATGATGAATATTTTGGAATAAAATACCCGTTACCAAAACTGGACCTAATCGCGATACCGGACTTTGCAGCAGGTGCCATGGAAAACTGGGGGGCAATAACATTCCGCGAGACCATACTGTTGTATGATTCAAAAACATCTTCAACTAGGACAAAACAATACATTGCAGAGGTAATATCACACGAGATTGCACACCAGTGGTTTGGCAACCTTGTAACCATGCAGTGGTGGAACGATCTGTGGCTCAACGAGAGCTTTGCCACGTACATGGCCACAAAATTCGTCGACAAACTCTACCCAAAATGGCACATGTGGGATCAGTTTCTAGGCGATGCAATGGCAGTAGCCATGAATTTAGACTCGTTAAAATCATCCCATCCAATAGACGTAAAGGTAAACAGCCCCTCTGAGATACGCGAGATATTTGATGCCATATCATACGATAAAGGAGGCTGTCTATTACTCATGCTGGAAGATTACGTGGGAGAGCCAAAGTTTCGTGCAGGATTGCGCAAATATCTTGCAAAACACAAGTATGCAAATGCAAAGGGCTCTGACCTATGGGATGAAATAGGCAAAGTCTCACACATGCCCGTGCGTAAAGTGATGGAATCTTGGATTGGCCAGATGGGATTTCCACTGGTGAGTGCAAAAAAATCCAAAAACCGCATAATGTTGCAGCAAAGCCGATTTTTACGTGACGGCAAGGCAGGCCCTGGTAAATGGCCCATACCTGTAACTGTCGGATTTGAAAAGGCTACCTCAAAAACACTCCTAACCGGTACAAAAGGTTCAGTATCTGCACCCAAAGGTACACAGGGATATCTTGTAAACCATGGACGGCGGGGATTTTACCGCGTACGGTATGATGAAGAATCTGTTTTGGATCTAAAATATGCTGTCCAGACCAAAAAAATACCCCACGTTGACAGATGGGCGGTACAAAACGACATGCACGAGCTGTGCACACAGGGCTCCATCCCGATACGTGAATACTTGGATTTCTCTGATGCATATCTTGCTGAAACTTCAGCATTGGCCTCATCTGATGTTGCAGCAAATCTTGCCACCCTACACCGCAGATCCATAGGGGAATCATTTGAACCGGTACTACGCAATTATGCAAGAAACTTTTTTGCACGAGCCCTTATGCGTCTTGGATGGGATCCAAAAAACAATGAATCAAACGAGGATGCAATGCTGCGGGCTCAGGCAGTTTCGGCATTGATCAGACTTGGTGATACGCACGTACAGCAAGAAGCGGTGGCACGCTTTGAGAAATTTGTAAAAAAACCTGACACACTGCCAGCTGACCTTCGTGAGCCCGTATACTCTGCATACGCCTGGGTTGTAAATTCTCCCGCAGCATATGCTAGACTTGCACGCATGTACAAAAATGCCTTCTCACAGGAAGAGAAACAGCGATTCCTGTCATCTTTATGCTCGTTTAAGGATAAAAAACTACTCTTAAAGACGCTAAACTTTTCTCTGACACCGTCTGTGCGTTCGCAAAACATGCAGCTGCCGATAATGCGAATTGCTGCAAATCCGAATGGAAAAGAGATACTCTGGCCGTGGATTGGAAAAAACTGGAAAAAATTATCATCCAAAGTAGGATGTGGCAACCCGATCTTAAACCGCATAGTCTCAAGTCTGTCTCTTGTGGCAGGATCCAAAGATGTGCCTGCAATCAGGGAGTTTTTCAGGAAAAATCCCACTCCTGGGACAGAGCGTTCACTGCGGCAGGTCTTTGAACGTATATCCATAAACGAGGCGTTTTTGAAGCGTGCAAGAATTGAATTTGGCGGCCGGAAATCTTGAGGAGAAAATTCCTAGCTCCAGTCCTGCTAGTAACAGTTACTGTATTTGCAGTCAGCTCGTATTGGCCTGATTCTGATATGCAGTATGAGGGCGATTTTACACTGGATGCTGTTTTTTATCCTGAAAGGAATGTCTTGGAGATATCATTTAAAGACGGTACAGGTATGATCTCAGATTCTACAATGCAGATACTTGGATTGCGTGAGCCGTTTTTGCGCCAATATTATGGTGTATCATTTACAGAAAATGTTGAATTCACCACCGAGCCTGAATACGGCTGGAAGGCTCATCCTATCATAGTGCGTTTTGATCACCCCCAGTACGGCGAGATTGGAATAAAGACTGAGGCTTATACTGTCGGCCAATCCGCACCTCTACTCGTATACGAATCTCCATAGATGCCTTTTATTGAGGGCGAATGTAATTTCATACATGGATGAGATTGTATTGGATCTCAAAAAAGGCAAGCGGAGTGCAATTGCACGTGCCATTACAATGATTGAAAATGATCCCGTTCCGGCAAGGCGTATGATGAAAAAAATATTCCTTGATTCCAAAAAACGCTCTACTGTTATCGGCATTACAGGACCTGCCGGCTCTGGAAAAAGCTCACTAATTGATTTAATGGCACTGCATTTGCAAAAGAAAAAAAACAAACCTGCGATACTTGCAGTTGATCCTACCAGCTCGATAACGGGGGGTGCCATGCTGGGGGATAGGGTACGCATGGTAGACTCTACTGATTCGGGAATATTCATGCGGAGTCTTGCATCAAGGAATGCCACAGGTGCGGTTGCCGTCTCTGTGCGAGATAGTATTCGGGTTTTAGAGTATGCTGGATTTAATCCAATATTGATTGAGAGCGTGGGTGCCGGACAAACGGAGACTGCAATATCAAAGATAGTTGATGTAACAATAGTTGTCTTTACCCCAAATACTGGTGATAGCATACAGGCCATAAAGGCCGGATTGACAGAAATTGGAGACGTATACGTTGTAAACAAGAGTGATTTACCCGGCTCTGATCAGCTTTACAATGCAGTATGTGATTATATCTCTGACCCGTTAGGCTCACCTGTGATAAAGACGTCTGCAAAACGCCGCACCGGCATATCTTCACTAGTAAATGTGGCAATGGATGCCGCATCCAAGAAAATAGACGATCCTAAATTAGAGTTTGAACGTATGGGTGCAGAATTATCCGATATTGTTTTAAATATAATGTCAGAAAAAACGGATCTGATGACAAAATCTGAGGAATATCAAAGACTAGTCAAAAGGGTACATGATGGAAAAGTAGACCCGTATTCTGCTGCATCAAGACTTGCCCGGGGGATGGTAAAATAATGGTGCAAAAAAAGAAAAATACCACAAAATCTGGCACAAAAAAACTGGTAACTGATTCACTCATTCCAGTTGATGCATTTTACACAAAAAGCGGACGTACCTCACGTGAGGAGCCTGGCAAGTATCCGTTCACACGTGGAATACATCCGGGAATGTATCGTGATAGGCTTTGGACGATGAGGCAGTATTCAGGATTTGGGGATGCAAAGCTGACCAACGAGCGATTCAAGTTTATGCTTGATAAAGGCCAGACCGGACTTAGTATGGCATTTGATCTGCCCACACAGATGGGTCATGATCCGGATTCACCTCAAGCGGAAGGTGAGGTAGGTAAAGTTGGAGTATCCATTGCATCATTAAAGGATATGATGACAGCCTTTGGCGGGATTCCTTTGGGTGAGGTTAGCTCGTCCATGACCATAAATTCTACTGCCTCTACTTTACTTGCGTATTATATCGCGGTTGGAAAATCCCAGGGTTTTAAGAGCTCACAGCTGCGCGGAACGACTCAAAACGACATACTAAAAGAATACATTGCACGCAATACCTACATTTACCCACCGCAGCAATCCATGAGGATAATCGGCGATATGATATCATATTGTGCAAAAAACGTGCCCCAGTGGTATCCAGTATCTATATCCGGATACCATATGAGGGAAGCCGGATGTACGGCAGTACAAGAGGTTGCATTTACACTTGCCAATGCAATTGCATACATTCAGACATGCCTTGATCATGGGTTGAAAATAGATGATTTTGCACCGCGTCTTTCGTTCTTTTTCTGCTGTACGATTGAATTCTTTGAAGAGATTGCCAAATTCCGTGTTGCCCGAAAAGTATATTCAAAGATATTGAAAGAAAAATTTGGTGCAAAAAACCCGCGTTCGATGCAGCTGAAATTTCACACACAGACCAGCGGTGAATCACTTACAGCGCAGCAGCCAGATAACAATATTGCACGCGTTGCAATCCAGTCAATGGCAGCTGTTCTTGGAGGTACGCAGTCATTGCATACAAATTCCAAAGATGAGGCCCTTGCCCTACCCACGCAGGCATCAGCAAAGATTGCACTGCGTACACAGCAGATAGTGGGGTATGAGAGCGGTATTACAAAGACTGCCGATCCGATGGCCGGTTCGCATTATGTGGAATATTTGTGCGAGCAGATTGAAGATGAGGTTTGGAAGTATCTAAAGCGTATTGAAAAGATGGGCGGCTCGATAAAGGCCATAGAGCGCGGATTTTTCCAGTCTGAAATTCGCAAAAACGCCTATCGGCTCAAAAAAGAGGCTGATTCACAAGGGCGAATACTAGTTGGAGTAAACAAGTTTATTGATTCTAGAGAAGAGCAGCCAAAACTGCTCCGTATAGGCGAGGATGTGGGGATAGGGCAGGTAAAGGCCATGGTCAAATTGCGCAAATCCCGCAATTCTAAAAAGGTTGAATCTTACCTCTCTGCATTATCATCTGCTGCTGATAGCACTGATAATCTCATGCCCTATATTCTAAATGCTGTAACAGCATATGCTACAACAGGTGAGATTAGCAATACACTGCGGGATGTCTTTGGCGAATACCGTCCAAACGAGGTTTTTTGATGCGTATCGATCATGTGGCCATTGCAGTGGAGGATCTTGATGCGGCAGTAAAACAGTATACTGATGCGCTTGGAATAAAGGATGTAGAATATGAGACTATTGAATCTGAAAAAGTCAAAGTTGCCATATTAAAAATGGAGAATGCCAGTATAGAGCTGATGACAAGCACCGGAGATGGGCCGATTAAAAAATTCCTGGACACTAGAGGATCAGGATTGCATCATGTTGCATTGGAGGTTTCAGATATTGACGGACAGGTATCAAAAATGGAATCCTGTGGTGTGAAAATTCTTGGAGGCGTGCGTTCAGGCTCGCGTGGAACCCGCATTACCTTTGTGCATCCAAAGTCACTCTCTGGCGTATTAACAGAGCTCTGCGAGCATTCAAAGTAATTGAATTTGTTTTTACTCTGCCAACTGTAGAGTATCGCTTGCCGTTATTATTCCAATAATGTTTGAATTTTTTGAGACTAGGATGCATTTTGTTATGCGTATGAGGGCGACAAGGGCATTTGCTGGAGTATCATGGTCTACGACTGCCGGGGCCGGCTCTATAATGCTGGAGATTATTGTGTTTTTTATATCAGAGCCGTCACTGTCAAGATGTCTCATAATTCCATCCTCTGTTACTAGTCCTACAAGCGCATTTTTATCAAATACTGGTATCTGACTGATGGAAAATTTGCGCATTTTTGATACTGCTGCACTCAGCGTATCATTTATGTCGATTTTTACAATCTGTCCACTACATACGTCCCCTGCCTTTTTCTTGGAGGCTGAACCCTCCAACGTGGCAAGTGAGTCAAATATGCGCCTTGCAGTCTCATAGCTTGGTTTGCAACTGTTTGATTCTATCTGATTTATCATGGATGTACTCACGCCTGCCATGATGGCAAGTTTTTTTTGCGTAATGCCGAGTTTTATACGCATTTTGCCGATGGTGTCAAGCTTTGGTATCATGAATCATCTTTATTGTTGATCGGTTTTAATCTATCTCTTGATTATGTGCATCATTTGAAAGCCTTTCCTTTTTCATTTCTCGAATGGCGTATCTTATGGCGTTTTCATTCAGTTTTACAATTGGCATGAGATTTCTATGATTGTTGATCAAATACGTCTTTCCATGTTCTTTGTATGAGAGTGTTAATGTTTTGTACCGCCTAATACGAATAATAGCACAATATAGTATCTAGCGTCACTTCATACTCATATCTTCATTTACTTTGTAAATTCTAGATAATATGCTACCACATACGAGTAGTATACGTAAATGTTTAATATCTCGCATGAATTATATAATCAGTTGACTAGTAAATCAAAATTAGCATGGAAACGTATCGTTCCCAATAAAAAACCTACTGGACACATTGCATATTATTACAGTGATGATGATGCATCTCTTCCAATACGTGCAGTTCGAAAAAAAAATGACAACAAATCAGATCCGAATATAGAAACAAAATCATATGGTATGTTTTCTACATGTATGCCTCCAGCACGAAAAAACATGGTTAAACGTAATGATTCCTATATTTTCTTTTTTACTAAATGGATGGGGAAACGAATGTTTACTGGATATTATGAATTAAGCAGTTATCTCAATACGGGAATAACGCCTATTCGCGGTGGAAAAGAATCTAATTTTAGTGATTATGCATTGTTAGCTAAACACACTCATTTTATCAAAAACGGAATTCCACTGACTGGTAAAAAATGGAGCAAAATCGTACTTGATAAAATTAAAAATAAAGAAATCAAGGGATATGGTCCACGAGATTTTTCCAAAATTGATTCTGCTATAACTATGAAACTTAAAAAAATATTGGATCGTCATTCAAACATAACTAAAGAATATGTCCGAGAGATTAAAAAAATGGAAAAAGAAAATTTCGTAAACGATAAAATGTGTTATCCCACATGGGGTAGAAAAACTGGATTCACAAAAACAAATTTTCGAGATTTTGTAAAATGGTAGACAACCATCCTCATAAATGGGAATGCACTAGTTGCGGTAATATACTTGAAGGACAAATGTGTCTACTAAAACGCTGTGAAAAATGTAAAGCAGTTGGGTGTATGACAAGATGGATGTATGGTGATGTTAAATGAATGAATTGCGAGAATTACAAAAATACCAGAATGTACACGATCTTGAATGCCATAAAGATATCTTACGATTAAAATTTGACGATAGTTTCAAACATGATGTGTTGCATTTTGGTAAATATTCTGGAAGATTATCTAAATTATTAGAATCAAAATATGAAACGCCTAAAAACACATCCGATATTAAAAAAACAATTGTCGACGCATTTATAATCATATTGCATTTATCAAATACATTTAATTTTGATCTTTTAAAAATTTTAGATTGTATGGATATAAATAATGGCACCATTGATGATGTAGTTGCAAAAATAATTAAAAATAATCCTGATTTATATAAATCACTCAATGTCACAAATTATGATGATAAATTATTGCAATTCATACTTAAATTAACCTCGACAATAGGACCATTACAAAAATTTGCTGAAGATTTAGATCATCTGTTAGGTTTTGAAATTAAAAAAATGCGTGATGAATTAATTAAATTAACACCAATTATATTACTTGAAGGTAAAATATGGGGAGTTAATTTTAATAATGACGTAAAACAACGTTGGATTGATATAAAACAAAACCAAACTGTCTAGAGTTTTGAATCTAAATTACAGAGATATTCTTCCAAATAGTCATGAAATTTCAGATCTCTCACTCTGCGCCTCCTTTACACTAGTCAATATCTTGTGAGCCTCAGCACCGCTTTTTGGGCGGCGGTCGTATGCAATCTTGTATATTATGACGTTTGGTCTATTCCTCTTTAGGTGGTATTGTTGTGTTAGTAGGTACGGTAGAAAATACTTGATCAAATCACTTCAAAACTCTGAATAGTTGTCATAAATGTAATCATGATTTATTTTAAAAATTCATACCCATTATGTTAATTTAGATATAAATTTGATAATTTTTAAAAATTCACTAATATATCTCTCTTTATTAATTTTTTGATATCCGCCGCCACGTATGATAAAAGCAGGATGCCATAATGGAAATACATGATAATTTTTATATTCAATAAACTCTCCAAAAATTATTTTTGTACGATCTTTGAGAATTATTTTAGATGATGGCAATCCCAAGGTTACAATTAATTTGGGTTGTATTATATTAATTTCTAGATCAAGATAATCTGTGCAATTATTAATTTCATTTTTTGTTGGGCATCGATTTGTACCATCTAATTTCTGTGGATTACATTTTACTATATTTGTAATATAAACACGTTTTAGATCGGGTCTTTCTGATTCCGGTTTTGATGTACTAAAACCCATTTGACATAATATTTCTTGTAATAACCTACCACTTCGATCTTTTGTGAATGGAACGCCCGTAATATTCGCTCCATATCTTCCAGGTGCTTCTCCAATAAACATGACATCTGCATTAAAATCACCATACCCTACCACGGATTGTTTTCTAGATTTAACTAATGCTTCGCATTTTAGACAATTTTTAATATTTTCATTAATGGGATAAATTTGGCGCTGTTTTTTTATAGTTGTGATAGATTTGAGCATTGCCAATTAATAATTTACACCCAATTATGCTAGTATAAAGACGTATTGGAAACTCAGGCTCTGTCCATGAATAAAATCCAAAACATACCGTAAAGCTTTTAGATCATGAGTGTAAACGACTGAAAAATCTTTTGATCAACAGATCTGAGCGATTTTAATGAACATAACAAAATACAAATGACAAGAAAATTTCATCAGATTAAATCAAATGTTAACCTTGATCACAATGAAAACAAAAAACCAAGTAGGCAACCACAAGAATTTTTCTAAATCTATGGCACAATATTTCAGATACTTTACATCGAGTACGTATTTTGAACATATGTGAATTTTGTCTTATTTACTGTGAAGATTTAATAATATTTGTTTATACGTAATATCATGCTATTTGGAGTCTTTGCAGTACACAGTCCGGAATCCTGCCCGCTCAACAATGATGCCAGCAAAAATAAAGTCATAAAGATGCATGAGAGTATGGAGCCAAATCTTGCCAAATTCAATATTGAGCGAATCGTAGGTTCTTTTATATCTGCATTAGAGCACCAATGGGTGCTGATTTTGGATGCAAAAAGTGCCCACGAGATTGAAAAATTCTGCATACATACGGGAATATCATCAATCAATACGATAAAGATCGTACCATTAAACAACTTTGAAGATATTGTTGCAAAAATAAAATCAACTTCACACTAGATTTTTAATATAATTAGTTTAACGGCGTCTTCGAACCGGGCGTTTTGTGGTGCGTTTTACAGTCTTACGTCGTGCACTGGATTTTACGGTACGTTTTTTGATCTTTACACGTTTTACAATTTTACGACGTACACTGGATTTCCCAATACGTTTCTTACCCTGTACACGTTTTACAATTTTACGTTGTGCACCAGATTTCACGGTACGTTTTTTGACCTTTACACGTTTTACAATTTTACGCCCTCTAAACTTTACATTTTTTCTAGCTGGTACACGTTTCACATTTTGCAAAGCTGCCTGTGCTGCGGCAATTATTGCAATGGGTATCCTATGCGGGGATGCACTAACATAATCAAGTCCGGCTTTATGACAAAATACTATGGACCTTGGATCCCCTCCATGCTCCCCACAAATGCCAGCTTCAATTCCCCGCCTAGTTTTTCTACCACGCTCCAATGCAATCTTCATCAAATCTCCAACTCCATCCTCATCTATTGACTGGAATGGACTTGTATCAAGAATCTCTTTTTCTATATACTCTGGCAGAAATTTACCTTCTGCATCCTCTCGGCTAAAGCTAAACGTGGCCTGTGTCAAATCGTTTGTTCCAAAACTAAAAAATTCAGCAGTCCGTGCAAGATCTCCGGCAGTAAGTGCAGCCCTTACAACCTCTATCATGGTGCCAAAATTAATCTTAAATCTCATCTTGTGTTTTGATTGCATTTGCACGCGTACACGCTCGTATATGCTCTTGATATAATCAAGCTCAGCCAAACTTCCCACCTGTGGTACCATTATCTGTGCTATTCCCTTTATCTTACCACCTGACATGTGAGCTGCTGCCTCAAAGACTGCCCTTATCTGCATCTCGTAAATTTCCGGATACGTGACTGCCACACGCACGCCCCTATGACCCATCATGGGGTTTATCTCTGCTAACTCACGTGCCCTCTCCAAAATCGGCCTAAAATTTTCAGCCTCTGATTCGCCCATGGACCTTATCTTATCTGCAAGCTCTTCAGGATTTGGAAGAAATTCATGCAGCGGCGGATCAAGCAGCCGTATGGTAACTGGCCTGCCACTCATCGCAGTAAGTATCTCTACAAAATCATCTCTTTGCAGCTGACCAAGCTTTACAAGAGATTTTGCACGCTCTGCATCATCTTTTGCCATTATCATATCCACAAACAACTGTATGCGGTCCTCGCCGTTGAACATTCTCTCCGTACGGCACAACCCGATACCTTCAGCACCGTATTCATCTGCAAGTTTGGCACCCTCTGGCGTGTCAGCATTTGCCCGAACGCCAATCTTTTTTGCCTGCAAAGCCCAAGTTAGGATTTTCTTAAAATCATCTGTCATCTTTGGCTCTATTGTTGGAACGCTGCCAATGTATACTGAACCCGTACTGCCATCGATGGTTATAGTATCTCCTTCTGATATTACAACCTCACCGCAGACACATTTGTTGTTTTTTGCATCAATTTTCATCTCTGATGCCCCGACAATGCACGGTTTGCCCATTCCACGTGCCACTACTGCCGCATGCGATGTCTTACCACCGCGACTAGTCAATATCCCAGCTGATGCAAAAAATGCTGGAACATCCTCCGGTTTTGTCTCCTCCCGTATCAGTATGATGCTTTTACCATCCTCTCCCATAGCAGTTGCACGTTTTACATCAAATACTGCAACTCCCACGGCAGCTCCGGGGGATGCTGCAATTCCTGTAACGGCTTTGGTGTAAGATGGTACTTTGTCATTATCAATCATGTTGTGGAGCAGCTGCTCCAACTGTTCAGCATTCAGGCGCGTAATTGCCCTACTTGATGAGATGAGACGCTCTGATACCATGTCTATGCTAGTCTTTATCATGGCAACTGCGTTCATCTTTGCATTGCGCGTCTGCAAAAGATAAAATCTTCCACGCTCTATTGTAAATTCTATATCCTGCGGTTCCTTGTAGTGTTTTTCCAATTTGCTGCATGTTTGAGCTAACGTCTTGTACGAGTCGGGCATCTCATTTCTCATCATATCTACAGGTTTTGGCGTGCGAGTACCAGCTACCACATCCTCACCTTGGGCATTTACAAGATATTCTCCAAAGATCTGCCTTTTACCATCCCCAGGGTTTCTTGTAAATACGACACCTGTGGCACTATCATCCCCCATATTGCCAAACACCATGGATACAACATTGACTGCCGTACCATTAGCTATCTCTTTTGTTATGTGATTTTTTCCCCTATACACTATGGCCCTCTCGCCCATCCAGCTTGAAAAAACAGCCTTTATGGCAAGCTCTACCTGTTCCTGTGGTTTTGAGGGAAATTCTTTTCCGGTATGGTTTTTGCAGATTCTCTTATACTCTGATACTATATTGCGTAAAGAGGCCTCACTTAGCTCCCCATCAGTCTTTACATTTTGGGAATTTTTTGCACCAGTCAGTACGGTTTCAAATAATTCATCATCTATACCAAAGACCACCTTACCGAAGAGCTGCATAAATCTCCTGTACGAATCCCATGCAAATCGTGGATTACTACTCATGGCAGCCAATCCGTCAACTGTTGAATCATTTAATCCCAAATTGAGTATCGTGTCCATCATGCCGGGCATCGATACTGCCGCACCAGATCGCACAGAAACCAAAAGCGGGTTTTTTGGATTATTCCACCCTTTGCCGGTTTTTTTCTCCATCCTTGCAATGCCGCGGCTCACCTGTGATAGGACCTCGCGGTTTAGTTTTTTCCCATTTGCATAGTATGATTTGCATACCTCTGTGGTTATGACAAATCCTGGGGGAACTGGCAGCTTTAGGCGCGTCATCTCTGAGAGTCCGGCACCTTTGCCTCCAAGCAGTTTCTTATTATTCCCTTTTCCTTCGCTAAAATCATACACTGCCTTCATTTTCAGAATACAAAGTCGATTTTTGGCATATTAAAACCCATAGATGAGATGGATAACATATTGTATGGTGAGATTTTAAATTTATGCAATATACATATCTGATTATCTCACATCATATCTGGGATGCAAAATCGCCTATAATTTTATCCCAATTTTTTGCGCGTATAACTCCGCTTGCAACTAGAATGCCCTTTGAGCCAAGACTGATTGCACTTGATACATCTTCGGCAGTTACAATGCCTGCACCGCACAGCAGTTTTGTTCTGTTTTTTGCTAATGCGACAGCCTTTGCTGAACCGCTGATGATCTTTGGCTTGTGTTTGGAGACTGATTTGCCAGAACCGATAAGGTCTGGGGGCTCTACTGCAACATAATTTGGATTTATTTTTGCCATTTTGCCAGATTCTGCGGCATTTTTTGCACATACTATACTCAAAAGGTGCATCTTTGAGAGTCTGCTGACAGTCTCCTGTATGTGGGATATGGGAACGCGGTGCTCGCTGTGGTTTATTATGGCACCGGCTATCTTTGAGTTTGCAAGCATTTCTGGAATGACATATCCTGTCGTACTGCCGGTTCCCTGTATGTCAACATGCTGAGCTAACACTGTTATCTTTGATGACTGTGCAAGCCATGTGCACATGTGAGATGGTGGTGCTATGGCAATTTTTGCCTTGTATTTTTTTGATGCTTTGAGGGCAGAATTTGCAAGTTGGAGCAGTTTTTTTGGAGATGATACTTCGGCATAGTTTTTACAGTTGATTACAAGCAATATGATGGCGTATTGGCTCTGGGTTATTAATACCGTGTATTTTTATTATTGATAAATTTAACGAATTAATGATGTATGTGTTATTTTATAATATCTTTTCTATTTTTTAAGATGGTATAACATAATTAAATATTAAGAACAAGTCATAATTTAGATCTATGAAGATCTGAATGTTGGATTGCATAATGTACTTGCAACATTTTAAAATTATATTCCTAATAATCCAGACTCATTAATAACATTCCCAAGTAAATTTACAGGATCTGACCTATGTAAATACGATTGTTTTGTATCAAATGCAACAAAATTGTATTTCATATCCAAATTTAAACAAAATCTTCTAATAATTCTGAATGCTGATTCATCTTCATTTATCACATATTTTAATAATTCAATTACAGGTTCTGGACATTTTTTATACATGTTTTGAATTCCAATATCATTTTTGAATGCTCGCTTTAAAAGCTCCAAAATTTTTACATCTTCACATATCATTGAAGCTAATAATAGATATGATGGATCATGATTAATTATTTTTGCAATATGTCTATGATGTGATATTAATGTGATCCATAACAATAGTGTTTTTAAATATTTTTCAAAATACTTATTTTTTTCTTCTTGAGGGTTTCCGATCATCTGTGCATCCTGTAAAACAAAACGAACGATGTTGAGTGTTCTTTTGATGGCACGAGGATTTAAATTAAAATTATCTAGCAACTCATCAACTTCATTACTGTCACCCATGGATAATAATTCACGTATGTAACCAATAAACATGTTATCTCGTTTTGATGAAATTGACAATCTTAATTGAAACATTTTTTCAAGATGTTGCCTTCCTGAAATAGCTCCAAGTTCAGACCTATAACGTAATTGCCAAGCTTGTTCAAGTTTTAACATGTCTGCAGCAATAACAAATATGACATTTTTAACAGATAGAAACATTTTGATGGATTCGAATATTTTAAACATGCTCTCTGGATTGCATCTATCCAAATCATCTACAAATATGACAAATTTATTATCACCTACAATTTTTTCTAATGTGTCTGATATTGTTTCTATATTTTTTATAGATTCTTTATATTTTTCTACCATTTCATCCGATGATATATTTACGATACTTTTTAGTGCTTGATCAAGTAGCATACATGATATAATTTTAGCAATTTTAGTTTTATTATGTTTATCTTCAATATGTTGAAAAAGTCCTGCCACTACATCCGTTTTTTCATATTTCCATGCATTAAATTCTATAACTCTTACGTCATTTTTATTGTATAATTCTATTCTTTTTTTGACAGCATTAAGTAATGTTGTTTTACCATCTCCCCATTCCCCATTAATTCCAATAGAAAATGGTGTGGGTGTTTTATCATCCATTATGAATGCTGCAATTTTTTTTGCATGTATATCAAAGTTAAAATATAAATTTTCATGTTCAGGTTCATCAGTATATGTTTGAAGTCTTTCAAGAAATCGCTTTTTTTTATCTTCGACCATTTAAAAATAATGTTTGTATGGTATAATATATGTTTTAAAAATTTTTGATTTACTCATTTTCTATACATGAACCACTTAATTAGTAATCTGTGTCTAACATGTACACCAAATTCACAAAATCTGCATTTCTCACGCACTGCTTATATTCTCAGTCCATCTGCGCTCATCATCATACCGTCTCTTCATAATGTATACTGTCAGCATCAAAGCAATGGCTGCAATATTTGTACCAATTATGAAAATATCCCCGACGGCAATGCCGTAAATCAGCCATAAGGTGGCTCCTGCCAAAATAAGCAGCAAAAGATATTTTGAAATGTCTTTGAGACTTTTGGTGCGGTATCCTTTTAACAATTGTTGCACCCATCCTGAAAGTATGAGTATGCCGGCAATCGTTACAATAATGGACAGCCATGGCTCTCCAATCTCCATATAACCCTCACTCATCTCACATTCACCTAGAAGAAGAAATCCTCAATACCTGTCTGTTTTGGCTTGCCCAATATCTCATCAAAATCTATTCCAAGCGAGGATGTTATCTGATCCAAAGTTGACTCCATAAATTCCATATATTTTTTATTGTCAATCTCTGATATCTTTGCCAACTGTATGGGCCGGACTCCAATTTTGGAGGTAATTTTCACATATGATATAATATCGCCTTTTTTGATATTTTTATCTGCATCTTCTTCAAGCTGTTTTGCAGCCCGTATATGCTGTGGTACAGTCTTTGTATACTCTGATGGCGCCTTGCTTAGCATAACATGAAATGCCAAATCATCTAGTGGAATCTCATGTGCTTCAAGTTTTTTAGCACATGCTAGAATCTTCTCCCCTATAATCCTCTTTGCCACTGTAAAGTCATTCTTATCTTGCACCTTTGATAATGCATCAGTTATCTCATAAAAGAGCGTCTTGATAAACGGCGGAGTGTGGGATTTTTTCCCAGTTAACCCCTTTATGTCCACTTTGCCTTTTTTTGTAACTCCAAGATAGTTTTTCTTGCGGTCGCTTAGCACGACATATCTGTACTCTTTATCCACCTCTAACTCTACACCGTGATCTTTTTTTGCCTCCTCAATCACTGTAGCAATCTGCTCTTGTGTGGGATTTTTAACAAACAGCGAGTCAGTATCCCCGTACAAGACTGTGATTCCGGCATTTTCGCATTTTTTTATCGTCTGTACAATAATGTGCCGGCCAACAGCCGTGGTGGCCTCAGCAGCGGGCAAAAAATACAGGGGAAATATTTCAGCTCCCATTACGCCATAGCTGGCATTGAGTATAACCTTGAGTGCCTGACTCACCACAGTATACTGCTGGCGCTGATCTTCTGTAAGGGACTGATCATTTGAGAGATTTTTATAATAATTTACGCGTAAATCCCGCAAAGATCCAATCAAAAGCGACGTTATTCCGTTCTTTTTTGTACACGCCCAGTGTGTGGTATCCGGTATTGCATTTGTTTTGCACTCTTCATGCGGGCAGCGTACAGTCTCATAGGAGAGATTTTTGACCTTTATAATGCTGGGGTATAGGCTTGCAAAATCCATCACCGTAACATCAAAATGCACCCCCTGTTTTGGATCCACCACAAGACCGCCGCGGTATTTTTTATTCTTAATTACCGCAGTATTGCTTACCCCTGATGATTTTTTTTCAAGCTCCTCTCTTCTTGGAATCAGCGCATTGCGCTGCCTGTGCTCGTAATACAAGAGACTGCGTATCCACTGCGAGACACCCATCCTTGCAATATCATCAATGGGCATCCGTCCTATGCGGCCTATGACTATAAGCAGATTCATCAGCACATCGCTGTTAAACGTGGTAAGTGCCAAAGTTATCCTTGCATCATTGTAACAGTAATGTGCAAGCTGGTTTAATTCTAGTTTATCAAGCGCTATTCCATAGTCTATTTTTTCCTCATTTAGAAGCGCCTTTGTAACACTATTCAGGGAAAAATCCGAATACTTTGCACTAAACGCGTATATCTGAAAAGAACGGTTTGAAAACGTCCTGTACAGGTCTATGTGCACGCCGACATTTAGCGTTGCTGAATCCCTCAGCATGTGGAACGGATTTTCAGTATCTGCTATTCCAAGACGTTTTGCCCTGTTATACAGATACGGCATGTCAAAATCATCCCCGTTGTATGTAAGCACTATGGGATATTCGCATATAAGATCAAAGGCATCCTCTAAAAGTTTCTTCTCATCATCATAAAAGACCACCTGCACATCATCGGGAAGTCTTTTCTGCCCTTCTGTATGATCCCGCATCCTGAGCACAAAGACCTTGCTCATCCCGTCGTTTCCTGCAAAACCAATTGCCGTGACTATCTTTTCTGCAATCTTTGGGTCAGGAATGCGACCTATCACACTCTCCACTTCAATGTCAAAGCTTAGGCGGCGCATGAAGGGTATGGGCTGATTTAACAGATTTGCCCACTCTGTGGTGTATTTTTTAAACTCATCATAATCTACGACATTTTCCCCTGAAATTTTATCCAAAAGCAAAGTCTGAAGCGATGAGCGAATCTCTTTTGGTATCTCCATCTCATGCGGGGAGATCTTGCCATCCTGTATGGAATAATATTTTCCAACTATTAATTTTGAATCATAAAGATAGTTTTCATAATATTTTATGTCCGATTCCCACGTATCCATGTTATTCCTAATACTTTTGCTGTTCATGGTGCCGCCTATTGCAAGAGGGTCAGCAACTGTGATCTTTGAGAGCTCTGTAATCTTATCTTGCAGCATATCCATGCGGGATACGGTATCAATGGATAAAACATCGTCCCTCTCGTCAAGAAAAGAGAGATCACTTTTACTCAATCTGGAATAACAGTACGGCTTGTGACCGCTCTCATCCTTCCAGAGAATGAGTTTTTGCGTTTCTGGCACGTAAAATTTCAATACTGCACTTTTATTTGGACCATCGTATGCTGCAGAAATCAGCATGGATGGGGGAACTGTTTTGCTGTATTCAGAATCTTTCACGCTCAACTGCTGGCACCTTTGATGAGCTTTGATACCCAGTGGGATATCTTTGCTGAATCAATAATGTCAACTTTTACACCGGCATCCTCTAGCAGCGAATAATCTGTCTCCGGATATTTCCCCATGCAGACAAACCGCCGTATGCCGATGGTTATTGCCATTTTACTGCATTCAAGGCAGGGAACAAGTGTCGTGTACAAAATTGAGCCCTCTGTCCCTGCCCCGATTCCCATTATGGCACAGTGCATTATCGCATTTGCCTCTGCATGATTGCATAAACAGCGGTCAAGTCCTTCACCGGAAGCGATTTTTCCACTAGCCCTATCCTGGCATCTTTTGCATCCGCCCTCGTAGCAGTTTTTCACTCCAGGAGGGGTTCCGTTGTATCCGGTGGCAAGCTGCCTGTTTTTTTTCACAATTACTGCACCCACCTTGCGAATCATACAGTTTGATCGAAGCTTTGCAAGCTCTGCCTGTAGCATAAAATATTCATCCCAGTCTGGTCTTTCAAACTCTGACAATACTGGTAAGAATGCGTATTTGTATATCATTGTAGTGTTAGAGTAGAAATATTGTATCTGATCCCATGTGTGTAATTCTATGTTTTGAAGGCTATACGCAAATCTGATATGGATTTAATAATTCTAGATATAATCGTTCAAATCGGTCATTTTTGCTCGTAAAAATTGTGAATTTGATCAATTATGCATACGGTCTATCGTATAAATTTTAAGAATGATTGGCTCCCTCTAAAACATATCGGAATATTAATTAATTCCAACCTATTTGATAAAAATGAATCTATCTATGAACAAACCTAAAATGAATAAAAAAATACAGTCAGAATCAAATAGAAAATCTGAACCTTCTATAGAACATAACTTCGATTCTGATATACTTTTTAATATTAAAAAATATCTGAAAAAGAAATACCAGATACCGATAAACCAAATAAAAATAGACCACAGTATAAAATTTACAGCCAAGGGTTATGAAATATTGGGAAAGATGAATAATATTGAAATTTCAAACACTGCAAAATTAAACCCGGTGCATACCCCGGATATCATCATAACCGACAAAAATAAAATAGTACTCATAATTGAACAAGACGGCAAGATCCATGAATCTGAAAAAGTTATAAAAAAAGATTATAATAGAAACAGACACTACACTAAAGCAGAAATACCATTCATTATAATTAATTCTGAAAAACTCCGATTGATGAAAAAAACATGCCAGACATATTTGGAGGAAGAATTAAAAAAATATGATCATGAACTATATTCCCTTAATCAATAGACCGTATGATAACTGATAAAATTCGTAATTTTTACAAATAAAAATGACTGATTTGAATGATCATACATACGATCTAACAACCTGCAAATTAACAACATGTGTGATTTTTCAAGTAGATAATCTGAGAAAATATAGAATTTCTAATATCTGAAACGATTCGTATCTGTAACCTAGATCATGATTTTATGCCTACAGTTTACGCATTGATGGTACGGCGAGGTAGAATGCGACATATTTTTAACATTCAGAGGGTATGATCATATTGTGGATGATGATAACCTACGTGTACGCTTTAACTCTATAATGACAAAGGGTGCCAAAACAAACACGTACAAATTTGCACTAGCAAAATTCATGCTAGAATATACTGACAAATTCACACACTCACAGCTGCTCAACATGGCCGATCACAACCAGCCTGCAAAGGTCGATTATTCTGATACTGCCATGGAATTTTTAAAATATTACTGGCACCAGGAATGCAAATACCGGATACGTCAAAATTCCGATCCAAGCAGACTGCCGTATGTAATCAGCATTATCCGAGAAGAGTTTGATGAGGCAGATGCTAAAAAGTCATTCTCTGAGATATCCTACGAGAAAAAACTCAAAGCCGCTGAGCGCATAAAATCAAAAGTATTTGGCAAAGGCCAGTATTCTCACGTGGTTCCGCGATTTCAAAACCTCAAAAACAATACTGAGAAAAACATCTTTTATGATTATGATTCAAAACACATGCTGATTCATCCTGAATCTTTGCTGTTTTTTAAAAACAACAAGCACTGCCTTTTGAAAACTGTTGTTCTTGAATGGTCAAAATTTCTTGAAAAACGAAACAACATACCAATGCTGATAGCAAAAATAGAAAATGACCGGGCAAAAAGAGGGACGCTTTTAAAATACAAAAAAATGTTTGAGACAAGTTTCTGTAAATGCTTTTACTGTGAATCCCGTTTGCAAAAGAAATTTGTACATGTGGATCATTTCATACCATGGTCATTCATACCCGAAGATGAGGCATGGAATCTTGTACTTGCATGCAACGAGTGCAATTGTAAAAAAAGCGACTCGCTTGCACAAAAATCATACCTGACCTCCCTTATCGACCGCAACTATCAGTATGGGTCGGAGATAAGGGATCTTGCAAAATCCCTGCACAATTTGAACGCTGATGCAAAAACTGTGATAAATTCCACGCGTACGTGGGAATCTGAAATCCTCTCAAGATATAAGAACTGTAAAAACCACGGCTTTACTATGGTTCAGATGCCATAGTGTAATTTACGTTCACTATTACAAAGCTAATTTTGTACAGCAAAGGTAAAAAGCATAAACTATTGCAATCAAATGATGGCAGAGGAGCTGTATGTTGAGAAAAAATACATCAAAAAAGACACAGTAGAGCTGCGTGAGTATCAGGAACAGCTGGCCTTTCATGCAAAGGGGAAAAACACAATGGTGGTGCTGCCAACAGGTCTTGGAAAAACAGTGGTTGCACTGCATATTATCTCAGATCACCTTGAAACAAAACAGACCCCCGTACTTTTTTTGGCACCCACCCGCGTACTGGTAGGACAGCACCAGAATTTTCTTTTGACAAAAAGCACGATTGCCGATGTTGGGATGATAACTGGCGAGGATACAATTGAGAAAAGGCGCCGGCAGTGGGGTGCAAACAGCATAATGTGCGCTACGCCTGAAATTACGCGAAACGATCTTGCACGGGGGGTTATAAAACCCGAGCAGTTTGGACTGGTGATATTTGATGAGGCACACAGAACAGTGGGCGATTATGCATATACGAAAATTGCAGAATTATTGTTACCACATGCTAGAATAATTGGAATGACTGCCACGCTTCCAAGCGAGGCTGCAAAGGCAAAAGAGATAATGTCAACTCTTGGCGTACAGGAAGTTGCATACCGGGACGAGCAGAGCCCTGATGTTGTACCGTACATACAGACGACCAACACTGAATGGATAAAGGTGGACCTTCCGCCCGAAGTTGAAACCGTCCGTATCCTAGTAAAGCGTGCACTACAGGCCAGGTATGATGCCCTGCAAAGGTGCGGCGTAAAGGTGGATGGAATGTCACTCTCAGCGCTTTTGCGTCAGAGACCGTACGTTTTGTATCGTAACCGCAAGGGTGCAAAACCGCTGTTCATGGCAATACGCATAACGTATGCGCTGAACATTTTAGAGGCTCATGGAATCACGCCGTTTTTAAAATTCTGTGAGAGATCTATGAAAAAACCCGGAGCCGGTGCAAAGGAACTCTTTGAGGCTGATCCAGACTTTGTCCCCGCATTGGCGCGGGCAAAAGAGGCAAAGGCAAAGGGCATAGAGCACTCTAAAATCCCAAAACTGTTGGAATTGTTGTCAAATCTTGACGGCAAGGCGCTGATATTTTCAAGCTATAGGGATTCAGTTGAGATGATTCGTGAAAATTTGACATCTGCTGGAATTGAATCCGGCTTCCTCATAGGTAAAGCGGGCAAGGATGGGTTGAAACAGAAACAACAGATAGAAACTGTGGAAAAATTCCGCGGCGGCGAGTACAATGTGCTGGTCTCAACGCGTGTGGGGGAGGAGGGACTAGACATATCAGAGGTAAACCTGGTGATATTTTACGACAATGTTCCAAGCTCTATACGGTTTGTACAGCGCAGGGGGCGGACTGGGAGAAAAAATGCTGGCCGGCTGGTTGTTTTAATTGCAAACAAGACCATCGATGAGGCATATTACTGGATAGGGCAGCGCAAGATAAAACAAGCTGGAGGCATGGGTGAAAAGATGGTAAAACATGTGGCAGATAATCCTAGTCCGAATGTACTTGATGCGTACGTTTAGGCCAATCGCTTTATCACGTGGTATCCAAACTCGCTTTTTACCGGCTCTGATATCTGACCCACTTGGAGCTTGAATGCTACCTCTTCAAACGGTTTTACCATTACACCGCGTCCAAAGTATCCCAAATTTCCATCACGTTTTGCGCTTCCTGAATCAATGGACTTGCTTTTGCACAGTGCGCCGAATTTTTCTCCCTTGTTTACCAGATCGAGTATCTCTTGCGCTTCGCTGAGTTTTTTGACCAGTGCGTGTGAGCATTTTATCTTTGAGGACATGAATGTACATGTGAGCACAGGGGTATATTGTCTTTGGCATATTCTTGGACATCTTTAAATAAAGATTTGAGAGGGTAAAACCATGTCCAGTTATTTTACAATAAAACAGGCAAACGATGCAATTCCACACGTAAAAGAAATGTACGCTCACATATTGGAATGCCAAAAAGTGATCATACGTGCGGAGCAAAATATAGCCACCTCTAATGGTTCGCTTGCAGAATATGTACCATTAAAGCAAAAGCTAAATTCAGCAGCTGCTGACTTTTACAAGGCGGTGGAAAAATTAGAGGCCACAGGCGTGCTTTTAAAAAGCATCGATGAGGGACTGCTTGACTTTCCTGCTCAAAGGTATGATGAGGAGATTTGGCTGTGCTGGAAGGCTGGCGAGGATGGCGTAAAATTTTGGCACGAGAAAGACTCTGGATTCGGAGGAAGAAAACCTCTGGAAATCAACGATGAATCGCTGGTATGATGTGCATCTAAAACCGTGGGTGCGGCTGATTCGGCCCAGATTTTTACTTGCATCAGTCATTGCAGTAATGGCCGGTATTGCAATTAGTTGGAATGATGGAATTGTTCCAAATCCGTACACTGCATCTTTGACGATGCTTGGAGTTGTACTGCTTCATGCAAGTGTTGACATGTTAAATGATTACTGGGATTTCAAGCGGGGCATTGATACAAAGACAAAACGAACACCGTTTAGCGGAGGAACAGGAGTGTTACCTGAGAAAATTTTGAATGCTAAAGATGTGCGTATAGTGGGTCTTGGGTTACTTGCTGCTGGTGCATCAGTTGGAGCGTACTTTGTGATTACCTCTGGACCTGTAATAGCTGTGTTGCTTGGATTTGCCATAGTTTCGATTTACTTTTACTCTACACGCATTGTTGATTCAGGACTTGCTGAAGTTTTTGTGGCAGTAAAGGGGACTATGATTGTTCTAGGTTCTGCGTTCATACAACAGGGTGCAATTACTATATCTGCAGCACATGCTGGAGTCGTACTTGGGATATTATCTGCAATGGTTCTTTTCGTTGCATCGTTTCCAGATTATGATGCAGACCGTGGCGGTGGGCGCCGGACGCTTGTTATAGTACTTGGGAGGGGGCGTGCATCAAAACTTTACTGGTTGTTTTTGGCAGCATCGCATGCGGCACTTTTCTGCGGTGTATGGTCCGGTTCACTTCACCCCTGGTCGCTTGTATGCCTTGCAGTACTGCCTGTTGGAGTGGTTGCAGGATGGCGTCTTCGAGTGCATCATTCTTTGGAGAGTGTGGGTGGGATTTTAAAAAATGTGGTATTGTATGGGAGAATAACTGGAATATTGTTTGTGATTTCACTGCTGGCAGTTGTGTTGATTAATCCTGCACGATAAAAACGACAATATGCAAAAGATATATTGTTTTCATACAGGATGAGGCAATATTCGCCGATATCACAGATCCTAAGAACAAATATTGGTCCAAAGTGGAGTCTTGTTCTATGGGAGTCCGCACCATAGTTTATAATTGTCTTATTTTATTTGTACTTGTATATGATACCTAAACATGCTCAATTATTATTGCCGATTTTAAAATTATGTCATGATAATAAATTCATTGATAGAAAAAAAAATTTATTGTCATTATTATCCAATCAATTTAAACTAACATCTGAAGAAATAAATAAAACCAAAGGTAGTGGTGGTGAAACAACATTTGAAAATAGAATAAGATTGGCTGTATTTCATTTAGATAAAGCTGAATTAATTACTATAAATGGTGATAAAATACGCATAACAAATAATGGAAATGATGTTTACGCAAAAAATTTAAAAACTATAAGTTTTAAATTTTTAAAATCTATTCCAAAATACATGAGTTGGTATACTCAATCAACATCTAGTAGTAAAACTTCTGACTCAAATGCAATAAATTATTACATCATTCAACCAGGTTTGAATGGAGAATATTGGAAATATTGGGTAAATGAAAAACGAATTGGCATAAATTATTGTGATATTCCAGATCTGTTGAAACTAGAATTTATACGTGAGAAATCTACTAATGTATCATTAATAGATGAAATTATTTCAAAACAATCTAGTAATTTAGAAATAAAAAAACCAAAAACATTGAAATCTGCTATTGAACAATGTAAATTATTTTTCCAAATAAAAAAAAATGATAAAATAATTGCATTAAAAAACAATACTACAATATTGGGCATAGGTGTTATTGTCGGTGATTATTTTCACAAATCTACAGACAAGCAATGTCATAACTATAATATAAAATGGATTGACACTAGAGCGAGAAAAATCAAAAAAATCCCTAATCGTAAAACAATACGAAAAATATCTAAATCAATATATGATAAATCAATAAAATCCGAATCAAATACAGAATTTGATGAATATGAAAAAATATTAGAATTTGAAAAACAGATTATATTTCATGGGCCACCAGGTACCGGAAAAACTTATACTGCAAAAAAAGTTGCAGAATACCTCACTAGGAAAAATATTGCACCAAGTATGACATGCATGGATGCAATAATTAAAATTTTAAAAAAATCAAATAAAGAAATGAATAATAAAGAAATACTCGAAGAAATTAAGAAACACAAGTTAATTAAAATCACTGGTTCTACACCTTATGATACTATCAGTGCCAGAATGGTGGAAGATATAAAACGTAAAGGAGGAGAATCATATTTCATAAGGACTAGACCTAGTTATTATAAATTAAATGATAACGTTTATGACCTTGATAACATAGAAAATAACGTTAAAGAAAAACAATTCATAAAATATATTACATTCCATCAATCGTATTCATACGAAGAATTTATTGAAGGATTAAAACCCATATCTCATAACGGTAAAATTTCATATTTTATTGAATCTGGCATACTTCATAAATTTTGCGAATCTGCAAATGCTGATATCGATAATAAGTATGTACTAGTAATAGATGAAATAAATCGAGGAAATATTTCAAAAATATTTGGTGAGATAATAACATTAATCGAATCGGATAAAAGAGAAAACATGGTATTACAATTACCGTATTCTAAAGAAAATTTCACTATGCCGAAAAATTTGTATATAATTGGTACTATGAACACAACAGATAGAAGTCTTACACAAATTGACACTGCACTACGAAGAAGATTTGCATTTCAAGAGTTATTGCCAAATTATCAACTAATTGAATATAATATAGGTGGAATTGATCTACATCGTCTTTTAAAACATATTAATGAAAAAATAATCGATGAGGGTATTAGAAATAAACAAATCGGGCATTCATATTTTATGAATTTAAAAAATAACTGGGATCTGCAATATGTTATGATGTACAAAATAATTCCGTTATTACAAGACTATTTTTTTAATGATTATGAAATTTTAGAAAATATATTGAGTACCACATTTATTGATCGTAAAAATGAAAAAATAAATAAAATACAAGATCCAATTAAATTCTTTGAAGCTTTAAAAAATGTGTTAAAATGAATCAAATTGAAATCAGAGAATATGATAAAAAAACCATAGAATATGTGATAAATGATGATGATAAAATTTTACTAGAAAAATTAAAAAGGAAACAAATTCTTAATATTACAGAGGATCTCATAAATAAAAAATTACAGATCGAATCCCAAAGTTATATTGGCACTATAAAATTTTCCGATTTCATTTTGATTATATTTCCTAAAATATCTATTGAAAAAATTGTTGATCTATTAAATTACGTATTTGATATAAAATTAAAAATTTTTAATAACGATATATCGGAAAGATTTCAAATACACGATAAAAAGAATACATTAATTGAAATCATCATACATACATTTGTAAAAGAATGTCAATGTGTTTTACAACATGGACTGATAAAATCATATGTTTCTCATGAAAATAACCAGACATTTTTAAGAGGTAAACTATTAGTTAATCGTCAAATTATTAATGATTCGTGCATGAATTTACAATTTATGTGTGAATATGATGAATATGATTCAAACATATTGGAAAACCAAATATTACTTTTTTGTCTTCATCAATGTTATAATATAACAAATAATATGAAAAATAAAAAAAATATTCTTCAAATAGCTGAAATGTTTGAAGGAGTAACTATTAACAAAAATATCATATCTAGTGATTTTGATGACATTAGTTATAACCAACTAAATGATCATTATATAGCTGCACACGATTTATCCAAATTGATAATAGACGGTCTTATAATGTCTGATGATAAAAATTCTGATGTTTCCGTAAGCTCATTTTTTATTGACATGAATAGAATTTTTGAAAAATTTATCACCAAGTTATTTATTGATTTTTATCCTATGAAATGTTCCAAACAAAAAAAATCAACACCATTTATTCATGGCTTAAACGTTGATTCCACATTTAGCATAATACCAGATATTTTACTTGAAGAAAAAAATATAATCAAGGATATTATTGATATAAAATATAAATATAAATATGTAAATGGAGATATATACCAAATTTCATTTTATGCAAAATATTATAAAAAAAATATTGCACATATTATATTACCTACAATCAAACAAACTTATAATCAATCAATTCGATTAAATAATCAAGAATTTACGATTAATATAATATATATAAATATTGATGATTTTTTAAATGAAATACATTCTAATTTTAATGATAAATCTAGTATAAATATTACAATAAAATTAAAAAAATTACTGACAAATATTATTTAGATGTGCATACAATGAATCGTATATTAACACAATAGACCGTCATAATCATTAGGCCTTATGCATAATCAATCACTGAGACATACGGTTTCGACTATGACGCTGTCATGATCAAAGTACACATGGCCTAAAACCTTCAAGCAGACAACAAAATAAATCAAAATATCATATGCATGACAAAAAGCAGAATATTATGCGTGACTGTATGCACAAAGATGTGCTACTTGATTTGAGCGCAAACTTTTTCCAACGGTTCGATATACTTGCGATCCTTTAACATGATGTGCAGATTGGTCAGTCCTGTAACCACTTGGATTTCTGTATAAAACGCATCCATTGTATCATCATATACGGCACTCATTCTGCGGAACCATTTGAGCCGGTTTATGGCATGCTCTACTTTTATGCGCTTACGACTGATTCTCTTGCTGTATTCACGTTCCGTCTCTGTCAGCCCCTTACCCTTTGGTTTTTTGTACGGCTGCTTTGAGATAATGCCCCGATAGTCTTTTTCCACGGACAGATATCCCTTGTCAGTATATAGCATAATTTGGCGCTCTTTTTTTGTATCAGAGTTTTTCATGCCATCGGTCCATTTGCCAAAATTTGGCGGATTACGCCGCAGTACCTCCATGTCATGTACTGAGCCCTCTTCAGGTCCGCCAATGTCAAGTACCAACCCGTCTTTGTTTGAGGTTATCTGTACGTTGTAGACGTGCCTCTTGCGCTTTCCAGAGTATACTACCTCTTGGTTTTCCTGCGGTCTTTGAACCTGTACAAACGTGGCATCAAGATACATCTCGCCGCCGCCTCTGCCGGGTACGAATTTTTTAAACAACTCGCTTGTACGTATTGTCCGTATTGCAGCACCAATATTCTTAGCCGTTGGAAGAATATTCATCAACAATTCATCAGAAAAGGTCAGATATCTGCTGATGGTGCTCTGATCAACGCCTGCAATGGCCGCAAGCAATTCCTGTTTAGGATTGTTGCGTTTGCGGCACAGTGTGACAAACAAAATTTGAGATGCAGTGAGAATACAGGTGTTTCCAGGATCGTCGACATAATCTGAAAAGCGGGGGACCTTGGGCGAATATTCGATAACTTTTTCAAACCGTTCCTGAATCCATTCAAACTCTTCACGGTTCATTCCAGTCGTCCCGTACAAATAATTGTCATCATCAATTATGTGGTTCAAATATTCGTAGGCAGATTGTTGTTTTTCGACCTCATTATCATGTATCGTTTTTTTGTAGTGTTGAATTTCTGCTTCAAGCTTGGAGATCATCTCTGTTTGCTGGGCGATTATACGCTTGTCTGGGGCACACATGCTGTACGAATGTGATACTAGATCATAGATCTTTCGATTTGTCAAAATTGATTTTTTGGTTAATTATGTAGGTCATATCACAACCTGCCTAATTCTGACATTTTGACTAAAACGATATTAAAATATCCAAGTTGGCGACAATTTTGATTCCATAGATTTAGATCATCCCACAAAGTGGACGAATTATGAGAAACACCCACGGAGATGATCCACTATGAGTAGAAAGCACTGTGTAATAAAAATATCGAATGCAGAAACCAAAGAGGCGGATAAAAAAAGAATTGCCGAGAAAAACCTGAAAAGCCGTGCTGCATCCATGCTGTTTGGCCATCTGAGCCAGTTTGCAGTCCCAAAAGAATACAAAAAAGAACTCAAATGCATGAACAAATGTAAGAACGGCAGACGTTACATGTATCCGGACAAGCTTTTTTGGGTATTATCTGTAATTCAAGCGTGCACAAGTTACTCAAGCTGCACTATTGAAGGGATGGTTAGAAAAGTAATGGATGATGCATCTCCATCTAGCAGTACGATATACAAACGCATACAGAGATTGGACATTTCTGATAACGGATTGGAAAAGATGGCCCGCATGTGTGGTCTGTCTTTAAAAACACTTGATCCGACAAGGCGCATGAACGGACAGCCTACGATGCTCATCTCTATTGATTCAAGAGGACTGAAACTATCAAAACTTGGATCATGGATAAAAGAAAAATGGGGCATATCAAGTCCGTTTCTAAAACTGCATCTTGTCATAAACGTAGAAACGCTTGAAATACTCGATTTTAAGATAACAAAAAGCAACAAGGGGGATGCATCACAGTTTCCACAGATGATAAGAAAGGCACGCAAAAAGATCAGATGGCAGCTTGCGCACATGATATCTGAGATGGATTCAACTGAAGAGACTGCCAAATACAAAAACACAATGATGAAAATTCTTGGCGATGGGGCATACGGTACAAAAGAAAATTACAACGTGTGTGACAAACTTTGCATGTCTGGTCTGTTAAAGGTGCGTATCAATTCAGCACTGTCAGGCGGCAGTCATGAACGCAATACGGCGGTGCGAGAACAGCTTGGAGGAGATGCAAGCAAGCGTACAATGGATGATGTTTCAATACAAAAACGAAAGGAAAATCTGAAAAAATGGAAAAAAGATATAGAGTATGGAAAAAGATGGCACTCTGAAATTGTTTTTGCAATATTCAAAGAAAGGTTTGGAGAACATGTACGATCAAGATATATGAAAAACATAAAGCAAGAAATTGGCATGAAAATCCTAGTGTACAATTTGTTAATATGTGCCGTACACTGACACAAACTGCAATAAGCCTAGCGGACGCTGTATGCAGATGTGTGAATTTTGGAAGATTTTTGTGTAAAATTACGGTTTGATAACAAATGGGTCCGGATATCGATGACAGGTGTGTGTTTTTGGAAGATTTACTGTCATTTTTGATGGAATTTCCAATAGAATTTTCAATAGTTGTGACATGACCTATAATTATGCATAAGGTCTAATGAATCAAATTAACAATTTTTACAAACAAAAATGAATGATTTGAATGATTAGACTTTATTCATAATTAACTAAAAAAGCAATTTGCTAAATCAAAAGATCTATGATCAAGGATCACATTCATGCAGATGTGTACTCCGGGCAGTCATATAATTCCCAAACTGAAAATGAAGAATTCCAACCTTGAAGCATGAATAAAGATCTACAAAAAGACGGTTACAGACAACGGTGAAAATCATGGGCTATAGACAGACGGTGTTTTTGACCACATGATTGATAATAATGAGCAGCTGTACTGGGAAATCCAACAGCGGTTCAGTGTTTGTATGGATCACTCTCTCTTGTATCGGCGACTCGAACATTCTCTTGTTTGTAGTGCTGGTTATTGTTTAATAGGTAAATTCGTACAATATTTCACTCGTTTGCATAAACATGAATTTAGTGATTTTATGAAATTACAACATCATATCATAGACATTTATAATAATTCTCAATTTTTTTTGCCATAAGCTCTCTCCTTTGATCTAAAAAGTCGTGATAATCATCAATTGACATATCAAACACAGATTTTGGTATGCAGTTTTGCTTCATGTTTTCATTTAAATCCTCTGAATTGATAATGCCACCGTATTTGATTTCTCCATCATTACATTGTTTCAATACATCCTCAAAATATTTGAATGGAGGTTCATCATTTATTGCAATATTAATTTCAGGTTGTGTGTATACAAGATTTGAAATTTGATTGTAATCTCCTCTATTGTTAAATTTTTTCTTAAGATATGCTTTAGGAAATATATGGTGAATATCACCTTTTCCATCTACCATATCTCTGATTGTGATATCTTTGGAAAGGAATCCTTTATCATTATATTTAATTTGAGATGCAAAAAATACACTAAGAAACGAACTGCCTCGGTTAGAGTTTTTTAATTTAGATAATAATTCCACACTCCAAAATGCTTTAGATAAATCAGTATCTTCTATGAATTTTAAATGACTTTTAATATCTTGTGTGATCTTTTTAACATCACTATCAAATGTTGATTCAGGTGATGATGAATATCTGCCAGTGAGTAATGACATGACCAACCATTTCTTAACAAATTGTTCAATTTCAGATGGAACCATTCCTTGTTCTTTTAATTTTAAATAAACAATATATGCAAAATTTATGGCATGTTGTGGTTGTATAAATTTTGAATTGGTGAATCCTGCAGATTTTACGATTAGGATAAATCTTTTAAAATTTGTTTCATTTACAAATTTTAATACGCTTTTTTCTAATTTTTTAAATGTATTCTCTTGTATTATAGATTCAAATTCTCTTGTTTCAAAATTCCTTCCAGAAAGAAGACTTACTAAATCTGACATTTTCCCTCTGTTAAATTCACTTGTAAATGCAACACGAAGTAAATCCGAATATCTAGGTTCGTATAAATTATTATTTTCTTTTTCCAACCATTGTATTTTCTGTAAAAAACCTGTTTTTGCAAAATCTTTGTCAATATTTTCAAGATCTGAATAAAAATCTGGCGTTTTTATTAAATGACAAAAATAATCTATCAATTTTCTAAGATTTGAACCAACATCATTTTGAGCGGCAATTTTAGACATTACAAAATCTGCTTGGCTAAGAGTTACGCCCGTAGAATTCACTCTTTCAAAAATAATTTCAACGGTTTCTATATCAAGATCGTGTTCTAATTCAATAATGCCTACATTCAGAGTTCCGACAGATCGTAGTTTTTCCAGATTGTCATCAACTTCATCTTCATCTGCATCAGGATTGTTTTTACAGTATTCTTGAAGAACTTTTCTAATTCTAGATCTTCCGCTCACAATTGGTGAAATGTCTGAAATCCAAGAAGCATCCTTATCGATCACAGGATTCAGAACTTCAAATTTATATTCATCAGAACCAGATGGGTGAAATGCGATAGTAATTTTTTCTTTTTTATAGTTTTTATCAACAACTTCTTTGCCTAAAACTGCTGCTGTTAATGCTGTAATCCTTTGTTGGCCATCTATGAGAATTTTTTTTCCTTCAGATGTAGTGCCGTCTTTCAATTTTATTGCTGGATTCTTCCATGCAATCAAATAGCCAATAGGATATGCGTGGTACAACGAATCCATCAAATCTCTAACTTGTTTCTTAGTCCAAACAAATGGACGTTGTATTTCAGGAACTGCCATTTCTTTAGTTTTTATCCAGGTTAAAATTGTGTTTATGTCCACTTGATTTACATGGTATGTCAATAAGAAAATCAATGATTCTAGAGTATTTATTTGATTATATGCCAAAACTGGAAAATAAAAAGAAAGAAAGTTTAACACACACTGTGATTTTCTGTCACACTACGTCACTTACGATCTAGACTCACGGTTATGTTTTAATCTCAAACTGAGACTACAGTAACTCTCAATCTTTTCGGATAGAATCAACTTTTTCTAATGGAAAATATGTGAATTATACTGAAAAACTTTTGAGGTATATTGTAGTCATCATCACTTACATTATAACATTCAATTTCAATATTTTTATATATTGACTAATGAAAGAGTATTTTTGCAGTGTCATTAAATTCTGTAAGTGTATTACTGATCAAAACAATTTGTTTTGTTTTGTTTTGTTTTGTTTTGTTTTGTTTTGTTTTGTTTTGTTTTGTTTTGTTTTGTTTTGTGTGTTAGATCATAAATGGGCAATACATTATTTTTTGTTCTAGCAGGATATTTTATACATTCATTTTCTATTATGTAATCCATATGGAAGATTATATTTCTAAATTCAACTAGGAATAAATCTATATAGTATTTTCTTTCTTCATCTTTGCATTTTATTTTATCACATAGTATGTGTATTAATTTACCAAAAGTCATCTTTTGAATATTAGGTATTTTTTTCTCATCAATATAGATTTTTAATGTTTCTTTAATACGTTCTAATGCATCAGCGATTATAAATGATGATGTTTTACAATGAAATACGATAAATTCATCATGTGTCAAGCCTGGAGAATTTTTTTCATCTAAGATTATTTTTGAAAATGCGGATATATATTTTATGAAATTCTTAAGTGTCAAGAAAGTTGTTCTATTCGTACATTTATCCATATCAATGTCGATCATTTCTGCATTGTTGAGATGATTCATAAAATCAATTATCATAGTTCGTATTTTGTTTTGAGTTTCAGTATATTCTACAATCAATTTGCTGGTGTTTATGCATATATGTAACAGGTTATATTGTGATAACCTAATCATAAAAAAAAATAAAAATGTTAATATGTAAAATAACATATGATGATGTATGGATAAATCGATTTTACAATGTATATTAGGATTTAGTATAGGCATGGTAATATGTGAATTATATAAAAGAGGTATGACAGAAGAAGCTAAAAAAAAATGGGAAAATACTATAAAAATTCATCATGGAGAAGCTGGATTAATAATGGTAGGTGTTGGAGGTCTTACAAAATCTCCATTCTTTATAGGATTAGGTTTAGCTTTATCACTACACGATATTGATGATATCAACATGTGGTTCCAACTTAGCTTGGGTGCAACAGATGAACTTAATGCAGGATTATAGATGATATTATAAAATAAAAAAGTAGAGGTTAGATTTAACTCCAATATTTTTCCGTCTCATTGTACATCATTTACGGTCCAGACATACTGTAGACTTGGAGTGAAAACATGTAAGCCAGTCCGATGCACTTGAAGTTGGTGCGGACCCCTGTACAATGAGAACGATTTTTGCATTAAAAATGATATGATCGGAGGGCTCATTTTACCATTGCCCTCCATGCGGTGCCAAATTCTGATGGCGTCGCGTATCCTATTGCAGTGTACCCGGTTCTGATTATAGTCCTCAAAGGCGTATGATATTGCAGCTTTGGCATCCTGGATCGTCTCAAGTCGCGCGGTCAGACATACTCTTTCTTGAGACTCTTGTGGAAAGATTCCACATGAGCATCTTGCTCTGGCGTGTGATATTGGATGAATTCCTGCCTTATACCGTATGCTTTTACAGCATTGCCAAATTGCGCTGAAACATACTGGGAGCCGTTGTCGGTCCTTAAAACAAGCTTTGAGCAGTCCAGTTTCTTGGATGCCAAGACTTCAGTTAAAGCTGCAATTGCGCCGTCTGTAATAGCTCTTGTCTCAAACGCATATCCTACCCACTCGCGGGTAAATGCAAAGGACGTTAAACAGATAACACCATCTGTCCTGACCGCACCAAATGTACGTCATGTCAGCTTGCCAGATCTGATCCTGTCCTGCAGGTTTTGGGCGCTTCCTTGAACGAATGATCTCTTTTTTGGGTTTTGCAGGTACGTTCAAGCCCAGATAATGGTATATTTTCTTCACTTTTTTGCAGTTTACAGGCTTGCCTGTAATACGGGACATGGTGGCAGCCATTCTTCATGTTCCATATGTGAGTCTACTCGGACCAACCTGTTGCACCATCTTTGAGATTTCCTTGTCGATTTGAATAATGCGTGGTTTTTTCGGAGCGTACAGCATATTGTTGGATATTCTGACATAACGTATGGATTTGTGTGTACTAGGGTCTTGTTTTCGCATGAGTGTTACTGCATTCATTTTGTGCTCCCCTCTAACGTTTTTTTAAAGCATTATTGGCTATGGTTAGATCTCCAATGATTCTCTTCAACTTGTCCATCTCATGATCGTGCTTTTTACTCTCATTACGATTATACGGTTTTTTTATGCCTGCCTTGCCACATTCAAAGAATATGTCCCTCCACCGGGTAAAGGATGCCGGATTTATGTTATGTTTGCGACACAGTTCTGCAGGAGTGACGTGCGTGTTTATTGACTCCATGATGATATACGCACCTTTTCGTCTGGAGCACGATGTGGTCTTTTCATTGATGGATACCTCCAAGACTGGGTAAAATTTGTTTCACTTTGCGTGTTCTCATTTTATGGGGTCCACTCCAAATTGAACATATCCATAAATTAATAACAGGTTGCAAATCGTGAAAACACCTACTAATAGAGTGGTATTCGTGCATATGCCAGATAAGTTTACAGTATCATCTATTTTGTAAACTCGTCATTTCACGGTGCTTGTTCTATATACATCCCTTCAAATATATGAAAAAATAATAATATACCCGTCTTAATTTTGATACGTCATGACACTTCCTACATTTGAGGATATCATGTTGCCGCTAGTAGAATTTTTAGGCGATAATAAAGAGAAAAATTACTCTGAAGTTATATCACATTTATCACATCATTTTAAACTAGATCCAGAAGATCTAAAATTAGAAAAATTCTCTGGAGGTAATTATTTTTATAATAAAATTGGATGGGCTAAAAATTATTTAACACGAGCGGGAATTTTGGACAAACAAAAAGGCAAGTTTAAGATATCTGTTAGAGGTCTAGCTGTGCTTAAACAAAAACCGCCAAAGATCGATAGAAAATTTTTACATAATTTTGAAAAACCCTATTATTGGAATGTGCCATCACTAAATAAACATCTTCAATTAAATGATGGTGCAAAATCTCCAGATGAATTAATTGATGATGGTTTATCCCAAATTAATACTGTTTTGATTGACGATTTATCACAAAAATTAAAATCCATAGATCCTATTTCTTTTGAGCAATTACTTCTTGATCTAATAGAAAAACTTGGTTATGGAAAAGGCAAACACGTTGGCAAATCTGGAGATGGGGGGATAGATGGAGAAATTCCTCAAGATAAATTAGGTTTGGACATGATCTATCTTCAAGCAAAGAGATATTCTTCTACTGTACCTATTCATGACGTTCGTGATTTTTTAGGTTCGCTATCAGTAAAAAAAGCAAACAAGGGAATATTCATTACCACTTCTAATTTTCCACAAAACGCTCATGATATTGTAGCAAAATCTCAAAAAACTATTATTCTGATAAACGGTCAAGAATTGATTATCTATATGATTAAAAACAACGTAGGTGTTAAAACAAAAAAATCCATACAAATTAAAGAAATTGATGAAGAATACTTTGATTTTGATTCAAAATAAATCTCAAGTAAATATGACGACAAGGCAATATTTATGATATTTCATCACTGCATTGTACGACTCTTACATTATCTTGATGTCATCGGTTGTCTTTAAGGTATGAGAGAATTATCTGCAATAACTAGGGTGATCTTGAATCTATGATTCTTGATGGACGTTTTACAGATCTTGCATGGATTGGAGATTTGCATCATATTTTACCAATTTAATCCAACAATCTTGTAAAACCGTATTGAAATATTATCGTGAATATACATCTCATTCCCAGTTTTACTTACAAACAAAACCCAAAACAACATCAAATCTATAAATACAAACGACAAAAAACATCATTCATGCCAACAGATCCAGTATGCGGAATAGAATTTGACGAACAGGTTGCAAAAGACCTGGCAATAAAGCAAGAATACGAGGGTAAAGATTACTATTTCTGCTGCAACGGGTGCAGGCGCATCTTTTTAAAAAAACCCCGCAAATGGAAACGCAAAGACTAGACCGGATATGCGCCGCACATGCGGCAAAACTTTGAACCATCTTGTATATGCCCGTGACAATACGGACATTTGCCACCAGTTTCAAGGGCATGATTTTTTCTAAACGCCATGTAATAATACATGGATTCTTTACCACGTAAAATTATACCGTCTTTTCGCCGTACCTCATCTCTTTGTGTAAAAAATTTATCATCATCAATTAAACCATCAAAATATCCGCCAAGCCCTGCAGTACCTGCACCATCCTGCATTGCAGCCTTTACTCTCCAAACTATACTATGAGGTATCTTTGCCTCAAATGCTTTACGCAGTATCCACTTGCCATATCTTTTACCATTCTCATCCCTAACTTTGTATTCAGGACCAATAGATTTTGCAACTTTAATCACATCCTCATCCAAAAACGGCGAGATAAGAGAAATTCCAATTTTTTCAGCAATTATCTGCGAGGTAAAATGCATTACAGAATATACCCGCTCCAACTCTTCTTGCAATCTCTCAGGATTTAATTTCACCATAAACTTGTACCCTGCAAACAACTCATCGGCCCCATCCCCTGTCATCACCTTGCTCATACCAAGTTTTTTTGCATTCTCCAACAAAACATACATGACTGTTGCATTGCGTATCTCTATATCATTAAAATTGCCCAAAATATCAACAGTCTTTTCTGCAGCAGAGGCCAACTCTACAAGGCTAGGCCGCAGCATTTCCAATCTTAAATCAAAGCTTTTAGCACATAGAGTTGAATACTCCAAATCCGGCGCATCAAAACCCTCTGCTGCAATGCACAGCGCCAGGGGATTTTCAGATGATCCAAGATGGGCCAATATCGTACTATCAAGTCCCCCAGAGAGGGCAATGCTGTCAAAATCAGATTTACCAACTGTTCTTTGCAGCACCTCTACCAATCTTTCCACATACCTCATGAGCACTAGATATACGTGCAAACTTTAAATTCTTTTCAAACGTGCATCCTGTATGCTTCTCCCTGCGGAAATTGAATCAAAAACCCTCATACCGGCATTGCGAGCAATTATTTCAAAAAACCTCGCATCAAAGCACAAAATACGCGAAGATGAGATATCAAAAATGCTCGGCGTAACGCAGGCGGCAATCAGCAACTACATTCGGGGCACGCGCGGGGACCCAAAAATGATAGAGCAAATTATGAAAAACGAACAGGTGGCAAAAATGGTAACAGAATTATGCGATGGGCTAGCATCTGAGATGGCATACACTCCTGCAAGTTTGGCCCGGTTTATTGGATTGTGCAATTATATCAAATCAAGCCTTATGATATGCGACATACATCACAATCTTGAATCAAACATTGATGAGCAAATATGCAAAGAATGCGAAAATATGCTCTTAAAAGGTCCAGGCTCCGTCTATTAGGATTTTATCAGAGTAATCTGTATCGTACTAACCATCCGTCCCATAGTCTTTGGCACATCACTGCTAAGGTGAATTTTTTCAATCCTTGAATTTCCCTTTAAGAGCCTCTCTGTTACAATGTTTGCAACAGTAACTGCACTAGTTATTGTCTCACCGCGCCCATGCAATACCACCGTACCATGTTTTCCCAAAATCTGTAAAACATTTATCGCATATCCCATTACCTGCCGACCGTCTTTAACTGTATATTTTGTCAAATCTTTATTTTGCACGGACATTGTCATGCCCTCTCTCCTATAAGGTTAAAATTATATCTCACTTGAAAGCCTCGATGCTAATATTCTGATAGTCTCCGTTTGGTAAAGTTCGTTTTATTACAATGGGTATTACCTTTGCTTTGAGCTCCTCCATTGCTATATCCAAGGAGGTTTTGGCATGCTCTGGTATGGGTATGAACGTGGGCGCACCAAGTGAGAGTTGCAATGCCCTAGCCCCTAGTATGCGTGCTTTTTCAAACCGAGTCAAAGTGGGCGGTCCAATTGAGACACTTTTTTCATAGACAATTTCTACAGGCTCATGTGGGGTATCTGCCTCTACAACGTCGCGCTCTTCGATGATCTTTATCTTCTTCTCCAATTCTACCTGTTGCTCGTCTGTAAGCGTACCCTTACTCTCTACCATCTTACGGTACATGTTTAGGGATTTTGCAAGACCTGTATCCATAGCCTTTTCTTTATCTTTATCTTCTTCTACAACAGCATCCTGAGGGACATCGGCATTATCTGACAAACATGGCGACTATGAAAAGCTAACTTATAACCGTATATAACAAAAAATGCAAAAACACCCCTCTGTCAATACATATAGGCACAACCTCACTTGTATTGCATGGGAAAATCCGGTTTCGCAGATACTGTGCGCAAAACTGTTCTAATTGATGCCCCACCTGCCAAAGTCTGGAAAATTATATCCAAAATAACAAACCTCTGGTGGGTTGCCGGCGTTGCAAAGACTTCATACCTTGCAGGCCCATCTAGCAAATTTGGCGCCGGCCGGGTGATATCCACTGATGCCGGATCTGAGATTATAGAGGTGATTACCGGATGGAAGGTAAATGAATACATTTCCTATGTTGCCCTCTCAGGCTTGGATATTTCAGCATATCATGCTACAATATCACTTGAGCAAAAGACTAAGAAAACTCGCATCGCATGGGAGTCAGTCTTTGCAGATAAAGATGAGAATAAAGTTGAGGTTTTTAAAAAAGAGATTGCCAAATTTTATGCAAAATCCCTAAATACGCTGCGGGTAAGATTTTAAAGATTTCCACTGTTAATGTCTTGCAGACATTTTACAACATTTTCCTTTGATATTGAAATCGGGTTTGGATCCAAATGTCCCCTGTCAGTCATTACAGTATCAGCTGCTTTTTCAACGTCCGCCTTTAACTGCATTTTCTCAAAGCCAAGTTTCTTGACAATTTCCTTGAATTGTTCGTAAAACTGTGACTTGTTGTGTTTGTGCGCTACAGTAGTGCATGATGAGAGCGAATATCCGTGCGGAACACCCTCGTTTGAGAATACATACGATAATGCATGACCCAATGTTGTAGAGCAGTTTCCAAATCCAATGCCAGACAGCATTGAACCGTACGGATACATTTCCGGTTTATCATTTATAATTGCATCATATAGCACATCAAACGCCTGTTTGCACATTGTACGGGTAAAATCATTTCCAAGTTTGCTGTCATACCCTTCGGTTGCCTGCGCGCACGCATCGCATACAGAATTGTTTACAATCTGTTGTGGCGTACCCTCCATAAAGTATGAATCAACAACTGCCATATCTGCTAGAAATTTATCCTCTCTGAGCAGTTTCTTTTTTCCATCAAATTTTAGCACGCAATACGTGGTCATTTCAGCTCCTGTACCAAAAGTTGTAGGGATGAGAATCTTCTCCTTGCCCATCTCCGGAGCTGAGTATTTTACAACATCCATAGAGCTCCCTCCCCCAAGACCGATTATCACTGATGGATCTTTTGATTTAAACTCTGATATCACTCCGTTTACATCATTAATGGACGGCTCTGGTGTTACCTTGTCATACAGCATGTAATCCTCTATTCCCATGCGGTCAAGCCACTTGCCTGAGAGTGCCGGAGGCGCTGTTGTAACAACTAGGGCGTTTTTTGGGTATTTGGCCTCTGATAGGGCATTTTTGCCAAAATTGATCACTTTGGGTATTTTAAGCGTGTTCACAATCTTTATCCTCATGTATATTCTTATTATACTTTACAATCCATAATTTGTCTAAAACATGGGTTGCTTTGTGTAAAAATCCTTGGTGTTTTTTATTAATTGATATAGGTGCAAATTACGTACAAGTGCATCATTTTGACTGTTTTAAGATGTGATTGTATTTTTTTTGAATCTTTACAGCTGCTGATCTTACCCCATCGGTTCGCAATTCAGCAGATGTGGTCCATCACGGACATGTAACAAAAAGAGGAAAGCTGAATGATGCGGTGGCCATTGGTGGAATCTGTTACCACCCATGTCCGATTTGCATCAGAGAGTAACATTTCTGAATTTTACTGACGTCTTGCAAAAAATAGAGGATCATCCAAGGCCAAAGTTGCAGCAGCCAAGATGCTTGATGTCATATTTTGTATACTAAAGGATAGGAGTGAATTTGAAATAAATCATAGTTAAAGCAACAAACCGCGGGTTAGATTTTGGGGATGTTACCCCTGCTGCATAATTGCGGTAAGCTTTAACATGTGGATAAAGATGGTTGTGGGATTAAATCCCGAATGGATAGATGTCTTTTTATTTTTTGACTGGAAACAGACACATAGCGAAAGCCATACCGCATGACACAAAAAATCAAGAAACATTTAAAAAGTATTCACACGGATAAACTTTATTAGCTTTATATACTAGTTTTACTTTACAATAATATGAACGTTGGAATAATAGGTATGGGATTATTTTTTACTGGACTAGGGCTTAGTTTGTTATCTGTGTGTATTCAAAATGAGGTAGGTGGATTTCAATATTCTATCAATCCAAAAGTAGGTGGTATGTTACTCGATACTATTGGAATAGCCATAATGGCATTAGGTGCAGTATTATTAGGTATAATCATATCTAAAAAAGCAAATATTAAGTAAAAATTCCAATTATGATAATACAATACTTCAATCTAAATTATGTAATATTATAATAGACCTTGTGCATATCAATCACTAAAACATACGATTCCGACTATGACGCTGTCATGATCAAAGTACACATGGCCTAAAACCTTCAAGCAGACAACAAAATAAATCAAAATATCATATGCATGACAAAAAAACAGAATATTATACGTGATCGTGTGCACAAAGATGTGCTACTTGATTTGAGGGCAGACTTTTTCCAACGGTTCGATATACTTGCGATCCTTTAACATGATGTGCAGGTTGGTCAGTCCTGTAACCACTTGGATTTCTGTATAAAACGCATCCATTGTGTCATCATATATGGTACTCATTCTACGGAACCATTTGAGCCGGTTTATGGCATGCTCTACTTTTATGCGCTTACGACTGATTCTCTTGCTGTATTCGCGTTCTGTCTCTGTCAATCCTCTGCCCTTTGGTTTTTTGTACGGTTGCTTTGAGATAATTCCAGGATAGTCTTTTTCCACGGACAAGTATCCCTTGTCAGTATATAGCATAATTTGTCGCTCTTTGTTTGTATCCGAATTTTTCATGCCATCGGTCCATTTGCCAAAATTTGGCGGATTACGTCGCAGTACCTCCATGTCATGTACTGAACCCTCTTCGGGTCCGCCAATGTCAAGTACCAGCCCGTCTTTGTTTGAGGTTATCTGTACGTTGTAGACGTGCCTCTTACGCTTTCCAGAGTATACTACCTCTTGGTTCTCCTGCGGTCTTTGAACCTGCACAAATGTGGCATCAAGATACAGCTCGCCACCGCCCCTGCCTGATGCGAATTTTTTAAACGACTCGATGGTACGCTCTTCCCGTATCGCAGCACCAACATTCTTAGCCGTTGGAAGAATATTCATCAACAGCTCATCAGCAAATACCAGATATCTGCTGATGGTACTCTGATCAACGCCTGCAATGGCTGCAAGCATTTCCTGTTTGGGGTTATTGCGCTTGCGGCATAGTGCGACAAACAAAATTTGTGGTGCAGTAAGAATACAGGTGTTTCCCGGATCGTCGACATATTCTGAAAAGCGAGGGGTTTCTGGCGAGTCTTCAACGGCATTTATGAACCGTTTCTGAATCCATTCAAATTCTTCACGATCCATTCCAGTCATCCCGTATAGATAATTGTCATCATCAACCATATGGTTCAAGTATTCATAAGCAGATTGTTTTTCGGTCTTATCCCCATCTATCATTTTTTTGTAGCGTTGGTTTTCTGCTTCAAGTTTGGAGATTCTTTTTTCCAACTTGGAGATTATACGTTTGTCTGTAGCACACATGCTGTGTGATTGTAATACTTGATCATAGATCTTTCGATTTGCCAAAATTGATTTTTTGGTTAATATGCATAACCATATGTGAAGGGATCTTCTAAGACCACAGATGGTTGTAAGAATGTCAAACGATCCGTATCACCGAAACGTAAATCATCTAAAAAAGATCCAAATGCAAACAAACAGATTACCACATATTCTGGGAAGAATATGTTTGTTGGAATGGACGTTCACAAGAAATTTCTTCAAGTTGCAATGATGGATAAAAAAGCCAAAGTGATTTTTAATGAGAGGATTGAAAATGAAAACAAGTCCATCAGCCGATTCTTCAGATCAAGTGTACCTGAAAATGCAAAAATCGTAATGGAATCTTCGTCCGTATGGTACGGATTATATCGATACATGACAGATAAAATGGGTTATGATGTCGTATTGTCAAATCCATGGGCGACAAAAATCATCGCCGCATCCAAGAAAAAGACCGACAAGAGGGATGCTGTAACACTTGCAGACCTATTACGGTGCGGATACATATCCCTCTGTCATGTCTCAAACAAGGACATAGTGGAACAACGGCAACTTGTACGATATCGCGACAGTCTTGTCAAGACAAGAACAACTCTAAAAAACAAAATACATGGAATTTTGTTACAGGGAGGGATAAAGATCTTTGGAGCAACATTTACGCTTACATACAATAGAAAACTGCGTTCTCTAAAGGATTACCGTATAAACGGATATTTGGATTCTATTGGATTCGTTAATACAAAAATTGCAGACTCAAACATAAAAGTACACAACGCATCCTGTTCAAACAAGGATGCAATGTTGCTCAAGACAATAGACCTCATGCATAATTAACTAAAAAATCAATTTTGGCAAATCGAAAGATCTATGATCTAGTATCATGTGAGCATAGCATGTGCAAATCAGACAAACGCATGATCTCTAAACTGGAAAAGACGATCTTAAAGATGGAAAAGACGATCCTAAAGATGGAAAAGAATAGCTCCAGGCAGGAATCAGAAATTCAACACTACAAAAAGATGGCACAGAGTAGCAATGATGACAAAAGACAACATGTCGATAAATATTTGAACAAGGGAATTGGGAATGATGTTCATCTATATGAAATGACAGGAATGAACCGTGAAGAATTTGAATGGATTCTAGAACGGTTCAAAAAAACCGTAGAAAATTCATCAGAGATTCCCCGCTTTTCAGAATATGTGGACGATCCTGGAAACACCTGTATCCTTACCGTAAAGCAAGTTTTGTTTATCGTATTGTGCCGCAAACGCAATAATCTCAAACAGGGAGCACTTGCGTTCATTGCAGACGTTGATCAGAGCACCATTAGCAGATATCTGACATTTTCTGATGAACTATTGATGGATATTCTTCCAACGGCTAAGAATATTGGTGCTGCAATACGGACAATACGTACAAGCGAGTTGTTTAAAAAATTCGTACCCGGCAGAGGCGGCGGCGAGCTATATCTTGATGCCACGTTTGTACAGGTTCAAAGACCGCAGGAGAATCAAGAAACAGTATACTATTCTGGAAAGCGCAAAAGGCACGTCTACAGCATACAGATAACCTCCAACAAAGATGGAGTGGTAAATGACATTGGCGGTCCAGAAGAGGGCTCAGTACATGACATGGAGGTACTGCGGCGTAATCCGCCAAATTTTGGCAAATGGACCGATGGCATGAAAAACTCTGATACAAAAAAAGAGCGCCAAATTACACTCTACACCGACAAGGGATACTTGTCCGTGGAAAAAGACTATCCTGGAATTATCTCAAAGCAGCCATACAAAAAACCAAAGGGTAGGGGATTGACAGAGACAGAACGCGAATATAGCAAGAGGATCAGTCGTAAGCGCATAAAAGTAGAGCATGCCATAAACCGGCTCAAATGGTTTCGCAGAATGAGTGCCGTATATGATGACACAATGGATGCATTTTATACAGAAATCCAAGTGGTTACAGGACTGACCAATCTGCACATCATGTTAAAGGATCGCAAGTATATCGAACCGTTGGAAAAAATTTGCCCTCAAATCAAGTAGCACATCTTTGTGCACACGGTTACGCATAATATTCTGCTTTTTGTCATGCATATGATATTTTGATTTATTTTGTTGTCTGCTTGAAGGTTTTAGGCCATGTGTACTTTGATCATGACAGTGTCATAGTAGGAACCGTATGTCTTTGCAGTTGATTATGCATGAACTCTAATACCTGGCATAGGTGATTTTATTTCATTGATACTGGCAGCAGAGATTGATGGAGTTGAGAGGTTTTCTGAACCAAAACAACTCAAATCATATGCAGGTCTTGCCCCATCGGTTCGCAATTCAGCAGATGTGGTCCATCACGGACATGTAACAAAAAGAGGAAGCAGGATGATGCGGTGGGCACTGGTGGAAGCTGTTACCACCCATGTCCGATTTGCATCAGAGAGTAACATTTCTGAATTTTACCGGCGTCTTGCAAAAAAGAGAGGATCATCCAAGGCCAAAGTTGCAGCAGCGGCCAAGATGCTTGATATCATATTTCGTATGCTAAAGGATAGGAGTGAATTTGAAATACATCATAGTTAAAGCAACAAACCGCGAGTTAGAGTTTGGGGATGTTACCCCGTTGCATAACTGCGGTAAGCTTTAACATGTGGACGAAGATGGTTGTGGGGTTAAATCCCGAATGGATAGATGTCTTTTTACCTTTTGACTGGAAACAAACACATAGCGAAAGCCATACCGCATGACACAAAAAAGCAAGAAACCTTTAAAAAGTATTCACATGGATAAACTCTATTGAACCGTTGGAAAAAGTCTGCCCTCAAATCAAGTAGCACATCTTTGTGCACACGGTCACGCATAATATTCTGCTTTTTGTCATGCATGTGACATTTTGATTTATTTTGTTGTCTGCTTGAAGGTTTTAGGCCATGTGTACTTTGATCATGACAGTGTCATAGTAGGAACCGTATGTCTCAGGGATTGATTATGCATGAACTCTAATATGTTGAACGTTTTCTTCAATTATTGGTCAATAATGGTTGGGGGAATTAAATTTATAATCACCTTGAATCTTTGTATGTGCAAAGATAATTTAGGACTTTGGATAATAGCGACAATAAAATTTCCACCACAATTTCCAATATTTAGATCTATTTTCCCAACCTTGTAATATTTGTTCGATATAAATTAAAGCATCATGTTTTGTTTTTTTAATTATATATTTTTGCAATGGATTAAAACGTAGTTTATTATATTCATTATAAATACCTCTTATCCCTGATCTAAAAATATTCAAATTTGACCAAAAATATTTTGCATCTTTTTTATAATTAATTATTTTAATTTTTAATGATTTTTTTTCAAAATAATCTACATCTGTAATTAGTAATCCATCATTTAATAAATACGATATGCATTGTTTTAATATTTTATATCTTCTAACTCCAGTTACATATAGTACTGCTTTACTACATATTACAATATTTGCCTTTGGTCCTTTGTATGATAAGTTAAGAATATCTTCATTTATAAATTCATCACAATTTTTTTTTGCTTTATTTTTAATATTTTTTTTCTTAGTAACGTCAATGCCTATAATATATGGGTTAATATTCTCCCTTTTTATTCTCTCACGTGAATCATTTATTGCTACTCCAGTAGAACAACATGCATCAATAATTACTGGAGATGTTAATTTTTTATCTTTTAAATATTCCATTATTAACTTATCGATTCCAGTGTATTCATACCTGTTACTATATGTAGTAGTATTCTTCCAATTTCCATCTGACATAATATGTGACATTGTATTCCAATATATTATTGTATGTGATTATAGTCCCGATTCAACGAATAATTTCCTCCAACGACTGAACGTCATCGGATTGATATTGTGCTTGCAGCACAGCTCTACGTGGATATTGCGTATGTTTATTGACTCCATGATGATACACACCTTTTCATCTGGAGCATGATGTGGTTTTTTCATTGACAAATCCACTTTCGAGATGGGAATGACTGTGTATTGCCATAAAAACAATGCAACAACTGCCATATGATGAACTCGTAAATTATCTTGAAGATTCACCACGTTTACTATCAATACTAGGCTTGAAAAGAGTGCCGTCAAGGTCGGCGTTTCAGGTAGCATCTACTAGAATTGATGAACATTTCATCACATGGATGATAAATTCTGCAAGCAGACCTGGAATGAAAGGTACATTGTACTGGGATTTTACAGGAATTGCAATAAACGGGCATAACACGTAGCTTGATGCAAAAAATGGATCAAGGTCCCGACGGGATTATCGCAAATTGCATATTGTAACTGCTGAAAACAGCATAATCATATCATATGATATTACCCATGTACGATGCCATGATGCACCAATATTTGAGCAAATATGTGGCACACTGCCGCACGGTTCCGACCACATGATGCTTGATGCCGCATACCATTCACGCAACATATGCTCGCTCATAGAAAAGATCGGACGAATTCCTGTAATAATACCAAGAAAAGGTGTTCGCGTACGTGGATTTGACGCAATGGGCATAAGATGGCATCGTGATAATCCTGATGAATTTCTATCCATATACTACAAACGCAGCAACGTAGAGGCCACGTTTTCATCCATGAAGAGAAGGTTTTCATCCACTCTGAGTGCCCGCAAATTTGCAACACAGAAAATTGAATTGGAATTCTTTGTCTTGTGCCATAATATTCACATTCTATCTGCCGCAGTCTAGATTCTGACACTTTGTGTCAGATACCATCCTAGCGTATGCTATACTCTAAAACCCAATATTTGCAATACTGGCAAGATGAGCAGGGCTTGATGATGATGAATTGGTAGACATGTTGCATGATTTTAAATGAATTTGATCGGATTTTATAAAAATGCTCATTCATGGACAGAACTCCAAATAGAATATAGTTTTTATATGACACACAACAATATAAGATCAAATGCTAGGTTCATGGAAGAGATTTACTAAAGAAAATGTAAAACGTGAAAAGAATACAATTGGTGTTTATGAATTAGCAAATAAAAATGACACAACACATTATATCGGAGAAGGAAAAGTGACTGATAGGTTAAATTCTCATTTTATAAAAAATAGTGATCCAATACCTGGCACGGCAAAATTTCGAACAGGACGTACAAATAGTAAAAAACTGGCACAATCCAAGGAATCTTCACTATTAGATGCATATAAGAAAAAATATGGCAAATTACCAAAATATAATCAACACACGGGATAGCAAAATTTGTAAGAGTTTATGCATAATCAATCGCAGAAACATACGATTCCAACTATGGCATTACCATGATCAAAACGCATATGGTGTAAAGTTCTCAAACAGACAACAAAATAAATCAAAATGCCACATGCATGTTCTGTCCATGAATAAAATCAAAAATAGTACGAGGTCCGCACCTCGTATTACTTTGTACCAACATTTTCAATCATTGTATAAAATCTATGCATGACGTGACATCGTACCATTTTGATCTTTGAATGCTTATATTGCGTTAATTTTTTAATTGGAAAATATGACACTTCCAGCAGATGGTGGTAATTCAAGAACATCAAAGGAAAAATATGCCGGTGTAGTACTGTTAATTGTTATTATAGTATTTGTAACTATTGTAGGTTATAGAATATATGTCAATAATGCGGAAGAATTGAAAGCCGAAAGTGACAAAAAAGTAAATGAAGCATTGAGGGATGTAACAAACACTAAAGAGAATGAACCAATACAAAAACCATTTACAATAGATATCATAAACTGCAATAAAGATTATGGATATCTTGAAGTAAAAGGCTCGATAACCAATAATTGGGATTTTACGTTGGCAACTAATATAATTGTAAGCGGAAATGATGCATCAGGTAATATTGTTGATTTTGTCGAGCATTTTGAAACATTAAAGCCCGGCAAAACATACATTTCTAGACTAGTGAACGATAGCCCACAAATAACGAAATGCAACATCCTAGTAGATGATTACGATATAATCGGATAGGCAAAATGCACCAAGACCGAATTGGAAGAAGATTCACGTCCGTATCCAACACCCGAATTTGTCAGAACCCAAAATATAATCATGCTTGATATTTTTAACCAATTTGGAGAAGATCGCTGTTCACGAATAGGTCTCGACAACCTAGCAGAACCTGTAAACACCCATGTTTTATACAAAACCTGATAAAGCAATGCTGTGATAAAAAACTCCATTGCCCTCAAATCGCTGATTCAAAGGTGCGAATATGCAATTGACATGCTTGAAGAGGGATTGTATGCTGCAATGCCTGAAAATTCCCTCACCCACCACTTTGCTGATCTTCCAAATATGCCAATCCACATTATCTCATACGGCAAAGCTGCACACGCCATGGCACAGGCAGCATCCGCACATCTTGCCATTGCAGGAGGTCTGATTGTATCACCAAAAGGCAAACGCTTACCCCCGGTTCCAAACATGAGGATACATTATGCCTCACATCCGCTACCGGATGAATGCAGTGCTACAGCTGCGCGCTCCATCATCAAATATCTTGAGCAAATTCCATCCAAAGAATATGTACTATTTTTAATATCCGGCGGTGGCTCATCACTCATCTCTTTACCCCCAAAGGGCATAACCTCATCTAATCTTGCATCTGCAACGCATTTACTCTTAAATTCTGGTGCAAAAATATCTGCAATAAACTGCATACGGCGTCACATATCAGAAATTGCAGGAGGCCGATTAGCCTCACATGTAAAGTGCAAATCTTGCGCATTAATCATATCTGATGTCCAGGGGAATCATTTCAGGGATATCTCCTCTGGATGCACCACACATGATAACACTACATACTCTGATGCGCTAAAATACATACGAAATCTACACCTTGAATCATGCATGCCAAAATCCATAATGATGAGACTGCATGATGGCGCAAATAATATAATACAAGAGGGTCCAAAAAAAACCCGCATCAAAAACCACATCATATCTGATAGTTTTACATGCGCCAAATCTGTGGCAAAAAAGGCCAGATCGCATGGATTACGCGTACACTTTATGCAAATATACGGCAATGTGGAAAAAGAATCAAAACGTATCGTAAATAATACAAAATATGCCAAAAATTCCTGTATTGTTTTTTACGGCGAGCCAACTATACAGGTTAAAGGCAAAGGGTATGGGGGTAGAAATCAGCAACTTGTACTGCATCTTTTGGAGCAATATACGAGGAAAAACATGCATTGCATAGTATGCTCTGTTGGAACTGACGGGATTGATGGAAATACAAAGTATGCCGGAGCCATTGTTGATACTGCCAGAAAATATAATGTACAAGAGATTGCACAATTTTTAAAAAACAACGACTCATCATCATTTTTTGCAAAACATGGGGGGAGAATTTTAACCGGCCATACGGGAACAAATCTTGCAGACGTTGGATTTATCATTGTACGCAAAGATGCCTAATCTCATCCTCTGCTGCATTATCCCCCATATCATCAATGTATGATATTTTTATATTCCTTTTTTTGCACAATTGTTCAATAAAATACGTCTTTTCCAAAGCCAGTTTGCTTTTTGAAATCTCATTTGAAAATAAAGACGGAGCCATATTCTTTGATAATGCAATATTCACACACTCGCCATCTCTAATGCGAAATGTTCCAATGCACCAAAACAGTCCCACATGGGATGCTACATACATTGAATCCTCTACACTTACACCCTCATACATTGACACATGCACTCTGCTCTCAACGGCTGTCTGCACTCCGTTATTTTTGTGAGCCCATGCGATAAAACTCCCATTCCCTGCTATATGGATAAAATGTGGCATGAAAATCTTAACCCAATTTGTCTATATATTTTGCATATGCCCCTTTTGATCGCGTTATTACAGCATCTCTTATGGGTGAAAACGTATTTTTTACAAGAATGGTCGACTCGCTAGTGGAAATGTCATCAAATGATCCAGAACTTGCCGACGGAATAAGATGGCTTGACACCCAGGCGCAAAGCCGGGGAATTACATTTTACGAAATGATCTTTAACGTACTATACCAGCATGACATGAACGCGCGCGTTGGCAAATGGAACCGCACTAGAAACTAGACACTAGTCTGATCGAAGATCAAGTGATTTATACTCGCATCCTTGCGGACCGCAGTCTTTTCCAACATAGACAGCTTTTGGCCTGTATAGCGCCGGCTTTGGCGCAGCTTCGGCAAATTTCTCCTCTATTATGTGAGCTGCCCATCCGACCGAACGGGCGATTGCAAATATCGGCGTATTCAAATCCATGGGTATGTTTAGCATATAGTATACGGATGCGCTGTACAAATCCACGTTTGGATATATCTTTGATTTTTTCAACCTCATCATCTCCTCGGCAGTCACCTCTTCAACTGTTTTGCTTATATGAAACCAGGGCTGACCCGTCTTTTCTGCAAGCTTTGATGACAATCTCTCTAGTATCCGCGCCCTAGGATCGTACGTTTTGTATACTGCATGCCCCATGCCCATCACGCGCCCGCCTGCTGCAAACCGTTTTTGTATCCACGCCCTTACATTCTCTTTTGTTTTAATCTCCAAGAGCATGCGCATCACCTCGTAATTTGCACCCCCGTGCAGCTCCCCGCTTAGTGCGCCAATTGCGGCACTGCACGCTGAATACATGTGCGCCCTAGTTGATGCCACCTGCCGTGCAGCAAAGGTGGATGCATTAAACGTATGATCTGCGTGCAGTATGAGGCAAATATCAAATATTCTGGCAGATTCTGCATCCGGCTTTGTACCCGTCATCATGTACAAAAAGTTGGCAGCATGTCCAAGCTTTGGGTCCGGTGCAATAACCTCCAAACCGTTGCGAATGCGCTGCCAGCTTGCAACAATGGTGGGCACCTTTGCTATAATGTTTAATGCCCTATCATAGCTTGCCTCTTTGTTTGAAAACTCCTCATCATAGTATCCGGCCAAGGCTGCGACAAACGCCTGCAGCATGTCCATGGGGTCCGCATCCTTGCGCCAATTACCCATGTTTGTCTGCATTTGTTTTGGAATAATTCTTGAATCGATAAGATTTGAGAGAAATTTCCCGTATTTTGCCTTTGTTGGAAGCTTGTCGTACAGTAAAAGATATGCAGTCTCCTCAAAGGTGGATTTTTCTGCCAGCTCGTCAATATCATACCCGCGGTATATGAGCTTGCCAAGCTTGCCGTTAATGTTGGATATTTTAGTATCAGCTACTGGTATCCCGCGCAATCCGGTATTCTTTGTGTCAATTGACATGAATTTGATTTTTTACCCTCATATTTACACTTTTGATCCTAAATTTCAGCTTGGCAGTTTGTCAAATATCGCAACGCCGTTAGCTTTAACCTGTTTTACCCATTTAATGCCATGTCCGGAACCGAGAGGCGCTATCAAAGGAGCGTTGATGAGATGATACTTGCAGCCACGGGAAAAGAGCTTGAGCGGCTGCAGCAAATAGATTTGGATGCGCAAAAACAGGGCGGTACATTTTATGAATCATTTGCATTAAGCGGGAGAGACCTTGAGCATCTTTTGGCGCGGGAAAAATCCTAAAAGATCACTTTTGAGTGGTGGAATGGCCTGAATTTTATTACGATTTGGGCATTTCTAGTAAATGATCTGTTGTATATTTGAGGTGCGGTATGCATCAACAAGTTTACGGCACACTGGTAAATTTTAGAGAGTTTTCACATATTTAGCCATGCTGTAAAATTTGGGAGATGATATTTTTTTGATCACGTAATTTCATCCTCTATTGATCATGCCGTGAGGCATATTTTTACCAAGAGTTTTAATAGGAATTACGCATATGGGGTATATTGAAATTAATTCACGCAAGTATGGATCATGGAAGGTACGAACAAAGAGGGATCACAGAGCCCCGAAAAATAGAAGGCAATGACGGAAACATTTATGCTGTAAAATTTTCCCCTGCAGATGAACCTGACTCGAACTACAATAGAGCGTATGCATAATGGGTCAAATTCACAATTTTTACGAATAAAAATGATCGATTTGAATGATTATGCATACGGTCTAATGAATGGCTCGGATCATTGCTGGCTTTAAAATTAGGTGTGGAAGTATTGGAACCATTTGTGATGATATTTGATAACGACTTTGTATCAAACTCTAAAGAAATCCAAGATAGTGGAATACGTGCTGGAGCATATTTTGCCACTTTGTATCAACATGACAAATACAATTTAAGCGAGTATCTTAATGATGCATCAACCATCAGTAATCTTGAATCAGTTAACGCATTTATAATATTTGACATATTTGTTAATAATCGTGATAGGCATGACAGAAACACCATGCTCATACCCAATGCAAAAGCTATTGGATCGCATTACAAATATGTGCTAATCGATCATGGACGCTGTTTTAGAATCACAGAGGGAGATTTGCCGTATGAACAACCAAAAATTGAATGGAATACGTCATGTGTTGACACATACAAATTACATGAAAAAATAAACTTTGTTATGGGGATGGCAACTTTAAATTTACTAGAGTGTATTTTTACCGAAATTGATAAACATGTTAAACGCCCGGCACATGTCGATATGTTGCAAAATGCTCTCATTACCCGTGATCCTGGAGATATAATGTCAATTATTGACAAGTATTATGGGCATTTACTCGGAGGCCAATAAATTGGAAACTTATAATTTTTCAATTGCACGGTTTATTCCAGATTTAATACGTGATGAGCCAATTAACATTGGTACAATAATAAATGATAGCAAATCAAACACTAGTTTTGGGAAATTTGTTGACATTCATACTATTAAAAGCAAAACTGATGCTCCTTTTAATACCAATATGTTAAAACACGTATTAGAAAAATTAGATGGTAGAAAAGAAAAATTGATAGATTTAAAATCTATATCATCAACATTTTCAGGTAGGCTGTCATTCACATCTCCAAGAGCTGTAAAAAACAAAAATATTGACGATGCGATGAATCGGGTTTTTGATCAGTATGTGAGCATTATAAAACATGGTCCAATACGTGATAATGTTCTGTTACAGAACATCAAAGATCGGATTTCTGAATCAATCCGACCTGAATTCATACATGAGCATTACACTATAGGTAATCGACCTTATTCGTTTAAAGTGGATGTTGGAATACTCTCCAATTCAGTCAAGAGTTTTATTCACATATTACATTACGTTAATCCAGAAGCTCTATTGAAAGATTGTTTGTTCCAGGCAAATTGTCTACAAAAATTACGTACTAGCAATTATGAAAATGAAAAAATGAATTCATGCATAATTCATGACATTCCAGAAAATGCTAGTGAGCCTATGGCACGTGCTTGTAATGATGGTATCGGGCAATTAAAAGAGGCAGGATGTAAGATATATGGATCAGATAATAAAAATAAATGCGTGGATGCACTCATATCTGTCCATGCTTCATAAAATAGTTGATTCACCATCTTCCATTTTCTCATAAATATGTCAGTATGTGGATGCACTAACATCAAATTTCAACATGATCCACCATTTTTATTTTATTTGCTCTTTTAATTACAAATATGTCATTACCATGGAATTTAATCCGATATGGTTCATTTTCTATCATACGTTTTTCATCGTAAAATATGTATTCTATACCATCATTAATTTCTACACGAACGGGCAGTTTCCAAGTAATCGAATCGTTTTGAGGTGCATTCTGTGGGGTGGTGGTATGAAGTCACGTCATGCCTGAAATCTACGCAATAAATGAAGATGTAGGCACAAAATAGCACAAGATGCTGACCTTGTACAGGGGCAGCTCTTCTCTTATCTAAAATGTAGTTTACCCTCACTTGATTGGAACAATTTGAAAATACCGGTGCCCGGCATTTGCAAAAAAAATGCCAAAACCTGGCAAAAGTGTTATTGATATGTAAACTTGGGGAAAATATGATGCAAAGTATGGGGTATACTACTTTTGATATGCCACACGCAAAACTTGTGATAAGGTTCTGTAAACTTATCGGTGCATAGGCGTGGATATGGATCTTCTCTGAATTGATTGTTTTATATGTTGGAATATGAGTTAAAAATTATGAGTGATTTATTGGATATTGATCGGATAGTTCCAGAACTGCCAGAAGGTTCACGTATGGATATGGTAGAGTGGGCAAATATGTTAGATGTTAAATTGCGAACATTAGATGGTCGTATAAATAGTGCATTTCAGTACCGAGATAAAAGATATAACCAATTACAAGAATTGATTTCTACCATAGAAAAAGAAATTGATGATTTGAAAAAAAGACCATAATAAAATTTATCAAAAAGTGATCATTTTTTGAGTAAGATCAATAAAGGGGCATATTTTAAAATACATTATGAGTTTAGCAGCTACTGTCCCAAATGAAGCACCAAATTGGTTTAGAGAGTGGGCAAAGGGTATGGATAGAGATACAATATTTGGAACTGCGATATTAGAACAATCGGACTATACATTGGAAAGTGTAAAGAGGGATTTTGGAAATTTTAATACACGAATGGATAAAATGGATAAAGATATTTTAGAGATAAAAGATGATATAAAAACTATAAAGAAATTGTTGACTAATAAATAATTTATCGGTTTTATTCAGGTTCTGCAAATCATCTATGGATTGACAAAAAAGTGATCTTTTGTTGAGTTAGATCAATAAAGGGGTAGATTGCATGATGTAGTATGAGTAGATTAGATGAAATAAAATCTGTAAAAGATGTTACTGAACGTGATATACAAGAGTGGTGTGGCGATTTACGAAAACATGATGATAAGGCGTTTAAATATATTGGTTGGTTGTTTTGGGTTCATCACGATTTTCTGAAATCGGGGTTTGAAGAAACGAAAGTTGCTATTAAAGAAATGAAAGATGATATTGAAAAAGTGAATGATAAATTGGTTAGTATGGATTCAAGGTTTGACAGCATGGATTCAAAATTGGATTCCATAAATGAAAAATTAGAAAAGTTGTAATGCAATTATTCATACGTATGCAAACTAGCATTTTGTATCAAAGTTTGCCATTTGTTTAATCCAGCAACCTTAATGTTTGAAGCTTCAGCAGGCGTTTTGCCACCAAGTCCTATGTGTTTTTTAGTGTAATTGTAAAATGCTTGATAGCCACCGATCAAAGGGGTATCGGATTTTTTCAAACCTCTAAATGCCAATTCACGATCTCTGAATGTACCGTTAAACCGTTCCATTTTATTATTATTACGATCCTTACGTAAATGGATATGTGAATGATGTTCCGTATCTTTACCAAATACACGTTTAGATGATTTGGCGTATGCAGGAAGTCCGTCAGTTGTAAAATGTTTAGGCGATTTGCCTATGGCATTTTTTGTGAGCTCTAATAGACGATCTGCATTATGTTGGAATTTTGTATCTGTCATGTCATAAGCAAGGAAATAACGGGTTTGATCATCTATGGAAGCAAAAAGATATTTTTTCTGACCTGATACTTTGAGCCATACTTCATCAGCTCTAACCCATGTACGATCAGCGGTTCTTGGAATGATCTCATTTAGGTATTTTTCAACCATACGAGAATATTTGGCAATCCATTTGTAAACTGCCATGTGGGATATTTTAATTCCCATCATCTCATAATGGTTGGCAATATCACGGACTGACATACCCGTGAAATACATTTGCATAGCTCCAGTAATAGTAGAGGGTAAAACACGGGTATTTTCAAAGCCAAAGTTTGTTGTAAAAATTTTGGTACATTCTTGGCATTGATACTTTTGAAGTTTGCCGTGCCTATTGGTTCTATAACCACGTTTACGTAAATTACCCGAACTGCAATATTTGCATAGGTTGAGCTTTGATCGTTCCATGATTTTAAATTCATTATTGGCATATCCACGATTTTGTTTTATTAGAGTTCATGCATAATCAACTGCAAAGACATACGGTTCCTACTATGACACTGTCATGATCAAAGTACACATGGCCTAAAACCTTCAAGCAGACAACAAAATAAATCAAAATATCATATGCATGACAAAAAGCAGAATATTATGCGTAACCGTGTGCACAAAGATGTGCTACTTGATTTGAGGGCAAATTTTTTCCAACGGTTCGATATACTTGCGATCCTTTAACATGATGTGCAGATTGGTCAGTCCTGTAACCACTTGGATTTCTGTATAAAACGCATCCATTGTGTCATCATATACGGCACTCATTCTGCGAAACCATTTGAGCCGGTTTATGGCATGCTCTACTTTTATGCGCTTACGACTGATCCTCTTGCTATATTCGCGTTCTGTCTCTGTCAATCCCCTACCCTTTGGTTTTTTGTACGGCTGCTTTGAGATAATTCCAGGATAGTCTTTTTCCACGGACAAGTATCCCTTGTCGGTGTAGAGTGTAATTTGGCGCTCTTTTTTTGTATCAGAGTTTTTCATGCCATCGGTCCATTTGCCAAAATTTGGCGGATTACGCCGCAGTACCTCCATGTCATGTACTGAGCCCTCTTCTGGACCGCCAATGTCATTTACCACTCCATCTTTGTTGGAGGTTATCTGTATGCTGTAGACGTGCCTTTTGCGCTTTCCAGAATATACTGCCTCTTGATTCTCCTGCGGTCTTTGAACCTGTACAAACGTGGCATCAAGATATAGTTCGCCGCCGCCTCTGCCGGGTACGAATTTTTTAAACAACTCGCTTGTACGTATTGTCCGTATTGCAGCACCAATATTCTTAGCCGTTGGAAGAATATCCATCAATAGTTCATCAGAAAATGTCAGATATCTGCTAATGGTGCTCTGATCAACGTCTGCAATGAACGCAAGTGCTCCCTGTTTGAGATTATTGCGTTTGCGGCACAATACGATAAACAAAACTTGCTTTACGGTAAGGATACAGGTGTTTCCAGGATCGTCCACATATTCTGAAAAGCGGGGAATCTCTGATGAATTTTCTACGGTTTTTTTGAACCGTTCTAGAATCCATTCAAATTCTTCACGGTTCATTCCTGTCATTTCATATAGATGAACATCATTCCCAATTCCCTTGTTCAAATATTTATCGACATGTTGTCTTTTGTCATCATTGCTACTCTGTGCCATCTTTTTGTAGTGTTGAATTTCTGATTCCTGCCTGGAGCTATTCTTTTCCATCTTTAGGATCGTCTTTTCCATCTTTAAGATCGTCTTTTCCAGTTTAGAGATCATGCGTTTGTCTGATTTGCACATGCTATGCTCACATGATACTAGATCATAGATCTTTCGATTTGCCAAAATTGATTTTTTAGTTAATTATGCATGAGGTCTATTATCTTTATAATGACATGAATATGTTTACAGTCGGATTTGCGGTATTGATGATCAGGGCATTCGCATACAAGACCGTTTCCAGTCCTAGAGACCGTATAGTATTTGTCGGGCGTGGACATGGATTTTACTTTGAATGTGTGGGTATCGGTTTGAGTTATTGCATTTGCCGTTTCTAGTATTTGGTTTGCTTGTTGTTTGCGTGTATTCATACAGTTGGTATTAAGAGTACGCTTAATATATGTATCTGTTAATAGTACGCTTAATTAAGAGATCGCTTAATTAATATGGTAATAGGTTATTGCACCGTGTATGACACGGTGGAAAAAAGATGAGACGGAATTTACAGTCAGCTTATCACATGACGGTGGGCTTGGAATGATTGCACGCATACCTAAACCAATTAGGGAAGAGTTGGGCAATCCTACCAAGATTAAATTTCTAAAGTATAAGGGTAAAATATTAGTAGATTCTGGAGATTAAAACGGTTCATAGAATTTTGCGATCACGGATAAGGCGTGTGCAATATTCAAGACCATGACTGCGATTTCTAAATATTCCCGATTTTACCTGTTTGTCAATCCATCTTAAGATTTCAGCTTCTATGGATATGGCGATCTTATGCTTCACATGGTACAGTATGACTAGGTATGATTAAAATACGGTATGATAAAGTCATACTTTTGTGAGTGCAGTTAAGGGATTTCTAGCAGGGGGGTTTACAGTATTTGTATTTTTTATCATAGTATTGACAGGTTTTGCACTAGATTCAGATATTGAATATACGAATGATTCAGGTATTGCCCATACGAATGAATTAAACCATACGGATAGAGCAGTACTGATAAAATTAGCTCAAAACTGTTATGGCAGAGATACTGATTGCTATGTAAAAAATTTGGGGTATGGGTTGGATAATAATGATAAATACATAATAGAATCATGGACAAATACTTGTCAGACATTTAGCAAATATCAATATGATCGTTGCTGGAGTATAGATAGCGAGGATGCTGGCATAATTACTAGCATACGAAATATGCACTTAAAAGCGGAAAAATGACGATTTTTGGTTGATTTGGTTGATCGCTATTTATGGTCAAATATGCACCGATAAGTTTACAGAACCTGTGATAAAATACTATATAACCCAGCATGATTTGAATTAATTAAATGCCCCCCATGGTCATTACAAGCCAAGATAAATGGCTTTTAACCCTGATTGGCTCTACGCCATATGTTAGAGGTATTACAAGATTACAAAAATATGGTATTCTAGTATACGAGGGAATTTTTAACAATTCTGAATTTTTTGATGATTGGCAATCCGGCAAGTATGGAATGGTTAGTCGACAATTAGCAGCTAGTTTGGAAAAACTTGAAAATGAGGGATATGTTGCAGCATATGATACTTTTGATCTAGATAAAAAACGAGTTAAAAATTATATTTTGACGTATATTGGTACGATATTGAAAAATAAATGGATTGTGAATAATACAGATATTGCTATAAAAGTTGCACATGTTGCAACCGCATATTTTAACACGCCACTGGAAGAATTATTGGCAGATATATGTGAAAAATTCCCAGAGTTTACAAAAAGCACCATCGGTGCCAAAGTTAGAAAAGAAATGATGGGTGAGACATCATTACTTGATTCTGAATTTAATTTTCAAAATGAAAAAAATAATCCTGTAAAATCATCAATTTCCATAAAAAAACATGTGTTTAACGATAAAGACTTTAGATTAAAGCTTGCAAAATCTATAGGATATGATGAAATTCTCCCTCTTGACCCGGCATCTTTTGACAAATTAAAAGGATTATTTGCAGATAGAATTGACACAAAACATTTCGATACAGTGAAATTAATTAAAGAATCTAGAGGATATTAAATTGATAAAGTCATATTTGGATGCAAATGTGCTGTTGGGAATAACTTTAAATAAAAAGAATGAATGTGGGCAATACACATTAGCTACTAAAATATTTGATGAGATAAAGTCTGGACAAAGACATGCGGTAATTTCATCTCTTACATTAACGGAAATTCTTTTTGTTTTAAAAACATATTTCGGTAAAAATGAATCCGAGTTAATGGGTCGTTCTAATGATGAACGAATTGAATATGTAAATGAACAAAGTAAAAAAATGTATGATAAATTAACATCCAAACTTTTACAATTACCCAACGTTAAATTTGATGATGGGAATAATATGGATTCAAAAAAACTATTTGATAATGCGCTAGAAATAATGAAAAATGTTAAAGGAAAAATAAAAAGTCTTAATCAATGTCAGCAATGCGGTGCAGATAATGTAAAAAATTACAAGTTCAAAGGTGCCGGAGTTGATGATATCTTACATGCGTTAATGGCAAAAAATATGGGGTGTGATGAATTAATTACATTTGATAAGGATTATGATGAATTGGATGATTTTGACGAGTTTAAATCATTGTCAATCAAAGTTTGTAAATGATAATTTAATTTTGGCATGGCACTATATCCCATATACTGCAAAGCATTAATTTGTTTAAAAAAACCATCAATATTATCATAATATGATAAATGTAAAAAGCATAATCATTTCTGAACGTCATTTTGAATTTAAACGAATTTATGATATGCTGTATGGCAAACGTATTTTTTTCATAAAGTAATGAACGAAATGTTCAATGTTGAACTTGAATGGTTTTAAAAATTCAACTGTTTTTTCTCCTGATATTGGGAAAACTGCATGACAAATTTAGTTTAAATGAGGCTGTACGGGAGTTTTTTTCATGGTTGCGGCAAAAAAAACCACAAAGAAAAAACCAGTTAAATCCCTTACAATATGCATCTCGCACAAAGAGGATGCAGACGGGATTAGCTCAGCTGCCCTCATAAAACAGGCATTTGGAGGCAAAACCATACTTGTGGATTATCCAGGACAAATGGAGGCCATTGAGGAGATTGCCAAAAATGAAAAACTAAAGGCACTGTACATTTGCGATTTGGGATTAAACCGGCAAACACAGGATAGATTCTCTGAGATACTAGAAGCTCTTAAAAAAAGACGCGTAACTGTAACGTATGTGGATCATCATGATTTGGACCCAAAGATAAAGCGCCGTCTTTTAGCAGCCAAAGTCAACGTCATACACGATACATCAGAGTGCGCCTCTGTTCTAGTATATGATGCATTTTCAAAAAAACTCAACGCACATGCGCCATTTATCGCAGCGTGCGCGGCAGTAACTGACTATATGGATGATAAACCCATTGGATCAAAACTGCTTGCAATGTATGACAGGCAGTTTGTTTTGGCAAATGCAACCGCCCTTACATACAATATAGTGGGGCATCAAAAAGAGATGGAATTTTTAACAAATTTGGTAAAGACGCTTGCCTCATCAAAGTATCCGCATGAAATTAAAGGATTCTTTGATTTTGCCCAGATACAGGTGGAAAAACTTGGAAACATCATAGATATAGTGCGCAAAAAAATGAAAATATCAAGCAACCTTGCCCACATGGAAGTTAAAGACATGGGAGCTAGCGGTGCTGTAAATTTCGTACTGGGACTTTCCGGCAAAAATGTCGGAATTGCATACAAAAATAGGGCGGATCGTGGAATATATACAATTTCAATAAGAGGCTCTGCTTCATGCAAAGTGCATCTTGGACGGCTGGTAAACCGCACCGTGGGAGAATTTGGCGGTTCTGGCGGAGGTCATGACAAGGCATGCGGCGCTACAATTCCAAAAGATAAAATTGGCGCATTCATAAAATCTATGAATAAAAATCTCTCCAAAGCCTAAATACGTACACGCACTAGCGCATCAATTTCTGTCATTGAACCAAATGGTAATGACTGCACACCAACTGCAATACGAGTATGTTTTCCTTTTTCTGCAAATATCTCATATATGAGATTGGATGCGGCATCAATTACTTTGGGGTGTGCTGTAAACTCTGGCTGTGAATTTACAAATCCGTTTATGCGAATTATTTGCACAATTTTCTCAAGTGAGCCAAGATTCTTTTCTAGCTGGGCAAGTATGTTTATTGTACACAGTTTAGCTGACTCTCTTGCCTCATCAATGTTGGAATCTCCAACTTTGCCCGAATACACTATCTTACCATCAGATATGGGTATCTGCCCTGAGACGTATGCTGTATTATCCTCAATTATAACTGGCACATATGCGCCTGCCGGCTCTGGCGGATTTGGCAGCGTTATGCCCATTTTTTTGAGATTTTCATATATCATGTACTGTACGGGGGGATTTGGGGATTTTATATCTGATGAATATTTGCGCTTTAATGCTGTATTTCATATATATGCAATTTTCCAGATTCTGTAAAGTTATCGGCATCTAGGCATGAAATATGGGAAGGGCGTACCATATAGTCGTTTAAAAAATTCGCACCCGGCAGAGGCGGTGGCGAGATGTATCTTGATGTCACGTTTATGCAAGTTCAAAGACCGCAGGAGAACCAAGAGGCAGTATACTCTGGAAAGCGCAAGAGGCACGCATACAACGTACAGATAACCTCCAACAAGGATGGGCTGGTACTTGACATTGGCGGACCTGAAGAGGGCTCCGCACACGACATGGAGGTACTGTGGCACAATCTGCCAAACTTTGGCAAATGGACCGATGGTATGAAAAACTCTGATACAAACAAAGAGCGACAAATTATGCTATATACTGACAAGGGATATCTGTCCGTGGAAAAAGACTATCCTGGAATTATCTCAAAGCAGCCGTACAAAAAACCAAAGGGCAGGGGATTGACAGAGACAGAACGTGAATACAGCAAGAGGATCAGTCGTAAGCGCATAAAAGTAGAGCATGCCATAAACTGGCTCAAATGGTTCCGTAGAATGAGTGCTGTATATGATGATACAATGGATGCGTTTTATACAGAATCCAAGTGGTTACAGGACTGACCAATCTGCACATCATGTTAAAGGATCGCAAGTATACGTAACCGTTGGAAAAAGTTTGCCCTCAAATCAAATAGCACATCTTTGTGCATACAGTCACGCATAATATTCTGCTTTTTGTCATGCATGTGACATTTTGATTTATTTTGTTGTTTGCTTGAAGGTTTTAGGTCATGTGTACTTTGATCATGACAGCGTCATAGTCGGAACCGTGTGTCTCAGTGATTGATTATGCATAAGGCCTAATGTATAAAGAAATAAATAAGAACATCATAGTCAATAATTATGAGTCGTGATTCAATAATTCAAGATATTAAAAATCATATAAAGACCAATGGAGATAGCCCGTCTGATTGGTATGTCGGCATAACATCATCTACAGATCAGCGTTTGTTTGTAGAACATAACGTTGATAAAAAAAATGATGCTTGGATTCTTAAAGAATCTGATACTGAAAACATCGCTAGAGAAGTTGAAAAATATTTCACAGAGGAATTTGGAACTAAGGGTGATCAAGGTGGAGGGATCAATCCATGTTATGTATATGCCTATAAAATAACGGATCATAGTAAACCATAATTATTTTCAAATTAATTGTAAATATGTAACTAGCATTTTGTATCAAAGTTTGCCATTTATTCGTATGAGGTCAACTATTAAACGATATTAGAGTTTATCCATGTGAATAGGTCATGTCACAACCTACCTAATTCTGACATTTTGACTAAAACGATATTAAAATATTCAATTTGGCGACAATTTTGATTCCAAAGATTTAGATCATCCTACAAAGTGGACGAATTATGAGAAACACCCACGGAGATGATTCACTATGAATAAAAAACACTGTAATAAAAACATTGAATGCAGAGACCAAAGAAGTGGATAAAAAAAGGATTGCCGAGAAAAACCTGAAAAACCGTGCTGCACCATATTGTTTGGTCATGTGAGCTAGTTTGCAGTAGGCGTTCAGGATGAATGTATAATAAAATACGATTCATTATCCGGCAAGAAACTCTGGATTGAAAAAAGCAAAAATTGTTACGTAAAATCCACAGGTTCTCACAAAAAAGTTGTTGTCTTTGGAGTACTCTTATCTGATGGCAGGCAGATGTTTGCAAGCTTTGATTTGTTTGATTGATGCAAAATCATTTCTCAAATTTTTAAAAATGGCTCATCAAAAATTTGGAAAAATTTGCATGATTGTGGATAGAGCTGTACAACACAGAAAATCCAAAATTATTAAAAAATATATCTCCGAGAACAAAGATGAGATAAAGCTTTTGTTTTTCCCAAAAAGTTCACCGTTTCTGAGTGCCATTGAAGAATGCTGGCATCAGACCAAACGTGCGTTGGCCGTCTCTGAATATTATGAAACATTTGAGAATATAAAATACGCAATTTCAGGATATTTTAGAACTGTACGATTCAAAGTATCAATAATAAACCGTATGCATAATCGTTCAAATCGGTCATTTTTATTCGTAAAAATTGTGAATTTGACCCATTATGCATACGCTCTAATGGATTTTATTATGAGAAAATCTGCAGATTGCAGTTACTTTTGATCCGCAATATACATCATCATTCATAGTGGAATGGACCCAATAAAGTAAGACTGGTCAAAGTGAAACGTTTTTCACATCAGATGATGGAGGCAATCTCATGAAAAAACCCTGTCTTGTTCTACAGGTATAAGCACCAAGAGAATTGATACGCCAATAATAGACGGCATGAGAGTGTATTATAATTTCACTAAAAAGCATGGTGGGCTGAAAGGCAAAACTCCAGCAAAAGCTTCAAACATCAAAGTTGCTAGATTAAACAAATGGCAAACTTTGATACAAAATGCTAGTTTGCATAGTTATGAATAAAAGTTATTCGCTAGATTCATATTTTCGTTTCAATTTAGTTATTTCCAATTTTAATTCAGCAACATCGATTCCCTCATCTTCTAGAAATTTATGTATCTCTGGAATTAATGCGGTTTGTTTTTCAGTTCCGATTAATCGTGTTTCAATACTGGCAGTTTGTTTCACAGTGATGCCTACTTTTAATTCAATTTTATCGAGTCGATCTGCAATATCGTCAAATCTTCTAGCTACATAATCAAGATTGCGATTTGTTATGGAGACATTTTCTTTCAATCCAATTTGTATTTGGAGTATATTTTCATCACTTTTTGCACCTAATTTTAACATGTTTCCCATTATATCTATTAATTTCACCATTACATCATCTGTTTTCATATGGTGATATAGTTCATTTCTATTAATAAGAGTTACTTAACATGATTCGTATTGGACCAGCATCTAGTACTATTTTACGTCTACATCTTCATTTACTGCATAAATTCTAGGCATGAGATGACCTCGAATGAACTAGATCTAAAATTTACAAAGTTGGTAATTCAGAGATCCGCATTCATGCCTAGCACCAGATAACTCTAGAACCTGAATCCGCCCCACAATATTGGACCCATCTTTAGGGTGCAAAAGTGATCTTTACCTGCACCCATAAACTGACTATAGCTCTTCTGCACGAGCACTCCATATGATCCCGATCTGGCAAAAAACCTCCAAAATCTGCCCCCTCTGATGAGATCCTGAATTTGTAAAGCGGTAATTAGTCACGCATATAAGACTGTCAAATATAGTCATGATGTAAAATGCCCCAATCTGGTATTGTAAAGTATAACGTAAAACTCTCATACGAGGTAGATGGTCTTGTAGAGCGTGCAGACATTATAGGTGCCATATTCGGACAAACCGAAGGACTGCTTAGTCCTGAAATGAATCTAAACGAGCTGCAGCGCATATCCAAAGTGGGACGAATCGAGGTGCGATCAAAATCAACGACAAATACCACAACAGGTCATGCAATCATACCAATGAGTACTGACATTGACACATGCTCTTTAATCTCAGCTGCAGTAGAGGGAATAGACAAAGTGGGACCGTTTGACTGTAAGTTTAGCCTTGTGGCAATTGATGATGTACGTGCGGCAAAAAGGGATGATATTGTAAAAAGGGCAAAGGAGATAAAACGCAAATGGAAGACAAAGGCAATCAGCGAGGGCGATATCATGCTAAAAGATGTCCACGAAGGGGGAGCTGGGCGCATACAATCGTACGGATCATCAAAGCTGCCGTGCGGTTCCGGCGTTGAATCTTCTAGCTGGATAATACTTGTCGAAGGAAGGGCTGATATCATAAATTTGCTGCGCTCAGGGTATGATAATGCAATCGCAATCCAGGGGGCAAAGATTGATGAATCAATTGTCGGTTTGTGTGAGAAAAAAGACAAAGTTGTCGCTTTCCTTGACGGGGACCGTGCGGGCGGATTTATCCTAAAAGAGTTAAAATCCCTAGTAAACATTGACGTGGAACTGCAAGCTGATCCTGGAATTGAAGTTGAAGAGTTAACCCCTGAGAGAATTTCTGAAATTTTGGATCCTGTGGCAAAAAACATGATAGATGGGGAGGGCAAACCTGTTGGCGTAAAAGCTGATGGAGAATTGGCAGAAACTGTCTCCAAAATATACGAATCAATAAACGGCTCACTTGAAGCTGTGGCAATCTCATCTGAGGGTGAGGAGTTGTTCCGTACCCCCATTAGTGATCTTGTAAAGAAAATAACAGACCAGTCGGGAATAAAATACCTCATACTAGATGGTATTATAACACAGAGGCTGTATGATAAGACCCGGGATGCTGGCATTGACTCCATAGTGGGCCACCGCATTGCAAACGTTACCAGCGATTCAGAGATGGTCTTAAAGACATTTTCTGATTTGGGCATCGAATCCTAAATTGACAAAATTAAAGACGCATCATATTTTAGCAATTGCCCATCTATTATCTGTTGGGGCAAAATCTGATTTTATAAAAATAGATACAAAATCCCTTGGCCATGCCATAGGCCGCTCACAACAGTCAGCATCCTCATACCTTGTAGAATTGGAAAAATCCAAATACATTGTACGTAAATTTCATGGCGGTAAAACCTGCATAATGATTACAAACAAAGGCATCCTACAGGTGAGGGAGCTCTCATCTGTACTCTTAAAGTCACTTGATTCAAAAAAAGCAAATCTTGTGCTTGCCGGTACGATAACCTCAGGTCTTGGCGAGGGTGCATACTATATGTCCCTGAAAGAATACGTATTACAGTTTAAAGATAAGATAGGATATACCCCATACCCTGGAACTTTGAACATAAAACTAGAGGATGTATCTGGCTCAAAGATGCTAAATATGCTCACCACTAGGGAGCCTGATGCTGTAATTGACGGATTCTCAGATGGCAAGCGGACATACGGCTGGGTAAAATGCTACAAATGCACCATACATGCCAAAAAATGCCATCTTGTACGGCTAGAGCGTACGCACCACAAGGAGGGACTAGCTGAGATAATATCTGAAACAAACCTGCGGCGTGTATGCAAACTAGATCATGGCTTGATCAAAATAGTATTTGCAGATTAAATGCCGTGTATCTTTGTATCATATTGGGTTTTAATCTTAGAGCTTGACATACTAGGCATCGGGGACTGGAGCCGTGCCACGCTAACCTGAAGTCCCATCTTTGTGCACCCGTCAAGTATGGCCTTTTCCTGATGTCTCTGATCATACCCAAGAGCTATAACGTCCGGATTTATTATTTTAACAGTCTCAAAGATGCTCTCCTCGCTTCCCACAATGCATATGTCCACCATGTTTAATGATGAGACTAAATTTTGGCGCTGCTCTTTTGTATGAAGGGGTTTGCGTTTTTTTGCCTTTTCTGCCATAGTATCAGTTGCAACCACCACTGCTAGAACATCGCCTAAATTTTTGGCCTCATTTAGCGTGTGAATGTGCCCAGGATGTATTATATCAAATACTCCCCCGGCTAGAATTACCCGAATATGGGATCTGCCAAGTTTTGTAATTTTACCATTTTCTATCAATCCTGCCTTTGTGAGATGTTTTGTCTCCTCTATTGACATGTTGTTTTGTCCCCCAAATGAGGCTGAAACTATGCCCGCGAGCAGCTTTTTTTCATTATATCCCATGTATGATGCTTGAAAAGACCGTGTTTTTAATTCATCGTATTGTTTTAGTTTAAGATGATTATAAACCAGATTCTCCCAAACAATAATCTGCAAGTTGATCATATGCGCGATTTTTCATGCAGGTAATCTGCCAAAATATTGAATCTATTCTTGTCCCTGTTGCTATATCTCCATTCCATCTCTTTGATGTATAATGGAAACTTGTCAGATTTCATTCCATGATGCTTTGCCAAATTTTGTTTTGCATAGCTCTAAAAACCGTACGTGGCTAGCCCACACGCACAAATCAATTTGATCCCACTGATCTAAATTTACCATAACGAAACGTAATGGATCATATGCCTAACAAAACCGAGATTTCCCAGCTAAGAGCAGTAGCCTGATGGATAAAATGAGATCGCAAAAAAGACGAACTGATTCAAAAACTATTTGCCAAAAACGATTTTCTAGAATTACAGATTGCAGAGTTTGCCATATACAAAAAGACCATGGAATCTAGGCTCCGACGGTATGAAAGCCCTGGTGCATCCCACATCCTCAAACTCGGCAACATGGGAAAAAATAAAATCTGAAAAAAACCAAAACAAAAAACGCAGCAAGAATCACGCAACCCGGACACAAAAAGGTAAAAGCAAGATAGGACACAAGGGGGTATCTTCGACCCGAAAATCTGACAAAACTGTCATCGTTTAAACAAAAACTGCACCAATTGCGGCAGCATCGACATTGCCCAAATCTGATATACGTACAAGTCCGTAACGGATATTCCAAAAACAGTTGCAGAAACCATAACATACAAATCTAAAAATTATTCATGCAAAAACTGCCATCATAAATTTAAAACCAAACGATCCTAGAGTGCTCAGAACAGAGCTTGGGCCAAACCTGATTGCATTTATACACAACCTGTATGTCAAACGCAGGGCATTCAGAAACATTAGAGACCATCAATAACACTTTCATCCTCTCATTATGCCACAAAACAGTCAAAAACGCTATTGAAATCGCGGCAAATACGGTAAAACCAAAAACAAAAGAGATTCTAAAAGAGATAAGAGCATCTCTTATCATTCATGCCTATGAGACACACATGCACATCGGACACAAAACAGGTTGGGTGTGGGTTGTGGTTGCGACAATGACAGCATACTATCAGATAGCATGGAGCCGCAGCACAGCAGTAATGGCAGAATAATTTCTGATTTGAATCACACAATAATCTGAGACGGATACGGTGTACAAACAATACGATGCAATGCAGCGCTGCCGTATACACATTCTGGTTGCGACAAAATACGAGACATTGTATAAAGATCCGACGATGTGTGCATCGCATACGAGGTTGCAATGGATATATTTGGATGCAAAAGCTAGGAAAAAAACAAAACCGGAAGAATGTGATCTGGTACAGGATGTTCTGGCAATCGCATAATCCTACAAAAATGCCGGAAAACAGTTTGGAGTAAAACTTGCCAATGCTGCACCCAATTTGTTTACGTTCTTGTAGCATCTTGGAATGGTACCGACAAACAATGCAGCCGAGCGTGCAATACGTCCTGTCACACTATATCGCAAAGAAAAGGGAGGACTGAAAAACGCAAAAGGCATGAGAAGGCTTGGTGTCATTCTGACCTTTTATGAGACCGTGCGTATGAGAGGTATCAAGCCGCACACAGAATTGGCTAAAATCTTCTGAGAGGGGTTTGAGGGCTAGCCATTTACGAAGAGGTGCTTAGTATCGTTTAATAGCTGACCTCATACATTAATCATAATGTATGTGAATCTTGTGCTTGTGTTTGTGCTGCTCTCCCCGTTGCCGTTTGCATCCCCGTTTGCATTAAATGATTCTATACAATATGATGATATTTTCACATATAATGTTCCGCTAGCTTATGCTGCCGATCCGCTGACGGCTACGAGTGTTGCATACTTGTTCATAAACACCAACAATACTTTTGGTGATAACGGCGACATTGCTCCTGACAAATTCGCAAAAGCAGGTGATGAATTGTCTGTGCTTATCCAAGTAAACGAGACAATTACTGACACTACAGCAACGATTCTAAATACTGTGTCTACCACTTTCGGTAATACTGGTACGGGTAACGTCTATAATCCAAAATTAATAGTTTCAAATAATCCCATTGAATCCCACGCCACTTTTACCATTATAATTACAGGCAGCAACGGAACAGTATGGACTATTACTGAAGCTAATCTAAGCAAGGTTGGTGCTATGCCTGGTGATGCTAGTTATAGTGCCACCAACGTATTTGTCGATACAATACCTCCAACCATAACTTTAATCGGATCTGCAGACTACGTCATAGTACATAATGATGATACAGATTCTGTTCCAGACGCAACTGCAAATGACGGGAGTCCAAACTATATGGCCAGCAATTACACCCTTGTAAAAAACGCCACAGTTGATGTTACAGCACTAGGTTCTGTTTATAATTACACGTACACAGCAGATGATGATGGTGCAGGAAATCCAGGAGCTAGCACAACCCGAATCGTCCGGATAGTGGGTGCGGATCCAATATCTGTTAACTCGCTGAGTATTGCAAGCAATTCTGGAAATAATTATGCAAATGCGGGCAAAACCGTAACCGTCACTCTTGTAACTGATGGTACAAATCTTAACAGCCTTACTGGAGTCTTGCTTGGAAGATCATTTACAAATATTACAACCGGAGGCTCTGTCACGTTTACCGGTACAGTCCAGTCCGGCGATGATGGAGATGCCACGTTTTCAATTACTGCTACAAACTCTAGTGGCAACAAAATCACATTAACAAATAGTGATATCACAGATAGCTCATCTATCATAATAGATACGATAAAACCCGTAATTGCCCTGACTGGAGGCTCTAGTTCTGTATTTCAGGGGGAAACATATCAGGATCCGGGAACAACTGTATCAGATGATGGCAATACATCATATGCCGGTTCTGTATCTGCCTCATCAATTGACACCTCTACACTTGGCGCAAAAACCATTACCTATACTGGCACTGCGGATGCGGCAGGTAACGAGCCGGATCAACAAACTAGAACAGTTACAGTATTGGAAAAACCTCTGGGTCTGAATTCGCTGGGTCTGAATTCGCTGGGTCTGAATTCGCTGGGTCTAAATTCGCTGACAATTGAATCAAACAACAATGTAAACACCTCTTTTGCCAAAGACGGAGATGTGATTACAGTAACGCTTGTTGCAAACGGCACGATTGGTAATGTTACAGGAATAATTGCAGGCAATTCTGTCACATATGCTGTCACCAATAATACTGTATTGGCCACGGTAACAGTTGATGGAACCTTTGCCGATACTGCCAGCGTCTCTTTTTCGATTACCGTATACAACGAGGATAATTCCACATTTAGAACATTTACAAATACAGACCTGACTGGATCAAATATTGCTATAGATACAACTCCACCTAGTATAACATTAAACGGTGCAAACACCATTGCTATCATGAATCAACCTTATGAGGATCCAAACGCCACAGCATCTGATGCATCATATGCAACAGGTAGCGTACAAGTATCCGGAGCCGGCAATGTAGATATTACAACAAATGCCATCTATACTCTCACTTATACTGCACCTGATGATCCTGCCGGCAATATTGGATCTGTCATAACACGGACTGTTACAGTACAGGATGCGGCGCCAATAAATGTTAACTCGCTGAGTATTGCAAGTAATTCTGGAAATAATTATGCAAATGCGGGCAAAACTGTAACCGTCACTCTTGTAACGGATGATTCCGATTTGGGCAATATTACTGGAATCTTGCTTGGAAGAGCGTTGGTAAATGATACAAACGGTGGTTCTGCTGAATTTACTGCCACTGTCGTATCCGGCGATGATGGAGATGCCGCGTTTTCAATTACCGTGACAAAATCTAGCGGCAACCAAATTTCAATAACAAATGCTGACATCACAGACGGCTCTTTTGTCACAATAGATACGATAAAACCTGTAATTGCCCTGACTAGAGGCTCTAGTTCTGTATTTCAGGGGGAAACATATCAGGATCCGGGAACAACTGTATCAGATAGTAACAATGCATCATATGCCGGTTCTGTATCTGCCTCATCAATTGACACCTCTACACTTGGTGCAAAAACCATTACCTATACTGGCACTGCGGATGCGGCAGGTAACGAGCCGGATCAACAAACTAGAACAGTTACAGTATTGGAAAAACCTCTGGGTCTGAATTCGCTGGGTCTAAATTCGCTGACAATTGAATCAAACAACAATGTAAACACCTCTTTTGCCAAAGACGTAGATGTGATTACAGTAACGCTTGTTGCAAACGGCACGATTGGTAATGTTACAGGAATAATTGCAGGCAATTCTGTCACATATGCTGTCACCAATAATACTGTATTGGCCACGGTAACAGTTGATGGAACCTTTGCCGATACTGCCAGCGTCTCTTTTTCGATTACCGTATACAACGAGGATAATTCCACATTTAGAACATTTACAAATACAGACCTGACTGGATCAAATATTGCCATAGATACAACTCCACCTAGTATAACATTAAACGGTGCAAACACCATTGCTATCATGAATCAACCTTATGAGGATCCAAACGCCACAGCATCTGATGCATCATATGCAACAGGTAGCGTACAAGTATCCGGAGCCGGCAATGTAGATATTACAACAAATGCCATCTATACTCTCACTTATACTGCACCTGATGATCCTGCCGGCAATATTGGACCTGTCATAACACGGACTGTTACAGTACAGGATACACCGCCAATAAATGTTAACTCGCTGAGTATTGCAAGTAATTCTGGAAATAATTATGCAAATGCGGGCAAAACTGTAACCGTCACTCTTGTAACGGATGATTCCGATTTGGGCAATATTACTGGAATCTTGCTTGGAAGAGCGTTGGTAAATGATACAAACGGTGGTTCTGCTGAATTTACTGCCACTGTCGTATCCGGCGATGATGGAGATGCCGCGTTTTCAATTACCGTGACAAAATCTAGCGGCAACCAAATTTCAATAACAAATGCTGACATCACAGACGGCTCTTTTGTCACAATAGATACGATAAAACCTGTAATTGCCCTGACTAGAGGCTTTAGTTCTGTATTTCAGGGGGAAACATATCAGGATCCGGGCACAACTGTATCCGATGATGGCAATGCATCATATGCCGGTCCTGTATCTGCCTCATCAATTGACACCTCTACACTTGGTGCAAAAACCATTACCTATACTGGCACTGCGGATGCGGCAGGTAACGAGCCGGATCAACAAACTAGAACTGTCACAGTACTGGCAAAATCGCTGTCCCGTACTGTGAATGTCCTTGATGTGCCGCCATTAGATCTTGAATTTCAATTTATATCTCCATCTGGAAAATTAACCAGAGGCGTTGATTTTAGCGGCGATTATACCTTTAACTCTATAGACCCGTTTAAAATAAATGACAAAACATATGCTCTTGTAACCAACGGATTTAATACAAACAATGATTTCTTTATTCTAGATATAACAAATCCTGCATTACCTAGTGTTATATCTGAACAAAATATTGCCGGCTTTATTACACAGGATTCGGCCATCCTTACAGTAGACGGTCTGCCGTATGGTATCATGTCAACTTTTACTAGCCGCGTTAATATTTACAATCTCAGCAATCCTGCATCACCATCCGTACTCAATTCTATAGACGATGGATCTTTATATCCGACAGTAAATTCTCCATCTGGCGTTACCACTATAAAAATAGGATCCACACCGTATATCCTGATATCCTCCCAAGATAATGATAAAGGCGTCCAAATCGTAAACGCTACATTCCCCGACAGTCTAAAACATGTATCAAATATAGTAGATGGTACAACATACCCTGTACTAGATGGCGCACAAGGCATTACCACCGTAACAATTGGATCCTCACAGTATGCCCTAGTGGCAGCCAGTGTTGATAATGGTGTACAAATCATAAACATTACAGACCCATACAACCCCTCCCCTGCATCTTCGGTTACAGATGGTACATTATATCCGGAACTAGATGGTGCATGGGATGTCACTACGATAGCAATAGATGGCTCAACGTATGCCCTAGTGGCAGCCAAAACTGATAATGGCGTCCAAATTATAAACATTACAGACCCATACAACCCCTCCCCTGTATATTCAGTTACTGACGGAATAGGCGGATATGACACACTAAATGCCCCATTATCTATAGTCGCAAAACAAATAGGATTATCCACGTATGCCTTTGTGGCATCAAATGGTGATAATGGCATCCAAGTTATAGACATTACAGACCCACAAAACCCGTTACCGGCATACAATATTGCAGATGATCCTAGTGGATATACAAATCTGAATGGTACATCTGATATTGCTCTTGCACGCATAAATGATTTAACATATGTCCTTGTGACATCATTCTATGATGGTCTGCAAATCATAAGTGTGAGATCCTCTGCTGTAATCTCAACTACCAGTAATCCTGACCAATCATATGCCAAAGCAGGTGATACACTTACCGTACAATTTACCGTAAATGACACAATCTCATCTAATTCAAGCCAAATACTGGGATTAACCCCCACCGTATCCATAAGCGGTGCCGATTTTAGTGCAGCAATAACTGTACCCTCTGTACAAACAGAATCGTATGCAACCTTTGCAATACAGGTTGTAAACGCTGATGGTGCAACCCTGTCTGTAACAGAGAGTGCCATACCGCAGAACAGTCGCATATTCATCGATACAATCGCACCTGAAATATCCCTCATCGGCAACTCATCTTTTACGGTAATTTTGAATTCAATTGATCCGTTCATCCCTGGTGCAATCATAACTGATGGGGACCCAAACTATCCGGATACCTTTACTATCACAATCAACGGCACTTTGGACACTGGCGTGATAAACTCTACAGTAACGTATACGTATACTGCAGCTACTGATGGGGCAGGAAATGCCGGTTCTAGTGTAACACGAACAGTTACAGTGGTTGAGGCTGAACCAATTACAATCAACTCGCTGACTATTGCAAGCTCATCAGGCACCAATTATGCAAATGCAGGCAAAACCATAACTGTCACACTTGCCACTGATGGTTCGGATCTTGGCAACTTTACTGGAACACTGCTTGGCAGATCATTTACAAATACTACAAACGGCGGCTCTGCTACGTTTACCAGTACAGTCCAGTCCGGCGATGATGGAAATGCCGCGTTTTCAATTACCGTGACAAACTCTAGTGGCAACCAAATTTCAATAACAAATGCAAACATCACAGACAGCTCATCTGTCACAATAGATACGATAAAACCCGTAATTGTTTTGACTGGCGGTGTAGGTTCTGTATTCCAGGGTGAGACATATCAGGATCCGGGCACAACTGTATCAGATGGTAACAATACATATGCCGGTTCTGTATCTGCCTCATCAATTAACACCTCTACACTTGGTGTAAAAATCATTACCTATACTGGCACAGCAGATGCGGCAGGTAACGAGCCGGATCAAATAACTAGAATAGTTACAGTATTTGCAAAACCTCTGGGTATAAATTCGCTGGCAATTGAATCAAACAACAATGTAAACACCTCTTTTGCCAAAGACGGGGATGTGATTACAGTAACGCTTGTTGCAAACGGCACGATTGATTATGCAATAGGAACAATTGCCAGCAATTCTGCTACATACACTGTCACCGGCAATAATGCATCAGCTACGGTAACAGTTGATGGAACCTTTACCGATACTGCCAGCGTCACATTTTCGATTACCGTATACAACGAGGATAATTCCACATTTAGAACATTTACAAATACAGACCTGACTGGATCAAATATTGCCATAGATACAACTGCACCTAGTATAACATTAAACGGTGTAAACAACACCATTGTTAACATGAATCAACCATATGAGGATCCAAACGCCACAGCATCTGATGCATCATATGCAACAGGTAGCGTACAGGTATCCGGAGCTGGCAATGTAGATACTACAACAAATGCCATCTATACTCTCACTTATACTGCACCTGATGATCCTGCAGGTAATATTGGACCGGTCATAACACGGACTGTTACAGTACAGGATGCACCGCCAATAAATGTTAACTCGCTGAGTATTGCAAGCAATTCTGGAAATAATTATGCAAATGCGGGCAAAACTGTAACCGTCACTCTTGTAACGGATGGTACAAATCTTAACAGCCTTACTGGAGTCTTGCTTGGCAGATCATTTACAAATACTACAACCGGGGGCTCTGCTACGTTTACCGGTACAGTCCAGTCCGGCGATGATGGAAATGCCACGTTTTCAATTACTGCTACAAACTCTAGTGGCAACAAAATCACATTAACAAATAGTGATATCACAGATAGCTCATCTATCATAATAGATACGATAAAACCCGTAATTAACCTGACTGGAGGCAATGATTTTGTACTCCAGGGTGAGACATATCAGGATCCGGGCACAACTGTATCAGATGATGGCAATGCATCATATGCCGGTCCAGTATCTGCCTCATCAATTGACACCTCTACACTTGGCGCAAAAACCATTACCTATACTGGCACAGCGGATGCGGCAGGTAACGAGCCGAATCAAATAACTAGAATAGTTACAGTATTGGCAAAACCTCTGGGTATAAATTCGCTGACAATTGAATCAAATAACAATGTAAACACCTCTTTTGCCAAAGACGGGGATGTGATTACAGTAACGCTTGCTGTAAACGGCACGATTGGTAATGTTACAGGAGTAATTGCAGGCAATTCTGCTACATACACTGTCACCGGCAATAATGCATCAGCTACGGTAACAGTTGATGGAGCCTTTACTGATACTGCCAGCGTCACATTTTCGATTACCGTATACAACGAGGATAATTCCACATTTAGAACATTTACAAATACAGACCTGACTGGATCAAATATTGCCATAGATACAACTGCACCTAGTATAACATTAAACGGTGCAAACAACACCATTGTTATCATGAATCAACCATATGAGGATCCAAACGCCACAGCATCTGATACATCATATGCAACAGGTAGCGTACAGGTATCCGGAGCTGGCAATGTAAATACCGCAATAGTTGGCAATTATACCCTCACCTATACTGCACCTGATGATTATGCAGGCAATACAGGACCTGTCATAACACGGACTGTTACAGTACAGGATGCACCGCCAATAAATGTTAACTCGCTGAGTATTGCAAGCAATTCTGGAAATAATTATGCAAATGCGGGCAAAACCGTAACCGTCACTCTTGTAACGGATGGTACAAATCTTAACAGCCTTACTGGAGTCTTGCTTGACAGATCATTTACAAATACTACAACCGGGGGCTCTGCTACGTTTGCCGGTACAGTCCAGTCCGGCGATGATGGAAATGCCACGTTTTCAATTACCGTGACAAACTCTAGTGGCAGCCAAATTTCAATAACAAATGCAAACATCACAGACGGCTCATATGTCACAATAGATACGATAAAACCCGTAATTGCCCTGACTGGAGGCAATGATTCTGTACTCCAGGGTGAGACATATCAGGATCCGGGCACAACTGTATCAGATATTAACAATGCATCATATGCAGGTCCCGTATCTGCCACATCAATAAACACCTCTACACTTGGCGCAAAAACCATTACCTATACTGGCACAGCAGATGCGGCAGGTAACGAACCGAATCAAATAACTAGAACAGTTACAGTATTGGCAAAACCGCTGGGTCTGAATTCGCTGACAATTGAATCAAACAACAATGTAAACACCTCTTTTGCCAAAGACGGGGATGTGATTACAGTAACGCTTGTTGCAAACGGCACGATTGGTAATGCTACAGGGGTAATTGCAGGCAATTCTGCTACATACACTGTCACCGGCAATAATGCATCAGATACGGTAACAGTTGATGGAACCTTTGCCGATACTGCCAGCGTCACATTTTCGATTACCGCATTCAACGAGGATAATTCCACATTTAGAACATTTACAAATACAAATCTGACCGGATCAAATATTGCCATAGATACAACTGCACCTAGTATAACATTAAACGGTGCAAACAACACCATTGTTATCATGAATCAACCATATGAGGATCCAAACGCCACAGCATCTGATACATCATATGCAACAGGTAGCGTACAGGTATCCGGAGCCGGCAATGTAAATACTGCACTAGTTGGCAATTATACCCTCACCTATACTGCACCTGATGATTATGCAGGCAATACAGGACCTGTCATAACACGGACTGTTACAGTACAGGATGCACCGCCAATAAATGTTAACTCGCTGAGTATTGCAAGCAATTCTGGAAATAATTATGCAAATGCGGGCAAAACCGTAACTGTCACTCTTGTAACGGATGGCACAAATCTTAACAGCCTTACTGGAGTCTTGCTTGACAGATCATTTACAAATACTACAACCGGAGGCTCTGCTACGTTTGCCGGTACAGTCCAGTCCGGCGATGATGGAAATGCCACGTTTTCAATTACCGTGACAAACTCTAGTGGCAGCCAAATTTCAATAACAAATGCAAACATCACAGACGGCTCATATGTCACAATAGATACGATAAAACCCGTAATTGCCCTGACTGGAGGCAATGATTCTGTACTCCAGGGTGAGACATATCAGGATCCGGGCACAACTGTATCAGATATTAACAATGCATCATATGCAGGTCCCGTATCTGCCACATCAATAAACACCACGATACTTGGCCCACAAAACATTACCTATACTGGCACAGCAGATGCGGCAGGTAACGAGCCGAATCAAATAACTAGAATAGTTACAGTATTTGCAAAACCTCTGGGCATAAATTCGCTGACAATTGAATCAAACAACAATGTAAACACCTCTTTTACCAAAGACGGGGATGTGATTACAGTAACGCTTGTTGCAAACGGCACGATTGGTAATGCTACAGGAGTAATTGCAGGAGTAATTGCAAGCAATTCTGTTACATATGCTGTCACCAATAATACTGTATTGGCCACGGTAACAGTTGATGGAACCTTTGCCGATACTGCCAGCGTCACATTTTCGATTACCGTATACAACGAGGATAATTCCACATTTAGAACATTTACAAATGCAAATCTGACTGGATCAAATATTGCCATAGATACAACTGCACCTAGCATAACATTAAACGGTGCAAACAACACCTTCGTTGTAACAAATTCCTCCTATACGGATCTAGGTGCCACGGCAACTGATATATCATATGCAACAGGTAGCGTACAAGTATCCGGAGTCGGCACTGTAAATATTGCAACATCTGGCAACTATATTCTCACTTATACTGCACCTGATGATCCTGCAGGAAATCCAGGTAACACCATATCCCGTACTGTGATTGTTTCGGATGCGGCGCCGTTGGTGCTTGTAACTAAATTTATCCACTCTCCGAGTGGAACACTAACCCGTGGTACTGATTTTCCAACCAATATACCTCCTACTACCATCAATCTGTTTGAAACAAGTGGTAAAACATATGCCTTGTTAGCGGAAGGATCTGGCGGAGCATGGATTATTGCAGACGTTACAAATCCTGCATCACCTAGTGTAGTATTTAATAATGCCAGTTTCACACCTACATACAAAACATCCATCTTTACAATAGATAATACCCAATATGCCATAGCTGCAGGCGGTATCGGCATTACTAGTATACTCGACATCAGCTCACCTGCATCCCCATCTGTTATTACAACACTTGTAAACGGCACAGACTATCCGCGACTATACAATGCACAAAGCGTTACAACCGTAACAATAGGTGCCTCAACTTTTGCACTGTTTGCATCTGGCAATCCTACAAACGGCGTCCAAATCATAGACGTTACAAACCCCCACAGCCCATCACATGTATCCTACCTTACCGATGATACGGATGGTTATTTGGAACTAGGAGGCGCATTTGACATTACCACTGTAATAATCGGTGCATCAGTTTATGCCTTGGTGGCATCCAATAATGATGATGGCGTCCAAATCATAGACATTACAGACCCATACAACCCATCAAATACATCAAGTGTAACAGATGGAATGGATGGCTATGATAAACTAGATGGTGCATATGGCATCACCACCGTAACTGTAGGATCATCAGTTTATGCCTTGGTGGCATCCTTTAATGATGATAGCATCCAAATCATAAACATTACAGACCCATACAACCCATCAAATGCATCAAGCGTAACAGATGGAATAGATGGCTATGATGAACTAGATGGTCCATATAGGATCACCACCGTAACTGTAGGATCATCAGTTTATGCTTTGACAGTATCCATTATTGATGATGGCGTCCAAATCATAGACATTACAGACCCATACAACCCCCAACCTGCATATTCTCCCACGGATAATACTGGCGGTTATGTAAATCTGGATAACCCAAGAGATGTCATTACTACAACCATAAATGGCACAACATATGCATTTATAGCCTCAAATAATGACGGTCTCCAAATCATAAAACTGGAATCTGCACCACTGACTATATCTAGTAGCAATACAAATCCAACATATGCCAAAACAGGTGATACACTCACCGTACAATTTACCGTAAATGACACAATCTCATCTAATTCAAGCCAAATACTGGGATTAACCCCCACCGTATCCATAAGCGGTGCCGATTTTAGTGCAGCAATAACTGTACCCTCTGTACAAACAGAATCGTATGCAACCTTTGCAATACAGGTTTCAAACACTAATGGTGCAACCCTGTCTGTAACAGAGAGTGGCATATCGCAGAGTAGCAATATATTCATCGATACAATCGCACCTGAAATATCCCTCATCGGCAACTCATCTTTTACGGTAATTTTGAATTCAACTGATCCGTTCATCCCTGGTGCAATCATAACTGATGGGGACCCAAACTATCCGGATACCTTTACTATCACAATCAACGGCACTTTGGACACTGGCGTGATAAACTCTACAGTAACGTATACGTATACTGCAGCTACTGATGGGGCAGGAAATGCCGGTTCTAGTGTAACACGAACAGTTACAGTGGTTGAGGCTGAACCAATTACAATCAACTCGCTGACTATTGCAAGCTCATCAGGCACCAATTATGCAAATGCAGGCAAAACCATAACTGTCACACTTGCCACTGATGGTTCGGATCTTGGCAACTTTACTGGAACACTGCTTGGTAGATCATTTACAAATACTACAAACGGCGGCTCTGCTGAATTTACTGCCACTGTCGTATCCGGCGATGATGGAGATGCCGCGTTTTCAATTACCGTGACAAACTCTAGTGGCAACCAAATTTCAATAACAAATGCAAACATCACAGACAGCTCATCTGTCACAATAGATACGATAAAACCCGTAATTGTTTTGACTGGCGGTGTAGGTTCTGTATTCCAGGGTGAGACATATCAGGATCCGGGCACAACTGTATCAGATGGTAACAATACATCATATGCCGGTTCTGTATCTGCCTCATCAATTAACACCTCTACACTTGGTGTAAAAATCATTACCTATACTGGCACAGCAGATGCGGCAGGTAACGAGCCGGATCAAATAACTAGAATAGTTACAGTATTGGCAAAACCTCTGGGTATAAATTCGCTGACAATTGAATCAAACAACAATGTAAACACCTCTTTTGCCAAAGACGGGGATGTGATTACAGTAACGCTTGTTGCAAACGGCACGATTAGTAATGTTACAGGGGTAATTGCAGGCAATTCTGCTACATACACTGTCACCGGCAATAATGCATCAGTTATGGTAACAGTTGATGGAACCTTTGCCGATACTGCCAGCGTCACATTTTCGATTACCGTATACAACGAGGATAATTCCACATTTAGAGTATTTACAAATACAGACCTGACTGGATCAAATATTGCCATAGATACAACTGCACCTAGTATAACATTAAACGGTGCAAACAACACCATTGTTAACATGAATCAACCATATGAGGATCCAAACGCCACAGCATCTGATGCATCATATGCAACAGGTAGCGTACAGGTATCCGGAGCCGGCAATGTAGATACTACAACAAATGCCATCTATACTCTCACTTATACTGCACCGGATGATCCTGCAGGTAATATTGGACCGGTCATAACACGGACTGTTACAGTACATGATGCACCGCCAATAAATGTTAACTCGCTGAGTATTGCAAGCAATTCTGGAAATAATTATGCAAATGAGAGCAAAACTGTAACCGTCACTCTTGTAACGGATGGTACAAATCTTAACAGCCTTACTGGAGTCTTGCTTGGCAGATCATTTACAAATACTACAACCGGAGGCTCTGCTATGTTTACCGGTACAGTCCAGTCCGGCGATGACGGAAATGCCACGTTTTCAATTACTGCTACAAACTCTAGTGGCAGCCAAATTTCAATAACAAATGCTGACATCACAGATGGCTCATATGTCACAATAGATACGATAAAACCCGTAATTAACCTGACTGGAGGCAATGATTTTGTACTCCAGGGTGAGACATATCAGGATCCGGGCACAACTGTATCAGATGATGGCAATGCATCATATGCCGGTCCAGTATCTGCCTCATCAATTGACACCTCTACACTTGGCGCAAAAACCATTACCTATACTGGCACAGCGGATGCGGCAGGTAACGAGCCGAATCAAATAACTAGAATAGTTACAGTATTGGCAAAACCTTTGGGTATAAATTCGCTGATAATTGAATCAAACAACAGTGTAAACACCTCTTTTGCCAAAGACGGGGATGTGATTACAGTAACGCTTGCTGTAAACGGCACGATTGGTAATGTTACAGGAGTAATTGCAGGCAATTCTGCTACATACAATGTCACCGGCAATAATGCATCAGCTACGGTAACAGTTGATGGAGCCTTTACTGATACTGTCAGCGTCACATTTTCGATTACCGCATACAACGAGGATAATTCCACATTTAGAACATTTACAAATACAGACCTGACTGGATCAAATATTGCCATAGATACAACTGCACCTAGTATAACATTAAACGGTGCAAACAATACTCTAGTTTTCACAAATTCCACATATGTGGATAAAAACGCCACAGCATCTGATGCATCATATGCAACAGGTAGCGTACAGGTATCCGGAGCCGGCACTGTAAATACTGCAACAGCTGGCAATTATACCCTCACTTATACTGCACCTGTTGATCCTGCAGGTAATATTGGACCTGTCATAACACGGACTGTTACAGTACAGAATGCACCGCCAATAAATGTTAACTCGCTGAGTATTGCAAGCAATTCTGGAAATAATTATGCAAATGCGGGCAAAACTGTAACCGTCACTCTTGTAACGGATGGTACAAATCTTAACAGCCTTACTGGAGTCTTGCTTGGCAGATCATTTACAAATACTACAACCGGGGGCTCTGCTACGTTTACCGGTACAGTCCAGTCCGGCGATGATGGAAATGCCACGTTTTCAATTACTGCTACAAACTCTAGTGGCAACAAAATCACATTAACAAATAGTGATATCACAGATAGCTCATCTATCATAATAGATACGATAAAACCCGTAATTAACCTGACTGGAGGCAATGATTCTGTACTCCAGGGTGAGACATATCAGGATCCGGGCACAACTGTATCAGATGATGGCAATGCATCATATGCCGGTCCAGTATCTGCCTCATCAATTGACACCTCTACACTTGGCACAAAAACCATTACCTATACTGGCACAGCAGATGCGGCAGGTAACGAGCCGAATCAAATAACTAGAATAGTTACAGTATTTGCAAAACCTCTGGGTATAAATTCGCTGACAATTGAATCAAACAACAATGTAAACACCTCTTTTGCCAAAGACGGGGATGTGATTACAGTAACGCTTGTTGCAAACGGCACGATTGGTAATGCTACAGGGGTAATTGCAGGCAATTCTGCTACATACACTGTTACCGGCAATAATGCATCAGCTACGGTAACAGTTGATGGAACCTTTACTGATACTGCCAGCGTCACATTTTCGATTACCGTATACAACGAGGATAATTCCACATTTAGAACATTTACAAATACAAATCTGACCGGATCAAATATTGCCATAGATACAACTGCACCTAGTATAACATTAAACGGTGCAAACAACACCATTGTTATCATGAATCAACCATATGAGGATCCAAACGCCACAGCATCTGATACATCATATGCAACAGGTAGCGTACAGGTATCCGGAGCTGGCAATGTAAATACTGCACTAGTTGGCAATTATACCCTCACCTATACTGCACCTGATGATTATGCAGGCAATACAGGACCTGTCATAACACGGACTGTTACAGTACAGGATGCACCGCCAATAAATGTTAACTCGCTGAGTATTGCAAGCAATTCTGGAAATAATTATGCAAATGCGGGCAAAACCGTAACTGTCACTCTTGTAACGGATGGCACAAATCTTAACAGCCTTACTGGAGTCTTGCTTGACAGATCATTTACAAATACTACAACCGGAGGCTCTGCTACGTTTGCCGGTACAGTCCAGTCCGGCGATGATGGAAATGCCACGTTTTCAATTACCGTGACAAACTCTAGTGGCAGCCAAATTTCAATAACAAATGCAAACATCACAGACGGCTCATATGTCACAATAGATACGATAAAACCCGTAATTGCCCTGACTGGAGGCAATGATTCTGTACTCCAGGGTGAGACATATCAGGATCCGGGCACAACTGTATCAGATATTAACAATGCATCATATGCAGGTCCCGTATCTGCCACATCAATAAACACCACGATACTTGGCCCACAAAACATTACCTATACTGGCACAGCAGATGCGGCAGGTAACGAGCCGAATCAAATAACTAGAATAGTTACAGTATTTGCAAAACCTCTGGGTATAAATTCGCTGACAATTGAATCAAACAACAATGTAAACACCTCTTTTACCAAAGACGGGGATGTGATTACAGTAACGCTTGTTGCAAACGGCACGATTGGTAATGCTACAGGAGTAATTGCAGGAGTAATTGCAAGCAATTCTGTTACATATGCTGTCACCAATAATACTGTATTGGCCACGGTAACAGTTGATGGAACCTTTGCCGATACTGCCAGCGTCACATTTTCGATTACCGCATTCAACGAGGATAATTCCACATTTAGAACATTTACAAATGCAAATCTGACTGGATCAAATATTGCCATAGATACAACTGCACCTAGCATAACATTAAACGGTGCAAACAACACCTTCGTTGTAACAAATTCCTCCTATACGGATCTAGGTGCCACGGCAACTGATATATCATATGCAACAGGTAGCGTACAAGTATCCGGAGTCGGCACTGTAAATATTGCAACATCTGGCAACTATATTCTCACTTATACTGCACCTGATGATCCTGCAGGAAATCCAGGTAACACCATATCCCGTACTGTGATTGTTTCGGATGCGGCGCCGTTGGTGCTTGTAACTAAATTTATCCACTCTCCGAGTGGAACACTAACCCGTGGTACTGATTTTCCAACCAATATACCTCCTACTACCATCAATCTGTTTGAAACAAGTGGTAAAACATATGCCTTGTTAGCGGAAGGATCTGGCGGAGCATGGATTATTGCAGACGTTACAAATCCTGCATCACCTAGTGTAGTATTTAATAATGCCAGTTTCACACCTACATACAAAACATCCATCTTTACAATAGATAATACCCAATATGCCATAGCTGCAGGCGGTATCGGCATTACTAGTATACTCGACATCAGCTCACCTGCATCCCCATCTGTTATTACAACACTTGTAAACGGCACAGACTATCCGCGACTATACAATGCACAAAGCGTTACAACCGTAACAATAGGTGCCTCAACTTTTGCACTGTTTGCATCTGGCAATCCTACAAACGGCGTCCAAATCATAGACGTTACAAACCCCCACAGCCCATCACATGTATCCTACCTTACCGATGATACGGATGGTTATTTGGAACTAGGAGGCGCATTTGACATTACCACTGTAATAATCGGTGCATCAGTTTATGCCTTGGTGGCATCCAATAATGATGATGGCGTCCAAATCATAGACATTACAGACCCATACAACCCATCAAATACATCAAGTGTAACAGATGGAATGGATGGCTATGATAAACTAGATGGTGCATATGGCATCACCACCGTAACTGTAGGATCATCAGTTTATGCCTTGGTGGCATCCTTTAATGATGATAGCATCCAAATCATAAACATTACAGACCCATACAACCCATCAAATGCATCAAGCGTAACAGATGGAATAGATGGCTATGATGAACTAGATGGTCCATATAGGATCACCACCGTAACTGTAGGATCATCAGTTTATGCTTTGACAGTATCCATTATTGATGATGGCGTCCAAATCATAGACATTACAGACCCATACAACCCCCAACCTGCATATTCTCCCACGGATAATACTGGCGGTTATGTAAATCTGGATAACCCAAGAGATGTCATTACTACAACCATAAATGGCACAACATATGCATTTATAGCCTCAAATAATGACGGTCTCCAAATCATAAAACTGGAATCTGCACCACTGACTATATCTAGTAGCAATACAAATCCAACATATGCCAAAACAGGTGATACACTCACCGTACAATTTACCGTAAATGACACAATCTCATCTAATTCAAGCCAAATACTGGGATTAACCCCCACCGTATCCATAAGCGGTGCCGATTTTAGTGCAGCAATAACTGTACCCTCTGTACAAACAGAATCGTATGCAACCTTTGCAATACAGGTTTCAAACACTAATGGTGCAACCCTGTCTGTAACAGAGAGTGGCATATCGCAGAGTAGCAATATATTCATCGATACAATCGCACCTGAAATATCCCTCATCGGCAACTCATCTTTTACGGTAATTTTGAATTCAACTGATCCGTTCATCCCTGGTGCAATCATAACTGATGGGGACCCAAACTATCCGGATACCTTTACTATCACAATCAACGGCACTTTGGACACTGGCGTGATAAACTCTACAGTAACGTATACGTATACTGCAGCTACTGATGGGGCAGGAAATGCCGGTTCTAGTGTAACACGAACAGTTACAGTGGTTGAGGCTGAACCAATTACAATCAACTCGCTGACTATTGCAAGCTCATCAGGCACCAATTATGCAAATGCAGGCAAAACCATAACTGTCACACTTGCCACTGATGGTTCGGATCTTGGCAACTTTACTGGAACACTGCTTGGTAGATCATTTACAAATACTACAAACGGCGGCTCTGCTGAATTTACTGCCACTGTCGTATCCGGCGATGATGGAGATGCCGCGTTTTCAATTACCGTGACAAACTCTAGTGGCAACCAAATTTCAATAACAAATGCAAACATCACAGACAGCTCATCTGTCACAATAGATACGATAAAACCCGTAATTGTTTTGACTGGCGGTGTAGGTTCTGTATTCCAGGGTGAGACATATCAGGATCCGGGCACAACTGTATCAGATGGTAACAATACATCATATGCCGGTTCTGTATCTGCCTCATCAATTAACACCTCTACACTTGGTGTAAAAATCATTACCTATACTGGCACAGCAGATGCGGCAGGTAACGAGCCGGATCAAATAACTAGAATAGTTACAGTATTGGCAAAACCTCTGGGTATAAATTCGCTGACAATTGAATCAAACAACAATGTAAACACCTCTTTTGCCAAAGACGGGGATGTGATTACAGTAACGCTTGTTGCAAACGGCACGATTGATTATGCAATAGGAACAATTGCCAGCAATTCTGCTACATACACTGTCACCGGCAATAATGCATCAGTTATGGTAACAGTTGATGGAACCTTTACCGATACTGCCAGCGTCACATTTTCGATTACCGTATACAACGAGGATAATTCCACATTTAGAGTATTTACAAATACAGACCTGACTGGATCAAATATTGCCATAGATACAACTGCACCTAGTATAACATTAAACGGTGCAAACAACACCATTGTTAACATGAATCAACCATATGAGGATCCAAACGCCACAGCATCTGATGCATCATATGCAACAGGTAGCGTACAGGTATCCGGAGCCGGCAATGTAGATACTACAACAAATGCCATCTATACTCTCACTTATACTGCACCTGATGATCCTGCAGGTAATATTGGACCGGTCATAACACGGACTGTTACAGTGCATGATGCACCGCCAATAAATGTTAACTCGCTGAGTATTGCAAGCAATTCTGGAAATAATTATGCAAATGAGAGCAAAACTGTAACCGTCACTCTTGTAACGGATGGTACAAATCTTAACAGCCTTACTGGAGTCTTGCTTGGCAGATCATTTACAAATACTACAACCGGGGGCTCTGCTACGTTTACCGGTACAGTCCAGTCCGGCGATGACGGAAATGCCACGTTTTCAATTACTGCTACAAACTCTAGTGGCAGCCAAATTTCAATAACAAATGCTGACATCACAGATGGCTCATATGTCACAATAGATACGATAAAACCCGTAATTAACCTGACTGGAGGCAATGATTTTGTACTCCAGGGTGAGACATATCAGGATCCGGGCACAACTGTATCAGATGATGGCAATGCATCATATGCCGGTCCAGTATCTGCCTCATCAATTGACACCTCTACACTTGGCGCAAAAACCATTACCTATACTGGCACAGCGGATGCGGCAGGTAACGAGCCGAATCAAATAACTAGAATAGTTACAGTATTGGCAAAACCTTTGGGTATAAATTCGCTGACAATTGAATCAAATAACAATGTAAACACCTCTTTTGCCAAAGACGGGGATGTGATTACAGTAACGCTTGCTGTAAACGGCACGATTGGTAATGTTACAGGAGTAATTGCAGGCAATTCTGCTACATACAATGTCACTGGCAATAATGCATCAGCTACGGTAACAGTTGATGGAGCCTTTACTGATACTGTCAGCGTCACATTTTCGATTACCGCATACAACGAGGATAATTCCACATTTAGAACATTTACAAATACAGACCTGACTGGATCAAATATTGCCATAGATACAACTGCACCTAGTATAACATTAAACGGTGCAAACAATACTCTAGTTTTCACAAATTCCACATATGTGGATAAAAACGCCACAGCATCTGATGCATCATATGCAACAGGTAGCGTACAGGTATCCGGAGCCGGCACTGTAAATACTGCAACAGCTGGCAATTATACCCTCACTTATACTGCACCTGTTGATCCTGCAGGTAATATTGGACCTGTCATAACACGGACTGTTACAGTACAGAATGCACCGCCAATAAATGTTAACTCGCTGAGTATTGCAAGCAATTCTGGAAATAATTATGCAAATGCGGGCAAAACTGTAACCGTCACTCTTGTAACGGATGGTACAAATCTTAACAGCCTTACTGGAGTCTTGCTTGGCAGATCATTTACAAATACTACAACCGGGGGCTCTGCTACGTTTACCGGTACAGTCCAGTCCGGCGATGATGGAAATGCCACGTTTTCAATTACTGCTACAAACTCTAGTGGCAACAAAATCACATTAACAAATAGTGATATCACAGATAGCTCATCTATCATAATAGATACGATAAAACCCGTAATTAACCTGACTGGAGGCAATGATTCTGTACTCCAGGGTGAGACATATCAGGATCCGGGCACAACTGTATCAGATGATGGCAATGCATCATATGCCGGTCCAGTATCTGCCTCATCAATTGACACCTCTACACTTGGCACAAAAACCATTACCTATACTGGCACAGCAGATGCGGCAGGTAACGAGCCGAATCAAATAACTAGAATAGTTACAGTATTTGCAAAACCTCTGGGTATAAATTCGCTGACAATTGAATCAAACAACAATGTAAACACCTCTTTTGCCAAAGACGGGGATGTGATTACAGTAACGCTTGTTGCAAACGGCACGATTGGTAATGTTACAGGGGTAATTGTAGGCAATTCTGCTACATACACTGTCACCGGCAATAATGCATCAGCTACGGTAACAGTTGATGGAACCTTTGCCGATACTGCCAGCGTCACATTTTCGATTAACGCATCCAACGCGGATAATCTTGCATATAAAATATTTACAGATACAAATCTGACTGGATCAAATATTGCCATAGATACAACTGCACCTAGTATAACATTAAACGGTGCAAACAACACCATTGTTTTCACAAATTCCACATATGTGGATAAAAACGCCACAGCATCTGATACATCATATGCAACAGGTAGCGTACAGGTATCCGGAGTCGGCAATGTAAATATTGCAACATCTGGCAACTATATTCTCACTTATACTGCACCTGATGATCCTGCAGGAAATCCAGGTAACACCATATCCCGTACTGTGATTGTTTCGGATGTGGCGCCGTTGATGCTTGAAACTAAATTTATCCACTCTCCGAGTGGAACACTAACAAGAGATACTGATTTTGCATTCAATATAATTACTAGAAGCATCAATCTGTTTGAAACAAGTGATAAAACATATGCTTTGTTAACGCGAGGATCTACCGGAGCATGGATTATTGCAGACGTTACAAATCCTGCATTACCTAGTATAGTATTTAGTAATATCTCTTTCGCATCTGCATACAAAACATCCATCATTACAATAGATAATACCACATATGCCATAGCTGCAGGTGGTAAAGATTCTACTCGTATAATCGACATCAGCTCACCTGCATCCCCCTCTGTTATTGCAACACTTGTAAACGGCACAGACTATCCGCGACTATACAATGCACAAAGCGTTACAACCGTAACAATAGGTGCCTCAACTTTTGCACTGTTTGCATCGGACCATCCTTCAAACGGCGTCCAAATCATAAACGTTACAAACCCTCACAACCCCTTACCTGTATCACACATCACCGATAATGTGGATGGTTATTCGAAACTAGCAGGCGCACATGACATCACCACTGTAACAATCGGTACATCAGTTTATGCCTTGGCGGTAGGCTTTTCGGATTCTAGCGTCCAAATCATAAACATTACAGACCCATACAACCCATCAAATGCATCAAGCGTAACAGACGGAAATGAAGGCTATGATACACTATATGGTCCAATTAGCATCACCACCGTAACTGTAGGATCATCCGTTTATGCCTTGGTGGCATCCCTTTATGATGATGGCGTCCAAATCATAAACATTACAGACCCATACAACCCATCAAATGCATCAAGCGTAACAGACGGAAATGAAGGCTATGATACACTAGATGCTCCATATAGCATCACCACCGTAACTGTAGGATCATCCGTTTATGCCTTGGTGGCATCCCTTTATGATGATGGCGTCCAAATCATAAACATTACAGACCCATACAACCCCAAACCTGCATCTTCCATCGTGGATAATACTGGCGGTTATACAAATCTAGAAAACCCAAGAGCTGTTATTACTGCAACCATAAATGGCACAACATATGCATTTATAGCCTCAAATGCTGAGGGTCTCCAAATCATAAAACTGGAATCACCACCACCGGTTAACATAACTAGCAACAATACAAATCCAGCATATGCAAAAACAGGCGATACACTCACCGTACAATTTACCATAAATGACACAATCTCATCTCATACAAGCCAAATACTGGGATTAACCCCTAATGTAGCCCTAGATGGTGCCAATTATAGTGCCACATTAACCGTACCCTCTGTACAAACAGAATCGTATGCAACCTTTGCCATACAGGTTTCAAACGCTGATGGTGCAACCCTGTCTGTAACAGAGAGTATCATATCGCAGAGCAATAACATATTCATCGATACAATCGCACCTGAAATATCCCTCATCGGCAACTCATCTTTTACGGTAATTTTGAATTCAACTGATCCGTTCATCCCTGGTGCAATCATAACTGATGGGGACCCAAACTATCCGAATACCTTTACTATCACAATCAACGGCACTTTGGATACTAGCGTGATAAACTCTACAGTAACGTACACGTATACTGCTGCAGCAGATGGGGCAGGGAATGCCGGTTCTAGTGTAACACGAACAGTTACAGTGGTTGAGGCTGAACCAATTACAATCAACTCGCTGACTATTGCAAGCTCGTCAGGCACCAATTATGCAAATGCAAACAAAACCATAACCGTCACACTTGCCACTGATGGTTCGGATCTTGGCAACTTTACTGGAACACTGCTTGGCAGATCATTTACAAATACTACAAACGGCGGCTCTGCTGAATTTACTGCCACTGTCGTATCCGGCGATGATGGAGATGCCACGTTTTCAATTACCGTGACAAACTCTAGTGGCAGCCAAATTTCAATAACAAATGCAAACATCACAGACGGCTCATATGTCACAATAGATACGATAAAACCCGTAATTGCCCTGACTGGAGGCAATGATTCTGTACTCCAGGGTGAGACATATCAGGATCCGGGCACCATAGTATCAGATAGTAACAATGCATCATATGCCGGTCCAGTATCTGCCTCATCAATTGACACCTCTACACTTGGCGCAAAAACCATTACCTATACTGGCACAGCAGATGCGGCAGGTAACGAACCGAATCAAATAACTAGAACAGTTACAGTATTGGCAAAACCGCTGGGTCTGAATTCGCTGACAATTGAATCAAACAACAATGTAAACACCTCTTTTGCCAAAGACGGGGATGTGATTACAGTAACGCTTGTTGCAAACGGCACGATTGGTAATGCTACAGGGGTAATTGCAGGCAATTCTGCTACATACACTGTCACCGGCAATAATGCATCAGATACGGTAACAGTTGATGGAACCTTTACTGATACTGCCAGCGTCACATTTTCGATTACCGTATACAACGAGGATAATTCCACATTTAGAACATTTACAAATACAAATCTGACCGGATCAAATATTGCCATAGATACAACTGCACCTAGTATAACATTAAACGGTGCAAACAACACCATTGTTATCATGAATCAACCATATGAGGATCCAAACGCCACAGCATCTGATACATCATATGCAACAGGTAGCGTACAGGTATCCGGAGCTGGCAATGTAAATACTGCACTAGTTGGCAATTATACCCTCACCTATACTGCACCTGATGATTATGCAGGCAATACAGGACCTGTCATAACACGGACTGTTACAGTACAGGATGCACCGCCAATAAATGTTAACTCGCTGAGTATTGCAAGCAATTCTGGAAATAATTATGCAAATGCGGGCAAAACCGTAACTGTCACTCTTGTAACGGATGGCACAAATCTTAACAGCCTTACTGGAGTCTTGCTTGACAGATCATTTACAAATACTACAACCGGAGGCTCTGCTACGTTTGCCGGTACAGTCCAGTCCGGCGATGATGGAAATGCCACGTTTTCAATTACCGTGACAAACTCTAGTGGCAGCCAAATTTCAATAACAAATGCAAACATCACAGACGGCTCATATGTCACAATAGATACGATAAAACCCGTAATTGCCCTGACTGGAGGCAATGATTCTGTACTCCAGGGTGAGACATATCAGGATCCGGGCACAACTGTATCAGATATTAACAATGCATCATATGCAGGTCCCGTATCTGCCACATCAATAAACACCACGATACTTGGCCCACAAAACATTACCTATACTGGCACAGCAGATGCGGCAGGTAACGAGCCGAATCAAATAACTAGAATAGTTACAGTATTTGCAAAACCTCTGGGTATAAATTCGCTGACAATTGAATCAAACAACAATGTAAACACCTCTTTTACCAAAGACGGGGATGTGATTACAGTAACGCTTGTTGCAAACGGCACGATTGGTAATGCTACAGGAGTAATTGCAGGAGTAATTGCAAGCAATTCTGTTACATATGCTGTCACCAATAATACTGTATTGGCCACGGTAACAGTTGATGGAACCTTTGCCGATACTGCCAGCGTCACATTTTCGATTACCGCATTCAACGAGGATAATTCCACATTTAGAACATTTACAAATGCAAATCTGACTGGATCAAATATTGCCATAGATACAACTGCACCTAGCATAACATTAAACGGTGCAAACAACACCTTCGTTGTAACAAATTCCTCCTATACGGATCTAGGTGCCACGGCAACTGATATATCATATGCAACAGGTAGCGTACAAGTATCCGGAGTCGGCACTGTAAATATTGCAACATCTGGCAACTATATTCTCACTTATACTGCACCTGATGATCCTGCAGGAAATCCAGGTAACACCATATCCCGTACTGTGATTGTTTCGGATGCGGCGCCGTTGGTGCTTGTAACTAAATTTATCCACTCTCCGAGTGGAACACTAACCCGTGGTACTGATTTTCCAACCAATATACCTCCTACTACCATCAATCTGTTTGAAACAAGTGGTAAAACATATGCCTTGTTAGCGGAAGGATCTGGCGGAGCATGGATTATTGCAGACGTTACAAATCCTGCATCACCTAGTGTAGTATTTAATAATGCCAGTTTCACACCTACATACAAAACATCCATCTTTACAATAGATAATACCCAATATGCCATAGCTGCAGGCGGTATCGGCATTACTAGTATACTCGACATCAGCTCACCTGCATCCCCATCTGTTATTACAACACTTGTAAACGGCACAGACTATCCGCGACTATACAATGCACAAAGCGTTACAACCGTAACAATAGGTGCCTCAACTTTTGCACTGTTTGCATCTGGCAATCCTACAAACGGCGTCCAAATCATAGACGTTACAAACCCCCACAGCCCATCACATGTATCCTACCTTACCGATGATACGGATGGTTATTTGGAACTAGGAGGCGCATTTGACATTACCACTGTAATAATCGGTGCATCAGTTTATGCCTTGGTGGCATCCAATAATGATGATGGCGTCCAAATCATAGACATTACAGACCCATACAACCCATCAAATACATCAAGTGTAACAGATGGAATGGATGGCTATGATAAACTAGATGGTGCATATGGCATCACCACCGTAACTGTAGGATCATCAGTTTATGCCTTGGTGGCATCCTTTAATGATGATAGCATCCAAATCATAAACATTACAGACCCATACAACCCATCAAATGCATCAAGCGTAACAGATGGAATAGATGGCTATGATGAACTAGATGGTCCATATAGGATCACCACCGTAACTGTAGGATCATCAGTTTATGCTTTGACAGTATCCATTATTGATGATGGCGTCCAAATCATAGACATTACAGACCCATACAACCCCCAACCTGCATATTCTCCCACGGATAATACTGGCGGTTATGTAAATCTGGATAACCCAAGAGATGTCATTACTACAACCATAAATGGCACAACATATGCATTTATAGCCTCAAATAATGACGGTCTCCAAATCATAAAACTGGAATCTGCACCACTGACTATATCTAGTAGCAATACAAATCCAACATATGCCAAAACAGGTGATACACTCACCGTACAATTTACCGTAAATGACACAATCTCATCTAATTCAAGCCAAATACTGGGATTAACCCCCACCGTATCCATAAGCGGTGCCGATTTTAGTGCAGCAATAACTGTACCCTCTGTACAAACAGAATCGTATGCAACCTTTGCAATACAGGTTTCAAACACTAATGGTGCAACCCTGTCTGTAACAGAGAGTGGCATATCGCAGAGTAGCAATATATTCATCGATACAATCGCACCTGAAATATCCCTCATCGGCAACTCATCTTTTACGGTAATTTTGAATTCAACTGATCCGTTCATCCCTGGTGCAATCATAACTGATGGGGACCCAAACTATCCGGATACCTTTACTATCACAATCAACGGCACTTTGGACACTGGCGTGATAAACTCTACAGTAACGTATACGTATACTGCAGCTACTGATGGGGCAGGAAATGCCGGTTCTAGTGTAACACGAACAGTTACAGTGGTTGAGGCTGAACCAATTACAATCAACTCGCTGACTATTGCAAGCTCATCAGGCACCAATTATGCAAATGCAGGCAAAACCATAACTGTCACACTTGCCACTGATGGTTCGGATCTTGGCAACTTTACTGGAACACTGCTTGGTAGATCATTTACAAATACTACAAACGGCGGCTCTGCTGAATTTACTGCCACTGTCGTATCCGGCGATGATGGAGATGCCGCGTTTTCAATTACCGTGACAAACTCTAGTGGCAACCAAATTTCAATAACAAATGCAAACATCACAGACAGCTCATCTGTCACAATAGATACGATAAAACCCGTAATTGTTTTGACTGGCGGTGTAGGTTCTGTATTCCAGGGTGAGACATATCAGGATCCGGGCACAACTGTATCAGATGGTAACAATACATCATATGCCGGTTCTGTATCTGCCTCATCAATTAACACCTCTACACTTGGTGTAAAAATCATTACCTATACTGGCACAGCAGATGCGGCAGGTAACGAGCCGGATCAAATAACTAGAATAGTTACAGTATTGGCAAAACCTCTGGGTATAAATTCGCTGACAATTGAATCAAACAACAATGTAAACACCTCTTTTGCCAAAGACGGGGATGTGATTACAGTAACGCTTGTTGCAAACGGCACGATTGATTATGCAATAGGAACAATTGCCAGCAATTCTGCTACATACACTGTCACCGGCAATAATGCATCAGTTATGGTAACAGTTGATGGAACCTTTACCGATACTGCCAGCGTCACATTTTCGATTACCGTATACAACGAGGATAATTCCACATTTAGAGTATTTACAAATACAGACCTGACTGGATCAAATATTGCCATAGATACAACTGCACCTAGTATAACATTAAACGGTGCAAACAACACCATTGTTAACATGAATCAACCATATGAGGATCCAAACGCCACAGCATCTGATGCATCATATGCAACAGGTAGCGTACAGGTATCCGGAGCCGGCAATGTAGATACTACAACAAATGCCATCTATACTCTCACTTATACTGCACCTGATGATCCTGCAGGTAATATTGGACCGGTCATAACACGGACTGTTACAGTACATGATGCACCGCCAATAAATGTTAACTCGCTGAGTATTGCAAGCAATTCTGGAAATAATTATGCAAATGAGAGCAAAACTGTAACCGTCACTCTTGTAACGGATGGTACAAATCTTAACAGCCTTACTGGAGTCTTGCTTGGCAGATCATTTACAAATACTACAACCGGGGGCTCTGCTACGTTTACCGGTACAGTCCAGTCCGGCGATGACGGAAATGCCACGTTTTCAATTACTGCTACAAACTCTAGTGGCAGCCAAATTTCAATAACAAATGCTGACATCACAGATGGCTCATATGTCACAATAGATACGATAAAACCCGTAATTAACCTGACTGGAGGCAATGATTTTGTACTCCAGGGTGAGACATATCAGGATCCGGGCACAACTGTATCAGATGATGGCAATGCATCATATGCCGGTCCAGTATCTGCCTCATCAATTGACACCTCTACACTTGGCGCAAAAACCATTACCTATACTGGCACAGCGGATGCGGCAGGTAACGAGCCGAATCAAATAACTAGAATAGTTACAGTATTGGCAAAACCTTTGGGTATAAATTCGCTGACAATTGAATCAAATAACAATGTAAACACCTCTTTTGCCAAAGACGGGGATGTGATTACAGTAACGCTTGCTGTAAACGGCACGATTGGTAATGTTACAGGAGTAATTGCAGGCAATTCTGCTACATACAATGTCACTGGCAATAATGCATCAGCTACGGTAACAGTTGATGGAGCCTTTACTGATACTGTCAGCGTCACATTTTCGATTACCGCATACAACGAGGATAATTCCACATTTAGAACATTTACAAATACAGACCTGACTGGATCAAATATTGCCATAGATACAACTGCACCTAGTATAACATTAAACGGTGCAAACAATACTCTAGTTTTCACAAATTCCACATATGTGGATAAAAACGCCACAGCATCTGATGCATCATATGCAACAGGTAGCGTACAGGTATCCGGAGCCGGCACTGTAAATACTGCAACAGCTGGCAATTATACCCTCACTTATACTGCACCTGTTGATCCTGCAGGTAATATTGGACCTGTCATAACACGGACTGTTACAGTACAGAATGCACCGCCAATAAATGTTAACTCGCTGAGTATTGCAAGCAATTCTGGAAATAATTATGCAAATGCGGGCAAAACTGTAACCGTCACTCTTGTAACGGATGGTACAAATCTTAACAGCCTTACTGGAGTCTTGCTTGGCAGATCATTTACAAATACTACAACCGGGGGCTCTGCTACGTTTACCGGTACAGTCCAGTCCGGCGATGATGGAAATGCCACGTTTTCAATTACTGCTACAAACTCTAGTGGCAACAAAATCACATTAACAAATAGTGATATCACAGATAGCTCATCTATCATAATAGATACGATAAAACCCGTAATTAACCTGACTGGAGGCAATGATTCTGTACTCCAGGGTGAGACATATCCGGATCCGGGCACAACTGTATCAGATGATGGCAATGCATCATATGCCGGTCCAGTATCTGCCTCATCAATTGACACCTCTACACTTGGCGCAAAAACCATTACCTATACTGGCACAGCAGATGCGGCAGGTAACGAGCCGGATCAAATAACTAGAATAGTTACAGTATTTGCAAAACCTCTGGGTATAAATTCGCTAACAATTGAATCAAATAACAATGTAAACACCTCTTTTGCCAAAGACGGGGATGTGATTACAGTAACGCTTGTTGCAAACGGCACGATTGGTAATGCTACAGGGGTAATTGCAGGCAATTCTGCTACATACACTGTCACCGGCAATAATGCATCAGCTACGGTAACAGTTGATGGAACCTTTACTGATACTGCCAGCGTCACATTTTCGATTACCGTATACAACGAGGATAATTCCACATTTAGAACATTTACAAATACAAATCTGACCGGATCAAATATTGCCATAGATACAACTGCACCTAGTATAACATTAAACGGTGCAAACAACACCATTGTTATCATGAATCAACCATATGAGGATCCAAACGCCACAGCATCTGATACATCATATGCAACAGGTAGCGTACAGGTATCCGGAGCTGGCAATGTAAATACTGCACTAGTTGGCAATTATACCCTCACCTATACTGCACCTGATGATTATGCAGGCAATACAGGACCTGTCATAACACGGACTGTTACAGTACAGGATGCACCGCCAATAAATGTTAACTCGCTGAGTATTGCAAGCAATTCTGGAAATAATTATGCAAATGCGGGCAAAACCGTAACTGTCACTCTTGTAACGGATGGCACAAATCTTAACAGCCTTACTGGAGTCTTGCTTGACAGATCATTTACAAATACTACAACCGGAGGCTCTGCTACGTTTGCCGGTACAGTCCAGTCCGGCGATGATGGAAATGCCACGTTTTCAATTACCGTGACAAACTCTAGTGGCAGCCAAATTTCAATAACAAATGCAAACATCACAGACGGCTCATATGTCACAATAGATACGATAAAACCCGTAATTGCCCTGACTGGAGGCAATGATTCTGTACTCCAGGGTGAGACATATCAGGATCCGGGCACAACTGTATCAGATATTAACAATGCATCATATGCAGGTCCCGTATCTGCCACATCAATAAACACCACGATACTTGGCCCACAAAACATTACCTATACTGGCACAGCAGATGCGGCAGGTAACGAGCCGAATCAAATAACTAGAATAGTTACAGTATTTGCAAAACCTCTGGGTATAAATTCGCTGACAATTGAATCAAACAACAATGTAAACACCTCTTTTACCAAAGACGGGGATGTGATTACAGTAACGCTTGTTGCAAACGGCACGATTGGTAATGCTACAGGAGTAATTGCAAGCAATTCTGTTACATATGCTGTCACCAATAATACTGTATTGGCCACGGTAACAGTTGATGGAACCTTTGCCGATACTGCCAGCGTCACATTTTCGATTACCGCATTCAACGAGGATAATTCCACATTTAGAACATTTACAAATGCAAATCTGACTGGATCAAATATTGCCATAGATACAACTGCACCTAGCATAACATTAAACGGTGCAAACAACACCTTCGTTGTAACAAATTCCTCCTATACGGATCTAGGTGCCACGGCAACTGATATATCATATGCAACAGGTAGCGTACAAGTATCCGGAGTCGGCACTGTAAATATTGCAACATCTGGCAACTATATTCTCACTTATACTGCACCTGATGATCCTGCAGGAAATCCAGGTAACACCATATCCCGTACTGTGATTGTTTCGGATGCGGCGCCGTTGGTGCTTGTAACTAAATTTATCCACTCTCCGAGTGGAACACTAACCCGTGGTACTGATTTTCCAACCAATATACCTCCTACTACCATCAATCTGTTTGAAACAAGTGGTAAAACATATGCCTTGTTAGCGGAAGGATCTGGCGGAGCATGGATTATTGCAGACGTTACAAATCCTGCATCACCTAGTGTAGTATTTAATAATGCCAGTTTCACACCTACATACAAAACATCCATCTTTACAATAGATAATACCCAATATGCCATAGCTGCAGGCGGTATCGGCATTACTAGTATACTCGACATCAGCTCACCTGCATCCCCATCTGTTATTACAACACTTGTAAACGGCACAGACTATCCGCGACTATACAATGCACAAAGCGTTACAACCGTAACAATAGGTGCCTCAACTTTTGCACTGTTTGCATCTGGCAATCCTACAAACGGCGTCCAAATCATAGACGTTACAAACCCCCACAGCCCATCACATGTATCCTACCTTACCGATGATACGGATGGTTATTTGGAACTAGGAGGCGCATTTGACATTACCACTGTAATAATCGGTGCATCAGTTTATGCCTTGGTGGCATCCAATAATGATGATGGCGTCCAAATCATAGACATTACAGACCCATACAACCCATCAAATACATCAAGTGTAACAGATGGAATGGATGGCTATGATAAACTAGATGGTGCATATGGCATCACCACCGTAACTGTAGGATCATCAGTTTATGCCTTGGTGGCATCCTTTAATGATGATAGCATCCAAATCATAAACATTACAGACCCATACAACCCATCAAATGCATCAAGCGTAACAGATGGAATAGATGGCTATGATGAACTAGATGGTCCATATAGGATCACCACCGTAACTGTAGGATCATCAGTTTATGCTTTGACAGTATCCATTATTGATGATGGCGTCCAAATCATAGACATTACAGACCCATACAACCCCCAACCTGCATATTCTCCCACGGATAATACTGGCGGTTATGTAAATCTGGATAACCCAAGAGATGTCATTACTACAACCATAAATGGCACAACATATGCATTTATAGCCTCAAATAATGACGGTCTCCAAATCATAAAACTGGAATCTGCACCACTGACTATATCTAGTAGCAATACAAATCCAACATATGCCAAAACAGGTGATACACTCACCGTACAATTTACCGTAAATGACACAATCTCATCTAATTCAAGCCAAATACTGGGATTAACCCCCACCGTATCCATAAGCGGTGCCGATTTTAGTGCAGCAATAACTGTACCCTCTGTACAAACAGAATCGTATGCAACCTTTGCAATACAGGTTTCAAACACTAATGGTGCAACCCTGTCTGTAACAGAGAGTGGCATATCGCAGAGTAGCAATATATTCATCGATACAATCGCACCTGAAATATCCCTCATCGGCAACTCATCTTTTACGGTAATTTTGAATTCAACTGATCCGTTCATCCCTGGTGCAATCATAACTGATGGGGACCCAAACTATCCGGATACCTTTACTATCACAATCAACGGCACTTTGGACACTGGCGTGATAAACTCTACAGTAACGTATACGTATACTGCAGCTACTGATGGGGCAGGAAATGCCGGTTCTAGTGTAACACGAACAGTTACAGTGGTTGAGGCTGAACCAATTACAATCAACTCGCTGACTATTGCAAGCTCATCAGGCACCAATTATGCAAATGCAGGCAAAACCATAACTGTCACACTTGCCACTGATGGTTCGGATCTTGGCAACTTTACTGGAACACTGCTTGGTAGATCATTTACAAATACTACAAACGGCGGCTCTGCTGAATTTACTGCCACTGTCGTATCCGGCGATGATGGAGATGCCGCGTTTTCAATTACCGTGACAAACTCTAGTGGCAACCAAATTTCAATAACAAATGCAAACATCACAGACAGCTCATCTGTCACAATAGATACGATAAAACCCGTAATTGTTTTGACTGGCGGTGTAGGTTCTGTATTCCAGGGTGAGACATATCAGGATCCGGGCACAACTGTATCAGATGGTAACAATACATCATATGCCGGTTCTGTATCTGCCTCATCAATTAACACCTCTACACTTGGTGTAAAAATCATTACCTATACTGGCACAGCAGATGCGGCAGGTAACGAGCCGGATCAAATAACTAGAATAGTTACAGTATTGGCAAAACCTCTGGGTATAAATTCGCTGACAATTGAATCAAACAACAATGTAAACACCTCTTTTGCCAAAGACGGGGATGTGATTACAGTAACGCTTGTTGCAAACGGCACGATTGATTATGCAATAGGAACAATTGCCAGCAATTCTGCTACATACACTGTCACCGGCAATAATGCATCAGTTATGGTAACAGTTGATGGAACCTTTACCGATACTGCCAGCGTCACATTTTCGATTACCGTATACAACGAGGATAATTCCACATTTAGAGTATTTACAAATACAGACCTGACTGGATCAAATATTGCCATAGATACAACTGCACCTAGTATAACATTAAACGGTGCAAACAACACCATTGTTAACATGAATCAACCATATGAGGATCCAAACGCCACAGCATCTGATGCATCATATGCAACAGGTAGCGTACAGGTATCCGGAGCCGGCAATGTAGATACTACAACAAATGCCATCTATACTCTCACTTATACTGCACCTGATGATCCTGCAGGTAATATTGGACCGGTCATAACACGGACTGTTACAGTACATGATGCACCGCCAATAAATGTTAACTCGCTGAGTATTGCAAGCAATTCTGGAAATAATTATGCAAATGAGAGCAAAACTGTAACCGTCACTCTTGTAACGGATGGTACAAATCTTAACAGCCTTACTGGAGTCTTGCTTGGCAGATCATTTACAAATACTACAACCGGGGGCTCTGCTACGTTTACCGGTACAGTCCAGTCCGGCGATGACGGAAATGCCACGTTTTCAATTACTGCTACAAACTCTAGTGGCAGCCAAATTTCAATAACAAATGCTGACATCACAGATGGCTCATATGTCACAATAGATACGATAAAACCCGTAATTAACCTGACTGGAGGCAATGATTTTGTACTCCAGGGTGAGACATATCAGGATCCGGGCACAACTGTATCAGATGATGGCAATGCATCATATGCCGGTCCAGTATCTGCCTCATCAATTGACACCTCTACACTTGGCGCAAAAACCATTACCTATACTGGCACAGCGGATGCGGCAGGTAACGAGCCGAATCAAATAACTAGAATAGTTACAGTATTGGCAAAACCTTTGGGTATAAATTCGCTGATAATTGAATCAAACAACAGTGTAAACACCTCTTTTGCCAAAGACGGGGATGTGATTACAGTAACGCTTGCTGTAAACGGCACGATTGGTAATGTTACAGGAGTAATTGCAGGCAATTCTGCTACATACAATGTCACTGGCAATAATGCATCAGCTACGGTAACAGTTGATGGAGCCTTTACTGATACTGTCAGCGTCACATTTTCGATTACCGCATACAACGAGGATAATTCCACATTTAGAACATTTACAAATACAGACCTGACTGGATCAAATATTGCCATAGATACAACTGCACCTAGTATAACATTAAACGGTGCAAACAATACTCTAGTTTTCACAAATTCCACATATGTGGATAAAAACGCCACAGCATCTGATGCATCATATGCAACAGGTAGCGTACAGGTATCCGGAGCCGGCACTGTAAATACTGCAACAGCTGGCAATTATACCCTCACTTATACTGCACCTGTTGATCCTGCAGGTAATATTGGACCTGTCATAACACGGACTGTTACAGTACAGAATGCACCGCCAATAAATGTTAACTCGCTGAGTATTGCAAGCAATTCTGGAAATAATTATGCAAATGCGGGCAAAACTGTAACCGTCACTCTTGTAACGGATGGTACAAATCTTAACAGCCTTACTGGAGTCTTGCTTGGCAGATCATTTACAAATACTACAACCGGGGGCTCTGCTACGTTTACCGGTACAGTCCAGTCCGGCGATGATGGAAATGCCACGTTTTCAATTACTGCTACAAACTCTAGTGGCAACAAAATCACATTAACAAATAGTGATATCACAGATAGCTCATCTATCATAATAGATACGATAAAACCCGTAATTAACCTGACTGGAGGCAATGATTCTGTACTCCAGGGTGAGACATATCAGGATCCGGGCACAACTGTATCAGATGATGGCAATGCATCATATGCCGGTCCAGTATCTGCCTCATCAATTGACACCTCTACACTTGGCACAAAAACCATTACCTATACTGGCACAGCAGATGCGGCAGGTAACGAGCCGAATCAAATAACTAGAATAGTTACAGTATTTGCAAAACCTCTGGGTATAAATTCGCTGACAATTGAATCAAACAACAATGTAAACACCTCTTTTGCCAAAGACGGGGATGTGATTACAGTAACGCTTGTTGCAAACGGCACGATTGGTAATGTTACAGGGGTAATTGTAGGCAATTCTGCTACATACACTGTCACCGGCAATAATGCATCAGCTACGGTAACAGTTGATGGAACCTTTGCCGATACTGCCAGCGTCACATTTTCGATTAACGCATCCAACGCGGATAATCTTGCATATAAAATATTTACAGATACAAATCTGACTGGATCAAATATTGCCATAGATACAACTGCACCTAGTATAACATTAAACGGTGCAAACAACACCATTGTTTTCACAAATTCCACATATGTGGATAAAAACGCCACAGCATCTGATACATCATATGCAACAGGTAGCGTACAGGTATCCGGAGTCGGCAATGTAAATATTGCAACATCTGGCAACTATATTCTCACTTATACTGCACCTGATGATCCTGCAGGAAATCCAGGTAACACCATATCCCGTACTGTGATTGTTTCGGATGTGGCGCCGTTGATGCTTGAAACTAAATTTATCCACTCTCCGAGTGGAACACTAACAAGAGATACTGATTTTGCATTCAATATAATTACTAGAAGCATCAATCTGTTTGAAACAAGTGATAAAACATATGCTTTGTTAACGCGAGGATCTACCGGAGCATGGATTATTGCAGACGTTACAAATCCTGCATTACCTAGTATAGTATTTAGTAATATCTCTTTCGCATCTGCATACAAAACATCCATCATTACAATAGATAATACCACATATGCCATAGCTGCAGGTGGTAAAGATTCTACTCGTATAATCGACATCAGCTCACCTGCATCCCCCTCTGTTATTGCAACACTTGTAAACGGCACAGACTATCCGCGACTATACAATGCACAAAGCGTTACAACCGTAACAATAGGTGCCTCAACTTTTGCACTGTTTGCATCGGACCATCCTTCAAACGGCGTCCAAATCATAAACGTTACAAACCCTCACAACCCCTTACCTGTATCACACATCACCGATAATGTGGATGGTTATTCGAAACTAGCAGGCGCACATGACATCACCACTGTAACAATCGGTACATCAGTTTATGCCTTGGCGGTAGGCTTTTCGGATTCTAGCGTCCAAATCATAAACATTACAGACCCATACAACCCATCAAATGCATCAAGCGTAACAGACGGAAATGAAGGCTATGATACACTATATGGTCCAATTAGCATCACCACCGTAACTGTAGGATCATCCGTTTATGCCTTGGTGGCATCCCTTTATGATGATGGCGTCCAAATCATAAACATTACAGACCCATACAACCCATCAAATGCATCAAGCGTAACAGACGGAAATGAAGGCTATGATACACTAGATGCTCCATATAGCATCACCACCGTAACTGTAGGATCATCCGTTTATGCCTTGGTGGCATCCCTTTATGATGATGGCGTCCAAATCATAAACATTACAGACCCATACAACCCCAAACCTGCATCTTCCATCGTGGATAATACTGGCGGTTATACAAATCTAGAAAACCCAAGAGCTGTTATTACTGCAACCATAAATGGCACAACATATGCATTTATAGCCTCAAATGCTGAGGGTCTCCAAATCATAAAACTGGAATCACCACCACCGGTTAACATAACTAGCAACAATACAAATCCAGCATATGCAAAAACAGGCGATACACTCACCGTACAATTTACCATAAATGACACAATCTCATCTCATACAAGCCAAATACTGGGATTAACCCCTAATGTAGCCCTAGATGGTGCCAATTATAGTGCCACATTAACCGTACCCTCTGTACAAACAGAATCGTATGCAACCTTTGCCATACAGGTTTCAAACGCTGATGGTGCAACCCTGTCTGTAACAGAGAGTATCATATCGCAGAGCAATAACATATTCATCGATACAATCGCACCTGAAATATCCCTCATCGGCAACTCATCTTTTACGGTAATTTTGAATTCAACTGATCCGTTCATCCCTGGTGCAATCATAACTGATGGGGACCCAAACTATCCGAATACCTTTACTATCACAATCAACGGCACTTTGGATACTAGCGTGATAAACTCTACAGTAACGTACACGTATACTGCTGCAGCAGATGGGGCAGGGAATGCCGGTTCTAGTGTAACACGAACAGTTACAGTGGTTGAGGCTGAACCAATTACAATCAACTCGCTGACTATTGCAAGCTCGTCAGGCACCAATTATGCAAATGCAAACAAAACCATAACCGTCACACTTGCCACTGATGGTTCGGATCTTGGCAACTTTACTGGAACACTGCTTGGCAGATCATTTACAAATACTACAAACGGCGGCTCTGCTGAATTTACTGCCACTGTCGTATCCGGCGATGATGGAGATGCCACGTTTTCAATTACCGTGACAAACTCTAGTGGCAGCCAAATTTCAATAACAAATGCAAACATCACAGACGGCTCATATGTCACAATAGATACGATAAAACCCGTAATTGCCCTGACTGGAGGCAATGATTCTGTACTCCAGGGTGAGACATATCAGGATCCGGGCACCATAGTATCAGATAGTAACAATGCATCATATGCCGGTCCAGTATCTGCCTCATCAATTGACACCTCTACACTTGGCGCAAAAACCATTACCTATACTGGCACAGCAGATGCGGCAGGTAACGAACCGAATCAAATAACTAGAACAGTTACAGTATTGGCAAAACCGCTGGGTCTGAATTCGCTGACAATTGAATCAAACAACAATGTAAACACCTCTTTTGCCAAAGACGGGGATGTGATTACAGTAACGCTTGTTGCAAACGGCACGATTGGTAATGCTACAGGGGTAATTGCAGGCAATTCTGCTACATACACTGTCACCGGCAATAATGCATCAGATACGGTAACAGTTGATGGAACCTTTACTGATACTGCCAGCGTCACATTTTCGATTACCGTATACAACGAGGATAATTCCACATTTAGAACATTTACAAATACAAATCTGACCGGATCAAATATTGCCATAGATACAACTGCACCTAGTATAACATTAAACGGTGCAAACAACACCATTGTTATCATGAATCAACCATATGAGGATCCAAACGCCACAGCATCTGATACATCATATGCAACAGGTAGCGTACAGGTATCCGGAGCTGGCAATGTAAATACTGCACTAGTTGGCAATTATACCCTCACCTATACTGCACCTGATGATTATGCAGGCAATACAGGACCTGTCATAACACGGACTGTTACAGTACAGGATGCACCGCCAATAAATGTTAACTCGCTGAGTATTGCAAGCAATTCTGGAAATAATTATGCAAATGCGGGCAAAACCGTAACTGTCACTCTTGTAACGGATGGCACAAATCTTAACAGCCTTACTGGAGTCTTGCTTGACAGATCATTTACAAATACTACAACCGGAGGCTCTGCTACGTTTGCCGGTACAGTCCAGTCCGGCGATGATGGAAATGCCACGTTTTCAATTACCGTGACAAACTCTAGTGGCAGCCAAATTTCAATAACAAATGCAAACATCACAGACGGCTCATATGTCACAATAGATACGATAAAACCCGTAATTGCCCTGACTGGAGGCAATGATTCTGTACTCCAGGGTGAGACATATCAGGATCCGGGCACAACTGTATCAGATATTAACAATGCATCATATGCAGGTCCCGTATCTGCCACATCAATAAACACCACGATACTTGGCCCACAAAACATTACCTATACTGGCACAGCAGATGCGGCAGGTAACGAGCCGAATCAAATAACTAGAATAGTTACAGTATTTGCAAAACCTCTGGGTATAAATTCGCTGACAATTGAATCAAACAACAATGTAAACACCTCTTTTACCAAAGACGGGGATGTGATTACAGTAACGCTTGTTGCAAACGGCACGATTGGTAATGCTACAGGAGTAATTGCAGGAGTAATTGCAAGCAATTCTGTTACATATGCTGTCACCAATAATACTGTATTGGCCACGGTAACAGTTGATGGAACCTTTGCCGATACTGCCAGCGTCACATTTTCGATTACCGCATTCAACGAGGATAATTCCACATTTAGAACATTTACAAATGCAAATCTGACTGGATCAAATATTGCCATAGATACAACTGCACCTAGCATAACATTAAACGGTGCAAACAACACCTTCGTTGTAACAAATTCCTCCTATACGGATCTAGGTGCCACGGCAACTGATATATCATATGCAACAGGTAGCGTACAAGTATCCGGAGTCGGCACTGTAAATATTGCAACATCTGGCAACTATATTCTCACTTATACTGCACCTGATGATCCTGCAGGAAATCCAGGTAACACCATATCCCGTACTGTGATTGTTTCGGATGCGGCGCCGTTGGTGCTTGTAACTAAATTTATCCACTCTCCGAGTGGAACACTAACCCGTGGTACTGATTTTCCAACCAATATACCTCCTACTACCATCAATCTGTTTGAAACAAGTGGTAAAACATATGCCTTGTTAGCGGAAGGATCTGGCGGAGCATGGATTATTGCAGACGTTACAAATCCTGCATCACCTAGTGTAGTATTTAATAATGCCAGTTTCACACCTACATACAAAACATCCATCTTTACAATAGATAATACCCAATATGCCATAGCTGCAGGCGGTATCGGCATTACTAGTATACTCGACATCAGCTCACCTGCATCCCCATCTGTTATTACAACACTTGTAAACGGCACAGACTATCCGCGACTATACAATGCACAAAGCGTTACAACCGTAACAATAGGTGCCTCAACTTTTGCACTGTTTGCATCTGGCAATCCTACAAACGGCGTCCAAATCATAGACGTTACAAACCCCCACAGCCCATCACATGTATCCTACCTTACCGATGATACGGATGGTTATTTGGAACTAGGAGGCGCATTTGACATTACCACTGTAATAATCGGTGCATCAGTTTATGCCTTGGTGGCATCCAATAATGATGATGGCGCCCAAATCATAGACATTACAGACCCATACAACCCATCAAATACATCAAGTGTAACAGATGGAATGGATGGCTATGATAAACTAGATGGTGCATATGGCATCACCACCGTAACTGTAGGATCATCAGTTTATGCCTTGGTGGCATCCTTTAATGATGATAGCATCCAAATCATAAACATTACAGACCCATACAACCCATCAAATGCATCAAGCGTAACAGATGGAATAGATGGCTATGATGAACTAGATGGTCCATATAGGATCACCACCGTAACTGTAGGATCATCAGTTTATGCTTTGACAGTATCCATTATTGATGATGGCGTCCAAATCATAGACATTACAGACCCATACAACCCCCAACCTGCATATTCTCCCACGGATAATACTGGCGGTTATGTAAATCTGGATAACCCAAGAGATGTCATTACTACAACCATAAATGGCACAACATATGCATTTATAGCCTCAAATAATGACGGTCTCCAAATCATAAAACTGGAATCTGCACCACTGACTATATCTAGTAGCAATACAAATCCAACATATGCCAAAACAGGTGATACACTCACCGTACAATTTACCGTAAATGACACAATCTCATCTAATTCAAGCCAAATACTGGGATTAACCCCCACCGTATCCATAAGCGGTGCCGATTTTAGTGCAGCAATAACTGTACCCTCTGTACAAACAGAATCGTATGCAACCTTTGCAATACAGGTTTCAAACACTAATGGTGCAACCCTGTCTGTAACAGAGAGTGGCATATCGCAGAGTAGCAATATATTCATCGATACAATCGCACCTGAAATATCCCTCATCGGCAACTCATCTTTTACGGTAATTTTGAATTCAACTGATCCGTTCATCCCTGGTGCGATCATAACTGATGGGGACCCAAACTATCCGGATACCTTTACTATCACAATCAACGGCACTTTGGACACTGGCGTGATAAACTCTACAGTAACGTATACGTATACTGCAGCTACTGATGGGGCAGGAAATGCCGGTTCTAGTGTAACACGAACAGTTACAGTGGTTGAGGCTGAACCAATTACAATCAACTCGCTGACTATTGCAAGCTCATCAGGCACCAATTATGCAAATGCAGGCAAAACCATAACTGTCACACTTGCCACTGATGGTTCGGATCTTGGCAACTTTACTGGAACACTGCTTGGTAGATCATTTACAAATACTACAAACGGCGGCTCTGCTGAATTTACTGCCACTGTCGTATCCGGCGATGATGGAGATGCCGCGTTTTCAATTACCGTGACAAACTCTAGTGGCAACCAAATTTCAATAACAAATGCAAACATCACAGACAGCTCATCTGTCACAATAGATACGATAAAACCCGTAATTGTTTTGACTGGCGGTGTAGGTTCTGTATTCCAGGGTGAGACATATCAGGATCCGGGCACAACTGTATCAGATGGTAACAATACATCATATGCCGGTTCTGTATCTGCCTCATCAATTAACACCTCTACACTTGGTGTAAAAATCATTACCTATACTGGCACAGCAGATGCGGCAGGTAACGAGCCGGATCAAATAACTAGAATAGTTACAGTATTGGCAAAACCTCTGGGTATAAATTCGCTGACAATTGAATCAAACAACAATGTAAACACCTCTTTTGCCAAAGACGGGGATGTGATTACAGTAACGCTTGTTGCAAACGGCACGATTGATTATGCAATAGGAACAATTGCCAGCAATTCTGCTACATACACTGTCACCGGCAATAATGCATCAGTTATGGTAACAGTTGATGGAACCTTTACCGATACTGCCAGCGTCACATTTTCGATTACCGTATACAACGAGGATAATTCCACATTTAGAGTATTTACAAATACAGACCTGACTGGATCAAATATTGCCATAGATACAACTGCACCTAGTATAACATTAAACGGTGCAAACAACACCATTGTTAACATGAATCAACCATATGAGGATCCAAACGCCACAGCATCTGATGCATCATATGCAACAGGTAGCGTACAGGTATCCGGAGCCGGCAATGTAGATACTACAACAAATGCCATCTATACTCTCACTTATACTGCACCTGATGATCCTGCAGGTAATATTGGACCGGTCATAACACGGACTGTTACAGTACATGATGCACCGCCAATAAATGTTAACTCGCTGAGTATTGCAAGCAATTCTGGAAATAATTATGCAAATGAGAGCAAAACTGTAACCGTCACTCTTGTAACGGATGGTACAAATCTTAACAGCCTTACTGGAGTCTTGCTTGGCAGATCATTTACAAATACTACAACCGGGGGCTCTGCTACGTTTACCGGTACAGTCCAGTCCGGCGATGACGGAAATGCCACGTTTTCAATTACTGCTACAAACTCTAGTGGCAGCCAAATTTCAATAACAAATGCTGACATCACAGATGGCTCATATGTCACAATAGATACGATAAAACCCGTAATTAACCTGACTGGAGGCAATGATTTTGTACTCCAGGGTGAGACATATCAGGATCCGGGCACAACTGTATCAGATGATGGCAATGCATCATATGCCGGTCCAGTATCTGCCTCATCAATTGACACCTCTACACTTGGCGCAAAAACCATTACCTATACTGGCACAGCGGATGCGGCAGGTAACGAGCCGAATCAAATAACTAGAATAGTTACAGTATTGGCAAAACCTTTGGGTATAAATTCGCTGACAATTGAATCAAATAACAATGTAAACACCTCTTTTGCCAAAGACGGGGATGTGATTACAGTAACGCTTGCTGTAAACGGCACGATTGGTAATGTTACAGGAGTAATTGCAGGCAATTCTGCTACATACAATGTCACCGGCAATAATGCATCAGCTACGGTAACAGTTGATGGAGCCTTTACTGATACTGTCAGCGTCACATTTTCGATTACCGCATACAACGAGGATAATTCCACATTTAGAACATTTACAAATACAGACCTGACTGGATCAAATATTGCCATAGATACAACTGCACCTAGTATAACATTAAACGGTGCAAACAATACTCTAGTTTTCACAAATTCCACATATGTGGATAAAAACGCCACAGCATCTGATGCATCATATGCAACAGGTAGCGTACAGGTATCCGGAGCCGGCACTGTAAATACTGCAACAGCTGGCAATTATACCCTCACTTATACTGCACCTGTTGATCCTGCAGGTAATATTGGACCTGTCATAACACGGACTGTTACAGTACAGAATGCACCGCCAATAAATATCAACTCGCTGAGTATTGCAAGCAATTCTGGAAATAATTATGCAAATGCGGGCAAAACTGTAACCGTCACTCTTGTAACGGATGGTACAAATCTTAACAGCCTTACTGGAGTCTTGCTTGGCAGATCATTTACAAATACTACAACCGGGGGCTCTGCTACGTTTACCGGTACAGTCCAGTCCGGCGATGATGGAAATGCCACGTTTTCAATTACTGCTACAAACTCTAGTGGCAACAAAATCACATTAACAAATAGTGATATCACAGATAGCTCATCTATCATAATAGATACGATAAAACCCGTAATTAACCTGACTGGAGGCAATGATTCTGTACTCCAGGGTGAGACATATCCGGATCCGGGCACAACTGTATCAGATGATGGCAATGCATCATATGCCGGTCCAGCATCTGCCTCATCAATTGACACCTCTACACTTGGCACAAAAACCATTACCTATACTGGCACAGCAGATGCGGCAGGTAACGAGCCGAATCAAATAACTAGAATAGTTACAGTATTTGCAAAACCTCTGGGTCTGAATTCGCTGACAATTGAATCAAACAACAATGTAAACACCTCTTTTGCCAAAGACGGGGATGTGATTACAGTAACGCTTGTTGCAAACGGCACGATTGGTAATGTTACAGGGGTAATTGCAAGCAATTCTGCTACATATGCTGTCACCGATAATACTGTATTGGCCACGGTAACAGTTGATGGAACCTTTACTGATACTGCCAGCGTCACATTTTCGATTACCGCATTCAACGAGGATAATTTCACATTTAGAACATTTACAAATACAAATCTGACTGGATCAAATATTGCCATAGATACAACTGCACCTAGTATAACATTAAACGGTGCAAACAACACCATTGTTTTCACAAATTCCACATATGTGGATAAAAACGCCACAGCATCTGATGCATCATATGCAACAGGTAGCGTACAAGTATCCGGAGCCGGCAATGTAAATACTGCAATAGTTGGCAATTATACCCTCACTTATACAGCACCTGATGATCCTGCTGGTAATATTGGACCTGTCATAACACGGACTGTTACAGTACAGGATGCACCACCAATTAAAATTAACGCATTAACCTTTACATCTTCCAACCAAAACACCCAATACGCAAAAGCTGGTGATGCGCTGACTCTAACGTTGGTGATAAACGATACCATTACAAGCGATACGGTACAAATTCAAAACGGTCCACTCACTACTAATTCTTCGTCAGGTAGTACCCTCGCAGCAAGTCGTGTAATTCCAACTAGTACAATCGAATCAAACGCCACTTTTACCATTACGGTTACAAATGCCAACGGAGTAACCCTGAATATAACAGAAAACGATCTACCCGGCTCCAACATATTTGTCGATACAATACCTCCAAGCATAACACTGGTAGGATCTGCAGACTATACCATAGCCCAAAACGATAATACAGCTTTGGTTCCAGACGCCAATGTATCTGACGGAGATCCAAACTATTCAGACAGTTACACCCTCACAAAAAACGCTACACTTGATGTTACAGTACTAGGTTCTGTTTATAATTACACGTATACAGCAAATAATGATTCTGCAGGAAATCCAGGAGATAGTGTGAACCGAATCATCAGGATAGTAGATGAAACAGACCCGACTTTGGCAAACCTGACCATATACAGCGACAACTCTGTCACATCCCTTGCAACCATAAACGATATTCTAACCATAACAATTACCGCCAATGAGGCACTCAAGGAGGCAAACGTTACGCTTCTAAATGCCACCTATATTATGACCATAAATGGCGTCATTGCAAGTGCAAACGTAACGGTAACTGTTGAAGCTCCACAAGGGGAAGTCGCCTTTAACATCACCGCTTTTGATCTTGCAGGAAACAACTTGACTGTAGACCAAACAGATAGCTCTGTAAACGTCACAATAGACCGCACAGATCCAGTCCTAGCAACTTTAACCATATCAAGCGACAACCCCACCCCTACACTTGCAACCATAAATGATATTCTAACCATAACAATCACCGCCGATGAGATACTCAAAAAAGCAGACATTACGATTCTAGGTGAAACTTACACAATGAGCACAAACGGCACCACCATTGCAAGTGCGGATGTAACGGTAAACGCACAAGATCTAGAAGGGCAGGTCACCTTTAACATCACCGCCTTTGATCTTGCAGAAAATAACTTGACAGCAACCCAAACAAATAGCCCTACAAACGTCACAATAGACCGCACAAACCCACAGCTGATGAATCTGACCATATACAGCGACAACACTGTCCCATCCTTTGCAACCTTGAACGATAATCTGACCATAACAATCACCGCCAGTGAGGCACTCAAAGAGGCAAACATTACGGTTCTAGGTAATACTTATACAATGAACGTAATTGACACAACTGCAAGTGCAAATGTAACGGTAGATACACAATCTTCGGAAGGGAATGTCACCTTTGATATCACAGCAGCTGATCTTGCAGGAAACACTCTGAATGCAGATCAGAGAAATCTAACATCTTCAAACGTCACAATAGACCGCACCGCACCAGGTGATGCAGATCTCAGAGTTAGCAGCAACAATGCAGACCAGACGCTTGCAAAGGCAGGTGATATGATAAACATCACCCTAGTGGCAACAGAACCAATCATGAACGCAATTTTACAAATATTTGATAATGACAATATCACCATGACTGTAACAAATGATACTGCGTTTGCAAACGTTACTGTCCCGCAAAATGCTTCAAACGGACTGATAATGTTCAACATTACAGCAGACGATAGCTCTAGCAATACATTTTCCGTAACACAGAAAAACATCACATCCGGCGTAGTCCGAGTTGATACAATAGATCCGAAACTGTCAACTTTGAGCATATCCAGCGACAATTCAAACTCTACTTTTGCAACCATAGATGATATTATCGCCATAACAATCACCGCCGATGAGATACTCAAAAAAGCAGACATTACGATTCTAGGTGAAACTTACACAATGAGCACAAACGGCACCACCATTGCAAGTGCGGATGTAACGGTAAACGCACAAGATCCAGAGGGACTGGTCACCTTTAACATCACCGCCTTTGATCTTGCAGAAAATAACTTGACAGCAACCCAAACAAATAGCCCTACAAACGTCACAATAGACCGCACAAACCCAGAGCTGACAAACCTGATCATATACAGCAACAACTCTAACCCCATCCTTGCAACCATAAATGATAATCTAACCATAACAATTACCGCTGATGAGACACTCAAAAATGCAAACATTACAATTCTAAATGCCATCTATACAATGGCCATAAACGGCACCATGGCAAGTGCAAACGTAACGGTAACTGCACAAGATCCGCAAGGATTGGTCTCCTTTAACATCACCGCCTTTGATCTTGCAGAAAACATTCTGACTGCAAACCACACAAATCTAAACTCTACAAATGTCATAATAGATAGCGCAGCACCTGGGAATGTAACTCTAACAGTTTATAGCAACAATGACAACTCGTCGCTTGCAAAGATAGGTGATGCGATAAACATAACCATAAATGTAGCAGAGCCAATCATGATGGCAACTTTGCAAATATTTGATGATGATAATATCGTCATGACTGTAACAAATGATACTGCGTCTGTAAACATCACCGTCCCGCAAAATGCTTCAAACGGACAGATAATGTTCAACATTACAGCAGAAGATAATTCTGGCAACACATTTTCTGTAACACAGACAAACATCACATCCGGCGGAGTCCGAATCGATACAATAGATCCGGAACTGGCAAACCTGACCATATACAGCGACAATTCAAACTCTACTCTTGCAACAATAAACGATACTTTGAGAATAACAATTACCGCCAATGAGACACTCAAAGGGGCAAACGTTACGGTTCTAGATATGACCTATAATATGACCATAAACGGTGACACTGCAAGTGCAAACGTAACTGTAACTGCACAAGATCCGCAAGGATTGGTACCATTTACCATCACAGCCTTTGATCTTGCAGAAAACATTCTGACTGCAAACCACACAAATCTAAACTCTACAAACGTCACAATAGACCGCACAAACCCAGTTCAGATGAACCTGACCATATACAGCGACAATTCAAACTCTACTCTTGCAACAATAAACGATACTCTAACCATAACAATTACCGCTAGTGAGGCACTCAAAGAGGCAAACGTTACGGTTCTTGGTGGCACATATGTGATGACAATAACTGGCACCGTGGCAAACGCATCCCTGACTGTAAACTCTACTCATCCGGACGGACAAGTCACCTTTAACATCACAGCCTTTGATCTTGCAGGAAACAGCCTGACTGCAAACCAGACAAATCTAAACTCCTCAAACGTCACAATTGACAGCACAAATCCACAGCTGACAAACCTAACCATATACAGCAACAATCAGAATATGTCACTTGCAAAGGCCGGAGATGTGATAAACATTACCCTTTATGCATCAGAGCAAATCAACAATGTGACTCTGTCAATCCTCAATAGCACCATCAACATGAGCATAACAAACGATACTGCCACTGCAAACTATACGGTTGCACAAAATGATACAAACGGACCTGTATCATTCAACATTACAGCATATGATAACACGGACAATACGCTTACCGTAACACAAAGCGACCTCACATCCGAGAATGTCATAACCGATACAATCAATCCGCAACTGGCAAACCTAACCATATACAGCAGCAACCCTGATGCATCACTTGCAACCACAGGCAATACACTAAACATTACAATCACCGCAAACGAGGCACTACAGGGGGCAAACGTCACTGTTTTGAATACAACATATGTGATGACCATAAACGGCACCGCGGCAAACGCATCCCTGACTGTAAATGCAAACGATACGGACGGACAAGTCACATTTAACATCACAGCATTTGATCTTGCAGGAAACAATCTGACGGCAAACCAAACACAGCTAAACTCATCAAACGTCACAATAGACAAAAGTACACCTGGCGTGAGCAATCTAACCGTATACAGCAGCAATCAGAATGCATCGCTTGCAAAGGCCGGAGATGTGATAAACATTACCCTGCGTGCATCAGAGCAAATCAACAATGTGACCCTGTCAATCCTCAACAGCACCATTGCCATGAGCATAACAAACGATACTGCCACTGCAAACTATACGGTTGAACAAAATGACACAAACGGACCTGTATCATTTAGCATTACAGCATATGATAATACTGGCAACGAGTTTATCGTAACACAAAGCAGCATTACAACCGGCAGCGTTACAATTGATACAGCAGATCCGCAGTTGCAAACCCTGACCATATACAGCAACAACCCCATAACCGATCATGCAAAAACGGGACATTTGCTAAACATTACAATCACCGCAAACGAGGCACTACGGGGGGCAAACGTCACTGTTCTAAATGCCACATATGTGATGACCATAAACGGCACCACGGCAAACGCATCCCTGACTGTAAATGCAAACGATACGGACGGACAAGTCACATTTAACATCACAGCATTTGATCTTGCAGGAAACAGCCTTGTAACAAACCAGACGCAGCTAAACTCATCAAACGTCACAATAGACAACACAAACCCCGAACTGACAAACCTGACCATATACAGCAGCAACCCTGATGCATCACTTGCAACCACAGGCGACACACTAAACATTACAATCACCGCAAACGAGGCACTGCAGGGGGCAAACGTCACTGTTCTAAATGCCACATATGTGATGACCATAAACGGCACCACTGCAAGTGTAAACGTAACAGTAGATGCACAATCTTTGGAAGGACCAGTTGACTTTAACATAACAATCATTGATCTTGTAGGAAACAATATGACTGTAAATGAAACAAATCTAAACTCATCAAACGTCACAATAGACCGCACAAACCCACAGCTGATGAATCTGACCATATACAGCGACAACCCTGTCCCATCATTTGCAACCTTGAACGATAATCTGACCATAACAATTACCGCCAATGAGGCACTCAAAGCGGCAGACATTGCGGTTCTAGGTACAACCTATACAATGAACATATCTGGCACAACTGCAACTGCGACTGTAACAGTAACTGCACTATCTTCAGAGGGGAATGTCACCTTTGATATCACAGCAGCTGATCTTGCAGGAAACACTCTGAGTGCAAATCAGATAAATCTAACATCTTCAAACGTCACAATAGACCACACCGCACCAAGTGGTGTAAATCTCATAGTTCACAGCGACAATGCGGACCCGACGCTTGCAAAGGCAGGCGATGTGATAAACATCACCCTAATGGCAGCAGAACCAATCATGAATGCAACTTTACAAATATTTGATAATGACAATATAACCATGACTGTAACAAATGATACTGCGTCTGTAAACATCACCGTCCCGCAAAATGCTGCAAACGGACAGATAATGTTCAACATTACAGCAGAAGATATCTCTGGCAACACATTTTCTGTAACACAGACAAACATCACATCCGGCGGAGTCCAAATCGATACAATAGATCCGAAACTGACAAACCTGAGCATATCCAGTGACAATTCAAACTCTACTATTGCAACCATAAACGATACTTTAACCATAACAATTACCGCCGATGAGACACTCAAAGGGGCAAACGTTACGGTTCTAGGTACAACCTATACAATGAACATAAACAATGACACTGCAAGTGCAAACGTAACGGTAAACTCGACAAATCCTGAAGGAAACGTCACATTTAACATCACAGCCTTTGATCTTGCAGGAAACACTCTGAGTGCAAATCAGATAAATCTAACATCTTCAAACGTCACAATAGACCGCACAAACCCACAGCTGATGAATCTGACCATATACAGCGACAACCCTGTCCCATCCTTTGCAACCTTGAACGATAATCTGACCATAACAATTACCGCCAATGAGGCACTCAAAGCGGCAGACATTGCGGTTCTAGGTACAACCTATACAATGAACATATCTGGCACAACTGCAACTGCGACTGTAACAGTAACTGCACTATCTTCAGAGGGGAATGTCACCTTTGATATCACAGCAGCTGATCTTGCAGGAAACACTCTGAGTGCAAATCAGATAAATCTAACATCTTCAAACGTCACAATAGACCACACCGCACCAAGTGGTGTAAATCTCATAGTTCACAGCGACAATGCGGACCCGACGCTTGCAAAGGCAGGCGATGTGATAAACATCACCCTAATGGCAGCAGAACCAATCATGAATGCAACTTTACAAATATTTGATAATGACAATATAACCATGACTGTAACAAATGATACTGCGTCTGCAAACATTCCCGTCCCGCAAAATGCTGCAAACGGACAGATAATGTTCAACATTACAGCAGAAGATATCTCTGGCAACACATTTTCTGTAACACAGACAAACATCACATCCGGCGGAGTCCAAATCGATACAATAGATCCGAAACTGACAAACCTGAGCATATCCAGTGACAATCCAAACTCTACTCTTGCAACCATAAACGATACTTTAACCATAACAATTACCGCCAATGAGACACTCAAAGCGGCAAACATTACGATTCTAGGTGAAACTTATACAATGAACGTAACTGGCACAACTGCAAGTGCAGACGTTACGGTAAACGCGATAAATCCTGAAGGAAACGTCACCTTTAACATCACAGCATTTGATCTTGCAGGAAACACTCTGAGTGCAAATCAGATAAATCTAACATCTTCAAACGTCACAATAGACCGCACAGACCCACAGCTGATGAATCTGACCATATACAGCGACAACCCTGTCCCATCCTTTGCAACCTTGAACGATAATCTGACCATAACAATCACCGCCAGTGAGGCACTCAAAGAGGCAAACATTACGGTTCTAGGTAATACTTATACAATGAACGTAATTGGCACAACTGCAAGTGCAAATGTAACGGTAGATACACAATCTTCGGAAGGGAATGTCACCTTTGACATCACAGCAGCTGATCTTGCAGGAAACACTCTGAGTGTAAATCAGAGAAATCTAACATCCTCAAACGTCACAATAGACCGCACCGCACCAGGTGATGCAGATCTCATAGTTCGCAGCAACAATGCAGACCCGGCGCTTGCAAAGGCAGGTGATATGATAAACATTACCCTAGTGGCAACAGAACCAATCATGAGCGCAATTTTACAAATATTTGATGATGACAATGTCACCATGAGTGTAACAAATGATACTGCGTTTGCAAACGTTACTGTCCCGCAAAATGCTTTAAACGGAAAGATAATGTTCAACATTACAGCAGAAGATAATTCTGGCAACACATTTTCTGTAACACAGACAAACATCACATCCGGCGGAGCCCGAATCGATACAATAGATCCGAAACTGTCAACTTTGAGCATATCCAGCGACAATTCAAACTCTACTTTTGCAACCATAGATGATATTATCACCATAACAATTACCGCCGATGAGGAACTCAAAGGAGCAAACGTTACGGTTCTAGGTACAACCCACATAATGAACATAAACGTCACCACTGCAAGTGCGACTGTAACGGTAGAAGCAGGAAACACAGAAGGATTGGTCACATTTACCATCACAGCATTTGATCTTGCAGAAAACATTCTGACTGCAAACCACACAAATCTAAACTCTACAAACGTCACAATAGACCGCACAAACCCAGTTCAGATGAACCTGACCATATACAGCGACAATTCAAACTCTACTCTTGCAACAATAAACGATACTCTAACCATAACAATTACCGCTAGTGAGGCACTCAAAGAGGCAAACGTTACGGTTCTTGGTGGCACATATGTGATGACAATAACTGGCACCGTGGCAAACGCATCCCTGACTGTAAACTCTACTCATCCGGACGGACAAGTCACCTTTAACATCACAGCCTTTGATCTTGCAGGAAACAGCCTGACTGCAAACCAGACAAATCTAAACTCCTCAAACGTCACAATTGACAGCACAAATCCACAGCTGACAAACCTAACCATATACAGCAGCAATCAGAATATGTCACTTGCAAAGGCCGGAGATGTGATAAACATTACCCTTTATGCATCAGAGCAAATCAACAATGTGACTCTGTCAATCCTCAATAGCACCATCAACATGAGCATAACAAACGATACTGCCACTGCAAACTATACGGTTGCACAAAATGATACAAACGGACCTGTATCATTCAACATTACAGCATATGATAACACGGACAATACGCTTACCGTAACACAAAGCGACCTCACATCCGAGAATGTCATAACCGATACAATCAATCCGCAACTGGCAAACCTAACCATATACAGCAGCAACCCTGATGCATCACTTGCAACCACAGGCAATACACTAAACATTACAATCACCGCAAACGAGGCACTGCAGGGGGCAAACGTCACTGTTCTAAATGCCACATATGTGATGACCATAAACGGCACCACGGCAAACGCATCACTGACTGTAAATGCAAACAATACGGACGGACAAGTCACATTTAACATTACAGCATTTGATCTTGCAGGAAACAGCCTTGTAACAAACCAGACGCAGCTAAACTCATCAAACGTCACAATAGACAAAAGTATACCTGGCGTGAGCAATCTAACCGTATACAGTAGCAATCAGAATGCATCGTTTGCAAAGGCCGGAGATGTGATAAACATTACCCTGCGTGCATCAGAGCAAATCAACAATGTGACCCTGTCAATCCTCAACAGCACCATTGCCATGAGCATAACAAACGATACTGCCACTGCAAACTATACGGTTGAACAAAATGACACAAACGGACCTGTATCATTTAACATTACAGCATATGATAATACTGGCAACAAGTTTATCGTAACACAAAGTAGCATTATAACCGGCAGCGTTACAATTGATACAGCAGATCCGCAGCTGCAAACCCTGACCATATACAGCAGTAACTCTGATGCATCACTTGCAACCACAGGCGACACACTAAACATTACAATTACCGCAAACGAGGCACTACAGGGGGCAAATGTCACTGTTCTAAATGACACATATGTGATGACCATAAACGGCACCACGGCAAACGCATCCCTGACTGTAAACCCTGCTCATCCTGATGGACAAGTCACATTTAACATCACAGCATTTGATCTTGCAGGAAACAGCCTGACTGCAAACCAGACAAATCTAAACTCTTCAAACGTCACAATAGATGACACAAACCCCGAACTGACAAACCTGACCATATACAGCAGCAACTCTGATGCATCACTTGCAACCACAGGCGACACACTAAACATTACAATCACCGCAAACGAGGCACTACAGGGGGCAAACGTCACTGTTCTAAATGCCACATATGTGATGACCATAAACGGCACCACGGCAAACGCATCCCTGATTGTAAATGATACACATCCTGAAGGAATAGTGACCTTTAACATCACAGCCTTTGATCTTGCAGGAAACATTCTGAGTGCAAATCACACAAATCTAAACTCTTCAAACGTCACAATAGACCGCACAAACCCACAGCTGATGAATCTGACCATATACAGCGACAACCCTGTCCCATCCTTTGCAACCTTGAACGATAATCTGACCATAACAATTACCGCCAATGAGGCACTCAAAGCGGCAGACATTGCGGTTCTAGGTACAACCTATACAATGAACATATCTGGCACAACTGCAACTGCGACTGTAACAGTAACTGCACTATCTTCAGAGGGGAATGTCACCTTTGATATCACAGCAGCTGATCTTGCAGAAAACACTCTGAGTGCAAATCACACAAATCTAAACTCTTCAAACGTCACAATAGACCGCACAAACCCACAGCTGATGAATCTGACCATATACAGCGACAACCATGTCCCATCCTTTGCAACCTTGAACGATAATCTGACCATAACAATTACCGCCAATGAGGCACTCAAAGCGGCAGACATTGCGGTTCTAGGTACAACCTATACAATGAACATATCTGGCACAACTGCAACTGCGACTGTAACAGTAACTGCACTATCTTCAGAGGGGAATGTCACCTTTGATATCACAGCAGCTGATCTTGCAGGAAACACTCTGAGTGCAAATCAGATAAATCTAACATCTTCAAACGTCACAATAGACCGCACCGCACCAAGTGGTGTAAATCTCATAGTTCACAGCGACAATGCGGACCCGACGCTTACAAAGGCAGGCGATGTGATAAACATCACCCTAATGGCAGCAGAACCAATCATGAATGCAACTTTACAAATATTTGATAATGACAATATAACCATGACTGTAACAAATGATACTGCGTCTGCAAACATTCCCGTCCCGCAAAATGCTTCAAACGGACAGATAATGTTCAACATTACAGCAGAAGATATCTCTGGCAATACATTTTCTGTAACACAGGCAAACATCACATCCGGCGAAGTCCGAGTTGATACAATAGATCCGAAACTGACAAACCTGAGCATATCCAGTGACAATTCAAACTCTACTATTGCAACCATAAACGATACTTTAACCATAACAATTACCGCCGATGAGGCACTCAAAGGGGCAAACGTTACGGTTCTAGGTACAACCTATACAATGAACATAAACAATGACACTGCAAGTGCAAACGTAACGGTAAACTCGACAAATCCTGAAGGAAACGTCACATTTAACATCACAGCCTTTGATCTTGCAGGAAACATTCTGAGTGCAAATCACACAAATCTAAACTCTTCAAACGTCACAATAGACCGCACAAACCCACAGCTGATGAATCTGACCATATACAGCGACAACCATGTCCCATCCTTTGCAACCTTGAACGATAATCTGACCATAACAATTACCGCCAATGAGGCACTCAAAGCGGCAGACATTGCGGTTCTAGGTACAACCTATACAATGAACATATCTGGCACAACTGCAACTGCGACTGTAACAGTAACTGCACTATCTTCAGAGGGGAATGTCACCTTTGATATCACAGCAGCTGATCTTGCAGGAAACACTCTGAGTGCAAATCACACAAATCTAAACTCTTCAAACGTCACAATAGACCGCACCGCACCAAGTGGTGTAAATCTCATAGTTCACAGCGACAATGCGGACCCGACGCTTGCAAAGGCAGGCGATGTGATAAACATCACCCTAATGGCAGCAGAACCAATCATGAATGCAACTTTACAAATATTTGATAATGACAATATAACCATGACTGTAACAAATGATACTGCGTCTGCAAACATTCCCGTCCCGCAAAATGCTTCAAACGGACAGATAATGTTCAACATTACAGCAGAAGATATCTCTGGCAATACATTTTCTGTAACACAGGCAAACATCACATCCGGCGAAGTCCGAGTTGATACAATAGATCCGAAACTGACAAACCTGAGCATATCCAGTGACAATTCAAACTCTACTATTGCAACCATAAACGATACTTTAACCATAACAATTACCGCCGATGAGGCACTCAAAGGGGCAAACGTTACGGTTCTAGGTGAATTATATACAATGGCCATATCTGGCACAACTGCAACTGCTACTGTAACAGTAACTGCACTATCTTCAGAGGGGAATGTCACCTTTGATATCACAGCAGCTGATCTTGCAGAAAACACTCTGAGTGCAAATCAGATAAATCTAACATCTTCAAACGTCACAATAGACCGCACAGATCCCAAATTGACAGACCTGACAGTGTCTAGCAACAACCGTAACTCTGCCTTTGCAACCATAAACGATACTTTAACCATAACAATTACCGCCAATGAGGCACTCAAAAATGCCAGTTTTACATCTCTAAATATCACCGATATTATGATCATAAACGGCTTCACTGCAAGTGTAAACGTAACGGTAACTGTTGAAGCTCCCCAAGGGATCGTCAACTTTACCATCACCGCTTTTGATCTTGCAGGAAACAACCTGAGAGTAAACCAAACAAATAGCTCTAAAAACATCACAATAGACTCTGACATACCAACAGTGGGAATTCTGATTTTGAATAGCAGTAACGCCAATGCGTTACTTGCAAAGGCTGGAGACATGATAAACATCACCTTGAGTGTATCTGAGGAAATCAACAACGCGACCCTATCCATCTTAAATCGCGGCCTCATCAACATGATTGTGGATAACATTACTGCCACTGCCAACATCATAGTTAAATCAAACGATAAAAACGGACCGGTTGAATTTACCATCACAGTATATGATATTGCCGGCAACACATTTAGCGTAACACAAGATTCCAACTCATCCCTCAACTTTGTAATCGATACGGCTGATCCAAGTCTGACAAACTTGGCCATATCCAGCAGCAACTCTAACCCTGCCCTTGCAACCATAGGCGATACCCTGACCCTAACAATCACCGCCGATGAGGCACTCAAAAAAGCCAACGTTACGGTTCTAGGTACAACCTATACAATGAACATAAACAATGACACTGCAAGTGCAAACGTAACGGTAAACTCGACAAATCCTGAAGGAAACGTCACATTTAACATCACAGCCTTTGATCTTGCAGGAAACATTCTGAGTGCAAATCACACAAATCTAAACTCTTCAAACGTCATAATAGACTACACAGACCCAGTTTTGACAAACCTGATCATATCCAGCAGCAACCCCACCTCTACTCTTGCAACCATAAACGATATTCTAACCATAACAATTACAGCCGATGAGACACTCAAAAAAGCAAACGTTACGATTCTAGGTACAACCCACATAATGCGCATAAACGGTAACACTGCAAGTGCAGACGTTACAGTAAACGGTCAAGACCCAGAAGGGCAGGTCACATTTAACCTCACAGCATTTGATCTTGCAGAAAACACCATGACTGAAGATCATACAAATCTAAACTCTGCAAACGTCACAATAGATTACACCATACCTGCAGTGGTCCACCTATCCGTGAACAGCAGCAACCCTGACCCATCGCTTGCAAAAGCTGATGATATACTAAACCTCACTTTGAGAGCATCAGAGCAAATCAATAATGCAACCGTGCAAATCATGGGCAATCTTATCAACATGAGCGTAAATAACGATACTGCCACTGCAAACGTTACGGTTTTACAAAACGGTACAAACGGAAATGCCACATTCACCATTACAACGTATGATAATGCCGGAAACGAGCTTGTCATAACGCAGGCAAGTCTCACATTCAGAAACGTCGTAATAGATACGGCAAACCCGCAGCTAGAAGATCTGAGAATATATAGTAATAATAACAGAACCGATTATGCACAAACTGGCCAAATGTTAAACATTACAATTACCGTCGATGAGACACTCCAAAGTGCAAACATTACAATTCTAAACTCCACTTATACTATGACAGTAAACGGCGCTGTGGCAAATGCAACTCTGATCATAGGTGAAAATCCTCAAGAAGGACTTGTATCCTTTAACATTACAACATTTGATCTTGCAGGAAACAATATGAGTGCAAACCACACGAATCTGGAATCCTCAAACGTCATTATAGACAACATACAGCCTACAATAAGTCTTATCGGAGCCGAGACGGTGTTAGTGTCGCTTGGTATACTGTATGCTGATGAGGGAGCAAGTACAGCCGATGTGGACCCTGAATATGGAAACACCATAATATATACAATCTTTAGAAACATGACGGCAGAAACCACCATACCTGGAACGTACGTACTGCAATACGAGGCACCAAATGATATGGCAGGAAACGTGGGCTTGAAAATAAACAGAACCATTCATGTGATAAACCATACTGATACTGAATCTCTCACTCTTGACACCGCCTCTACTGACTCAAACTCATCAGTATCCATATTCCCTACTGAGAAAGCTCAGATAGACGTTGATGATTCAGGACGCAACTATACAATTATCGTATACTCACCTAGTGTATTGCTAAATCTGACCGCGGCTGCAACGTTTGATCTGATCGAGAATACAACTGGCCAAAACAATACCATCACCGTGAAAACAAACACGCACCCACTTGTAGTAATAGTCAATCCGTCAATAACAGTATACGTCCAAAGTAATACCAACATATCCTCACTGGAAAATTCCAATGCCAGCGACAGCTTTGTCTTTGTTCACGTAAGCAATGACCATGTATATCTAGGCTCCAATGATGCCTCTTTTGAATTTGAAAACAATGCCCTAAGAATTGTCTTTACGGATCTGCCTCATAATTGGATACCAATGTACAAAAATCACACACGCGAGTCATTCAGCAATATTGTAGAATATAAAAACTCAGCCATTGCAATAAACAACGCATCACAAGCGCTTGAAATCCTGAATAATGATTCATCATATTATGGTTCAATGTATGTGCGCGACGGCTCTACGGTCACAATATGGACTGCACACGCATCAAATTGGACAGGTACTACCCCCGTAATTATAGAGCCGACACCTGCCCCCGTCATTACAGAGCCGACACCTGCCCCCATCATTAGAGCCGGCGGCGGTAACAGCAGAAGCGGTGGAAGCGGTGGTGGTGGCGGTGGTGGCGGCGGCACCATTACCAGCGAAACCCCGTATACGCTGATACCAACTGGAAGGATTACCATACAGGCAGAATCTGATGCATACAGTCCTGGAGGAATAGTAAAGGTTGCCGGCATACTGATAGATTCACTCACACCATTCCCGATTACATTAAAGGTGACAAATGCTCTTGGAAATCTCATAAACATAGGCCAGATAATGCCAAATAATGATTCCACATGGTCATACCAGTTCAAACTCTCTCCAAAGGCAAAGGATGACACATACTTTGTAAGCGTACTGTATGCAAAGGCAGTAGCTCAGATCAACTTTACCGTAGACTCTAAACTCCACGCATACCCTACTCTGAAAACAGTTGAAATCACAGACTATGATATTACAGGAGGTACAGTACTTGGAATATATACAAATTATGAGACAGGCTCTGTATTGGTAAAAATAAACGCAACCGAGGATGGCATACTTGGAATCTCTTTGCTTCGAGCTGTCATAAACTCGACTGGCAATAATACACTTGACAAGGAATTCTTCGTTACAGTTGATGATGAAATCAACTCTTTTGAAGAAGTTGAGAGTACCTCTGAATACAGGAGATTAAACATAGAGTTTTCAGCTGGTGCACAGTCGATAGAAATAATCGGTACAAGCGTGATACCTGAATTTGGAACCGTGGCACTGGCAATCTTGGCAGTTGCCCTGATATCCGTTACTGCCATTACATCAAGACTGGTACGCAATCCGATAGAATAATGCATATAACCTTTGATTGGGCATTTTAGAATGCGTGCATACTATAAGGGTAGAATTCATCCACTATCATACGCATCTGAGAATTATAATCCGCACAGGGTATACGTTGCAATAGAGTATGCCACGCTATCCGAATTTGGCACCGCATGTAAGGTGATGATAAAATGAGCCCCTCTTATCCTATCATTTTTAATGCAAAAAACGTTCTCATTGTACAAAAGTCGCACCACTGAATTATTAATTTTGGGCTTTACGAATAATTGAGAAATGGATGATTTATGTATTAAATTTGCTTTTTTGGTTAATTGTGCATAAACTCTACCGTACAAAAAAAACCAAGTTTTTCAAAAAAACACCAAATTATGATGATGCACCGGCCGGCTCTAAACCGCGCGCAATTCTTACAGCATCAGCTAAACCATCAGCATATCCTATGCACAAAACGGCAAGATCCTCCTCTCCCTGCTCTAAAAACCGTTCAGCATCCTTGGCATACCTTGAGGCACCATCAAGCACCTCTGCAAGATGTGCATCATTTTTGCACAATTTTTCAGCATCCTTTATCGCCTGTTCAATCATTGGCACGTATTTTTTTAACATTTGCTTTGGAATACTCGGGGTAAACTCTGAATTATCTGATGGCTCATCAAGGCATTCGGCAAGAGCTTTGATTGAATCTGACTCTGTAAAATGCAAACTTCCCGGAATGATTATTGCATGCGGTGGGGCGCCAAATTCAACTTTTGCAAGAGTTGATATCTTCCCCGCAGTTATCTTTTGATCCGTACCCCCTATCCTTGATGCCACCATGCAAAAAATTCCATCCCCTGCTGCCCCCCGGCGCTGGCCATTTTCAGTATCCTGGAGAATCCTCAGCGCATTTGCCGGATTTAAAAAATACCCCTTATCCTGGTTGTATTCAAGTAACAGTATGGTATGCGAGCCTTGGACCATATTTTTGTATATTGTATAATAGGGGGTGGTATACTGGCCGGCATTATCCATCATGGTGACCATCCTGCCCACCTTGTACTGGTGCAGACCGCACTCGCCTATCATTGCAGTTAATGCCGAAGCTCCATGAATGGTGCGAGCCTTTATTCCCAATAATGCTGCCCTTACGCGCAGCTCTATATGCGTGGTTGCAGCATACGAATCACCCCATGAAATCAGGGATACCGTACCTTTTTTTGCCTTCTCTAAAATCATGCCGCCATCCTCAACTGCCCATCTTTTTACAGCATGTGTTTTACCTGGTGCAATTTTTTCAATCTCATCAAAGTATTCGGCATCCGTGGGACTTGTAAACTGTTCTACAAATACAGCATCTGATTCCAGTATTGCATTTTTTGCCTGCAATGTCAGCGATTTTACCCCGCAGAGTCCAGCTCCTATAAACCAGAGGGTCATTTCTTTTTTTTATCGTGCAGCCGTTTCAAGTTGCCTAGCACGCATTTTAAGACCTCTATTCCGCGAAGATACTCATTTATCGAGACTGATTCATTGACAGTATGCGATGCGTGCGGGTCCCCAGGTCCGTACGTGACAACCGGTATGTTAAACCTGTTTCCAACCACGTTCATATCCCCGGTACCGGTCTTGCGTATAAGCTGGATTCTATTGACATTAGCAGCTGCTGCACTCAGATTAAATGCGCGAACCAGGGGTGAGTTATGGTCTGCCTCAAAGGGTTCAGTCTCATCAAGTATGGAATGAAACGCCTCAACGCCCCTCTCCTTTGATGCAGACTGGACAGCATTTGAGACCTGCTCCTCTATCTGCCCGCAGCTTGTTCCAACGGGGATGCGTATGTCTATTGTAGCGCGGCACTCTCCGGGGGTTACATTATGACTTGTACCTCCATTTATCTCAGTCAAGGTGGCAGTAACTGCCTGCCATTTGGCAGTATCCTCATCCATATTCTCAACATTCTCCTTTATGCGTTTGACAAAATACACAGCCTCCTCTATGGCGTTCTTTGAGAGCCACGGGGCACTGGCGTGCGAGCTATCCGGCGCCTTTATGCGCAAACTTGTGGCAAGCCTTCCCTTGTATGCAATGGTGACTTTGCCCGTACCGCTAGGCTCGCCAAATATTGCATAATCAATGTCGAGCTTTTTTGATGCAATATTTTTAATTCCAGTGGCGCTTCCCTCCTCATCCACGGCTCCGACAAACATTACAGTACCCATGTTCTCATCAATGGATGCTGCTGCAAACAGCATTGCCATCAGGGGGGCTTTGGCATCAGAGGCGCCGCGGCCAAACAATCTATCCTTATCTCTTTTGACTGTAATTTTACCCGGAACTGTATCCATATGACCGCACAGCATTATGGTAGGTGAGCCGTTCCCCTTTACTGCCAAAACATTGCCCACATCATCTGTGCGTATGTCATGAAATCCCAAATCAGTACACACTCTTGCAATATATTCTGCCATGGGTTTTTCTGCAAGTGATGGCGTGTACAATCCAAGGGTGTGGATGAGCGCCTTTACTGCAAAATCATCTGTTAGATTTGACAATTATTTTCCAGCTCCTGCCGCATACTCTATCATGAGTTTTGCAATATCCACCCCGCATACGCGCACGGTATTTTTAAACTCGGTGGTATTGTTCACCTCGTGCACCAAAAGACCGCGCTCACTCTCCATTAGATCAACACCTACAATATTCCCCCCGACTGCCTCTTTTGCCTTTATGCAAATATTTTCCATCTCTGATGTTACAGGACATTTCTCAGCTCTTCCGCCAAGTGACATGTTTGTCTTCCACTCACCTGTCCCCGAATACCGGTATATTGCAGCCACTACGCTGTCTCCTATAACTATGGCACGTATGTCCCTCTCTGGGCGTTTGACAAACTCTTCAAGATAGTGTATCTGGTATATGGGGTGGAGGTTTTCGCGCGCATCAAGTATTGCATCAGCTGATTCAGCATCCTGCACCTTTGCAACCATGCGGCCCCAGCTGCCAACAGTCGGCTTTGAGACTATGGGGTATCCTCGCATCTCCATAGTCTCAATGGCGCCTGATTTTGAAAACGCAACATCAGCTTTTGGAGTTGGAACATTGTATTTGCGAAGCAGCATGTGCGAGTAGAGTTTGTTCCCAGCATAAATGCCAGTCTTTAAGGGGTTTATCACCTTGCATCCTGCCCCTTCAAGCGCAGCTGTTGCATGGACATTTCTGTAATAGCTGACGCATCTTTGCAAAACAACGCCATACTCTGGAGCATCCGCATCCAAATCAAAATGCTCTTCTCTGCAATCTCTCATGCAAACTGTAATGTTGGATTTTTTTGAAGCCTCTGCAAGGGATTTTTCCTCCCACCGTACCGTATCGTACAGGACTGTGACCCCCTGATAGGTCACTGTCCCCAGTCCTCGCCTACACTCTGTGCCGGTTTTAGGATGAATTTGTCCCCATCCTTTCTCAACTCAAAGCTTGCGCCGCACTCGGGGCAGGTGGTAATCTCGCCTGCCATCGAATCTGAAGGTATTGAGATATCTGCATCACATTCTTCACATTTTGCCAATCTATTCACCACCGTTTGAGCGTCTCTTATCGCCTATTATCTTTTTTTCCACCCTCTCATCAAGTGGTATGTCTATGAGATCGCCCATTCTAAGATCTTTAAGCCCAGCTGCTAACCGTTTTGCCGACTTTGCATCAGCATCAAGACCCAACATGGACAAAAGATATGCAGACCCTGTCTTTCCTGCCAGCTCGCCAAATACTATTCTTCTGTGGTTGCCAACGGTTCTAGGGGGTATGGGCTCATAAGCTGCTGGATTTTTCAAAATGGCAGCTAGGTGCGTACCAGCTTTATGTTTGTATGCTGATGATCCGACAATGGGTTTTGAATCATAGGGCGCAATTTTGGTATAATCCTCTATGAGGCGCGATAAATCCTGCAGCATGTCAAGTCGGAAATCATTTGGGGATTTAAACAGGTATGTCAGACCCACTGCAACCTCAGCTAGTGCGGGAATTCCTGTTCTCTCGCCAATGCCGTCAATTGTAGTGTGTATCTGGCTGACTCCTGCCTCGCATGCGGCAAACGCGTTTGCAAGTGCAAATCCCATATCGTTGTGAGCGTGCACGTCCAGGGCGACATTTGTAATTTTGCGCACCCTGCTTACAAAATTATACATTCCGCGCGGCCGCAGTATCCCGACAGTATCTGGAAGACTGATGCGGTCAACTCCGGCTTTGGTTATGGTGCGGCACATTTTATCCATGAATTCCGGTTCTGCCCGACTTCCATCCTCTATTGTAAACCGTATTTTAAGACCGTGTGATTTTGCATACTCTACTGTATCAACTGCCCTCTCCAGGGCCTGCTCTTGCGTTATTCTCAGTTTGTCGCGCAAATGCACTTTTGATATTCCAAGGTATGCTGCCACCCATTTTGCATCACAGTCAAGGGATACGTCAATATCTTCGCGCAATGCCCTGCCATGGGATACGATATCTGCACTCAGTCCCTGTTTGATTATAGTCTTTACTGCTTTTTTATGATCATTTGATATCACAGGAGATATCTCTATTTGATCAACTCCAAAGTAATCAAGCATCCATGCTATCTGTATGCGCTGTTTGTTTGTAAATGAAACCCCGGGGTGCTGCTCACCTTCCCGCAACGTACTATCTAGCACTGATATTTTTTTTTGGTTTGAATCGTATTCATTGTATGCATCCGCATACATGTTTGGATTTTCCATAAAGTTATTCACAGAATGGCGGATATAAACATATTTGAGCGGATTCCGCTATTTTTTACCATAAACATAGCGGATTTCACTATTATACCGTGCGCAGTATTATCACAGTATTTGTATCAGATACGCCTGTAACTTTGCGCAGCGCATCAATGCTGCCGTTTAATGATGCAATGTTTTCTGCACTCATTATTACTGCAATATCATACTGTCCGGTAATTTCATAGACTGTGCGAATATCGGATAGTTTTTTTAATTTTTTTGAAACAAGCGCAGTATCAGCTGCTGAATCAACTGAGACTAAAACTATGGCCTTTGTTGAATTTGCATCATCCTGCTCTACGGTAAACCGCCTTATTGTACCTGCATCCTGCATATTTTTTATGCGCCGTCTAACTGCTGTCTCTGAGAGTCTTGTTGCCTCCCCTATAGAGGATACTGATTCGCGGGAATTGTTACTAAGAATCTGCAGTATTTTTTTGTCAGTTGAATCATTTTGCATTCTGTCTTTCCTCCTCCATTGATAACAGCTCATCAAGTATGCCTAAAACCTTTTGCACTTGCACCTGCGAGATTGAAAGCGGCGGAAGAAAACGCAGTACGTTTCTTCCGGAATACAGCAACAGTACGCCTTTTTTTATACCATCCATGAGAATATCCTTTACATCAAATTTCAACTCTACGCCAATCATCAGCCCCATGCCGCGCACCTCTCTGATTATGGAATGTTTTTTTGCCAGCTTTTTTAAACCGTCAATTAAAATCCCTCCAACGAATGCAGCATTATCTATTAGAGCATCCTCTTTAAGCGATGTAATTGCAGCACTAGCTGCGGCACACGCAAGCGGATTTCCGCCAAACGTCGAGGAGTGCTCGCCTTTTGACATTGATGCAATAATTTCAGGTTTTACAAGAGTTGCCCCCATTGGAACCCCGCCTGCAATTCCTTTAGCAATGCATAAAATATCCGGTATGGTATTCCAGTGCTCGCATGCCCACATGCGCCCCGTACGGCCAAGACCGCACTGTATCTCATCAAAGACTAGCAACGCTCCTCTCTTATCGCATATTTTCCGTGCCTCTTGTAAAAATCCCTCAGGAGCTACATGAATTCCACTCTCTCCCTGGATTGGCTCCATTATCACCATTGCAGTCTCATCATTTACTGCATTTTGCAGCGCATCTGTATTGCCAAAGGGCACAAACTCGACTTTATCAACTAGGGGTGCAAAGCTTTTCCTATACTTTGGATTAAACGTCAGTGAGAGCGCCCCCATGGATTTTCCATGATATGATCCCCTCATTGCAACCATGTGTTTCTTACCTGTATACTTGCGGGCAAATTTTATGGCAGCCTCTACAGCTTCGGCCCCGCTGTTGTTTAGGTGAACCTGTGATAGGCCCTCCGGCGCCATTGAAATCAGTTTTTTCAAAAACCGCAGGCGGGTGGTATTATACATTGAGCCGTGCACGGTGATAATCTCATCCAACTGTTCCCGGAGCGCCTTTACAACGCGCTCGTTTCTATGACCAACAAGGGCTACGCCATACCCGCCCATGCAGTCGATGTATTCTTTTCCACTCTCATCCCAGACGATGGAGCCTTTGCCTTTGCGTATTGTAACTGGAAATTTCTGATACAAATTTCCCATAAATTCCTCCTCACTCATTGCTCTATCACCGTGCATTCCCTGTGATTAAGAGCAGCTGAGATTGGATTTTCCCTCTTGCCGTTTGCAATCAGTGCCTCGCCCACGCCCATTTCAATTGCCTCAGTTGATGCCAATATTTTTTTTTCCATTCCAGGACCAATTGTGGGTATAATCTCTTTTGCGCGCTTTAAATTCAGATGCTTTACAAGATTTTTCTCACCATCCAACAATCCGTCCACGTTTGTGATGAAAATGACGCATTTTGATTTTGTAGCACCTGCAATGTATGCTGCCGCCCTGTCCCCGTCCACGTTTAAAAAATCCGACTCCTCACTTGCTGCCACAGGTGAGATTACGGGGACCATTTTATTTTCCACCAGATATTTTAAAAAATTGGAATTTACCCCAGTTATCCTGCCAGTATATCCGCCATCAATTGCCTGCTTTCTCCCCTTTTCGTTTACGATGAGCAGCCGTTTTTTGCGCTCTGCCTGTATCAGGCGTCCGTCAATTCCTGAGAGTCCGACTGCGTTTATGCCGTTTTTCTGCAAAATCCGCACAATGTTTTTGCCAATGCGGCCTGCCATTACCATTGTAAATATCTCCGATGTCCGCATATCCGTATACCTGCTCTTTATTCCGCTCGGGGATGTGACAAATTCCGGTTTCACTCCTAGCTGTAATGATACCCGGCTTACCTCTTTTGCCCCCCCGTGAACTAAAATTAGACCCTGCTTGAGGGCGGTTTTTTTCATATCATCAATGACTGATTCGTGCAGCTCATCTACAACACTGCCGCCTATCTTTATTGTAATCATTATTTTACACCGGCGTGAGCGGAGTATATGATATACCCGTTGCCTCATCAAGTCCAAACATTACGTTCATGTTTTGAATTGCAGAGCCTGCCGCTCCTTTCATAAGATTATCCGATGCTGAGAGTACCACCAAACGGTTGTTATCCCTGTCAATGTCAAAACCAATGTCGCAAAAATTCGAGCCTACAAGGAATTTTGGATCCGGAAATTTGTAGAGTCCTTTTTTATCCCGTATCAGCCGAATGTGTCTCTCATTACCGTACGCTGCGCGGTATATCTTCCAAATCTCTTTTTCATCAATGTCTTTTTTCAAAAACGTATGACTGGTGCACAAAATACCCCGGACCACATCAACTGCGTGCGGACTCATTGCAACGCCAATCTTTTCTCCGGCAATCTCGCTTAGCTCCTGTTCTATCTCTCCGGTATGTCTGTGCCCTGAGGGTTTGTACGGGCGTATTACCCCCGCCCGCATGGCGTGCGCTGTCCCAGCACCGGCTCCGGCACCTGATGAGCCTATCTTTGAATCAACAATGATGTGTTTTGTATCAATAATATTCTCGCGAATCAGGGGGGCTAGTGCAAGCGTTGCAGTTACTGCCATGCATCCGGGGCATGATACAATTTTTGCATCTTTGATTTTATCGCGGTGCAGCTCAGGTATGCCAAAGACTGATTTGGCCAAATAGTCCGGATGCGGATGCTCCCAGCCGTACCACTTGCCGTAATCGTCCGGATTGTGCAGGCGGTAATCTGCACTCAGGTCAATTACCTTTGTGCCCAAATCGTAGAATGTTTTTACAATTCCAGTTGCTGTTCCGTGCGGTACTGCGGTAAATACAACATCGCACTCTGATGATATTTTATCATAGTTTAGATCTGAAAATTTTATGTCTGTAAACCCCTTTAGGCTCGGCTGTATCCTGTGAAGATACTCTCCGGCATGCTGCCTGGAAGTTACCGTTACAATCTCAGCTTTTGGGTGGTTTATCAGCAGCCTTATGGTCTCGCCTCCCACGTATCCTGAAGCTCCAATTATGCCCACTTTCATGGTTTGGATTCAAACATGGCTTAATTTATCTTAAAGGTGGGAGATATTGATAAAAAGGCAAGAACTTGATAGCAATTCTAATGAAAAAAGGTTGATTGGATTGAGATCGCAAAAATTTACAAGAGATAAACTGGCTAGTCGGATGATTGTGGGGGATACTTTGGATTGTTTAGATAAGATACGCAAAAATAGTATAAAATTGATTGTTACGTCTCCACCATATAATATTGGCAAAGAATATGAAAAACAGGAACAATTATCAAAATATTTGAAAAATCAAAAACATGTAATAACGAAATGTATTGATAAATTACGCAATGATGGATCAATGTGCTGGCAAGTTGGAAGTTTTATTGAAAATGGAGGCACCATACCGTTGGATGTGGTATTGTATTCAATATTTACTGATTTGGGTTTAAAGTTGCGTAATAGAGTAATATGGCATTTTGGTCATGGACTGCATTGTTCTAAAAGATTATCTGGCAGGTATGAAACAATTTTATGGTTCACAAAAACAGATGACTATACATTCAATTTAGATCCCATACGCGTACCCTCAAAATATCCAAACAAGCGATATTTTTCAGGTAAGAAAAAAGGTCAGTTGAGCTGCAATCCGTTAGGCAAGAACCCATCTGACGTATGGGAGATACCAAATGTTAAACACAATCATGTTGAAAAAACAGAACATCCTGCACAATTTCCAGTGGAACTAGTTGAACGGCTAGTATTATCATTAACCAACAAAGGCGACACTGTTTTGGATCCATATATGGGATCCGGGTCTAGCGCCATAGCTGCACTAAAACATAACCGTAAAAGTGTCGGTATTGAAAGAGAGAAAAAATATGTACAGATTATGAATAAACGATTAACGCTACTAGGTCAAAATAAGCTAGAAACACGACCTATGAATAAGCCAATACATGAGCCAAACAAGTGAAAATCAAAGAGAGATATTCCAATCTAAAGGGGGTTTGAATGTAAGATACCTTGAAATTTCAAAAGAAATCGACATGGTGATATCTAACCGGGAGAAAAATAAGATTGGCAGGAAATACCATGATCCAAAAAAACTGTACACGGATTTTAAAACAGCATTCGCAAAATTTGAATATGCAAAAGCGTTTTTGTCACTCAAAAAACAACTGAAATATCCAGCACGGGGAAATGGCAAGCAGATGGATTATTCCAAAGTTTGTGCGCTCAAAGTTCAATTTGGCAAATATTCATTCATGTTTTATGGCATGTCCAAATTTCAGCAGGCATGTGATGAAAATTTGATAAATGTCAGAATTGAAATTGTCGCAACTTGTGAGATGAACAAAGAGATGTCCGGCGGTGTGTCATATGAAGAACAGTTGGTAAATGACATAACGGCACCACATAGGCATTACCCATCAGCTCCTGTAAAGATTATAATGATAGAGCCATAGATCGCCCACATTGACTTGTAATGGCAAATGCAAACCGTTTAAAAAAATACGGCAATATAATACACCTAATTCCAGATATTGTCAGAATTGCAACATATTCATGGAATTGGATAGTGTTCTTTGCCCATGTTGTAATGGCCGGCTCAAAACACGTCCTAGGCACTCAAGCAGACGTAGAGCATATAATGAGAGAATGGGCATAAATCTAAATATTGAATGAATTTCAAAATATGCATTCGTATCTATAAAGTCACAAGTTTGGAGAATCATAAAGTGATAAATTTAAACTGCGTAATGCAAGATAACATTATGGAAAAAATAAAATCTGGGGCAATACATGAATAACTTTGATACCCTACTGATCATGATTCTCAAAAAATCCAAACTGTGATAAAATCCTGGCACTCTACATTTACAGGATAATATTCTCACTTATCGCAGTCCCCATCTGCGCATTATTCTATTCTCCAGCCTTGTAAATACGACTGCATCAACAATCATTCCAATTACCATTATGACAAGCATTATGGCCATAACCTGTGATACATCAACTGTCTGTCTGCCAACGTTGAGCAAAAACCCAAGACCCAAAAATGAAAACAAAATCTCAGCTCCAATTACGCCGCGCCACGCAAACGCCCATCCCTGCTTGAATCCTGAAAAAATATAGGGAAATGCTGCGGGAATTAAAACTGAAAAGACCAGTTTGTGCCCTCCTGCCCCCATATTGCGGGCAGCTTCAAGATAGTGCGGATCTATGTTTTTGACTCCAGAATGCGTGTTTATCGTAACTGCAAAAACGGCACCTATTACAGTTACAAAAATAATTCCAGCATCTGTAACTCCAAACCATATGAGGGCAAGCGGTACCCATGCAACAGAGGGTATTGACTGCAAACCTAGCACCAGCGAGCCGATAGTCTGATTTACAGTCTCCACGCGCGCCATGAGCACACCCAACACCACTCCGCCTATTATCGCCATGGAAAGACCTGCAATCAGACGAAGCAGGCTTGTAGCAATTCCATAAAACAAACTGCCATCAAGTGCGCCGTATGCTAAATCCTCGGCTATCTCATAGGGGGATGGAAATATCTGATCGGGCCAGAGATCAAAACTGGCAGTTATCTGCCAGAGTGCAATCACTGTGGAAAAAAATATGATTTTTTTAAACATGTGCGATGACAATTATTTTGGCACCTCTGCAAGCTTTGCACGTATTTGTTTTTGTACATCAATAAGATTCTCATCCCCCGAATGCCTAGGTCTTGGAGCATCCACTTTGAATTCGCCCTTTACATATGCGGGTCTATTCCCAAAGACAATGATTCGCGTTCCAAGTACTGCCGCCTCTGCCACATTGTGCGTCACAAAGAGTATGGTCTTTTTTGTGCGCATCCAAATATCCTGCATCTCCCCCAACAGATGATCCCTTGTTTGCGCATCCAAAGATGCAAACGGCTCATCCATGAGCAGCACGTCCGGATCCATTACAAGTGCGCGAGCTATGGCAACCCTTTGTTTCATGCCAGTGGAGAGCTGATACGTGTAATATTCTGCAAATTTATCCAACTGCATCATCTCAAGGTATCTTGCGGATATCTGCGTGCACTCTTTTTGCGGAATTCCGGAAATTTTCAGGCCAAACTCTACATTATCTTTTACCTTTAGCCACGGGAACAGCGCCCCCTCCTGAAACACCATTATGCGGCCAGGTCCCGTACCCTCAACTATCTTGCCGTTTACCAAAATCTTACCGGAATCTGGTTTTTCAAGACCTGCTAGAATGCGCAAAAACGTGGATTTGCCACAGCCGGATGGACCAACAATGCAGACAAACTCTCCAGAATTTGCATCAAGACTAATCCCATCTATGGCCTTTAACACGTGCTTTTCATGCTTGAAATATTTTACAATATCTCTTGCCTCTATCTCTGGCATTACTCTGCAACCTCTGTACTGTAATAAATTCCGTCAAGATTGTATTGCCCGCGTCCAAGATATCCCAAAGAATGGGCTCTGCTAGCAAACTCCTCAACTGACTCTGGAATAATATCCGATGTAATCTCTATTCTGGATAATGACTCTGATATAATCTCCTCTCTAAATGATGATCCAAATTCACGTTTTATAAATTCGTACAAAATCCTAGAACTCTCTTCGGGATTTTCATTTATCCATGATACTGATTCTTCATGCCCGTTTAGCCATCCCTGCACTATATGGGGATTCTCCATTACGTATTTTGTGCGCGCAACAAGCAGCACCGATGCAAACTTGCCATTATCCCACAGCTGACTCTCCTCAAATATTCTCACACCGTTTAAATCCTCCACCAAAAGTGTTGCCCAGGGTTCAGGAACCCACGCTGCATCAACATCGCCTTTTGAAAATAATGTATAAATGTCCGGATTTGGAACATTAATCACGTATACTGTTCCGCCCCGTTCAGCTTCGGATAATCCATTCTCATGCAGGTGATATCTGAGTGAGACATCCTGCGTGTTTGCAATCTGCGGTGCTGCAACGCGCATTTTATCAAGTTTTGCAATAGAGTCAATACCTGAATCTGATTGTACCACAAAGCTTGCCCCGCCGCTTGCAGCGCCTCCAAGAATTACCACCTCGCCATCTGATCTGAGAAATCCGTTGACTGCCGGTCCTGGACCCACGTATGCCATATCTGATGATTTGGAAAATAACGACTCTATTGCCTGCGGGCCGCTGTCATAAATTTTCAATTCAATATCAATATCGGGAATTTCTTTTGCAAAAATTCCTCGTTCCATACCTATTATGGGTGCAGCATGTCCTGCATTTGCAAATGCTGTAACGCGAAGGGCAGGTTTGGCATTATCTGATTCTTGAACATACATTGCTGTAGCAAAAAGTACAACAGCCAAACTGATCCCCGTTATCACATACACAACTTTCATAAAAAAAAGCGTATGCAGATCATTAAATAATGATCGGATTTTAGCTATAGCTTCATGTTTTAATAGCCATCAGGCAGTTTGCATACAATGGTAAAAATACACAAGGTGATGAAATATGTCTAAAAAAGCGATACTTGCTTTTTCAGGCGGCCTTGATACCTCTGTGGTGGTAAAATATCTCTCCGAAGAGTACGGTCTTGATACAATTACCCTTACAGTGGATGTCGGACAGCAGGATGATTATCGCAAAGTTGCGGCAAAATCCAAAAAACTTGGGGCGATAAAACATGTGCACATTGATGCAAGAAATGAATTTGTAACAGATTACGTGTATTTGGCCATACAGGCAAACGCTCTATACCAGAAAAAATATTCAATGGCAACTGCCCTTGCACGGCCGCTTATTGCAAAAAAACTGGTTGCCGTTGCCCGAAAAGAAAACGCGTCAGCTTTGGCACACGGGTGCTCTGGAAAGGGAAACGATCAAGTGCGGTTTGATAATACATTGCATGCGTACTCTAAACTGCCGGTAATTGCGCCGATAAGAGATTTAAACCTTGATAGAAAAACAGAGCTTGCATTTGCAAAAAAACACGGCATAAAGATAGATGCGGTGGCAAAAAAATTCAGCATTGATCAAAATCTGTGGGGTCGGGCAATCGAGGGCGGAATAATGGAGGATGCATCAAATGAGCCCCCCAAGAGTGCGTTTGAATGGGTAAAAATAACTGATGCGCTTAAAAATCCCTCATACGTGCGGATTGGATTTTTCTGCGGCATACCTGTATCAGTTGACGGTAAAAAGATGAATCCGGTATCTCTTGTGGAATATTTGAATAATAAAGCCGGAGCTGCCGGAGTTGGCATATCTGATCACATTGAGGATAGAATCGTTGGGATAAAATCGCGTGAAATCTACGAGGCGCCAGCTGCTGCATGCATAATAGAGGCCCACCGGGATCTTGAAAAAATGGTCCACACAAAACATCAGACGCGCTTCAAGGGTGCAGTTGATGAGCAGTGGGCCGAGATTGCGTATTCAGGATTGTGGGAGGATCCGCTGCGCAATGACCTTGATGCATACCTTGTACAGAGCCAAAAACGCGTCACAGGAGAGGTAAAACTGCGCATGCATTATGGCAGTTTGCGGGTGGTGGGCCGCTCTTCAAAATATTCCCTATATGATGTTAAATCCTCCACGTACGGGGCAGATTCAACCTTTGATCAGCGTCTAGCTACTGGGTTTGTGACCCTTTGGGGTTTACAGTCAACAGAAGCTAATAAATTACAAGGTTCAAGGTCAGCAAAAATATGAACTGCCCAGAATGTGACGCTTCAATAAATGTCCCAAAAGATGCTGCAACAGGCGAGATTGTCTCCTGCCCTGACTGCGGAGCTGACTATGAGATATCCATAAAGGACGGTTCTAAAATGGAACTAAAAAAAGCAGAGAGCATAGGCGAAGACTGGGGAGAGTAATGTCCAAAATCAGCATCATCTTTGATAGACTGCGGATTGAGGAAAAATTACTCTCAAAACAGGCCTTGGATATGGGTCTGCAAGTTGAAATGGTCGATGCCAAATCCTCGCATATTAATACTGACAATAAGGCAAATGATTTTGATTTTGGCGATGGCGCACTTGAGAGGTGCATTAGCTATTTTCGCGGCCTGCATTATACCGCATGCCTTGAATTTTTAAAAATTCCCGTGATAAACAAACTAGCTGTTGCTAGCGTGTGCGGGAATAAAATGATGATGACATTAAAGCTGGCCGAATATAAAATTCCATCACCTAGGACATTTTTTGCATTTACGCGCGAATCAGCATTGGAGATGGCAGATAATGCCGGATACCCGCTTGTGATAAAACCGCTTGTTGGAAGCTGGGGGCGGGGCGTTGCAAAAATATCCAACCGTGAAACGCTTGAAGCGGTAACTGAATCCAGGGATATATCTGATGGCGCATACGATAGGATATACTATCTGCAGAAAATGGTAAAACGCCCCCCGCGCGATATACGCGTTATCACCGTGGGGGGGCGCGCAATTGCGGCAATGTATAGAAAATCATCCGGAGGATTTAAGACAAACGTCGCACTTGGTGCTGACCCTGAACCGTGTAAAATAACAAAAGAGATGGAGGATTTGGCCGTAAAATCCTCTGATGCAGTGGGCGGCGGAATCTTAGGCGTTGACATGATGGAGGATGAAGAGCGCGGCCTTGTCGTACATGAAGTAAACAATACAGTCGAATTCAAAGGCATATCAAAGACCACTGAGATAAACATTCCAAAAGAAATGATAGAGTATCTTCTTTATTTCATTCGTAAATAGCAGCGTACCTTAGAGCCTGCAATTTTTTCTCATATACTCTTGATGATATTCCTCTGCCTTGTAAAACTCGCCTGCGGGGAGAATCTGGGTTACTATGGCATCCTTGTGGACGCCTGATTCCGCAATGCGTTTTTTTACAGCATTTGCTATTTCCTGCTGTTTTGTATCGTGTGCAAATACAACGGATCTGTACTGTGTTCCGACATCCGGACCCTGTCTGTTGGGAGTTGTGGGATCATGGTTTGCCCAAAACACCTCTAGCAAATCCTCGTATGAGACTTTGTCCGGGTTGTAATCAATTTGGACTGATTCGGCATGTCCTGTTTTACCTGTGCATACTTGCTCATAGGTGGGATCTCCAAGATCGCCTCCGGCGTATCCTACAGCAGTGGATACAACTCCGGGAATCTTACCAAACACATGCTCTACGTGCCAAAAGCATCCTGCACCAAACGTGGCTCTCACACAGTATGCACGTGCATATATCTAGTTTAAACTTGTTTATGCGGGGTTCTGTGTAATGCATGGGGGTTGTGCGTAGGTGTGTATTTTCGGGGGTTTTTGCTTTATATGTAAAATAGTGTGTAAATTCGGGGGTTGGTACAAGCATCACGTGGATATTTGCGATCAGGGTTTTTTTGAAATAGCGATCTAGTTTTAGACGAGTCAAACTCTTACGAAAATCATTAGATGTGAAATTTCAGGGTTTTTACAGAATCTGCGATCAGAAAGGTATGAATTCACCATTTGGTTATGAGATCTGTTTAACAATATGCCTACGAAAGTATCAATTTTGAGAGATTTTTTCATATATTAGATCGAAGTATGTGATTTTGGAAGATTTTCGATCAGAGTAGGGTATACTATGAATATCTAAATAAATTCTGCTCAAACCACTTGTATGTCATTGTCAATCCTTCTTCCAGGGTAAATTTTGGCTTCCACATTGGGGATTGACTCTCAATGTCAAATGATATGGGTTTGCCATCGACCAGCTCGCCCGGTTCATATTCGCCAGATTTGATATTGATGTCACTTTTACCAATTTTTGTAACCATTTTTGCTAGAGTCGTATTCTTGACAATATTGTTTCCAGCATTTCCTGCACAGTGCAGTGTTTGACCTATGTACTGGTCTAGATTTTCTATTAATTTTGCATAAAATTCAATAATGTCATCTCCAAATGTCCACAATCTCTTGGCATTTGGAGATCTGACGGTTATATCCCTGCCTTTTAACACATTCAATATCAACTGGGCCGGAAATTCATCACTTCTCATTCTAGCCCCATATCCACTACCTACCCGTGTTATCACGCAGGGTACTCCATGAGCTTTGTGGTATGTACTGTAAAGTAGTTCTGCGGCAGCCTTGGTCCAGCCATATACAGAAGAGGGGTTTGGGAGCATTTTTGAAACATATACGGATCCTGCAGGATGTCCATACAGCGTATTAAAGGAGCTGGGATAGATTATTGTGGGTTTTTTTGCATCCATCTTGCTGACCGTTTCCAAAATCCGAAATGATGGGGCGAGGTTTGCAGTAAACGTATGTGTTGGGCTAGATGTTCCAAGTGGTCGATCTGCCACCCCTATTCCACTGTCTACTATCACATCAATTCCTTGAAGATCCTCTAACAGTAGGTCATTTGAGGCCTTCCAGATGTATTTTATTTGATCCTGTACATTGTTTAATCTCCATGCTTCATCAATTCTGCATGTCCATACAACTGACGGCCATGCCCATTTTGAGGAATTTTTCAGTAAGTGCAGAGCCGATTACTCCTGTACCCCCATTATCAGAATATTCATTAGACTTCATGCATAATGGGCCAAATTCACAATTTTTACGAATAAAAATGACTGATTTTAATGATTATGCATGAGGTCTATTATTTATCAAGTTGTAGAAATTACTGCCATCTAATAATATAGTATAAGAAGTTATTAATTACGTTTAACCACTCTGTAACAAAAATTTAATCGCTACGTTTAGATCGCACCAGATTTAAGAGCAAATATGACGCGACAGAACAGAATTCCGACAGGCATCGAGTTCATGCCAAACATGAGCATCACATATCTTAGAAATTGTTATGCAAAAGAAAAGATTCCAGTTGCAAAACAGCGTCTTCTCTCATGGATTAAAAGAAAACAGGACAAAACAATGGAGAAGATTGGCGAGGAGCTTGGCGTAAAAGAGACAACAGTATGCAAATGGCTCATACGGGTAATGGAGGATGGACTAGCCTCAAGATACAACATAAAACGTCTTGGCAGGGAATGCCATCTTTCAGAAAAACAGCTTGAAAAACTAACAAAGGATCTGATTGCCGGACCTGAAAAATGCGGATATAGTCAGTCCGCATGGTCTACTGTAATGGTAACGGATCACATTTGGAAAAAATTCAAGGTACAATATGTCCCACGTTCTGTACAAAATCTACTCAAACGTCTTGGATTTACAATTCAAAAACCCCGTCAGTACCATCCCAAAGCTGCATCAAAGAGTGAACAGGAACGCTTTAAAAAAAAACTAGGCACATATTGGCACAAAGAGAGGCACACGGAGCAGTAACTGTATCCATGGATGAGATTCATCTTTACCCAACAACCAATATCCGTAACGCATGGTACCTCATAGGCAGCAAACCCCAAGTTCCATTAGATCCGACCAGACACAGAATAACCATGTTTGGAGCTTTAAGCAAGGATTCTTTCATATTCGAGTTTTACGATAAAGCAAACAAAGACAGTCATTTGGATTTTATAAAAATCCTGGAAAAAGAGTTTGGCCGTGTGACAATAGTGCATGATAATGCATCTTATCATCGTCACCGTGACGTATTTGAATACATCAAATCTAGAAAAGGACGAATCAGTTTAATTTATCTTCCACCGTATACGCCAGAGCTGAACCCAATAGAAATCCAGTGGCGTGTTTTACGAAAATGCATATCAAATGGGCATTTTGAATCGATCAGACACCTGAAAAAGAAAATTGACCGGGTCATATTGTCTAATCAGATGAAACTTGTCAAACTGCACGATTATCTAATTTTTTAGAAACAATAATGTGGGGTAATTGTTACTATGGAGATTGTATTCGGTGTGTTTGTGATAAAATGTAAATTATAAATTCTTATACTATATTATCTCCATTTAGATCTAAATATGTTAACTTTTGAAAAATATTTGTGCTAATATAATTACATGGTTTATTAATGTGTGATATAAAATCAATATATGCATGATGATGAATTTAAGAAGGTGTGTATTGAACAGAAATGGAATTCAAATCTTGCACAAGAATATTATGATATAATATCTAAAATATTTGATGATGCATTAGAGAATGATGCCGAATTTAATAAAAAATTCATAGATAGACAAAATGAATTTCATCGTACAGCACTTCCGAATTATAACAATTGGTTAGAATTATGTGAAAAAATAAGAATAAACATTAATGTAAAAAGTGATGAAGTGGATCTAATTTTTCTTATACGTTATTTGATAACAGTGGAGAGTTTGGCTTCACATTATGCCACTGTACTATACTATGCATGTTACAAAGCATATGATAATAAAAATAAAGCATATCATGAATCATTTAACACCATACACAATTACGTTTTACTTGGACCCAAGTTAAAATACCTTGAAAATAAGGGTTTAGCAAAATACACCAATAGTATAAATCGCTTTCTTCGTAATCAAATAGGACATATGACTTTTAAAATAAATAATGGTAAAATTGAAATTCCTGAAGATCAGTCAGATCAGCATGGTTATAAAAAAGTGAATATAGAACAAATGGGGACTGATTTGGATATGCATATTTTGGCCATGTATGCTGCCATATGGCGTTATTATAGTCGATATTCTAAAGTCCCGTTTTATAATTCTGATTTTATAACTCATTTATAATAGACTTCATGCATAATGGGCCAAATTCACAATTTTTACGAATAAAAATGATGGATTTTAATGATTATGCATGAGGTCTAATATCATATTTTAGATTAAACAAACGAAATCACTCATCTTGCCATTTGTTTGGAGATAATCTGTCAGATGTGACATCTTGGCTCAAACTGTTTATTTTTATCATCTGGCTTTAAAAATCACATCCAGTACGAGCTAATTATAAAGCTAGAAATACGATAAATTTGATCAAGGCAAATTTTCTCTCAAAAGGTACAGATTACCTAGTTCCAAAATAATCAAAACGCGTAAAAAATGGAAATACTTTACTTCGTAATCTGCCGATAAATTTTCCAAAATCCAGTGAAAATGCGATAACCGTGGTCTCTAATGTATTTTTTATAGAAGAATCATGATCAATTGTTTTTATCATCCATCGATCAATAACACATTCGGACAAAACCACAAATCCTGCCCAAGATGCCGTAAAACTCCAAGAAACTAGTTTGGCGAATGAGAGTCCGATAAAAATTATTGAGTCCATCAACAAAGTTTCTGTTATATTTGGATAGTTGTAGAAACTGTTTTTTGTGAATATTTGGCAAGATGGAATCCCCCAACGACCATCTGAAAAACCGTTTGTAGCTTCTAGATCCATTTCTCCACCAGTTGTGATGCACTATTGCATTATGCACTACTTTGAATCGTTTTTTTGTCCTTTTAGTATGTGTAAACAAAAATCAATAGGCCTTATGCATAATCAATCACTGAGACATACGGTTCCGACTATGACGCTGTCATGATCAAAGTACACATGGCCTAAAACCTTCAAGCAGACAACAAAATAAATCAAAATATCATATGCATGACAAAAAGCAGAATATTATGCGTGACTGTATGCACAAAGATGTGCTACTTGATTTGAGCGCAAACTTTTTCCAACGGTTCGATATACTTGCGATCCTTTAACATGATGTGCAGATTGGTCAGTCCTGTAACCACTTGGATTTCTGTATAAAACGCATCCATTGTATCATCATATACGGCACTCATTCTGCGGAACCATTTGAGCCGGTTTATGGCATGCTCTACTTTTATGCGCTTACGACTGATTCTCTTGCTGTATTCACGTTCTGTCTCTGTCAATCCCTTACCCTTTGGTTTTTTGTACGGCTGCTTTGAGATAATGCCCCGATAGTCTTTTTCCACGGACAGATATCCCTTGTCAGTATATAGCATAATTTGGCGCTCTTTTTTTGTATCAGAGTTTTTCATGCCATTGGTCCATTTGCCAAAATTTGGCGGATTACGCCGCAGTACCTCCATGTCATGTACTGAGCCATCTTCAGGTCCGCCAATGTCAAGTACCAACCCGTCTTTGTTTGAGGTTATCTGTACGTTGTAGACGTGCCTCTTACGCTTTCCAGAGTATACTACCTCTTGGTTTTCCTGCGGTCTTTGAACCTGTACAAACGTGGCATCAAGATATAGCTCGCCGCCGCCTCTGCCGGGTACGAATTTTTTAAACAACTCGCTTGTACGTATTGTCCGTATTGCAGCACCAATATTCTTAGCCGTTGGAAGAATATTCATCAACAATTCATCAGAAAAGGTCAGATATCTGCTGATGGTGCTCTGATCAACGCCTGCAATGGCCGCAAGCAATTCCTGTTTAGGATTGTTGCGTTTGCGGCACAGTGTGACAAACAAAATTTGAGATGCAGTGAGAATACAGGTGTTTCCAGGATCGTCGACATCATCTGAAAAGCGGGGGACCTTGGGCGAATATTCGATAACTTTTTCAAACCGTTCCTGAATCCATTCAAACTCTTCACGGTTCATTCCAGTCGTCCCGTACAAATAATTGTCATCGTCAATTATGTGGTTCAAATATTCGTAGGCAGATTGTTGCTTTTCGACCTCATTATCATGTATCGTTTTTTTGTAGTGTTGAATTTCTGCTTCAAGCTTGGAGATCATCTCTGTTTGCTGGGCGATTATACGCTTGTCTGGGGCACACATGCTGTACGAATGTGATACTAACCATATGTGCCCAAGAAATCAAGGAATTCAGATGGTTGCTTAAATGATAAATCCGTATCAGTCAACAAACGCAAGCCCAAAAACAAAGCTCAAAATGCAAACAAAAACACTAGGGTGTTTAAGAGCAAGTCCATGTTTGTTGGAATTGACTCCCATAAAGAATTTCTCCAGATAGCAGCAATTGACGGCAAAGGCAAACTGATCTTAAACACGCGTGTTGAAAACAGACACGCGGACATTAGAAAGTTTTTCCAAATAAGCATACCCGAGGGTTCAAAGATGGTAATGGAGTCATCATCTGTCTGGTACGGACTGTTCCGATACATGACCGACAGACTGGATCTTGATGTGATTCTCTCAAACCCATATCAGACAAAGGCCATTGCCGCATCCACTAAAAAAACAGACAAAGTTGATGCGCAAATTTTGGCAAATTTGCTGCGAGGAGGATATATCAACGAGTGCTATGTTCCAGGTAAAAAGATTGTAGAGCAAAGACAACTGGTCCGATACAGGCACAAACTTGTACAGGCGAGAACAAATATGAAAAATTCCATACATGGAATACTGCTCCAAAAAGGAATTAAAATTCCAGGACGTACGTTTTCGTACAAATACATTGCAAGCCTTTAAGCCATAAACGACTATCGAATAGACGGTTTTCTTGCATCCATTGGCCTTTATGACAATCAGATACAAAAAGCCAATGTACTGATCTACAAGTGCACGTACAAGCCGGTATGCCGATATACTCAAAACTGTCCCAGGAATTGCAGATTTTACGGCATTAACGATTGCATCTGAGATTGATAATGTTGAGAGATTCTCTGATCCTGAAAAGCTAAAATCATACGTAGGACTTGCACCATCGGTCCGCAATTCTGCCAATCTCGTACATCATGGACACATAACAAAAAGAGGAAGCAGAATGCTCAGGTGGGTTCTAGTTGAGGCAATACGCTCGCACGTACTACATGCACCAAAAAGTGACATTTCAATATTTTACAAGCGGCTTGCAAGAAAGAGAGGAAACTCCAAGGCTGCAGTTGCAGCAGCTGGAAAAATGCTAAAGGTGATTTACTGGTTACTAAAGGAGAATCGGGATTTTGAACAAAATTACAGTTAGTTGCACGGCCGCGGCGCAGTATATGGAGATAGTGCTCCGAGATTCTAACTGCGGTAAGCTCTAACAAGTGGATGAAGATGGTTGTGGGGATAATGCCCCGAATGGATATATGTCTCTCATTCTTTAATTGGAAAAATAGCCCCTAGTGGATACTGTACAAAAATATGGAAAAACGCAAGGAATACTTAAAAAAGAGGCACATGGATATACTGCGGATCAAAAGTAACTGCAATCTACAGCTTTTCTCATAACAAAATCCATTATTGATACTTTGAATCGTACAGTTCTAAAATATTCTGAAATTGTATATTTCATATTCTCAAATGTTTCATAATATTCAGTGACGGCCAACGCACGTTTGGCCTGATACCAACATTCTTCAACGGCACTCAGAAACGGTGAACTTGTAGGGAAAAACAAAAGCTTTACCTCATCTTTATTCTCAGATATATATTTTTTAATAATTTTGGATTTTCTGTGTTGTGCAGTTCTATCCGTAATTATGCAAATTTTTCCAAATTTTTGATGAGCCATTTTTAAAAACTTGAGAAATGATTTTGCATCAAACAAATCATAGTTTGCAAACATCTGCCTGCTATCCGATAAGAGTACTCCAAAGACAACAATTTTTTTGTGAGAACCTGTGGATTTTACGTAACAATTTTTGCTTATTTCAATCCAGAGTTTCTTGCCGGATAATGAATCGTATTTTATTATACATTCATCCTGAACGCCTACTGCAAATCCACGCTCTTCAAGTAGGCATATTTGACGCCTAGTGTTTTGCGACCAGTTGTAGCAGACTGATGCCGGCGCTGCATTGACATGAATTCTTTTTGGAGCCTTGCTGACAAATGAGAATTTGTGGAGTCTTTTTCTGATGTTTGATATGTGATATTTTACTCCGGTTTTGCGTTTAATGTTGTGCATTACCTGTTTTGGATCAACTGAACCGTTCTCTCGTCTTGTCATGTCAATAATTTTTTTAAATCGTATATTTGATAATAATAAAGGCCTGCCCGATTTGGGCAGGGTTTTAAGACCGTCTAATCCAAGCTCGTCATATCGTTGCATGCATTCTTTGCCCCAGTTGTAGCTTTTCATCAGTAATTCCGAAGCTTTAGCTATATGGGGATGTTTTGGTATTTGACCATGCTTACAAGATATATTTTTGATATCTCTTTTCTGTCTTTGACATGCCTGCTTGCATTATACAGTTCCTGATGTTCTTTGTTCATGATTGATTCATACCCGAGGTGATCCAAATATCTTGCGGTTACATTGTGCCTAGAGTCATAAATTGCAGTTACTTTTGCGTGTCAGTATACTTGGGGTTTTTATTCCAAAAAATACCGCATATGTTGAAAATCCCATTTGAAATGCAATGTTGTTCAAATCCCACATGGCAAGAATCTTTTTGTTCTCTACGTTTACAGCTAGCGCTATTCGGATAAACCTGATTCAAATTTTCCACTTTATGCGCCTTTGCTCCATGCTTTCGCCTGCATTTATTTCGCTGCAATCAAATGCAACCTCTATATTCTCCGTCTCTTTTGTAATGGAGTTTGAAAACGTAAAGACACCATCGTGTTCTTTGTAACCTATATCAATTACAGATATCCTCCTCAATATCTGGACAAACCCGATCCCAAAGGAATCGTTGGTCTATTTTGATAACAGACCGTCCATCTGTCTGTATCCGATGCCAAACACGGATCTGATAAACACCATTTGAAGTATCAGTGATTCAGGACAGATGAATGGTTTGCCCGTTTTGTTTTTATTCATGCTGCAAAGCTCGGATTTCATTTGTGTGTAATCTGAGCTTACCCCGATTTTTCCCCTGGCTTACATATATTGCATCCGTGCAGTACGTCAACACAAGGGATGTGATCTGATCTTTTTGTGTTTCGGTCGGCATCAGTCATTTTAGGCAGGGTTATGAAACAAAGTCATGCGATCTACAACTATAAATACATAAATTCTAATTCATCTGTTATTGTCCATCAATATCAAATATCCAAAAATCATCGAATTGAGCAACGGTAAAAAAATACTGCTAACTGATGATGATTGGGAAAAACGTACATTAGTAATAGAAACAGACAAACTTGAATCTGAAGTTCGAACGATACTGAAAAAAGAAGGCTATGATGATACAAATTTGTTAGAATTTAAAAAATTGGAGCAGTTGGGTAATGGACTTATCAAACAAATCGATGAATGTCAAATACACATTAGACTCTATTCACATAAGAATCACATACAGTTGGATGCAGAAGCCGAACTATCTAATAAGTATGTGGAACATTTATCATACGGATGGATTTCAGCATTTCAAGAAAGCTGGAATATTATAAATAAAAATTTTGGTAATGTTTGGATATATCATAAAGGTAACAAAAGATATGTTAAAAAAGTAATTTCAGAAACTATTCTGACATTAAATGATTCACAATCAAAAACAGATTATAAATTATTGATGGCATCTGGAATATTTGGAGCTATTATTGGGGCAGGTTTATTTTGGGCTCTTAATCGTTATGCAAAAAAAGATACATGACTCCGTTGCATAACTGCGGTAAGCTTTAACATGTGGATGAAGATGGTTGTGGGATTAAATCCCGAATGGATAGATGTCTTTTTACTTTTTGACTGGAAACAGACACATAGCGAAAGCCATACCGCATGACACAAAAAAGCAAGAAACCTTTAAAAAGTATTCACATGGGTGAACTCTAATAAACTGACTCAAATGGTTCCGTAAAATGAGTGCCATATATGATGACATAATGGATGTGTTTTATACAGAAATTTAAGTGGTTACAGGATTGATCAATCTGCACATCATGTAAAGGATCGCAAGTATGCCGAACCGTTGGAAAAAGTTTGTCCTCAAATCAAGTAGCACATCTTTGTGTATACAGTCACGCATAATATTCTGCTTTTTGTCATGCATGTGACATTTTAATTTATTTTGTTGTCTGTTTGAGATCATTATTCACTATGTGTTTTGATCATGGCAATGCCATAGTCAGAATCGTATGTCAATGTAATTGATTATGCATAAACTTTATTTATTTCTGATTCAAATTCATTGCTGCATACATTGTATCTTTTATGGCTTATTTATTTTTAGCATTTTTCGTTCATTCCACTTAATAAAAAATTAGTCAATTTTTAATATTTTTTGATTTGTATTTGTATATGGGAATTTAAAATCTATTTCACGTGGGAACACAAGTTTAGATTTATAATTTTTATTATTTTCTAAAAAATTCTCAATTTTAGATTTGTTTTGGTAAATTATTGATTGAAGAATTCCAAAGTATGGTGTAAGATGTTTTTTATCACCTCGCCCACAATCTTTTTCATTTTTTAATATTAATTCAACATCTTCAGGAGTCATATTAATATTTTTTAATAATTGATCAATATTTTGAATAAGCATGATTCTAATTTTTTTATTTGGTAATAGACTATCATCCCAATATTTTAAAATTTTTTCAATTTTTTTATATCTTATCAAGGTATTGTTAGTTTTTTTTACAAGTATAGATTTTTTATTATTATCTATTTGATTAATTGACAATTCGATATTCTCCAACATAGCTTTTATTTGATATGCTATACGCATTTCCCCCCAATCATTTTTTTTAGATTTGTAAATACGATCATGTGTCGCTAAAATCCACGCATGTTGTAAAAATGTTTTTATCTGTATCTCGAACAGTATGTCATGCATAGGACTATATGGTAATTTCGGATCATTTTTTAATTTACCATATAATCTAAGATCATCAAACTCAAATGAATCAGGTTCTTTATGTGTAAAATCTACACTCTTAGGTTTGACACGACATTCATTAAAGAAATTGGAGATTGATCTTCTTGCAGTATTAATTTCATCATTATTTTTAACAACAATTGTGCATGCAAAAAAATCTTCTAATTGGTCCACAAGGAATCTCCCAGTTTCTATCTTTAATGCGTATGATTCAATAGTTTTTAATCTGCTAAAATAATGCCAGTGTGGTTTTTTTCGTTCTTTGATTAGAGTATCAACTCTTTTTTTAACAAGTTTATTTATTTTTAGTTGTGGATCATAATGCACTTTAATAGAATTAAGTATTATCATTTTTTAAATAATCCTTTAATGCATTATAACGGCCAATTCTTAAACCATGATCTGTAGTGGCGCCTATAGAATGTTTGAAATATAACCAAATAGGATCCATTTGATCCACATTTTGACTCACATCATCTTTGTTGGATTTATAGTAGTTAACTTTAGAAATAAAGTGCAAATATTTCCTAACAAATTCATTTGGATTTGGCAATTCTTCATTTAATAATATCCAATTCCATAACGTATAAAAATTATATCCAAGAGAAATAAATTTAATTAATTCTTTATCATCAGCATTTAATAATTGTTTTATATATTCTATAACTCTAGTTTTATTTTCTCGATAGTCATCTAGAATAAAATCTGGGACATTATTTAGATTATCATATTTTGCATACATTTCATCAATATGATCCGGGTGAAAACCATAATTTGTTTTTCCTATTGTCATGATCAATAATTCTGAAATAAATTGTACATCTTTCATACGTCTCGCTTTTTGGATCGAGCTAACTTTAACTTCGGTCCAGAATTTATCATTAGATGTTAATGTGGATTCCGTGATAAACCAACCACTATATTTTGCGTGTCTTAATTCTTGCTGATTTAAATTGTGTGCATTTCGATTAAACCTATCAAACATTTCACTTATGACGTCAGATTCTACCGAATCTATTTGTTCTATAACTAACGAATATTGCCAAAAATCTTTTTTTTGTTCTATTGAAAGTTCATTAAATTTTTTCCCAGCTAAATTTTTATCTGCAAACTCACGAGGTATGCATAGATCATTATTGTTAAAATCTATGATGGTTTGTAATCTTTGCTTTCCATCAATGATGGAATATATTGATACCCCTTCGTCGTCAATACGATGGTTCAAAAATAATGCCGGGCAAGGATAATTTTTAAATATTGTTTCTAGGAAATATTCTTGATCAGAAATTGACCAAACACTATATCTTTGATATGGCGGATCAAGATTAAGTAATCTGCGAGAATTAAGATCTAAAAACCAACTAATTTGTTGAGTATTCGTTATATGTACCATATTATCACACAATGAATGTATTTCTTATAAATATCTACGGTGTGTTCTAACCATATGTGCCCAAGAAATCAAGGAATTCAGATGGTTGCTTAAATGATAAATCCGTATCAGTCAACAAACGTAAACCCAAAAGCAAAGCTCAAAATGCAAACAAAAACACTAGGGCATTTAATAGGAAATCTATGTTTGATGGAATCAACACCAATAAAGAATTCCTTGATTTCTTGGGTACATATGGTTATGTAGGACATTATTTAGATCAAACATACCAAAAAATGCAAAGAACGTCTTGGAATCATCTTATTCATATGGACCTAAAAATCGTATACCATCAAAATGAATCATATGTGATGGAGAATCTGCGATCCAAACTTCAGATTCCCACGATATTTTTTGTAAATATTTGCGCATGGTCGCTTTATTTAAAAATGCAGTAATAAAGACTAGACCAACTTTTGATTTAGAAAAAATCTTTTTTAGTTCTAATCGTCTTTTATCATCCATCGGTCCATGACTAGTTACCGCTTCAATTATTAATAACCATTCATCTTTATGTTGAATTATAACATCTGGCATTTTTCCATGTGGATCTATGGTTATGCCTAGTTCTTTTAATCTGTCGTTTCCAATACTAGATTTTTTTTTAGCATCGCCAACATAAAGTAAACACCCACCTGGAGCAAATCTTGGACCTAATTCGGTCCAAATTTTTTTTATAAGAGGATTTTGCCCCCCGGGAGATAATGATAATAATTTTTCAGGTATTTTCAATGGTATCATATTCATTTTACGTTTTATTGCATAATTTTGTTTAAGTGAAGGTTGATGTAATCTATATTTTAATAATTTTTTGTTCCAGTCAATAGTTTTATACGTTTTTAGCAGCTTTAATGATTCTTTAGTTATTCTATAAACAGTTTTTCCACTATTTGGAGGCCTCGTCGGATTATCTGGATTAATTTCTATTAGCCCTGCATCTAAAAATTGATGAATTGTTTGTCTTCTCACGGTTTCGCGTGAATTTGGCGCATATTTTTTATCATACTTATTTTCAAAATATTTCATCATTTGTGTAACACCAAGCATTGGATTTTTTGACATACTCCACAGATTGTTTTTATCTAGATCTAGTAGAGCTAATAATGTCAATGCAGAACGAATGTTTTGTTGTCCTTTAGGAAAGTCTAATTGTTTTAATACGTAGATTGCTTCATTGATTTTTTGTTTTTTTGTCATGATATTATTGGTATTTTTGGTATTAAATAATATTTTCCACATAAGCACGTCTATTTTATCTTGGTTATCGTGTACTTCAAGATATTTTACCCCTAATGATTTTAACTGATTATATGTAGGATATTTTATGTATTGAAGATCAGATGCGTTAACTTGTGTATGACCGTTAAATTGTCTGAAATATTGATCCACCATACTAGAATTAAGAAATAGTGATAGACCACGTGCAATATTTATATTCATATTTTTATCACCCATATGGAAATAATTTACCCTGTTATCAAATCCGACTAAAGAATATTTATATTCATTTTTTGATATTACTGCGCTAGAGATGCGTTTTACTTCTTCTTTAGAACTAAATCGTTTTATAATTACATAATTTTTAATTGTTAATAATAATTTACGAGATTGATGCGTGATTTTAATATAATTATGTTTTTTAGAATTAACAGGATGTGTTATAATACCTTCATTGATGTTATATGGTTGAATAAGTGGTATAACATCTTCATCATATTTATGCCGTAACAAATGTTTAATTCTAAAATCAACTATTTTACCTGTAGATACATATATGTTAAGATCATACAATGAAGTTTTTAGTTGAGCCATTATTAACGATATTTGTTTATTTGAATCATCCGATATTATATGAATAAATTTCTTTGAATCATTTGGTTTGATTATTAAATCACTTGAAATATTTTTTATTATCATGTTAAAATCATTTGGACTAGATGATGTTGTGATGGTCAGGGTATTTTTTTTAATTTTTTCATTAACAGAATATACAATTATATTTTCCTGCAATACATCATCGTCACTAAATGATGTAGTTCTAGAATCAAATATATGTATTCTTTTTAAAAGTAATGATCGTAAAAATTTTTTTCTAAATGATTCAAAATAAACACCATTACAAAAACTTCTTGGAGATATAAACACCATTTGACCATGTAATTTCAACACTTTTTGAGATATTGCAATGAATGCACTGTAAATATTTGTATGATCAATATTTTCTGTTAACAATAATTTAGCTGTAGTAGACGAATTGTTGATTTTTGAGTATGGGGGATTTATTATTATGTGACTAAATTGTTTATTAAAACATGAGGCTATCATATCCGTAATAAAATTTTTATGAATTACACTATATGAAAAATTTATTCCGTTCTTATTGCATAATGTCATACACCGTTTCATCGATTTTTCTAAATATGGTATTAATGATTTATCTATTTCATAGGCGGTTATTCTTATAACATTTGGTCTAAAATTATTATTAATAATTTCTTCTATACATGCTACGGATAACGCGCCAATTCCAGCTCCAGGATCTAGAATATCTATTTCGTTTTTTTTGTAGCTCATCATGGATGCCATAAGTTTAGAAAGAGAAGCACTTGAAAAATATTGTTTAAATTTGTCTTTTTTCTTGTGTCGATCCATACTCAATCTTAATACATCGACATATGATGATATTTCATTCATGAATTAATGTACTATAACTACCATATATCATATGATCATTAATAGAGTTTATCCATGCGAATACTTTAAAGATTTCTTGATTTTCGGTGTCATGCGATATGGCTTTCGCTATGTGTCTGTTTCTAGTCAAAAGATACAAGACATCTATCCATTCGGGATTTAATCCCACAACCATCTTCATCTACATGTTAAAGATTACCGCAGTTATGCCGCCGAGGTAACATCCCCAAAGTCTAACCCGCGGTTTGTTGCTTTAACTATGATGTATTTCAAATTCACTCCTATCCTTTAGCATACGAAATATGACATCAAGCATCTTGGCCGCTGCTGCAACTTTGGCCTTGGATGATCCTCTCTTTTTTGCAAGACGCCGGTAAAATTCAGAAATGTTCCTCTCTGATGAAAATTGGACATGAGTGGTATACTGCCGCTCATAAATAAATGCAATTTTTGAAGCATGTTAACATTAGGACTAGGCGTGAATAATTGCAGTTACTTTTGAGTGGCAGTATAATAGCTTCCACCAGTGCTCACCGCATCATCCTACTTCCTCTTTTTGTTATATGTCCGTGATGGACCACATCTCTGAATTGTGAACAGATGGGGCAAGACCAGCATATGATGTGAGTTGTTTTGGTTCAGAAAACCTCTCAATTCCATCAATTTCTGCTGCCAGTATCAATGAAATAAAATCCACTATGCCAGGTATTGTCTTGAGCAACATTGCATCCTTGTTTGAACAGGATGCGTTGTGCACCTTTATGTTTGAATCTGCAATTTTTGTATTAACGAATCCAATAGAATCCAAATATCCGTTTATACGATAGTCCTTTAGAAAACGCAGTTTTTATTGTATGCAAGCGTAAATGTTACTCCAAAGATCTTTATCCTTCCCTGTAACAAAATTCCATATATTTTGTTTTTTTAGAGTTGTTCTTGTCTTGACAAGACTGTTGCGATATTGTACAAGTTGCTGTTGTTCCATTATGTCCTTGTTTGAGACATGACAGAGGGATATGTATCTGCAGCGTAATATGTCTGCAAGTGTTACAGCATCCCTCTTGTCAGTCTTTTTCTTGGATGCGGCGATGATTTTTGTAGCCCAATGATTTGACAATACGACATCATAACCCATCTTGTCTGTCATGCATCGATTTAGTCTGTATCATACGGATGAAGATTCCATGACGATTTTTGCATTTTCAGGTACGCTTGATCAGATGAATAATCTGATGGACTTGTTTTCATTTTCAATCCTCTCATTAAAAATCACTTTAGCTTTTTTATCCATCATTGCAATTTGGAGAAATTTCTTGTGAACGTCCATTCCCACAAACATATCCTTCCCAGAATATGTGGTAATCTGTTTGTTTACATTTGGATCTTTTTTAGATGATTTACGTCTCGGTAATACGGATCGTTTGACATTCTGACAACCATCGATGGTCTTAGAATCTTTCTTCACATATGGTTATGCATAATGAGCCAAATTCACAATTTTTACGAATAAAAATGACCGATTTGAACGATTATGTATACGATCTTTTGTATACCTGCAAGCATAAATTCGTTTAAAAATCAACCATTGCACAATATCCATAAACGAGTTCTGCGAAAAATACAAGAGTTGTGAGTTGGTGTGAAGTTTCGGAAGTGGTTTTTTCATTGACAGATCCACTCCAGAGGAGGTAAAATTTGTAACACTTGGAGCATTCTCATTTTATGAGGTCTACTCTAATTTCAAGTAATGCTGTAATTTGCTTGATCAAAATTAACAATTTACAACAAACCTCGTCCTATCAGTAACTGTACCGATAATGAGATCTGTACTTTCTTTTTTATTTGAATCCTGATTGTCCAATTCTACATCGATCACTTTGAAAAGAAATTTTGTATTCTCATCCCATGTGGAAAAATGCATTCCACTCGTAAGATAATATCCGATACAATATTCGAACATTTTTTTTGACATTGACATAAAAGATGAATCCATGGTTCTCCCTGATTCATCAGATGTTAATTTTGTCGGGTGGATTATGAACATGTCCGGTTTGCACGGTGTGGTGACTGTTTCTAATATTTTGAGGGTGATTTTTAGAGCATTTGTTGTTTTGACAGGTACGACCTCTACAAGATCGCCATTGTCAATTACACCGTTAAATCTCAAACCCTGATTTATTACAGTTTCAGGTAGTTCGCCATTATATACGAAATGCGATATACATGTGGCTACGGTTTGCTTTGCTCCTGTCACTAGGACCGGATCTCCATCGTCAATTCCAAGTTTTTTCACAATATCATAACTTGTACGTAAAATGTTGGCTCCAACAGGCACTTGCACTAGGGTACTCCGATTGTCATCTTCTGATTCCTCTATCATCCAAACGTCTCTAATGTGCGTATCCGGATCAGCAAGCATGAATGCTCTCATTTCGCCGTGTGGTATGTAGTACATTCTACTTTTTTTGTAGCGATTTGGATTGAGAATGCCCTCCACATGCTTGTCTATAATGGAATCGGTTCCATCCACATTCTTGTTTTCAATCAATCTTGACATCTGATCTAATGGTGCATCGTGAAAATTTACAGTGTGACCATATTTTGATTTTAATTCTTCTTTATCATCATCTGTCCATCTGGCAACATGTACGTATGGAACTGGGACATCATCTGCAACACACAGTAACTCATTTATGGCAACTCTAAGCGGTGTTGATTTTTGATCTTTATTTTTTGACATATTTTTTTATTCCTCTGTCGGCTCCACAGGATTCCCGTCTGTTTTGGATGAAGGTTTGCTGGGTTTTTTATGGATGTATTTTTTAGGTTCATAGTCTGCTGGAAGATCTACTACAAACGTACGTATCCTCTCATAACCTTCATCCACCTCTTCTCGCAGGTTGACAATTTTGCCGTTTGCAGACCAGACATGGCATTCATCAAAGCCAAGTTCAATCCATTTTCTCATGTTGAATAATACATGCTCTGGGTGGGATTGAACCTCTGTTATTGATTCAATCTCGACTGAAACTGCCATACCAACAGAATAATCATATGCAACAAAGTCCGGTCTGTTTTGCCCCTTTTGGGCACTTTGATGTGCAAGGCTGACAAACCATCCTTTTTTGCGGTAATAATCCACTGCCTGCTGTGCTACAAGTGGGGTATCTGGGGCGCTGCCAATCTGATTGTAATCCAAATCAACGTATGCCTTTATGCCATTATCTGTTAGACCATATAACGGACTGCGCTGTACCTTTGAATTTAGAATGTGTTCCACAAAACCTGAATCCTGCAAAGTTGTAAGGGCAGCTGTCACAGCATCTCGCGTCATGGCCTTTATGCCTCGGGTTATGTCAAGCAGTATGTGCTTTTCATGCATTAGGTGCATTATCACCTGCCATTCTATTTCAAATGGCAGACCATTTGAGCAGCATACTTTCCACTTGCTTGCCCCGCCTTGTATTTGATCATACTCTAAATTCTCTTCAAGATCTTTAGATTTTATGCCGTATATGGCCTTACATTTTGCATATATTTCATCAACTTTAACATTGCTTAGCAGAACAGGTGGCGGAGGCAGGGAATTTGTATACACGGGCATGCCAGGCTCGTGTCCATCAGGGGAGCGTTGCTTTACGTAAAATGCGTGATCTGCAAGTCCTGCAAGTGAATTGCGCAGTTTTTCAGACAGTGCCGGATCCACCATTAGTGCAATTTTAGATGCATCAGAGCCTGAGAGTCGGCCAAAGATCATAGTAGAGCAGTTGCCCATAATCCCATCCAAAATTGGTTTGCTAATCTGTGCAGAGTTTTGATGTGCCAATATTACACCCATGCCAAAACTGCGGGCCTGTGCCATCAAGGTTGCAATAAGACCCATATCTCCAATTCGCTGAAACTCATCCAATGCAAGTATCACTGGTATACGCTCCTCTGAACTTGTCCGTACCGCACGTTTTTTTACAGCATACCATATCTTTGAAACCATCGACATCAGCAAAACCCTGTGGGCAATTTCCGGTGTTTCAGCATCGCTTATGCGAATCAAAATTACAGTATTTGGCTTTAACATTTCACCGAATTTGATCTTGCTTTTTCTAACACCAAAATGCCGGCGCAGATACTCATCTGTAACAAACGGCTCTATGCGGTTTAGTATGGAATTCCATGCATCATCACGAAGTGTCGCAGCTGATTCAAGAGCCTGAATGAATTCTCTGTTTGGTATGCGATAGGAGCGTTTTATGCGCTCCATTGCCCCATCTTTTTTAAACGTCATTACAAGGCGGTACATGTCCGCAAGTGTTGGAGAATCCGCATTATGATAAAGTAATTGTAGCAACAGTTTCAAGAGCCGCTCCATCTGCACATACTGTTGCGTCTGTTGGTAAAATTCCTTAAACATGGATAAAACATGGTCCACCATGAACGAGACAGTAACACTCCTCTCGCCGTGCTTGTATTCTGGAAGCTCTAAAAGGTTTATTCCAAAATCCGTCTTGTTTATGTCCAGTAAAATTACGTTGATTCCAGGAATTGTGCGTTTTACAAATTCAAAGGTGTCATTTTCCTTGCTGTCGATTCCTATGTAAACGCCTGGTCTGCCGGCGGCCATCGCATTTATCATGTGCAAATATATGTTTAACAACATTGTAGTCTTGCCGCAGCCAGATGCCCCTAACACATAGGTGTGCCGTGTTAAATCATCAAGATCGTATACCGTATTGTGTGAGCTAGACGGTACCATTTGCCCGTATTTGATATTTGCCTGATTATCCTTACTGTCGGTCCCGATTACACATCCGCTGCGCTCTTGTGGGAGTGTCTCAAAATGTGCCCGATTATATCTGACGGGGAGTGTTTCTGTATACGGCATATGGCATGCGATTTGTATCAGCTCATCCGCATTTAGACAGAAAAACGGTACCATGTCGCGGCCTCTACCCCAAAGACCATCCTTCCACATTTTTTTATTATCGTATAGCTGCTGTATTGCATTATCATCGTACATCGTACGGGATTTCATGTATTGATCAAAATATGGATATTTTTTGTATGTTATCAGCAAACCTCTGTCCTGTTTTGAGCGCAGATGCTCTGCAAGACTCTGCATGGTTTTTAGATTTGCACCATGCTCATCTTTTGCAATGATTCCACGTATGCTCATTGCACAAAGGTTCTCATGCACTCTTTGTTCATAATCGGGGCGTGCGGTACGCATGAATTCTGGCACCTGTTTGTCACTTGGGGTATGGACCGTGTTGTATTTTGGTATAAAATTTCTATCAACGGATGCATGAAAATCTGTTTTGCCCTTTGTAATGTCTTTTATTTCATTATATAGTGAGTTTAGATGAATACTGCATGCATCATTTATTCGATCATCACGTACGAATAAAATTTGAATCCATGCATAACTCATGTTTGAAATAGTCGATATGAGCATTTCTAGAAAATCTGTATTATCCATCAGCATGGGTGAAAAGTTGAACGCTTTACTAACTTCAATGTCAAACTGTATTGCATCATCGGGTCTTCCCACAGGTTCTGTCTGCTCCAAATGATCGTAATTTACAAGGTTTAGGGAATTTGTAAAAAATTTCATCTCACCTTGCTGTGCACCAAGAATTATCCGAACCTGCTCTGATTTTGGCTCTTTCCACAATTCGATTGCTCTTGTCCTGTTTGTCACGACCGTATTTTGCGTCTTTGATTTTATGCCAGATGTGGGGTATATTTCGGCAAGCTGTATGGGATTTTGTACATCCTCTGCTGGCTCATCCATTGCATGCATGCCTCCGCCAAAATATTTCATGTTCGGTTCTTTGATTTTTTTGCCGTTTTCTTTGATGATTTCATACACTTTCTTTTTTACTGTTCTACCCAGCCAGTCCTTTTTCTCATCATGCCAAACCACGTATTATAATACACGTTCTGATAAAAAAGTATTATTATGAACGATATATGACATAATTACATGTATGAACACGATTCATATCTTTTAGCATTTATTGATAGTGGTGGCGACGTATATGATGTTCACATATGTGATGATTTACATTCTAGTGGAACATTTGAATATGTTGAATTCAAGTATTCATTACCTTATGCTCATTATATTGTAATTTGGAGAAGGGATCACAAAAAAATCACACGAAAAAATGCAGACGTGATTTTTAAATACATAAAAGATGACATGGAAGAATTTATGATGGAGGACGAAGGGGAAAAGAATGCATGGCACGTGCATATTCGACGTAAGCTAACTCGCGATCATGATTGCTTGGTACTTGCATGGGATAAAATGTCATTGCCAAAATCATTTCCAACATGGCCAGAATTTCTTAGTTGGGCATATATGATAGTAGAAGAAAATTCATCTGTTATTGCAGAACCAAATTCAATACATGATAGAGAACTTGCAATTTATGACGGGCGAATGTTTCCAAAATAAATCTGTCAATATCGGTCTAATAATATAATTCTAAATATAATGGACCTTATCCATGTGAATATTTTTTAAACGTTTCTTGCTTTTTTGTGTCATGCGGTATGGCTTTCGCTATGTGTCTGGTTCCAACCAAAAGATGAAAAGACATTTACCCATTCGGGATTTAATACCACAACCATCTTTATCCACATGTTAAAGCTTACCGCAGTTATACAGCCGGGGTAACATCCCCAAAGTCTAACCCGCGGTTTGTTGCTTTAACTATGATGTATTTCAAATTCACTCCTATCCTTTAGCATACAAAATATGACATCAAGCATGTTGGCCGCTGCTGCAACTTTGGCCTTGGATGATCCTCTCTTTTTTGCAAGACGTCGGTAAAATTCAGAAATGTTACTCTCTGATGCAAATCAGACATGGGTGGTAACAGCTTCCACCAGTGCCCACCGTATCATCCTGCTGCCTCTTTTTGTTATATGTCCATGATGTACCACATCTGCTGAATTGCGAACCGATGGGGCAAGACTCGCATATGATTTGAGTTGTTTTGGTTCAGAAAACCTCTCATTTTCATCAATCTCTGCTGCCAGTACCAATGAAATAAAATCACCTATGCCAGGTATTGTCTTGAGCAACATTGCATCCTTGTTTGAACAGGATGCGTTGTGTACTTTTATGTTTGAGTCTGCAATTTTTGTATTAACGAATCCAATAGAATCCAAATATCCGTTTATACGGCAATCCTTTAGAGAACGCAGTTTTCTATTGTATGCAAGCGTAAATGTTGCTCCAAAGATCTTTATCACTCCCTGTAACAAAATTCCATGTATTTTGTTTTTTAGAGTTGTCCTTGTCTTGATAAGACTCACGATATCGTACAAGTTGTCGTTGTTCCACTATGTCCTTGTTTGAGACATGACAGAGGGATATGCATCCACACCGTAATAGGTCTGCAAGTGTTACAGCATCCCTCTTGTCGGTCTTTTTCTTGGATGCGGCGATGATTTTTGTCGCCCATGGATTTGACAATACGACATCATAACCCATTTTATCTGTCATGTATCGATATAATCCGTACCATACGGACGAAGATTCCATTACGATTTTTGCATTTTCAGGTACACTTGATCTGAAGAATCGGCTGATGGACTTGTTTTCATTTTCAATCCTCTCATTAAAAATCACTTTGGCTTTTTCATCCATCATTGCAATTTGGAGAAATTTCTTGTGAACGTCCATTCCAACAAACATATCCTTCCCAGAATATGTGGCAATCTGTTTGTTTACATTTGGATCTTTTTTAGATGATTTACGTTTCGGTGATACGGATCGTTTGACATTCTTACAACCATCTGTGGTCTTAGAAGCTCCCTTCACATATGGTTATAACTGATAGAAAAGGTGATGCGCTACAGCTTTCCAGTCTACTAGAGGATGCAAAAAACGTTCTCGGGAAACGACCTGTGCTAAACGGGGATGGAAGTTATGATTCAAAGGAGAATTTTAATTATTGTCACAGGCTGGAAGTGGATGCAAGAATTAAAGTTAGCATAAACTCTGGGTTAAATGCTGGAGGATTTGCACGCAATTCCCCAGTACGGGATCAGCTCGGTGGATGAAAAGATCGCTAACGTATAATGCACATACGCAAAGATGAGATGATACACAATAGGATCGAGTGGAAAAACGTGTGCATTATGGACGGAGATGGATAACAGAGGTAGTTTTTTCAGCGTTTAAGAAAATCTTTGGTGATTCTGTATACTCTAAGAAATGGGACAATATTGTCCAGGAGATTCGAATAAAAGTATCAGCATATTGGCTGTTTCTAGTGACGATCTGTATTGATTTTTGATTCAAATCCATTGCTGTGTACACCATTGTCTTTTTCGTAGTTTAAGGGCTTTTTGATTTTTTCATACATACCACCTCCTACAGGGATCCACATCAGACCATTTTTTCTATGTGTATGTGTATCACAAAATTAAGAAAAATTTAATACCACACAAGTAAATTTAATCATATTGGAGAAGTTAATATCTAAACTTGCACATATGGATTGTCACGTTATTTGCATATCCCATAAAGCTGATGTGGATGGCATTGGTGCTGCTACTTTAATAAAAAAAATTTTTAATGCAGAACCAATTTTAGTAGATACTAATGATTTTATTAAAACACTTGAGATTGTTTCTAATACTGAAAAATTAAAAAAACTCTATATTTGTGATTTTGGTATCGATATTAAAGATACACAACAATTCAACAAAATAATAAATAATCTCATTGCCAAAAATATTTTGGTAACATATATTAGATGCCTTGCGTAATAAAGAAATTCGATCATGCAGTCCAAACTTTTAGATCACATCGATCTATTTTCATGCATATTTACGGTGTTTTGTGTTCTCAGAAACGACAATGCGCAAAAAACCGCATGCATTCAAGGCGTTTACCGGTCTTACGGTCGAAGAATTTGATTCCTTGATTCCTGGCATACGTAAAAAATATCTTGAATGCCAGCTGGATGTTGCAGATGCAGCAGAAAGACAACGAAGTCCAGGAGGAGGCAGGAAACATCACTTGTCACTGCCAGATCGGTTAATAATGACGCTTGTTTATTTACGAGAATACCAGTCGTATGAAAAAATAGGATACATGTTTGACTTGGATCAAAGTAATGTACAACGAAACATAGGCATGATTCTAAAGATATTGGCAGATATTCTTCCAACTCCACATAAACTACACAAACAAGTTTTAGAAATAAAATCTTCCAAAGATCTTGAAAAGAATTTTCCAGACAATTATTGCGTTACAGATGCTACAGAACAACGGGTATGGCGTCCAAGTGACAAGGAAGAACAAAAGAAAAACTATTCTGGCAAGCACAAAACACATACTAGAAAAACAACAGAAGTCATAAACGGAAACGGAATGATCTTGTATAGCTCAATGTCATATCCTGGCAGTGTACACGATTATGCCATTGTGAAAGAGAATCACCCACTGCAGTGTGAAAACAAAATTACGCAGGATCTGCTGAATTCTGTCTCAAATCTCTATGATAGCGCATATCAGGGAATACATGACGCGTTTCCACAAGCAAATTCGATCATACCCTGTAAAAAATATAAAAACAAAAAGAGAACCCGTGAACAAATATTTCACAATAAATTACTCTCAAGCGTACGTGTGCGGATAGAACATGTTTACAGCAGAATTAAGAAATTCAACATACGCCGAGATGTATTCCGATCCCGATTTGATAAATATGATGGAATCGTGCAGGTTGTAAACGGATTAATAAATTACAAAAATGAGTGGGCACGCTCATTATAATATCATACTGCACGCCAGATATTGACCAGATGTACATGTTGTCGTGTGGATTTGCAAACCTACATTGTTCCAACATGAATTACTGCAAACGGTGATCACATAATTGACATGTGGCGTATTGTCTTAGATTAACTGTAAATCATATTCCAGAATGTGATTTTTTAACATAACACTTTAATTATTAGGCACAATATATTGTTATGCCGAATTTTTTATTACGCAAGACATCTATTGATCATCACGATACAGACCAAAAAATTATTGAAGAATTAAAAATTAAAATAAATGTAATTCATAATAGTTCTGAATGCGCAACAGTTCTTGCATACAATGAATTTGGTGAAAATTTATCATATACTGCACAATTTTTAGCTGCATGTGCTGCAATCACTGATTATACCGACAAAGCACCTAAAAGCAGTAAGCTTGTAAGCATGTTTGATCGACAATTTTTATTTGCAAATGCTACAATGTTTACCTATTACATTTCAGATAATCAAAAGAAGGATAATGTTTTAGAAAAATTGATCATAGAATTAATAAATTCTAATCTTCCCTGTGAAATTACAGGATTATATAAAAGTGCAAAAGATGCAATGTCAAAAATTGCACAATTGATTCCATATGTGGATAAAAATAAAATCATTTTGGATAATCTCGCATATTTAGAAATCAAAAAATCTTGGCGCCCACGTGATGTCACTCATTTTGTTCATGGTTTATCAGGCAAAAATGTTGGAATTGCGTATAAAAAGAAGTCAAATAATGAGTACGGCGTGTCAATAAAAGGTTCAGGGGACAATCCTCATTTGGGAAATTTGGTAAGCACATTAGCACCTAAATTTGGTGGATTTGGATGTGGGCTTAAAAACGCATGTGGTTGCAACATACCAACATTAAAAATGATTTCATTCATACATGAATTTGATAAACATGTTGGATTATATTTTAATAGTAGACCGTATGCATAATCGTTCAAATCGGTCATTTTTATTCGTAAAAATTGTGAATTTGGTTCATTATGCATAACCATATGTGAATAGAGCTTCTAAGACCACAGATGGTTGTAAGAATGTCAAACGATCCGTATCACCGAAACGTAAATCATCTAAAAAAGATCCAAATGTAAACAAACAGATTGCCACATATTCTGGGAAGGATATGTTTGTTGGAATGGACGTTCACAAGAAATTTCTCCAAATTGCAATGATGGATGAAAAAGCCAAAGTGATTTTTAATGAGAGGATTGAAAATGAAAACAAGTCCATCAGCCGATTCTTCAGATCAAGTGTACCTGAAAATGCAAAAATCGTAATGGAATCTTCGTCCGTATGGTACGGATTATATCGATACATGACAGATAAAATGGGTTATGATGTCGTATTGTCAAATCCATGGGCGACAAAAATCATCGCCGCATCCAAGAAAAAGACCGACAAGAGGGATGCTGTAACACTTGCAGACCTATTACGGTGTGGATGCATATCCCTCTGTCATGTCTCAAACAAGGACATAGTGGAACAACGACAACTTGTACGATATCGTGAGTCTTATCAAGACAAGGACAACTCTAAAAAACAAAATACATGGAATTTTGTTACAGGGAGTGATAAAGATCTTTGGAGCAACATTTACGCTTGCATACAATAGAAAACTGCGTTCTCTAAAGGATTGCCGTATAAACGGATATTTGGATTCTATTGGATTCGTTAATACAAAAATTGCAGACTCAAACATAAAAGTACACAACGCATCCTGTTCAAACAAGGATGCAATGTTGCTCAAGACAATACCTGGCATAGGTGATTTTATTTCATTGGTACTGGCAGCAGAGATTGATGAAAATGAGAGGTTTTCTGAACCAAAACAACTCAAATCATATGCGAGTCTTGCCCCATCGGTTCGCAATTCAGCAGATGTGGTACATCATGGACATATAACAAAAAGAGGCAGCAGGATGATACGGTGGGCACTGGTGGAAGCTGTTACCACCCATGTCTGATTTGCATCAGAGAGTAACATTTCTGAATTTTACCGACGTCTTGCAAAAAAGAGAGGATCATCCAAGGCCAAAGTTGCAGCAGCGGCCAAGATGCTGGATATCATATTTCGTATGCTAAAGGATAGGAGTGAATTTGAAATACATCATCGTTAAAGCAACAAACCGCGAGTTAGAGTTTGGGGATGTTACCCCGTTGCATAACTGCGGTAAGCTTTAACATGTGGATAAAGATGGTTGTGGGATTAAATCCCGAATGGATAGATGTCTTTTTACCTTTTGACTGGAAACAAACACATAGCGAAAGCCATACCGCATGACACAAAAAAGCAAGAAACCTTTAAAAAGTATTCACATGGATAACTCTAAAGGCGAATATTTTTCTAGTTTTGATTTCTACAAGAAAGTGTATCTTGATAAATCCGTGCCGTACGTTCCATTTTTCACGTATCCGTTCGCCACGATCGTTTAGCTGCAGGTAGATAACTGTCAACTGTCAGCATGTGCAATCGTTGTCAGTTCTGTACACATGCTCATCATAATTTAGCGTTACATCAAGTGCATTTATCCTTCTGCACATGGTGGTGTGATCTGATACATCATCTCTTAGAATGCTGCGTGCTATTCCCTCGTATGCCCTGTAAGAGATGCCCGTACACGATTTGATTAATGCAAGCGTTTCAAACATGCTGTATGTATACTTGAAACGTCTGCCGTTTTTGTTCTTGTTTTTTGCTCTGATTTGGATCCTCCAGACTCGGGATTTTTTAAAATTCAAAAATTTACCGCGTGCGATGCATCTGTGATCACTCATGCAGACAACATCTCACGGTAATGCCACCTGTCTGTATACGGTGCGGTGAAGACATACGACAGAAATATTAATTGACATGATGTACTCAACACGGATCATCTATGGTGGGTTTTGTTTTCATCGATAATCCATATATCTGGGGGTGATCTATTTGTTTAGATGAGATTATTGTCAGATGTGCAGTTTAGGCAGGTTATACAACTACGTAAAAAAGATGGATGCCGATTAATGTGTCATCCCAAACGATTCTTGGACAAAAATGTTTGCGAGAATTAAACATATGGTCAATAAACGATTCACTAGACGTTATTTCGTTCCTAAATGACAGGATTTACCAATTGGATCTTCGAATACGTAAAAAAGCAGAAAATGGCAAATATGCAAAAATCCTTATCACCATGCCTGGAATATCATACTATTCGGCACTTTCTATATCTGCAGAGATTGTAGACATTGACAGATTTGAAAACCATGAACACTTGTGTTCATATGCACGATTGATTCCAAGAGTGTATCAATCTGGGGAAAAGCTAGAGATGCGCGCTGTAGGAAAACGTGGAAGTCAAATGCTCAGCTGGATGACTGTACAATGCATGTTTGTTCACAGAAAAAATTGTCCAAATTCGGTAATCACCATACACTACAACAAGATAGCAGAAAGACGCAACAAATCAAAGGCAAAGATCGTAGCGGCTAGAAAGATGATGAAAATCATCTATGTAATGCTAAAAGAAAACACATCTTTTAGACATGATGGATAAGTGGACGGCATAAAGGCCCATAACGTTCTTGTACTACAAGTGCGTGAATGAGGTCGGGTCCATAATGCCGCATAAGCGAAAACCACGATGCGTTTGGAACGTGAATAGTAGTATGCGATCCATCTGATTCAAAATCCACAAATGTGGAGACTGACCCATAGCGATAGATATGCACCGTTTTAAACAAAACCGTGTAAGTTTATAACAAAATGACTCCAATCGTTCATAGGAGAACCATTCTTTTGAAAATATTAATACAAGAACCAATCATGGTTGATCATGGTATTATATGTAAAAGATGTAACAGTTGTAGATGATATGGTGTTTAATATTGACCACAAGTGAAACCGAGTTAAACAGTGCCATGTCTGAAGTTCTAAATGATATGCGTGAAAATTGGAATGTAAAAGGTGAACAGATGGGAAAGATTTTGGAAGGAGGAAAGAGACCTGACATAATAATTACAGAAGAAGGTTATGCTCCAGTAATTATAGAAAATGAATTTGAACCTGCAATTACGGTGGAAACGGATGCTAAAGAACGACTTCATCTTAAACATCGTGATACAGGATTGAATATAGAATCATTAATAGCAATTAAAGTTCCTAAACAATTGAAAAATTTTAATGGGATGGAACTAAGATCTGAATTAACAAAAACCAATACATTGCAATACGTCATATATACTCCAGAGAGATATCCTGATAAAGGATGGATTATTGGTAATCTTGTAGATATAGTAACAGCTGCACAAATAATATCAATTCCAAAACAACAAGTAGAAGAATGTGTAAATTTATTAAATGAAAGTATGAAAAGAATTTCAAATCATATAAATACACTTAATGATCAAAAAAAACAAGAAATTGCAAACAGATTAAATCAAAATCCGTGTGAACAAACATGGAAAATGGCAGCATTAGTCACATCAAATGCTTTATTGTTTTATGATATTATCTCTGGAACTAATGAAGCAGAAAACATAAATATAAAAAGTATATCAAAATTACATATTCTTGGATCTATTCCACAAAATATGTTAGTAGAAGCTTGGAATAATGTATTAAAAATTAATTATTATCCGATATTCAAAGTCGCACAAGATATATTGCAAATCATGAATGAAGATGTAGCTAGTAAAGTAATACAGGAATTAGTAAAAACTAATGGTGTGGTCATTGCAAAACGATTGACACGATCATCTGATATGTATGGATTATTATTTCAAAAAGTAATAAGTGATCGAAGTAAGCTTGCTACATTTTATACTAGACCAGAATCTGCTGTACTTATAGCAACTATTGTGGTTCCATCTCCAACGGATAATTTATGGAATGATGAAAATATTTTAAAATATCGTGTAGCAGATTTTGCATGTGGTACTGGCATATTACTTACATCTATCTATAAAAAAATAATTTCCAATTATGAAATTAATGGAGGTAACATGAAGATTATGCATACCCGTATGATGGAGAATTGCATCCATGGTCTTGACGTGCTTCCAATTGCTACACATTTGACAGTGTCTGCATTAGCTAGTATATTTCCTACAAGAATATTCACTAAAACAAAAATTCATACTATGCCCATAGGTATACAATTAAAAGGTGAAAAAGATTACAGGTTAGGATCATTGGATCTAATAGACGATACTAATAAAAGTACACTATTTCCTTCTAGTCAACAAATCACAGGAAGTGGTGAAAGTGGCAGCACACACCATGGAATACATGACGCATCATGCGATTTAATTGTAATGAATCCTCCATTTGTTAGACCAACAAATCATGTTGGTACGCACCAGGGTGATGCAGTTCCTGCATATGCCGCGTTTAATACAACAATCGAGGATCAGAAAGAAATGGGCAAATTAGCAAGTAAAAAATTTCAAGGCACATGCGCTAATGGTAATGCTGGTCTTGCTTCAAATTTTGTTGCAATTTGTGATAAAAAGATTGCCAAAAATGGCACTATTGCATTAATACTTCCTGCAACGATATGCAATGGAGAAAGTTGGAGTGCAGTACGTACTTTATTTAATAAATATGATATCACAGTAATCAGCATAGCAAGAAAAGAACTAAAATTAGAAGATTATGCTTTCTCATCCGATACCGGAATTGGCGAAATAATACTTATTGCCAAAAAACATGATAAGCCAAAAAACTCGAATAATAGAGGAAAATTTGTCGTGTTATCTGAAAGACCATCATCGATTCTTAGTGGAATACATATAGGCACTATAATTAAAAAACAAGGCATTATTCATAAATTGGAAAACGTGCATGGGGGCTCTCTCTTAAAAGTAGGTGATAAAATTGTAGGAACTATGCTTGATTGCCCTATCGATAAATTCTGGCCTTTTGTTAATGTTGTTGATCCAGCATTAATTCAGTACATGCACAAAATTACAAATAATACAACTACAAAATTTATTACATTAGGCAAAATATCTATGGTCGGGCCACACGCATTAGATATAACAGGAAATAATCTTAGAGGTCCATTTGATCGGCATTATATTGATGGAATACCATTATACCCTACATTATGGAATAACGACAAGGATGCACAATCATCACTAATTGTCAAACCAGATCAAATGTTAATACCGCGAATAGATGCAAAAAACGATCATGTTGAAAAAATATGGAATACATCTACACATATGCATATCAACATAAACCCTAGATATACATCCCAATCTATAATTGCGGCATATACAAATGTGCCATCGGTAGGTGGAAGATCTTGGCCAAGTATAATATTAAATAAAAAATATGAAAAAGCATTAACTATATGGTGTAATTCGATATTTGGCATATTCTATTTCTGGTACATTACTGGAAAACAGCAGTTTGGTCGCGGTATGTCCTCCAGAACCGCTATTTTATCACTATTAGTGCCAGATTTTAATACATTCGATCCAAAAAAATTAAGATTATATAATTCATTATTTGATAAATATAGGTATGAAAAATTACTTCCCATATGCCAACTTCATCGCGATAGCACAAGGAAAAAAATTGATAATGAACTAGCTGATATACTGGATATCGATATAAACTTGGATGATTTGAGGTTACGACTATGTTCAGAACCGTCAATTAGTGGAGGGAAATTAGATGACGATTTGAAAAAATTTGATCGCGGTCTTTTATCATTTGACAGCGCTTAAAATTTGAACAAATAGACTCTGCACAATCCAATATTGATCAAACATGATGATCTCATACAAAATTATTGATGCAAAATACAAAAAATCATAGAAATGAATGGAGACTGCTAATTACATTTCATTTTTTTCTTCATTTTTATAGTTTCAAATTCTGTACAAAGATTATCAAGTTCGTCTGGATGTTCTTTTGTAGCCTTGATCAATGTATTCAAAACATCATGATCGCTAGGCATATTATATATTGCATGTTTTTGGTTATAAATCTTGATGGTGCATTAATAGTTCTTAGGGATTTTCTCATAATTCCCTCCTGGAATCATATGTTTATCCGAGTAAAATTGACAACATTTCAAAAGCAATGATGCTTTTGTCTTTGATACATTTTTTCAATATGCCATTCCAGCCTGAAATCTCCTTCCGCAGATTCCACCGACCTCCGTTATGAGTTCTTTTTACAACTCTGGCCAAAAGATATGTTGTTAGAACAATCTCTGGTATGAATTCCATTTATTCGAGCACCTGCCTTGCACCAATTTCTGTGCTAAATCCACAGATGTTTGATAGTCGATTCATATCTTGGTGTGTTATCGTACATCTATCATGAGCTAGTCTCAATGAATATGGATACCCTTTGAGGCTATTATTGGCAAGAGAGTTGATCAGTAATTTTATTTCAGATTCTGTATGACCGTTGTCAAATAATTCCAGTTTTAACAGCGGACAGCAATCCGCAAGGCGTACATATAATAGATGCCTTGCGTAATAAAGAAATTCGATCATGCAGTCCAAACTTTTAGATCACATCGATCTATTTTCATGCATATTTACGGTGTTTTGTGTTCTCAGAAACGACAATGCGCAAAAAACCGCATGCATTCAAGGCGTTTACCGGTCTTACGGTCGAAGAATTTGATTCCTTGATTCCTGGCATACGTAAAAAATATCTTGAATGCCAGCTGGATGTTGCAGATGCAGCAGAAAGACAACGAAGTCCAGGAGGAGGCAGGAAACATCACTTGTCACTGCCAGATCGGTTAATAATGACGCTTGTTTATTTACGAGAATACCAGTCGTATGAAAAAATAGGATACATGTTTGACTTGGATCAAAGTAATGTACAACGAAACATAGGCATGATTCTAAAGATATTGGCAGATATTCTTCCAACTCCACATAAACTACACAAACAAGTTTTAGAAATAAAATCTTCCAAAGATCTTGAAAAGAATTTTCCAGACAATTATTGCGTTACAGATGCTACAGAACAACGGGTATGGCGTCCAAGTGACAAGGAAGAACAAAAGAAAAACTATTCTGGCAAGCACAAAACACATACTAGAAAAACAACAGAAGTCATAAACGGAAACGGAATGATCTTGTATAGCTCAATGTCATATCCTGGCAGTGTACACGATTATGCCATTAGACCGTATCCATGTGAATACTTTTTAAAGGTTTCTTGCTTTTTTGTGTCATGCGGTATGGCTTTCGCTATGTGTCTGGTTCCAACCAAAAGATAAAAGACATCTATCCATTCGGGATTTAATCCCACAACCATCTTCATCTACATGTTAAAGCTTACCGCAGTTATGCAGCCGGGGTAACATCCCCAAAGTCTAACCCGCGGTTTGTTGCTTTAACGATGATGTATTTCAAATTCACTCCTATCCTTTAGCATACGAAATATGATATCCAGCATCTTGGCCGCTGCTGCAACTTTGGCCTTGGATGATCCTCTCTTTTTTGCAAGACGCCGGTAAAATTCAGAAATGTTACTCTCTGATGCAAATCGGACATGTGTGGTAACAGCTTCCACCAATGCCCACCGCATCATCCTGCTGCCTCTTTTTGTTATATGTCCGTGATGGACCACATCTGCTGAATTACGAACCGATGGGGCAAGACCCGCATATGATTTGAGTTGTTTTGGTTCAGAAAATCTCTCAACTCCATCAATCTCTGCTGCCAGTATCAATGAAATAAAATCACCTATGCCAGGTATTGTCTTGAGCAACATTGCATCCTTGTTTGAACAGGATGCGTTGTGTACCTTTATGTTTGAGTCTGCAATTTTTGTATTAACGAATCCAATAGAATCCAAATATCCGTTTATACGGTAATCCTTTAGAGAACGCAGTTTTCTATTGTATGTAAGCGTAAATGTTGCTCCAAAGATCTTTATCCCTCCCTGTAATAAAATTCCATGTATTTTGTTTTTTAGAGTTGTTCTTGTCTTGACAAGACTGTCGCGATATCGTACAAGTTGCCGTTGTTCCATTATATCCTTGTTTGAGACATGACAGAGGGATATGTATCCGCATCGTAACAGATCTGCAAGTGTTACAGCATCCCTCTTGTCGGTCTTTTTCTTGGATGCGGCGATGATTTTTGTCGCCCATGGATTTGACAATACGACATTATAACCCATTTTATCTGTCATGTATCGATATAGACCGTACCATACGGATGAAGATTCCATTACGATTTTTGCATTTTCAGGTACGCTTGATCTGAAGAATCGACTGATGGACTTGTTTTCATTTTCAATCCTCTCATTAAAAATCACTTTGGCTTTTTTATCCATCATTGCAACTTGAAGAAATTTCTTGTGAACGTCCATTCCAACAAACATATTCTTCCCAGAATATGTGGTAATCTGTTTGTTTGCATTTGGATCTTTTTTAGATGATTTACGTTTCGGTGATACGGATCGTTTGACATTCTTACAACCATCTGTGGTCTTAGAAGCTCTCTTCACATATGGTTATGCATAATCGTTCAAATCGGTCATTTTTATTCGTAAAAATTGTGAATTTGACCCATTATGCATAAAGTCTATTGTGAAAGAGAATCACCCACTGCAGTGTGAAAACAAAATTACGCAGGATCTGCTGAATTCTGTCTCAAATCTCTATGATAGCGCATATCAGGGAATACATGACGCGTTTCCACAAGCAAATTCGATTATACCCTGTAAAAAATATAAAAACAAAAAGAGAACCCGTGAACAAATATTTCACAATAAATTACTCTCAAGCGTACGTGTGCGGATAGAACATGTTTACAGCAGAATTAAGAAATTCAACATACGCCGAGATGTATTCCGATCCCGATTTGATAAATATGATGGAATCGTGCAGGTTGTAAACGGATTAATAAATTAGACCTTATGCATAATTAACCAAAAAATCAATTTTGACAAATCGAAAGATCTATGATCTAGTATCACATTCGTACAGCATGTGTGCCCCAGACAAGCGTATAATCGCCCAGCAAACAGAGATGATCTCCAAGCTTGAAGCAGAAATTCAACACTACAAAAAAACGATACATGATAATGAGGTCGAAAAGCAACAATCTGCCTACGAATATTTGAACCACATAATTGATGATGACAATTATTTGTACGGGACGACTGGAATGAACCGTGAAGAGTTTGAATGGATTCAGGAACGGTTTGAAAAAGTTATCGAATATTCGCCCAAGGTCCCCCGCTTTTCAGATTATGTCGACGATCCTGGAAACACCTGTATTCTCACTGCATCTCAAATTTTGTTTGTCACACTGTGCCGCAAACGCAACAATCCTAAACAGGAATTGCTTGCGGCCATTGCAGGCGTTGATCAGAGCACCATTAGCAGATATCTGACCTTTTCTGATGAATTGTTGATGAATATTCTTCCAACGGCTAAGAATATTGGTGCTGCAATACGGACAATACGTACAAGCGAGTTGTTTAAAAAATTCGTACCCGGTAGAGGCGGCGGCGAGCTGTATCTTGATGCCACGTTTGTACAGGTTCAAAGACCGCAGGAAAACCAAGAGGTAGTATACTCTGGAAAGCGTAAGAGGCACGTCTACAACGTACAGATAACCTCAAACAAAGACGGGTTGGTACTTGACATTGGCGGACCTGAAGATGGCTCAGTACATGACATGGAGGTACTGCGGCGTAATCCGCCAAATTTTGGCAAATGGACCGATGGCATGAAAAACTCTGATACAAAAAAAGAGCGCCAAATTATGCTATATACTGACAAGGGATATCTGTCCGTGGAAAAAGACTATCGGGGCATTATCTCAAAGCAGCCGTACAAAAAACCAAAGGGTAAGGGATTGACAGAGACGGAACGTGAATACAGCAAGAGAATCAGTCGTAAGCGCATAAAAGTAGAGCATGCCATAAACCGGCTCAAATGGTTCCGCAGAATGAGTGCCGTATATGATGATACAATGGATGCGTTTTATACAGAAATCCAAGTGGTTACAGGACTGACCAATCTGCACATCATGTTAAAGGATCGCAAGTATATCGAACCGTTGGAAAAAGTTTGCGCTCAAATCAAGTAGCACATCTTTGTGCATACAGTCACGCATAATATTCTGCTTTTTGTCATGCATATGATATTTTGATTTATTTTGTTGTCTGCTTGAAGGTTTTAGGCCATGTGTACTTTGATCATGACAGCGTCATAGTCGGAACCGTATGTCTCAGTGATTGATTATGCATAAGGCCTATTACAAAAATGAGTGGGCACGCTCATTATAATATCATACTGCACGCCAGATATTGACCAGATGTACATGTTGTCGTGTGGATTTGCAAACCTACATCGTTCCAACATGAATTACTGCAAACGGTGATCACATAATTGACATATGTGGCATATTGTCTCAGATTAACTGTAAATCATATTCCAGAATGTGATTTTTTAACATAACACTTTAATTATTAGGCATAATATGTTGTTATGTCGAATTTTTTATTACGCAAGACATCTACTATACCCCAAAGCATTAATTCGTTTAAAAAAACCGTCAATATTATCATAATATGACGAAGTTATAGATGTAAAAAACATGAATCATTTATGAACGTTATTCAGAATTTAAATGAATTTATGATCTGCGGTATAGAACGTTCTTTTTTGTACGCTTTTTCAAGTTGTTCTAATTTGTTCATGTGTATTGCAATAATTTGGAGATCCAAATACTTTTCGGTTCGATAAATTTAGCTCATGAACTTTTGCGTGTGGCTAAAGAATGTCAAACTTTCTAACATGCGTTTTGACATGGAAAATGCAGAGTAAAAGCGTCTTTGAAGAGGTGCTCAGTATAGTAGACTTCATGCATAATGGACCAAATTCACAATTTTTACGAATAAAAATGACTGATTTTAATGATTATGCGTAAGGTTAGTTTAATATCTAGCCTCATACATCATAATACAATATGTATGTGGTATTCGCAATAATGTTGGTATTACTCTCACCTTTACCATTTACTTCGCCATTTATATACGATGATCAGGATATCTCAGTAAATCGTGCATATGGAGTAGAAAATAATGCCACGCAAACACTATCAATTATCATAGTCCAGGATCTGTTCACATACCCCACATCTAGCATAACCAATAACGCCGAATATTCTTTATGGATTGCACAAGACATTACCACCGTTACTTTGAATGATGCCGTATACGCGTTGGTCACATCTGTGGGTAACCACAGCGTCCAAATAATCAACATTACAGACCCCTCATCGCCGTCTGCTGTATCTAGCATACGTGATGGTCATGGGGGTTTTGATACACTATACCGTCCACGTGGCATTACCACCGTTACTTTGAATGATGCCGTATACGCGCTGGTCACATCCTTTGGTGACAACGGCGTTCAAATAATAAACATTACAGACCCATCATCGCCGTCTGCTGTATCTAGCATAATTAATGGTTCTGATGGTTTTGATACACTACATCAACCACGTGGCATTACCACCGTTACTTTGAATGATGCCGTATACGCGCTGGTTGCATCCTTTGGTGATCACGGCGTTCAAATAATAAACATTACAGACCCATCATCGCCGTCTGCTGTATCTAGCATACGTGATGGTCATGGGGGTTTTGATACACTATATGGTTCAATCGACATTACCACCGTTACTTTGAATGACACCGTATACGCACTGGTCACAGCCTTTAGTGATATAGGCGTCCAAATAATAAACATTACAGACCCCTCATCACCGTCTGCTGTATCTAGCATACGTGATGGTTTTGATGATTTTGATACACTACGTAATCCCGACTCTATTACCACCGTTACTTTGAATGACACCGTATACGCGCTGGTCACATCTTGGGGTAACGCGGGCGTTCAAATAATAAACATTACAGACCCCTCATCGCCGTCTGCTGTATCTAGCATACGTGATGGTCATGGGGGTTTTGATACACTGAGAACTCCGCGTGACATTACCACCGTTACTTTGGAAAACGCCACATACGCACTTGTTATATCTGATCATTATCTTGAAAACGGCATCCAAATAATCAACATTACAGACCCCTCATCGCCGTCTGCCGTATATGGAATACGTGATAGTTCATATGGTTTTGATACACTAAGCGCTCCACGTGGCATTACCGCCGTTACTTTGAATGACACCGTATACGCGCTAGTCACATCCGCCGATGATGATGGTGTTCAAATAATAAGATTTGAAACCAAAGAAAAAGTCTTGTCAATAAAAAGCAGTAATAGAAACCCGGAATACGCAAAAGCAGAAGATACACTGACTGTCAAATTTAAAGTAAATGGTACAATTGATGAGGGTAACGCCACAATACTAGACTTGAATGCATCATCAAACTTTATTGATCAAGACTTTACCGCTAGCATAACTGTGCCTGACACCGAACGGGAAGAGTATGCAAACTTTAGAGCAGTGGTTGAAAACAATCAAACTTCCAGCCTTGTTGTAACACAGAATGATCTGCCTGCTCGAAACATATTCATTGATACCATACCCCCCACCATAACACTGATCGGGGATGCAAACTATACGGTATTTGCAGGCACTACAAACCCGTCCATTCCAGGCGCCACTGTAAGCGATGGAGATCCAAAATATTCTAGCGATGTTACCATCACCCCAAACGGCACTTTGAATACAAGTAAAATCGGCTCTGTAATTCTCTATACGTATACGGCAGATTCAGATGAGGCAGGAAACCTTGCAACACACGTCAGCCGAACTGTGACAGTGATAGACTATGAACCCCTTGACATCACAGCCCTGACCGTGAGCAGTACTAATTCAGTGAACAGTACCAATTATGCAAAGGCAGACGATATTGTGATAATTCAGATCAACACCACTAGCACCAATATTACAAGCATAACAGGCAGCATACCTGGCGGCATATTTACACCTGACATCTCTGGAAATGGTGGAATAATACGCCTGTACAAAATCATCGAACAAAGTGACACAAACGGCAACCTCACATTTGACATATCTGTGATAAATTCCAACGATTACGCAATCAGAGTTACACAAGATGACCTAACTAGTGAGAATATTATAATAGATACAACGGCGCCAAACATAACACTTAACGGTGCAAACAACCCCGTATCAATACTGAATCGTACGTATGCGGATAAGAATGCAACAGCCTATGATCTCTCGTACGGCTATAAAACAATCCTGCCAACAGGATCTGTGGACACAACTAGTGTGGGAAACTATACGCTCACTTATACTGCACCTGATGATTATGCAGGCAATCCAGGCAACACTGTATCCCGCACTGTACACGTCCAGGTTGCATCACCACCTGAAATTGTATCTAATGCCACGCAAATACTACCAATTGCCATAGTTCAGGGTCTGTTCACATACCCCACATCGAGCATAACCAATAGCGCCGAATATTCTTTATCGGATAGACTACAAGACATTACCACCGTTACTTTGAATGACGCAGTATACGCGCTGGTCACATCCTCTGGTGACAACGGCGTCCAAATAATCAACATTACAGACCCCTCATCTCCGTCTGCTGTATCTAGCATACGTGACGGTTCCAATGATTTTGATACACTAAATCAACCACACTCCATTACCACCGTTACTTTGAATGACACCGTATACGCGCTAGTCACATCTTTGGGTGACAACGGCGTCCAAATAATCAACATTACAGACCCCTCATCTCCGTCTGCTGTATCTAGCATACGTGACGGTTCCAATGATTTTGATACACTAAATCGACCACACTCCATTACCACCGTTACTTTGAATGACGCAGTATACGCGCTGGTCACATCCTCTGGTGACAACGGCGTCCAAATAATCAACATTACAGACCCCTCATCACCGTCTGCTGTATCTAGCATACGTTACGGTTCCAATGGTTTTGATATACTAAATCGACCACACTCCATTACCACCGTTACTTTGAATGACGCAGTATACGCGCTGGTCACATCCTCTGGTGACGACGGCGTCCAAATAATCAACATTACAGACCCCTCATCACCGTCTGCTGTATTTAGGATACGTGATGATCATGATGGTTTTGTTGCACTAGACACTCCAAGTAGCATTATCACCGTTACTTTGAATGACACCGTATACGCGCTAGTCACATCCTATCGTGAGCACAACGTCCAAATAATCAACATTACAGACCCCTTATCGCCGTCTCCCACATCTAATATAGGACGGTCTGATGGTGCTGGTGCCTTATTTTACCCGATTGACATTACCACCATTACTTTGAAAAACGTCACATACGCACTAGTTATATCTTGGCACGGGAGTTGTAGTTGCGTCCAAATAATCAACATTACAGACCCCTCATCACCGTCTCCCGTATATGCCATATATGATAATAATGCTGACTTTCGTCATCATAGTAATCCTGATGGTTTTGTTGCACTAGGTAATCCATACTCCATTACCACCGTTACTTTGAATGACACAGTATACGCGCTAGTCACATCCTATGAAGGCATCCAAATAATAAGATTTGAAACCAAAGAAAAAGCCTTGTCAATAAACAGCAATAATGGAAATTCGTATTACGCAAAAGAAGGAGATACACTGACTGTCAAATTTAAAGTAAATGGTACAATTGATGAGGGTAACGCCACAATACTAGACTTGAATGCATCATCAAACTTTATTGATCAAGACTTTACCGCTAGCATAACTGTGCCTGACACCGAACGGGAAGAGTATGCAAACTTTAGAGCAGTGGTTGAAAACAATCAAACTTCCAGCCTTGTTGTAACACAGAATGATCTGCCTGCTCGAAACATATTTGTCGATACCATACCCCCCACCATAACACTGATCGGGGATGCAAACTATACGATATTTGCAGGCACTACAAACCAGTCCATTCCAGGCGCCACTGTAAGCGATGGAGATCCAAACTATTTTGGTCGTGTTTTCTCTTCAACAAACGGCACTTTGAACACAAGTAAAATCGGCTCTGTAATTCTCTACACGTATAAGGCAGATTCAGACCGGGCAGGAAACCTTGCAACACCCGTCTACCGAACCGTGACAGTGATAGACTATGAATCACTTGACATCACAACCCTGACCGTGAGCAGTACTAATTCAGTGAACAGTACCAATTATGCAAAGGCAGGCGATACTGTGAGAATTCAGATCAACACTACTAGCACCAATATTACAAGCATAACAGGCAACATACTTGGCAGTAGCTTTACACCTGAAACCTCTGGAAATGGTGGAATAATACACCTGAACAAAACCATAAAGCAAAGCGATACAAACGGCAACCTCACATTTGACATTTTTGTGGTAAATTCCAGCGATTACGCAATCAGAGTTACACAAGATGACCTGACTAGTGGGAATATCATCATAGATACAACGGCGCCAAACATAACACTCAACGGTGCAAACAATACCGTATCCCTACTGAATCGTACATATGCGGATAAAAATGCAACAGCATATGATCTCTCATACGGCTATAAAACCATCCTGCCAACAGGATCTGTGACCACAACTAGTGTGGGAAACTATACCCTCACCTATACTGCACCTGATGATTATGCAGGAAATCCAGGTAACACCATATCACGTACTGTGATTGTTTCGGATGCGGCGCCGTTGGTGCTTGTAACTAAACTTATCCACTCTCCGAGTGGAATACTAACAAAAGGTACTGATTTTTCAACCGATATACAACCTGAAAACATCAATCTGTTTGAAACAAGTGGTAAAACATATGCCTTGTTAGCGGAAGGATCCAGCGGAGCATGGATTATTGCAGACGTTACAAATCCTGCATTACCTAGTATAGTATATAATAATACCTTTTTCACACCTGCATTAAAAACATCCATCTTTACAATAGATAATACCCAATATGCCATAGCTGCAGGTGGTATCGGTATTACTAGTATAATCGACATCAGCTTACCTGCATCCCCCTCTATTATTGCAACACTTGTAAACGGCACAGACTATCCGCGACTATACAATGCACAAAGCGTTACAACCGTAACAATAGGCGCCTCAACTTTTGCACTGTTTGCATCGGCCCATCCTACAAACGGCGTCCAAATCATAGACGTTACAAACCCCCACAGCCCATCACATGTATCCTACCTTACCGATGATACGGATGGTTATTTGGAACTAGGAGACGCATCTGACATTACCACTGTAACAATCGGCGCATCCGTTTATGCCTTGGTGGCATCCTATGATAATGGCATCCAAATCATAGACATTACAGACCCATACAACCCATTACCTGCATCAAATGTAACAGATGAAATGGACGGCTATGATGAACTAGATAGTCCAAGTAGCATCACCACCGTAACTGTAGGATCATCAGTTTATGCCTTGGTGGCATCCTTTAATGATAATGGCATCCAAATCATAAACATTACAGACCCATACAACCCATCAAATGCATCAAGCGTAACAGATGGAATAGGCGGCTATGATGAACTAGATAGTCCATATGGGATCACCACCGTAACTGTAGGATCATCAGTTTATGCTTTGGTGACATCTTATTTTGATAATGGCGTCCAAACAATAGACATTACAAACCCCTACAACCCCAAACCTGCATATTCTTTCATAGATAATACTGATGGTTATGAAAATCTGAATCAACCACGAGATGTCATTACTGCAACCATAAATGGCGCAGCATATGCATTTATACCCTCAACTGAGGGTCTCCAAATAATAAAACTGGAATCACCACTGGTTAACATAATTAGCAACAATACAAATCCAGCATATGCAAAAACAGGCGATACACTCACCATACAATTTGCCATAAATGATACAATCTCATCTCATACAAGCCAAATACTGGGATTAACCCCCGCCGTATCCATAAGCGGTGCAGATTTTAGTGCAACAATAACCGTACCTCCTGTACAAACTGAATCGTATGCAACCTTTGCAGCAGAGGTTGTAAACAATGATGGCGCAACCCTATCTGTGACAGAAAACGACGTACCACTAGCCTCCAACGTATTCATCGACACAATTGGACCTAGAATATCACTCATCGGCGCCTCATCTTTTAATGTACCTTTGAATTCAACTGATCCGTTCATCCCTGGTGTAACCGTAACTGACGGGGACCCAAACTATCCTGATACCTTTACTACCACAATCATCGGCACTTTGGATACTAGTACTGTGGGATCTGTAATCTATACATATACTGCAGACTCTGATGCGGCAGGAAACTTGGGAGCTAGCATCAACCGTACAGTAAGCGTAATAGATTATGATCCAATTAACATTACATCCCTGACTGTATCAAGTGATAATTCAAACGCCAGCGGCAATTATGCAAAGTCCGGCGATGTGATAACAATCACGCTTGTAACTGACGGATCTGATATTGGAAACGCAACAGGTAACATACAAGATGGCAACTTTACGTCAAATCCATTTGGCGGCAACATACTCTTCGAGAAAACCATTACAAATGATGATACAAACGGTAACCTCACATTTGACATATATGTGACAAATTCCACAGACCATGCAATCCGTATAACACAAGATAATCTTACAGGTGAGAACCTTATCATAGATACAATACCGCCCCTGTTATACCTGTATGGTGCAAACAATACAGTATCTCCCCTTGGTGCCACATACGCCGATGATGGAGCATACTCGTACGATACATCATACGGCAAACAGAATGTATCAGGTACGGGTGCAGTTAATACAAACAGTGTTGCAGAATATGTGATAACATATGCCGTATCGGATTGGGCAGGCAACCAAAGGCAAATAACAAGAACCATCAGCGTGGAAATACTGCCAGAGATCTCACTGACAAATCAGATATACAGTTTCCTAGCATCCCCTACATCAAATGTAACAAAATCTGCAGCATATCCGCATCTAAAGGATCCGCGCAATCTTGAAATTGCCCAAATAGGCGGCACTACATACGCACTGGCAATAGGTTATGGCGGTAGTAGCATTACAATCTTGGACATTAGTTACCCGCAATCACCTAGTCTGGTATTTAGCGCAAATACGAGCACTGCAAACTATGAAAACCTAAATGGCGTAATTGGCATATCTGTAATCCAAATACAATCTAAAACGTATGCAGTGACAGCATCATTGTTTTCCAACAGTGTTACAATGATGGATATTACAAACCCTGCCTCACCTATTGTAACATCTAGCATTGTAAACGGCACAAATTACCCGTTCCTTGATGTACCGTATTCAGTCTCCACAGTCCATATAGATAACAACGCATATGCCCTGGTACCCTCGTATCCAAACAACTGGGTTGCAATTTTAGATATTACAAATCCTGCATCCCCCATACACGTGGGAGTCATGAAAAACGGCACAGACTATGCATTAAATGGCGTACAATACGTTACAACAGTAAACATTGATGGCTCAACGTATGTCCTAGCTGCGTCACGTAATGGAAATAATATTGCAATAATCAACATTAGCAATCCGGCATCCCCGGTCCAGGTGCATGTCATAAGTGATAGTAATGGTGTAGATTTGGAGCTATATCATGTTATTAGAATTGAGATTCTCCACCAAAATGGCCGCATATACGCCCTGGCAACAGGCGGTGATAATGGAGTGCAAATCATAGACATTACGCATATAGAGTTGCCATTCCCCGTCTCAGCTGTACAAAACGAAAACGGATATCCGGCACTTGTCTTAGCGCAGGATATTGCAACAATACGTGTGGGAAATTCAACATATGCCCTTGCACCATCCAAACCTGCCAATGCAGTACAAATCATCGATATTACAAATCCCCAATTGCCGCAACCAGTATCTGCCATAGGATCAAATACGGATACATCATATCTTAACGATCCATATGCTATTGAAACTGTAACGATAAACGGCGATGCATACGCTGTTGTAACCTCACGTACAAGTAATGGCGTGCAAATCATAAAACTTGAACATGCGATAGAATCAATACCGTCGGCATTTTCAATTGCTAGCAACAACTCAAATAATGCGTACGCCAAAGCCGGAGATACAATTTCCATGCAACTTGCCGTAAACGATACCATATCCTCATATGCGGTGCAATTTGTAAACCCGTCAGTATCTGTCACTACAACCTCTGGTATAAACACGATAAACGCACTAGTTACAATTCCAACTGTAAGCATACAAGGATATGCAAACTATACTGTTTCACTTGAAAACTCTCTCAAAGTAACGCTCAATCTGACACAAGATGATATTATAGGCCAAAACGTGTTTGTTGATACAATACCTCCGGGAATAGAGTTGATTGGACCAGCACAGTATACAGTATTTGTAGGCACACAAAACCCAACCATTCCAGGTGCCAAGGCACTAGATGAGAGTCCAGGTTATTCTGTATCAAATTATACTGTAGCATCAGACCCGCTTAATACAAGTAATATTGGAGATACTGTCACATATACATACACAGCTAATGCTGATGCGGCAGGAAACTTGGGAGCTAGCATCAACCGCACAGTAACGGTGGTCGATTTTGATCCAATCATCTTCACATCACTGATCGTGAACAGTGACAATTCAAACTCTAGTTATGTAAAGTCTGGCGATGTGATAACAATCACGCTTGTAACTGACGGATCTGATATTGGAAACGCAACAGGTGACATACTTGGAGACAGCTTTACAGCATTTGCATCCGGCGGCAGCATATCCTTAACAAAGACTGTAACACAAAGTGATACAAACGGTAACCTCACATTTGACATATATGTGACAAATTCCACAGACCATGCAATCCGTATAACACAAGATAATCTTACAGGCGAGAACCTTATCATAGATACCATACCGCCCCTGTTATACCTGTATGGTGCAAACAATACAGTATCTCCCCTTGGTGCCACATACGCCGATGATGGAGCATACTCGTACGATACATCATACGGCAAACAGAATGTATCAGGTACGGGTGCAGTTAATACAAACAGTGTTGCAGAATATGTGATAACATATGCCGTATCGGATTGGGCAGGCAACCAAAGGCAAATAACAAGAACCATCAGCGTGGAAATACTGCCAGAGATCTCACTGACAAATCAGATATACAGTTTCCTAGCATCCCCTACATCAAATGTAACAAAATCTGCAGCATATCCGCATCTAAAGGATCCGCGCAATCTTGAAATTGCCCAAATAGGCGGCACTACATACGCACTGGCAATAGGTTATGGCGGTAGTAGCATTACAATCTTGGACATTAGTGACCCGCAATCACCTAGTCTGGTATTTAGCGCAAATACGAGCACTGCAAACTATGAAAACCTAAATGGCGTAATTGGCATATCTGTAATCCAAATACAATCTAAAACGTATGCAGTGACAGCATCATTGTTTTCCAACAGTGTTACAATGATGGATATTACAAACCCTGCCTCACCTATTGTAACATCTAGCATTGTAAACGGCACAAATTACCCGTTCCTTAATGTACCGTATTCAGTCTCCACAGTCCATATAGATAACAACGCATATGCCCTGGTACCCTCGTATCCAAACAACTGGGTTGCAATTTTAGATATTACAAATCCTGCATCCCCCATACACGTGGGAGTCATGAAAAACGGCACAGACTATGCATTAAATGGCGTACAATACGTTACAACAGTAAACATTGATGGCTCAACGTATGTCCTAGCTGCGTCACGTAGTGGAAATAATATTGCAATAATCAACATTAGCAATCCGGCATCCCCGGTCCAGGTGCATGTCATAAGTGATAGTAATGGTGTAGATTTGGAGCTATATCATGTTATTAGAATTGAGATTCTCCACCAAAATGGCCGCATATACGCCCTGGCAACAGGCGGTGATAGCGGAGTGCAAATCATAGACATTACGCATATGGAGTTGCCATTCCCCGTCTCAGCTGTACAAAACGAAAACGGATATCCGGCACTTGTCTTAGCGCGGGATATTGCAACAATACGTGTGGAAAATTCAACATATGCCCTTGCACCATCAGACTCTACCAATGCAGTACAAATCATCGATATTACCAATCCCCAATTGCCGCAACCAGTATCTGCCATAGGATCAAATACGGATACATCATATCTTGCCGATCCATATGCTATTGAAACTGTAACGATAAACGGCGATGCATACGCTGTTGTAACCTCACGTACAAGTAATGGCGTGCAAATCATAAAACTTGAACATGCGATAGAATCAATACCGTCGGCATTTTCAATTGCTAGCAACAACTCAAATAATGCGTACGCCAAAGCCGGAGATACAATTTCCATGCAACTTGCCGTAAACGATACCATATCCTCATATGCGGTGCAATTTGTAAACCCGTCAGTATCTGTCACTACAACCTCTGGTATAAACACGATAAACGCACTAGTTACAATTCCAACTGTAAGCATACAAGGATATGCAAACTATACTGTTTCACTTGAAAACTCTTTTGGAGTAGAGCTCAATCTGACACAAGATGATATTATAGGCCAAAACGTGTTTGTTGATACAATACCTCCAAGAATAGAGTTGATTGGACCAGCACAGTATACAGTATTTGTAGGCACACAAAACCCAACCATTCCAGGTGCCAAGGCACTAGATGAGAGTCCAGGTTATTCTGTATCAAATTATACTGTAACATTTGGCCCGCTTAATACAAGTAATATTGGAGATACTGTCACATATACATACACAGCTAATGCTGATGCGGCAGGAAACTTGGGAGCTAGCATCAACCGCACAGTAACGGTGGTCGATTTTGATCCAATCATCTTCACATCACTGATCGTGAACAGTGACAATTCAAACTCTAGTTATGTAAAGTCTGGCGATGTGATAACAATCACGCTTGTAACTGACGGATCTGATATTGGAAACGCAACAGGTGACATACTTGGAGACAGCTTTACAGCATTTGCATCCGGCGGCAGCATATCCTTAACAAAGACTGTAACACAAAGTGATACAAACGGCAACCTCACATTTGACATATATGTGACAAATTCCAGCGATTACGCAATCAGAGTTACACAAGATGACCTGACTAGTGGGAATATCATCATAGATACAACGGCGCCAAACATAACACTCAACGGTGCAAACAATACCGTATCCCTACTGAATCGTACGTATGCGGATAAAAATGCAACAGCATATGATCTCTCATACGGCTATAAAACCATCCTGCCAACAGGATCTGTGACCACAACTAGTGTGGGAAACTATACCCTCACCTATACTGCACCTGATGATCCTGCAGGAAATCCAGGTAACACCATATCCCGTACTGTGATTGTTTCGGATGCGGCGCCGTTGGTGCTTGTAACTAAATTTATCCACTCTCCGAGTGGAACACTAACAAGAGGTATTGATTTTCCAAACGCGATATTTACTAATAACATCAATCTGTTTGAAACAAGTGGTAAAACATATGTCTTGTTAGCGCATGGATCTAGCGGAGCATGGATTATTGCAGACGTTACAAATCCTGCATCACCTAGTGCAGTATTTAGTAATAACACTTTCGCATCTGCATACATAACATCAATCTTTACAATAGATAATAACCCATATGCCATAGCTGTAGGTAGTACCGGTACTACTCGTATAATTGACATTAGCTTACCTGCATCCCCCTCTGTTATTGCAACACTTGTAAACGGCACAGAGTATCCGCGACTATACAATGCACTAGGCGTTACAACCGTAACAATAGGCGCCTCAACTTTTGCACTGGTTGCATCAGGTAATCCTTCAAACGGCGTCCAAATCATAGACATTACAAACCCCCACAGCCCCTCACCTGTATCATACATCACCGATGATACGGATGGTTATTTGGAACTAGGAGGCGCATTTGACATTACCACCGTAACTATAGGATCATCAGTTTATGCCTTGGTGGCATCCATCACTGATGATGGCGTCCAAATCATAAACATTACAGACCCATACAACCCATCAAATACATCAAGCGTAACAGACGGAAATGAAGGCTATGATAAACTAGATGGTGCATATGGCATCACCACCGTAACTGTAGGATCATCAGTTTATGCCTTGGTGGCATCCTTTATTGATGATGGCGTCCAAATCATAAACATTACAGACCCATACAACCCATCAAATGCATCAAGTGCAACAGACGGAATAGGCGGCTATGATACACTAGATGGTCCAGACAGCATCACCACCGTAACTGTAGGATCATCAGTTTATGCCTTGGTGGTATCCATTTTTGATGAAGGCATCCAAACAATAGACATTACAAACCCCTACAACCCCAAACCTGCATATTCTTTCATAGATAATACTGATGGTTATGAAAATCTGAATCAACCACGAGATGTCATTACTGCAACCATAAATGGCGCAGCATATGCATTTATACCCGCAACTGAGGGTCTCCAAATAATAAAACTGGAATCACCACCGGTTAACATAATTAGCAACAATACAAATCCAGCATATGCCAAAACAGGCGACACACTCACCATACAATTTACCATAAATGATACAATCTCATCTCATACAAGCCAAATACTGGGATTAACCCCCGCCGTATCCATAAGCGGTGCAGATTTTAGTGCAACAATAACCGTACCTCCTGTACAAACTGAATCGTATGCAACCTTTGCAGCAGAGGTTGTAAACAATGATGGCGCAACCCTATCTGTGACAGAAAACGACGTACCACTAGCCTCCAACGTATTCATCGACACAATTGGACCTAGAATATCACTCATCGGCGCCTCATCTTTTACGGTAATTTTGAATTCAACTGATCCGTTCATCCCTGGTGCAATCATAACTGATGGGGACCCAAACTATCCGAATACCTTTACTATCACAATCAACGGCACTTTGGACACTGGCGTGATAAACTCTACAGTAACGTACACGTATACTGCTGCAGCAGATGGGGCAGGGAATGCCGGTTCTAGTGTAACACGAACAGTTACAGTGGTTGAGGCTGAACCAATTACAATCAACTCGCTGACTATTGCAAGCTCGTCAGGCACCAATTATGCAAATGCAAACAAAACCATAACCGTCACACTTGCCACTGATGGTTCGGATCTTGGCAACTTTACTGGAACACTGCTTGGCAGATCATTTACAAATACTACAAACGGCGGCTCTGCTGAATTTACTGCCACTGTCGTATCCGGCGATGATGGAAATGCCACGTTTTCAATTACCGTGACAAACTCTAGTGGCAGCCAAATTTCAATAACAAATGCAAACATCACAGACGGCTCATATGTCACAATAGATACGATAAAACCCGTAATTGCCCTGACTGGAGGCAATGATTCTGTACTCCAGGGTGAGACATATCAGGATCCGGGCACCATAGTATCAGATAGTAACAATGCATCATATGCCGGTCCAGTATCTGCCTCATCAATTGACACCTCTACACTTGGCGCAAAAACCATTACCTATACTGGCACAGCAGATGCGGCAGGTAACGAGCCGAATCAAATAACTAGAACAGTTACAGTATTGGCAAAACCTCTGGGTATAAATTCGCTGACAATTGAATCAAATAACAATGTAAACACCTCTTTTGCCAAAGACGGGGATGTGATTACAGTAACGCTTGTTGCAAACGGCACGATTGGTAATGTTACAGGGGTAATTGCAGGCAATTCTGCTACATACACTGTCACCGGCAATAATGCATCAGCTACGGTAACAGTTGATGGAACCTTTACTGATACTGCCAGCGTCACATTTTCGATTACCGTATACAACGAGGATAATTCCACATTTAGAACATTTACAAATACAAATCTGACTGGATCAAATATTGCCATAGATACAACTGCACCTAGTATAACATTAAACGGTGCAAACAACACCATTGTTATCATGAATCAACCATATGAGGATCCAAACGCCACAGCATCTGATACATCATATGCAACAGGTAGCGTACAGGTATCCGGAGCTGGCAATGTAAATACCGCAATAGTTGGCAATTATACCCTCACCTATACTGCACCTGATGATTATGCAGGCAATACAGGACCTATCATAACACGGACTGTTATCGTACCGGATGCACCGACAATTAACATTACCAACTTTACCATAACATCTGACAATTCCAATACATCATACGCTAAAGCCGGTGATACACTGACTCTAACGTTAAGTGTAAATGATACCATTACAAACTATACGGGTAAAATTCTAAATATTGCCCCTGATACTCAAACTCTTGGCAACAATGATCGTACATTCTCTCAAACTTTACTAGTTCCAACTAGTGCAACCGAATCATACGCCAACTTTACTGCTACGGTTGAAAATGTCAACGGAACAACACTGACTGTGACCGAAAACGATCTAACCGGTCCCAACGTATTTGTCGACACCATACCTCCAAACATAACCCTGATAGGACTTGCAGACAGTGACATAGTTTTAAACAGCGCATATACTGATCTAGGTGCCACTGCAAGAGACGGGGATCCAAACTATTCTGGCAATTATACCTCTACAATAAACGGCACATTTGGTACTGCAACACTTGGTGCAATCTACGAATACACGTATACAGCGGATGCTGATGCTGCAGGCAATCCTGGAGATAGCGTAAATAGAACTGTAACTGTAGTCAATCTCCCATTTGGACTGTACGACATACAATACAATCTTACAGTATACCCAATATACGACATACATGATAGTACGAGCGTCAACCCGACTGATTATAACACATTAAAAGGTGCAATCGATTCAAGTATTGTACGGATAAACAATTCTATATACGTATTGGTTGCAGCATTCGTTGACGACGGCGTACAAATTATAAATATCACAGATCCAGAATCTCCAGAATCAGTATATGATATAAATTCTGTTAATGGATTTGGAAACTTGGATCAAATTACAGACATTGTTACTACTCAAATTGATGGTTTTACATACGCATTGACCATATCTAATGCCCTTAATGAAATTCAAATTATAAACATTACAAACATTTCATTACCTGTTTCACTGGACACCCTGCGTGATGATGCTAGTACCATACTTGATGACCCGCGCGGCATTGACGTTGCACAAATAGGAAATCACACATATGTGCTGGTGGCATCGAGTACTGATAATGGCATACAAATCATAAACATCACAGATCCTACATCTTTGCAACCTGTATCTAACATAACTGACTCTGTTAACCTAAACTCTACATCAGCCGTTTCCATAGTCAAAATAGACGGCCACACATATGCCATAGTCGCCGCCCGTTATGCTAATGCCATACAAATCATAAACATTACAAATCCCAGCTCGCCGGACATTGTATCTAATGCAACATATGCTGCAGGTTATGCGGGATTATCCGATGTATTTGATGTTGACACGATCAAAATAAATGGATTCACTTATGCGGTAACGACATCCAAGGGTAATAATGGAATTGAAATTATAAACATCACAGATCCTTTACTCCCTGCCCGTATTTCAAACATACCTAATCCTAGCGAATTTATATTTGGACACGACATTTCTACGATGCATCTAGATGGACTCTCGTATGTACTAGCATCGTCATTTAGGAACGATACTGTTGCAATATTGGACATATCAGATCCAACATCTCCATTCATCGCGGCCAATATATCTGACGGGGAAGAATATCCTGGACTAGATGGTCCGCACAGCGTTATCCCAGTTGAAATAAATGGCTATTCATATGCTGTGGTGGCATCAGAATTTGACAATGGCGTACAAATTATACGCCTTGCACATAACACCACTGCCGTACAGCTGCCAAATTTCATTACCAACACCACTGCCGTACAGCTGCCAAATTTCATTACCAACACCAATGCCAACAGCTCGTATGCCAAAGCTGGCGATAATCTGACCATTCAAATAAATGCAAATTATGAGATAACCTCGCACAATGTTACTATTTTAACTCCCGGATTAAATCATACAAATGTTAGCAATGGGGACCGTCTGAATGTATCAATAACAATACCTGACGACCCTCTGATAGAAAGCTACCTAAACTTTACAATTACAATTTCAAACTATAATTCATCACTTGTACTCACGCAAAACAATCTGACTGGAGGGGACATATTCATCGACAACATACAGCCGACTATATCTTTGGTGAATTTTTCAAATTACACTGTACTTCGGAATGGCCTAAATCAGTCAATTCCGGGAGCTGTTGCAAATGACGGCAGCCCAGGATATGCGGGCAATTATACGGTAAAGACAAATGACACGCTTAATACAAGGATCTTGGATCACACTGTTCTTTACACGTATACAGCAGATGAGGATGCTGCAGGTAATCCTGGAGCAAGCATAGATAGAACGGTTACTGTAGTTAATCCATCAATTGGAGTGCACGACGTACAATATAATTTTACAGTATATCCTGTATCAGTTTTATTTGATGATAATCTGAATGCATTACAGGGCGTCAAAGATGTAAGCACTATAAAAATAAACGGTTCCACATATGCTTTGGTTACCGTATCTGGTGACAACATCATACAAATTATCAACATTACCGACCCAGCATCTCCGGAAATTGTAACCGCGATAGCTAATACTGAAAATTTTGCGATTCGTACTTTTATTGATGAAATTGTCACACTCCAAATTGATGGTTTTGCATATGCACTATATGCATCGTTTAATAATAATACATTACAAATTATAAACATTACAAATATTTCGTCTCCCAATACATTAAACGTCATACGCGATAATTCAACTTTGATCCTCAACCGCACTGGTCAAATTGACATCGCAATAATAGAAAATCATACGTATGCACTAGTAACATCACTTGAAGATAACGGTATTCAAATCATAAACATTACAAATCCTGAATTTCCTAGCATAACGTCTAACATAACTGGCCGTTTATTTGAAGAACCATTTGCATTATCTGTAGTCAAAATAGATGACTACACATATGTTTTGACTGCCAATTTTCTCAGAGATAACATCCGTATCACAAACATCACCAATCCAAAATTCCCTGAATTGGTAGGAGTGTATCCGAGTGTAATTGGTTATCACGGAATAGCTTCTATTGATTCGTATAATATAGATGGATCAACATATGCGGTAACAGGAGCATCCATTAGTAACAAAATTGAAATTATAAACATCACAAAACCATTATTCTATACGCATGATTTACAATTATTTGATGCCCCAGGTTACTTTTTGGATATTAGCATAACACAACTAGATGGTCGTTCATACCTCATAGCATTATCGCCATATAATGACACCGTTACTATATTTGATATATCCGATCCGGAACTACCGTACGTTGCAGCTAGTATATCAGACGGATTAGAATACACAATACTGAATAAACCGTCTAGCCTTGACTTCTTTGAAATAAATGGCTATTCATATGCTTTGGTGACAGCAACAGATGACAACGGTATACAAATTATACGACTCGAGTATGCATCTAGTACCCCATTGCCAATTTTAATTACTAGTGATAACGCCAACAGCTCGTTTGCTAGAAGCGGCGATGTATTGACCGTCGAAATAAATGCAAACGACACCATAACCTCATATAATGCTGTAATTTTAGATCCTACGTTAAATACTACAGTTACATTAGTTGGGGAGAACCGCCTGATAGCATCAGTCATCGTACCGTTTGAGTATGCAGGAGGTAGCGCCACTTTTAACATTATAATTAGAAATCCTACCTCGTCCTTTGCCGTAACTCAAAATGATCTTACAGGAAAAAATGTATTTATGGCCATTGCAGTGGTAAATTTGACAATATCTAGCAACAACCATGATCCATCGTTTGCAAAGGTCGGAGATGTGATAGACATCACCCTGCAGGTAACAGCACAAATCCAAAATGCAACCCTGATAATTCTAAACAACACCATCAACATGAACGTAACAAATGATACAGCATCTGCAAACGTCACGATTCTGCAAAACTCTGTAAACGGACCTGTATCGTTTAACATTACTGCATATGATAATATCGGTAACAGGTTTACCATAACGCAGGCCAATCTTACATCCAACAATGTTACAATCGATACAATCGATCCTCTTTTGGTAAACCTGACCATATACAGCGACAACTACAACTCGTCGCTTGCAACCACGGGCAACACGCTAAACATTACAATTACTGCAAACGAGACCCTCTCTTTTGCAAACATTACGGTTCTAGGCAACACCCATGTGATGAGTGTAAACGGCAGTACGGCAAATACAACCCTGACTGTAAATGACAGCCATGCAGAAGGACCTGTAACATTCAACATTACCGCATTTGATCTTGCAGGAAACAGCCTTGTAACAAACCAGACGCAGATAAACTCCTCAAATGTCACAATAGACAAAAGTACACCTGGCGTGAGCAATCTAACCGTATACAGCAGCAATCAGAATACGTCGCTTGCAAAGGCCGGAGATGTGATAAACATCACCCTGCGTGCATCTGAGCAAATCAACAATGTGACCCTGTCAATCCTCAACAGCACCATTGCCATGAGCATAACAAACGATACTGCCACTGCAAACTATACGGTTGAACAAAATGACACAAACGGACCTGTATCATTTAGCATTACAGCATATGATAACACTGGCAATACGCTTACCGTAACACAAAGCGACCTCACATCCGAGAATGTCATAACCGATACAATCAATCCGCAACTGGCAAACCTAACCATATACAGCAGCAACCCTGATGCATCACTTGCAACCACAGGCGACACACTAAACATTACAATCACCGCAAACGAGGCACTACAGGGGGCAAACGTCACTGTTCTAAATGCCACATATGTGATGACCATAACCGGCACCTCAGCAAACATATCCCTGACGGTAAACCCTGCTCATCTGGATGGACAAGTCACCTTTAACATCACAATCTTTGATCTTGCAGGAAACAGCCTGACGGCAAACCAGACAAATCTAAACTCCTCAAACGTCACAATTGACAGCACAAATCCACAGCTGACAAATCTAACCGTATACAGCGGCAATCCGAATACATCGCTTGCAAAGGCCGGAGATGTGATAAACATCACCCTGCGTGCATCTGAGCAAATCAACAATGTGACCCTGTCAATCCTCAACAGCACCATTGCCATGAGCATAACAAACGATACTGCCACTGCAAACTATACGGTTGCACAAAATGACACAAACGGACCTGTATCATTTAGCATTGCAGCATATGATAACACTGGCAATACGCTTACCGTAACACAAAGCGACCTCACATCCGAGAATGTCATAACAGATACAATCAATCCGCAACTGGCAAACCTAACCATATACAGCAGCAACCCTGATGCATCACTTGCAACCACAGGCGACACACTAAACATTACAATCACCGCAAACGAGGCACTACAGGGGGCAAACGTCACTGTTCTAAATGCCACATATGTGATGACCATAAACGGCACCTCAGCAAACGTATCCCTGACGGTAAACCCTGCTCATCCGGATGGACAAGTCACCTTTAACATCACAGCCTTTGATCTTGCAGGAAACAGCCTTGTAACAAACCAGACGCAGCTAAACTCCTCAAATGTCACAATAGACAACACAAACCCCGAACTGACAAACCTGACCATATACAGCAGCAACCCTGATGCATCACTTGCAACCACAGGCGACACACTAAACATTACAATCACCGCAAACGAGGCACTACAGGGGGCAAATGTCACTGTTCTAAATGACACATATGTGATGACCATAAACGGCACCACGGCAAACGCATCCCTGACTGTAAATGCAAACAATACGGACGGACAAGTCACATTTAACATCACAGCATTTGATCTTGCAGGAAACAGCCTGACTGCAAACCAGACAAATCTAAACTCCTCAAACGTCACAATAGACAACACAAACCCCGAACTGACAAACCTGACCATATACAGCAGCAACTCTGATGCATCACTTGCAACCACAGGCGACACACTAAACATTACAATCACCGCAAACGAGGCACTACAGGGGGCAAACGTCACTGTTCTAAATGCCACATATATGATGACCATAAACGGCACCACGGCAAACGCATCCCTGATTGTAAATGATACACATCCTGAAGGAATAGTGACCTTTAACATCACAGCATTTGATCTTGCAGGAAACAGCCTTGTAACAAACCAGACGCAGCTAAACTCATCAAACGTCACAATAGACAAAAGTATACCTGGCGTGAGCAATCTAACCGTATACAGTAGCAATCAGAATGCATCGTTTGCAAAGGCCGGAGATGTGATAAACATTACCCTGCGTGCATCAGAGCAAATCAACAATGTGACCCTGTCAATCCTCAACAGCGCCATCAACATGAGCATAACAAACGATACTGCCACTGCAAACTATACGGTTGAACAAAATGACACAAACGGACCTGTATCATTTAACATTACAGCATATGATAATACTGGCAACAAGTTTATCGTAACACAAAGTAGCATTATAACCGGCAGCGTTACAATTGATACAGCAGATCCGCAGCTGCAAACCCTGACCATATACAGCAGTAACTCTGATGCATCACTTGCAACCACAGGCGACACACTAAACATTACAATCACCGCAAACGAGGCACTACAGGGGGCAAACGTCACTGTTCTAAATGCCACATATGTGATGACCATAAACGGCACCACGGCAAACGCATCCCTGACTGTAAATGCAAACAATACGGACGGACAAGTCACATTTAACATCACAGCATTTGATCTTGCAGGAAACAGCCTTGTAACAAACCAGACGCAGCTAAACTCCTCAAACGTCACAATAGACAAAAGTATACCTGGCGTGAGCAATCTAACCGTATACAGCAGCAATCAGAATGCATCGTTTGCAAAGGCCGGAGATGTGATAAACATTACCCTGCGTGCATCAGAGCAAATCAACAATGTGACCCTGTTAATCCTCAACAGCGCCATCAACATGAACATAACAAACGATACTGCCACTGCAAACTATACGGTTGAACAAAATGACACAAACGGACCTGTATCATTTAACATTACAGCATATGATAATACTGGCCACGAGTTTATCGTAACACAAAGCAGCATTACAACCGGCAGCGTTACAATTGATACAGCAGATCCGCAGTTGCAAACCCTGACCATATACAGCAACAACCCCATAACCGATCATGCAAAAACGGGACATTTGCTAAACATTACAATCACCGCAAACGAGGCACTACGGGGGGCAAACGTCACTGTTCTAAATGCCACATATGTGATGACCATAAACGGCACCACGGCAAACGCATCCCTGACTGTAAATGCAAACAATACGGACGGACAAGTCACATTTAACATCACAGCATTTGATCTTGCAGGAAACAGCCTTGTAACAAACCAGACGCAGCTAAACTCCTCAAACGTCACAATAGACAACACAAACCCCGAACTGACAAACCTGACCATATACAGCAGCAACCCTGATGCATCACTTGCAACCACAGGCGACACACTAAACATTACAATCACCGCAAACGAGGCACTACAGGGGGCAAACGTCACTGTTCTAAATGCCACATATGTGATGACCATAAACGGCACCACGGCAAACGCATCACTGACTGTAAATGCAAACAATACGGACGGACAAGTCACATTTAACATCACAGCATTTGATCTTGCAGGAAACAGCCTTGTAACAAACCAGACGCAGCTAAACTCCTCAAACGTCACAATAGACAAAAGTATACCTGGCGTGAGCAATCTAACCGTATACAGCAGCAATCAGAATGCATCGTTTGCAAAGGCCGGAGATGTGATAAACATTACCCTGCGTGCATCAGAGCAAATCAACAATGTGACCCTGTTAATCCTCAACAGCGCCATCAACATGAACATAACAAACGATACTGCCACTGCAAACTATACGGTTGAACAAAATGACACAAACGGACCTGTATCATTTAACATTACAGCATATGATAATACTGGCAACGAGTTTATCGTAACACAAAGCAGCATTACAACCCGCAGCGTTACAATTGATACAGCAGATCCGCAGTTGCAAACCCTGACCATATACAGCAACAACCCCATAACCGATCATGCAAAAACGGGACATTTGCTAAACATTACAATCACCGCAAACGAGGCACTACGGGGGGCAAACGTCACTGTTCTAAATGCCACATATGTGATGACCATAAACGGCACCACGGCAAACGCATCCCTGACTGTAAATGCAAACAATACGGACGGACAAGTCACATTTAACATCACAGCATTTGATCTTGCAGGAAACAGCCTTGTAACAAACCAGACGCAGCTAAACTCCTCAAACGTCACAATAGACAACACAAACCCCGAACTGACAAACCTGACCATATACAGCAGCAACCCTGATGCATCACTTGCAACCACAGGCGACACACTAAACATTACAATCACCGCAAACGAGGCACTACAGGGGGCAAATGTCACTGTTCTAAATGACACATATGTGATGACCATAAACGGCACCACGGCAAACGCATCCCTGACTGTAAATGCAAACAATACGGACGGACAAGTCACATTTAACATCACAGCATTTGATCTTGCAGGAAACAGTCTGACGACAAATCAGACGCATCTGGACTCTTCAAACGTCACAATAGATCACAGCATACCTGGAGTGGGCAGCCTGACCATATACAGCAGCAACGCCAATCAATCGCTTGCAAAAGCTGGAGACGTGATAAACATTACCCTGCAGGCAACAAAGCCAATCCAAAATGCAATCCTGATAATTCTAAACGACACCATCAACATGAACGTAACAAATGATACAGCCTCTGCCATCATCACGGTTCTACAAATCACCGCAAACGGACCTGTATCATTCAACATTACTGCGCATGACATTGTAGGCAACGCATTTACAGTATCAGAGAACAGTCTCCCATCCGGCAGCGTCACAATCGATACAATCAATCCAGAGCTGACAAACCTGACCATATACAGCGACAATTTCAGAACAGATTATGCAAAAACAAACCACATGCTAAACATTACAATTACTGCAAACGAGACCCTCTCTTTTGCAAACATTACGGTTCTAGGCAACACCCATGCGATGAGCGTAAACGGCAGTACTGCAAATACAACCCTGACTGTAAATGACAGCCATGCAGAAGGGCCTGTAACATTCAACATTACCGCATTTGATCTTGCAGGAAACAGTCTGATGACAAATCAGACGCATCTGGACTCTTCAAACGTCACAATAGACAAAACAGATCCGCATCTGACAAACCTGACCATATACAGCGACAACTCCAACTCGTCACTTGCAAAGGCAGGAAATGTGATAAACATAACTCTTCAGGCATCAGAAAAAATCTGGAATGCAACTTTGATAATTCTAAACAACACCATAGACATGAGCGTAACAAACGATACCGCTTTTGCAAACATTACGGTTTTGCAAAACACCACAAACGGATTGGTGGAATTTAACATTATCATATATGATAATGCAGCCAACACGCTTGATGTGACGCACGCTGACCTTGCATCCGATAACGTCGTAATAGACACAATCGACCCGAGTCTGGTAAACCTGACCATATACAGCGACAACCCCAATCCATCCTATGCAAAAGCAGGCGATCTGATAACCATCACGTTAACTACAACTGAGCCAATCGGCAGCGTAAATGCCACCATACTAGGCAAAACCGCCAACACATCCATCAACGGTAGTGTATCTATTGCAAGTATTTTGATCGAACAGGATGCCACAAACGGTCAGATCGAATTCAAGATGGACGTATTTGACAACACTGGCAATGTATACGTGACTACATACACCCAATACAATCTACGGACTGGTAATGTATTTGTAGACACGGAAATACCAGTAATTGAGCTCATACTTGATGCACATTCAGCTAGTGATCTTGATGGCAACGTTGGCGACAGAGTGAAAATAAACAACACATACAATGATCCTGGATCTCGTGTATACGATAATGATCCCAATTATGATGGTGTAGCAAACACCACGTCAAACGTAAACGTATCTGTTATTGGAGTATATCATGTTAAATACGATGCAACAGATAATGCAGGCAATACTGCGCAATTAGTGTACAGGACAGTATCTGTGCTAACTATTAACGGTTCAGTAAACGTAGTATTGTCATTACCCATACCAACTCCTGTAATATATTCGCACATTGCATACCTAAATACTACAAAATGGAATGAAAATAATGCTACATCTTTTAACCATAATCTAATAATATTGATAAACAACACGATGGTGATAAAAATTGAAAATTCTACCGTATTTGATACAAACACGCAGAACATTAGAAACCTTGATTTTGACAATTTCCTCATCCACGGCTCTGTATTAAACAACAGCCGCACAGTATCACTTGGCCATAATAATATTAAATACGATATTTCATCTAGTGCCGTAATGATTACGTTCATTAACGTTCGGGATCTATCCAATGTGCCATTTTATTGGGAAACTTTGAACGGGCCTACCACAAATATAGCGCGATATTACAGTGACGATATCCAAAATGGCACTATCGCACATCAAATTTTATCTGATAATTCGACATTAAATGGCAGTATGTATACGGTGGATGCTGAGAATAGGCGTATAACAGTTTGGACAACCCATCTTACCAGCTATGCAATTAATGATATTGTTATTGGCAGTAATGGCGAATCTGACAATGATAATTCTGCGCCGACCATGGGACTTGGCAGCATTGGAAACCGCCTCGTAGAGAACGGCTTTGAGTATAACGGTCTTGCCGTAAACGCAAACAGGTATTATACGGAATTCCCGTTAATTGGCACAAACGTAGGAGCATTAAACACGCTGAAAATGAAATTCTACGACAGTGCCGGACCTGCTGGCATAAAACGGGTGGAGATTGCATTTGGCGTACCAGACATCGGATTATACCACGAGGCTGAAGCATTTGTAGAGATTTGGATGCAACGAGACGCACTTGCAGTACAAGAGATCGTAATTGAAGACAAACTAAACATACTTGAAGATTCGGACATATCGGTAACAATTTCCGAGACGTCGTGTTCAGGTGATGCAGAACAATGCTTGTTGGTGGATCTAAAATATTCATACAAGGAATCCCCCGCATATGAGACTGTTGCAATCAAACCCGTAGACTGGGATAATGACGCCTTTCAGTTTTACTTTAACGATGGAATACACGTTTATGGGGATTCGTTAAACCTTCCAAAAGAAATTATAATAAGCAACTCGCATGCCATATCTGACAATCGGGAACAACTGCACTTGATTCAAACTGACAGAATAAACGGAATCTGGGTGGATCAGTATGGATCAACTTGGGCGATAAACGAGAATAACATAAGACAAATTACTACCCTGTATGAAGAGCAAAGGAGTGAAAAGAGTGCTGGCATCCTGCACGGTCCGAATCGTCATCATGAGAGTTTTGAATCTGTAAAACAGCTCGAAGTTCAAAAAGCGCAAATAGTTGTAGCAGAGTTGCTTGGTTCAGCGTACCATCTAAATCCGTTGCCCGAGCACGATAAGGGCATCTACTTTTATGCCTCGGATTCAAACGGTGATAAAGCATTTATCACGATCTTAAAACTTGAAAACGAACGCATGCAAAAACTTGCAGATGAAATGTACGGAAACCTGCACGATGATGGCGAAGACTAAGTATGATGACGCATTTTATAAACAAATATTTTACAAACAAAACTCTCTATCATTCGAGTACGCAGTTGCATAACCTGCCTAACCTGCACATTTGACAATAATCTCATCTAAACAAATAGATCACCCCCCGGATATGGTGATTATCGTTGAAAACAAAACCTGCCAGAGATGATTCCGTATTGGAGTGAAAACATGTAAGCAAGTCCGATGCACTTGAAGTGTTGGCAGACCCTAGGGTTCGTGATCCTTGAGACCTTTGGAGTGAGTGGGGGTATCTGAGCTGCTGTGTTTCTTGGCTTTGAGCCCTGATAGGTGAGTGCAGCTTTTCAGCCGACAAAGGAAAAAGGAGGTGAAAAACATTGGAATTGACATTGGAAAAAAGACATGCGTAGTGTGTATTGTAGATGATTTTGGTAAAATACTAGAGGAGACAAAATACAACAATACCAGAAAAGATGCCAAAAAATTTGCCATACGTGTCAAAAAAAAAAGTACAAAGCGTGCAGAGCAGTATGCGAATCCACCGCCAACATGTGGATAAAGACATCGAAGAATTTGAAGTTCAGAAAATATCTATAAAACTAGCAAATCCGTTTAAAACAAAGGCTATAGCACAGGCAAAAATAAAGACCGACAAGCTTGATGCAAGAGTCTTGGCACAACTGTGCAGAACGGATTTTGTGGCCGAATGCTATGTGGTATCTATAAGAAATCCTGCGAAAATCGGGATCTTCTCAGGCATAGAATACGACTAGTGGAAGATCAGACAAAAGTAAAAGCAAGAGTAATCAGCATACTGGACAAATACGACTTAACCAATACAGAAAAGCACGTTTGGCGTACATGGTATTGCATGGCTCAAAAAACAACAATACGATAACGGCAAAGGCAAGGCGATAATATTATCATGCATAAGACAGATTGAGCATATAGATTCAGAGATTGGTATGACAGAAGAACTCATCAGAGCAGAAGCAAAACATGACCAGTACGCCAAAACAATGAGTATGATCGGATTTGATTATTTTGGAGCCATGCTGCTTGCAACGGAAATTGATCGCATTGACAGATTTGATACGCCAAAACAACTTGTCTCATGGTCTGGTATGTGTCCTACAGTACACCAGTCTGGAGATTCGTTATATCATGGCAAGATGAAAAAAGATTCAAACCGTAAAGTGAACTGGATGTTGACGCAGGCTGCAAACTCTGCGATAAGAGCGGATGGGAGGATGAAAAAATACTATCAACGCATACACAAAAAACATCCACACTCGGTGGCAGTAACACACGTTGCAAACAAAATGATAACGATAATCTGGCACATGCTGACAAACGATAAACCATACGATGTAAAACCAAAACTCTACGCTCAAAAGATCAACTGTGCATAAGGATTAGGCTGATTGGCAACGAGGAATCAACCATTGTGTCCGGATTGCTTACATAGGTGTTTTTCTGAAAGATGGCATTCTCTGCCAAGATGTTTATGTTGTATATGGAGGTTAGCCCATCCTCCATTACCCTGTATGAGTCATTGGCATATTGTTGTCTCTTTTACACCAAATTCCTCGCCAATCTCCTCCATTGTTTTGCCCTGTTTTCTTTTAATCCATGAGAGAAGACGCTGTTTTTGCAACTGGAATCTTTTCTTTTGCATGACAATTTCCAAGATATGCGTTGAGTTGTTTGCTTAGATTGTCCATATTGTGATGGATGTTGTACCGATCAAAAAGTTTTACTGTTTATGCAATATGAAAAGACTTTTGCTCATGACTATAGGGTCTGCCAACACTTCAAGTGCATCGGACTTGCATGTTTTCAGTCCATTAAACGGACATTATGCGGTAGGATCTGAGATTCGACCCATAAATAAAATGGTTTCAGTCTGATCATCCCATATTGCAAATATAAACGGATGATCCGCTTTGAATATGATTGAGGAGAATCTCAAAACATCCTCCATCGCAGCAGGTGGATCCGCTGGAACGGTTCCTTTTTCATGCACGTTTAAAAATGCTCTGTGAATCATATCGTCGATGCTTAATTCAGGTGCAGGTGACATATTCAACATGTTGGAATTTTTTTTATCAAATGCATCAGTTATTCCAAGTTTTTTTAATGATGATATTAACGATCCAGAATATTCTGTATCTAATTTGAATGTTGGTATGATCACTTGAATGCTGTTCTGTAGCTCTGTGCTATCTATCCACGCAACAAATATCTCTGCTGTAAGTCTTTCTTCAAGTTTAGCAATACCGTACCTCTCTTCGGGAAGAACTATTACCATAGACAGACGTTGCGGATCAGACTTGTACGGGAGTTTTAGTATTTGTACATTGTCGATTTGTCTGTATTGTACATTCTCAATTTGTCTGTATTGTGCACCACCGGCACGCACCATCACGTTAGTTTTTACAGATTCAACATTGTTTATCCAAAAATCAACGTAGCCTATTCTATCTTCTGCTATGAATTCATCCATCCAGGATCCATAAAAAAAAATCGTGTTGACAATCATGAAATTCAAATCAGGATCCGATAGTGTCGTATAGTTTACTATTTTAGGTATCTTTCCCCTTGTTGAATCATTCATCCATTTGTTAATTTTATCAGAACTTTGTGCATTAAATGAACCAACGGTATTGTTGTAATGGACAGCCATCGTATCGGTGTATTCGGGGAGTATTGGAAAACTATCTCTAACCCACAGGGAGTTTTTTATGTCCAAATCATAATCTGAGTTTGGGTTTGTAAGGCTCTCCACTAGATCTATTATTTCATTTCTGCGTGAATTATCATCAGAAGATATGTCAAGTGCGTCTTCCATCTGCAATGCAGTATTGTTTCTTGTACCCTCGTATGCCATCATCATGCCTACAAATATGCTTGTGGGTGAAAAAAAGATATTTTTATTACCGTCGGATTCGAGCATTTTGTACAAATTTATGGCAAGTATATTGTTTGCTTTGGAAACAGATTGTTCTGTATTGTTTGCTTTGGAGATATATTGTTCTATATTGTTTGTTTCAGAAACAGATTGTTCTGTATTATCTTCAAGCTGTAATTTTAAATCGTATTCTGATATTAGAAATACAAAACCAAATGCGGCCGATATGATAATCCCTACTATGATAATTGAGAGTTTATCGTACGTTGAGACCATTTTTTACGTTTTCCCATGCGCTGAAGAATTTATAATATGTATCTTCGTAATTACTATTTTGAGATGTAATAATAATATTTGAATTACAAAATGATGAATTACTGACATCTATAGTGTTGGTATCTTCGGGTGTAAATATACAAACAGAACCAACATGTACACCCACAAGTACGGCGCCATCCCCATGATAAACAATAGGAGCCCCATTATCGCCAATTCTAGATTTATAATTGTCAATTCCCATTTCAGTGTATGTTCCTTGAATACTATCTATTGTTACGTTTTTGAAAACAAGACTCCCATCATTATTATTATATTGACCGTATATGTTAATCGTGGACAAAACTTCCACGTCAGATAAAGTGCCATGAGTTACAGTGAATATAGTACCGTTTAACATTCGTACGTGGTTTAATGGTGCAGTTGTGTCACTATTACTTGTCCGAATAAATGCCGCGTCATAATTTCCAATAGTACCAATTCCATTCAATGTGGAAAATACTACTGTATTATTTAAATCACCTATATGTGGTAATGGAATTACGTGCGTTGGTTCGTAAAAGTTGCGTGATGCGTTTATGGTATGACCTGCCACTACAACACCATGATGGCCATTAGTGGTTGTATGGTGCGGACCCCTGTACAATGAGAACGTTTTTTGCATTAAAAATGATAGGATCGGAGGGCTTATTTTATCATTGCCCTCCGTGCGAGACCAAATTCTGATGGCACCACACATCCTATTGCAGTGTACCTGGTTCTGATTGTAATCCTCAAAGGCGTATGATATTGCATTCTCTGCGTCCTGGAACGGCTCAAAGTCGCGCGGCCAGACATACTCTTTCTTGAGATTCTTGTGGAAGGATTCCACATGAGCATTTTGCTCTGACGTGTGATAGTGGATGAATTCCTGCCTCACACCGTATACTTTTACAGCCTTGTCAAATTGCGCTAAAATATACTGGGAGCCGTTGTCGGTTCTTAAAACAAGCTTTGAGCAGTCTGGTTTCTTGGATGCCAAAGCTTCAGTTAATGCTGCAATTGCACCGTCGGTAATAGCTCTTGACTCAAACGCATATCCGACCCATTCGCGGGTAAATGCAAAGGATGTTGAATAGGTAACACCATCTGTCCTGACCGCACCAAATGTACGTCATGTCAGCTTTCCAGAGCTGATCCGGTCCTGCAGGTTTTAGGCGCTTCCTTGAGCGAATAATCTCTTTTTTGGGTTTTGCAGACACACTCCGGCCCAGATAATGGTATATTTTCTTCACTTTTTTGCAGTTTACTGGTTTGCCTGTAATACGGGACATGGTGGCAGCCATTCTTCGTGTTCCATATGTGGGTCTGCTCTGAGCAACCTGTTGCACCATCTTTGAGATTTCCTTGTCGATTTGAATAATGCGTGGTTTTTTCGGAGCGTACAGCATATTGTTTGATATTCCGGTATAACGTATGGATTTGCGTGTACTGAGGCCTTGTTTTTGCATGAGGGTCAATGCTTTCATTTTGTGCTCTCCTCTAACGTTTTTTTTAAAGCATCATTGGCTATGGTTAGATCTCCAATGATTCTCTTCAACTTGTCCATCTCATGATCGTGCTTTTTACTCTCATTACGATTATACGGTTTTTTTATGCCTGCCTTGCCACATTCAAAGAATATGTCCCTCCACCGGGTAAAGGATGCCGGATTTATGTTATGTTTGCGACACAGTTCTGCAGGAGTGATGTGCGTGTTTATTGACTCCATGACGATACGCACCTTTTCGTCTGGAGCATGATGTGGTCTTTTCATTAGACCTCATGCATAATCATTAAAATCAGTCATTTTTATTCGTAAAAATTGTGAATTTGGTCCATTATGCATGAAGTCTATTGATGGATACCTCCAAGACTGGGTAAAATTTGTTTCACTTTGGGTGTTCTCATTTTATGGGGTCCACTCCAATGCTTGATATCATATTTTGTATGCTAAAGGATAGGAGTGAATTTGAAATACATCATAGTTAAAGCAACAACCCGCGGGTTAGACTTTGGGGATGTTACCCCGGCTGCATAACTGCGGTAAGCTTTAACATGTAGATGAAGATGGTTGTGGGATTAAATCCTGAATGGATAGATGTCTTTTCATCTTTTGACTGGAAACAGACACATAGTGAAAGCCATACCGCATGACACAAAAAAGCAAGAAACCTTTAAAAAGTATTCACATGGATAAACTCTATTATTCAAAGAGTTTATTCTTGCTAATCGTACTATCTTCGCCTATTAATCTATCACCATTTACTTTGTACATACCATACATGTCAGCCAAAGGCCACCATGCATCTGGAAAAATACGATGAGCTCTATCCACCATGATAAATACTTGATCTCCCTCATCATATAGTATCCTTGTAGAAGGAAATCTGCTTACAATCTCAATTGTATCGTGTTCATATTCTTCTGTACCTCCTAGTATTTCATCAACATTGAGAAAATATTTAGTGTATGATAATTCACATCTAGATGTACAATTTTCTTTCGTGACTGTTCCTTTTTCCATCGAAGTTATTGTGCCGATCATTACGAGTTGTGCGTCATCTTTTATTTCATACGGATCTGTTGTAGTAAATGAACCAATAGATACAATAGAGTTTGAATTAATTTCCGATGCATCAGTCAAATTCAATGCGTGTGGATTGTCACTTGAGGTTTCTGATTTTTTAGTATTTTTCAAATCATCATTGTTCGTATGTATTTCCGAATTACTCGTATTCATGTTGTTGGCAGATACTAGTACATCATTACCAATTATGGTATCAGAACTGATAACAAAAACAACAGCTAGACCTGCAAACAATACGGTTAATGATAGTACAAGTTTTATATTCATTAGTACAACCTCATTGCGATCTTACGATCATCTTCATCGATATATGTGTTATTATCATTCAGGCTCTGTCCATGAATAAAATCAAAAACATACCATAAAGCTTTTAGATCATGAACGTAAACAACCGAAAAAGCTTTGGATCAGTAGATCCGAGCCAATTTAATGAAATCAACAAAGCACAAACGACGAGGAAATCTTGCCAGATCATACCAAATGTTAACCTCGATTATAATGAAAGCAAAAAATCAAGTGATAAAGCCATGGAAACCAAGTCCGTTAGGACAAACCGGCTTTGACCACCTTGGGAATGACTGCGTGTATTGCCCTAAAAACAATGTAACAACTGTCATACGATGAACTCGTAGATTATCTTGAAGATTCACCACGTTTACTATCAATACTGGGCTTGAAAAGAGTGCCGTCAAGGTCGGCGTTGCAAGTAGCATCTACTAGAATTGATGTACATTTCATCACATGAGTGATAAATTCTGCGAGCTGACCTGGAATGAAAGGTACGCTATACGGGGATTCTACAGGAATTGCAATAAACGGGCATAACACATGGCTTGATGCAAAAAATGGATCAAGGTCCAGACGGGATTATCGCAAATTGCATATTGTAACTGCTGAAAACGGCATAATCATATCATATGATATTACCCATGCACGATGCCATGATGTACCAATATTTGAGCAAATATGTGGCACGCTGCCGCACGGTTCCGGCCACGTGATGCTTGATGCAGCATATCTTTCACGTAATATATGCACGCTCATAGAAAAGATCGGACAAATTCCTGTAATAATGCCAAGAAAAGGTGTTCGCGTACGTGGATTTGACGCAATGGGAAAGATGCTTCGATGGCATCGTGATAATCCTGATGAATTTCGATCCACATACCACAAACGCAGCAACGTAACCATATGTGCCCAAGAAATCAAGGAATTCAGATGGTTGCTTAAATGATAAATCCGTATCAGTCAACAAACGCAAGCCCAAAAACAAAGCTCAAAATGCAAACAAAAACACTAGGGTGTTTAAGAGCAAGTCCATGTTTGTTGGAATTGACGCCCATAAAGAATTTCTCCAGATAGCAGCAATTGACGGCAAAGGCAAACTGATCTTAAACACGCGTGTTGAAAACAGACACGCGGACATTAGAAAGTTTTTCCAAACAAGCATACCCGAGGGTTTAAAGATGGTAATGGAGTCATCATCTGTCTGGTACGGACTGTTCCGATACATGACCGACAGACTGGATCTTGATGTGATTCTCTCAAACCCATATCAGACAAAGGCCATTGCCGCATCCACTAAAAAAACAGACAAAGTTGATGCGCAAATTTTGGCAAATTTGCTGCGAGGAGGATATATCAACGAGTGCCATGTTCCAGGTAAAAAGATTGTAGAGCAAAGACAACTGGTCCGATACAGGCACAAACTTGTACAGGCGAGAACAAATATGAAAAATTCCATACATGGAATACTGCTCCAAAAAGGAATTAAAATTCCAGGACGTACGTTTTCGTACAAATACATTGCAAGCCTTTAAGCCATAAACGACTATCGAATAGACGGTTTTCTTGCATCCATTGGCCTTTATGATAATCAGATACAAAAAGCCAATGTACTGATCTACAAGAGTGCACGTACAAGCCGGTATGCCGATATACTCAAAACTGTCCCCGGAATTGCAGATTTTACGGCATTAACGATTGCATCTGAGATTGATAATGTTGAGAGATTCTCTGATCCTGAAAAGCTAAAATCATACGCAGGACTTGCACCATCGGTCCGCAATTCTGCCAATCTCGTACATCATGGACACATAACAAAAAGAGGAAGCAGAATGCTCAGGTGGGTTCTAGTTGAGGCAATACACTCGCACGTACTATACCTGCAAGCATAAATTCGTTTAAAAATCCACCATTACACAGTAGCAACGTTTTTTGATCACGACATCGGAACCAATTCATGCAAGTTAGCAATGAGGATCTCCTCCAGGCTTATAATGACTGCAAAGATTCTCGCGTAGAAACAAGACTGCATGCGATGTGTCTGGTGCAAATACGCGGCTACGACATACAAGAAACCGCGGATCTCGTATTCCGAACGTACCAGTTTGTACACAAATGGCACGTTCGATACGAAAAATACGGACTCATAGGCCTGGAGGAAGGGTCCTGATGCGGACGACCGCCAAAGATTTCACCAAATATCATGATGCAGATAGAAAAAAAGTTTACAAAAATCGGAACCATTACGCTTCCAAAGCAGGTCCGTGATTACATTAAAAATATGACAGGAATAACATATCATATTACGCATATATGCAGACTGATGCGGGAATGGAAACTAAAATCAAAGGTACCGCAAAAAATACACGCTAATGCCTGCATCATACGCTGAGTGTTATGCATGGTATAGGCGCATAATGTGCATTATTGCCCACGAAATGGCAAGAGGGACAAAGATCTTTGTCCAGGATGAGACCATAGTGAGCAGTGATGGTAAACCGACTAAAAAATACTGGTGTAATGAGAATGAACGTCCCATCTATACATGGAAGGGGGATCGCAGAAAATTCATAACATACGGAATGATTTCAGTTTCAGGGGAGAAATTTTTTAGATCATACGACAAGTTTGATGGTCTGACGTTTTTATGATACATAAAAGATGCAGTAGCAAAATACGGCAGAATACTGGTAATCGTAGACAGAGCCCGGCAGCATAAAACGATAAAGCTTGAAGAATACATCAAAGAGAACAAGGATAAGATTCAGATAGAACACCTCCCAAGAGCATCACCACAACACAACACCATGGAGACGATCTGGCTTGTCGCCAAGCAGGATATGGATCATTCAGAATATTATCCCCAACTTGAAGAGAAGAGGGTTAGGTTTATGGAATATCTGCGTACGAGAAAACTGCCGGGTAATGTCATTGATTATTTTAAACCAGAGTGGGTTAATTTTTAAACGAATTTATGATCTGGGGTATACATGCACCAAAAAGTGACATTTCAATATTTTACAAGCGGCTTGCAAGAAAGAGAGGAAACTCCAAGGCTGCAGTTGCAGCAGCTGGAAAAATGCTAAAGGTGATTTACTGGTTACTAAAGGAGAATCGGGATTTTGAACAAAATTACAGTTAGTTGCACGACCGCGGCGCAGTATATGGAGATAGTGCTCCGAGATTGTAACTGCGGTAAGCTCTAACAAGTGGATGAAGATGGTTGTGGGGATAATGCCCCGAATGGATATATGTCTCTCATTCTTTAATTGGAAAAATAGCCCCTAGTGGATACTGTACAAAAATATGGAAAAACGCAAGGAATACTTAAAAAAGAGGCACATGGATATACTGCGGATCAAAAGTAACTGCAATCTACAGCTTTTCTCATAACAAAATCCATTATTGATACTTTGAATCGTACAGTTCTAAAATATTCTGAAATTGTATATTTCATATTCTCAAATGTTTCATAATATTCAGTGACGGCCAACGCACGTTTGGCCTGATACCAACATTCTTCAACGGCACTCAGAAACGGTGAACTTGTAGGGAAAAACAAAAGCTTTACCTCATCTTTATTCTCAGATATATATTTTTTAATAATTTTGGATTTTCTGTGTTGTGCAGCTCTATCCGTAATTATGCAAATTTTTCCAAATTTTTGATGAGCCATTTTTAAAAACTTGAGAAATGATTTTGCATCAAACAAATCATAGCTTGCAAACATCTGCCTGCCATCAGATAAGAATAATCCAAAGACAACAACTTTTTTGTGAAAACCTGTGGATTTTACGTAACAATTTTTGCTTATTTCAATCCAGAGTTTCTTGCCGGATAATGAATCGTATTTTATTATACATTCATCCTGAACGCCTACTGCAAATCCACGCTCTTCAAGTAGGCGTATTTGACGCCTAGTGTTTTGCGACCAGTTGTAGCAGACTGATGCCGGCGCTGCATTGACATGAATTCTTTTTGGAGCCTTGCTGACAAATGAGAATTTGTGAAGTCTTTTTCTGATGTTTGATATGTGATATTTTACTTCGGTTTTGCGTTTAATGTTGTGCATTACCTGTTTTGGATCAACTGAACCGTTCTCTCGTCTTGTCATGTCAATAATTTTTTTAAATCGTATATTTGATAATAATAAAGGCCTGCCCGATTTGGGCAGGGTTTTAAGACCGTCTAATCCAAGCTCGTCATATCGTTGCATGCATTCTTTGCCCCAGTTGTAGCTTTTCATCAATAATTCAGAAGCTTTAGCTATGGATATGTTTTGGTATTTGACCATGCTTACAAGATATATTTTTGATATCTCTTTTCTGTCTTTGACATGCCTGCTTGCATTATACAGTTCCTGATGTTCTTTGTTCATGATTGATTCATACCCGAGGTGATCCAAATATCTTGCGGTTACATTGTGTCTAGAGTCATAAATTGCAGTTACTTTTGCGTGTCAGTATAGTACGCAGGATTTGGCACCTCCTGTACTAGTATCTGCCATTTCAACAACCACAACTGAAATAATCCTCACGTTTAGCGAACCGATAACTGAGCAATCTGGCAATGAGATAAACTATGCAATAACAGGAGCAGAGATCCGGGACATTACAAAGATCGGCTCAAATACTGTGTTAATATCTGCAAGCCCGTTCATTATTGCAATAGTTCAGACTGCCCCCCTCTCAAACATACAGGACTTTTCTGGCAACACCGCAGAAAGAGGGTTAGACCAGAACGTCTTTAAAAGTGGTTAAAGATAACCCATGTATGAGATCCGCACCTCGTGCTAATTTGTGCCTACATCTTCATTTATTGCATAAATTCTAGGCATGATGTGACCTCATACTAACACATCATCTAGTAGTAAAACTACACCCGTATGGAACTGCATCTAAAAAATCTCATACTGTAAGAAAAACTATACCTGAATTGCTTGCATCAAAAACGATCAAGATAAACGCATACGATACACGTAGTTTTTTGCAGCAATATGGGGGGCTCTAATGGAGCGCAGATTGTCGATTCAAAAGATACCGTTACAATCCTGCCTGAAATTAAACGCCAACCAAAATTCCTCGCATTTTGTAAAACCTGTAAAACACATCCGTAAACCCTGTAAATCCGGCATAAAAAACAAAAGATTTGATCTGCAAACCGTAGATTCACTCTATAATTTTGATCGCAAACTCTTCAAAAAACTCTCAATTACACACTAGAGAATTCACATTTTACCTGACTGCGTATTTTCCAAAGCCGTGTGCAAATAACAGCCAACATTTTGTCGCCAATAGTCAAAAAATATTGTTTATCATAGTCTATGATACGGTACATCGTATACAATACATGGTACACATCCGTAAAGTGGAGATATTTGGTTTCAAATCGTTTGGTTTTCGCAATACGGTTGTGGATTTTAGACCCGGACTTGTTTCAATATCCGGACCCAACGGTTCGGGAAAAAGCAACATACTTGATGCGATCATATTTGCAAGCGGCGAGATGCGCCCAAAAGTAATGAGAGTCGATAAAATCCGATCCCTCATACACGATGTCTCATCCTCTGGCGGGGGTTCCCGCATGGCCCGGGTGAGCGTCCATTTTGATAATTCAGACAGAAAGATACCCTTTGATTCAGACTCTGTAGAGATAACGCGCGAGCTCTCCCCTGACGGTGAGAATACCTATTACATTAACAAGAAAAAAACCCAGCGAACGCACGTGGTGGACCTGCTAGAGATGGCAAACGCGGGACTGCACCAGCTAAACGCGGTCCAGCAGGGAACTGTCACGAGGATATCTGAATTTACCGCCGAGGAAAAACGCCACGCCATAGAGGATTTGGTGGGCATGTCAATGTTTGATGAGAAAAAAACAGCGGCACAAAACCAGCTAGAAGCGGCTGATAACAAACTCAACGTGGCGTTTGCCACAATGGTGCAGATAAAAAAACAGATAGATGATTTGGAATTGCAAAGAAATCTGCAGATGCGGCATGTCTATATGCAAAACGAGCTTGCAAGACTGCAGGCAGAGTCTGCTGCCGGAAAAATCTACCGCCTAAATAACACAAAACAGGAAAAATCGCAGACACTCCTGTCAGTATCCGAAGAGATAAACTCTACCAAAGAAAATCTTGGAAAAATACGCGCAGTAATAAAAACAGTAGAGGATGAAAAATCTCAATTTCTTGCAAAGATGAACGAGTATAATAGGGAAAAAGCGCAGACTGACAAACAACTAGCCGATGCTATGGGATCCTTTGAGGAGACGCGCGCAATCCTTGCGGTTTCAAAAAAACGCACAGACCAGATTGATGCGCGCACAAACGATCTACACATACAGTCTAAAAATGCAGCAAAACTCAAAGATGAAGCAAAATCAAACCTGCATACAAAACATGAATCACTTGAAAAACTTGAATCAGAAAAAAAACGCATCGCAGGCAATGTTACATCATCTGATGAGCGCCGAATGAAAATACTGCAAAGACAGTCAGCTGAATCTGAGCGCCGTCGGCAAGTGGATGAAAAACTGCAAGAGATGACCTCTGCATTTCATGATGAGGAGCTAGCGGCAATAAAGGCTAAAAACACACTCTCAGAGTATGATGCAAAAATTAACACAAACAAAACAAAAATGACACAATGCATGCAAAACATTGAAAAACTGCAAAATCTAAAAAACAGCGTATCTGCCATTTGGCAGGGACGAAAAGATGATGTGCAGAAAATCACATCTTATTTGAACTCATTAAAGGCCAAAAAGGCAAAAGCTGAACGCGATTTGGAGGATTTGGAGATTATACTTGAAAAATCCACCAAAGCTGGAGCCAAATACGACTCAAAGATACAAACGGTACGCAATTTTATGCACGAGGATTATTCGGTTGCAAAGCTAAAAGAGCACGCAACCCGGCTTGGAATACTTGGATTGGTGTACGAGCTTCTTTCATGGGATAAGGAATACGAGCGGGCAATCATGGCTTCTGGCTCTGAGTGGATAAAGGCAATCGTGGTAAAAGATTTTGAAACTTTAGTGGCGTTAGCTGAGCATGTTCGGGCACAAAAACTGCCCAAAGTCAAGATAATCCCTCTTGATGCACTCACCACTATAGGGAATGCAAATTCAGAGGGCGGGCCACACCGGATGCTCTCATCTCATATACGGTGCTCAAATGATCACCGATATTTGGCAGAATTTTTATTTGGAAGTATAGCCGTGGTCAAATCCAACAAAGAGGCCTTTGAGGCTTCAAACTCTGGATACAAGGTGGTTACGATGGATGGCAACTTTGTACAGCCACACTCGTCCGGCGTTGTAATTGACATAAACTCCCGTATCTCAAAAATTGCTAGAATAATCTCAATGAGCATGTCAGTTCAGGGGCTGCTTGAATCAGTATCAGTGCTGAAAAAACATACAATTTCTAAAAAATCTGCCATACAAAAGGCATCTTTGAGAATCTCTGAGAGAGAAGCCCTGCTTCGTACCTTAGTATCTGGAATGGAAAAAGCACAGGGCAGCGGGGCAGACTTGGAAGATAGCATTAAAAACGCCTCCACACTGTACAATTCAATCAAAGAGCGCATGAATGTAATTGATAAAGAGCGCGCCTCCTCTCAGATGCAAATGAGCGAGTGCGCTCCAAAACTGGAGTCATTAAAATCTGAAATTTCATCCTTGAAAGTGAGCCGTACTGGAATTGACATTGAATCAATAGAGGCAGATTTGCAAAAAGCAAACAAGGAAAAATCAGTAATTAATGTACAATACTCTGCCATACTTGAAGAGTATGGCAGCATCTTTGCATTATCTGCCAAACTTGACGCTGAAATTTTACGGCACGATGAGTCAATATCACTTGCAGAAAAAGAAATGCAATCGCTTGCATCTGAGAAAATAACACTCTCTGAGCGTATCATATCACTTGACGTACAATTAATTGATCAAAATAAAATCCTAGTATCGCTGCGCGAGGGCGAGCAGCGGCTCATTGAGGGACAGGGCGGTTCAGCTTCTGAGATTGAGGTGTATGATGAGCAGACGCAGCAGATGCGCATAAAGGAGAATGAATTTACAGATTCCAAGACAAAGGCTGTGCGGCGCTCAGATGGCCTAAACCGTGACATCTCCGAGTTGTCCATAAGAGTTGATGCACTCAAAAAGGCGCTAAACTCATACCGCGGGGAGATTGCATACGATCCAAACTTTGATCCGGAACCTTTGCTGCGAGGATTGGATGCTGAACTGCGCACCCTTGGGGATTTGAATGCGACAGCTCCTGCCACATACGTGGAGATATCTACTGGATACCGTTCAATGTCCATGCGCAAAAATATGCTCGAAGGGGAGCGCAACTCTATAGTGCGGTTTATAGAAGATGTGGAGCGCGACAAAAAACAGACATTTTTGGACGCATTTGACATTGTGGACAAACAGGTGCGGGAGACATTCTCAATGATGACCAGCGGGAGCGCGTGGCTGGAACTGCAAAACGAGGATGATATTTTCAATTCGGGCATATCGTACATGCTCCAGTTTCCAAACAAACCAAAGCGCGAATCAACATCAATCAGCGGAGGCGAGAAAACGCTTGCTGCAATCGTATTTGTTTTGGCGCTGCAAAAACTCAAACCATCCCCATTTTATTTATTTGATGAAGTTGATGCTCACCTTGATGCTCCAAACGCTGAGCGGCTCTCAAAGATATTGGAGATTCGCTCAAGGGACAGCCAGTTTATCATGGTCTCGCTAAAAGATTCAGTCGTGTCAAAAGCGTCTCTCATATATGGCGTGTATCCGCGCAAAGGGGATGCTGCCTCCCAGGTGGTCCGCTACAAGGATAAACGGCTGCCATCAGTTGATAATAACTCTTAAATGTACGCGCCGCTCTTATCAGCCTTTAAATCAATATTCAATACAGCGCCTGTGATAAATGAGTCGTTGCGTATGGTGCGAACTTTACTTACCTCCAAATGGTGGGGCCATATTTTTACGACAATCTCCCCCACTTTGATGTTCTCTGGCGCATCTGTAATCTTTATGTCATCATTTTTTACCCCGTATTTTTGCAGCTTTTCCATGCTGTGCTTTAAGAGCGGCTCTGGATTGTTGTTATCTATTAGCCATACTGTTCCCTCATATTTGATACTCTCTGAGCTCATGCTGCCATGTCCGAATTTGTAATGTTTAAAGTCATGGTGCTAACTACTCTGGATAGTGCGCGCATTTTTTGCGCAACTGTATCATCAAATTTACTTTGATCTTTTGCATGAACTTTAACTATAATATAGTATGCGCCAAAAGTAAGCTGAACTTTTGATACTTGGGGAATCTTGTGTATCTCATCTACAACACACTCCTCAGCTCCAAGATCGCAATTTACCATGACATACCCTACGTACATTATGAAAATACTTGCATCTAATCCATCTTTAAATCTTCATACATTGGGCGTACTATTCCTGCAGTCATCATTGGAATATTTTGTACCCCTCCATGAGACGCTGCCGCCGTTTGGAACAAGCGAGCCGGCCAAAAATCCAAGAGTGATGATTGCGCCTCCAAGGGGGGCAAATGCCGAATACCATACCCTGCTCTTCATTATCTTTGAGTTTACTGCAGCTGATACAAACGCTGCCGTAACTGCTGCCATTGATGTTGCAAACAGTACGTATGAGTCAATTCCATACACTAGGAGCGCAAACGCATAAGGGGCAAGAGCAAATGGGACCATCATGAGGAATGCGACAGCTATTGTTATTCCCACTGCCTGTTTTTGATTTGATGATGCAATGGGCACCATTAGTCTTTTTATGGCATTCCAGAGGGTATGAGAGTCGCGTGCCCAGACTGCCGTTACATTCTCAGTACCTGACACTATGAGCATTTTGTATTTTGAATTTTTAACAATCCTGCCCAAAACCCCATCCTCGACAATCTCCCCACGTGTCCTGTAATGCCCGCCCACATCATCGTATACGTCTGCATTTATGATGAAAAAACTTCCGTAAAAATATCCCGCACTCTTTGATGGGTCATTTACCTTTGAGGCCGAATATATGGTGTTTAAAAATACTGTAATCATGGGCATTGTAACAGCAGTCCAAAAATCCAAAGTTAGCAGCCGGGGCATGATGGTTATTGCGTCAAGTTTTTTCATATCCATGTGCGAGAGAGCCCTTGATAATGCCTGCGGCGAATGCACAGTGTCAGCATCCGTAAAAAATAACATCTCCCCTGTGGCTCGTTTGCGGCCCTGCGCGCACGGCCAGTTTTTTCCAACCCATCCTTTAGGTTTAGGACCTGCTTGCACGTGTATGATGTTTTTGTATATTTTTGCCATCTCGTTTATTATCTGCCCTGTTCCATCATCTGATGAATCATCAATGGCGATAATCTCCAAATTTTCATAATCTTGTTCTGCAAGCGATTTGAGGCATCTTTTGATGTGATCTTTTTCATTGCGTGCCGGCAGTATAACTGAGACTCTCTGCCCTTTTGTGATTTTCTCCTTTGTGAGTTTTGGCGTTGCTGCATGATCTTTTATCATGGTTTTGCATAAATGCAGCCACGTGAAAAAAACTAGAATCATAAAACCTGCGAGTACATAGTTTATAACATCTAGCAAGAACTTTTGCCTTCTGCATCGTTTTTTATCGCGTAAAGAGCCTGTTCGGTACCGCCTTTGATGTGTTTTTTGAGCATACAGGTAAACAATCCAAACATACCTGTCATCTTTATGTCCCATATTACGCCAAGAACTGTCATCTGGCCGCTCTTTTTCACGGTGATGGTTTTTGTTCCAACTATAACTCCGGCAGTAAACGTGATTTTTATCGACTCTTCTGGTATAATCTGCACTGTCTGCTCGCATTTTTTGTCCCTGAATGCTATGACTACTTCGCGGCGGATGGTATCTCCATCAGAAGATACGGTTTTGACGCTTTTTGTACCCTTCCAGTATTTTGGTTCAGCATCCAAATCTGCAACTAAATCCCACACTGTTTTTGGAGGGGCTGCTATCTTTATTGATGATTCTATGAGTGCCATGGATGTAACCTGTATCAATTATTATATATCATTATGCGCTGTCAGGTTTGCCTATTGGGTAATGTTGCAGGTTTTATTCATAAACGGGTATTTTTTATGTGAAAATTTGATAAAATCCATTTAAAATCATGCCATATGGCTGATACTTGATAGGAAATTAACCCTCGCAGGTTGAACCGCGCCAAATATGGATCAACTTATTAATGGATATTTTGTATAGATATAACATGGCAGATGAAGACGTAAAAAACATCAAAAAGATAGCAGAGAAATGCATAAAAGATAACGAATTAATCTTTAAAGCACTATCTAAAATATGATAAAATATCTTACTGTTGACTCGGTACTAGATTTACACTCTGTCGTAAAGGAACATTTTCATGATCATACAACAAGCGGTAAAATTGATGAATATAAGATTCAATCGATTTTAGACAAACCGGGAAGAAAATTTGGAAATAAAGAAATGTATCCGACAATATATGAAAAGGCAGCATGTATTTTAGAATCATTTTGCAGGGAGCATATATTTACAGATGGCAACAAGCGAACTGCAGTACTTGCAATGTTTGTATTTCTTACAATCAATAACCACAATATTGTATTGCCACTTTCTATTACCAAATATGCTGCAGGAATTACAAAATGTATGGATCAAAAACCCGAAGATATTGAAGCCTTGATAAAAGACATCAGTAAATGGATTGAAAAAAGATCATCTACAAATAGCAAAAACCACAAAAAGAAATTAATACGATATTTATACTTGCCATGGCTTGGCATGGTTTTATTATTATTTTCAATAATTGGTGCCCCAATACAGTATGTGATAATTCAAGATTGGTTTCAAACCAAAATGCATCCTGAATATGAGAGCAAGATAAAATTACAATTTGATTTTATTCTTGTAGTCCCTTTTAAACTCAAACAACATTTAAAACAACAGGCATGACATGATTATGGGCAAAAGTCATTTCGTGTTGCATAAATAGTAAAATTTTTTGATTGATACAATATCCATTCTGATAAAAACAACAAGCAAACAACTCAAAAACATGTACGATGAAATTCTTGCGATACACTAGTCTCAAAGCTGAATCTGACTGGCTTTAGCACTCCATCATATGCCATCATTTATCTCCAAAGTATTACGATATTGGATTTTAGGGCATATGTGTTTGAATCGTATCTGATACAAACAGTGTCAGAACCATTTTCATCGTTCATGGGCGAAATTTGACAAGGTGTATTTTAATATAAAAATAATGTATCATATTTATGATAAAGTGTCAAATTTTACTCGTAATCATCTTGTCTGTATCATTACTAGTAATTGCAACTGGTGTTGCATCCGCACAGCCCCTGGAGAGCATACAGAGTCCAAAACAGCAGCTTGACCGCGGGATTACCCCATATGATGTAATTTGCAGAAACGGACTAATACTTGTGGAAAGATCTAGTGATAAAATCGCATGCGTGTATGAAACGACCGCACAAAAAATGGGATGGAATGTAATATCTCTCCCAGCCTCAATTTTGGATAAAACCCCAAATAATCAATTAAACATGGATAATTCAAATAAAATAATCCATGAAACATATGGCACTCTTATTACCACTGCTGCCAAACTTAATGCAAGTTTGAGTGCAACAATTCCAAACTCTGTATCCATAAATGAAACTTTTGATATACAATATGTCTGGACTGAAGATCCCGTCTATGGATATTTTTCAAACACTGTGGAAAACGACTATAATATTTTAAGCATGGCCACATCCGAAGTTGAATTTGTTAATGCCAAAAATAATTGGGATTTTGACAATTGCGTTAAAGGGGCACTTGATAAAATCAATCAAACGTCTAAAAATGCATCTGATAGGACTGGCACTTTTAGTTACAAATTTGTCAAATCCCCCGGAGTTGTTTTCACATATCCGTCAATTATCATATTTGGCACTGATTCATCACACGTTTCCATATATGCCATTGATGATGGGAACGGAACAATAATCCTAGAAAAGATGAATAATCATGGAAAAATACCGTATGATCCTCCGTGTGCACAAGATGAAATGATTCAATCTATAGTTGCAGCATTTGAAAACAATGCACATAATTTAACGGTGCCATAAATACATCCCATTGGATAAAAAAACCTGGTTGTATATGCGGACTCGTGTGTAACGAAAATAAATTCAATCCATAATATATTCTGCAGATTATAGTTTATTTCCAGGCCATAAATATTTGAAAAGATCGGGCATGTGTGATAATTTGAGTGCGGTACGAGAATTTATAAAACCATGCAAATTTTCGACATGAAATAAATTTATCTGACCGTGACCGTCAATTGTTGTATATCTTTTTTACAGATATCTGATCCTCAATTGGTGATTTCTTTTTCATCCATGTCAACATTCACTATTAAATCACAATCGACAGAATTGGGTGTCTCTTTTACAAGTTTAAATCCGATTTTTGATGATCTTTTAAAACTTTTGAGTAAACTCTGCTACTCAAACATCATACTCTCCATTCTGTTTTCAATTGGCTTACATATTTGCCCCAGCGTTATATTTAATAAATTTTTTTAATACTTGCCCCATCCTAAAGGCAGCATTCTCTTATTTGACACCATTCTTCCACAGCTTGTATCAATACTCATTTCACCCTGTTCTAGTATTTTACTTGGAAATATCTTCATGGATTGAACAATATTGCCAAATACAGCACCGCCCGATTTATTAACCAAACCTTACCATTTACACTCGTAAGCATCATGAGATCCTCAAGATATCTTCCAAAAATAGAGACATTTAATGCCAATAAATTCTGGGAAAATTCTTTTGCTGATGCGCGCGCAAAACTGCTCAGGCTAGTTGACATACCTGAAGATAAGATATCTGAGATGATATCTGTAAAATACGCCAAACTTCCATCGGATCTCCGCTACAAGATGGAAACATCTGATATTAGAGAAAAATTATAAAATACAAGAAACAGTTTATAGAATGGTGCACATTTGCATACAATGTGACAATAACGTATGATGATTTTGCAAAACTGGAAATCCGCACCGTCAAAATAACCAATGTTGAAGCAATAGAGGGAAAGTCGCGCATAGCTCTTGGAACAATTAGTGATGGGACACGTACGATGAAAGTTATCATAGGGGGCGCTGACAAGTTTGATCCTCAAAGTTTGATTGGAGTGCAGGCAATAGCTGTTACAAATTTGGAGCCAAAAAACATTGCGGGTATAAATTCTGAGGCGATGCTTCTTGCAGCAGACGTGGATGGAATGCCTTTTTGGCTTGCACCGCGCGGCGAGGTACCTGACGGTACTTTGATTAAATAAACAACAATAACAATAATTATAATTATATTATATTTTATTTTATTTTATTTTATTTTATTTTATTTTATTTTATTTTATTTTATTTTATTTTATTTTATGTGTATACCATTAGATTCTTCTCTTCAAGCATTGCATGAAGATTATTTACAGATCTGTACACATCTGGTTCTTTTTTAGCACCAGTGCAGACAAGCTTGCCGGATGAGAATACTAGTATCACAGTTTTTGGATCAACCACCCTGTGTATGAGTCCTGGAAACTGTTCAGGCTCGTACATGCTACGGGGTAGGGTTCTTGCAGCATCCTCTAGATGAATTTTCCCGCCAAGATTTACCGATGCTACGATATTTTGAATGTCAACTTTGGCATTTTTTTTAATCTTTATCCCTCCTTTACGCAATTTCTCCACGACCGTTTTTACTGCCTTTCTTGCCAACGCTTCGGATTTTGAGCCTGTACACACCATCTTGCCTGAAGTGAACACCAAAGTGGCAGTTTTTGGAGTCGCCAACCTAAAGACCAATCCTGGAAACTGATCCGGATGGTATTCCACGTCTGGAAATTTTTTCGTAATCTCATTTAAATCCATTTTTTGATCAACTGACGCTGACGCCACCACGTTTTCTATGCTAATAATGGGTTTTGTCTGCGGCATGATCCCACTAATCTGCTCTATAATAAAAAGAATGCACGCACAGATTGAGATAAAACCGCACATTTCAAATGTAATCCTCATTATGGCCATATCCTTGCAAAAGGGGGTAATCTGCGAATAGTTTAATTTGGAATAAACGCCGGCGGCAATTGATGAATTTAACCCTTCCTGAATTGGGCGATCTTTTTGGACCCTCCGACTCTGACCTGCTTTTGACGCTCATATGGATTCTCCCTTTGTTCATATTTGTCATGTACGGGCAGCGCATACAGCTCTCAGTGACATCCAGGGAGCTACAGAAAAACATTAAAAAACTCTCCACCATGCGCAGTAAATCCAGATCATATCTTGTATCATACGCGCAAAGCATATCCGATGATTGCAATCCAAAAAATGCAGCAATGCTTGCCGATTATTTTACAATCTCTCCAATAAGCTTGGATCCTGCAGGATTGGTTCCAAAGATTCAGCATATAGTGCGCTCAAAAGAGGATGCAATACGCGCAAAAATCCTTGATATTTTACCAAATGCAAATGATGTGCAGATATCGAAGATACAAACGATTGCAGAGCTTGCCGCCACGCTTCAAATGGTGCACAAGATAGTAAACCATTTGTTCCTTACTGCAAAAAAACAGCACAACTATCCGCTCATTTTACCTTTGCAGATGGTACTGCCCACCATAATGGAGGAGGCTAGTGCAATGTATGATGCCCTTGATGCACTCAAACTTGGCCAGCCGATAGGGGATGGCATAGGACCGCTTGTTGCAGCAACACTGATGGACGGTAATGAGAGAATCACATCGATGAGGGAAACTGACATGTGCCGGATGGAGATTGACGGGCGCAAAGTATGCGTGATAAAGGCGCGCGGGCCCATGTCAACTGTGGGTAGGATTGCCGATGCCTTAGACTTTGCAGTATCTGAATACGGAAAACCTGACGCAATCATAACTATAGATGCTGCAAAAAAACTCGAAGGCGAGAATTCTGGCGAAATTGCGGCAGGATTTGGAGTTGCAATGGGCGGGATTGGAACTGAGAGATTTCAAATAGAAGAGACTGCTGCAAACTTGGGCATCATAACGCATGCAGTGGTGGTAAAACAGTCGGTAAAAGAATCCCTTACACTGATGAGCAAAGAGATTTCAGATAGGACCGATGATGCATATGATAGGACAAAGCAGGCCCTGTTTGATGCTGTACCCAAAGGCGGTATGGCCATCATTATAGGTGTCGGGAATACCTCGGGGGTGCCATAGATGTTTTGGAAAAAGAAAAAAATTGTACGCGATGCCAAAACGGTTGAAAAATGTACCGTTTGCAAAACAGAGCGCATACGTGATTATACGGAAGGGGATGTGATATTTGGTACAGCTGATTTTTGTAAATTATGTAAAAAACCTGCCCGTATTGAGCGAATTTATGCGCAGATTAGAGGGTAGTAATAATTGCACCATCAGTTTGCGGAATAAACGTGTGTTCTGCCTGGGCAACTTTTTTGCCGTTTGCCTCCACTAGTATGGGGTATGCCCTCACGCATTTCTTTTTTACAAGAAACTGCAGCAGATCTCCTGTTTTATCCCATTCTTTTCTGAGCCATCTTTCGGCAAACGGCAGCATGTTGTAATTGTCCCAAATGTACCCTAGCATGCGGTCAGCGTTTTCATCTTTTGTTTTTTTACGGTTTGATATGGCATAAATGTTTTTGATTTTTCCCTCCTTGACAAATCCCATACCATCCGCATACGTGACAAACGGCTCGCATGCATATGCAGCATCCTTTTCAAGGGAAAACGATCCTATGGACCACATGTTTGGTATCGTTCTGCCGGCATGTATGGTATATTTTCCAAGTGAATGGCCGCTTAGGTTGGCTATGGGTTTGAATCCGGCATTTGTAATTGATTTTTCTATGGTTTTTCCCACATCTTTTGATTTTACATCCTCTGCAACCATGGACATTGCCGCCTTTAGGGCGTTCTCTGCTGCATCAAGTAAGGATATGTGGCGGGCATCGGTGCAGACAGTTACTGCAGTATCTGCAATGTATCCGTTTATCTGTGCACCCATGTCAAGTTTTACAAGATCGCCCTCTTTGATGACTGTCTCATCGTCCGGTTCCGCAGTATAGTGCGCCGCTGTTTCATTTATGCTGACATTGACTGGAAACGCGCATTTGGCGCCCATCTTTATTATGGATGATTCTATATGCTCGCACACCTCTAAAACGGTTTTACCGTCATGATCCGTGTTGCGCGCCTCTTCGCGCACGGTGGCTGCAATTTTCCCCGCCGCCTTGTAATCTTCTATGGACACAGACTGTGTATGCGATGTGTCAAATAAAAAGGATGCAGTGGATTTTACAGTATATGACAGGAACTGATAATCTTTGGCAGGCTGAGATGACGTACGTTTGGCGCGGTCCGGACAGATGGCGTTGCATATTTTACGTATTGGATGCATTTGCTTGCAAATATGTACACTCTGCAATGGGATGTGTAATGCCATCAGAATTTGGTCTCGCGTGGAGACAAACAAAAATGAGTTCTCTGATCCTTTCACTTTTAATGCAAAAAACGTTCTCCCTCTATAAGGGTCTGCATCATTATGCATAACCTCTATGGATTAAAAACATACAAAATTTATTATGTATAATATAAAATTCAAATATTATGCAACTGTTAAAAAATACTCGTAAAACCCATTATGCATTTTTGCTGATCATACTTGTTTTATCAGCATACGTTCACTTGTGGAATCCTGTTGGATTTCCGGATATATTTTTTGATGAAGGCATTTACATGCGCAGAGCAATGAACATGTTGGAAACTGGTAATCCTCAGGAAGGGTATTTTTATGATCATCCTTACTTTGGACAGATAATTCTTGCAGGAGTTTTAAAAATTACTGGATTTCCACAATCCGTAGAGCAGTCATTAGATCTGTCTTACATGGTTCCACGATTGTTTATTGGAATAATTGCGGTTCTGGACACTTTTCTAGTGTTTAAAATAGCGGGAAAAAAATTTAATAATAAAATAGCATTATTGGCTGCAATATTATTTGCAGTCATGCCTATTACATGGCTGTTGAGAAGAATTCTTCTTGATACGATACTGCTGCCACTTGTACTCTTGTCGATATTATTGGCTCTGTATTCGGGAAATACACAACGAAAAAATTTACTGATATTTGCATCTTCGATATTTTTAGGACTGGCAATTTTTACAAAAATTACCGCAATTACGATGATACCTGTGGTAGCATATGTCATATTCTCAAATCATCAAAGTAAAAAATATCGCATATCATGGTTTGCGCCAATATTTTTGATTCCAATGATATGGCCTGCGGTCAGTATTAGCCTTGGCCAGTTTGATCTGTGGTTAAAAGACATACTTTGGCAATCAAGTCGTAGCACTGGGGATTTTCTTACAGTAACAGGATACATCTTTAGTATTGATCCGGTATTTATCGCGCTTGGATTTGTATCGTTTGTATTTGCATCTATTAAAAAGAAATGGTTTCTAGTATTGTGGTTTGCGCCGTTTTTACTTTTTGTTTCAAATGTGGGGTTTTTGCAGTATTTTCATTTTGTTTTATTGTTGCCGGTATTTTGTATTGCTGCTGCATTCATGATGTACGATATATTCAAAAATACAAAAATGTGCAATTATATCCTTGTCGGCATTGGTGCAGGCTTACTCGTATACGGTACCGGCATATCAAGTATTCTAATAAATACGGATGTGAGCTCTGCTCAGATTGCAGCACTAGAGTTTGCATTGGAGAATTTTGATGACTCTAATTCCACATTGCTTGCAAGTCCTGTTTATTCGTGGATATTCAATTTCGTATATGATAAAAACAACGTCTCTCCTGATTATTCTGTAATTTTATTCGAGTCAATCAAAACTAAAGACATGATGTTGATTGCTGATCCTCATTTCATGTTGGACATTCAACGGGGTATTGAACTGCAAAACGCATACGATGATTCACATCTCATATATGAGATAAATGGCTCCATTAATCAAATAAATACAACCATTTTTCCATTTCAAAGCATGATGTTTACCGGAGAAGGAAAATTTATCGAGATAAAACGGACTAGCATGCCATGAAAATTAGCATTGTAATTCCCACATATAATGAGGCAAAAAACATTGTAAATCTTTTAGATCAAATCCTACCGTTGGTTGCAGATGATACGGAAATTATAATTGTAGATGATAACTCGCCTGATGGAACCTCTGATATTGTACAAAAATACAGTCAGAATATTTCCCCAAAAATACATCTGATTGTGCGTGAGAATAAAGATGGTCTAAGCTCGGCAATACTAAAAGGTGTTTCAAGCGCATCAAATGAAATTATTGTTGTAATGGATGCAGACAATAGCCACCCCCCTCATGTAATTCCGCAGATGATTCGGGAAATTGCCAATCATGATTTGGTTATTGCATCAAGATACATGCCTGGCGGATTGATCAGTAATTGGTCTACAAAAAGAAAAATTCTCAGTAAAACTGGAACACTGGTTGCCAAAACCGGATTGGGCATAAAACAAAAAGATCCATTGTCCGGCTTTTTTGCTTTTAAAAAAAACATTATACAAAAAATCGATTTTGATGCTATAGGTTACAAAATATTGTTGGAAATTCTGGTCAAAACGGATGGAATCCGCATAAAAGAAATTCCTTATGAATTCTCTGATAGAAAATTGGGTCAGAGCAAGCTTGGATTTTCCACCGTACTTGATTTTATCAAAGCTACATGGAAGCTGTACAGATATGGCAAAACCTATCATGAGAGCAGAACATCTGTCAGATTTATTTCAAAGAGCGCAAGATTTTTCACCGTTGGTGCTACAGGACTTTTGGTAAATCTTCTTACAATAACTGCAATATTGGAATTGGCACCAATATGGTATATACATGCAAATATAATTGGAATATTTGTATCTATGAGTAGCAATTTTCTGCTGAACAAATGCTGGACTTTTGAGGATCTAAGTTTTAAAACGAAAAAAACTTTGCAACAATACGCAAAATTTTTACTGTTTAGCTCTGCTGGAGCCGCAGTTCAATTATCCCTGATATACTATCTAGTAGACGTACATGAGGTCGATTATACCGTATCTTTGATCTTGGCAGTACTTGCTGCCGGATTTGGTAATTTTATACTAAACAAGAAATTTACATTTAACGAATTAGTTTGGTCATAATGAATATTGGTATTGCAAAATTTATAGAAAACTTGCAAAATTACATGAAAGTAAAGTTAGATATCCGGATAAATATAGGTACAGTCAATCGATCCTGTAATATTTGAAGAATTTTGTGGTTATAGTAAATCTATGATATCGTATATCAATACAATTCTTAAAAAATCTGGCTATAATGATACTGAATGCAGAGAATTAGCAGACAAATTTGTTTATCAATTTCCAATGCATGATTTTGTAATTGATAAAAACATGGAAACCGATATTGGATTACATGTTGAATCTTATGATGTGGATGTTGAAGAATGGGATCTTGTGAGAAATTGGTTCAGTAAATACATTGCAAAAGAAACAGGAAATCATTTCATTTGATATTGTATTCCAAACAAAGATGTATTGAACTAAAAAAATACAAAATAATTATTCAGCGTATGCATCGGATGCCGATGTATCTTTAATACCATCAAATTTTATTATCACTTTAATTGATTCTGACATGTTGAAATTACAACATGGCATAAACATATAACATTAGATCGTAGGCTATGATTCATCTGTCCATTTTAATAGAGCTTCTTCAACTGTTATTGACAAATTTCCCCCATAAGCGATCCCTTTAATTGTGGTCTACTCAAACTCACACCGCTGGGGTTGTAGTCTAGCATGGTATGATTCTGGTTTTGGGTACCAGGGGTCGCAGGTTCAAGTCCTGCCAACCCCACTCTTAAAGATTATAACACTCCTCACCATATAAAACACACAAGCAATGATGATGAGTTAGAGTAAATGATTTATGATTTGATCTAATGGCTCTGAGCTTGATTATATCTCTAGCATTAAAATGACACAAACTGCACATAGCTCTGTCCATGAATGAGCATTTTTTATAAAATCCGATCAAATTCATTCAAAATCATGCAACATGTCCACCAATTCATCATTATCAAGCCCTGCTCATCTTGTCAGCATTGCAAATATTGGGTTTTAGAGTATAGCATACGCTAGGATCATATCTGACACAAAGTGTCAGAATCTAGACTACGGCAGCTAGAATGTGAATATTATAACACGACAAAAAAGCCCAATTCAATTTTCTGTGTTGCAAATTTGCGTGTACTTGAAGTGGAAGAAAACCTTCTCTTCATGGATGAAAACGTGGTCTCTACGTTGCTGCGTTTGTAGTATATGGATAGAAATTCATCAGGATTATCACGATGCCATCTAAGCATCTTTCCCATTGCGTCAAATCCACGTACACGAACACCTTTTCTTGGCATTATTACAGGAATTCGTCCAATCTTTTCTACGAATGTGCATATGTTGCATGAAAGATATGCTGCATCAAGCATCACATGACCGGAACCGTGCGGCAGTGTGTCACATATTTGCTCAAATATTGGTGCATCATGGCATCGTGCATGGGTAATATCATATGATATGATTATGCCGTTTTCAGCAGTTACAATAGACTTCATGCATAATGGGCCAAATTCACAATTTTTACGAATAAAAATGATCGATTTGAACGATTATGTAGGTCATGTCACAACCTGCCTAATTCTGACATTTTGACTAAAACGATATTAAAATATCTAATTTGGCGACAATTTTGATTCCAAAGATTTAGATCATCCCACAAAGTAGACGAATTATGAGAAACACCCACGAGATGATCCATTATGAGTAAAAAGCACTAATAAAAATATCGAATGCAGAGACCAAAGAAGCGGATAAAAAAATGATTGCCGAGAAAAACCTGAAAAGCCTCACTGCATCCATATTGTTTGGCCATCTGAGCTAGTTTGCAGTCCCAAAATAACACAAAAAAGAACTCAAATGCATGAACAAATGTAAGAACGGCAGATGTTTCAATCTAAAAACGAAAGGAAAATCTAAAAAAATGGAAAAAAGATATAGAGTATGGAAAAAGATGGCACTCTAAAATTGTTTTTGCAGTATTCAAAGAAAGGTTTGGAGAACATGTACGATCAAGACATATGAAAAACATAAAGCAAGAAATTGGCATGAAAATCCTAGTGTACAATTTGTTAATATGTGCTGCATACTGACACAAAACTGCAACAAGCCTAGCGGACGCTGTATGCAGATGTGTGAATTTTTGAAGATTTTTGTGTGAAATTATGGTTTGATAACAAATGGGTCCTGATATCGATGACAGATGTATGTTTTTGGAAGATTTACTGTCATTTTTGATGGAATTTCCAATAGAATTTTCAATAGTTGTGAAATGACCTACATAATCTGCAACATTTTTATATGAATGTTCATTATTTACAGCGTTGGATAGTAAGAAATGGACAATGTTGCCCTTATTTGCATTATTGGTAACTGTCTAGAGTTTTGAAGTTAAATTGGATAGATATTCTTCCAAATAATCATGAAAGTTCAGATTCCTCAACCTGCACGTCTCCTTTATGCTCATCAATATCTTGTGAGCTTTGACACCATCCTCTGAGCGATGACCATTTGTAATTTTACGTATTACGACATTTGGTCGAATCCCCCTCTCGGCGGTATTGTTGTGCCAGTCAGTACCCGTTTTTAGAAACGTAAAGAGCATATCTTTTTCTCGCCTGATTCTTTTTACAAATCTGATACAGTTTTTCTCCTTGTACGGCTTTGAGATCAGTCTGTCAATTCTTACCTCTAGATTTTTCTTGATTTTAAGCCTCTTGATCTTGCTTTGTATCTTTGCAGCATCCTGTGAGTCGTAGAGTATTTTTTGCAGACGTTTTGCAAATGGTTCAAACTCTTTGCCGGGGTTTTTATGATCTATTGTACCCAGGATCTCTCTTTTATAGTGAACATGGCAACGCTGATGTGTTTTACCAGCATAATTCCATGCCGGCCCGGAATCGCTTGTAACGTTTCCCTTGTATTCTTTTAATATTTTTTTTGGTACCTCGCGTCCACGTGATTTGTCAATTTCATATATGATGGTCCATTTTCCAACAAACACCCACAACCAGTGGTTGATGCCATCAATCCGCCAGCTGGTCTCATCTCCGTGTATGTTTAATTCTTGGTTTAATTCCTTTATCATCTGCTCGTACAGCGAACCAAACGCTGTCGCCATTTTTGTTATCGCATGATTTATGGTGGAAGGTGTCACGTGTATCGAATACATTGTATTTACCAGTCGTGATATTTTTACATATGAAATTCCCAATAATTTGAGTGAGACGATAAACACTCCCAATCTGATCCCAAACCTACTGTTTGGAAGTGCGGTGTATATTTTTGGTGTGATTGTCTTTTTACAGTGTTTGCAATATCTTCGATATATCGTATATTCTGTATTGTACGTCTTTGCTGGAATAATATCCTCCACCGTACGGGTGTATTTGTCGATGATTTTTGAGAGCTTGTTTCCACATCCACTGCACATCTTTTGATCCACATTTGTTTTATTGTCGATTCTGATGGGTTTTTTTCTGCTGGTTCTTGTATGATCAGAGTATTTTCTTTCTGCTGGTTCTTGTATGATCAGAGTATTTTCTTTCTGTAAGAGTTTTGGAAATGTTGGGTTTTGCATGGATATTCTTTGCGACAAGTTCTTTTACTGCAAATTTTAGATCATCTATTTCTTTTTGTTGATCTGCAGATTTTTTTTCAAGCATGGAACATTTTTCCTCAGATGCAGAATATTTGCTTTTCAGATCTGTAATCTCGCTTTTCTGTCGTTTATTGATACGTTGTAACTGCGCAATTTCTTGCGATACATAATGTGACCTTTGGTTGTGGTCATTTTGGTCACGTTCTGACAACAATTCGTTATGTTTGTGCCCGATCCATAAAGATCACGGTGGAAAATACTCGATCATATGATCAAATCGCTTCAAAACTCTAGACAGTTACAATGGATCTAATAGATGGATTCTTACATTACATAAATGTAGTCCGCATGAATTAAAGAAAATGCCGTATGTTCAAAAACGTATTAAAGCTGTTGTAAAATTCAGAAAAAATAGTAAAAAAAAATCTACACGTGAATTAGCAAAAACCCCCACAGTATTTGATCATATTATGATTCCTACAATGCCATTTTTATTAATTCCTAGTACATCGTCGATCAGGCGTAATTATGTACCAATGGCATACATGAAACCTCCTATTATACCAAGTAAAGCTACAATGATAATAGAAAATGCAACTATAGAATTATTTGGACTTATAACTTCAAAAATGCACATGGTGTGGTTACGAACAATTGGTGGAAAGTTAAAGAATGATTTTAGATATTCTGGCGGTATGATTTACAACACATTCCCTGTCCCATCAAATTACACATCTCTCAAACCATATGCTCAAAAAATCTTGGATGTGAGAACTAACTATACGGATTCAACATTGGCAGATCTATATGATCCAAATACAATGCCGGCAGACCTTCTAAAATCACATCAATCCCTAGATCGTGTAGTTGATAAGATGTATACCAAAAAACCATTTAAATCCGATTCAGAACGAATAGAGTTTTTGCTAGAAAAATATGAAGAATTAGTATCTAAAAATGAGACACCTATAGGATAACTAGGGTAATGCGTGTGTTTATTGACTCCATGATGATACGCACCTTTTCATCTGGAGCACGATGTGGTTTTTTCATTAACAAATCCACTCCAGAGGGGTAAAATTTGTAACACTTGGAGTGTTCTCCTTTTATGGGGTCCACTCCAGTAAGGGATACAGAAAACCATAAATACAGCATTTTATAATTAAAATTATTGTTGCTTAACAAATTAACAATAATTGTAATTATAACAATTATAGCTATAACATCTACGCTTGTAATTGTAATTCCTGCTGACGATATTAACGTACAGTCTACAATCCATCATGAAAAATCCTTGGTTAATCCTACATGGTCATTTAACCAATCAGTTTCTGTTTCAGAGGCAAACAACCAAGTAGCCATAAATTTGTTCAAACTGTTGGAAAATGATACACAAAAAAACATCTTTTTTTCACCTTTTAGTATTCTTACGGCCATGACGATAGAGTACGAGGGGGCACGGAGCAATACTGCATTAGAAATGGAAAAAGCACTGGGCATATCCTCTGATGATAATACACGTAGATTGAGACTGCAAAATATAACGCAAAGCCTAACGAATGAAAATCTAGATTATGAATTAAACGTGGCAAACGCCCTGTGGATTAGAGATGACTATAAAGTCCGTCCTGAATATGCAGGTATAGTAAATATCCATTATGACGGTGTTGTAGATTCATTTAACAGTAAAAGTGCTGATAAAATCAACAAATGGGCAAATGATTCAACAAGAGGAAAAATATCCAAAATAGTTGATGATGAAAGATTATTCGATGATGCTTTGAAAGTTATCATAACCAACGCAGTGTATTTTAACGCCTCTTGGATGCATGAATTTGACGTATTAGATACCAAAAAAAGTGATTTTTGGGTTAATGATAAAAAAAGTTTGGATGTAGATATGATGAAGCAAGTTATTAGACAAATACATTATGCAAAAATAGATGGCGTGCAGATATTAAAAATTCCATACAAATCGGATTCGGACAGACTATCAATGATAATAGCACTACCCGAAGACAAGGACGGTATAGAAGATTTAGAGAATAATCTGACATATGATATGTTTACAGCATGGACTAGAAACACAGAACCTCATCTTGTGCAGATGTATATTCCAAAATTTAAAATAGAAACCAAATATGACGGCTCTAAAACAATACCCGCATTTAAGAATCTTGGAATATCTGATGCATTTTACCCCAGTAGTGCTAATTTATCAGGCATGGCATTCGATGCTGATGGTTTGTATATTAGCGATATTGTTCACAATGCATTTGTGAATGTAGATGAAATAGGAACCGAAGCTGCAGCTATAACAACAATATTTAATAGGCCAGAAAGTTCCACAGCATATCTTGGAGATACAATAACATTCAGGGCGGATCATCCATTTATATTTACAATTTGGGATGATGAGACAAATATCATACTATTTATGGGTAGAATCTCAGATCCAACCGCATAATATAGTAGATGTCTTGCGTAATAAAAAATTCGGCATAACAATATATTGTGCCTAATAATTAAAGTGTTATGTTAAAAAATCACATTCTGGAATATGATTTACAGTTAATCTAAGACAATACGCCACATGTCAATTATGTGATCACCGTTTGCAGTAATTCATGTTGGAACAATGTAGGTTTGCAAATCCACGCGACAACATGTACATCTGGTCAATATCGGGCGTGCAGTATGATGTTATAATGAGCGTGCCCACTCATTTTTGTAATTTATTAATCCGTTTACAACCTGCACGATTCCATCATATTTATCAAATCGTGATCGGAATACATCTCGGCGTATGTTGAATTTCTTAATTCTGCTGTAAACATGTTCTATCCGTACACGTACGCTTGAGAGTAATTTATTGTGAAATATTTGTTCGCGGGTTCTCTTTTTATTTTTATATTTTTTACAGGGTATGATCGAATTTGCTTGTGGAAACGCGTCATGTATTCCCTGATATGCACTATCATAGAGATTTGAAACAGAATTCAACAGATCCTGCGTAATTTTGTTTTCACACTGCAGTGGGTGGTTCTCTTTTACAATGGCATAATCGTGTACACTGCCAGGATATGACATTGAGCTATACAAGATCATTCCGTTTCCGTTTATGACTTCTGTTGTTTTTCTGGTATGTGTTTTGTGCTTGCCAGAATAGTTTTTCTTTTGTTCTTCCTTGTCACTTGGACGCCATACCCGTTGTTCGGTAGCATCTGTAACGCAATAATTGTCAGGAAAATTCTTTTCAAGATCTTTGGAAGATTTTATTTCTAAAACTTGTTTGTGTAGTTTATGTGGAGTTGGAAGAATATCTGCCAATATCTTTAGAATCATGCCTATGTTTCGTTGTACATTACTTTGATCCAAGTCAAACATGTATCCTATTTTTTCATACGACTGGTATTCTCGTAAATAAACAAGCGTCATTATTAACCGATCTGGCAGTGACAAGTGATGTTTCATGCCTCCTCCTGGACTTCGTTGTCTTTCTGCTGCATTTGCAACATCCAGCTGGCATTCAAGATATTTTTTACGTATGCCAGGAATCAAGGAATCAAATTCTTCGACCGTAAGACCGGTAAACGCCTTGAATGCACGCGGTTTTTTGCGCATTGTCGTTTCTGAGAACACAAAACACAGTAAACATGCATGAAAATAGATCGATGTGATCTAAAAGTTTGGACTGCATGATTGAATTTCTTTATTACGCAAGGCATCTAATATGCAATTTGCGATAATCCCGTCTGGACCTTGATCCATTTTTTGCATAAAGCCATGTGTTATGCCCGTTTATTGCAATTCCTGTAAAATCCCCGTACAATGTACCTTTCATTCCAGGTCTGCCTGCAGAATTTATCATCCATGTGATGAAATGTACATCAATTCTAGATGCTACATGCAACGCCGACCTTGATGGTACTCTTTTCAAGCCCTGCATTGATAGTAAACGTGATGAATCTTCAAGATAATCTCCGAGTTCATTGTATGACAATTGTTGCATTGTTTTTAGGGCAATACACGCAGTCATTCCCAGGGGGTCAAAGCCGTGTTGTCCTAATGGATTCTGTTTCCATGGCTTTACCCCATGATTTTTTGCTTTCATTATAATCGAGGTTAACATTTGGTGTGATCTGGCAAGATTTCCTCATCGTTTGTGCTTTGTTGATTTCCTTAAATTGGCTCTGATCTACTGATCCAAAGCTTTTTCGGCCATTTACGTTCATGATCTAGAATCTTTATGGTATGTTTTGGATTTTATTCGTGGACAGAGCCACCGCACATGAAAGATTTTTAATACAAACACTGCGCAGTTAAAATCTGAGATTTTATAAAAAAGATTTGGTACTGCTGGCAGGATGCTCCCTTATGGGAGCCGGTTCTGCCATATACCTCCCACCTATACTGGCAGTTGCATTATCTGCTGGAATTTTTCTAGGGATAAAGACATTCATGAGTAAAAGCTCACAGGTGTTATTGAATGCATCAAAGGGCGGAATATGTGTCCAATGCGGCCACAAAGCCGACGAATGCTCATGCTAGCCGTGATTTTAACCGCCATATCCAATTTACGATTATTTTTAACACTGTGCATGACTATTGGGCACGCATAGTTGATCATTTGATCAGCTTTTACCTCATATCAATTTATAATGGCTTTTACTGGCATATTTGGACATAGCATGAACAAAAACTTGCCAGTATTTGCATTCGGCATTCTTCTGATAGCATGCCTTGCTGGAAATGCGCATGCACAAACCATGGAACTTGCCAATAATGTTGTGATAAACGAGGTGGAAATCGGAGAGGATATGCAAAACGACTGGGTAGAGCTGTACAATCCAACAGATGAGACAGTAAACATTGGCGGCTGGATAATTACATCATTTGTACTGGGCGGTCCGCCTTTTACAATCCCACTTGATACAATGTTAAATCCTGGAGAATTTATCGTATATGAGCAGCACGGAGACTGGTTTTCATTTAATGCATCACTGCTGCAACTTCACGACGATGAGATACTTGTGGATTATTCTACACTAATCGCTGATAGAGATCTTGATTCACAAACATGGTTTAGATCATATGATGGAGTACACGCCCCGAATGAAGGATATTGGAAGTATGGCAATTCCACAAAGAATACATCAAACCACAATACAGACGATGATACCCCACAAGAGATTGAAATTAATACCGATCTTGATTTGTATTCGTTTGGAAATTCGGCACTGATAACTGGCACGGTTCCTGAAATTGCCGCGGATCCGAACTTTTATGGCGTTCCATCGTCTCTAACACTTGTTGTCTCTAGCCTTGACTTTGAGCGAACAATAAACCTATACCCTGATAATAACAATCTTGGATTTACATACGATCTAAATCTGAATCCGGTATTGGGATTTAATGTCGGCACGTATACAATCAATGCCTCTTACGGACAATTGTATGCTGTGACATCTTTTAATCTTGTAGAGGCACAAGAGGAACCTGCCCCCGTATCTGCAACAAAATTCCTCCAGATACAAACTGACGCCTCTGTTTACAATCCCGGTCAAACAGTAATGATGTCTGGTAGTACAAATGTGTATGTCCCATACAAGGCTGTCACGTATTCCATTATTGACCCAAATGGGAGTTTGTACAAATCCGGAACGCTGTTCCCAAGCGAGGATGGAACGTTTGCAGCTGATTTCCAGATTATACATCTAGATGCCCTGACTGGAATGTATCGTGTGACATTTGAGTATTCAGTATATACAGCAGATCATACATTCGAGGTCGCAGAGGTGGACACCTCTGATAACCCAATTGACATATCATTTGACAAAAATGCATACGGTCTAAGTGATAAAGTAAAGATAACTGGAACCATAAACGATGTGGCACTAACCACCATTGAGATTGTAATACAGCAGATAACTTATGCGCCAGAATCACTTACAATGCATCTTGACAAAGTATCTAATTCAATCCGTACGGTAAATTCAAAGGATTTCTCATACGAGTATCTCATACATGATAATACTGACCGACTGGGAAAATACAAAGTCACATTTACAAGCTCAGATATCCATGAAGAGAGAGTTTTTGCCGTAGTTTTGGATCCTGAAAATTATATCATAGATACAACGCCGTTCACAATCGCCTCGGACATGCAGATATACAACGTGGGGGATGATATTACATTTACCGGAGTGATAAACGGAGAAAAAACCGACATTACTGGGGGGCAGGTTGTAATAACAATGACGGATCCTGGCGGAAACAAACTCACCACGGCATCAGCAAAGGAAGGATCTGATCATGTAACTAAAACTGTCGATTATGCACTCACCGTCATTCCAAACGGAGTTGGAGAATACACCATATCTGGCACACTGCACCGCTCTCTTTTCACCTCTGGCATATACGAGGCAACGGCAAACTATGCTGATAATCTGTACGTTGCAACCATGACATTTGAAGTGGTTGACCCGATACAGGACGGATCCCCGTTTGTACTGCATGTGGATAAGAGCATCCATGATGAAGGCTCGACTGTACTGATAACTGCAGAGGCGCCCGGACTTGAGCTTGGCAGCAAAGTTACAATTGAACTGCAAAAACCCGACGGTGAAATAGAATCATTTGAAATACTCTCAGATGAATCCTCCTTTGACTGGTCGTGGATCACGCCAAATCTGATTGATGATTCAAACCGCGGAGTGTACAGTGCCGCATTTACAAACAGACTGGGAACAGAATCTGTAGAATTTACCGTGGGTGCAGAACCTGTAATGCAGCCTCTGAGTGTTGCAATAGATGCCAGTTTTGAATCCGGCAGCATTGCGAAAATAACTGGATTCACACCAGATGGTGGGCAATCTGTTGCAATTACCATACATGATGTAGAAAATTCTGAAAACATACTATACATGAATTCTGTTACAGCCGATGGACAGGGCGCGTTTGCATTAGATATTCCTCTTGTATCAGCATTATGGGGTGAGGGATCTTACATGGTGAGCGCATCAAATGGGGATGAATCTGCAATTGCAGAATTTGAATTACTCTCCGGGGCTGATGAGATACGGCATACTGCAAAGTTTCCAAACATACGCCAAACAAGCGTCATGATTGATACTGCCGCAATTGATCGTACAGGGGAGGCATACCCTAGAATTATCCAAGGTACTTTGGTGGCAGGTCCCTACGGTACAGGGCAGGCTGCAGGAATATCCTTATCCACTCCAAGCGGCATATGCATTGTAGGATATGATGATTCATGTATCGTACATGATATGACAGTGGTTACATCCGATGGTCCGTACGTAATAGCGGACGTTGATGGTACATCATACAAAGTCCGGTACAGCGGTCCTGATGCAAACATTGAGACATTCACCGTACTTTCAGCATTTGCGGGCCAGGTTTTTGATGATTCATCATGGAATGCTGAAATATATGATGCAGGATTGCCAACAAAATTCCATTATGAAATAACATACGTGGGATGATCATATCATATGCTCCATCTTGCACAAATCATGCATAATATGGTGTACAATTTTACGTTAAATCCTGTCAGTCTTGATTATGCCTAACTAGACTTATTTAACGTGGTTTTTGAGCCTAAAGGCATGGGCAGAATAAAATTCGGCATACAAAACGGGTTAAACATAGCGCGGGCCGGCTATTCTGAAGAGCAGATATTCACCTCGTGCATACTTGCCGATAGGGTAGGGTATGATTCCATATGGTATATGGATCATACCAACGTTCCACAATGGCCAAAGGCAACCGTGGTAGATCCCTGGGTGATGCTTCCGGCAATAGCTGCGCAGACACGACACGTGGAGCTTGGAACATGCGTTACTGATGCAATCCGGCGCCATCCATCAAACATTGCACTTGCAACTATAACACTTGATAGAATATCCGGAGGCCGGGCGATTCTTGGCATAGGAGCTGGAGAGGCGCAAAACCTCAAGGAATTTTGCATTCCGTTTGAAAAACCCGTTGGAAAGTGGGAAGAGCAGATACACGTAATCAAAAAATGTTTTGAATCATCCCCTGAAAATCCCGTCGATTACGAGGGCAAATACTATAAACTGGAAAAAGCATGTTTGCAGGCAAAATCTGTCAGAAAACCGCACCCTCCGATATACATGGCAGCTGGCGGCAAGCGCACGCTTGCAATGTGTGGAAAATACGGCGATGGGTGGCTGCCGATAGGATACACGCCGGAACTGTTTGAGGATCACAAGTCGATTATAGAAAAATCCCGCAAGGAAAACAACAGAAACGATTCTGATTACGGGTATGGTTTGGATATAGACGTGTACTTTTCAGAGGATGCTGAAGCCTCGTGGGCAAGAATGAAGGAAGCTGTAAAGGTGAGCCTCTTTAAACCGGAAATACTGCGGGTTCACGGATTAAAAGAGATTGAAGGATTTGATTTTAGAAAATACTTTACAGAATATTCAATGTCCAATCAGGACTGGATTGTAAAGATGCGCGAGGCGGCAACAAAGATACCTGACATCATAGCGCGCTCTTCCGTTGCAGTCGGAACACCTGATGATGTAATTCCAGTATTTGAGCGGTTTATGAAATCTGGCGTCAACCACTTTGTCATACGGTTTTGGGGCAAAAACATCTTTGGCAGCATTGATTCGTTTGCAAGCAAGGTAATGCCATACTTGAAGGAAAAATCAGACCAGTGCGATACTGCCTTTAAGGATTAGATTGTGAGCTTTTTCTTGTATTCTCCTCAATGCGTTTGAGAATCTCGTATATATCGTCAATCTTTGAGATTTTTGTCTTTATCTCATCTAGTGCGCCATCTATGCTCTCGACAGATTCTGCAATCTCATCCAACGTATCTGCAATATCATCTAGCACATCCTCCTCTTCATCCTCATCCTCTTCATCTAATTCATCATCAATTTTCTCAATCTCATCTGGCATGAATCAAATGCACCCATGATGTATTTATGACTGTTGTAAAAATTCAAAACCGCCCATGATCGCACATTTTGCATTTTATATTTATAACGCCATTTGAAAACCTGCACTGTTGAATTTACTAGAACACTTTCCAACAGGGTTTACACCAAGGGTTGCACAAAAGGAGATACTACAAGAGATCGGCGAATATCTTGATTCTGGATATAAAAAAATCATACTCTCTGCACCCACCGGAATTGGAAAATCCCTTGTGGCAGTGGCATTGGCTCGATCGCTTGAAACCTCGTTTATAGTTACAAATTCAAAACATCTGCAGGATCAATACGTGCAGGATATCCCATACCTTGTCTCAGTTAAGGGCAAGTCAAATTATGCGTGCCTTAAAATCATGAAAAAACAGGGAATGGAGGGGGATAGGACAGGTGCAATACGCATGGGCATGACGTGCGAGAAAGGCGAATGCGTTGAAAATATAACAAAGAATGGAAAAAAAATACAGCAAAACTGCATGTATAAACCAACGATAAAAGAATACGCGGAGAAAAAATTCGAAGGTACGGTATGCCCGTATTACGAGCAAAAGTATTCCGGATTGATAGAGCCGCATTCGATATGGAATTACGCATCATACCTGCAGATAATGAAGTACAATCAGAAAAACTATGGGCATTATCTGAACAAACAGGTTGTCATATTTGATGAGGCGCACAAACTTGAGGATCAAATCGTGGATTTTGTGGGCGTGGATTTGTACGAGGGGGCGCTGCGCGAATGCCATATACAGCCTGACGAGTTCAAGCTTGACGATATAGGTGAAATTATATCTTTGCTTGATTCAATGTGCAATCATTATGCAGCAGAACTGCGCCGCATGGAAGAATCCGGATTAGAGACTGAAGTTGAAAAACGCGCGCACGCTGAGTCGCGCTACAAATCACTGGCAAACTCTAAAACCGACATTGAAGAGTCAAAGGGTAATTTTGTCGTAAACCGGCCGGAAACTGACGGGGATGGCAATTTTAAAAAAATCTCGGTAAAACCTGTGGCAATATCAAAATACATCCAGTCGTTCATACGGTCCCCGTACCAGTTTTTCATGTCAGCTACAATCTCAAAAAAACCATTTTGTGCAAATATCGGTCTTGATCCTGAAGAGGTGGCAATAGTGGACGTGCCCCACTCGCCATTCAAACCTGAAAACCGCCAGGTGGAATTTTGCAACACGCGCTGGCTAAGCTACAAAAGCGGCCCCGATGATGAGCTAGCGGTAATAAAAGAGATTGACCGTATAATGAGCCATCATGCAAAAGAAAAAGGACTAATCCTAACCTCATCAAAGAACAGGTGCTATCAGATATTAAACAACCTCTCAGAGGAGAACTCGCAGCGCATCATCGTATGCCATTCAAAAAACCCGGGGGGTAAAACGCAGGATGATATGATTAAAAAACACGCAGAGCCGGGAAATTCAGTCCTCTTATCATCCTCTTTGTGGGAGGGTGTGGATTTAAAAGATGATTTGTCCAGGTTTCAAATAATCGCAAAGGTCCCGTATCCAAACTCGACTGAAAACTGGGTGAAAAAAAAGATGAACCTTTTTCCATTTTGGTACCGCTCTGTTGCCATGACAAAACTTTTGCAGGGGACCGGCAGATCCGTTCGCAACATGGATGATTGGGCAAAAACTTACATGCTTGATTCAAACATTGAGCACATGCTTTTGCACAACAAACATCTTGTCCCAAAAGCATACTGTGACATGCTAAATCTCGTTTAGGCTTTAAATTCTGCCATAATCTTATCACACATGATGCAGTCAAAGTATGAAATATTCTCTGAATTTGCACCTGCCGGTGATCAGCCGCAGGCCATAGCAAAGCTTCTCAAAGGTGAAAAGCGGGGAATTGCACAGACCCTTCTTGGCGTGACCGGCTCCGGAAAGACGTTTTCGATGGCAAATGTTATTGCAAAAACTGGTAAAAACGCACTAATAATCTCACACAACAAGACTCTTGCAGCGCAACTGTACGCTGAATTAAAACAGTTTTTCCCAAAAAACAACGTTGGATACTTTGTATCATACTATGACTATTACCAGCCGGAAAGTTACATGCCACAGTCTGACACGTATATAGAAAAAGACACGCAGATCAATGAAAAAATAGAGAGATTAAGACTGCAGGCTACTGCGATGATACTCTCAGGTCAGCCTACGATTATAATCTCAACTGTATCGTGCATTTACTCGCTTGGAAATCCAGAAGACTGGTATGATATGGCAATACGCCTCAAGGTGGGCCAAAATATCGATAGGATGCAGCTGGTAAAGGCGTTAATTGACGCCCGCTATGAGCGAAACGACACTGAAGTTGCGCCTGGAAAATTCAGAGTGAGGGGTGGGACAATTGATGTAACGGAGGCGTATTCGGAAGATGTCATACGCATAGTGCTGTATGAGGATGTGGTTGAATCAGTATCCAGACTTTATCATCCAAGTATGAATGAGAAAGACTCGATTCAAAATGTGATAATATTTCCGGCAAAACACTATCTTGTAGCCAAAGATGTCAGAGGTAAAGCCGTAAAGTCTATAAAAAAAGAGCTCAAAGAGTGCCTTGCAAAACTCCCAGAGCTTGAAAAGCAGAGGTTGAAGACTAGAACGGCGCACGATTTGGAGATGATTGAGGAGCTAGGATACTGTTCGGGAATTGAAAATTATTCGCGGCACTTTGATGGGCGCGCGCGGGGAGAAAAGGCGTTTTGTCTTTTGGATTTTTTCAAGTCTGAGAACTTTATGCTAATTATTGATGAATCACACGTTACACTGCCTCAATTGAGGGCAATGTACAAGGGGGATCATTCAAGAAAAACACAGCTAATCGATTACGGATTCCGGCTCCCAAGCGCGTACGATAATAGGCCATTGATGTTTGAAGAGTTTGAAGAGTATGCAAAATGTGCAATATTTGTCTCAGCTACTCCCGGCGAATATGAAAAATCACATTCGGGGCAGATTGTAGAGCAGTTGGTGCGCCCCACAGGTTTGGTTGACCCATCTGTTGAGGTGCGTCAAAGTGCCGGCCAGATGGATGCACTTGTAAAGGATATTCAGGCGAGGGCAAAACGCAAAGAGCGCACCCTAGTTACCGTATTGACTAAAAGAATGGCCGAAGATGTAGCTGAATACCTCTCAAAGCGGGGCGTTGCAGTACGGTATATGCATTCAGAGATAGTCGGTTTGCAAAGAACGGAGCTGATTAGGCAGATGCGCCTTGGCGAATTTGATGCAATGGTTGGAATAAACCTGCTCCGGGAGGGCCTTGACATCCCAGAGGTATCGCTTGTCTGCATACTAGATGCTGACAAGGAGGGATTTTTGCGCAACGCGACAAGCCTCATACAGACGTTTGGGCGCGCCGCTAGAAATTCATCAGGTTCTGTCGTACTGTATGCAGATAAAATGACTGATTCAATAAAGACTGCAATATCTGAAACAAACAGACGCCGAATACGCCAAGAGGCATACAATAAGCGCCACAATATAACCCCATGTACAATAGTAAAGGCTGTCCCTGCCGGAGAGACAAGACTTGATGAGGTGAAAAACATGTCGGTGCACGATTTGAATACCATGAGCATAACTTTGGATGCGCAGATGAAAGATTATGCGCATGATTTGGATTTTGAGCGGGCCATTGAATGCCGCGATAGAATAAAATCAATAGGCAGGGAGATTGAATACAAGAATGAAAAATGATATTTTAAAGATAAGGGGTGCGCGGCAACACAATCTTGCGGGAATCAACGTTGATTTGCCAAAAAACCGCATTGTTGTGATAACAGGATTATCCGGTTCCGGCAAATCCACGCTTGCATTTGATACAATTTACGCTGAAGGGCAGCGCCGCTATGTTGAATCACTTTCAGCGTATGCTAGGCAATTCCTTGACATGATGGACAAGCCTGACCTTGATTCAATCGAAGGTTTGTCTCCGGCAATATCCATACAGCAAAAGACAACGAGCAAAAACCCGCGCTCAACTGTGGGGACCATTACTGAAATATACGACTATATGCGCCTGCTTTATGCGCGTGTGGGAAAAATGCACTGCCCAAAATGCAACCGCAGCATATCAAGTCAGTCAGTTGATGCAATATGCCTCTTAATTTTGCGTGATTTTGCCTCAAAGCCGATTGTAATCTTGTCCCCAATGGTGCGCCGTAAAAAAGGCACGCACGAGAAGATTTTTGAGAAAATGCGGCAGGATGGATACTCCAAAGTGCGCGTAAATGGTGAAATTCTTGCATTAAATGATAAAATGGATGCACTTGACAGGCAAAAATGGCACAATATTGAGACCGTAGTTGATTCAATACGGGTGAATGTTGCGCAAAAACCGCGGCTCTTTGAGGCATTACAAACTGCATTATCTGCATCTGACGGATACGTTACAGTACTGTACAGTGAACATGAGACTGTATTTTCACAAAATAACGCATGCCCGCACTGTAACATTACCATAGGTGAGATGGAGCCTAGGGTGTTTTCATTCAACTCCCCCTTTGGAATGTGCCCCTCTTGCAGCGGGCTTGGGGTAAAGATGGAGTTTGATGCAGATCTTGTAATCCCGGACAAGTCAAAATCAATCCTTGATGGCGCCATTGTTCCATGGAATGGAAGGTTTGCATCATTTCGCAGACAGTCTTTGCGTTCTGTTGGAAAAAAATTCGGATTTGACTTGATGACTTTGATATCGGATTTGAGTAAAAAACAGCTTGATGTGATTTTATACGGTACTAAGACACTTGTGGATTTTAATTATGAATCACGCTCCGGCAGTACATGGGGGAGAACTGATTCCTTTGAGGGAGTCATTGCAAGTTTGCAGAGGCATTTTTCAGAGACTGAATCTGAATCAAAAAGAGAGTGGCTTGGCAGGTTTATGCGCGATACTCCGTGCATAAAGTGCAGGGGTAGAAAACTAAAACCTGAATCCTTGGCGGTAAGAATTGACAATATGGGGATAATGGATGTGTGCGATTTGTCGATAAACGCATGCTGGAAGTTTTTCAAAGAGATAAAACTCTCTAAAACTGAACAGTACATTGCAAAGGATGTATTCAAGGAGATACGCGCAAGACTTGATTTTCTCTTAAACGTCGGGTTGGGATATTTAACACTCAACCGGTCAAGTGCAACCCTCTCTGGCGGTGAATCACAAAGAATACGGCTTGCAACGCAGATTGGATCAAATCTTACAGGCGTACTGTACGTGCTTGATGAGCCTACAGTAGGATTGCACCAGAGGGATAATGACCGTTTAATTTCAACACTTGAGAGGCTGCGGGATTTGGGAAATACCGTCATAGTTGTAGAGCATGATGAGGAGATTATACGCAGCTCTGACTGGCTGCTTGATCTTGGACCCGGAGCCGGCGTTCACGGGGGTAAAGTGGTATTTGAGGGAACCCCATCGATGATTTTAAAATCAAAAAAATCAATTACCGGCGCATACCTTGCAAAGAGGCTGAAAATTACACTAGATGGGAAGATACGCAAACAGTACGGCTGGCTAGAGGTGCACGGGGCATCTGAGAACAATCTTAAAAATATAGACGTGAAATTTCCCCTTGGATTATTCACTGCCGTAACTGGAGTTTCCGGTTCTGGAAAATCCACCCTGGTAAATCAGATATTATTGCAGGCAATGGCTGCGAAAATTTACAAATCACAAACAAGGCCGGGCAAACATGATAAAATCAAAGGGGCATCTGGCATTGACAAAGTTGTGGCAATAGATCAGTCCCCGATAGGGCGCACGCCCCGATCAAATCCGGCAACATACATTGGAGTCTTTGCCCCCATACGGGACCTGTATGCCTCAACTGATGCCTCGCGCCAGCGCGGATACGGGCCGGGGAGGTTTTCATTCAACGTCTCAGAGGGGAGGTGTTTTTCATGCGAGGGTGATGGTGTAAAGCAGATAGAGATGCAGTTTCTCTCCGATGTCTTTATCACATGCGATGAATGCAAGGGGAGGCGCTACAACAGTGAGACACTCTCCATTGTATTTAAAATGAAAAATATCTCAGATATTCTTGCAATGACAGTAGAGGAGGCGCTTGAATTTTTTAAAAACCATCCGGCAATAGCCCGCAAACTGCAGACAATTTATGATGTCGGGCTTGGGTACATAAAATTGGGACAGTCATCAACTACATTATCTGGCGGTGAGGCGCAGAGGGTGAAATTGGCCTCTGAGCTCTCAAAGAGGGATACTGGCAGAACTTTATACATACTTGATGAGCCAACCACGGGTCTGCATTTTGCCGATGTTCAAAAACTCTTGGATGTTTTAAACCGTCTGGCAAACAAACAAAATACAATAATCGTAATAGAGCATAATCTTGATGTGATACGATGCTCTGATTGGATAATAGATTTGGGTCCTGAAGGCGGGGAGATGGGCGGTAAGATTGTTGCATGCGGTACGCCCAAAGATGTGGCAAAATCCATGGGGCATACTGGCAGATATCTTGGGGGTGCAAATAAAGATGCAAAAAAACGCCGGGTATAGCATAAAACCTGATTCCATACCAAAGGATCCGGGCGTGTATATAATGATGGATTCTGCAAACTCGGCAATTTACGTGGGCAAGGCTAAAAATCTTCAAAACCGTGTTCGCACGTATTTTGCAAAAAACCGCGATTACAAGACGCAGAAATTAGTTGAAAAAATAGCCGACATTGAATTTGTAATAACTGATACTGAAGAGGAGGCGTTTTTGCTTGAATCAAATTTGATAAAAAGATACCGGCCGCACTATAACATTGAGTTGAGGGATCAGCAAAAATACACATATTTGAGAATTACTGATGAGAAATATCCCCGGCTGCTTGTCGCGCGGCGCACAAGGTCTGGAAAATTTATGGGTACTGGGAAAACGTACGGGCCGTTTACGCACGGTACATCAAAGCTTTTAACAATTGGAATGCTTCGAAAATCATTCAAAGTGCGCATATGCAAAACTTTGCCAAAAAAAGCGTGCCTTGAATACCATATTGGAAATTGCGATGCCCCATGTGAGTTTGCATCGGGGGGAGAAAAATATGCCGGACACATAAAAGAGCTGCATAATGTATTAAGTGGCAGGAAGGACATGGTACGGTACGAGCGCACACTTGATAAAATGATGCGCGAGGCATCAAATGATGGCCGCTTTGAGGATGCAATACAGATACGGGAAACTCTCCGCCGGCTTCAAAGCCTAAAGGGGAGGCAAAACATGGAGAGATCCTCATCCATACCTGATGAGGATTATGTGGGGATTTTGACTGTATGTGATAGCGCGCATGTTATGAGTTTGACGCAGTCTAATGGAATAATCCGCGACAGGGAGCGATTCTCATACGATGAGATTGCAGATAATACGTTTTCAAATTTCCTCTACCAGTATTATACGACGCGTAAAGTGCCCTCTGTAATTTTGACAAATATTGCACCTGCACGAAAGATTACCTTGGAGAGGATGCTCTCAAAGCAATCCGGGTATGAGGTGCGCATAAGGACTCCTGGGAGGGGGCGGCAGAGGCAGATAATGGATCTTGTAATGCGCAACATTGCCCTTGCAGTATCTGGTGGTGTGGAACCGGCAATAGCTGAGATGCAAAAGATGCTCGGGCTTGATACCATACCCCACAGTATGGAATGCTTTGATATATCAAATCATGGATTCGATTATGCCGTAGGGTCAATGTCCAGGTTTGTTGACGGACAGCCAGATAAATCCGGATACAGGAAATTTATGATAAAAACTGTGAGTTCACCTGATGATTATGCAATGATTGCTGAGATTGTACATCGCCGGTATTCCCGTCTGAGTTTGGAGAAAAAACCCCTGCCGGACCTTGTTTTAATAGATGGAGGAAAAGGGCAGCTTGGCGCAGCATATAGGGAGATAAAACGTCTTGGTTTGAAAATACCGTGCGCCTCGCTTGCAAAAGAATTCGAACACGTATTTGTTTATGGCAAGTCTGCGCCGATAATAATGCCGCACAGCAACAAGGCGTTAAAAATTCTCCAGTATGCCCGAGATGAGGCTCACAGGTTTGGAGTTGCGTATAATAGAAATGTGCTAAAAAGGAAAACTTTGGGTAAGACTAGTTTACAGAGATAGTGCCGCTCATCCACGGATGAACTATGCAAAAGTATTCAAATGATCCTGCATCATAAAAGGTATATTCGAACGTGGCACCACTTGAGATTAGACCGCTGTTAAAAGTGCCGCTTTCACCTGATGTAATGCTGCCACCGGTTGCAGTATGCGCTGCAGTATCATCATTTGACCATACGATACGGTCGCCGGCATTGATTGATATGCTATATGGGATAAAGCACTCGTTTGTCTCATCACATCCTTGAACAAACGTACCTGATGGTATTGAAACGGATTTTGTTACAGGTCCGGTTTCTTTTTCCATCATCATCATCTCCTCTTCCATCATCATCATCTCTTTTTCCATCATCATCATCTCCTCTTCCATCATCATCATTTCTCTGTCAGCATTCATCATTTTCTCCATATCTGTCATCTCATCTCCCATCATTTCTCTGTCAGCATTCATCATTTTCTCCATATCTGTCATCTCCTCTTCCATCATCATCATCTTATCATACATCATCTCCTCCTCATCCATCATCATTGCATCCTGATTTGATTCGGATTGATCAATGGTAGTACCTATAACGGCTATACTTGCACCAAATAGAACGATGACCATGGTCCAAACAATTGCTGCTTTGTCTACTGATCCCATGATTTGACCCGATCAGATGTGAATATAAGCGTTTTTTGACCGGGTTCTGTGTAGAATACGGGAGCTTGACTAGAGTGTGTAATTTCGGGAGTTTTTTGGACGATTTGCGATCAGAATGCGACATACTCACGAATATCCGAATAAATTCTGTTCAAATCACTATTGGGTAAAGGATGTAGGATTTATGTTGTGGTTGCAGCACAGTTCTGCAAGAGTGATGTGCGTGTTTATTGACTCCATGATGATACGCACCTTTTCGTCTGGAGCATGATGTGATCTTTTCATTGATGAATACCTCCAAGACTGGATAAAATTTGTTCCACTTTGGGCGTTCTCATTTTATGGGGCCCACTCCACACAGCAGCACGGATACTCCCACTCACTCCAAAGGTCTCACGAACCACGAACTCAGGGATTTGCCAACACTTCAAGTGTATCGGACTTGCATGTTTTCAGTCCAGTCCAAATTCTAAGACTAGGTATCATCGTATATGATTATAGTTCTAATTTTGCTCTCAGGCATGTTGCCGGCCGCATCGGGGGGCGCAATGTATTCTATAAAATACATTCCAGGCTGTAAAGTGCTCAGAGCAGTAGAGTTTTCACGCGTCGTACCCTGATACGTTGGATCATTATCGTGTACAGAGGCGCCAGCATCCGTATACTCGGATCCTGCAGGAATTCTCGCTGTAAGATTTCCGTCCAGTTGGATTGTAGGCGCATCCATGTCCACAAAGACGTTTGGTGAGTCAAGATCTGATTCGATTGCAAATACGGTTCTGCCAGCAGAGTCAACGGCGGTAATGGCAAAGGTTGCATGACCGGCATCGCCTGCCAGTACGGATGCGCTTGCATATACTATATTCTCTGTAAAGACAACATTTGCATCCCTTCCCATAATGGTTGCAGATGCATCCGCAATATCTTCACCCAAAACCCATCTTATGGTGAGCAGATCGCCGGCATTTGCGTATTCATAGTTTGGATTGTTGGATTTTATAATCAGACCTTGCTCGTGTTTTGGGTCTTTGAAATTGGCAGCAGCTACTCTGATTGAATCAAGCATTGATTCGTATGATTTGTCACCGTGCGCCGGAGTGCCACCCTGCGACGAGATTGGGTTTGCAGACGGACCAAGACTGACTGTCTGAATTCCCTCACCGTTGCTGCCTATAACAGCATACAGGTCTGAATTGATTTGTACTGCCGAGACGCTTGTAGCAAGACCTGTGGATACAAAGCCGCCATAGCCATCACGGATTCCTGCAGCAGGTGTAGGATTGGAAGGATCTGTAATGTTTAATATCTGCACGCCGTCATCCTCGTGACTTGCCACAAGTGCATACACAAGTTGCCCTGATTTTACAATATCAACACCCATTGGAGCCTGCAGTGATTCAAAGATTGTTGGATGACGCTCAAAGCTGTCTCTGGGCGAAGATAAAACGCTCGGTGCGGTGGGGTTTGTAATTTCTATTATGTATACCTTGTTGTAATATGTGGAAGATATGACCGAAAAGGTTCTGCCATCATTCTGCACTATGTCGTTTGTGTTGAAATGGTATGGAAAGTATACATAGTAAAATGGATTGGCGTTTATAATTAGTGTTACAAATGGGTTTGCAGGATCTGAAATGTTTATGAATAAATTCGAACCCCAGCCGGTTGAACCCAAAACGATAGCAAACGTTTCAGTACCGATTCGTACCGTATCTACATGGTAGGGGTCACCGCCAGTGAACGCAAATGTGGCTGTCGGATTTGTCGGATCGGTAATGTTTATGATTTGAAGTCCGTCATTCTCGCTTGCAATTATTGCAAACGTGTCATCGCCTATCTCAAAGGCGTCCACATCAAAGGCTCCATCAAGCGCTGTAAACGGTGTTGGGTTTTCATCCGTACTGTCAGTTATGCCCGCCACTGCGATGGGGTTTGTCGGATCTGTAATGTTTATGATTTGCAATCCGTCATCATCATAGCTTGCAATTAGGGCATACGTGTTTGTGCCTATCCTTGTCGTATCCACGTTGCGAGGACCCTGCAGTTCCGTAAAGCTGTCCGTCCCATCGACCATGGAGCTGATGGCAGCAGGGTTTGCAGGATCGGTAATGTCAGTTATTCTGGCATTACTTGAATGCCAATCCACGGTTATGGCATATGTTCCAAAACCGATCTTTACAGTCTCTACATTATATACAGGATCAAATGCAAACTGACCGCCAATGCGTAGATTACCCAAAGCTACAGGATTGTCCATTGCTGCCGGATCTGAATTTGTCGTGCCAGTTATGTTTACGGTGCGGGTTGTACCAACTAGTCTGTTACCACTATTGTCTCCGCCTCTGTTTCCGCTTGGATCTGGGGTTATATGATATACGATCGTGTATGTTCCTACTTTGCTCGTGTCAATAAGGTTGGCATTGGATGTAACGGTTCCCACGTATGTGGGATCGTTATCGCGTGCTTCCACACCTTGTTCATAATACTGGGTGCCGCGAATTATCACAATATTCAGATCTCCTGTTAGGTGTAATGTTGGAGGGGTTGTATCCACGAATACGTTTTCGGAGATTAGATTTGATTCAGTTACGTTTAGCATGTTGCCTAGTCCATCTTGTACTATAATCTCAAAGGTAGTATTGCCGTTTGTATCATTCCACCATACGGGAATGCTTGCAATAATGGATGTTACATTGGATGATATGCTGGCATTTTTGTCCAGTATTGTGGCAGTTACAAGATTAATCTCCATGCCTGCGTGCAATACGACGGTTATAATATCATCTGCCCTTGCGCGGTGTACGTTTGGATTGCTACTGTATATGTCCAGACTGTACGAGATTGATTCGGTAATGGTGATTGGTTCCTCCCCTGTCACGTTCACGATGCGGGTTATGATCGGTGCCTGGTTTCCTGCAAGATCTGCGTCTGCGGTGTATTCTATGATGTGTATGTCGGGTACGGAGGTGCTCACATCCGTGGCATTTGAGGTAATATTGCCTTTGTATGATGGATCATTGTCGGATAATAATGCTCCCGGGTCTACATATTCTTGTCCTATCTCTATATGAACAATTGGCATGCCAATTAGGGTCAGATTGGGCGCGATTGTATCAACGTAGACGTTTGTATCTGTCAGATCGTGTTCTGATATTTTGAGTCTAGAGAGTATGTCTATTAGTGAAATCGCAAATGTGAGATTACCGTTTGTATGATTTTCATGTATGGTAAAAGTTGCAGTCAATGTGTTGTTGTTTATGATCGGCAGGATGGTTTTATTCAAGACGGTCATTTCTGCACCGTATATGAGTCTGTTTGTTTGCAGTTCAAGTGTAACGTCATCTCCAGTTTTGGCATATGCGTGATTTTGCCCGTTGGATGTGGCACTAAACAAAGTTATCGCATACGGGACTGGATCAAATACTGTTACGGTTCGCGTTTTATTTTCAGGTATATTTCCTGCCTGATCTGCATCAGCTGAACATTGTATGGTTTGATTTCCCAGTTTGGATGTGTCAATCAGTGTGTGATTTGAGGTTACAATGCTGGCATAGGATGGATTGTTTGCATCAGATACTGAACATCCCAGATCAAAGTAAAAGCTGTTATGCACTTGAGTTACGGGGTTGTCTCCTATTATGTCGATGATTGGTTTTACTGTGTCCACTATGATATTGGCGGATGTTAAGTTGTCATGAGTTGCAAGCAATATTTTATTTCCGGGTGCATTTGCCATGATTGTAAATGATACAGGACCGTTTGTATCCTCAGTCATTACAGTCTGTACCGCACTTATTGAACCATTTTGTATTAGAATTGTGGCGTTGCGATCCAGTATCATGGCAGTAATGTTTGATATGGGTCCTGTTACATTCATTGTTGCGGTAATATTGTCTCCAGTTTTTGCGTAGAGGTTATTGGTATTGGAATTTGATATTGTAGGAATTATGAATTTAGTTTCGTAGTTTATTTTAAGATCACCATATATATGAATGTCATTCAAATATACATGTTCGTTATGACTGTCGCTAGCGACTGTAAAGCGCAGTGTAAGACTGTCACTGTAGATATATTTGCCAATATCTATATTATCACTAGACCATTCTATACCGAAACGTTCCTCGTTATTGTGGCGCTCCGTATAATTTGCCACCTGCTGCCAGCTGCCATTTCCGTCATTTGCTTCAATTTTTAATCCCTCATCGTTATAGTCATCAACATTTGTCATACGATATGAGAAATTAAGATGAACTTTTTCATAAGGGGTCATATTCAAACCGTTTTTCATAACAAGTATACAATCTTGATCACAGTCAACCGCATGAAAGACAGTATCATCAACATTGTTTTGGTTTGTGGTGTTTGTGATTAGCCAATCTTCTCCTGAGCGATCCCACTCTTGGAACGTATCTGCATGATCTTGGAAAATTGTCACATTTTTGGATTTTATTTTTATTTCTATTGTTTCTGTTCCTGTAATGTTTGCATCGTTTATGCGTATAATTTCATCACTCTTACTACTAATGGCCGTTACGCGCACGTTAAAATTCTCACTGGATGAATATTCATCCAAATTCATGTTCATTTCAGTCCATGTGAATGAATCTGTGTTTACATCATCAAAAAATGCAATCTCGTGCCACGAGTTAGATACGTTGGATACTTCTATTCTGAGACCTTCATTTTGGTATGCATCTATTCTGCTTGATAGATAATACCAGAGATTCAAGTTGGCATTATCATACTCTGTTAGATTCATACTTTGTATCGTAACTAGTTCGCACTCGTTATCGCAATCACTTGCCTCCAGCACCTCGTCCATTACGCCGTACTGGTTTATAACTGACTCATCTGTCCATGGGGAATTTGAGTTCCATAATATTTCAGCAAGTTTAGTTATCTCTTTTATGATATAATGACCATCATCATCATCATGATACAAATAGATGAAATCTCGGGCTATATTCCCTTGTGCATCTTCTGCCATTGCAGTGACCGTATTGGTAGAACGGGATAATGATATTGTGGTAGACCAGATGTGCAAATTATTTGTCAGATTGGAATTGAGCACATCATTAACAAAAATCGTTATAGAAGTGACATTAATGTTATCTGATGATGTTCCATTAATGACAATGTTTTTACTTTGGAATGTGGATCTATGTGACGGATGCGTGATTTCAATTTGTGGATTGGTTTTGTCCACATAATATCGGATGTTATTATGATGAAAGTTTAATCCTAGTGATGGATATCCCAAATTGTTCCAATTATTTTCAAAGTCAAAGATTGTTGATGAATTATCATATTTAAATGCGCGCCATAACTGGGATTCAGTAGAAAGTGTGTCGTTGATTTCATTGGCATCATCATATATATCCCATAAAGAGGCTGCCACCCATGATTCATATTTGCTGCCAGTAATGTTAAATCGATCAGAAAAAGGATATTCTGTAGTAGTACCAGCGTTGAAAGTTGCATACTCAAAATCAATTGGATCAACATAAAACCCAGGATACAATATGGGCGAATCCCTCATCCATATTGTAAAAAACCAAGCCCAACCTTCAACCCATCCGCATTTATCGGTGTAATGGCTATCAATATTATGACCACGACATATGGGTATTTCTGAATTTAAATTTATATAAATTTGATCTTGAATATGATGGGCGTATTCATGTGGGAGTACAGCAGTAATGTTATAATTCAGCACATATGGAATATAGATTGTCGCATTTAGATAGGATGCCGGTCTAATATCATTTAATGTTACGTTAACGGTAGGTGCATCATACGACACCTTTGAGTATAATAAATCATGCATGGATGTCACATCAGCATACATTTGATGTGTAATTGGATAATTCATCGGATATTGGTTTACGGTACCTACGTAAATTATTCTATCTTGTATGCCATAACGTATATTTGCAAGTGATTCATAAAATTCCACAGGTTTGTTATTGTTTATAATTTTAACTGCATCATTTACTAATGATACACCAATAAGTAAATCCATGTATCCCCCACCAGGATTTGGATCCTCATTTATTCCTATTAATTTAAAGAAGCCATTAGAATATGATCGAGTACAAACATCACGGTCGCCACTTTTTAATATAGTCATATCACTATTATTGTGTATATTAACATCGAATGCACATATGAGATAATCATCTGCTGGAACATGATTTAGATCCTCATTTATGGTATTATAATACCCATATACATAAAATTGAAGCGGAGCTGCTGCTGTCACCTTGGGTAAAAAAAAATCATTAAATATTGTATTTTGTGTTGAAAATTCCGGATATGCGTTAAAAAAATCATCTACAAAATCTTCTGAAAGATTTTCATCCATCAGCCAATTTTTAGTAATTTGAATACCTTCATTTTTTTCCACTGATCTTAAAAATTCGGCAAGGCCTTCCCAACCTGGTTGAGGCACATATCCGGGTTCTTTAACTACATTTGGCGGCGGAGTAAATTGTTGGACAGGTTGAGGTTTTGGTATGTAATCAGGCAGACCACTTGGCAATGTTTCAAATTCCCGATCGCCACTAAACCATTTTTGTGTTGTATGATTAAAGGACAATCCGAAATATTGTGTGGTATCGCGATAACTAGATACTCTAAATTCCGGATCTGTGTTGGATATAGCTTTTACTCCATGTTCAGTAGGGGTTAGTTGTAAATCCAATCCCACATCATGCACCCCTACACTAAAGATACTATCTGTATGCACCAGTGGTCTTGTTAATTGAAACTTTATGGAACCGTGGACAGTTTCATTAGTAAAAAATATGGGCTCTCCATGATAAACTACTTTCAGATATCTTATATGAGGACTTGCTGCGATTGATTTAGGTTTGAATGAATCAGTCAGCATGATAAATTCAGAGTGTAATATAATCTTAGGAACAACCATCACATCGTTTCCATGTATATCGAGATATCGAATATTACCATTTTCATCAATACGATGAGGTCTACCATCAGGTACAGCATATTGAGGAGTGCCATCCTCATCAAGCCAATCCACGGTATAATTTATTATAGATGTTTCATTAATTTTGATATCTCGTGAAACTTCTAATGAAATAAATGGACTCACAAGATTTATAAAAGATTGATGTGATCCGCTAGTGATGGTAATTTTTCCATCATTGGCATTTGTTTCTCTAGATGTATTTACGGCAGGATATTTTATTTCAGTATGTTGTGTATTGGTCAATACCGACCATCCGAGTTTTTGAGCGGTTTTTTCTGATACGCATGCAATTTTATCCATTCCTCGATCAACGAGTAAAAGATCGTCTCGGCATACTATATTATGCGGCATCGTTCCACTATCAAGCTGTTTTTTTGGACTTTGAACATAATCTGAGGGTTGCGCGTATGTGGTAGAGATTGTGACAGTTGATAATATTATAATTAATGTGAGAATGAATAAAATTTGATAGTTTGGCATAATATTATATATATTTCATAATATTAATACATATCGGTTGTTTACTCTGTTAACTCTTATGTCTTTTCCACTATTTCAGACCTGCTGTTAATTTAGAGTGTTTTTCTGTTAACTTGGGGAGGTGAGATAAAATTGGATCGTAATATGTCCATCTATTGTTAACATCCGAGAAAATCTAGCAGGCATATTCCATAACGTGGTAGAATTTCATATAATAGCACATTTATAATCATGCCACAATAATATCAATATGCAGTACATGATAATAACTCATTATCAAATATTAAAAATACTGTATACCAAATGGCCATACGGCATAACTGGCACTGAAATCTTGAAATATCTTCATGATAACAGTAACACTACGATTGATAATGGTGCTTTGAAAAAATATATGCTACAACTTGAAAAGGTTGGCCATATCAAGATAGGCGACTCGCCTTCATCATTAAATATTGACGACACACGTTATTTCTTAACACCAATCACGTTTTTGGCGATTTCTGAAAAATCAAAACATCCAAATTTACCATTTCCTGATGTGGAAAATAAACGCATACTTACATAGGTCATGTCACAACTATTGAAAATTCTATTGGAAATTCCATCCAAAATGACAGTAAATATTTCAAAAACACACATCTGTCATCGATATCCGGACCCATTTGTTATCAAACCGTAATTTTACACAAAAATCTTCCAAAATTCACACATCTGCATACAGCGTCCGCTAGGCTTATTGCAGTTTGTGTCAGTGTACGGCACATATTAACAAATTGTACACTAGGATTTTCATGCCAATTTCTTGCTTTATGTTTTTCATATGTCTTGATCATACATGTTCTCCAAACCTTTCTTTGAATATTGCAAAAACAATTTCAGAGTGCCATCTTTTTCCATACTCTATATCTTTTTTCCATTTTTTCAGATTTTCCTTTCGTTTTTGTATTGAAACATCATCCATTGTACGCTTGCTTGCATCTCCTCCAAGCTGATCTTGCACCGCCGTATTGCGTTCATGACTGCCGCCTGACAGTGCTGAATTGATACGCACCTTTAACAGACCAGACATGCAAAGTTTGTCACACACGTTGTAATTTTCTTTTGTACCGTATGCCCCATCGCCAAGAATTTTCATCATTGTGTTTTTGTATTTGGCAGTCTCTTCAGTTGAATCCATCTCAGATATCATGTGCGCAAGCTGCCATCTGATCTTTTTGCGTGCCTTTCTTATCATCTGTGGAAACTGTGATGCATCCCCCTTGTTGCTTTTTGTTATCTTAAAATCGAGTATTTCAAGCGTTTCTACGTTTATGATAAGATGCAGTTTTAGAAACGGACTTGATATGCCCCATTTTTCTTTTATCCATGATCCAAGTTTTGATAGTTTCAGTCCGCTTGAATCAATAGAGATGAGCATCGTAGGCTGTCCGTTCATGCGCCTTGTCGGATCAAGTGTTTTTAAAGACAGACCACACATGCGGGCCATCTTTTCCAATCCGTTATCAGAAATGTCCAATCTCTGTATGCGTTTGTATATCGTACTGCTAGATGGAGATGCATCATCCATTACTTTTCTAACCATCCCTTCAATAGTGCAGCTTGAGTAACTTGTGCACGCTTGGATTACCGATAATACCCAAAAAAGCTTGTCCGGATACATGTAACGTCTGCCGTTCTTACATTTGTTCATGCATTTGAGTTCTTTTTTGTATTCTTTTGGGACTGCAAACTGGCTCAGATGGCCAAACAGCATGGATGCAGCACGGCTTTTCAGGTTTTTCTCGGCAATTCTTTTTTATCCGCCTCTTTGGTTTCTGCATTCGATATTTTTATTACACAGTGCTTTCTACTCATAGTGGATCATCTCCGTGGGTGTTTCTCATAATTCGTCCACTTTGTGGGATGATCTAAATCTATGGAATCAAAATTGTCGCCAACTTGGATATTTTAATATCGTTTTAGTCAAAATGTCAGAATTAGGCAGGTTGTGATATGACCTATGACTCGGTGCCCGTTATTATTTAATAGATGAATTCATACAGGCACAGATTTCATATATAAAACAAAGTTTAGTTTAAATGTATGAGGCAACATTGCCAAATTGATTCTGGTACGATCAATCCCATCATGTTACGATAGTTAGGATTATTACACGAGTTCACTCTTGCTTAGCCTCAACTTATAATGGTCATAACGTGCATTTAAACTTTTCTAATAGAATTATGTATGAGGTCAGCACCTCGTGCTATTTTATGCCTACATCTTCATTTATTGCATAAATTCTAGGCATGACGTGACCTCACCATGAAATTAAAGTTAATATTCACAATTCATCTATAATTATAGTATATATTGAAAATCCTAATAATTGGTACCTCCAGCGTTATTGGTTCTGCATTAACTGAGAGATTCCTAAAGATGGGAATTGATGTAACATGCTTGGATATTTGCCGAATAGATGAAGCTTGGAGACTAAACAACGTATGAGATCAGATAAAATACATCTGGAAGGCCTCAAACGACCTATTGTTAGACGATATTAGAGGAATTGATGTAATAGTAGACAGCGGGGTAGGGGTGGCAGATCGACCACTTGGAACATCTAGCCCAACACATACGTTTACTGCAAACCTCGCCCCATCATTTCGGATTTTGGAAACGGTCAGCAAGATGGATGCAAAAAAACCCACAATAATCTATCCAAGCTCCTTTAATACGCTGTATGGACATCCTGCAGGATCCGTATATGTTTCAAAAATGCTCCCAAACCCCTCTTCTGTATATGGCTGGACCAAGGCTGCCGCAGAACTACTTTACAGTACATACCACAAAGCTCATGGAGTACCCTGCGTGATAACACGGGTAGGTAGTGGATATGGGGCTAGAATGAGAAGTGATGAATTTCCGGCCCAGTTGATATTGAATGTGTTAAAAGGCAGGGATATAACCGTCAGATCTCCAAATGCCAAGAGATTGTGGACATTTGGAGATGACATTATTGAATTTTATGCAAAATTAATAGAAAATCTAGACCAGTACATAGGTCAAACACTGCACTGTGCAGGAAATGCTGGAAACAATATTGTCAAGAATACGACTCTAGCAAAAATGGTTACAAAAATTGGTAAAAGTGACATCAATATCAAATCTGGCGAATATGAACCGGGCGAGCTGGTCGATGGCAAACCCATATCATTTGACATTGAGAGTCAATCCCCAATGTGGAAGCCAAAATTTACCCTGGAAGAAGGATTGACAATGACATACAAGTGGTTTGAGCAGAATTTATTTAGATATTCATAGTATACCATACCATACTCTGATCGAAAATCTTCCAAAATCACATACTTCGATCTAATATATGAAAAAATCTCTCAAAATTGATACTTTCGTAGGCATATTGTTAAACAGATCTCATAACCAAATGGTGAATTCATACCTTTCTGATCGCAGATTCTGTAAAAACCCTGAAATTTCACATCTAATGATTTTCGTAAGAGTTTGACTCGTCTAAAACTAGATCGCTATTTCAAAAAAACCCTGATCGCAAATATCCACGTGATGCTTGTACCAACCCCCGAATTTACACACTATTTTGTATATAAAGCAAAAACCCCCGAAATTACACACTCAGGCATAACCCCCGTGGATTACACAGAACCCGGTCAAAGGTTCTGTGAAGTTGGCGGGGGTTGTGGCTAGGTGTGAAGTTTCGGGGGTTGTTTCTTTATATACAAAATGGTGTGAAATTTCGGGGGTTAATGTAGTATGTTGAGGTATTATTATGGATATTTGCGATCAGAATTTTTCTAGAATAGCGATCTAATTTTAGATGGGCAGAATTCAATGGTGCGGACCCCTGTAGAGGGAGAATGATTTTTGTATTAAAAATGATAGGATCAGAGGGCTCATTTTATCATTGCCCTCCGTGCGGTGCCAAATTCTGATGGCGTCGCATATCCTATTGCAGTGTACCCGGTTCTGATTGTAATCCTCAAAGGCGTATGATATTGTAGCCTCTGCGTCCTGGAACGTCTCAAAGTCGCGCGGCCAGACATACTCTTTCTTGAGACTCTTATGGAAGGATTCCACATAACCGTTTTGCTCTGGCGTGTGATAGTGGATGAATTCCTGCCTCACACCGTATGCTTTTACAGCCTTGCCAAATTGCGCTAAAATATACTGGGAACCGTTATCTGTTCTTAGGGTAAGATTTGAGCAATCCGGTTTCTTGGATGCCAAGGCTTAAGTTAATGCTGCAATGGCACCGTCCGTGACCGCTCTTGGCTCAAACGCATATCCTACCCATTCGCGGGTAAATGCAAAGGATGTTGAATAGGTAACACCATCTGTCCTGACCGCACCAAATGTACATCATGTCAGCCTGCCAAAGTTGATCAGGTCCTGTGGGTTTTGGGCGCTTCCTTGAGCGAATGATCTCTTTTTTGGGCTTTGCAGGCGTACTCCAGCCCCCCGAGTGTGGATGTTTTTTGTGTATGCGTTGATATAGTATAAGAATTTATAATTTACATTTTATCACAAACACACCGAATACAATCTCCATAGTAACAATTACCCCACATTATTGTTTCTAAAAAATTAGATAATCGTGCAGTTTGACAAGTTTCATCTGATTAGACAATATGACCCGGTCAATTTTCTTTTTCAGGTGTCTGATCGATTCAAAATGCCCATTTGATATGCATTTTCGTAAAACACGCCACTGGATTTCTATTGGGTTCAGCTCTGGCGTATACGGTGGAAGATAAATTAAACTGATTCGTCCTTTTCTAGATTTGATGTATTCAAATACGTCACGGTGACGATGATAAGATGCATTATCATGCACTATTGTCACACGGCCAAACTCTTTTTCCAGGATTTTTATAAAATCCAAATGACTGTCTTTGTTTGCTTTATCGTAAAACTCGAATATGAAAGAATCCTTGCTTAAAGCTCCAAACATGGTTATTCTGTGTCTGGTCGGATCTAATGGAACTTGGGGTTTGCTGCCTATGAGGTACCATGCGTTACGGATATTGGTTGTTGGGTAAAGATGAATCTCATCCATGGATACAGTTACTGCTCCGTGTGCCTCTCTTTGTGCCAATATGTGCCTAGCTTTTTTTTAAAGCGTTCCTGTTCACTCTTTGATGCAGCTTTGGGATGGTACTGACGGGGTTTTTGAATTGTAAATCCAAGACGTTTGAGTAAATTTTGTACAGAACGTGGGACATATTGTACCTTGAATTTTTTCCAAATGTGATCCGTTACCATTACAGTAGACCATGCGGACTGACTATATCCGCATTTTTCAGGTCCGGCAATCAGATCCTTTGTTAGTTTTTCAAGCTGTTTTTCTGAAAGATGGCATTCCCTGCCAAGACGTTTTATGTTGTATCTTGAGGCTAGTCCATCCTCCATTACCCGTATGAGCCATTTGCATACTGTTGTCTCTTTTACGCCAAGCTCCTCGCCAATCTTCTCCATTGTTTTGTCCTGTTTTCTTTTAATCCATGAGAGAAGACGCTGTTTTGCAACTGGAATCTTTTCTTTTGCATAACAATTTCTAAGATATGTGATGCTCATGTTTGGCATGAACTCGATGCCTGTCGGAATTCTGTTCTGTCGCGTCATATTTGCTCTTAAATCTGGTGCGATCTAAACGTAGCGATTAAATTTTTGTTACAGAGTGGTTAAACGTAATTAATAACTTCTTATACTATATAGGTCATGTCACAACTATTGAAAATTCTATTGGAAATTCCATCAAAAATGACAGTAAATCTTCCAAAAACACACACCTGTCATCGATATCCGGACCCATTTGTTATCAAACCGTAATTTTACACAAAAATCTTCCAAAATTCACACATCTGCATACAGCGTCCGCTAGGCTTATTGCAGTTTGTGTCAGTGTACGGCACATATTAACAAATTGTACACTAGGATTTTCATGCCAATTTCTTGCTTTATGTTTTTCATATATCTTGATCGTACATGTTCTCCAAACCTTTCTTTGAATATTGCAAAAACAATTTCAGAGTGCCATCTTTTTCCATACTCTATATCTTTTTTCCATTTTTTCAGATTTTCCTTTCGTTTTTGTATTGAAACATCATTCATTGTACGCTTGCTTGCATCTCCTCCAAGCTGATCTTGCACCGCCGTATTGCGTTCATGACTGCCGCCTGACAGTGCTGAATTGATACGCACCTTTAACAGACCAGACATGCAAAGTTTGTCACACACGTTGTAATTTTCTTTTGTACCGTATGCCCCATCGCCAAGAATTTTCATCATTGTGTTTTTGTATTTGGCAGTCTCTTCAGTTGAATCCATCTCAGATATCATGTGCGCAAGCTGCCATCTGATCTTTTTGCGTGCATGTCTGATCATCTGTGGGAACTGTGATGCATCCCCCTTGTTGCTTTTTGTTATCTTAAAATCGAGTATTTCAAGCGTTTCTACGTTTATGACAAGATGCAGTTTTAGAAACGGACTTGATATGCCCCATTTTTCTTTTATCCATGATCCAAGTTTTGATAGTTTCAGTCCGCTTGAATCAATAGAGATGAGCATCGTAGGCTGTCCGTTCATGCGCCTTGTCGGATCAAGTGTTTTTAAAGACAGACCACACATGCGGGCCATCTTTTCCAATCCGTTATCAGAAATGTCCAATCTCTGTATGCGTTTGTATATCGTACTGCTAGATGGAGATGCATCATCCATTACTTTTCTAACCATCCCTTCAATAGTGCAGCTTGAGTAACTTGTGCACGCTTGGATTACCGATAATACCCAAAAAAGCTTGTCCGGATACATGTAACGTCTGCCGTTCTTACATTTGTTCATGCATTTGAGTTCTTTTTTGTATTCTTTTGGGACTGCAAACTGGCTCAGATGGCCAAACAGCATGGATGCAGCACGGCTTTTCAGGTTTTTCTCGGCAATTCTTTTTTATCCGCCTCTTTGGTTTCTGCATTCGATATTTTTATTACACAGTGCTTTCTACTCATAGTGGATCATCTCCGTGGGTGTTTCTCATAATTCGTCCACTTTGTGGGATGATCTAAATCTATGGAATCAAAATTGTCGCCAACTTGGATATTTTAATATCGTTTTAGTCAAAATGTCAGAATTAGGCAGGTTGTGATATGACCTAGGTTGTTTACTCTGTTAACTCTTATGTCTTTTCCACTATTTCAGACCTGCTGTTAATTTAGAGTGTTTTTCTGTTAACTTGGGGATGTGGAGACTATTCTGATCGCAATATGTCGTAAAATATGATGTAATTTATGCCAGTTTTCTTAAAATCTACTTATGTGGTAGCCCGAACCAAATTTAGTTCTACTTTGATGATCTTCTGAGAGTAAAAGATATGACTGCAAATAATGCGCATATCGTCATTATTATGACTCCAGATTTGTCCAAGTATGGATTACATTGCATGCAATGATCTATAGCAGGAATGGATGCGATGATCAACACAATACCAAAAAACATCACACCAAATGAGACTATCACATATTTGATGCCTGGACAAATGTTATCGGTCATAATGAACAAAACATATGGGTTCATAAAATAATCAATTTACGTAACTGTCTAGAGTTTTGAAGTTAAATTGAATAAATATTCTTCCAAATAATCATGAAAGTCCAGATTCCTCAGCCTGCACGTCTCCTTTATATTCATCAATATCTTGTGAGCTTTGGCGCCGTCCTCTGAGCGGTGACCATTTGTAATCTTGCATATTACTACATTTGGTAGAATCCCCTTGAGCATATTCTGTTATGTAACATGTTACAATTTTTATCATATTATAGATATTTTGTTGTAAATATGCTAATTTGTGGTATATTGTTATTTGTACTAAATTGTTACAAATACCACACCCCTATTTTGCCACGATACGAATGGTGTTAAGGTATGTATTTTGTGATTTTTTCTGTCATAATGCGGCAGAGTAAATATAATAAACTAAATAATATGAACACCAAAAGCATATTTACGTATGGTGGTATGTCACCTAGACCAAAAAAATCAATCTCCCACCAGGTTATTTCTGGAATGTCGGATTGTGTGAATATACTCATAGCCATAATAAGTGTCAATATGGAACAAAAATTTTTATTATTAACGTATTTTATAATTCCAGTACCGACCAATATTATATACGATGGGAATTATAAACCCAACTGCTAAGATCAAATTATATGGTTCTGGAAGAAGTATATTAGCTGTAAAAGACATAAAAATCATTGCAATGCTGATGATGATAATATTTAATGACATATTCACTTGTTTCATATATCGTTGTTTTTTCTTTTTTTTGGCGATTTGTGATCGTAATTTAATTAGTGTTAATTCAATTTCAGCGGATAATTCTATCTCAACTCTGTCATTCAGTTTTATTTGTGATGATTTTAACTGATCTAATATTTTTGAGTTTTTTACTTCTCTCATACATACTGCATTAAAATTAGAGATTTCTTCTGTTTTACTCATCAACTTACACTCGTCCTACAATGTTATATTTGTAAAGCTCGTCCCACATGTGTTCACAATCACTAACGTCAAAATACGACTTCACAACATTGACCATATCTACTGTCTCTTTCTTGGTAGTTTTTATACGAACCCAATAACATATTGAAGATGAAAGCTCCAGTACATCAGCATTCGATTTTTTATCGTTCATGAATTTCAGGAAAGAATTGAATTGTAATTGTGTCTCCTTGGATTTATATTCCATATTTATTTTGGGGATTTCTTGATAAATATCCATCAAATCAAATCCATCAGATGTCAGATCTGGTGAATATACTCCATAACGATACCAGTTGTATTCATATCCTAAATCAATACCAAATGATTTTAGGATATATATTGTTTTTTGAAGTATTAGTCGATCATCAAACTTATTCATGTTGAAATAGTCGATATTCTTCAATATTATGCCCAAATGATAGATTCTCTTCTCGTCTTGATTCATTTTTATCACTTATACTATGGTTGACATCATAATTAAGTATTCGATGGTTGTTAATGTGCGAGGTCACGCCATGCCTAGAATTTATGCAATAAATGAAGATGTATGCACAAAATAGCACGAGGTGCTGACATCATACCATAGAACCGAAATGTTTGTAAATGTCTAGAGTTTTGAAGTTGCATGCGTATTTGATCCTAAAATATGATAAATTTTAACATATTTTAAGCGTGTAGCTTGGTGCGGACCCCTGTAGAAGGAGAACGTTTTTTGCATTAAAAATGATAGGATCAGAGGGCTCATTTTATCATTGCCCTCCGTGCGGTGCCAAATTCTGATGGCGTCGCGTATCCTATTGCAGTGTACACGGTTCTGATTGTAATCCTCAAAGGCGTATGATATTGCAGCCTCTGCGTCCTGGAACGTCTCAAAGTCGCGCGGCCAGACATACTCTTTCTTGAGACTCTTGTGGAAGGATTCCACATGACCGTTTTGCTCTGGCGTGTGATAGTGGATGAATTCCTGCCGTACACCGTATGCTTTTACGGCTTTGCCAAACTGTAATGAAACATACTGGGAACCGTTATCTGTTCTTAGAGTAAGATTTGAGCAATCCGGTTTCTTGGAGGCCAAAGCTTCAGTTAATGCTGCAATGGCACCGTCCGTCACCGCTCTTGGCTCAAACGCATATCCTACCCATTCACGGGTAAATGCATCAAGGACGTTGAATAGGTAACACCATCTGTCCTGACCGCACCAAATGTACGTCATGTCAGCTTGCCAAAGCTGATCCGGTCTTGTGGGCTTTGGGCGCTTCCTTGAGCGTATGATCTCTTTTTTGGGTTTTGCAGGCGTATTCCAGCCTAGATAATGGTATATTTTCTTAATCTTTTTGCGGTTTACGGGTTTGCCTGTAATACGAGACATGGTGGTTGCCATTCTTCGTGTTCCATACGTGGGTCTGTTCGAAGCAACCTGTTGCACTAGTTTTGAGATTTCTTTATCAATTCCGATAACGCGTGGTTTTTTGACAGCATACAGTCTCTTGTTGGACGCTCCAGTATAGCGTGCGGATTTGCGAAGACTCAAACCTTGCTCCTGCATGAGTGTAACGGCTTTCATTTTATACTCCCCAGTAACGTTTTTTTTAAAACATCATTGGCGATGGTCAGCTCACCAATGAGCTTTTTGAGGGATTCATTTTCACTTGTAAGCGTCTTGACTGCATTGTCTCTGGGCTTGCCTGAAAGAGCAGCTTTGCCAGATTCAATGAATGACTCCCTCCAACGACTGAATGTTATCGGACTGATGTTGTGTCTACGGCACAGCTCAGCTGGGGTAATGTGTGTGTTTATTGACTCCATGATGATACGCACCTTTTCATCTGGAGCACGATGTGGTTTTTTCATTGACAAATCCACTCCAGAGGGGGTAAAATTTGTAACACTTTGAGTGTTCTCATTTTATGGGGGCCCACTCCAATCCTCGCAATGAACATGTAATTCAATTATTTTTATTTTTTATTCAATATTATGACATTCTAGTTATGTGATATTGGCAATTGATCTCTGTTACCTTGACGTAGACTAGCTTTGGCAGGTACCTGTCGTTCGTTACATCCAGGGCATACGGTGTATAGCTAGAATTCATCCACTATTACACGTTAGAGCGGAATACCATCTTTGGTAGGTGAATACGACGTATGTTTGAGGAGGTCTAGACAGATGGTGTCCCACGTTAAACGTACTGGACGCGTTTATCCGTGAATGTGTTGGATATGCGTTCCGTCTAAAAATCATGACATAAGGTATCATTATTGTACTTACAAAAGATTTGGCATCTGTATGACATATTTATTTTTAGAATTCTAGATCGATAGATTTAAAGAAAACATTTATGCAGTATAAAAAATGGATTATGAGGACATACTACAAATATGTATGAATAAAAAAACAAATTATACACTATCTGCAACCGACATAAGCCGATATGTGGAATCTCCATTCTTTCTATATTGTCATAATTTTGTATCTGAATCAGAAAAGGACACGATATTAGATCTCTATCTCGAAAAGCTTATTGAAATAGGAAATATGCACGAATCACGAATAAATAATGAAATGTTTCCAAATTTAGCACCACTGGTTTTTAAAACTCCAAAAGAAGGATTTAGTGATGTACTTCAGCAGATGATATCTGGAGCTCCAGCTATCCTTAACGCGCCATTATATTTTCTACCTAAAGGATTGTATGGTACAACAGATCAGCTTGTAAAAGAGAACGGTTCGTCAAGTTTTGGCGAGTACCATTATATTGTAAAAGAAATAAAATCTGCAAAAACTATAAAGGAAGGGCACAAATTACAAGCCGCTTTGTATAATTATGTTATTGGTAAAATACAAAATTATATTCCAGAGACATTTTATATCATAAACATGGAAAAACAAGTATTTCCATTTAAATTTACAGAATACGAAGATAAATTATCTGATATAATCGAAAAAGTGTTTCAACTCAAGGGTGGGGAACGGCCAACTCCTACATTTGATTCGTGTAGATATCCATGGAAAGATTACTGTAATAGGATGGCAATTGAAGAAAAAGATGTTTCAATACTTCCAAATGTGGGTCCTAAAATGAAATCTAAACTTGTTGAAGCTGGATATCCAAAACTTGATGATGTTGTTAGAATCGGAAAACAAAAACTTTTGGAAATAAAAGGGATTGGTGGAAAAACTGGAAATGTCATGTTCAATTCTGCTAAAGCGATACTTTCCAATGAAATATTGTGTATTGGACCGCCTAAATCACTACCACATAGATCGACTGAGATATTCTTTGATTTGGAAGGCATTGATCCCATAACCATAATGCATCATAAATTAGACATGACAGACTATCTTATAGGAACTCTTGTGCGTAAAGATGATGGAGAAGAATATTTTCCGTTTATTGCAAAGGATGTTAATTCGGAAGAAGAGATGATGCATAAATTTATAGAATTCATTAAAAAACAAGAAGATTACATCCTATACCACTGGCATCATTATGAAAAAACACATATGAAAAAAATGATGGACAAGTATAACATATCTGATGATGAACAATGTATTATACTGCACCCTGATGTATTATGTGATTTACACCCTGTAGTAACATCTTCGTACGTATTTCCTATACCGGGCACCAGCATCAAATCAATAGCAAAATTGTTGGGATATGAGTGGAAACATCAGGATGTTGGAGCAATGTCTTCAATAGGCCTATATTTTCAATACATAAACGATCCAGTTGGAAGCTCAAAATCTCTGGATATGATATTGGATTACAACAAGGACGATTGTGTTGCAACTAGAGTCATAAAAGATTGGTATGTGAAACAAAATAATAAATAAATCGCATGTTGAACCAAACCTAATTAAATCCGAACACTGACTCAATGCGTAACTTGAGCAGTCAGATTATGCCTCGTTTGTCACAAATGCCACAATTTTCTTTGCATCTTACGTTCGTGATTCCTTCGGCCTAATGATCTGCAGGATATATTTTAGACATTTGAATATTTGTCCGGACAGAATTATTAATCAAAATTAACATATAAAATGAAAGTGTAGCGATATTTTTATCACTGTTATAATATGGATTTGGATGGGCACTATCATCTCTGTATTTCTTAATTTTAATAAATGCCTCTTTAAATTGATCATCAAAAATTATATCGAAATGACGATTTTCTGACAACATATTTAATTTATTAGCAATTGTTTTAGGTTTCACATTTTTTTTCATATGTTTTAAATTTATATTTAATAATCCTTCGATAACTACAATACATTGTATTGCTGATGAGGAGAAATAACCATCACAGTATAATTCTCGCATTTCTTTAACATGATTTTTTAGATTTAAAAATGGAGACTCATCAAATGAATCTAGATTTGGTGTCATATCGAATATAAATTCATGTAATGCGTCATCTATATGTAAATTTTTAGCGTTATATGATGCAGGTTTTTCTAATTGATATAATGTCTCGTCCATGATATATTTAAAAATACCAAATGATTCTAAAACCTTTTGTAATAAATAGGTTATACGAGAAATTAACTGAGTAACCGGTTCTTGTTTTAATTTTGGCAATAATATTACATATCTGTTCATAGATTTTTTAAAACGCAATATGGATTGTTTCAATTTATTAGATATGACAAAATTCTTATCTCTAACATATTTTTTGTCTAATTCATTAATTATTTCTTGTATAAATAATAAAAATTTATTAATTATATTGATTATTACTTCCAACATCGGTTCATTTGAATTATGTTTTAAATATGGACTGTCAGTAAAGAATGTTAATGTTTTTTGGAGTGGCACAAATATATTTTTTATGGCTGCATTGGACATATTTTCAGTTTCTGTTGAAGCACCATCCAACATTTTTGTAAGTAAATCATCGGACATTTTGAAATATTTCATTTTTTGATCGTCTGAAGAATGATGTGATATCATATATCATATAAGAAATGAGAATATAAAAATTGTATCGTAATAATAACTAGATATATAGCGGCGATCAAAAGTTCATGAGTATTTTTGGAGATTTTCTAAATATATAATTTGCAATCTCCAGATTGAATTTTATCATCCTTAAATATTCCGACACCACATTCTGCATAATGGTAAACGTTGGATAATATTCTGATATCACCAATGCATATTTGCTAATCTTCCAGCACAGTTTGATCATGTTCAAATATGGTGATCCCTTTGGCAACCAAATTAATTTGACATTGGAATTGTCTGTTAGAAATTCTTTGACTTTTTTTGATGTGCACCGAAGCGCGATCCAACATTATTGAGATTTTTCCATACCTGTATTGCAACTCTTTCAAATATTTCACAAATGTTACAGAATTGAATTTTTTGTAAATTCTAAACATTTGATTCCCATTCTCCAACATGGTTCCGTATACTGCAAAATTTTCATGTTTTCCAACATGTGGTAAAAATATTCGTTTTGTAACAAGTGACCAATATTTACGTCCTGCTTTTACATCTCTAACAAAGAACGCCTCATCCAACATTGCAATGGTAAATCCATTCTTTTTTAGGCGTGAAATTTTCTTTTTCATATATTGTTGCCAGTTGCGTACTGATGCAGTACTTGCATGATTTATGTGGCATTTCTGTGCAGTCTTGGCAAACATGCCATACTGATGCATGATCTTTCTAACATATGTAATATGAAATTTTTCTCCAGTAACATCAGCTATTCTTTGTTGTACTGATACAGGCGTTGCTATAGAAGATGTTATTTTGAGCATTATGGAATCCATTTGTTTCTTTGAGACAATTCTTGGTCATCCACTTCTTGGGCGATCGCGGAGGCCATCAAGACCATCCGCATCAAAACGATCCACCCACATGCGTACTCAATTCGGGTAATGCCGCAGCATATTTGCAGTTTCTTGCACTTGTTTACCATCTTTGCGAACCATGAGTACTGCAAGCATTCGTTTTGTTACTATATTGGAACGTTCTTTCTTGTACGCTTTTTCAAGCTGTTTTAATTTGTTCATGTGTATTGCAATAATTTGGCGATCCAAATACTTTTCGGTTCGATAAATTTATCTCATGAATTTTGGCGTGTGACTATATGTGATATTCCCAAGAATAAAATAAAACCAATTACATGTTTTATGAAAAATGTTTAAAAAAAGTTTTATGTGAAATTATGTTCACGTTAAAACATCTATTGATAATTGGTGTAAATTTTGTTATGACAAATCCTTGTATTGTATATTCTGAAAATTTATGTTGTAATTTAAACGGAAAAGATTTAAAATTTTTGATAAAATATTTTTTACGTTCATTATGCCTATATGCAATATCCATTAATCCACTTCTTTTCTCCAATATTAAATCTTTAATAAAATTTTTTGTTATAATTGATGCAGCTGACATGTCTTCAAATTTTGCTTCAATCAACATTATGGTTTTTTCTTTTTCGTTAATTGCGATACAATCATATTCATATTTTATTTTTAATTTATTATTTTTGTCAGGGTATGTCATAAATCCTTTTTCTATCAACCGTTTTCTAATATCTATTTCAAATAAAGCTCCAGATTTTTGTCTTTCGTTAGATAACGCATTTTTTCCTGTTAATTTTTGTTGTTTAATACATTTTTCATTTCTTGTGTAAATATACAGAATATACATGTATAAAGTTTCAAAACTCGTTAAATATTTTTCCCCATCAAAAATTAATACGGGGACGTATTTATTAGAACAATAATTTTTTTCAAATTTTAAAAAATTACCATTTAAATTATACTCCAACATAAATGCATCATATGTTTGTTTAAGTTCAGAACGTGTCAACGATATGTATTCTTTTTTATTTAAGTTACATAATAGCCCATATAACATTATCAAATCTTGTGTGTCTCCAGGATGATCATGCATGTTTGCAACGGTTTTAATATATCGAAATGCATAGATCAATGATATTACTATAAGATAATTTTTACAAAAGATTCCATGTATATCATATAACCCTGCGGGATTATTAGTTGATCTTTGATTTATTATCTCAGAATAATTATTTTTATCTATATCTTCAATTGTGTTTTTTCCATCCTCGATTATACCTAAATTTACTTTAAATTCATCATTTATGGTTTTTGAGTATTTCGACGTATATTTATTTGCGGAATAATTTTCAATAATTCCAATAGATTGTTTTGTCGGTATATCCTCTTCCATGTACATTATTTGGTCAAATTTTTCAAAAGACTGATGAAGAATTTTTTCAAATTGAACATCATTCACAGACGTTCCCCATTTTTTATAATCACCCATTTTTATTATAATATAATTAATATGTATTAATTTTTTAAAATTAAATTTACCATCATTGAAATAATTTGATATAATATTATGACGTATTTTAAATAGATGTTTGAAAAAATATTTTTTTGGAAAATCTAAAAATTTTTTTAAATATTTTTCATGCTCGATTTTCATATTTTCTAACGATTGTGTTGAATAATTATATGATACAATAGTTGATCTTCGTACACAATTTGGACAATTTGTATTTACACATATCTCATTTTTATTTATATCAACATAAATTGGATCATAACATAACATACATAAATAATCTGACACAATACCAATTAGACCATGATTTATGTAATTTGGATCTCTGCGGAATAATTTGGGATTTTGTTTAAATGATGTAATAAATGAAAAATCTGATATGTCTTGTCACCACACTCACAATATGAATCTAATACCACATTATTTATTTTTTATGTTATTTTTGTGTATAACCACACGCAAAAGTTCGTGAGCTAAAAATAGTCTCAATTCGATAGTACATAGACGGTCAAACGCTTATGAACTTTGGCGTGTCGCTATATGCCTATAATAGACCTTATCCATGTGAATATTTTTTAAAGGTTTCTTGATTTTTTGTGTCATGCGGTATGGCTTTGGAGTGGACCCAATAAAATGAGAACACCCAAAGTGAAACAAATTTTACCCAGTCTTGGAGGTATCCATCAATGAAAAGACCCCATCATGTTCCAGACGAAAAGGTGCGTATCGTCATGGAGTCAATAAACACGCACATCACTCCTGCAGAACTGTGCCGCAAACATAACATAAATCCTGCATCCTTTACCTGGTGGAGGGACATATTCTTTGAATGTGGCAAGGCAGGCATAAAAAAACCGTATAATCGTAATGAGAGTAAAAAGCACGATCACGAGATGGACAAGTTGAAGAGAATCATTGGAGATATAACCATAGCCAATGATGTTTTAAAAAAACGTTAGAGGAGAGCACAAAATGAAAGCATTGACCCTCATGCAAAAACAAGGTTTCAGTGTCCGCAAATCCATACGTTATACCGGAATATCCAACAATATGCTGTACGCTCCGAAAAAACCACGCATTATTCAAATCGACAAGGAAATCTCAAAGATGGTGTAACAGGTTGGTCCGAGCAGACCCACATATGGAACATGAAGAATGGCTACCACCATGTCCCGTATTACTGGCAAGCCTGTAAACTGCAAAAAAGTGAAGAAAATATACCATTATCTGGGCTGGAGTGTACCTGCAAAACCCAAAAAAGAGATCATTCGCTCAAGGAAGCGCCCAAAACCTGCAGGACCTGATCAGCTCTGGCAAGCTGACATGACGTACATTTGGTGCGGTTAGGACAGATGGTGTTATCTGTTTAACGTCCTTGATGCATTCACACGCGAATGGGTATGAGGTCAGCACCTCGTGCTATTTTGTGCCTACATCTTCATTTATTGCATAAATTCTAGGCATGACGTGACATACGCGAATGGGTGTGATATGCGTTTAAGCTCAGAGCAGTTACGGACGGTACCATTGCAGCATTAACTGAAGCATTGGCATCAAAGAAACCAGACTGCTCAAAGCTTGTTTTAAGAACCGACAACGGTTCCAAGTATGTTCATTACAGTTTGACAAGCCGTAAAAGCATACGGTGTACGGCAGGAATTCATCCACTACCATACGCCAAAGCAAAATGCTCATGTGGAATCCTATCATAAGAGCCTCAAGAAAGAATATCTCTGCCGCGCGACTTGAGACGTTCCAGGACGCAGAGGCTGCAATATCATACGCCTTTGAGGATTACAATCAGAACCGAGTACACTCTGCAATAGGATATGCGACGCCATCAGAATTTGGCACCGCACGGAGGGCAATGATAAAATGAGCCCTCTGATCCTATCATTTTTAATGCAAAAAACGTTCTCCTTCTACAGGGGTCCGCACCAAATCTACATCATAAAAAAACCAATGACCAACAGATCAGATCTTTGTTATGTATGATTGTTTTTAATAATATATTTTAAATGGTTCCACATATAATAAAAATCTGTTATTTTACTATCCTTTGAAAACTCTCTTATAAAATGATATGCTAATGCTGGCTTATGATTATGTTGTTTTTTTATCTTGTAAAATAATGATCCATTTAAATTTTCCATATATGCTTCCAAATCCTTTTTTAATTCATACATGATATTTTTATCATGAAAATCTGTTTCATCGATTTTTAAATCTGATGGCAATTTTGTTATTTTTGCACGATCAAATTTCCCAGGAGCACCGTTATCCATTAATAATAAACATGGGATTTTAAATGCATCCATAAATTTTTTAAATTTTGGCATAGATGTACTTCCATATGTACTAATAATCATAACATCATCTGTAAAATAATTTGAATCATTAATGCTATTTAATAATGCATTGAAAAATATTTCGTCTGATGCACCTTCTACAAGAATAACGCCTTTTGAAAATAGTACATCTAATTTTAATAAATGAAAAGTTGGTAATTCTCTAGTTATCCATATTTTGTCATCATCAGATGGTTGAGTTATCATACTTGTATTATTTTTGAATATTCTGATAATATTTGACATGGATAATAATTTAGTATTTGATACAATCACAGAGGAATGAGTAATAATGACAAGTTGATTTTGTTCATATTGTTCAGAAAATATTTCAATCATTAATTTTTTAATCAATGTAGGATGTAAATTTATTGCAGGTTCATCCATAAAAATTATTGATTGTTTGGTATCAAAATATTTTGTAATTAAAAACAATATTTCTCTAATTCCAGCACCCGATTCCATGAATTTTATGGGATCATCTGGCGAACTATGTTCATTTCGAAATGTAACAGATACTTTATCACGTTGTGTTGATGATTGTCCAGTATCATTGTTACTAGGATTCTGCATTGATACATCAAATGACATATTTTCACTCTTCATAATTTTTGAAAACGTACATTGAATTTTCTTAAATAATTCACGATTATATAGATCTTGACTATTTTGTAACCGATATAGATAACTATGTAAATTGTCACCATTATTTAGCAATGGTGACGTGTTTGGAATATTTTCAGGAACAAAATGTCTTTCTTCCGACATGAATGACATTTTTTGACCAAATAAATAACCTAACATATGTAAAAATGATAATTCTCTGCCGGGGCTTATTGATTGATTAGATAAAGATAATATGAATTTTATTCTTTCTGAAATATAAGGATCGCGATTATCTTGAAATAATCCTTCATGTCTAAAACCATATACTATGCACTTTGAATTAAATTTATTCAGAAAAGCAGATTTTGTAAATTGTTCTATTCCAACAGATTCAATTATTGAAACAAATGTTGGATTATCATTATTTAATGTTTCAATATCAAATTTATGGATGAATGGGCCATGATTTTTATCATATGTGATTTCTATGTCCAAATCCAGAATTTTCATTGAAAAATTATCTATATCGGCATCATCACCATAGGGATTATCATCCCATTGCATAGTTATTTCTATATTTTTAAATTTATCAATAAGTAATTCAATTATGTGTGATGAAGCCAATGTGTATTTATCTCCAGTTTTATAGATAGTTAACAATTCAACTATATATTTACTTTCTAAATCAGTTAATGATATTTCTAAGGTCAATTTGTGATTAGATTGCGATTTCCATTGTTTTGGTAACCTATAGTGTTGTGTTAATGACTTTATAAAAAAATTAATTGCTTTAAATATTGAAGATTTTCCAGAATTATTGTGTCCAACTATAAAATTTTTACCATTCAAATAAATCGTTTGTTTAGATTTATACGAATACATCCCTTCAATATCAATACGATTAATTTTCAATGCGTTTTTTGATCAATCGCTTTATATAAATTAGTAGCGGATATTTGTATGAGGTCATATATTAAATGATGTCGAGTACGCATATTGGCATATTTTATTGGAATTCATCAGGTGCTTTTATGAAGTCATATTCCGAGTGAATTTTTTTAAATATTATCCACATCTTTCCTTCAAAAAAAACTACTTGTTTTCCTCCACTTGGCAATCTTTGCACACAATTGTCAACATCAGTACGGGTATTCATTGGTAGTATTTCGTGAAATGGTTTCTCGTATTTATACGGGATTATGTCAAAATCCTCCGAATCAGGCATATCCATGATACAGTTTATTGGGCATAATTCATAAAATTTATGTTTGATGGCTCTGAAATCCGTGGAGGTTGTGACTAGGTATGAAGTTTCGGGGGTTTTTCTATATGTACTATAAAGTGTGTAAAATTTGGGGTTGGTGCAACATGCCGAAGTATTATTTGGGATATATACGATCAAAATTTTTCTAAAATGACGATATAATTTTAGATGTGTCAAATTCTTATAACACAGATCAAATATGATGTTTCAGGGTTTTTTGGAGGATCCACGATCATAATGGTGTGGGTAAGCAGGTTAGTCTTGGTAACCACTGCTATGTAATAGAAGATTACCCTCACCCATAGTGGGATATTTTTGTTCTGATAGGAATGATCATTTTTGTACAAAATTCCTTTTTCCACATCCAATACATTAAAATCAATTCTCCGATCTAACCAACTGCCATTTTTGGATTTTTTCTAGTGATTTACTCCAGCATTTATAGTATAAGAAGTTATTAATTACGTTTAACCACTCTGTAACAAAAATTTAATCGCTACGTTTAGATCGCACCAGATTTAAGAGCAAATATGACGCGACAGAACAGAATTCCGACAGGCATCGAGTTCATGCCAAACATGAGCATCACATATCTTAGAAATTGTTATGCAAAAGAAAAGATTCCAGTTGCAAAACAGCGTCTTCTGTCATGGATTAAAAGAAAACAGGACAAAACAATGGAGAAGATTGGCGAGGAGCTTGGCGTAAAAGAGACAACAGTATGCAAATGGCTCATACGGGTAATGGAGGATGGACTAGCCTCAAGATACAACATAAAACGTCTTGGCAGGGAATGCCATCTTTCAGAAAAACAGCTTGAAAAACTAACAAAGGATCTGATTGCCGGACCTGAAAAATGCGGATATAGTCAGTCCGCATGGTCTACTGTAATGGTAACGGATCACATTTGGAAAAAATTCAAGGTACAATATGTCCCACGTTCTGTACAAAATTTACTCAAACGTCTTGGATTTACAATTCAAAAACCCCGTCAGTACCATCCCAAAGCTGCATCAAAGAGTGAACAGGAACGCTTTAAAAAAAAACTAGGCACATATTGGCACAAAGAGAGGCACACGGAGCAGTAACTGTATCCATGGATGAGATTCATCTTTACCCAACAACCAATATCCGTAACGCATGGTACCTCATAGGCAGCAAACCCCAAGTTCCATTAGATCCGACCAGACACAGAATAACCATGTTTGGAGCTTTAAGCAAGGATTCTTTCATATTCGAGTTTTACGATAAAGCAAACAAAGACAGTCATTTGGATTTTATAAAAATCCTGGAAAAAGAGTTTGGCCGTGTGACAATAGTGCATGATAATGCATCTTATCATCGCCACCGTGACGTATTTGAATACATCAAATCTAGAAAAGGACGAATCAGTTTAATTTATCTTCCACCGTATACGCCAGAGCTGAACCCAATAGAAATCCAGTGGCGTGTTTTACGAAAATGCATATCAAATGGGCATTTTGAATCGATCAGACACCTGAAAAAGAAAATTGACCGGGTCATATTGTCTAATCAGATGAAACTTGTCAAACTGCACGATTATCTAATTTTTTAGAAACAATAATGTGGGGTAATTGTTACTATGGAGATTGTATTCGGTGTGTTTGTGATAAAATGTAAATTATAAATTCTTATACTATATCTCTGGCCGCGCAACTTTGAGACGTTCCAGGACGCAGAGAATGCAATATCATACGCCTTTGAGGACTATAATCCAAACTGGGTACACTGCAATAGGATGTGCGATGCCATCAGAATTTGGTCTCGCGCGGAGGGCAAGACAAAAATGAGTCCTCCGATCATATCATTTTTAATACAAAAAACGTTCTCATTGTACCGGGGTCCGCACCAATCTTTTAATAGTATCCGCATTAATAATTAATTCATGGTAATCGAAATTACCAAGTTAGAATTACCTGCGTTAAAACGATTATCAAAGATAATAAGTGTTAGAACAGGCACCGAAATTACAGATTTATTTAGAAATGCAGGATATGGGCATATTAAACATGATGAAAGAACAAAATGGAAATTTCTTTATCAAACGTTTGATGAATTCCAGGATCAGAGTAAAGGTCAGTATATTATTATTAAATTTTTAGAAACTGCGTGTAATCCTCAAGAATTTTTTGAATATCCCGATAGTAGAAAATCTTTTGTAGATGAGATTAATACTGTATTGGCATTTTATAATTTAAAAATTAACGATCAAGGAAAAGCACAACATGTATCTGAAAAACATACAACAATATCAGATATTGAAACCATAGATGAAAAATTATTTGAACAAAGAAACTATCATGAACAAATTATTAAGCATGTATACCCCAGATCATAAATTCGTTTAAAAATTCACCAATTCTGGTTTAAAATAATCAATGACATTACCCGGCAGTTTTCTCGTACGCAGATATTCCATAAACCTAACCCTCTTCTCTTCAAGTTGGGGATAATATTCCGAATGATCCATATCCCGCTTGGCGACAAGCCAGATCGTCTCCATGATGTTGTGTTGCGGTGATGCTCTTGGGAGGTATTCTATCCGAATCTTATCCTTGTTCTCTTTGATGTATTCTTCAAGCTTTATCGTTTTATGCTGCCGGGCTCTGTCTACGATTACCAGTATTCTGCCGTATTTTGCTGCTGCATCTTTTATGTATCTTAAAAACGTCAGACCATCAAACTTGTCGTATGATCTAAAAAATTTATCCCCTGAAACTGAAATCATTCCGTATGTTATGAATTTTCTGCGATCCCCCTTCCATGTATAGGTGGGGCGTTCATTCTCATTGCACCAGTATTTTTTAGTCAGTTTACCATCACTGCTCACTATGGTCTCATCCTGGACAAAGATCTTTGTCCCTCTTGCCATTTCGTGGGCAATAATGCACATTATGCGCCTATACCATGCATAACGCTCATCGTATGATGCAGCATTAGCGTGTATTTTTTGCGGTACCTTTGATTTTAGTTTCCATTCCCGCATCAGTCTGCATATGTGCGTAATAGGATATGTTATTCATGTCATATTTTTAATGTAATCGCGGACCTGCTTTGGAAGCGTAATGGTTCCAATTTTTGTAAACTTTTTTTCCATCTGCATCATGATATTTTGTGAAATCTTTGGCGGTCGTCCGCATCGGGACCCTTCCTCCAGGCCTATGAGTCCGTATTTTTCGTATCGATCGTGCCATTTGTGTACAAACTGGTACGTTCGGAATACGAGATCCGCGGTTTCTTGTATGTCGTAGCCGCGTATTTGCACCAGACACATCGCATGCAGTCTTGTTTCTACGCGAGAATCTTTGCAGCCATTATAAGCCTGGAGGAGATCCTCATTGCTAACTTGCATGAATTGGTTCCGATGTCGTGATCAAAAAACGTTGCTACTGTGTAATGGTGGATTTTTAAACGAATTTATGCTTGCGGGTATAGATCATAGATCTTTCTATTTGTAAAAATTGCTTTTTTGGTTAATTATGCATAAGGTCTATTGTCAACCACTATGAGATGAGCCTGCTAGGAGAGCCATGGGTGCAAAATAAACCAAATGTAAGTGAGGCCAATTACAGTTATTCCCACCCTCTTAAATGTTTTACCTGCGATAATCATACTTACTAATTCTTTTGGGTTACGTTTTCTGTATTTTTTTATCGCGTGCATTTGAATTGCAAATGCTATCGGCATCCAAAATATTAAGTTTGTAGTTAATAAAAAAACAAATGATTCCACGTCACCAGCAAAATACAATTGATAATCTATGAATCTAAAAGTCATCGCTATATCAAACCAAATACCTAAAATAAATGCCGGATTTAATAATATAATAAAATGGGTTAAAAAATGATGTTCATGTGATAACGGATCATATAGTATTATCATATTTATGATATTTGTACCGTAAGCATATCCCCACAAAATAACATATATCAACCATTTATGGCGTATGCAAATAAAATAAAGAAATGACGACATTATATCCAATAATAAATTTTATATATATTAAAACTTTGTATTCAGTGATATAGTATAAGAATTTATAATTTACATTTTATCACAAACACACCGAATACAATCTCCATAGTAACAATTACCCCACATTATTGTTTCTAAAAAATTAGATAATCGTGCAGTTTGACAAGTTTCATCTGATTAGACAATATGACCCGGTCAATTTTCTTTTTCAGGTGTCTGATCGATTCAAAATGCCCATTTGATATGCATTTTCGTAAAACACGCCACTGGATTTCTATTGGGTTCAGCTCTGGCGTATACGGTGGAAGATAAATTAAACTGATTCGTCCTTTTCTAGATTTGATGTATTAGGCCTTATGCATAATCATAGGTCATATCACAACCTGCCTAATTCTGACATTTTGACTAAAACGATATTAAAATATCCAAGTTGGCGACAATTTTGATTCCATAGATTTAGATCATCCCACAAAGTGGACGAATTATGAGAAACACCCACGGAGATGATCCACTATGAGTAGAAAGCACTGTGTAATAAAAATATCGAATGCAGAAACCAAAGAGGCGGATAAAAAAAGAATTGCCGAGAAAAACCTGAAAAGCCGTGCTGCATCCATGCTGTTTGGCCATCTGAGCCAGTTTGCAGTCCCAAAAGAATACAAAAAAGAACTCAAATGCATGAACAAATGTAAGAACGGCAGACGTTACATGTATCCGGACAAGCTTTTTTGGGTATTATCGGTAATCCAAGCGTGCACAAGTTACTCAAGCTGCACTATTGAAGGGATGGTTAGAAAAGTAATGGATGATGCATCTCCATCTAGCAGTACGATATACAAACGCATACAGAGATTGGACATTTCTGATAACGGATTGGAAAAGATGGCCCGCATGTGTGGTCTCTTTAAAAACACTTGATCCGACAAGGCGCATGAACGGACAGCCTACGATGCTCATCTCTATTGATTCAAGCGGACTGAAACTATCAAAACTTGGATCATGGATAAAAGAAAAATGGGGCATATCAAGTCCGTTTCTAAAACTGCATCTTGTCATAAACGTAGAAACGCTTGAAATACTCGATTTTAAGATAACAAAAAGCAACAAGGGGGATGCATCACAGTTCCCACAGATGATAAGAAAGGCACGCAAAAAGATCAGATGGCAGCTTGCGCACATGATATCTGAGATGGATTCAACTGAAGAGACTGCCAAATACAAAAACACAATGATGAAAATTCTTGGCGATGGGGCATACGGTACAAAAGAAAATTACAACGTGTGTGACAAACTTTGCATGTCTGGTCTGTTAAAGGTGCGTATCAATTCAGCACTGTCAGGCGGCAGTCATGAACGCAATACGGCGGTGCAAGATCAGCTTGGAGGAGATGCAAGCAAGCGTACAATGGATGATGTTTCAATACAAAAACGAAAGGAAAATCTGAAAAAATGGAAAAAAGATATAGAGTATGGAAAAAGATGGCACTCTGAAATTGTTTTTGTAATATTCAAAGAAAGGTTTGGAGAACATGTACGATCAAGATATATGAAAAACATAAAGCAAGAAATTGGCATGAAAATCCTAGTGTACAATTTGTTAATATGTGCCGTACACTGACACAAACTGCAATAAGCCTAGCGGACGCTGTATGCAGATGTGTGAATTTTGGAAGATTTTTGTGTAAAATTACGGTTTGATAACAAATGGGTCCGGATATCGATGACAGGTGTGTGTTTTTGGAAGATTTACTGTCATTTTTGATGGAATTTCCAATAGAATTTTCAATAGTTGTGACATGACCTACCATTATGCATACGCTCTAATATGTAATATTCAGATTGAATTTTGGGATATCCTAAAAGTAGTATACCCCTTACTTTGCATCATATTCCTCCCCTGCCTGCTCGTCAATAATCCTTTCGCCCGGTTCTGGCATCTTTCTTGCAAATGCCTGTACTGGCGTCTCTCTGTTTTCTGTATCCAATGACATGTGTACTCTGTCCATGTGGTACCATCGCATGAACAAATCTATAGGATTGTTGACTCGCTGCATAATGCTCTCAAACTGGGGCAGTTTGTGCTGTATCTCACCATGCAGACGCTCAAGCTTGCCATTGGTCTGGGGATGATTCACGCGTGCCAAAATATGTTTTATGCTAAGATCTACAAGTTTCTTCTCAAATTTGGACGGACCTTTCTTTTTCATCTCTGATACATTGGCGTAAAACTGTGCATCATGGTCAGTCATCACTGATGCAGGTTTGCCGTGCTCTTGTATTGCCTTTTCTAAAACAGTATGGCATTATCAACAGTTGCATGCTCAAATGTACAATATCTTGTAACAAAACGTGAGGCATCATCAAGATAGCACAGAAACCATCTGCCATCATCTAGCAGTTTATAGTCAGTATGCCCACATGGAATTGGAATATCTGCGCTCATATCGAACCCATTTGCGCTGTTTACTCTTTTTTGGATACTTTGAGGCCAGATCCTCGTCTATCAATATGCGGTGTATTGTATTGTGAGTGATATGCATGCCTGTATTTGATTCGATGTCTTTTTCCAGATCAGTTGCCCCGTTGTGTTGTCTGCCGTGTGCACAGTACTGCAGAGTGTTCTGTGCGTCCTGTAAGGCTGTTACACGGTCTTCCCATTTGGACCCGATATGATATTTTGCCCTAGTATGCCTGTGTTTGGCCCAAAGCTTTTTGATCCATACTGCAGATACTTGCATTGTATCAGCCATCCTACTAGTAGCAACTCTCTTGTGTTTTTGCGATATTATCCAGTTTACCTTGGCCTCATCAAGCTTTTTCATTATGCATATACGCCGTCTGCCAATTGCCTCCACGACTTGAAATGTTTAGCCACGCACACCATTGTTTCCTGCGAGTAAGACAGATACTGTGTTTTTGAGTATCTTGATACCCTGGGTCTAGGGGCATACTACTTTTAGGATAATAGATCCAAATATCGCAATCATTACCAATATCCAAGATTTAGATCACCTATGATGGTTTTCATGAGTTCTGCCCATCTAAAACTAGATCGCTATTTCAAAAAAACCCTGATCGCAAATATCCCAAATAATGCCTCAACATATTGCATCAACCCCCGAATTTACACACTATTTTGTATATAAAGCAAAAACCCCCGACATTACACACTATAGACCAACCCCCGCCTGTTACACAGAACCTTTGACCGGGTTCTGTTCAGAATTCGGGGGGTTTGGGTTGGCGTTCAGTTTCGGGGGGTTTTTTGCTTATATGTAAAATGGTGTTCAATTTCGGGGGGTTTTGCGATCAGAATACGACATATTACGAATATCGGAATAAATTCTGTTCAAACCACTACCAGGTAAAGGATACCGGATTTATGTTATGTTTGCGGCACAGTTCTGCAGGAGTGATGTGCATGTTTATTGACTCCATGACGATACGCACCTTTTCGTCTGGAGCATGATGTGGTCTTTTCATTGATGGATACCTCCAAGACTGGGTAAAATTTGTTTCACTTTGGGCGTTCTCATTTTATGGGGTCCACTCCATTCATCGTATGACAGTTGTTGCATTGTTTTTAGGGCAATATACACAGTCATTCCCAGGGAGTCAAAGCCGTGTTGTCCTAATGGATTCTGTTTCCATGGCTTTACCCCTTGATTTTTTGCTTTCATTATAATCGAGGTTAACATTTGGTGTGATCTGGCAAGATTTCCTCGTCGTTTGTGCTTTGTTGATTTCATTACATTGGCTCTGATCTACTGATCTAAAGCTTTTTCGGTCATTCACGTTCATGATCTAAAAGCTTTATGGTATGTTTTTGATTTTATTCATGGACAGAGCCCCATCCCCAATATGCATTTTTATATAACATGTAACATATATTAATAGTTGATCAATATCTCATCAAAACTATTGGCAGTGATATTGATCAGTGTCGTGGCATCAATAATACTCACTATTACACTACCAATAATGGCAGAGATAAACCAATCTCCACATGATCAATTAAACGATGTTTTACTAGACATTGAACACACATTCAATTTTACATCCGACGAATACAATGATGTGCAAACATCTGATGTAATACCAGATTTGGGATCACGTGAACAGGATATAGATCCAATTGATGTTTACAATGGTTCGTTCCCATGGGATGCAAACAACGAATTTGCACTAAAAATGTACAAAAATATAGTTGCGAAAAATCCTGACAAAAATATCTTTTTCTCCCCTACAAGCATAATGATCGCCATGGCAATGGCCTATGAAGGAGCAGGCGGCAACACCGCACGGGAAATGTCCGATATTCTGCACATATTACCAGACGATGATGCTCGCAGAAACAATATCTTGTCTGCAATCAAGAGTGTTAATAAACAGAGTTCAAGGAATGGTATGCCCAGTGAGGTAACTAACGTTGTAAATTCACTGTGGATAAAAGACGGGTTTACCGTACATGATGAATATGTAGATATTTTGAGTAAATACTATAACAGCACAGTGGGTACGTTTCATACAGGACAATCCGGCTATGATAAAATCAACGATTGGGTTAGTGATACTACTAGAAAAAGCATACAAAAGGTTGTCACCCCACCTGATCTTTTTGGTGCAAAAACCGTACTTGTCAACACAGTATACTTTGATCATGATTGGCCATTTGTTATAGAACTGTATCATACACAAAAAGCAGATTTTTGGATAACACCTAAAAAAAGCACAAATGTTTACATGATGCATTTTATCGATGATTTCCCTTATACGCATACAGACGGTATAAAGATGATAAACCTGCGTTATTATGATCACAGATACTCTATGCTGCTTGTACTACCTGATGATCCAGAAAATATGAATTTTATAGAGAATAGCTTGTCCACGAGTAAATTATCTACATGGTTGAATAATGCCACATTTATTACGGTTAGAGTAAACATGCCAAAATTCATAATGGATACAAATTACGACATTAAACTAATTTTGCAAGATTTGGGAATAAATGATGCATTTGGAGGGCATGCTAATTTTTCCAAAATGTCCGAGCAATCCACACACATATCAAGCATAAAGCATTTTACATTTGTAGAAGTAGATGAGGTCGGAACAAAAGCTGCAGCAGCAACATATGTTACCTCTATAGTGGGAGGCGGTATGCAATCATCAGCGAAATTCAATGCAGACAGACCATTCATATTTGTAATATGGGATCATGAAACTAAAAGTATACTCTTTATGGGCAAAATGGCAGATCCAACAGGTCTATCCTTATGCGGGCAAATTCAAAAAGAGTATGGTTTTTGCGAATAGATTTTATGCATAACCGTACTCCGTCCATGAATTAGTATTTTTTGTAAAAATCCAATTAAACCCATTCAAAATTATGTCATATATCGTAGAGTGGAGTGGACACCATAAAATGAGAACACTCCAAGTGTTACAAATTTTACCCCCTCTGGAGTGGATTTGCCAATGAAAAAACCACATCGTGCTCCAGATGAAAAGGTGCGTATCATTATGGAGTCATTAAACACACGCATTACCCCCGCAGAGCTGTGCCGCAGACACAATATCAGTCTGATAACGTTCAATCGTTGGAGGGAGTCATTCATTGAATCTGGCAAAGCTACTCTTTCCGGAAAGCCTAGGGACAATGCAGTCAAGACGCTTACAAATGAAAATGAATCCCTCAAAAAACTCATTGGAGATCTGACCATAGCCAATGATGTTTTAAAAAAAACGTTAGAGGAGAGCACAAAATGAAAGCCGTCGTACTCATGCAGGAACAAGGTCTGAGCCTCCGCAAATCCGTATGTTATGCTGGAGCATCCAATAAGAGACTGTACGCTGTAAAAAAACCACGTGTTATCGGAATTGACAAAGAAATTTCAAAGATGGTATAACAGATCTGTCAGAGCAGACCAACGTATGGAACACGAAGAATGGCAGCAGCCATATCTCGCATTACCAGCAGGCCAGTAAACTGCAAAAAAGTGAAAAAAATATACCATTATCTGGGCTGGAATGTGCTTGCAAAATCCAAAAAAGAGATCATTCGCTCAAGGAAGCGCCCAAAGCCCACAAGACCGGATCAGCTCAGGCAAGCTGACATGACGTACATTTGATGCGGTCATGACCGATGGTGTTACCTATTCAACATCCTTTGCATTTACCCGTGAATGGATATGATATGCGTTTGAGCCAAGAGCGGTCACAGACTGCCATTGCAGCATTAACTGAAGCTTTGGCATCCAAGAAACCTGATTGCTCAAATCCTACCCTAAGAACAGATAACGGTTCCCAGTATGTTTCATTACAGTTTGACAAGCTGTAAAAGCATACGGTGTACGGCAGGAATTCATCCACTATCACACGCCAGAGCAAAATGCTCATGCGGAATCCTTCCACAAGAGTCTCAAGAAAGAGTATGTCTGGCCGCGCGACTTTGAGACGTTCCAGGATGCCGAAGCTGCAATATCATACGCCTTTGAGGATTACAATCAGAACCGAGTACACTCTGCAATAGGATATGCGACGCCATCAGAATTTGGCACCGCACGGAGGGCAATGATAAAATGAGCCCTCTGATCCTATCATTTTTAATGCAAAAAACGTTCTCCTTCTACAGGGGTCCGCACCATACGATGCAAAGTAAGAGTGGAACTACTTTTGCAATATCCCATTTATAATCTCATACAGATTTATATATTAAAAATACAATACTAATTAGTATGCCACATTCAACTACGTATGCAATAATACTGGTAACCCTTGCATTTGTGGCGATATTTTTAATTATGTATTCTCAACCATCTAGTTCCATATTCAATACCGAAGATCATATCGATACAGACATTAAATCACATATCAACAAGTCAAACGGACTAGATATAATTGAAAATCTAGCACAAAAAAACGATCCCATCATTGCAAACAAGTCGATATCCGATAATACGTCTTTAAACAGCATGTACCCATATGATGCAAACCCAAGTCATAGCAGTTTTATGTTGCCTCATTGGGAAGGTGATTTTTTAATTACCATGCCGAGTTCTGTACTTGTTAATGAAACATTTGATCTTGAATATACTTGGACAAAACGCATAAATTCAATATCGGAACGATATCTTCCTCTATGTGACACTGCACGTGATGGTTATTTTTGTAGCATGTCATCGGATATGGACAATATTGCAATCTTGGTATACACTAATCTAAAATTTGTCAATACATCAAAAATTTCCACTGATACAAAATGTTTCATAGCAATTACTGATAACATTGACGCATTGTCGGAAAACAAATATGATAGATCAGGTAAATTTACATTGAAATTCACCGAAATCCCAAATCCAAACCGTCATCCTATGTCAATAGCGTTAACATCTGTGTATCACACATGGTTATTAATTAATGCGACAGATAACGGAAATGACATAATTAATTTAACCGTGTTTGGCTCAAATAATTACTCTAATCTAGAATCTGATTTCTGCAGTATCACTGACCATCTACAAGGAAGTAACTCTCCTAATGCAAACCAAACTGTACCTGAAATATCTACCATCGATCTCAAACCAGATTGTATCGATAACAGATTATGGTCTGGCATATCTGAAAAAGATCGAAACAACATTTTAAACAATTCCACAACTTGCCAAATAATAAATGGTGAACAAATTACCAATTTGCCTCCAATAGGTTATCAATTAATGCCCAAAGTTGCCTTTGAGGAACTAGAACTATTTATTTGTCATAATTATGGTACTGATCTTGAAGCTATGATTCTTGATGGAGGTTTTACCGATCCTGTATGGATTGAAGACTTTACATCGAATTTTGACAATCTGACTGAACAATCTTGCAAAACAATGCTAGAGGATTACTATGAATAGATATGGAGATTATACGATTACCTAAATACAATATGCTAAAAATATCACCAACTGATATGCTACGATCAATAACCATGTGTATAATAATGATGATTGGTAACTGTCTAGAGTTTTGAAGTTAAATTGGATAGATATTCTTCCAAATAATCATGAAAGTTCAGATTCCTCAACCTGCACGTCTCCTTTATGCTCATCAATATCTTGTGAGCTTTGGCACCATCCTCTGAGCGATGACCATTTGTAATTTTACGTATTACGACATTTGGTCGAATCCCCCTCTCGGCGGTATTGTTGTGCCAGTCAGTACCCGTTTTTAGAAACGTAAAGAGCATATCTTTTTCTCGCCTGATTCTTTTTACAAATCTGATACAGTTTTTCTCCTTGTACGGCTTTGAGATCAGTCTGTCAATTCTTACCTCTAGATTTTTCTTGATTTTAAGCCTCTTGATCTTGCTTTGTATCTTTGCAGCATCCTGTGAGTCGTAGAGTATTTTTTGCAGACGTTTTGCAAATGGTTCAAACTCTTTGCCGGGGTTTTTATGATCTATTGTACCCAAGATCTCTCTTTTATAGTGAACATGGCAACGCTGATGTGTTTTACCAGCATAATTCCATGCTGGCCATGAATCGCTTGTAACGTTTCCCTTGTATTCTTTTAATATTTTTTTTGGTACCTCGCGTCCACGTGATTTGTCAATTTCATATATGATGGTCCATTTTCCAACAAACACCCACAACCAGTGGTTGATGCCATCAATCCGCCAGCTGGTCTCATCTCCGTGTATGTTTAATTCTTGGTTTAATTCCTTTATCATCTGCTCGTACAGCGAACCAAACGCTGTCGCCATTTTTGTTATCGCATGATTTATGGTGGAAGGTGTCACGTGTATCGAATACATTGTATTTACCAGTCGTGATATTTTTACATATGAAATTCCCAATAATTTGAGTGAGACGATAAACACTCCCAATCTGATCCCAAACCTACTGTTTGGAAGTGCGGTGTATATTTTTGGTGTGATTGTCTTTTTACAGTGTTTGCAATATCTTCGATATATCGTATATTCTGTATTGTACGTCTTTGCTGGAATAATATCCTCCACCGTACGGGTGTATTTGTCGATGATTTTTGAGAGCTTGTTTCCACATCCACTGCACATCTTTTGATCCACATTTGTTTTATTGTCGATTCTGATGGGTTTTTTTCTGCTGGTTCTTGTATGATCAGAGTATTTTCTTTCTGTAAGAGTTTTGGAAATGTTGGGTTTTGCATGGATATTCTTTGCGACAAGTTCTTTTACTGCAAATTTTAGATCATCTATTTCTTTTTGTTGATCTGCAGATTTTTTTTCAAGCATGGAACATTTTTCCTCAGATGCAGAATATTTGCTTTTCAGATCTGTAATCTCGCTTTTCTGTCGTTTATTGATACGTTGTAACTGCGCAATTTCTTGCGATACATAATGTGACCTTTGGTTGTGGTCATTTTGGTCACGTTCTGACAACAATTCGTTATGTTTGTGCCCGATCCATAAAGATCACGGTGGAAAATACTCGATCATATGATCAAATCGCTTCAAAACTCTAGACAGTTACGATATTTTGTATATTTCCTTTATATATCATTTTTTTATTGCGGGTCTCAAATCTTTTTTTCAATGTATCACATGCATCAGGATTGTTGTCATTTGCAAAAACTAATTTAAATCCGGCATTGACAAATCCCAGGGTATCTCCCCCACCCCCAGCAAATAAAGTTGATACTGTCGGTTTCATTTTATTTTATAGTTATATCTTTAGTTTAAAAATAATTCGTTTTATTACTTTAACAGGTCTTATAGTACTTTTGGCATGTCTGCGAATGAGTGTTTTTGTAAAAATCCGATCAAATCCATTCAAAATTGTGCAATACACCGGTAAATCTTAGGTCCAACATCAGTTAGGGCATACAGAAAAACTCCTTTGTATGTAAAACCCATATTTCCATGATCGTAGAAATTTCTGAATATTTCATCATAGTCTTTTGATCACATATTTCTCTAGAATTATGCCATATTACACATCATCAAATTAAATTTTGCAATAAATTCTGGTATGTGGTGAAAATCATATATTTATTTGAGTTAAAATTGCCAACATTTCAAGAGCAATAATGCTTTTGTCCTTGATGCATTTTTTCAACATGCCCTTCCAGCCTGAAATTACTTTCCGCAGATTCCACCTCCACTCGTTATGAGATCTTTTTACAACTCTAGCTAAAAGATATGCTGCTAGAACAATCTCTGGTATGAATTCCATCTATCCAAGCACCTGCCTTGCACCAATCTCTGTGCTAAATCCACAGATGTTTGATAGTCGATTCATATCTTGGTGCGTTATCGTGCATCTATCATGAGCTAGTCTCAACGAATATGGATACCCTTTAAGGCTATTATTGGCAAGAGAGTTGATCAGTAATTTTATTTCAGATTCTGTATGACCGTTGCCAAATAATTCCAGTTTTAACAGCGGACAGCAATCCGCAAGGCGTACATATAATGTTGAAATTATAGCATTAGACCCGTAACGCTCATCCTCAAATATTTTACTAAATCCTGCATTATTGCACGCTTTACCGTAATAATAAATGTCTCCGACAGGATTTGTTTTCCCAAATTCAACTTTTGTATATGATGTTTTTGAGATAAATACAATATTTCCAAACTTTTTCAATTTGGTAAACATCTGCCACGTTTTATCCAACTTTGCATTGAAAAACATTCCATTTGCAGCATCATGTTCTAGTATCTTGGAATGCAGAGATCCGTCCATAAGAACATGGTCCGCACTAGGTGCCACATCCCAGCACAAATCCATCTCTAATTCGCTGGCCACATGAGCTGCTCTCTCTCGTGATTTTTCAAGACCATATTTGAAAAGATCCAAACTTGTACTCCCGGATACATTGGTAGCAGACCCAGTAGACAACCAAAACTCCAATCCCTGGTATTTGGCGCTGTTGTAACTGCTATCTATCCCAACAATTTCAGACTCTGCTTTGATCGGATTGTATAAGGTCCAACGGGATTTTGCAAGATCTACTGTCTGTTTAAATTTTGAGTCATGTAATGCAGATACTAGCCTATCTTTGTTGTTAATTACGTGCTTGAATACATCCATATGCATTAGAGTTTATGCATAATCAATCACTGAGACATACGGTTCCGACTATGACGCTGTCATGATCAAAGTACACATGGCCTAAAACCTTCAAGCAGACAACAAAATAAATCAAAATATCATATGCATGACAAAAAGCAGAATATTGTGCGTGACCGTATGCACAAAGATGTGCTACTTGATTTGAGCGCAAACTTTTTCCAACGGTTCGATATACTTGCGATCCTTTAACATGATGTGCAGATTGGTCAGTCCTGTAACCACTTGGATTTCTGTATAAAACGCATCCATTGTATCATCATATATGGCACTCATTCTGCGGAACCATTTGAGCCGGTTTATGGCATGCTCTACTTTTATGCGCTTACGACTGATTCTCTTGCTGTATTCACGTTCCGTCTCTGTCAGCCCCTTACCCTTTGGTTTTTTGTACGGCTGCTTTGAGATAATTCCAGGATAGTCTTTTTCCACGGACAGATATCCCTTGTCAGTATATAGCATAATTTGGCGCTCTTTTTTTGTATCAGAGTTTTTCATGCCATCGGTCCATTTGCCAAAATTTGGCGGATTACGCCGCAGTACCTCCATGTCATGTACTGAGCCATCTTCAGGTCCGCCAATGTCAAGTACCAACCCGTCTTTGTTTGAGGTTATCTGTACGTTGTAGACGTGCCTCTTACGCTTTCCAGAGTATACTACCTCTTGGTTTTCCTGCGGTCTTTGAACCTGTACAAACGTGGCATCAAGATACAGCTCGCCGCCGCCTCTGCCGGGTACGAATTTTTTAAACAACTCGCTTGTACGTATTGTCTGTATTGCAGCACCAATATTCTTAGCCGTTGGAAGAATATTCATCAACAATTCATCAGAAAAGGTCAGATATCTGCTAATGGTGCTCTGATCAACGCCTGCAATGGCCGCAAGCAATTCCTGTTTAGGATTGTTGCGTTTGCGGCACAGTGTGACAAACAAAATTTGAGATGCAGTGAGAATACAGGTGTTTCCAGGATCGTCGACATAATCTGAAAAGCGAGCGGTCTTGGGTGAATATTTGACAACTTTTTAGAACCGTTCTAGAATCCATTCAAACTCTTCATGGTTCATTCCGGCGTCCCGTACAAATAATTGTCATCATTAATTATGTGGTTCAAATGTTCGTAGGCAGATTGTTGCTTTTCGACCTCATTATCATGTACCGTTTTTTTGTAGCGTTGGTTTTTGGCTTCTAGCTTGGAATTCCTCTTTTTCATTTCGGAGATTATCTCTGCCTGCCTGGAAATTACACGCTTGTCTGGGGTACACATGCTGTACGAATGTGATACTAGATCATAGATCTTTTGATTTGTCAAAATTGATTTTTTGGTTAATTATGCATAAGGCCTAATGAATGCAGTTAGAGCATTTTTGAAGTAATGCATACATCGTAATTTTCCGGATTAGTAATTACATCATAAACATTTCCAGATTCATCCCCAACAAAATCCCAATGAGTGTCAAAACCAGCATCATACTCAACTATTTTTGCGTCTTTACATGATATGCATAGTAATGACTTGGATAAAGTTGTCGAATTACCTCCTGAAACATATGCCTCACTTATGTCACCATATGTCGGAACATGCCGTATGATGGAAAGATCGTTTACTGTATTCCAAATTAATCTAAATAAAACGTGTTCAATAGAATTCAACCCCATTGAATTAGATGAATGTGCACCGTCTGCAAACCAAGGTTCCCAGCCACCAAGGAAATATTCTAACGAATTAGGAGAAATTTGTATTAAATATAATATGGGTAGGATTATTTCATCATGTTCTGTTTTTTCATAATAATTTGTTATAACTTGTTTGATCTTTTCATCTTTAGTGCCATCACTTTTAGAACAAATTTCAGGATCCATGTGCGAAATTTCCATACTAGATGAACGAATAGGGAAAGCAATTGAAACATGATTTGGAAATATTTTATAGTTTTTATCGGATTTTTTTAATCGTTTTTCTAATAGTATGTGTTTATAAGCTATTATTTTCTTTGTAGATAATATCTCTCGAACAAGATCAGAATTAATCATTTGTTGAGCATATTTCGACATCATAAATGATGATGCATTTTCTTGCCAATCATGAGGATCCAATGTTGCCAAAGTTCTAAAAAACATTGAAGTTATAATTTTGAGAGATTTGGCATCTTTTGGCAAACTATAATGTAAAGTAGACTTACTATGATTTGGCGAGGAGATTAATTTTGAATGAAGCATGCCGTATTTTATCAATTTTTCACAAACAATTTTTGCGCCAACTCTGCTAATTTTTTTATTAGATATTTTTTCTATCTGAGCTGGATAAAAATCTCCTTTTACACCGTATTTAAAAAAAAGATTCAATAGTAGCATTTCATTTTTATTTAAAGTTTTAATCACAATATTCAATAGCCATTAATGTATTTTAATATTTATATATTTTAAAATTGTCTTAATTTTAACATCTGCAAGAACATATTGTAAAGTTAACTGACTTTAACTTTACAGTCATGTGATTATTATAACCCGATAATTACTGTAATGTATGACCGAAATTACAAAGAAGGATGCCGCAAGGATCCAATCCCATGCAGACAAAACTGGAACAAACAAAGAATTTGCTAGTCGCATCCAGGCAGCTGCAGATAAAAAAAGCAAATAGAACATAAAAAAATAATGATTGATTTGCATCACATATGTAAATCAATCATATTTTTTTTAAATTTTTTATGAATCAAAATATATGCAGTAATGAAATAATTTAAGATTAATTTATCACATGTAGATTAGATCGTATGCATGACTGGTCCAATTCACAATTTTTATGGATAAAAATGGCTGATTTGAACGATTATGCATACGATCTAATGATGCATACAGTAACGAATTTGAATCAAAAGTCAACATGACCGCTAGAAATAATCCAGTACGCAAATTTCACACCCAATCTCCATAGCGCAAAACTACTATAATTTTATACCCCTGAAAATTACCTATAATATGGTAAATCATGGAGGACCAGTATTGGACATTAACATATCTGAGAATACAAAAATAAGTAAAATATTTGAGGAGCTAGCTGAATCTGGAGGATTTGAATCAGTAAACATGGCCAAAGGCCTTGACATATTAGAATCAATGATAAGTGATGAAAAATGCGTTAAATTTGTCTCCTTTGTGGGCGCATTAATCTCAACTGGAATGCGAGGTATCATAAAAGATATGATGCGCCGCAAACTCTTTGATGTTGCCATTACAACATGCGGCGCACTTGATCATGATATTGCAAGATCCGCCTCTAAATATCTAAAAGGATCGTTCACCATGGATGATTCAAAACTCCTAGATGAGGGCATTCACAGGCTTGGAAGCGTACTTGTTCCAAAAGACGTTTACGGACCTGCAATAGAGAACATGATGCAGCCCTGGCTTGAGGATGCATACAAAGATGGCATGAAGCGTATGAATACTGCAGAGTTGTGCAAAATGATAGGCTCGCATCTTGGCGAGGATTCTTTTCTATACTGGGCGTACAAAAACGACATACCTGTGACAGTTCCGGGAATAATGGACGGGGCTGTGGGAAGCCAGGTGTGGATGTTTTCCCAAAGACATCCTGATTTCATACTAGATGTAACAGGGGATGCCCAAATGCTCTCAGGCAAGGTATTTGGCGCAAAAAGCACGGGAGCTTTGATGATTGGAGGCGGCATATCAAAACATCACACCTTGTGGTGGAACCAGTACCGCGGAGGACTTGATTACGCCTTGTACATAACAACTGCAAACGAGTTTGACGGCAGCTTGAGCGGTGCAAAGGTAAGGGAGGCAATATCATGGGGCAAGGTTACAAAAACTGCAAAACAGACTACAATAACAGCAGAAGCTACTGCAGTGCTTCCTTTTTTATATTCAGCACTGCTCTCAAAAATCTCCTAAGATTGCACAGTATATGATACGCCGGTCAGGGAGCGCAGTTTTTTCTGCAAAAGTGATATGATTTCAGGTATTTTCCGCAGTGCTGATTCAGACTCCTCACGCATGCTCTCTGTACGGGTTATCTGATCATCTAGGCGCCGTTTTTCACGCAGTACTGATGATTCAAGTGATTCAAGGTCTTTTACACTAAATAATTTTGCAACCTCTGCTGTAAGCCCCTCACGCTCTGATTTTAAAACATTGTATGATTTTGCAAATTCTGGAATTTGCGATAAAATCTCATCTATTGCAGCAGATGACCTATCTGAATCCTTGACCGATACTGTACCTCCCACGACACCGGCACGAACAGTAGAGAGTATCGACTGTATATCCTGTACGCTTCCCTTGTGCATGGCAAGGTAGGGATCTTTGCACAAAATCCCAAGCAGTATCTTGCGTTCTTTATCCATGGCAGAAACGTATTCGTATTTTGCAAGCGGACGTGATATTTTGGTAAACTGTTCGTTGATACGTTTTCTCTCATTTTGCACAAGCTCATCATGTGCATCAAGTTTTTTGCAGCCATCAAGATATGCTGCATAATTTTCCCCAGCTTTCATCTCTGAGATATTTTTTAGAGTTTTTTGCACCAAATCCTGAATTTGTGCACTCTCCTTTTTTGCCTCTTTAACCCTGTAATTTTTGGATTTTGAGGTTTCATTCAAATTCTCTATCTCTTTTAATCCTGCAATTATATCTGATGCATCCTTTTCTTGCGCAATGTTCTCTTTTGATAATTTGGAAGCTAGATTGAACGCTGACTCTAGCTCTTTCATGATGTTTTTTATGCGGTCTGCATATTTTTTTGCAAACAAGTTGATTACGCGGCTGTGGCGTCCAAGGGCATCCCCCGTACGTTTTATTCTGCGTCCTGCATCAGCGACGAATTTTTCAACATCCTCTGATTTTGAAATTTTCTCCATGGGTTTTCCTGACTCTTCTTTTACAATTTTTATTACCTGTTTTTTACCCCTCTGCACGATTATTCTGATATTGCGGTCAACATCATCTATCTTGAGATCGTCCCCGTCAAGCTTTGAAATTATTTTTGCAAGATCTGCAAAAAGATTGCCCATCTTTGAATGCAGTGCACTAGTTTCAGATACGAGTGTTTTTGAGCGTACCTTGAGCGCATCCTCAAGAACCTCTGGCACATCATTTAGATCCACTGCGCGTTCCATTTTTGGCGCCTCTTTTCGCGCCTGATCCCTGTTTTTTTTGCCCCACCCAAATACCATATTGCACATATGAAATTTGAGTTGATTAAAACGTTAAGACATAACACATACTTGCGCACGAATAAAGACTAAATGACGCAATGTTGTTTCCTGCACTGTCGCATACTCTTGACATTGCATACTAAATTTGCCCCATATTATACAAGATATGGACATCCTTGCAATCGTACAGGAGCATGCGTTAGAGTCAGCACTGATAGTTTTAGGAGCTGGCATTTTACAGGGTGCAGTCCTAGCTAGAGGGGTACGAAACAGATTTCCAAGACTAAAGCGGCATACAAGGTCAGTCTCTGCTGTATTTTTGATACTGCTCTCCATTAGTGCCATGGTAAACATTGTAAAATTTGCAAATCCTGAAAAATACGAATTTGTAGTGCCTGAAAATTTTAGTGCTGATTCTCTTTCACATGCAATAATCTCGCTGATTGGACTTGACGGCAGCCTTGCATCATCTTTCCTAATCCTACTCTCAGTAACGGTTTTTCTGATATTTCGCACCGCACGACTGCATAAAGTGACGCGTTATTTCATATTTGCATTAAGTGTGGTGACATTTGGACTGTTCTTGGCGGCAAGGTTTACGGATTTTATTCCAAATGCTTTGCAACTTTTACTATATGCTGTATATCAGGCAGGAATTGCACTTGGTGCGTTTGCAGTATCAAAAAGAGGCGTTAAAGAGGGATGATTTACTCGTATGAGGGTGGAGCCTTGCCCATCTTTTCTCCAGTTATCATCTCGTATACTGCCACATACCTTTGACTCATCTTTGATATGATCTCATCTGGTATGGTTGGAGGCACCGGCGTTTTTCCAGCATCGCGTTCTTTGAGAAATCTATCTGCGTGACCGTTTTCTGCAAGCCAGTCTCGCAGAATCTGCTTATCATATGATTCCTGTATCTTTCCTTCCTGATATGATTCTGCGGGCCACAATCTGCACTCGTCTGGACCTATGCTGTCTGCAAGTTTTACCTCCCCATCTAATTTGCCAAATTCCAGTTTTAAATCCGCGAGGATAAATCCTGCATCACCTGTGATTTTTGACATTTCCTCGTATACGCTGATGGTTTTCTTTTCAAGATCATCATATTCTGCACCGGTGAGGAGTCCTTTTGAAACTGCTGTTTTTTTATCAATGGGTATGTCATGTTTCTCTTTTGTACTTGGATCAAAGATTGGTACGGGCAGCTTTGAGGCCAATACGTTACTGGCACCTTTTGGCAAAACTATTTGACCGGATTTTACCCTGGAGGCATAGCTGCCGTATACGTATCCTCTCACCACGCATTCCATGGGAATCATTTCCAACTGTTCCACTGTAATTTCAGTTGCAGACTGTCTTTCCACAAAGTGGTTTGGAACTGTAATCTTTGAAAACCAGTATTCTGCAAACTTGCAGAGCACCTCGCCTTTTCTTGGTATATCCTGTATGAATTCCACATCGTACGCGGACACGCGGTCGCTAAATCTGAAAACAAGGTTCCCATCGTTTAGATCGTAAATGTCCTTTACCTTGCCGGATGAGAGAAACTGCATGATGTAATTGGAGGTGTTTGCACATTTAACTGATCATAAGATGTGCGATCGGTTTGAGATGTATAATTTTTGAATTTGTTTATCTTGGTATGCGAATACGGTATGGTGATACATGACTGATACAACTGGCCACATTATGGACATGTGAATCGTTTTACCATCATGCACCTGCCAAACGCACCAATAACGCCTGCATGAGCGTCTAGAATTAATTACCTCTTATTGAGGAACATCAAAGTATGAAGAAAATAGGTCTGCTTGGGTGCGGTGCTATAGGAGCTCAAATTGCACATGCAATTGATTCTGGTGAAATTCAGGCAAAACTTGTCTCAGTGTACGATCAGGATACTGAGCGGGCAAACGCCCTGGTGGCAAAGTTGTCAAAAAAACCGCGCTTGGCACAAAACGCCCACATGCTTTCATCTGAAAACGTTGACCTTGTAGTGGAAGCTGCATCCCAGGATGCTGTACGGAGTGTGGCACTTAGCGTTTTACAAAACCGCAGAGATTTGATGATAATGAGCTCAGGCGCATTACTTGATGAATCAGTGTTTGATGTACTCCAGGATGCATGCGCTGAATTTAACTGCACCATATACCTGCCATCCGGTGCCATAGCTGGAATCGATGCCATAAAGTCTGTAAAATCCGAGCTTGAATCAGTCTCGCTTGTAACCACAAAACCTCCAGCATCGCTTGCATCAGCCCCGTTTGTTATAAAATCTAAAATAAACCTCAAATCTATAACAAAACCTCTCACAGTATTTGAGGGCAATGCAGTAGATGCTGTACGGGGATTTCCAACAAACATAAACGTGGCAGCACTACTCTCAATAGCCGGCCTTGGAGCAAAAACACGCGTAAAAATAATAGCAGATCCTTTGGCCACTGAAAACTCGCATACGATAAATGCCACCGGCTCCTTTGGAACCATATCCATAAGCGTGCACAACAAACCTGACTCACAAAACCCAAAGACCAGCCGCATGGCAGTCCTCTCGGCCATACAGTGCCTCAGGCAGATCTGCTCATCAGGCGTAAATTTAGGCACATAATATACTGCATATAAAATACGTCCAAATCCGGCACGCGATTGATTTATTTAAATCGACTATAATCCAAATACGGACATGATGCAAGTACAGATTGCAAATTTGCGTGAAAAAGTGGAGGATTTGAAAAAATCCAAAAACGCCATTATTTTAGCACATAATTATCAGATTCCAGAGGTACAGGATGTGGCCGACTATGTGGGCGATTCTTTGGGGTTGGCACGCAAAGCTGCCAGCGTAAAACACGAGAGGATTGTTTTCTGCGGCGTGCATTTTATGGCAGAGACTGCATCCATACTGTGTCCTGAGAAAAAAGTGCTCATACCTGATATTGAAGCTGGATGCTCTTTATCTGATTCAATAACCGTAAAAGAGATGCGCGAGTGGAAAAAACGTCATCCGGATGCAATCTCTGTAGGATACGTCAATACAACAGCTGAGATTAAAGCTGAACTTGACTATTGCTGCACCTCTTCAAACGCAGTCAAAGTGGTCCAGTCCATACCAAAAGATAAAGAAGTGCTGTTTTTACCGGACATGTTTCTTGGCTCATACGTTGCAAAGGTGACGGGGAGAAAAAATATGCGCATATGGGCAGGCGAATGCCACGTGCATGCGGGAATTACGGCAAAAGATGTGCAGGAAAAACTTGATACAGTACCTGGCGCTGAATTTTTAATCCACCCTGAATGCAGCTGCACATCATCCATTTTGTATGATGTAGCAGCTGGCGGATACAAGGGAAGAAATGTCGGGATATACTCTACTGAAGGCATGATGAAGCGCGCATCTAAATCTAAGGCTAAAAAATTCATCGTTGCAACTGAAACTGGAATTTTACACCGCATGCGGGAGCAAAACCCGGGAAAAACATTCATGGCAGCTTCTGATAAAGCTGAATGCCAGTACATGAAGATGATAAATTTGCGCAAAGTGTATGATTCACTAGTATATGACAAGTATGAAATCAAAGTTCCAAAAGAGATTGCACTTAAAGCCCGCAAAGCAATAGATAAAATGATGCAAATATGCTAGGATAAAATCTCCAAACTCAAATCTATTGCCGGAGCTGAGGATGTAATCTGACCTGATGATATGGCATCAACTCCAGTCTTTGCATATGATGCTGCATTCTTTACAGTGATCCCACCTGATACCTCTATTGTAAGATTTTTACGTACGTTTGCCTTTTGCAGCATTTTCACAGCGATTGCCGCACCTCTGGGGGTGAAATTATCAAGCAATACGGCACTGGCCCCGCACTTTGCAGCAATTACTGCCGAGCTTGCATCCTCCACTTCCACCTGGATTTTTTTATGTCCTCTTTTCCTAGCTAACAGTACTAGCTCCTCAATACCATACCCTGAATCCAAATGATTATCTTTTATCATTACAGACGAGTTTAGGGACATTCTATGCCTAAACCCCCCTCCTGCCACCACTGCCTCTTTGTCAAAAAAACGCAGTCCTGGAGCGGTTTTTCTTGTAGCATATACTGCCGGACCGCCTGCCGGAATTGATGATATCATCTTTTTTGTCATTGTTGCAATCCCGCTCATACGCGATGCAAGATTCAATGCCGTCCGCTCGCATTTTAAAACACGCTTTGCCTGACCCGTAACTGACACGATACAAGAGCCAGCTTTGATCTCTTTGCCTTCGCGCACTAACGCACGTGCACTGCATCCACCGATTGAAAATATTTTGGCAGCATATGATGCGCCAGATATTACAGCTACCTCGCGCGTTATAATTTTAGCTGAGATTTTTCCAGTCCCCAAAAGTGCGCAAGTTACATCGCCCTTTGATACATCTTCGGCAAGAAACCTCCGCAGACGCACCGCAAGGCTTGAATCCAATCTATATTACCTTTAGGGCGTATTTTCCCTTTGTAGTTATCCCAAGCGTCTTTGCAATGTGCGATGTACCAGGTTCGACAATCAAAACAATGCCGTTCCAGTTTGGCGTAAGATCTGATGATTTGCATGCAGGACATATTTTTGCGGGGGTAATACACTTGCATTTTCTGCAGGCCATCTCCCGTGCCATTTATTTTTTCACCTTTTTTGGTGCGGCTTTTTCAACAGGTTTTGGCTTGCCGATATTTTTTATCTCCTCTTTTATCCACTCATCAGCGCCCAAAAACGGCTGCCTGCATGTAATGCCAATTTTACCCATCGATGCGCCTTTGCCCAAAGAGACTGCCGTAATTCGAGTACGCATCATATTTCCGGCTCTTAATGTGCGGCCGCTTTGATTTGCAAGTATGATTCCAGATTTTGGATCACTCTTCAAATAATCATCCATCACCTGCGAGAGGTGCAGCAGGGCATCAGTTGGTCCTATGCGGACAAATGCGCCAAAGTCTGTAACATCTATAATCTCACCGCGCACAATTTCCTGCATTTTTGGATAAAACGTTAACGCTTCAAATTCGGCCCTGTGAAAAGTGCCCCCGTCGCCGGCAACCATGCGGCCCATCTCTTCAACTTTGGCATCCATTATCATAATTATATATCCAAGATCCGCACTGACCATGCTCTCGTATTTTTCCTTTAGTATGTTGATTGCCGCCTTTTTGAGTGTGGTTCCAAACAGACTCGGCGGTATGCGTACCACGTCAACAAGCGTTGATATTGAAAACAATTAAACATCCGTCTTGAAGTTTAATTTATGAACGTTTTGTTAATTATTCTGTAACATTTGACAATATCTGCGATTTTGGCGCATATTTGATCCTTTATCCACGCCTAGCGGGGAATGCTGCATAGATGCGCTAGATTCTGTGTAAAATACAGGAGATATGCACGGATATGAAATTTTGAGAGTTTTTCTCTGATCGTTTGTACATATTGATGAAAACCCTGTAATGGTTACTCTTTTGTTTTTTTGTAACTTGTATATTTTTTTTGTATTTGAACCAAATATTTGCATGTTTGAATATAGAGACGTTCCAGGATGCCAAAGCTGCAATATCATACGCCTTTGGATTATAATTAACACAGGGTATACTCTACAATAGGATATGTTACGCCATCAGAATTTGGTCTTGCACGGAGGATGATGATAAAATGAGCCCTCTGATCCTATCATTTTTAATGCAAAAATCGTTCTCATTGTACAGGAGTTCGCATCAACTAACAATAATTAAAACCTTAATGTGTGAGGTCATCTATTAAACGATACTGAGCACCACTTCAAAGACGCTTTTACCATGTGATCTCCACATCAAAACGCACGTTAGATAGTTTGACATTCTTCTCATAGATTCAGATCCTCTGATCTGTCATCTTATCTTACTGCAAACCACGACATCCCGTAATGCACGTTAGGCTGCATTGTTTGTAGATGAAATGTTTTCATGCTCTATAAAGGCAAACAGATTCATCGTCGCATTCTCCAATTGTTTGATCAAACTCTGCATTTTGGACATTTCTGCACTGCAGTATTTATCTAACATGACATCAAGTGTGTACTCAAACGCATGTCGTACACTTGCACCGCCGTGGATATTATTTTTAGCATCGTTGAACAGTATGCACAGATTCTCGTAGAGTCTATGATGTGTACTGTCATGTGGTTAACCGCCCGCAGCTTGTGCACCCAGCACCGTTGGTGCATTCCTCCAGGATCAAATCTCGCGTATACTGGATATCCGTCAGTTACTGCAACATCAAATTTGTCCATATATGCGTCCATAACATACGCGCCGCGACTCTTGTTCATAATTATCGCAATATTTTTCTCGTATGCGATTGTCCACACCCAAACCATCAATCCATTCAGTATGTACGAGGTCTCATCAATATTGACAAACGGTGATTGACAACTGTGTTTGTTATTGTTTTTGCCTCCGTTTTCATTAGATCCAAGGCATTTGAGATCATGTTGATTATAGTGGATTTGGCAGACCGCATGTCAGCCTCTGAAAATTCACATTTTTACCAAATATCATCAAAAAACCCCCGAAAACTCACACCTACGCCTAGCTCATGCCTATTACACAGAACCATGTGCCAATTCGTATAAATATTATCAATGATTTAACGATCTCATGGTAGGCGTAGATACTGTACTTGAAAAACTCTCATCAGTAATTGATCCAGATCTGAAAAAAGACATAGTCTCAATGGGGATGATAAAAGATCTTGAAATAGATTCAGGCCATTTGAAATTTACATTAGAGCTGACAACTCCTGCCTGCCCGTTTAATGTCGAAATAGAAGAGGATGTGCGCCGGGCAATATCTGAAATTAAAGATGTTACAAAATTTGATCTGAATGTAACTGCCAAAGTAATGGAGGGGAGATCTTTAGAAGATGATGCTGGCATGGCTACTGTAAAAAACATCATCGGCGTGGCAAGCGGCAAGGGAGGAGTTGGAAAATCCACAGTCTCATTAAACTTGGCACTTGCATTATCTAAAACTGGCGCCAAAGTGGGACTGCTTGATGCTGATATTTACGGTCCTAGCATACCCTTGATGCTTGGAATGAAGGATGGCTCCATGCAAGTTGAAGAGAACAAACTGCAACCGGCAAAAGCTGAAGGGTTGAGCGTGGTCTCGTTTGGATTTTTTGCACAACAGGATCATCAGGCGGCAATATACCGCGGGCCGATAATTTCAGGGATTTTGAAGCAGTTTCTTGTAGATACAAACTGGAGCGACCTTGACTATCTGCTAGTTGATCTGCCGCCAGGTACCGGGGATATTCCGCTAACTCTTGCACAGACAATACCCATAACTGGAATACTTGTGGTTACGACCCCGCAAGAGGTGGCAAGCAGCGTTGCAGTAAAAGCGATAGGAATGTTTGAGAAACTAAATGTGCCAATGCTTGGAATAATAGAAAACATGAGCGGTTTTGTATGCACAAACTGTAATACAAGACATGAGATATTTGGATCCGGCGGTGCAGAAAAAATAAGCGAAAAACACAAACTGCCGTTTATTGGTACAATACCTTTAACCCCTGAGATAATGTCAGGCGCTGATGATGGCAAGCCTTTACTGTTATCGGATCCGGGATCCCCTAGTTCTGTAGCGTTTGTGGATGCTGCAAAAAAAGTTGCAGCACAGTGCAGCATACTTGCAGCCAAACTACAAGAGGAGGCAAATGCCCCCCATGCCGATAAGATACCTGCAGAGCCGGGCACATAGGGTATGGCAAAACTTGCCCCCTCTCAGCGGGCAGAATTTAAAAAACCCCTAGGTGCACTAATCCCTGACGCTGAAATTACTGCAAATGCAGTTATATCGCATGCAGGTGTTGATGCATCATACATTACGGTGGGGGATGCGAGCACAGAGAGGGCATCATCGCTTGGTTTGAATGTATGCATGGAGGTTGTAGATGGCCATGAAATGAGATCTTTACGCAGTGCACCAAAATTGCGTAAAAATTTTACAATTATACGGTGTATAAATCCTCCAGGAGAGATAACATCTGATGCTGAATCTGTAATTTGTGCAGCAATGTGTAAAATTCCTGAAATAAAAGTGAGGATACTAGTTGATGGTGAGGAGGATCTCCTGCTTTTACCCGTATGCGCCAAGGCTAAAGATGGCTTTGCTGTACTGTACGGGCAGCCAAATGAGGGTATGGTTGTAGTGCGTGCGAATCCTACCTCAAGGAATAAGGCTAAATCCATGCTTGATTCTATGCAATAACGGGTATGATGACCCGGTGGCTGTATGATTTGTGATTACACACCAACATGTCTGACCCATCTTTAATTCCCCATGTGGTAATAAACAAAGTATGCCATATATGGTACTATGAAATTGGATCCGGATTTAAGATTGGCAATACTTGAAAAAGTGGGCGTATACTCTGTTAGATTTTCAATCCGCGAGCCTCATACTGTGCTATCCACAAAGGAGGTTTTACAAATGCCCTCAGAGATGACCACGGGGCGGCGTACTTCAGCTTACAAGTATTACGGGGTATCTTACATGCATCATAATCTAGTGTTCATCAATGTTCGAAAGATACCTGATTACAAGGTTTTAGAGAATACCATTGTGCACGAGCTAATCCATATGAGGTTTCCATATTTGAGTCATGGCAGACGTTTTAACTCGCTTGTAAGACGTGGTTTGCGCGGGGGAGAATTTGCCCCGTATAAGAAATATCGTAAATGTATAGAGTTTTGAAGCGATTCTATCACATGATCGAGTATTTTCTATCGTGATCTTTATGGATCTGACACAAACATGACGAATTGTTGTCCGAACGTGACCAAAATAACCACAACCAAAGGCCACTGAATCGATATTGCCGTGAGTACATTTGGGATTAACTGGATCGTAAATGGCTAGCCCTCCAAATCCCTCTCTGAGAGGATTTTAACCAATTCTGTGTGCGGATTGTTCCCACTCATACGCATGGTCTCATAAAAGATCAGAATGACACCAAGCCATCTTGTGCCTTTTGCGTTTTTCAATCCTCCCTTTTCCCATTGTTGATTTATATTTAAGATACTGGGCGTGCGGGTAAATGGACATAACGCAAGCACTTCCTATTGTGGCGTGCGCAGTCTCGTTTGCAATCGCTGGACTTTATTCGGCATGGATCCTGCGTCAGAGTCCGGGAACGAGCGCAATGCAGGAGATTTCAGAAGCTGTACGTGTGGGAGCTGCTGCCTTTTTGCGCCGTGAGATGAAGATTATAATCCCCATAGCCATAGGATTGGCCATCGTAATTGGCTATTTTATAGGCGTATCAAACGGTGTCGCATTTGCAGTTGGTGCATCACTATCTGCTGTTGCCGGAATCATCTCCTTGAAGATAACTGTCAAAGCTGCGGTGCGAACTGCGTATTTGACAAACAAGGGGCTTGGACGCACGTTTGCACTGGCATTTCGCGGGGGGGCCACTGTTGGATTGGCGGTTCCGGCAATGGCGCTTTTGGCAATAACTTTGCTATATTACGTATATCCTGATCCAATTACCATCGCTGGAGTTGGAATCGGTGCTAGCCTTATTGCGCTCTTTATTCGAATTGGCGGGGGGATATTTACAAAGGCTGCTGACATGGGGGCTGACCTTGTGGGTAAAGTGGAGGCAAATATCCCCGAAGATGATCCTCGTAATCCTGCAACCATAGCTGACAACGTAGGAGATAACGTGGGCGATGCTGCCGGAATGGGCTCTGATGTATACGAGTCGTACATTGTAACAATGCTTGCCTCGCTTTTGATTGCAGCTCTTATTGCAGCGCCTGAGATACTGATATATCCTCTACTTATTGCAACATCTGGAATGATTGCATCCATAATTGGAACTGCGACAATCAGATCCAAAGATGTCAAAGATGTAATGAAGCCGCTCAACCGTTCATTTTACATCTCTGCTGCCATTGCCATTGGGTTAAACTTTGCATTTACCAAATTATTCCTAGGCGATACGCCACTAGCATACGCGCTGTTTGGAACCACAGTTGTCGGGGTAATTTTGGTTCCTGTCATACAAAAGATCACAGACAGGTATACAAATCATAAACACGGTCCGGTAAAAGAGATAGCAGCTTCTGCAAAATGGGGATACGCCTCACTTACATTAATGGGAATAACCAAAGGACTCCAGTCTACAGGTCCGTTTATGATTGCACTAGTTGCAGCAATTATAATCTCTTATGCTATTGCATCATCTGCAGCTCCGGATCCAGAACAGGCCGTTTTATATGGAATATTTGGAACATCACTTACTGCAATGGCAATGCTAAGTTTGGCTGGAATCGTTTTGAGCATTGATGCGTTTGGACCCATTGCAGATAATGCCGGCGGAATAGTAGAGATGACTGCAATGGGTGAGGAGAACCGCAAAGTTACTGATGAGATTGATGCTGTAGGGAATACAACCAAAGCTGTGACCAAAGGATTTGCCATAGCTAGCGCAGGTCTTGCCGCACTTGCAATGATGCAGGCGTTCCAGTTTGAGGCAGCTGAAATCTTTGATGGAGTATTGGATTTGGATTATACCCTTACAAATCCTGCAGTAATTATCGGATTGCTAGTCGGCGGTCTTATTCCGTTTATTATATCCGGGCAGCTAATTGCCGGGGTATCTCGGGCTGCAACAAAGATGGTTGATGAGGTGCGCAGACAGTTCAAAAACGATCCGGAAATTCTCACCGGAAAATCAAAACCAGATTATGCAAGATGCGTGGATATTGCAACAGTTGCATCATTAAAAGAGCTGTGGAAATCAGCAAGCATTGCAATCGCATCTCCCATAATCATCGGGGTACTCTTGGGTCCGACCGCTGTTGCCGGTCTTCTTATGGGCTCTGTTGTATCTGGAATATTTCTTGCATACCATCTTGTAAATACCGGCGGCGCATGGGATAATGCGAAAAAACTCATCGAGATGCAAGGTCACAAGGGTTCAGAGGAGCACAAAGTTGCAGTGGTTGGAGATATAATCGGTGATCCCTACAAGGATACTGCGGGTCCGGCATTAAACACTGTCATAAAACTGCTAAATACAGTATCCATTGTCTTTGTGTCAGCATTTGTGGCAATTTTGGTACTCTAGATTAGACGGTACTGATACTTGTGCTGATTGCTCTAATATTTGGCGTGCATAATGCAAAATATGGCAGATGAAAAACATCATAACGTACAATCACACTTGACTGTAAATATATAAAAAATAAAAATTATCTGTATTTTAAGCGCAGCCTTCCATCTTTTGGATGAAATATCCTTTTTGTTGGATTTCCTGCTCGATTGGCTCCGATGCTCCCTGGGAATGGCAAAACTTACATTCCTCGGTGGTAATTTTGGAGTCTGCCTCATCAATTGACGAGAGCCATTCTTTGGCGTATCCTAGGGCTTTGTCGTGGTCTTTTTCGCTAGTGATTACATCAAAATGCATCGTGTGGCCGTCTTTTGCTTTGACATATGTATCATATACGTGTACTTCCATGTTGTTTGGCATTTTTATTGTGGGTTATTTATATTGACAGCAAAAGGGCTCTGTTACCTTGGTTGGTATTCTCTGAAAGTGTGTACTTTTGGGTGTTTTACGATCAGAATAACATGGGTTTGACATTTGGTTGTGATAAGTTCAGTCCCTAGTTTTTTGCATCATGCATATCATACATTGAAAGCAGATCTAAAAAGATCCTGGCGGTTCTACATTGGTGTAATCGTCACACTTTATCAAATGCATTGGTTTTTGGTATTTGATATATATTTTCGATTCTGACACGCATGTCTGTAGTGTTGAATATCTCGGACATTTTCTGCTCGTTTGGCGCCCTGTGGTTTAGCGTAAGATAAGCGGGCAGATAAAGGGGCGTGACTCTATGAACAGGATGTCAAACTTTCTTACCTGCATCTTGACGTAAAAGATGCCAGGGGAAAAGTGTGTTTGATGAGGTGCCAGCTATTGTTTAACAGGTGAATTCATACAAATTCTTTATTCCCGGCTTGCACATTCTCATCAAGTTTGTTCCTAAACACTATCAATCTTCGCAAAGCCTCAAAGTTTGCTATAACTGCTAGGATGATCAGAATTATGGGAATTTGATTAGTCAAAGCACCAATCGTTATGAGCAGTAACCTTACATCCCTGCCCATTCTAAACTTTGATCTTTTTGCCATATCTTCATTTTTAAAAATTGAATCATACTTGTCGCTAGTGTAGCTATTAAGAAAGCTTCCAATTAGTGCAAAAAATCCAATTATCCATATTGTAACATCCCCGTGGATACTCCAGTAACCATAGACTAATCCCAAAATAATGGCAGCATCTGCATATCTGTCTAGAACTGAATCAAGCCAACCTCCATATTTTGTCTGTCTTATCTTAAGACGTGCTACCTCCCCATCACATCCATCCACTATAGAATGGATGTGAACTAGTATCCCTCCTAAAATTAGATAAAAATATTCTCCATTAAAGAAAAATGATGCACCAGCTAAACCAATAACAAAACTCAAAATTGAGATCTGGTTTGGCGTAATTCCTGTCTTTAGCAATAACTTTGAGATTCTCAGTGAAATTGGTCTGTTGAGTATCCGGGATACTGGCCCATCTGTATCTTTTTTGAGTTTGTTGCAAATGAGCGATTCGGCATTATTTCTGTCTGTTTTATCATCAACGTCAATCCAGAAATTATCCCCAAGTGGCATATACCTCATCTTGTGCCGTTGTGCTAGAATTTTTATTCCGCCAGAAAGACCCTCATCTCCTTTGGAGATGCTTTGTTCTAATACATCAAAAATTATAGGATTACAAATGAATATCCCAGTATCTATACAGTCGTATTTACTCAGATTCTTACCAATTACATCAATTCTATTATCAACAGTCCGAACTTTTGTAGCATCATCTATGTTTAAATGATCTTTTGGATTTTTATCAACGCAAAGAATACATTCATCATTTTCAATATTTGTTGTTAATAAACGATTTAATATTCTGTGGTCATAGTTGTGATCAGCCATTAATAGTACAAATGATTCTTTAAAATGATCTCTGGCCTTTAGAACTGAAATACCATTGCCTTGAGCCCATTGGTCATTTTGAACGTACTGTATCTTTACACCATATTTTTTTCCATCAGAGAGACGTTCTTTGATCTTTTCACTATGATATCCTACTACAATACAAAACTCTTTAATTCCTGATTTTTTTGCAGTAAGAATTACTCGCTCTATAAGACATAGACCAAGAAGGGATACCAATGGTTTAGTATCTCCGATAGGTCTTAGTCTTGTTCCTTGTCCTGCTGCAATAATTAACGCTTTCATTTTTACCATTATTTTTTTATTTCAGACATTATTTTATCTAGACTTTCTTGATTGCCTGCACCAACAAATGACAATCTAGTCATCGTTCCAAAATCTGAATCTAATGGCTGTGAATCTGCATCTATAATTAAACCCCCCGCTTCTTTGATTAACAGATATCCTGCTGCCATATCTTGAATTCTAATTTTATCTCGTAAATCAATGAAAACATCCAATGAACCTCTAGAAAGAAAAGCCATTTCGAGTGCATTTGCCCCAAAATGTCTTGTAGGGCCGTAACGTTCGAAAATTGTTTGTAATTTTTTCAAAAGTTTGGGGGATGCACCGGATGTATTCACCCCAACAATTTTGTATGCTGTCTCTTTGTTTTGTACATGAATTTTAGACTCATTCAAAAATGCACCCTTTCCTTTTGATGCCCAATACTGTTCTCCATTTGATAGATTGGTAACTACTGCGTCTGTAATAGAACTTAGTTTGTTATCTGTGGCAAACGCTAAGGAACAACAAAAGAACGGAATGCCGTTAACTGCGTTAGCTGTTCCATCAATTGCATCCATGATGATATACCCTCTTGGATTATCATTTATTTCGACACGTCCACATTCTTCACCTAACACAATACAATTGAAATTAATTTGTTTTAGATAATCTAGAACCGTTTTTTCAGCTACGATGTCAATGTTTTGTGTAATATCTCCACCAGCACCTATACCAAAATCACCTGCAGCATCTGTTTCGGATAGGTTTTTTACATTATCGTAAACTTGTTTTGAGACTTGACGTAAGATTTCAATTACTTCCATATCCGAAATGAATTTATGATCTGCGGTATATTAAACGATACTGAGTACCTCTTCAAAGACGCTTTTAGCATGTGATCTTTATCAAAACATACGTTAGAAAGTTTGACATTCTTCTCATGGATTCAGATCCTCTGATCTGCCCACTTATCTTACGGCAAACCACGACATCACGTAATGCACACTTGGCTGCATTGTTTGCAGGTGGAATGTTTTCATGCTCTATACAGGCAAACAGATTCATCGTCGCATTCTTTAACCGTTTGATCAAACTCTGCATTTTGGACATTTCTGTACTGCGGTATTTATCCTGGGGTGCTTTACAGTACTGTACTGGTTGGATTATGTTTGCGTTATACTCCATTGTGACCTGGATGGCAACCTGGTTTTATTAATGGCAGTAATTTTCAAATTTTTCTTGCCTTGCGTTTTTCTTGCATATATTCAAGTGAACGTAAAGAGGTTGGCGTGTTGGAATTTTCATAATATGCGAGTCAAGTTTTGAGGATTTTAATTTCCCTATCCTTTGCGTCCAATCTATGCGTAAATTCTGTCATTTGTTTATTCATCTTTTCGACAAAAACTCTCTATCTTCCAATTCATGACATGTGGGATATGGATTGCTCATGAGATGGATTATTTACTGATGGTATTTGGATCTAAATGATCGTATGTTATTGACTAATTTGTCAGGCACGAGCTGACCTTATACAAATATTTTAATCCATCATTAAAGTATGCCATATCATGAACGTAACTGAAAAGATACTCGCGCGCGCATCGCACAAATCCAGCGTATCAGCTGATGATGTGGTATTTGCCGACATTGACTGCGCCATGGTGCACGATGTATCCGGACCTGGAGTAATCAAAGTTTTTGAAAAACTTGAAAAACAGGGCATTGATACATCCAAACTCTGGGATCCAGACAAGATTTGGGTTGCAGAAGACCACTTTGTACCATCAGCTGAAAAAGCTTCTGCTGCAAACGTGGCAAAGCTTGAAAAATTTGTAAAAAAATACCACATTTCAAAACATTTCAAATACGGCCTTGGCCAGTACGGCATTTGCCATACATTATCGCACGAGGAGGGATTGGTATTGCCAGGACAGGTATACGTGGGAGGGGACTCGCACACAAACACTACGGGGGCATTGGGGGCGTTTGCATGCGGTCTTGGACATACTGATATGGCATATGTAATGTTAAACGGCAAAATCTGGTTCAAGGTTCCAGAAACTGTACTGTACAAACTCCACGGCAAACTCCCAGAGCATGTAATGGCAAAGGATTTGATTTTACAGATAATCGGCGATATTGGAACAGATGGCGGAACATACGGTACCATGCAGTTTGCCGGTTCAGGAATCGATGCAATGTCAGTTGAGGAGAGAATAACGCTCACAAACATGACAACAGAGGCTGGTGCAAAAAACGGCATCATCGAGGCAGATAAAAAAACTGTTGCATATCTTGTAGAGCATGGGGCAAAACCGCACGGTACAGTACACGCGGATGCAGATACTGCATACGCTGACATACACGAGTACGAAGCTGACAAACTTGAACCAATGGTTGCAAAACCATTCTCCCCGCAAAATACTGCATCTGCCAGAGAGCTCTCATCTGTGGAATTAAACAAGGCGTACATTGGATCGTGCACGGGTGCAAAACTGGAGGATTTGCAAGCTGCAGCTAGAATACTAAAGGGACGGCAGGTTACAATACGCACAGAGGTGGTACCTGCTGCAATATCGATACTGAAAAAAGCAATGAATCTGGGATTCATACAGATATTTTTGGATGCTGGAGCTGTAATTGGCCCTCCAACGTGCGGCGCATGCTGCGGAGCCCATATGGGCGTGTTAGGAGCTGAAGAGGTATGCGTGAGTACCACGAACAGAAATTTCCCAGGACGCATGGGCCATGTTGAATCACAAACATACCTTGCATCCCCGCTTGTAGCTGCAGCCTCGGCGGTGACAGGGAAGATAACTGATCCGAGGGATCTTGCATGAACTGTACTGTAATAAAATATGCAAAGGACAACATTGACACGGACGTGATAATTCCAGGAACGTATCTGAAGATACATGATTATGCAGAGCTTGCAACCCATGCAATGGAGGGGATGGATGCTGATTTTCACTCTAAAATAAAATCAGGAAAAAATGTAATCGTTGCGGGAAAAAATTTCGGATGCGGCTCTAGCCGCGAGCATGCCCCCATTGCACTGGCGCACTCTGGAATCAAGGCAGTATTGGCAGTCTCGTTTGCGCGCATTTTTTACAGAAACTGCGTGGATGGGGCGTTTTTACTCCCAATTGAAATAACCGAACCTGACTATATGCAAATATCCGAAAATGATGAGCTAAAAATTGACATAAATGAAAATATTGTAAAAAACATTACAAAAAATACCATATATGAAATTCGCCCCTTTGCACCGCTTGTGGCTGCAATCATCAAAGCAGGCGGACTCTTTAAATTTAATCCTGAAAATTGGGATAATGATGGCACAGACTCTATTTGAGAAGATATGGGACAGTCATACTGTCGTGCAAAAAGACGACGGTCTATCACTGTTGTACGTTGACCGGCATCTTGTACACGAGGTGACCTCACCGCAGGCGTTTGCCGGATTAAGGGCTGCTGGCCGCAAAGTACGACGCCCGGATTTAACGTTGGCAACAGCTGATCACAACGTACCGACTGAAAAACGCACCCTTCCTATTTTGGATCAGGATTCTGCTGCACAAATTCACGCATTGGATGTAAACTGCCGCGACTTTGGAGTGCGCTTGTATGGGATGAACAGTAAAAAACAGGGAATTGTTCATGTAATAGGTCCTGAGCTTGGAGTGACGCTGCCGGGTACGACGCTTGTATGCGGGGATAGCCATACCTCTACGCACGGGGCGCTAGGCTCGCTTGCATTTGGAATTGGAACAAGCGAGGTAGAGCACGTGCTTGCATCACAAACCGTATGGATGAGAAAACCTGTCCCCATGCAGATTTTAATAAACGGACACCGCAAGAACATGCACGCAGTTACGGCAAAAGATCTAATCTTGTCAATTATCCGCAAAATAGGAATTGCCGGCGGTACAGGTACAGTATTGGAATATCGCGGGGATACAGTAAGTGAGATGGACATGGAGGGGCGAATGACCATGTGCAACATGTCAATTGAAGCTGGAGCGCGCGCCGGACTTGTAGCCCCTGATGATACAACATTCAAGTACATCAAAGGTAAAGAGTGCGCGCCAAAAGACTGGGATGATGCAGTGCATGAGTGGCGCAGTCTGAAAACTGATTCTAGTGCAAAATTTGAAAAAACCATATCCCTTGATGCATCGCGTACTGCCCCGCAGGTAAGCTGGGGGACAAATCCGGCAATGACGTGCAACGTTGATGAGGCAATTCCGGATCCTGTAGAATACGCCGATGGACATTCCGGACTTGAAAAAGATGCAAAAGCTGCCCTCAAATACATGGGTTTGCAAAAAAACACCCCCATAACTGAGATTGCAATCGACCGCGTCTTTATCGGCTCGTGCACCAATGCGCGCCTTGGGGATTTAAAAGAGGCAGCATCTGCAATAAACGGCGGTCATGTTGCAAATACTGTAAGGGCAATGGTGGTTCCAGGCTCACAGCAGGTAAAATCTGAAGCTGAAAAAATAGGACTGGATAAGATTTTCACAAATGCCGGATTTGAGTGGCGTGAATCCGGATGCAGCATGTGCCTTGGAATGAATCCGGACATACTTGGTGCCGGAGAGAGGTGCGCTAGTACATCCAATAGAAACTTTGAAGGACGGCAGGGGGCGGGGGGCAGAACGCACCTTGTGAGTCCTGTAATGGCAGCAGCTGCGGCAATTGCTGGAAAATTCGTCGACGTGCGGGAGCTTGATTTGGGATGAATCCGTTCAAAAACGTATCCGGGATTGCAACTCCACTTGACCGCACAAACGTGGACACTGATCAGATAATTCCAAAACAGTTCCTCAAAGCAATCACACGCGAAGGATTTGGAAAAAACCTGTTTTACGGGTGGAGGTATGACTCAAAAGGTGGGATTGTAAAAGATTTCATATTAAACAATCCGGCATACGATAACTCCCCTATCCTGGTTGCGGGGGAAAACTTTGGATGCGGCTCAAGCCGCGAGCATGCTGCATGGGCAATACATGACAGGGGATTTCACGTGGTAATTGCGCCATCATTTGCGGATATCTTTTACAACAATTGCATAAAAAACGGCATCCTACCTGCAAAGATTGATGTAAAATCAGTCTATACAATACTCTCGGCCAATAAAGCCCTAGTGCACGTAAACCTTGAATCACAGATAATTCAAATTGATGCCGATGGCGTAAAAACTGATGCACACTTTGAGATTGACAAATATAGCAAAAACATCCTACTGCAGGGATTGGATGAGATATCAATTACAATGCAGTATGATGAGGCAATCTCATCATATGAGAAATCCGGCAAAATACGCCCAATAGAGGGCCTCACCTGATACAGCCCATCTGTTTTAGCGCGTTTTTCACATCAGTACTTTTTCTCTCCAATAAGGCCGGGGATTCAGCATCCATCCAGACGCTCTTACCTATATCGTGCGCACTAATGAGCCCATTTTTCGCAAGTGGGGCCAATATATCATATGAGAGGTTTACCTGGGATTTTGTTTTTTTTGCAGCCATTATGTGGGCAAATATTTTCTGCGATAGGGCGTACACGCCGATGCATTCTTTTCTTGGCAGATTTACAGTTGGCTTTTCAATGAATTTTTCAACAATATTCCCATTCACTTTTGCAAATCCTGTCTCCTCTTTTCTTGTGGACCGCATTGCAACGCATGCAAGTGTTTTTGTCTCATTTATGGTGTGCAGCATTTGTGTTACATCAACTGCGCAAATGTTATCGGCAAACCACAGTATGAAATTACCTCTCAAAAGATGCGGCTTTAGATGAAGCAGATCCCCCCCGGTTCCTGACTGGGAATCTTGGATGAATTTTATGCGTTTGCCGCGCACCTTTGATGATCCAAAATAGTTGCGTATCTGCCCGCCAAGTCCGGTAAAATCAGCTAGTATTACAATCTCGGCAATCTCATGAATTGATGAGAGATATTCTACAATGTGGGCAATAACTGGCCTTCCGTGAACGGGAATGGCAGCTTTGGGAATAAATTCAGTATATGGTTTGCCGCGTGTGCCGCATCCTCCGGCCATGAGAACTGCAGTATGCATTATCTATCGGTATGATTTTTGTTTTCTGCGTCTAGCCCCTGGACCGCCAAATTTCTTGGGCTCTTTTAGGCGCGAATCACCGCTTATGAGATATTTGTCAAATTCGGCAAGACGTTTGCGCAAATCCTCGCGGACTGATTTTGAGAGGGGATGACCCCTTGGTTCTTTTTTTGATTTTGTCCATCCTACAAGGGCGCGTGATATTGCAGTAGCTGATGCACCGGCTTGTCCCATAAAACCGCCTCCGCGCGTTCTAACTGAAATGTCAATCTTACCTCGTATATCGCCGGCAATCTCCAAAGGTGCTAGAACCGTTTCGCGCGCAGCCTCTGCCCCCATCATTTCTATTGGAACATTGTTCACACGGATTATGCCTGTACCTTTTGCAATGTGCACATGAGCACTGGCTGTTTTTCGTGTTGCAAAATAAATCTCCGGCTTTGATGTGGTCATTTGTTCCACCCTACGGCTACTGAAAGTGCAGACATTGTAAAATATACTGCAGGCTCTTTTTTAATTTCAGCCTTTTCAAATCTTATGCTCTTTATGTGGCGAAGATGGCTCGGGGATCCTATATGGGCGCGAAGTCTGCTTAATGCTGATTTACCTGAGGGTTTTTCACGGGGGAGCATTCCGCGCACCATTCTTGAAATTATAGTGTCAGGTCTTCTTGGATGAAAAGGTCCGTGCTTTGGATTCAAAATACTGGCAATCTCCAAAAAATCCCTATACTCTTTGATTATCATGGCCCTCTTACCGCTGATCATAATATTTTCACAGTTTATCAGCGCAACGCGGTGTCCCTGTAAGAGCAACTTTGCCACATGCGATGCCAATCTTCCGGCAATGTGTCCTGACGCATCAACGACTATGGGTCTGTCAACTCTTGGCTCATCCAAGCATAATCAGCCCCTTGCCTGTTGGATGGTTTTTGACTGCATCATAAACTGGGTTTACACTTCCGCCAGCTTTGATTACAAGCTCTGCTGCAGTTTCTGAAATTGAAAACGAATACAGGGTAATTTTATGCGGTATGCTGCCAACTCCAAGCACCTTGCCTGGAACCAAAACAGAATCACCCTCACTTGTATACTGGGCGATTTTTTTAATATTCACAACCGTTTTTGACAAAGCCCTACCCTTTGCCATTTTGATAAGCCTTGACCAAATGGGCGCATCGTTGCCCTGCGATGCCTTTTCCAAGGCGCCTAGGGTTTTGCTAATTGAGGGTCTCACTTTCATAGTTATGCCCCTGATCACTTCAATATAACGGGTTCTTTTACGATGTCTGTTGTATAATATCCTTAAAATCGGACAGATTTGATCCAAGCAACTCTACTCCTGCAAGCAGTATCTGGGCCGGCTTGATGGCCCCTGTGGATTCAATCGTGAGTATGTGCTCGCCCTCGCTTTTCCCGTCAACTAGAGTGGATATGTTTGCACTGTTCCATTTTGCGTGATTTACCCCAATGCCAAGTTTTGCATGCGCCTCGAATTTTATCTCCTGGTCCGGTGCAAGCTCTACTATTGGTATGGTGTTTGAGGTGGGTTTTACAAACGAATCCTCTGAATGAATGTCCCCGGAAAATATAGTCCTGGTTTGCTCTAATTTTTCAGTATCCAAGGTGAGCAAAACGCTGTTTGAGGAATCCTCCGTGTTTAACTTTGAGAGGGCGCCAAATTCTGAGAGATCCGTCTTTAGGGGGATAAGACCAAGTCTGTGGGCAATTCCCTCATCGGCAAGAACTGACGTATTTGTAATCATTGATACTGTATCTATTGCAAAAACTGGAACCCCGTTTAGGCATATGCGTCGCAGGGCGTTGGCGTACTGGAGCGGAACCCCTTTGATTTTTACGGATATGATTTGTTCGTTTTGGTCAATGATATCAAGAGACTGCAAACAACAAAACACTCTGCTTGTAGAATAAATACCTAGCGTGCTTTATTTCATACAATGCGTCATTTTATGCCAAAATATACGATCTTTTGTGCAAATTACAACAGTATCTAACCCCTATAATAAAACTTTAAACGACATGCGGGTAATATGTGGTTATATGGGTAAAAAGATCAAAGTGGGCCTAGTTGGCATAGGCAACTGCTTTTCCGGTCTTATTCAGGGAATTGAATACTATGCACAAAACCCTTCACAGCATGTACCAGGAATAATACATGAAAAATTGCGCGATTATGGAATACATGATATTGAATTTGTCTGCGGCTTTGATGTCGGGGAAAACAAGGTGGGGAAAAACATCAATGATGCAATATACGCAAAACCCAACATGGTGAATTGGATTCCAAAAGAATCAATGCCGAAAACTGACGCTCTAGTATATGAGGGTCCGGCGCACGACGGAGTCGGAATATGGGTTGAAAACCGCGTAAAGCCGATAAAGAGTGACAAGACTGTAGAGTATCTGCGCGAGCAGGCAATCAAAGTTTTAAAAGATACCGGAGTTGAAATTATAGTATCCTATCTGCCGGTGGGCTCTGAGCAGGCCACGCAGTTTTGGGCCCAGCTGTGTATTGATACAAAGACTGCGTTTGTAAACTGTATCCCCTCATTTATCGCATCAAAGGGTGAATGGGGACAAAAATTTGCAGATGCTGGTATTCCTGTAATAGGTGATGACATTAAAGGACAGGTTGGCGCCACAATTGTCCATAGAACGCTTGCCCGGCTGTGCAACGACCGCGGGGCAAAGATAGAGCGCACGTATCAGCTAAACGTTGGGGGAAATACTGACTTTTTAAACATGAAAGATCAGGATAGACTTGCAAGCAAACGCATATCAAAAACGGAAAGTGTGCAAAGCCAGCTTGACGAACCACTCCCTGATGACAGCATTTACGTTGGACCATCTGATTTTATACCATTTCTTGGAAATACAAAACTAATGTTTATGAGAATAGAGGGGAGACAGTGGGCGAACATTCCGTTCAACATGGAGGTTCGGTTGGATGTTGATGATAAGGCAAACTCTGCAGGTATAGTAGTTGATGCAATACGTCTTGCAAAGATTGCACTAGATGATGGCATTGGAGGTCCAATTCATCCTGCATGCTCTTACCTTATGAAACATCCCCCGCGCCAGACAACTGATACTGAAGCGCGCGTAATGTGTGAAAAATTTGCCGCCGGCAATAAATGAATGTTGGAATTTTTAATTTAAAACAGGCGCCAGGTAAGGGATTCGAACCCCTGAGTGCAGAAGCACAGCCGCTTTCGAGGCGGCCGCCGTACCACTTGGCTAACCTGGCATTTTTGATTCTGCCTTGACCCCTAAATAAACGGGTGTTGATCTTGCATGCAATTATTGATGCTAATGCATACCTGAGAGAATCCTGCCATGAAACGAATCTGACAAAGCCAGAGCTGAATTTTTCCCCAGGTTGTATATTTTGCATACGGTGCAGCATACGCTCTTGGTTTTTGACCCATACTAGTTTTAAACACTACAAAAACACCATTATGTCAGTATCAAAACCAAACCCGTATGGGATTAAACCTCAAAGATCTGGTATTGCGGGAAAAGACGACGCTTGAATCGTTTGCATCAAAGACTGTCGCAATAGATGCATACAATGCACTCTACCAGTTTCTTGCGACAATACGCGGTCCTGATGGTGCGCAGCTTGCAGATTCTTCAGGAGCGGTTACAAGCCATCTGAGCGGACTTTTTTACAGGAACATCAATTTTCTCTCGATGGGAATACGCCCCGTGTACGTCTTTGATGGAAAACCCCCGTCAATGAAATCAGCTGAGATCATGCGCAGAAAAAAATCAAAAAAAGACGCCTCTGTAAAATACGAGCGGGCAATATCAGAAGGCAATCTCTCTGATGCTAGAAAATACGCCCAGCAGACCACGTCCATGCAGGATGGAATGGTGGATGATTCTAAAAAACTCTTAGATTTGTTTGGCATACCCTACGTTGATGCCCCATCAGAAGGCGAGGCAACTGCTGCATACATGACGCAGACAGGCCATGCGCACGCTTCGGCAAGCCAGGATTTTGATTCCGTTTTGTTTGGGGCAAAAAAACTGGTGCGCAATTTTACCAACAGCGGCAGAAGAAAGATACCAAACCGCAATACATACGTGGATATGGTGCCGGAGATAATAGAATCCGGCCGTACGCTTGAAGATCTGAAACTGACAAAAGAGCAGCTCGTAGACGTTGGAATTTTAATCGGCACTGATTTTAACCCTGACGGGTTTGAAAGGGTGGGACCGAAAACTGCGCTAAAACTGATACGCACGCATGCACGACTAGAAGACATTCCGGGAATAACTGAACAGCTTGAAAGCATAGATTATGGTGCAATACGCAAAATTTTCCTAAATCCAAACGTGGCAGAACCGGCAGAGATAAAATTTGAATCCGTACAATATGATGAAATAATGGACTATCTTGAAGGCTCTAGAAGTTTTTCAAGGGAACGTCTTGTACCGTCACTGAACCGGCTGAAAAAATCACTGGAAAAACGCAGTCAAAATTTGGACAAGTGGTTCTAGTCTTCTTCTTTTAGCAGCCAAAGATTGCCCAACTGTTTGTTCATCAATTCAATCTGTTTCTCATCAAGACTCTTGCCGGTGTTTTTATCGACAGGAACCACGACCATTCCGTCTAGTTTGTATTCAACATCGTACAGGCTTAGTTTTGATTTTTCCTTTATCACCGGGTTGCCTGATGCATCCTTTGAGCGCACAGTATCCATTACGTCAGAATTTGGGGATTCCCTGTGCATATAGCTGCCCTCTGCATCATCTTTGGTTGAAAATTTTGCAAGGATTTTTTTCTGCACCTCTAGTGTGGTCTTGTTTTCATGGTATATTCTCTTACCACTCTTTTCGTCGATAAACTCTGGCATCGTTTCAGATTTGATTCAAATGGGTATTAAAGGTTAATGAATACGGGTTCTGTTCAGTTAACGGGTGATTTGGGAAAGTGCTCATTTTCGGGTGGTTTTTAGAACGTTTGCGATCAAAAGAGTATGAGGTTGATATTTGATTGTGATAAGATCAATCTTTAGTTCCTGCCACCATGTCCCGTATTACAGGCAAGCCTGTAAACTGCAAAAAAGTGAAGAAAATATACCATTATCTGGGCTGGAGTGCGCCTGCAAAACCCAAAAAAGAGATCATTCGCTAAAGGAGGCGCCCAAAACCTGCAGGACCTGATCAACTTTGGCAGACTGACATGATGTACATTTGGTGCGGTCAGGACAGATGGTGTTATCAGTTTAACGTCCTGGATGCATTTACCCGCGAATGGTAGGATATGCGTTTGAGTCAAGATCTATTACCGACGGTGCCATTGCAACATTAACTGAAGCGTTGGCATCCAAGAAACCGAACTGCTCAAATCTTACCCTAAGAACAGATAACGGTTCCAAATACGTTTCAGCACGGTTTGAAAAAGCCGCATAGACACGGGTATAGTCTAATTTATATGTGATAGTTAGTATGATAAACCCTTTGAGGGGTATACTCGGAATATTATTATTACTTTTTGCAATTCTGTTAATACCGCCATTACCAACAAGTTATTCTGATACAAATACTGCTCCGGCAAACAATACTGCTCCGGCAAACAATACTGCTCCGGCAAACAATACTGCTCCGGCAAACAATACTGCTCCGGCAAACAATACTGCTCCGGCAAACAATACTGCTCCGGCAAACAATACTGCTCCGGCAAACAATACTGCTCCGGCAAACAATACTGCTCCGGCAAACAATACTGCTCCGGCAAACAATACTGCTCCGGCAAACAATACTGCTCCGGCAAACAATACTGCTCCGGCAAACAATACTGCTCCGGCAAACAATACTGCTCCGGCAAACAATACTGCTCCGGCAAACAATACTGCTCCGGCAAACAATACTGCTCAACAACAATTCTCAAATGATACTTCAGATATTCCTGAATCCCAAGACCGTTATCCTGGATGGGATAGATCTCCTCCCAGAATATCTGTTCCAGATGATATTGTACAGGCCACATCAAGCTCGTACACAAGAGTAACTTATTCTGCTAGCGCATATGATACTAGAGATGGCGCAGTTAGTGTAGCTTGTAGTCCTAGCAGTGGTTCGTACTTTAGACTAGGTACTACAACCGTTACTTGCACTGTAAGTGATTCTAGAGGAAACAGTGCTACTGAAAGATTTACAATAACCTTATCAAGACCTGACACAACTCCTCCCACAGTAAACGTACCTGATGATATTACAACCACCACGTCTAGCAATAGAAAATACGTCTCTTATTCTGTCAGCGCAACTGACAACATTGACGGCAGTCTAAGTGTTACATGCGATCCCAGCAGCAAATATTTCGACCAGGGTACCACTACGGTCACATGCTCTGCAACTGATTCTGCTGGAAATGTCGGCTCTGATAGCTTTACAGTGACAATATTATTTCCAACTATTTCATATGCGGAAAATTTGAATGTTTTATTAGATGATAACACTAAACAACAAGAATACATCGGCGCCATATTTGTGGATAAGAACATAAGTATAACAGACATTACGTTTTCAACAACATTGATACACGAATACCCTGCCGATCTTCGTGGTCAGCTAATTTCCCCAGATGGTGATATTGTTTTTGTATTATTCAATCCTGCAAATATACCTGTAAATACTATGCATACTTTTACAGCTTCACCATCTACTGTGAATACAATGAATAATTTCATAGGTGATAACGCTCATGGAGTTTGGAGATTTACAATGGGAGATCATGCATCAACAAATACAGGAACAGTAGAATCATGGAATATTTTAATAAATGGAAATCTTGTCGCCAACCCTACAACTATCACAAACAGAGTAATTGGATATTGGGCAAATCCGAATCAAATGTATTACTGTGATGATAGTTTAGCATATCTTAACGTCACAAGTAACGTTGATCCATGCAACGATTTTGCCGAGAGTGCAAATCGTTGGAATGCAATATCGGATTCGGAATTCACATTAACTAGAAGTTTGACAGATAATAATAATAACATTAATGTTGAAATGTCTTCAATGTTAAATGATACTACCTTGGCACGGGTTACATCTTCTGTTAATACTGTACAGCGGCAGTTTACAGTTGGCGGAACGTATATGGAAATAAACAATATGTTTGTTTTTGGGGATGTGAGTAGAGGTAATTTGAATGTATACCCCAGATCATAAATTCGTTTAAAAATTCACCAACTCTGGTTTAAAATAATCCATGACATTACCCGGCAGTTTTCTCGTACGCAGATATTCCATAAACCTAACCCTCTTCTCTTCAAGTTGGGGATAATATTCTGAATGATCCATATCCTGCTTGGCGACAAGCCAGATCGTCTCCATGATGTTGTGTTGTGGTGATGCTCTTGGGAGGTATTCTATCCGAATCTTATCCTTGTTCTCTTTGATGTATTCTTCAAGCTTTATCGTTTTATGCTGCCGGACTCTGTCTACGATTACCAGTATTCTGCCGTATTTTGCTGCTGCATCTTTTATGTATCTTAAAAACGTCAGACCATCAAACTTGTCGTATGATCTAAAAAATTTATCCCCTGAAACTGAAATCATTCCGTATGTTATGAATTTTCTGCGATCCCCCCCTTCCATGTATAGGTGGGGCGTTCATTCTCATTGCACCAGTATTTTTTAGTCAGTTTACCATCACTGCTCACTATGGTCTCATCCTGGACAAAGATCTTTGTCCCTCTTGCCATTTCGTGGGCAATAATGCACATTATGCGCCTATACCATGCATAACACTCATCGTATGATGCAGGCATTAGCGTGTATTTTTTGCGGTACCTTTGATTTTAGTTTCCATTCCCGCATCAGTCTGCATATGTGCGTAATATGATATGTTATTCCTGTCATATTTTTAATGTAATCGCGGACCTGCTTTGGAAGCGTAATGGTTCCGATTTTTGTAAACTTTTTTTCTATCTGCATCATGATATTTGGTGAAATCTTTGGCGGTCGTCCGCATCGGGACCCTTCCTCCAGGCCTATGAATCCGTATTTTTCGTATCGATCGTGCCATTTGTGTACAAACTGGTACGTTCGGAACAGAATATCTGCAGTTTCTGCCATGGAGCGACCCTGTACTTGCATCATGCATATTGCATGCAGTCTTTCTTTTACACGCATATCTTTGTGATTTTTGTAGGCCTGAAGGAGGTCTTCATTGCTTACGTGCATGAATTGCTGTAATAACGGTGATCAAAAAACGTTGCTATTGCGCAAGGGTGTATTTTTAAACGAATTTATGCTTACGGGTATACTAAGATAAGTGTAACTGTCTAGAGTTTTGAAGCGATTTGATCATATGATCGAGTATTTTCCACCGTGATCTTTATGGATCGGGCACAAACATAACGAATTGTTGTCAGAACGTGACCAAAATGACCACAACCAAAGGTCACATTATGTATCGCAAGAAATTGCGCAGTTACAACGTATCAATAAACGACAGAAAAGCGAGATTACAGATCTGAAAAGCAAATATTCTGCATCTGAGGAAAAATGTTCCATGCTTGAAAAAAAATCTGCAGATCAACAAAAAGAAATAGATGATCTAAAATTTGCAGTAAAAGAACTTGTCGCAAAGAATATCCATGCAAAACCCAACATTTCCAAAACTCTTACAGAAAGAAAATACTCTGATCATACAAGAACCAGCAGAAAAAAACCCATCAGAATCGACAATAAAACAAATGTGGATCAAAAGATGTGCAGTGGATGTGGAAACAAGCTCTCAAAAATCATCGACAAATACACCCGTACGGTGGAGGATATTATTCCAGCAAAGACGTACAATACAGAATATACGATATATCGAAGATATTGCAAACACTGTAAAAAGACAATCACACCAAAAATATACACCGCACTTCCAAACAGTAGGTTTGGGATCAGATTGGGAGTGTTTATCGTCTCACTCAAATTATTGGGAATTTCATATGTAAAAATATCACGACTGGTAAATACAATGTATTCGATACACGTGACACCTTCCACCATAAATCATGCGATAACAAAAATGGCGACAGCGTTTGGTTCGCTGTACGAGCAGATGATAAATGAATTAAAACAAGAATTAAACATACACGGAGATGAGACCAGCTGGCGGATTGATGGCATCAACCACTGGTTGTGGGTGTTTGTTGGAAAATGGACCATCATATATGAAATTGACAAATCACGTGGACGCGAGGTACCAAAAAAAATATTAAAAGAATACAAGGGAAACGTTACAAGCGATTCCGGGCCGGCATGGAATTATGCTGGTAAAACACATCAGCGTTGCCATGTTCACTATAAAAGAGAGATCCTGGGTACAATAGATCATAAAAACCCCGGCAAAGAGTTTGAACCATTTGCAAAACGTCTGCAAAAAATACTCTACGACTCACAGGATGCTGCAAAGATACAAAGCAAGATCAAGAGGCTTAAAATCAAGAAAAATCTAGAGGTAAGAATTGACAGACTGATCTCAAAGCCGTACAAGGAGAAAAACTGTATCAGATTTGTAAAAAGAATCAGGCGAGAAAAAGATATGCTCTTTACGTTTCTAAAAACGGGTACTGACTGGCACAACAATACCGCCGAGAGGGGGATTCGACCAAATGTCGTAATACGTAAAATTACAAATGGTCATCGCTCAGAGGATGGTGCCAAAGCTCACAAGATATTGATGAGCATAAAGGAGACGTGCAGGTTGAGGAATCTGAACTTTCATGATTATTTGGAAGAATATCTATCCAATTTAACTTCAAAACTCTAGACAGTTACAGATAAGTTTTAATATATAAACATCATTTTATATTCATGCATAATTATACAATTTTATCAATTCTTATTTTATCCATAATGTCATTAACAATAATGACTGGCATCGCATATGCCCATTATGCCGAATACATACAAAGTCCAAAAAAACAGATAGACAGTGGCATAAACCCGTACGATGTCATATGCAGAAACGGATTGTTACTAGCTGAAAGATCTTCAAACATGATAGCATGTGTTAACCAAATTGCCGCCGATAAACTAGGATGGAAGATAATAAAAATAGATTTTTCAGCCAATGATGCAAATACAACCAATACCAGTGAAAATACAACCAATACCAGTGAAAATACAACCAATACCAGTGAAAATACAACCAATACCAGTGAAAATACAACCAATACCAGTGAAAATACAACCAATTCCAAGACAACAACACCTGCTGAAAATAACACAGTCTCAAAACAAAATTATGGCAAATTAGATTTTGCCTTGGCATCAAATGTTACATATTCTGGAAAAGAATACGGATATTATGAACCAAATGCACTACGTAGACCTCCACCATACCCGATGTCAGATGTGTTTGGATTGGAACATTATGATATGAGACAGGCAACACAAAATTCACCTCAATTCAATTCTGGACAAATTAACACAAGCTCTTTGACAGAAAAATTGATTCAATCCAACTTGACTCATAAAAATTCTATAGATTACACTAGGTGGATCCCAACCATTATCCCCGATGGATATGATCTACTTTGGGTGGACATAAGACAACCTGAAGTATATAATAATGATGTGGGTCAACTCGATCTGCATTATATTATAAACACAGTTGAAGTATCCAATGATATCCTTACCCGGGATTTTTATGATATTGCCATGTTTCAAATAACCGTGGTTTTATATCCTTACAGAGATGAGCCAGCTTCACAAGAACGAATTGATTGGATAACTCGTAATGGAACCGCCACACATGTATTTTATGAAGAAAAATATGGTGGAATATTTGAAACATTATTGGAATCTCCGGCAGATTCAAACGTACGTGGTGTCGAATGGTCTGGACACGAATATCAAATTAGCATCGGTGGCAGGGGTTTGTCAGTAGCAGAATATGAAAAGATATTGGTAAACATCTTAGAGAGGCAATGACTAGTATATTCTGGATTTTATTAATTATTGCAACTAGTGCTATTACATTTTATGAAGCAGATGCATTATGCTATGACTCTCACTGTTATTCTATAATAGACCTCATGCATAATAGAGTTCATGCATAATCAACTGCAAAGACATACGGTTCCTACTATGACACTGTCATGATCAAAGTACACATGGCCTAAAACCTTCAAGCAGACAACAAAATAAATCAAAATATCATATGCATGACAAAAAGCAGAATATTATGCGTAACCGTGTGCACAAAGATGTGCTACTTGATTTGAGGGCAAATTTTTTCCAACGGTTCGATATACTTGCGATCCTTTAACATGATGTGCAGATTGGTCAGTCCTGTAACCACTTGGATTTCTGTATAAAACGCATCCATTGTGTCATCATATACGGCACTCATTCTGCGAAACCATTTGAGCCGGTTTATGGCATGCTCTACTTTTATGCGCTTACGACTGATCCTCTTGCTATATTCGCGTTCTGTCTCTGTCAATCCCCTACCCTTTGGTTTTTTGTACGGCTGCTTTGAGATAATTCCAGGATAGTCTTTTTCCACGGACAGATATCCCTTGTCGGTGTAGAGTGTAATTTGGCGCTCTTTTTTTGTATCAGAGTTTTTCATGCCATCGGTCCATTTGCCAAAATTTGGCGGATTACGCCGCAGTACCTCCATGTCATGTACTGAGCCCTCTTCTGGACCGCCAATGTCATTTACCACTCCATCTTTGTTGGAGGTTATCTGTATGCTGTAGACGTGCCTTTTGCGCTTTCCAGAATATACTGCCTCTTGATTCTCCTGCGGTCTTTGAACCTGTACAAACGTGGCATCAAGATATAGCTCGCCGCCGCCTCTGCCGGGTACGAATTTTTTAAACAACTCGCTTGTACGTATTGTCCGTATTGCAGCACCAATATTCTTAGCCGTTGGAAGAATATCCATCAATAGTTCATCAGAAAATGTCAGATATCTGCTAATGGTGCTCTGATCAACGTCTGCAATGAACGCAAGTGCTCCCTGTTTGAGATTATTGCGTTTGCGGCACAATACGATAAACAAAACTTGCTTTACGGTAAGGATACAGGTGTTTCCAGGATCGTCCACATATTCTGAAAAGCGGGGAATCTCTGATGAATTTTCTACGGTTTTTTTGAACCGTTCTAGAATCCATTCAAATTCTTCACGGTTCATTCCTGTCATTTCATATAGATGAACATCATTCCCAATTCCCTTGTTCAAATATTTATCGACATGTTGTCTTTTGTCATCATTGCTACTCTGTGCCATCTTTTTGTAGTGTTGAATTTCTGATTCCTGCCTGGAGCTATTCTTTTCCATCTTTAGGATCGTCTTTTCCATCTTTAAGATCGTCTTTTCCAGTTTAGAGATCATGCGTTTGTCTGATTTGCACATGCTATGCTCACATGATACTAGATCATAGATCTTTCGATTTGCCAAAATTGATTTTTTAGTTAATTATGCATGAGGTCTATTATATACTTCAGGTTGTATTATGTCCACCCAAAGTAGATCATATCCATCGGGAATAATGGTTGGGATCCACCTAGTGTAATCTATAGAATTTTTATGAGTCAAGTTGGATTGAATCAATTTTTCTGTCAAAGAGCTTGTGTTAATTTGTCCAGAATTGAATTGAGATGAATTTTGTATTGCCTGTCTCATATCATAATGTTCCAATCCAAACGCTTTTGACATCGGGTATGGTGCAGGTCTACGTACTGCATTTGGTTCATAATATCCGTATTCTTTTCCAGAATATGTAACGTTTGATGCCAAGGCAAAATCTAATTTGCCATAATTTTGTTTTGAGACTGTGTTATTTTCAGCAGGTATTGTCTTGGAATTGGTTGTATTTTCACTGGTATTGGTTGTATTTGCATCATTGGCTGAAAAATCTATTTTTATTATCTTCCATCCTAGTTTATCGGCGGTAATTTGGTTGACACATGCTATTATGTTTGAAGATCTTTCAGCTAGTAACAATCCGTTTCTGCATATGACATCGTACGGGTTTATGCCGCTATCTATCTGTTTTTTTGGACTTTGTATGTGTTCGGTATATTGAGCATATGTGATGCCAGTCATTATTGTTAATGATATTATTGATAAAATAAGAATTGATAAAATTGTATATTTATGCATGAATATAAAATGATGTTTATATATTAAAACTTATCTTAGTATACCCGCAAGCATAAATTCGTTTAAAAATACACCCTTGCACAATAGCAACGTTTTTTGATCACCGTTATTACAGCAATTCATGCACGTAAGCAATGAAGACCTCCTTCAGGCCTACAAAAATCACAAAGATATGCGTGTAAAAGAAAGACTGCATGCAATATGCATGATGCAAGTACAGGGTCGCTCCATGGCAGAAACTGCAGATATTCTGTTCCGAACGTACCAGTTTGTACACAAATGGCACGATCGATACGAAAAATACGGACTCATAGGCCTGGAGGAAGGGTCCCGATGCGGACGACCGCCAAAGATTTCACCAAATATCATGATGCAGATAGAAAAAAAGTTTACAAAAATCGGAACCATTACGCTTCCAAAGCAGATCCGTGATTACATTAAAAATATGACAGGAATAACATATCATATTACGCACATATGCAGACTAATGCGGGAATGGAAACTAAAATCAAAGGTACCGCAAAAAATACACGCTAATGCCTGCATCATACGATGAGTGTTATGCATGGTATAGGCGCATAATGTGCATTATTGCCCACGAAATGGCAAGAGGGACAAAGATCTTTGTCCAGGATGAGACCATAGTGAGCAGTGATGGTAAACTGACTAAAAAATACTGGTGCAATGAGAATGAACGCCCCATCTATACATGGAAGGGGGATCGCAGAAAATTCATAACATACGGAATGATTTCAGTTTCAAGGGAGAAATTTTTTAGATCATACGACAAGTTTGATGGTCTGACGTTTTTAAGATACATAAAAGATGCAGCAGCAAAATACGGCAGAATACTGGTAATCGTAGACAGAGCCCGGCAGCATAAAACGATAAAGCTTGAAGAATACATCAAAGAGAACAAGGATAAGATTCGGATAGAATACCTCCCAAGAGCATCACCGCAACACAACATCATGGAGACGATCTGGCTTGTCGCCAAGCAGGATATGGATCATTCAGAATATTATCCCCAACTTGAAGAGAAGAGGGTTAGGTTTATGGAATATCTGCGTACGAGAAAACTGCCGGGTAATGTCATGGATTATTTTAAACCAGAGTTGGTGAATTTTTAAACGAATTTATGATCTGGGGTATAGATGAGATTATTGTTAGATGTGTAGTTTAGGCAAGTTGTGTAACTACCCATGTTCCACAAATATGTTTTAATAATGATCTGATATAAACTGGCATATGGACATATTTGTCAATAACAATAATAAATTCACTAAATGTAAACATTTCACTTCTAAATCTGAAGACCAAATAGAAACTTTCTTGGAAAAAAACCCACATATCTTAGAAAATGAACTTGAAATAATTGGTAGGCAAGTAAATATTAAACCTCATGGAAAAATCGATTTACTTGGATTAGACTCAAAAAATAACCTAGTAATAATAGAAGTGAAAAAATATATGCCAACACATAATGTGATAGGACAAATAATTGATTATTATACATGGGCATGTCGGTGCGATATTGCAAATTTTATTAAAATAAGGAAGAAATCCAAATTAAAAACTCCAAAATTAACTAAAATGATTAAAATGATGACCCATAGTAACATTGTAAATCTTAATGAACATCCGCGCTTATATGTAATTGCGGAACATATTCCAAAAAACGTGGTGGCATCTGTTGAAAAATTACGTGAGAAAAATTTTGATGCTGAATGTGTTGAAATACAATTTTATGATAATAAAAGAAAAATCATAGTTAATAAAATATTTGATTCAATAATATCTTCTGATGGTGCATCAAAATACCATAATGCCGATAAATCCGTATTAGATTTAATTGATAAAATAAAAAAAATGTTTAAGACTTGGAAAAATGTAGAGATCATCGATCAAAGAAGTTATATTGCTTTTCAATGTCAGAGACATAACTTTTTTACATTACATCCAAGTAAACGCCATCTTAAAGCTCATATACTTATGAGAAATCTTAATGACCCAAAAAAACTTACAAAACCATATAATATCAAAAAATTTAATGGTAGAGTGTGGGTATTAATAGTGAATAAATCAAATTTGGAATATTTTGGATATCTTGTAAAACAAGCATACGATGTTAACTGTAAGTAATTAAAACCAAATAGATAAAAAACGATATGAGAAAAATGTGAATATTTGTCAACAATCAAATAAATACTGGTCCATAAAAATGAATTAATAATTCAGATCATTTATCCACATGAACCCAAAATGGCAGAAATCTAAGGAAATTTTATTAGATCATATCAAATGTTAACCAAGATTATGAGAACATGGAAAAATTAAATGGTAAAAACATTGGATCAAATCCATTAGAGCAAATCAATTTTGACTTCGTGACGGAATCTGCCACAAGAGTCTCAAACAAGAAATATCTTTGATTGTTATTGATTTAGCACAGTATTATCATCATTGGTGTATGGCATGTTAGCAAAACACGTGCTAGAATCACCATTATTAGTTTTAAACTCAAAAATAATCGTTATGGCATTTACTTCACTTGATAGATGTTCTGGAAATATAGTTGACTCTATACTGACACGCAAAAGTAACTGCAATTTATGACTCTAGGCACAATGTAACCGCAAGATATTTGGATCACCTAGGGTATGAATCAATCATGAACAAAGAACATCAGGAACTGTATAATAGAGTTCATGCATAATCAACTGCAAAGACATACGGTTCTGACTATGACACTGTCATGATCAAAGTACACATGACCTAAAACCTTCAAGCAGACAACAAAACAAATCAAAATGTCACATACATGACAGCAGAATATTATGCGTGACTGTATGCACAAAGATGTGCTACTTGATTTGAGGGCAGACTTTTTCCAACGGTTCGATATACTTGCGATCCTTTAACATGATGTGCAGGTTGGTCAGTCCTGTAACCACTTGGATTTCTGTATAAAACGCATCCATTGTATCATCATATATGGCACTCATTCTACGGAACCATTTGAGCCGGTTTATGGCATGCTCTACTTTTATGCGCTTACGACTGATTCTCTTGCTGTATTCGCGTTCTGTCTCTGTCAATCCTCTGCCCTTTGGTTTTTTGTACGGTTGCTTTGAGATAATTCCAGGATAGTCTTTTTCCACGGACAAGTATCCCTTGTCAGTATATAGCATAATTTGTCGCTCTTTGTTTGTATCCGAATTTTTCATGCCATCGGTCCATTTGCCAAAATTTGGCGGATTACGTCGCAGTACCTCCATGTCATGTACTGAGCCCTCTTCGGGTCCGCCAATGTCAAGTACCAGCCCGTCTTTGTTTGAGGTTATCTATACGTTGTAGACGTGCCTCTTACGCTTTCCAGAGTATACTACCTCTTGGTTCTCCTGCGGTCTTTGAACCTGCACAAATGTGGCATCAAGATACAGCTCGTCACCGCCCCTGCCTGATGCGAATTTTTTAAACGACTCGATGGTACGCTCTTCCCGTATCGCAGCACCAACATTCTCAGCTGTTGGAAGAATATTCATCAACAGCTCATCAGCAAATACCAGATATCTGCGGATGGTACTCTGATCAACGCCTGCAATGGCTGCAAGCATTTCCTGTTTGGGGTTATTGCGCTTGCGGCATAGTGCGACAAACAAAATTTGTGGTGCAGTAAGAATACAGGTGTTTCCCGGATCGTCGACATATTCTGAAAAGCGAGGGGTTTCTGGCGAGTCTTCAACGGCATTTATGAACCGTTCCTGAATCCATTCAAATTCTTCACGATCCATTCCAGTCATCCCGTATAGATAATTGTCATCATCAACCATATGGTTCAAGTATTCATAAGCAGATTGTTTTTCGGTCTTATCCCCATCTATCATTTTTTTGTAGCGTTGGTTTTCTGCTTCAAGTTTGGAGATTCTTTTTTCCAACTTGGAGATTATACGTTTGTCTGTAGCACACATGCTGTGTGATTGTAATACTTGATCATAGATCTTTCGATTTGCCAAAATTGATTTTTTGGTTAATATGCATAAACTCTAATGCAAGCAGTCATGTCAAAGACAGAAAAGAGATATCAAAAATATATCTTGTAAGCATGGTCAAATACCAAAACATATCCATAGCTAAAGCTTCTGAATTATTGATGAAAAGCTACAACTGGGGCAAAGAATGCATGCAACGATATGACGAGCTTGGATTAGACGGTCTTAAAACCCTGCCCAAATCGGGCAGGCCTTTATTATTATCAAATATACGATTTAAAAAAATCATTGACATGGCAAGACGAGAGAACGGTTCAGTTGATCCAAAACAGGTGATGCACAACATTAAACACAAAACCGGAGTAAAATATCACATATCAAATATCAGAAAAAGACTCCACAAATTCTCATTTGTCAGCAAGGCTCCAAAAAGAATTCATGTCAATGCAGCGCCGGCATCAGTCTGCTACAACTGGTCGCAAAACACTAGGCGTCAAATACGCCTACTTGAAGAGCGTGGATTTGCAGTAGGCGTTCAGGATGAATGTATAATAAAATACGATTCATTATCCGGCAAGAAACTCTGGATTGAAATAAGCAAAAATTGTTACGTAAAATCCACAGGTTCTCACAAAAAAGTTGTTGTCTTTGGAGTACTCTTATCGGATAGCAGGCAGATGTTTGCAAACTATGATTTGTTTGATGCAAAATCATTTCTCAAGTTTTTAAAAATGGCTCATCAAAAATTTGGAAAAATTTGCATGATTACGGATAGAGCTGCACAACACAGAAAATCCAAAATTATTAAAAAATATATATCTGAGAATAAAGATGAGGTAAAGCTTTTGTTTTTCCCTACAAGTTCACCGTTTCTGAGTGCCGTTGAAGAATGCTGGCATCAGGCCAAACGTGCGTTGGTCGTCTCTGAATATTATGAAACATTTGAGAATATGAAATATGCAATTTCAGAATATTTTAGAACTGTACGATTCAAAGTATCAATAATGGATTTTATTATGAGAAAAGCTGTAGATTGCAGTTACTTTTGATCCGCAGTATATCCATGTGCCTCTTTTTTAAGTATTTCATGCGTTTTTCCATATTTTTGTACAGTATCCACTAGGGGCTATTTTTCCAATTAAAGAATGAGAGACATATATCCATTCGGGGCATTATCCCCACAACCATCTTCATCCACTTGTTAGAGCTTACCGCAGTTACAATCTCGGAGCACTATCTCCATATACTGCGCCGCGGCCGTGCAACTAACTGTAATTTTGTTCAAAATCCCGATTCTCCTTTAGTAACCAGTAAATCACCTTTAGCATTTTTCCAGCTGCTGCAACTGCAGCCTTGGAGTTTCCTCTCTTTCTTGCAAGCCGCTTGTAAAATATTGAAATGTCACTTTTTGGTGCATGTAGTACGTGCGAGCGTATTGCCTCAACTAGAACCCACCTGAGCATTCTGCTTCCTCTTTTTGTTATGTGTCCATGATGTACGAGATTGGCAGAATTGCGGACCGATGGTGCAAGTCCTGCGTATGATTTTAGCTTTTCAGGATCAGAGAATCTCTCAACATTATCAATCTCAGATGCAATCGTTAATGCCGTAAAATCTGCAATTCCGGGGACAGTTTTGAGTATATCGGCATACCGGCTTGTACGTGCACTCTTGTAGATCAGTACATTGGCTTTTTGTATCTGATTATCATAAAGGCCAATGGATGCAAGAAAACCGTCTATTCGATAGTCGTTTATGGCTTAAAGGCTTGCAATGTATTTGTACGAAAACGTACGTCCTGGAATTTTAATTCCTTTTTGGAGCAGTATTCCATGTATGGAATTTTTCATATTTGTTCTCGCCTGTACAAGTTTGTGCCTGTATCGGACCAGTTGTCTTTGCTCTACAATCTTTTTACCTGGAACATAGCACTCGTTGATATATCCTCCTCGCAGCAAATTTGCCAAAATTTGCGCATCAACTTTGTCTGTTTTTTTAGTGGATGCGGCAATGGCCTTTGTCTGATATGGGTTTGAGAGAATCACATCAAGATCCAGTCTGTCGGTCATGTATCGGAACAGTCCGTACCAGACAGATGATGACTCCATTACCATCTTTGAACCCTCGGGTATGCTTATTTGGAAAAACTTTCTAATGTCCGCGTGTCTGTTTTCAACACGCGTGTTTAAGATCAGTTTGCCTTTGCCGTCAATTGCTGCTATCTGGAGAAATTCTTTATGGGCGTCAATTCCAACAAACATGGACTTGCTCTTAAACACCCTAGTGTTTTTGTTTGCATTTTGAGCTTTGTTTTTGGGCTTGCGTTTGTTGACTGATACGGATTTATCATTTAAGCAACATCTGAATTCCTTGATTTCTTGGGCACATATGGTTAGAGTATGCACTTACGACATATGCGGCAGAAAATCTGGTACAAGAATATCTGTTTTCATCTAGAATAGATTTTTACATTGATCAAAAAGACAAAGAAAAATGGCATAACATTCTGACGCAAGATGGTCTTGTTGGGAAAGGAAATGTACGAATGTTAATTGCCGATAATCATATTTTTTACAATTCGTTTGAAAAAAATGGATTCAAAACGGTATCAATACCGCAGCTTGTTGTAGATCTCTTACGTGAAGGGGGACCATGTGCAGAGGCAGCAGAGATGTTGATAAAAAAAGAAGAGGCAAAAATTGTACACAGAAAATAAAACCACCATATCAAAATCAAATCTTTTGACTGTGATCTCAAATATGGACAAACCTGTATGTTTACTTGGCGGCTAGGCTGTCTATATTTCCGTTAATCAAAATTTTAAAGACACACACGGGAGTAATTATATAGGTTCTAGAGATATTGATCTTGGTTTTCATATGGATAAAACCTGGACCGATGCAGATCTAAAAAAATCTGCATTTTTCAAATCAATTAAAATTCTAAAAGACATGAAATACTATGAAATCGGTTCACGTTTTGTACAACACCACGATCTTGAAACAAAACGTCTTTTAACAGAAACCGAATATAAATCTCGGCCAATTTATGATATGTTTGATTTGTTTGTTGATCCAATAGTGGACACAATACATCCAAGAACAAAGGCGTTATTTGGAATTGATCCAATTGATGAACCCTTGCTTGCAAGTGTTTTTAGAAACAACCATGTTACAATGTCTGATTATCTTGGGGAAAAAATAATGTTGCCTAATCTGGAGATGTTAATATCCATGAAAATAAATTCTGTATTAAATCGAAATAAAAACGATAAGAGAATAAAAGATATTGCTGACATTTATTCTCTCACATGGCATTCAAATAAAAAATTCCAATACTTGAAACATAAAGTTCAAAAAATGTGCACCAACATCGCGGTTATCTCTGATTTCACTGATCATGACTATGATGAAGTTTCTAGAATACTCTCCATAGAAAGAGATGAAATTTCAAGAGTAATTACAGAACTGGCAAAAAAATAACCACATTTGAAATCAAAGATGGTGTCCACTTATCAGCATACCATAGTAAATGAACTGGACGGATCTAACTTACAGCGGATCTATATCCGCAAGCATAAATTCGTTTAAAAATCCACCATTACACAATAGCAACGTTTTTTGATCACGACATCGGAACCAATTCATGCAAGTTAGCAATGAGGATCTCATCCAGGCCTATAATGACTGCAAAGATTCTCACGTAGAAAAAAGACTGCATGCGATGTGTCTGATGCAGATACGCGGCTATGACATAAAAGAAACCGCAGATCTTGTATTCTGAACATACCCGTGTGCATAAATGGCATAATCGATACGAAAAATACAGACTCAAAGGCCTGGAGGAAAGGTTCAGATGCGGACGGCCGCCAAAAATTCCACCATACACCCTGATGCAAATAAAAAAAGAATTTACAAAAATCAGAACCGTTACACTTCAAAAGACGGTCCGCGATTATATCAAAACTGTAACAGGTCGAGGCGATGATCAATACAGGCCATAGATTTGTAGGTGTCTTATCTGATGGCAGAATAATTTTAGAAAAATCATCAAAATTATATCACTGCGATCAGGCGATCAAAGAAAAAAAACATGCAACAAGTTGCAGATTTGAGCTCTGGAGGGAATGGACCGGATGGGGTCTGAAACCATAGTGGGTTCAAACCACAAAGACGTACAATGAGGCAGAAGGCTATTGGGGTGCCGTCACATCCATTCTTTTTTATCCAATTCGATCAGATCTTGCCACAAATGCAACTTTCACATATACAATTAAATTGTATAATGATCATTTAGTACTATGTCAAATGAAATGATGTGTCGTGTTCCTGTACGATGTAAAAATGATAATAGTACTTATGTACTCTCCTTTCCTAAAGGTGAGGATCAAACACGGATTGAATCTATTGCATGTGAAAAATGTGGTCGTATGACATTAATAATGGATCTTTACCCGTAAAAACCATAATAAAAAGATCCGTATTTCAACTTTCATCTTAGATCTCGACAACCGAGATCTAAATAACTTGAATCTTGAGATCTATATTCTTGATTGATGCCTAGACGTCGACAAGTTTTCTGGATCTATGATAATCATGTTTAAAAACACATCATACAATTAATTGTGAATGTCCAATACAGATGATGAATTTTTATTTATAAATACTACAAAAAATACTAAAAAAAGATTTAAACCTGGGGGAGGTTACAGTGAACCAATCATGGAAAATCTTCCCTTTGATGATCCGGATCTATCTGAACGGGAAAAACAATCTGTTGAAGATCAACTAAATGATACCATAATAACATTAAGACAAAAAATAATAAAAGAAGATAATGAAATTTTTTATGAGATATATCTAAAACCAAAAATAAATCATCCGGATACACCAGAAGTACTAAATGGTCTTAAATCAAATGTTATTGGATATTTAGATCATAAACATCATGGATTGGTAATGTCGGGATCCATGGAAAAATTAGAATTTTTTTATAAAAAAATATTAAATAATAATCTTCCAAAATATTTGAAAGATAATGTCCGTATAATAAAACCCATGACAGAAAATAAACAAATTGATGATGCAATTCTTCGTGTGGATGATAATCAAATGTTGCTTTTTTTAATAATGCCGAACCTTGATGATTTGAAAAAAAATATATATGTACAACATTTGCGAACATTTTTTAATGAAAATAATTGCCGTACATATTATGACGAACTACATAAATTGGGATTCATATTGGCTGATGCTACATATAAAATTGCTCGTAAATTATTGAAAGAATCAACATTTATTTTTAAAGTGAATCTAATTCCTAAAGGAGTTGCACATGAATTACGTGAACATGCGCACACTTCATCAACAAGTCCTGCCAAAATTACATCAAAAGTAGATGACACTCTCTCAAAAATTGTATTGTTAGATAGTGGTGTAACTCCTATATCTAATCTGAACTCAATACTTGTAGAACGTAGCTCATTCATAAATGATGATCCTGATGATTATTTTGGAATTCATGGTCATGGAACGCCGATTGCCAATCTTATCGCATTTGGTGATGAAGAAGAAAACCTTGTCCCTGACGCGAATATAATTTCATACAAAATTTGGTCTGACGAAACAAATAGTACCAAATCTCAAGCATTCCTAGGGATGATCGACGGTATAGAAAAATATGCCAAACAATCTAGATTGTTCATTTCATCAATAGGGATTCCAAATTTGAACAATTATGAATTACAATTGCTCAATGAACGTATTCAACATTATAACATTTGTTTTGTCGCAGCATCTGGCAACATTTCACTTGAAGATATCCAACAATCTCTTGTATCTCAAAACTCATATCCTGACTATTTGACTAAATTCCCAGTAACACATCCTGCAAGTGCGTTAAACATAGTCGCAGTTGGTTCAATTGCAAGAAAAACTGTAAACGATGGAAATCGTAAATCATTGGCATCCGTAAATGAAGTTTCACCACATTCAAGATGTGGCACATATGGTATTTTTGAGTGTAAAAAACCTCAAGTTGTTGAACATGGTGGAAATGTAAACATTTGTGAATATAAAGTTGATGATGCAGATACTGGCGTTGATACCATAAACCGTATGGGTAATCATGTTTCATTATCTGGATCAAGCTTTTCTGCGCCATTATTTATTAGAAAATTATCGCATATTGAGAATTGTTACAAAAACAAAATTTCGAATGCTGAAACAATATTATCAATATCATATTTATCATGCACACCATCTAACTCCCCTTGTGCCGGATATGGAATACCACATATGTTTTCAAAATCTGATCACAATTCTGCTGTTTTTGTAACTGAAGATACAATAAAATTTCCACAAGTTACAGATACTGAAATAATTACCACTACATACGATATTATAATCCCTGTACCAAAAGATATTGTTTCTATTAAATTCTGTATTTGCCATTCTGATGATTCGTATAAATCAATTACACCTACTCTTGAAACCACCTTGGATGTTGATACAACAAATATCCACAACGGTGCTAAAATCCTTCATCAATTAGGGGATCCGTGTGCTAAAACTAATGTTAAAATATTAGAATTTATATGTAATGTTGCAAACACTCAATCAAAATGGAAATTTTCTCTTAAACCTAAAATAATTAATGATATACTTGTCAAAGATAAAAGAGATATTAATATTCGATTTGGCTGCGCGATATTATTAGAACGTAAAAAAATGACTCAAGTTGATAAATCTTTAACAAAAACGCTTATTGATAAAATTGGGTCGAATGCTAATTGACATACGCGCCGAATACATTAACATCATGCAAAAAAATTGGTAAATATGAATATGTAATTATGCAAAAATTAGTGTCATTTTTTACAAATAAAAAATATCATGCAATTCCACATGTTCGACTAAATATATCATGGGGTTCTATAATATCTGATATTGATATGTTATTAATCAAAGGTGATACAATTGGAATTGTAGAAATTAAATCATCGCATGATCATCTACAAAATGCTAAACGGCAAATTTTGAATATTGTAGATTATGTAGATTTTGCTTACATTGCTACAGATTTTAAACCTAGAAAACTTCCTATTTCTTTAGCTGGTTGGATTTATGTCCATGATAAAGTTGTAATTAAAAAATATCCTGAACTAATATCTAAAACCCCTTCTGCTTATTCTATAAACTCATTACCAAAAAAATGCCTTAAACGATACTTGAAACATAAAGGTAATTTATCAAATGGTGTTACAAAATATGAATTAACAAATAATATAATGTCGAGCTGTACAAAAAACCTCAAAAATGAAGTAAAAACAATGGCAACATGTGGTCAAGAATGTGATACAAATTGTCCAATTTGGAATTTTGATACATTTGATCGTACGTCTTAATTAATATCTAACCTTTCAACGATCTTGTCTATATCACAATATTCATTTTTCAAATTTTCTCTTACATTACTTCTCAATTTTCCAATACTTGTAATTGTAAAATGAGGAATTAATTTTTTTGTTTTTTCTGAACATTTTTTTCCAATTTTTGCTAATTGCATATGCATTGATATTTTTGGGTTAAATTTTGGTATGTTGAATGTTAATGGAAGCTTGTGTATATTACGTGGTCCAAAACTTCCTTTTGATTGTTCTGGTTTGATTAATTTATCTAGCATATTTGAATTAAGAATTGCAGTTAGATAATGTGCTTCATCTTCATCATTCGTATCATAATAATACATTGAAACATCCGTAATGAAATTATTTGTAATAAAGGCCGTTCCATTTATATCGAAAGAATATTTTTGATTTGGTTCTATTACACTTGCTGTCATATAACTAGCACTACCTACATAAATAACTTTAAATTTCATATCCATTTGTTGATTTGTAAGTTTATTGCGATAGTTTACATATTCATATATTGTATATTTTGTAGCTTGTTGACTATTCCCATTCCATAATGTTTCAACATGTTTAAGATATTTCATAGTATCTATATTAAATAAATCTATGTTATCATGAAAATTTATAATTTTTATTTTTTTATTTTTAATTACTATTGGTAAAAATAATAATTGTCTTTTTAATATTCCAAATGGAAGCAAACCTGCAGCAACTACAGTATTAAATAAATATTCTTTTGAAACATTGCCTTCTAATTGAAATTTATTCCATGGTTTATACACAACTTTATTTTTTGCACTAATAATATGTGGGTTGGAAGGATTAAATCCTAACAATGAATCTGTTTTAATATTGATAAACCAAAATATTCTTGGAATTAAGTCTGCACCTTTGCTAAACAATTTATGATATGGACTATTGTTTTTAATTCTTTGTATTGGTGAATACTGATCTTCAGATTTGATTAATTTTACGTCACTAATATCACATTGTTCATTATTTGATGGTAGTGTTCCATCATATTTTATTAATTTTACAGGATAATGTGTTTGATAATTTTTTTGGGCTATTATGACACATGAGGGAATTTTAAATAATGGCTTTACATTTTTTAAATCATAAATATGATCTAACCTGACCTCTGGCTTTAGAAATTTACGAAATTGTGCATGCTGGGACGAATCCAATATCGATCTAGGCATAACAAAACCTATTATGCCATTTTTTGTTAAATATTTATCTACACAATGACAAAAAAATAGGCTCGCTAATTCCATATTTGGTATGTTATGCATTTTATTTTTTTCAATCAGGCCGTATTCTTTACTTTTTATTTTTAAATATTCTTTATATCGAACATTCTTCATCGCTTGTTGTGATATCCACGGTGGATTTCCTATTATGATGTCAACTTGTTTTTGAGTTATAGCAATAGGTTTGTACATATTTCGTAATACATATGGCCAAATTGCATCAGAATCCTCCTCAATTAGCTCATATAATGTATTAAGAGATTCTGTAAGAATTTCAGATTCTGCTACTGTATATCCTTTTAAGGCTATATTTTTAAAAATTGATAATGTCCTTCGCTTGAATTCTTTTGCATCGAAATGATATTTAGGCAACTTCGCTTTTTCTACATAATTTTCATATTCTCTACCATTATTTTGCATTATAGATATAATTTCATCCATTTTTTTTATATCGCCAGATACTGTGATGGGAAAATGAAATTTTTTACCCATCGCTTCGAATTCAAATGTTGGTATTGATAATGATACGTCTTTCCTTTCTGCTGGAATTTTTAACGAGTCACTCAAATAAATGGGAATGGATATTGGACCTTTTTTTGCATGTAATACATCTTTTAAAGCTAACAAGTAATTAGTTTTAGAAATTATGACAGCTAATGGATGAACATCGAATCCTAATACATTTTCCAATATGTGATTTAAAATTTTATCTTTAGGCCATTGTTTTTTTGACAATAACTCTATTTTAAATTGTATTGTCTTGAACAAAAATGTACCTGATCCGCATGCGGGATCCATGATGCTTTTAGTAACATCTTTATTTAGAACATCTTTGATCATTGTTTCGGCTAACCAATCTGGTGTATAAAACTCCCCTAATGATCTTCTAATTTCTGGATCAACTAACTCTTGATATAATTCTTTTAATACGTCTTCATTAATTTTATCTAGATCATATACATATATCTCCATTAGTAATTTATGGAATATTTTACTAGATTGTTTTCGTATAGTTGGTGCATTTATCCACATAAAAAAATCTTCTTCCATAAAACTCATTATCCCAGCATTTCGAAATGTATTTCCAAATAAAATAGGCATTATTTCTTCAAAATTTTGTGGAATTCCTTTAGTTATTTTTACGTGAATTAATAATTTAACTAGAGTGGAGAGATAAGTATGTCTAAAAAATAGATCTCTTTGATCAGGTTTACCCCCATACACTATTTCTAAATATTTTGACCAGCTTTCATATTTTATTATGCTTGGTTTATGACTACTTTCAGCTTTTTGAAATAATACCTCTAATTTTTTACATGTGGATATAAATGTTGGACTATCTGAACCGAAGCGTCGTTTAATATCTGCAGATGTGGGAATAATTTTTTTTGTGGAAAATAAATATGAATCAAACCATAAAAATATGTGTTCTACATCGGTATCTTTATCCAAATTTAACTCGTCAATTTCTTCAATTTTGATTACTTTATTCTCTTCAATAACGGGATAAAATACTTTAAAATGTATTCCATCGTTAGCAATCCCCAAAAAATCAGATTCTGATTGTTCAACATACGCTTGAAAATATTTTGTTAATTCTTCTTTAGCTTTATTTAACCCACTATTCAAATCTTTTTTAAATTCAAATATGATATTTCCAAATACTGCATCTATTCTTCCTCGTAATTGCATGGTTTCCGATTTAACAGATACTTCAAAATCCATGTCTTTTAATTCAATGTCAAACACATCTCGAATAAACTGTGAAAACATAATTGCTTTAGCAATTTCTTGATTTTTAGATTTTACATTGTAGATATATTTTGGTAATTCATTTTTTAATTTTTCTAATATTTTCATAATTTATTTCTCCAAACATCATTAAAATTAATTTTATGATTGATACTGTTCAATATTGCCATTTTATTTCACACGGCGGATTTTTAACAATAAGGTATTTTTACGTTTATTAATATATGGCCTTCCACTATTCTTCATCATGTATGATGTATGTTTTTCAAGATCTATGATGTATTTTTCTAATTGCCTATCAAAATTTTCATCAATTATCGTCATTGCTTTTTTCAGATTTTCTTGGTTTACGTTATCTGGATCATCTTTTCTACCTAAAAAAAATTGTTTTTCACCAGCTATTGAATATAGATATTCTGTTCCATGATTTTTCTTTATAAACAAACCCATCTTTATCACGTGTCATGTAGCATGACAAAACTTTAAATAAAGATATGTGTCATGTAACATGACACAAAATGACCACTAGAAAAACACCTAAATCAACAGCGATCAGGTTCAATTGTAAAATACAACTAGCACAAAAGGGAGCCAATGAAGTCGCCAAGAGGCTGACCGATATGGGAAACATAATTCCATCTAAAACAAGCAACACTGCCAAACAATCCAGAGTAACAAAACTACTTGCAAATCCAGACGTAAAGCGCTGGTTTGACAACCTCTAACGAGGTAGCAAACTAACCGCAGAGATACGTGTAAGATGCCTAGACATGTTCTGTCAGCAACACCAAATGACGCCAACACAATTGTACGAGCTTGCACTAAAGGACCTAAGAATTGCAACTGACCTGCTAGAGGATCACGTGACCATGATGGAGTCAAAATAATACTCTCCAGGATACATCGAAGATTATGTAAAGGCCGTAAAATCATGGCTCAGACACTTTGACATCGAGATCAGATGCAAAATACGCATAACTGATTCACGTCATACTCCGACATTGCAGAACGAGCGAGTACCAAATGCACAGGAAATGGTCAAGATATACAGTCAGGCTACCCTTAGAGAATCTGCAATGATCTCACTAATGGCAAAATCCGGCCTGCGGCCTGAAGTACTGGGAAATCATGATGGAACTGATGGTCTAAGGATGCGTGATCTGCCTGACATTGTAATACACCATGGAGAGGCAAAATGCATCAGGGTGCCAAATAGGATAACGGTAAGACGGGAGATATCAAAGACACGAAAACCATATTTTACGTTCTCAAGCGCACCGGTCACTGCATATATCATGCGTACCTCAATGATCGGCTAGCACAAGGCGAGCCCCTGCATGGGGATTCGCCTGTAATAGCACCGGATTACAAGTACAAGACAAACCGCGGGCAAAACCAGACAAAGCCATTTCTGCCTACAAGGCAGATTCGCAAAAAAATCCGGGATACATTCCGATCAAAGTTTGCATAGATGCCGTACGTTCTGCGGGCATACTTTGACACGCAACTGCTCATTGCAGAGTCAAAGGGAACAATTGCACACGATATCCGTGCATTTTTCATGGGCCACAGCGGAAACATTGAGGCAAGATACACGACAAACAAGGGAATACTTCCAGAGTCGCTGATACTGGAAATGCGCGATTCGTACAAACGATCAGAGCTGCTGTTGGATCTAGAACAGACAAAAGACGATCCAATCATAAAACAGAAAGAGCAGATGCAAAGTGCAATTTCACAGGCCACGCCAGAACAGCTTGGCACGGTACTAGAGATGTCTCCGAATCTGGGCATCGGTAAAATGTAAAGCCAGCGCGTGATGATCTCAGATGATGCAGAACGCATGATAGAGAAAGGATGGACGTTTGTTGGCACCTTGCCAAACGGCAGGGTCGTCGTACAAAAACGCGGCAAGAATGGGATTTGAATCCAGTAGTAATGGACCGGATGGGATTTGAACCCACGACCCTTGCGGAACTATCGTTCTTACGCAGTGTGAGTGCGTCATCCTAACCAACTAGACAACCGGTCCGTTAACTGCTGTATAATATGCTCTTTTATTTCTAACCGTGCATTTTTTCCAAGGTAACAATACGATAACAAACGGTGCAAATATGAAATCTATTTTTTAACGCCTAGTGCGCGGTTTTTCAGGCGCAGATACACGCTGCGGCATTTTCTGCATCTAGTGGCTGCCATGGAATTGCGCGCGCCGCACGAAAAACATATCTTCATGTGAAGCCGGGCTCTTTGTGCAAGCTGTTTTTTTGCCGGATCCGTAATGGTCATACGCTATCTGCCTAAAACACTCACTTTTAATCTAATCGAATCTTTGTGGCAAGCAGTACGGGAACTTCCTGGGGACGCTTTGCCACAGGAACATTGGCCTTGCCAAACATGTTGACCTTTGATTCAGCAGAACCGTAATTGCCATATACAATTGCCCCAGCATGCCCCATCCGTTTCTCCTTTGGAGCTGCCCTGCCTGCAATATATGCGACAACTGGTTTTGAAAATTTTGTATCAATTATCCTCTGAGCTAGAATCTCTTCAGCATCCCCTCCAATCTCGCCCACTATGACAATGCCGCGCAATCCTGGAAGATCTTTTGCAGCATCAAATGCATCAACTAGTCTTGTACCATTTACCGGGTCCCCTCCAACCCCGATGGTTATGGACTGGCCAAAGCCTGCCTGTGTCAGACTGTTTGATATCTCATACAAGAGGGTGCCGCTCTTTGAAATTACCGCAATATCGCCGGCGCTGAACGGACTTGATGGCATTATGCCCACCTTTATCACGCCAGGAACAATTAACCCCGGAGTATTCGGACCTATCACCGTGGCACCTTTATTTTCTGCAATCTCTAGCAACTGCAAAGTATCCCGTATGGGCACATGCTCCGGTATTGCAACTAGGAGTTTTATTCCGGCATTTAGCGCATCAGTTGCAGCTTTTAAAAAGAATTTTGCAGGAACAAATACAATTGAGATATCCGCCCCTGTGGCATCAACTGCCTCTTGCATGTTTTCATAAATTGGAACATTGCCAAACTTTGTACCCCCCTTACCCGGAGTCACGCCTGCCACAATATTCGTGCCATACTCCATCATGAGCTTTGTATGATGCGTGCCAAATTTGCCAGTTATCCCCTGCACTATGACGGATTTTTTCATGTAATCATCATCGCCTATCTTACCGCACAACTGCTCCATAATGTGGGTCATTTGCGCGTCCCCATTACGGCTGCGTTTATCGCATCTTCCACGCTATCATACAGTTGTGTCCTAGTGTTAGATAGCATTACCTTTGCTTTATCTGACTCTGCCCCGCGCAATCTTGCAAAGACTGGAACATTAATTACTGATTTCTCATACGCCTCGATAAAAGCTGCAGATATAGTGGTTGTCTTTACTATGCCGCCGTACAAATTTACCAAAATGCCGCGGACCCTGCCGATTTTACCGATAATCGTGAGCGCCTCAAAGACTGATTCGGTGGTTGCCCCGCCCCCGACATCCAAAAAGCATGCCGGCTTTCCACCGTTGTCAGATAACATGTCAAGCGTGGACATTACAAGTCCTGCACCATTTCCAATTACTGCAATATCCCCGTCAAGCTCTACCATTGCAAACCCGCTTTTCTCAGCGCGCTCTTCAATCTCGGATCTTTCAAGATATTTGTGCATCTCCTCGTGTCTGAAATTTGAATTATCATCAGTAACCATCTTGCCATCAAGCGCCACCATCCTGCCATCCTCTAAAATGGCAAGCGGGTTTATCTCTGCAAGCTCTGCCTCTTTTTCCACGGTAAGCTTTGAGAGCTTTGTTAAAACATTTATAAAATTCTCTGCCGTTTTACCCTCTAGTCCCATCTCTGATGCAACCTCTATGGCAGTTTTCTCATCCACCTTGCCTCTACCCACCTCTTTTATTATCTGATTTTTTACTGATTCAATCTCCATGCCGCCCTCAGCTGATGCAATAACAGTATAGCATCTCTTACTTCTATTCAAAAACAGCGAGAGGTACATTTCATTTTTTATCACAGCTGCCTCTTCAATCAGTATGGCGCGCGACCTCTCCCCTTTGATCTCCAAATCCATGACCTGCGGGTATTTTATGGACAACTCGTCAGCATTTTTGCATATTTGTATGCCGCCAGCTTTGCCCCTGCCGCCCACGGGAACCTGCGATTTTATCACCATTGGATATCCTATCTTTTTTGCATCCTCCCTAGCCTTTGCAATATCATTTGAGACTGCGCCCTTTAGCAGACTAATCCCGTATTCGGCAAAAACCTCTTTTGCCTGAAATTCCAAGAGCCGCATATGAGCTACCCCACATATGCTCTAATAAATATCGACCAACTGTTCATTCTAGCTCATCTTTAATTTGCGATAAAATACGATCAAAGAGCTCTGTACTCTTTGAGATTAAAACTGCAGGATATTCTGATATGGAAAATACCGTCTGCTCGACTATACTCATTGGAATGGGCCCCCCATAAGTTACTGACTGCTCTATAACGTATTCTCTTGTAAGGGTGCATATTGTCTCCTCGCATGCATCATTGGATTTGTCCATTACGATTCTATACAATACCATTGGCACGTTTGTGCGGTTTACACTCTCTGATCCCTGCCTTAACAAATCGGCCATATGCTCTATCTGACACGAGTCTAGATTTACCTGCTTTGTCATCGCACCATTTGGTACGCAATCTTTGTATTTATGGGCTAAAGATCAGTATTCTGATCGTACGCCTAGATTATGCCAATCTGTATTTTTTGCCCGTCCACATCCTCATCTTTATACTGTAAATCCATACCTTTGAAATCGACATTTTTTATGCGCACTAGAAATGCAAGATCTTTTTGCATATTAAAGATGGCAATCTCTTGTTTTTTATCAAGGCCCAGGATGGATGCTGTTTCTAAAACGTCAGTTGGAGTGTACCCTTTTTCTTTTCGAAGGCTTTGTATGCGCCGTGCAAGATCCTTTAAAAGGCCGCGCGCTGTCAACTCCTCACTCCTCTCTGATGATAAAAATACCACCGTACCCTCGCGCTTTGCCAAACACCATCCATCTTTGGATATGAATCCAAATTCTGCATCCTCTGCCCTCACATCGATTTTACATCTGCCCCCTCCTAGCGAAAAAGTATACTTTGAATCGCGCAAAATTGCACGGGCTATTTCCTGTTTATCTGACTCTGTAAACGCCTTTGCCAGCTCTGGCATGAACTCTTTTGCGCGCGGGCCCATTTTTTTCCTATCCAATTTTGCAGCAGCTGCCACCGGCGCCCCCATTTTTTGAATCTCATCTAGCTGCCCAAGACCGTCCTCTTTTGCATACTCTAAAACCGTAACTTTTTCCACGTTTAAAAGCGAGCGCAAAAGCTCCATGTGGTTTTCAATCTTTACTTTGAGGCCTTTGTGCAGGCACACTATGGCCTCCTCTAATGGCCACCTGCGTTTTAACGCACCGTTCATTCTTGCCGCACCCCCGACAGATACTGCAAGCTGCAGTATGTCAAAAGAGCTTTCAATCTCCGCGTTTACAAGATTTGCATCAATTTTTGGCCATTTTTGCAGTAAAATATTCTCCGTACCATCAAAGACCTTATCATACAGATAGTCAGTTGTGAACGGACAGACGGGGTGCAAGATCACATCAATGGTGTTTAGTACGTGCCCTAGCGTGGCGTATATTGCAAGCCTGCGGTTCAAATTTGAATCCGACTCGTCCCAAATCTGCTCGCGCGTTATGGGAACGTACGTCTGACTTAGCATCCCTATGACAAATTCATCAATCCTTCTTGCAGCTTCATGAAATTTGCATGCAGAGTACATCTTTGATACCTGTTCTGATAAATTTTGAAGCTTTGAGAGTATCCAAATGTCCGGGGACTGGAGCAGGTTTTTCCCATCTGCCCACTGCACCGTATGCTCTGCAGGATTGTACGGATCACACTCGCTGTTTTGTTTAAAATACAAATGCATGTGATATAGAGTACTTAGTATCTGATATGATCGTGTACGCATCTCTTTTTCGCTAAAGCTAAGAGGTTCAATCGGACTTGATTTGAGTGTAAAATACAGCCGCAAAAGATCAGCTGAGCTCTCCTTTGCAATCTTTACAGCATCCAAAACGTTTCCAAGACTTTTGCTCATCTTGCCGCCTTTCTCATCCAACACGTGCCCCTGGAAGAGAAACGAGGCAAACGGGGACTCACTTTTACCGCTCAATATGACATTCTCTATTAGCAAAGTATACGCCCATCCGCGCGTCTGATCTATACCCTCGGTTAAAAATGGCACAGGAACTGTTTTTGCATACTCGGCATCATCTGAGGATGCAAAAGGAGCTGCCCCGCTGTTGTGCCACGTATCAAGCACGTAAGGTTCCCTGCTTGTATTGGCACTGTTGCATTTTGAACATTTTGTCTTTACGCGGTCAATCCAGGGCCTGTGCAGCTCAAAATTCTCGCCATCTGGCAGCTCTATTGCCGCCTCCACTATCTGTTCTCTTGAATAAAACCAGTCCCTATTTCCGCAATCCGCACAGTTCCATGCCGGAAGCGGGCACCCCCAGTATCTTTCGCGCGATATGCACCATGGATGTTTTTCACCCACTATTGCCAAAAACCTGTTCTTTGGCTGATCGTAAAAATACTCTGCATTATTTGCCGCATCCACTGCCATTTGGCCAAATTTACCCAACTTGTAAAACCATCCCCTTCTAGCAAGCCAGACTAATCTGTGCGCTGAGCGCCAGCATAGGGGGTATTTGTGCCGTATTTTGCGCAGCGCAACTAGGGCGCCGCGGGATTTTAAATCCTCTGAAATTTTTGCATCAGCATCGCGCACAAACATTCCATAATATGAGCCTGCATCTTTTGTAAATTTCACCTCATCATCAATGGGACAAAATACGGGAATTTTTCTCTTTTCTGCAATGCGGATATCCTCTTCACCGTTTGCCGGCGAGAGATGCACAATCCCACTGCCGCTATCTATCTCTACAAACTTTTCAGATACTGCAATGTGGTATCCCTCATCTAACGCAAACTTTGCAAGCTCTGGTATTTTATCAAGGAGCGGATGCTCATATTTTTTGCCTTCAAAATATTCCCCCTTTACGGTTTTGATTACCTCATATTTGTCAACTTTGGCAGCCTTTAACACCTCATTTAGCATTTGCTCCCCGATAATCCACGTCTCACCGCCCACTTTGAGAAACTTGTATACCCCCTCTGGATTAAAACCAATCATGGCATCAGTAACCATTGTAAATGGCATCGTTGTCCAAACTATCGCATACGCGCCACTCTCTTTGAATCTTACCTTATAATACATTGAAGGGTCCAAGACCTCCTCATACCTTTGGTTAACTTCAGCATGGCTTAGTGAGCTTTGACATCCTGGACAGTATGCAATTACAGTATAATCCAAACCCAGTATTTTTCTCTCATTTGCATGCCGGAGTATCTGCCATTCCCTTTGTATGTACTCATCGTCCATGGTCCAGTATGCGCCATTATAGTCAAATGATATGCCAATCTGTTCATCAGCTTTTATCCACTCCTTGTTGTACTCGTATACAAGACGCTTGCATTCTGCAACAAGCTTTTCTATGCCAAATTCTTCTATGCCTTTTTTGCCGCCGGATATTCCCAGCTGTTTTTCTGCCTGCAGTTCCACTGGAAGCCCCTGCGTGTCCCAGCCTGCGGTGAATTTTACATTAGCTCCCAAAAGCGTATTGTATCTAAACCACAAATCCTTTATCACCCTGCCGCGCATATGGCCCGCATGGGGCACCCCGTTCATGGTGGGCGGCCCTTCGATAAAACGCATCTTTGGCCCATGGGATCTTTTCTCTGCAAGCTTTGCGCGCAAATCTGCAACATTTACCCTCGCCCGGACCTCATCTTCCATCTCTATTAGATCAAACTTTTCATCTAGAGTCATTGTCACTAGGGCATCGGTGCGTGCCATCTAAATTAGTCTTTAAAACCAACTTTTGTACATTGTTGGATTATATGCGGGACTGATACAGATGCGCCCGTGAACGCACTAGTTGTAGGCTCTGGCGGGAGGGAGCATGCCTTTGCTATGGCACTAAAAACTAGTCTGAAATTGGAGTGCGTATACGTTGCCCCAGGAAACGGCGGTACTGAAAACAACGTGCCGATAAAGGATACTGACATTGCAGCACTAGCTGATTTTGCATCAAAAAACGACTGTTTTACACTAGTGGGCCCTGAAACTGCAATCGTTGCCGGAATTGCAGATGAATTTGCAAAAAAAAATCTGCCAATATTTGCCCCAAGCTGCGCTGCATCAAAGATTGAATCAAGCAAATCCTGGGCCAAAGATTTCATGTCGCGGCATAAGATACCCACTGCAGAATACGGAGTGTTTGAAAATACAAAAGATGCGATGGAATTTTCAAAGAATCTTGATTACTGCGTGGTGATAAAAGCTGACGGACTAGCTGCCGGCAAAGGCGTCATCATATGCGACAGCAAAGAGCAGACGCTTGAATCCATAGAGGCAATGTTTGGCGGAAAATTTGGCAGTGCCGGTTGCCGCATAGTAGTTGAGCGGCGCATAATTGGACCCGAAGCGTCGTTTATTGCAATCTGTGATGGCAAATCCCACATGCAGCTTGCAACAAGCCAGGATCACAAACGGATTGGTGATAAAAATACTGGTCTAAACACTGGCGGAATGGGCGCATACTCGCCATCCTCTGTAATAGATGCAGAGAATGAAAAAAAACTAAACGAGATTATGGCAAAGACTGTAACTGCGATGAGTGATGAGGGCAATGCGTTTGTAGGATTTTTGTATGCTGGAGTAATATTTGAAAACAATATGCCATACGTTTTAGAGTTTAACGCCAGGATGGGGGATCCGGAATGTCAGGCGATACTGCCGCGCATGGACTCTGATCTCTTTGAATACATGCATGCGTGCACTGCCGGAAACCTTGATCAAATGCTTCCAATAAAATGGAAAAAACAGGCATCAGTATGCGTTATACTCTCATCCAAAGGGTATCCTGAAAAATATCCCACAGGGGATGAGATATATGGAATAAACAATGCTGCTTGCGTGGCGCGCATATATCATGCTGGCACGCAAAACAAAAACGGCAAAATCTTAACAAACGGGGGCAGAGTTTTGGGAGTTACATCCCTTGGCGATTCCATATCTGATGCATCATCTGCTGCATACAGGGCATGCGGTATGATTGAATGGCCAGGCAAATACTGCCGAACAGATATTGGACGCATCTAGATTAATCTTTTGTATGTGTGCCTTTCAGTTATAATCATGTCAAGGGGAACGTCGTTTTGATCCAAAGGCATGGATTTTACAATCTGTGATTGAAAAACAAGCCCGATTGTAAAGGCTTTATTTTCCCCAAGATACCTGTCATAACACCCTTTGCCGTATCCGATTCTATGGCATTTTTTTGTAGCGCATACTGCCGGGACGAGCATAACCTCATGTTTTGTGCACCGTACGCATCTCTCATGCGGCTCTAAAATGCCGTATCTGCCCATCTCAAGTGAATCCATGCTTGAAATTTTGTAAAAACCAACCTCATCATTTAGTGCCGTTCTTGGAAGGCACAAATTTGTACCGCGTGCAAGAACATCGCGCAATATATCCACAGTATACACCTCGCTGCCGTTTGAATGATACCCAGCTACTGTATCAGCTTTTGTAAATTCTGGCACGCGCCAAAGACGGGCGCGTATTGCATTGCAGTGTATCTTTGCAAGGTTTGATGATATGTTGTCCCTGCGCCGCATGTATTCCTCGCGCAGGGATTTTTTCTCAGCCGTCAATGCTCCGTCCAAGGGATGCAGCAGTGATTGTATTTTTTAACAGCATTGCCACCGTCATAGGACCCACTCCTCCGGGAACCGGGGTTGCATGGGATGCTTTTTGTATAATTTTTTCATAATCACAGTCCCCTGTGAGCGCACCATCATATCTTGTAATTGCAACATCCACTATTATTGCCCCCTCTTTTATCATCTCTGATTTTAATTCAAATTTTTCCCTGTTGCCTACTGCTGTAACTATAATGTCAGCCTTTGAGGTATATGATGAAAGATTTTTTGTCATCGAATGGCACATTGAGACTGTGGCGTTTTTTGATAAAAATAAATTTTGTACGGGTTTTCCAACTAGTGCGCTGCGGTTTATTATTACAGCATTCATTCCTGAAATGTTTATCCCGTAATGATCTAAAATCTCCATAATGCCCGATGGTGTGCACGGGGTAAGCGCGGATTCACCGTATGCCAACAGCCCCACGTTGTACGGGGTCAGACCGTCAACATCCTTTAGCGGGGATATGCGCGATGTTATTGAAAAATCGTTTATCCCATCTGGAAGAGGAAGCTGCACTAGTATGCCGTGCACCATTGAATCCGAATTTAACTCTCCGATTAGCTTTTCAAGCTCTGCCTTTGTAGTGGATTGAGATAATCTGTGATCCCTTGTGGTTATGCCAACCTCAGAGCACGCCTTGTGTTTGTTGCGTACGTATGTTGCCGATGATGCATCATCGCCTACCAATACCGTTGCAAGACAGGGTTGGACTCCTTCATTTTTTAGATGGGCGACTGCTTTTTTTACAGCCTGTTTTATCTTCTCTGAGACTATGACTCCGTCAAGTTTTATGCCGGACATGTAAGAGATGGCATTTTTCTTATCTTAATACGTTTGCGCAGGGTCTGCTACAATCATCACTATAGCGCAAAAGCGTCAATACCGCATACATTGCGTACGGTACGGGCAAATTCCTGGGTAAATCCGTGCACCGTATAGACCGTTTTTGCCCCCGAATCTGCCACCATTTGCAGCAGTTCTGTGTAATCGCAGTGGTCACTGTATGGAAACATTTTATCACATCTGCGGCCAAGTTTGTGGCCCCGCACAGCAGACCAGCCGCTAAATCCGACAGTTACTGCACCATATTGTGATTTTAGACGTTTTAGAAAACTATCGCTAGATGGGAGCATGGGTGTGACTAAAACCCAGGGGCCTTTTTGAATGGCATTTGATTTTTCAGCATCCTGAAAGGATACAGCATCCGGAATATCCAAACCCAGCGACCTGCACACGTTGTTTATTTTTTTTACGCGTTCATGATAGTACAGGGGTTTCCAGTGCCCAAACATTTTACATATGGTCTGTACTTTACCCACCTCGTATCCCATCAATATGACAGGAATGCCGCGCGAATACATCTCCGATATGGTTCTATTTGCATCCTCGATTATTCCATCTATGGGCGGAAACGTGAACTGTGGCATCCCAAACGTACATTCTGTGATCAGAATATCACATTTTGGAATTTTTGCACCGTTTATGCCCGGTCTGTGACGGGTACAAATATCGCCCGTATAAAACACATCATCAAATAACAGTCCACACCCCCCTAGTATATGGCCGCTGTGAATCATTTCCATACCATCGTATTGCTGTATGTTGTTTTCAATTATCCTGCCGCGGCTTTTGGCAATTTCAACAGTTTCCTTTGTGCATAAAACGGTCCCGACTGATCCTGCCGTGGGGAGATGATCCATATGAGCATGCGATGTAAAATTTATCCCATCCTGTGCCTTTTTTGGATCTAATCTTACAGAGATGTCCCCGCCGCCGTATTTTATGCCGTTTGCATCAGTAGTTATGTCCATCATGCATTAAAATTTTACTTTTGATATAAACTTCAGGTTTTAATTTATCTCATGTAAAATATGCAGTAATTTGACACATTTTACAAAAACGCATAATTATGAGCCGTATTCAAACATGCTTGTGCATCGCCTTGGAATTCTCATATCTGGACGCGGCTCAAACATGACTGCCATTTTAAAAGCAATCAAAGCTGGAAAAATTCATGCCGTACCGGCGGTGGTGATATCCAACAAACCCGACGCTCAGGGTCTTAAAATTGCAGAATCATTTGGAGTGCCAACTGCTGTCATACAAAGCCGGAATTTTCATGGGAGCCGGGACGAGTACGACCATCTTATTGAAGCTGAATTGAAAAAACACGGAGTTGGTGTACGTAATGGAATAGTATGCCTTGCGGGATTTATGAGAATACTTGGATCAAAATTCGTAAAGCGGCACAAAAATAAAATTTTAAACATACATCCGGCATTACTTCCTGCATTTCCTGGCATGGATGCACAAAAACAGGCCATCAAATACGGGGCAAAATTCTCAGGATGTACGGTTCATTTTGTGGATTCTGGAGTTGATACAGGTCCTATAATACTTCAAAGCATAGTCTCAATTAATCCAAGAGATACTGTAAAAACACTATCTGCAAAAATATTAAAAGAAGAGCACAAACTATACCCAAAGGCCGTACAATTACTGGCATCAGGAAGAGTGCGAATTTATAACAGACGTGCAATCCTGTCATGATTTCACATATGTAAAAATACAATGGTGTAAAATCACATTAGAGTTTATCGTATGAGGTAGGCCATTTCACAACCTGCCTAATTTTGACATTTTAACTAAAACGATATTAAAATATCCAATTTGGCGACAATTTTGATTCCAAAGATTTAGATCATCCAACAAAGTGGACGAATTATGAGAAACATCCACGAGATGATCCACTATGAGTAAAAAGCACTAGACCTTATGCATAATTAACCAAAAAATCAATTTTGACAAATCGAAAGATCTATGATCTAGTATCACATTCGTACAGCATGTGTGCCCCAGACAAGCGTATAATCGCCCAGCAAACAGAGATGATCTCCAAGCTTGAAGCAGAAATTCAACACTACAAAAAAACGATACATGATAATGAGGTCGAAAAGCAACAATCTGCCTACGAATATTTGAACCACATAATTGATGATGACAATTATTTGTACGGGACGACTGGAATGAACCGTGAAGAGTTTGAATGGATTCAGGAACGGTTTGAAAAAGTTATCGAATATTCGCCCAAGGTCCCCCGCTTTTCAGATTATGTCGACGATCCTGGAAACACCTGTATCCTTACCGTAAAGCAAGTTTTGTTTATCAGTGCCGCAAACGCAATAATCTCAAACAGGTAGCACTTGCGTTCATTGCAGACGTTGATCAGAGCACCATTAGCAGATATCTGACCTTTTCTGATGAACTATTGATGGATATTCTTCCAACGGCTAAGAATATTGGTGCTGCAATACGGACAATACGTGCAATCGAGTTGTTTAAAAAATTCGTACCCGGCAGGGGTGGCGGCGAGTTGTATCTTGATGCTACGTTTGTACAGGTTCAAAGACCGCAGGAGAATCAAGAGGCAGTATACTCTGGAAAGCGTAAGAGGCACGTCTACAACGTACAGATAACCTCCAACAAAGATGGAGTGGTATGTGACATTGGTGGACCTGAAGAGGGCTCAGTACATGACATGGAGGTACTGCGGCGTAATCCGCCAAATTTTGGCAAATGGACCGATGGCATGAAAAATTCGGATACAAACAAAGAGCGACAAATTATGCTATATACTGACAAGGGATACTTGTCCGTGGAAAAAGACTATCCTGGAATTATCTCAAAGCAACCGTACAAAAAACCAAAGGGCAGAGGATTGACAGAGACAGAACGCGAATACAGCAAGAGAATCAGTCGTAAGCGCATAAAAGTAGAGCATGCCATAAACTGGCTCAAATGGTTTCGTAGAATGAGTGCCATATATGATGACACAATGGATGCGTTTTATACAGAAATCCAAGTGGTTACAGGACTGACCAATCTGCACATCATGTTAAAGGATCGCAAGTATATCGAATCGTTGGAAAAAGTTTGCGCTCAAATCAAGTAGCACATTTTTGTGCACACGATCACGCATAATATTCTGCTTTTTGTCATGCATATGATATTTTGATTTATTTTGTTGTCTGCTTGAAGGTTTTAGGCCATGTGTACTTTGATCATGGCAGTGTCATAGTAGGAACCGTATGTCTTTGCAGTTGATTATGCATGAACTCTAATACGTATTAAACGCATTTCCAGAAAACGGCGGTACAATTTAACGCACCGGATGCAAACCTAACAGACGAATCATTTAAACCTGTCATGAATATTGAAAAAAAACACATGGGGCAAATAACTGACATATTGTACGGGGAGCGATAACCATATCTGCAACATCTCCAAGGAACGCACTTCAAATTGGGTTTAAAGTCTCCGTTGGAAACAATCTCTCCGGGGGAATATTTAGGCGGCACCTTGCACCGCTTACGGTTGGCGCATTACAGCGCGCGCTCCCGTTCAAAAGTAATGCGGCAAGATTGGATAAAAACATCATATATGTAACATCCCCAGTTACCGTAGGAATAGAGCGTCCGCGTACTGAATTTACAGCCGGTGATGTGGCATTTTTGCCATCAAATGCAAGCGTATGTTTTTTTACAGAAAATCTCACCACAAAAAGACCTATGAGCCCTGTGGGTAAAATAACTGAAAACCTATCTGCAATATCTGATGTTAAAGTAGGGGATCTTGTATCAATTTACTCTGAGGGTTTGTAGATTCTGTGGCCGCTGTGTCCGCCGGCTATGGTCATTTTACCCTGCAAGACTGCATTTTTCAAATATACGTTTGCTGCTGAAATTTTAACACCGCATTGTCTTGCAACATCACTAGCGGTTATAACTTTGGCACCTTTTAGGCATTTTTGCGTCTGCTCGTCAGTTAACATTACAACAATCTCTGCCTTTTGAGGACCCGAGGATGTATCTTTGGATTTTTTACCTTTTTTTGCCGCATTTTGTAATTTTTCAGTCTGTGCGGGGGATTTGTTCTTAGAGCTGCCCATACGTTGCATACTATACGTCCTTTTATAAACGAAACAGGTGTGATTTTTCACGATTATATACGGCAATATCTAATGGGAATGCATGGGACTAGTCTCCAAAGGTGCAAAATGCAATGTATCTGGATGCGACGAGGATGCGGCACGTTCCATAAACACACAGAGGGTTGAATCTGCCGGATTACAAGTTGAATCATCTGGGAAAAAATCACTATTGTGTAAGACGCATTATAAAGAATGGAAAAAAGAAACAAAGGACGATCGGGAGATAGAGCGCGCAAGATATGATAAATTCTAGCCTTTTGGCGAATATCTCTCATCTAGATTGTCGTAATATTTGTCCGGTTTTTTAAAATAATCCTCCCGAAGACTCTCGTATAAACTGCCAAGCTGAGGATATAGTTTCTTTGGAGTGCGTTTTTTCTGACTAGATATTACGTATAGTGCAAGTATTGGAAATGCGATTGTCGCATCAGCGTATACAGTAACCATTCCAGAGTGCGCATTTTGCACCTTGCCCCAGCTTTTACCCTCCTGCAGTGTGGCCCCTGAGAGTCCGCCAGTATCGGGGCGCGCATCGGTAATCTGTACAATGTATTCCTGTCCGCCATGACCGCGCCGAAGTATCTGATCCAAAAGCGGTCCTGTCTGCTGTGCTGTATTTTTTGGCACCCCACCGCCAAGCTCTATAATGCCGGATTTTTTTGACGCCTGCACGATTGCGCCCTGCTCTAGAATTTCCCGCGCGATATCCACATTGTACACTTTGCCGCGCAGACGGTGCACTGCAAGATTTAGTGCAAGTGATGAATCCTTTAGGGTTGAGACGTACAGCGGGACGCCGTATTCATGAGCGCACGCAACAAAACTCTTCTCAGGGTGGGGCGCATATTTGGAAGTCATTGCGCCAAGTGCGTTGCTAAATTCCGCAGTCGTAAAGGGTTTTTCCTGCAAAATATCGATAAACGCCTTTTGTACTATTTGATCCTGTGCCTCTAGTGTTTCATAAAATTTCACAAAAACGTCCCGTATCCGCACAATCTCATTTTCATACAATTTTGCATCATCGACTTCAAAGTGTCCCTGTCTTACGGGCAGATTCCACGCAAAATGCTCCTCATGGTATACGTTTGCCCCCGTGCACACCATCCAGTCAACAAATCCGCGCTCTATGAGCGACTTGAATATTCCGCCAAATCCCACCGGTGTCAGGGCGCCAGATACTGTAAGACAGATGGTGGCATCCTCTTCAATCATGCGAGCATATGTCTTTGCTGCAATGCCAAGCTGCCTTCCATTATATCCTGTAGCCTCATACATGGATATGAGATCCTCTATACCCATATCCGGTTCCAGTTTTATGTGGGGTATGCTGTTTCCCTTGAAATTGTGATGATCCACGAATCAAAACCGTCCGCGTGTTAATTAACGGTTTTGCAGGATTGGTCTTGGCAAAAAATCAAACCCTCATACACCCATGAATTGGCACCTGAAAGGCCTAAGCATGCGGCAAACAAGTCCAATATGTAACGTATAACGCATAATGGATTAAATCCAAAGCTTGGATTTACATGATGAATCCTGCATGATCCCCCATCAAACCATACCTTGGGGTAATGATGGGAAAACCCCGTATCCATCATATATGTAGCAACATTTAATTCAATTTGCCACTTTGCACCCAATGTGCGCATACTGCAATTGCACTGCGATTCAGCAGAGTATACACCGGTAAAAAAAGAGATATCTCTGGCAGAAACTCTTGAAAATACCGGTACTAGCCGGTTTGAGGACGTCGTGGTGGCGTTTGTTACGGTGGAAAAAGGCGATGATGAAAAAACAGCCTCTGATGCTGCATCGCAGATACTGGAATCTTTGGGCAAAATAGGGTGTAAGAATATACTGCTCTATCCGTATTCGCATCTAGGATCAAACCTCTCATCCCCAAATGATGCCCTCCGTATATTGCAGAAACTGGGCCAGGATTTACTGTCTGCAAACCTTAATGTTCACCGCTCGCCGTTTGGATGGACAAAATCATACAGCATCAAGGTAAAGGGCCATCCACTAGCTGAGAGCTTTAAGAGTATAGGCGGTAGCGGCAAACCTGCCGAGGATGCAGAATCATCTGTGGCGTTAAAATCTGAATCAAAACTTGAATCTGAATGGCGCATACTTGATACGGAAGGAAACCTGATTTTGATGGACGAGTTTGATTTTACAGGGCATGAAAAATTACAGGCGCTTGCAAAGTATGAATCGGCAAAAAAACGCACATCTGATGAGGTGCCACCGCACGTACCGCTCATGAAAAAACTGGCAATAGCTGACTATGAGGCAGCATCTGATAAAGGCAACATGAGATTTTATCCAAATGGCAGGCTGATAAAATCACTCTTGGAAAAATATATCACAGAACAGGTTGTCTCATATGGCGCCTCTGAAGTTGAAACGCCGCTAATGTATGACTCTAAACATCCTAGCATGGCCAGCTATTTTAACCGATTTCCGGCAAGACAGTACAGCATTGAAACTGAAGGTAAGAGCATGTTTTTGCGGTTTGCTGCATGCTTTGGCCAGTTTCTAATGGCAGAAGGCATGCAGATATCCTACAAAAACTTACCATACAGACTGTACGAGATGACAAGATACAGTTTTAGACGCGAGCAGTCCGGCGAGTTGGTGGGTCTTAGACGTCTTCGTGCGTTTACAATGCCTGACTGTCATGCGTTTTGTGCGGACATTGATCAGGCAGTTGGAGAGCTAGGAGAGAGATTTGATCTCTCACGCCGCATTATAACCGGTATCGGACTAAAGCCGGATGATTATGAAATGGCCATAAGGTTTACTGGGGATTTTTACGCAGATAATAAAAATCTCATAAACGGAATGGTGAAAAAACACGGCAGGCCGGTTTTGGTTGAAATGTGGAAGGAGCGATTTTTCTACTTTGTATTAAAATGGGAGTTTAACTATGTGGACGGGGCAGGCAAGGCATCAGCTTTATCAACTGATCAGATTGATGTGGAAAACGGCGCAAGGTATGGGATAGAATTTATCGACGAGCAAAACATAAAGCGCAATCCTATCATACTGCACAATTCACCAAGCGGGGCTGTGGAACGGGTGATATACGCGCTGCTTGAAAACGCAGCTAGTAATGCATCGCGCGGAATAAAACCATCCCTTCCATTGTGGCTCTGCCCAACGCAGGTCCGCATCGTTGCAGTAAATTCCGAATTTGATCCAGACGCGCAAAAACTTGCAGAAAAGCTGGCAGGTGATTGTATGCGGGCTGACATTGATGATAGAAATGAGAGCATGGGGAGGAGGATACGCGAGGCTGAAAAAGAATGGATACCCTACACTCTGGTAATCGGTGAGAAAGAGGCTAAAAGTGGAACTTTGAGCGTGCGTGAGCGTGCAACCGGCAAGACTGTACAAATGCCCTATGATGAGTTTGTGAATTTGATAAAAAAACAGACTCTTGGAATGCCACATGCGCAATTAAACTCGCCCCTCAGAGTCTCACGCAGACCTCAAATAATGCTCTAAGTATAAGATGCCATTTTATACCCCATTTGTGAAATTACATGATGAGCTATGCTGAACTGTACACCGGGGCCGGCCCGTTAATTTCAGGATCCTCTAAAGATAATCCTGCAGCATGCATATTTGGAGTACCCTTTGATTCGACGCATTCATACAAACCTGGGACGCGTTTTGGACCTGATGCCATACGGGAGGCTTTTAACAATATCGAGGTATTTCATCCAAAACTTGGCGTGGATTTGGAGGATGTACCAGTGTATGATCTTGGAAATATACAGCATACAGTTGATGTAAAATCAATGCTTGAAATGGTATCAAAAATAACCGGAGAGCTTGCGCAAAAAAACGTACCCGTGGTGATACTTGGCGGGGAGCACTCTATAACGTATGGATCGTACATGGCATATCCCAAAGGTACCGGATACGTTGTATTTGATGCACACTATGATTTGCGGGACGGTTATATGGGATCAAAATTCAGCCATGCCTCGTATCTTTGCAGGATAATTGAGGAGCGCGGAGCGCAAGATATACTTCACGTTGGAGCTAGGGCGTATGGAAAAGATGAGCTAGCATTTGCCAAAGAGTGCAATTTGAAAACTGTAAGTGATGATGATATTCGTGCCGGATACGGACCGAAGATGGTTGCAGACTTTGTCTCAAAATATGATCACATGTATGCAAGTTTTGATCTAGACGTGCTTGATCCGGCATTTGCACCAGGGGTGGGCAGCCCCGAAGCTGCCGGGGCAAGCTCGCGCGAGCTATATGATATGATATCATCATTAAGTAAAAGCTGCATAGTGGGATCTGATATTGTAGAGCTAAACCCCACGTATGATAACGGCTCTACTGCTGTAATAGCTGCCAAGATACTCTCATGTGTGGTTGCCGGTGATGTTGCGCGCGTCAAAAATGATTCGCTTTTATAACAACGCTGAAAAGCCCCAAACATGCTTGATAAATTGCGCAAAGTTTTGGCACCCTTGCTTGAAAAATTGGGCACTATATTTGCCAAAACCGGAATATCCCCAAACACATGGACTATGGTTGGGCTTTGCCTCTCGTTTGCTGCAGCATTATCATACACTGCATCTGAATGGGTGGATGGAGTGCAGGCCTGGCACGCAATAGTTGCAGGCAGCATTCTTTTGTTAGCTTCGGGATTTTTTGACATCGTAGATGGGCAGGTGGCGCGCGTGAGCAAAAATGTCACAAAAACCGGAGGGTTTTTGGATTCTGTATTTGACAGGGTTGCCGAAGTTGCCGTATTTTTTGGAATACTTGTGGGGGGGCATGCAGCCCCTCACGTGGTATTTCTTGCCGCAACATTATCCCTTTTGGTCAGTTATACAAGATCAAGAGCTGAATCTGCCGGCGTGCAGCTGCGCGGAGTGGGGATAGGTGAGAGGCCGGAGAGACTTTTGGTTATTGCACTAGTGGGTATGGCAGGATTTTTGGAATACGCGCTTGCCGCAGTGTGCGTAATGGCCGGGGTAACCATTGTGCACCGCATATCTGCGACTGTAAAAAATATCTAACGCAGACGGCCGCGCTGTCTGCGCGATGCCTCTGAGCGTATCTTTAGTATGCCAAAGTGTATGGCACAGGATATACAGTACCATTTTAAAACACGCGGCGATGCAATATATGCCCCCTGGGCGCGGAGCTCTTTTGCCAAGGTATGCTCTACAAGATTCAGACGCGTTGTGATTTTCTTTGCCTTGTCTTTTGGCACAGTCTGACCGCAGTTTACGCATTGGACGGTACCGGATGAACCCTTGCCGCCTTTTCTGCGCCCTCTACTGGCTCTCTTTAATGGCATGATGGACATCAAATGAGGCTTGTTTATAATATTTTATAATTTGCACCAGACATCATACAATACCTTTCCATTTTTGGTAAAACACGCCTAAAAACCCGATATGTGGTGTGCACTGTTTGCAGTATATGGCAAAAAAAATATACTAGTACATGCAAAACAACTCATGAAACTTGACGTATACTCGCACTGCTCAATTGACCATGTGGAGACTGAAAAAGGCGTATCCATACTGCCTGGAGGCTCTGCATGCTATTGCGGAATAATGGCAAGGCACCTTGGCGCAGACGTTCATCTTGTAACGCGGTATGGGGCAGATTTTGCCGAATATGCCAAACTCTTTGATTATGAAAAAATAAACCATGCAAAGTCTTTGTGCGATATGCCCACCACGAGCTTTGAGATATGCCTCAAGGTTTTGCCAAGAACTCTGCGCTTGAAAAATCTCTGTGAGCCACTACAGTATGTTAAATCCGACTCTGATGGAATACTTGCATGTCCGATATTCTCTGAAATTGATTCAAATCTGTACAAAACGCTGCGGCAAAATGCCGGATTTTTATTCATAGACCCGCATGGATTCATACGCGAGGAAAAAAACGGTCAGGTATCATCCCGTCGCATATCCATGGATTTTGATGGAGTTGATGCAGTAAAGGTGAATGATGATGAGATGCAATCCCTTACAGGATGTACGGGGATTGAATCAGTGCGCATGTTACAGAACAAAGGCGCACAACACATACTGCACACGGATAACAATCTCTCCACACTGTACGTAAAGGATAGGGCATACTCGCTGTTAATTCCAAAGGGTGCACCAGCTGATACTGTGGGATTGGGGGATATACTTTCTGCAGCGTTTTGCACCACAATGATAAAGGAAAAGGATCATCTGTGGGCGTTTTGTTTTGCATGCGGGGCGGTGCAGGCAGCACGCGATTCTGGAAAACCCGGTCTTGAAAAAATTCCAAGCAAAGGCTCGACTGTAACAAACGCCTCGTATTTTTACAATACAGTTGATTTTCGACAAATCTAAAAAATGGCTGAAAATCTGGCAACCGCTGACGGGTTTGAAATTGCATCAGAACCATTTTTATTAATCATAAAAAAGGCACGGATATGAAATTAGAGGAGAAGATTGCAGCCATTCCTGATTTTCCAAAACCGGGCATACTGTTCAGGCATTTTGGGCCAATACTTGCCGATCCTCATGCGATGGAATACATGGTTGAAGAGTTTGCAAAAAACATAAACCCCTCAGAGGTTGACGCGTTTGTTGGGATTGAATCCCGGGGGTTTGTAATTGCCACAGCTTTGGCACTGCACTACAAAAAACCCATGATAATGATACGCAAAGCTGGAAAATTGCCCGGTTCCACGCTAAAGATTTCATATGATATAGAATACGGATCCGATACCATGGAGCTTGAGACTGGCGCCATAACGCCGGATCAAAAAATAGTCATATGTGATGACCTGCTAGCAACCGGTGGGACAGCAGCAGCTGCTGCAAGTTTAGTAAAAGAATCCGGCGGCAAGGTGGCAGCGTTTGCATTTGTAATAGAGCTTGGAGATTTGCAGGGCGGAAAAGTCATATCCTCATACAGGCGTGTATCTCTGGTGGTCTACTAGATGGATAGTGCGGAAATTGGAATAATCGGCGGTACTGGGATATACGATCCTGGACTGTTAAATGATGGAAAACAGATACGCGTGCAAACCCCGTACGGTAATCCATCAGAGGATATAACTTTGGGCGAATACTGCGGGAGAAAAGTTGCATTCATACCGCGACATGGAAAAAAACACACCATACTGCCGCACATGATAAATTATCGTGCAAACATTTGGGCGCTAAAGGAACTGGGAGTAAAGCGCATAGTATCCCCATCAGCTGTGGGCAGTCTAAAAGAGGATTTACCGCCCGGCTCGTTTGTTCTGCCATCGCAGTTTGTTGATTTTACAAAATCCCGAATCACCACGTTTTCAAAAGAGGGGGACGTCTTTCACATATCCTCAGCTGATCCGTTTTGCCCGCAAATGCAGGATGTAATATTGGATGCTGCCAAAAAGTCAGGACTGAAACTGCACACAGAGCGCACCTATGTATGCATAGAGGGGCCGCGTTTTTCAACTAGGGCCGAATCAAATTTTTTCAGAACCGCAGTCAACGCGGACATTATCGGGATGACTTTATCCCCAGAGTGCCAGCTTGCGCGCGAGGCTCAGATATGTTATACCTCAATTGCCACAGTAACTGACTATGATGTATGGGCGGACAAACCTGTCACCACAAAAGAGGTGATAGAGACGCTCAACAAAAACGCCGAATCCATCAAAAAACTGCTAGCAGAAATGGTCGGCGCGGTTCCAGAAACCCACTCGTGTAAATGCTCCAACGCGCTTGATGAGGCTCGTTTTTAATCATCGATGAATTTTTCTTTTGTAACATTATCTGGTATGCTCAATTTGCCTTCAAGCAGGTCTTTTTGTAAATCCATTGCCACCTCTTCAGGATCAAGACCTGCGTCTTTGAGTGATGATTGTACGCTCTCTGAGAGCTTTACGCCGACGTTTTGCCCCCCGATGCGTCCAAATGCAATGGCTGTAAAATCAAGCCTCATGCCTGATGCGGAAAACTTGCCCATTATTTTGGCGGCCATCTGAGAACCTTCTATCTCATCAACGTGCACGTCAAGATTCATTTTGTATCTCTACTGCCATGTTTACATTGTCTTTTACAAGAAAACTCCAGTGATCAGGGCTGTTTATTTTATAGTCAAAGACATCTAGCTGGAGAACCTTCTCCCCAAGACACTCATGCTGCAGGGGTGAGTCTTTTTTTATTTTTACAAGCCTCCACTTTTCCTTGTCTTTTTGCAGCTTGCATATTGACACTGCCCATTGCTCGTCGGATTCTATCTTTGGCATGCCTACAATGTCCGCAATAGCCTCTATGCCAAGCTGTTTCTCCTCGCAAAATATCATCATGCATATGCCGCATCTCCAAATATCAACAGAACCAATTGTTTTCTCGTCCACATTTACGTTGATTACGCCATAGTACGTTGTCTGATGTTTGCAGCTACTCTTTTCTGACACTAATTGGGATGGTTTGGCGGCATTATTTAGCCCTTGCATGCTCATAGTGCCTCTCTAATGCAGCCCCAATGCTGTCGACGGTTTTATTTCTGCCAAATGCGGCACCTGTACTCTCGCATCTTCTCCTGTACATGTTTACGACTGTAAATCTTGGATGCATGGCCTCGTATGAGCTGCCAGGCATGTCTATAAACGCTCCAAGCCTCATCAGCGATTCTGCTGCATGCAGGGCATCATCTTTGCCAATCTTCAGATTTGCTGCAATTTCAGGTACCGTGGATGCCCCGTTGGCAGTAACGTGCAAGAATACCCTTGCATGCATTTCATCAAGACCAATCTCAGATACGAGCATCTCTACAAACTGTTCCATACGCACAAGACCCTAGTGTATGCACGCTATATTTTAAGGGCTGCGAGCTTTTTGTATATTCTGAAAGAAAATCCCAGTGCGATAAAATGCACAATGCCGCCTGCAATGCCTGCTGTGAGCACATCATTTAGGATATGATACGCTGCAAAGAATACGCCAAGTGAGGGACCGGTGAGAATGCACGCTAGCATGGTGCTGCGAATTATGGTGGCTCTTGTGCCTGCAGGTTTCTTATCCATGCACGCTGTCTTTTACATCTGTAATAAAAACTGCTAGAGATGTTTTGTAACATTTTGATGAAAAACCAACAAAAATGAAGAATAATCCCAAAAACTGCCAAAAGAGGATACAATATTAGATTGGTGGTAGACGTTAATTCTATAACTGTAAATTTAATTGCATCAGGTTTACCTAATAATTCAGATAAGTTTGGATAGTCTTACAATGTTGGCATAATTTATGCGCTATTTTTTTGCACACGATGAGACAAACGCCCGAAAAATATCCTCTGAAAAACCGGGTCTGCTGTCAAATTCCGGATGGTACTGCACGCCGATGAAAAATTCATTGGCAGGATATTCGAGTATCTCCCTGCGGAGTCCGTTATCGCTGCTGGCCGAAAACACTATGCCGCCATCGGCGAACGCATCAGCATACTCTGGATTTATCTCGTATCTGTGGCGGTGTCTTTTGGATATGGTATCTGTACCATACGTTTTGTGAGCTAGTGTGTCACTTTTTATTTGGATTTGATTTTCCCCAAGCCGCAAAGATCCGCCCATGTCTGTGACGTTTTTTTGCTCAGGTAGATAGTCCACCACGGGGTCTTTGCAGTTTTTATCAATCTCTGTTGAATCTGCCCCGCTTATGCTGCAGACTTTGCGCGCAAGTGCCACTGCGGCAAGCTGGAATCCAAAACATATTCCAAGGTATGGGATATTATATTCTGCAGCATATGATGCAGTTTTAATGATGCCATCTGAGCCGCGGCTTCCAAAGCCTCCGGGAATTAAAATACCATCATACCCGTCAAGTTTCTCAGGAATTGCCTCTGAATCAATCAGTTTTATCTCAACTCTTACCCCGCATGATGCACCCGCGTGCTTTAGCGCCTCTGCAACGCTGACATAGCTGTCCGGCAAAGTGACATATTTGCCCACCATGGCGACACTTACAGTCCCATCTGCATTGGCAAGCGATGCGACAGTTTTATTCCACGCATCCCAGTTTGCAGATGCATCAACAATGCCGGTCATGCCGAATTTTTTAAAAAGAGAGTTTACAACTCCCTGTTTGTATAAAATATCAGGAATTGAATATATCGAGGGGGCATCGTGCGATGAGAGCACGTTTGATGTTGGAACGTTTGTAAAAAGTGCAAGTTTCTCCTGCGTTTTCTTCTCCAATTTCTTTGAGCATCTGATTGCAAGATAGTCCGGCTGTATTCCAATTCTGCGAAGCTCCTGCACGCTGTGCTGTGTGGGTTTTGTTTTTTGCTCGCCTACCACGTCAAGTGATGGTGCCAGCGTAACGTGGACAAACACCACGTTGGATGCATCCTCCTCTACACGCATCTGCCGTAACGCCTCCAAAAACGGCAGACTCTCAATATCGCCGACTGTTCCGCCGCATTCCACAACTAGCATGTCAAGCTCCTCTTTTAGCGCTATTTCGCGTAAAGTCTCCTTTATGTGATCTGTAATGTGCGGTATTATCTGCACGCATGCCCCAAGATACTCACCGCGCCTCTCTTTTTCTATTACTCTAGAGTATATCTGCGCTGTTGTAATATTGTGTAATTTTGAAATATCCTGGTTTAAAAATCTCTCGTAATTTCCAATATCCATGTCACATTCGCCGCCATCCTTTGTAACGTAAACCTCGCCATGGGCCGTAGGGTTCATTGTACCTGCATCATAGTTTAGGTATGGATCTATCTTTACGCAGGAGACTTTTTGATTTGCAAGCTGTAAAAGTTTTGCAATCGAGGAGGAGATAATCCCTTTACCGAGACCGGACATGACGCCCCCGGTTACAAAGATGTACCTTGTATCCTGCACAATCATATATGATGCAGGCAGTTTATGTGGGTTATGCCCAAAGACTGCCGCATTATGCTGATTTACGCCTAGATGAAAAAGATCATCTCTAAACCGTATCTAGGCGTGTTTTTACTTTGCGCGTAAACTCTCTTGTTCGAGTTCCAAGGCGTGCCCGCCCCACCTCTGCAATCCTAACGTATGCACTGCCGATAATTACCGCATCAGCGCCAGCTTGCGCATATTTTGCCGCATCCTCAGCTGAGCTAATGCCAAAACCTGCCCCGACAGGAAGGGACAAACCTGTTGTTTTTCTTGCCGCACGTATGGCCTTTAGAGTGTATGAGCTGATCTTTGAGCGCGAACCTGTGGTACCATATACGGCAACCATGTACAAAAATCCAGTCGAGATTGAGGCTATCCTGGCAAGCCGTTCTTTTTTTGTGTTCGGTGATGCAAGAAAAACGGTGCAGAGATTTTTACTCCTAGCTGCTGCAAGATACTCGCCGGACTCTTCAAGTGAGATGTCCGGAATGATAAACCCGTCAAGTCCAGCATTTGCTGCATCCTCTGAGATTTGCTCATATCCGCGCGAGCAGAGTATGTTCGCATACGTCATCATAAGCAGCGGGGTTTTAGGATGCATCCTGCGTACTTTGCGCACGATTTTAAAATACGCATCAAGGTTCATGCCGCCTTTTAGTGAAACAGTGGACGCTTTTTGTATCGCCTTGCCGTCTGCGAGCGGATCCGAGAATGGAAATCCAATTTCCACAATATCCGCACCACCCTCTATCATTGCATTAATCATCTCAATTGTCCCATTCTTGTCCGGATATCCTGCCATTGCATATGTGATCAAAACTTTACTTTTCGCACAGCGCCTCTCATCAAAAAGATTCTCAATCCTAGACATGTTTTTTTCCACCCTTTGCAATGTATGATTCCACTATCTGCACGTCTTTATCCCCTCTGCCTGAGAGCGTTACAACTAGGGATGATTTTTTTGGCATTTTTCTTGCAATCTTTACAGCTTTGGCAATCGCATGCGATGATTCAAGCGCCGGAATAATCCCTTCAGTCTTTGTCAAAAGCAAAAATGCATCAACTGCCTCTTTATCTGTTGCAGCATCATACAAGACCCTGCCAGTCTCCTTGAGATTGGCATGCTCCGGACCCACCCCTGGATAATCAAGGCCAGCTGATATGCTGTGAGCCTCTTTTACCTGCCCCTGAGAATCTTGCAGCAAATATGTCATCATGCCATGCAACACGCCTCTTTTGCCGGCAGTGAGGCTTGCTGAATGCATACCTGAATTCAATCCAGTGCCTGCCGCCTCGATGCCAAACAATTTTGTCCTTGTGTGTACAAGCGGATAAAACGTGCCAATTGCATTAGACCCCCCGCCCACGCACGCCACTGCTGCATCCGGTTCTGTATCATACTCTTTGCGCATCTGAGATAATATCTCCTCCCCTATGACGCTTTGAAAATCGCGCACCATTGTCGGGTATGGGTGCGGGCCAACAGCTGAGCCTAAAAGATAGTATGTATCTGAAACATTTGATATCCAGTCGCGTATGGCCTCATTTATCGCATCCTTTAACGTACAGCTGCCCGAATCCACAGGTATAACCGGTGTTCCCAAAAGTTTCATTCTAAAAACATTGAGTGACTGCCGTTTGATATCCTCACTTCCCATGTAAACTGTTGATCTCATTTGCAGCCGCGCGCACGCCATTGCAGTGGCCACTCCGTGCTGTCCGGCTCCAGTCTCTGCTAGTATGCGTTTTTTGCCCATGCGTTTTGCAAGCAGTGCCTGCCCCAAAGCATTGTTTATCTTGTGCGCCCCGCCGTGCAAGAGATCCTCGCGTTTTAGATATATCTTTGCCCCTCCCGCATACTTTGTGAGAGTCTGTGCATAATACATCGGGGTGGGCCGTCCAGCAAACGTTCTTAGATGCTCTGAGAGCTCTTTTTTAAATCCGGAATCTTTGCGCATTTTTATATAATAATTTTCCAGCTCATCAAGGGCCGGAACGAGTGTTTCAGGAACATACCTGCCGCCAAACCTGCCAAACCTGCCGTTCTTTGGATATGCATTCATCAGTATGCCTCCGCCAATTCTTTTGTCGCAGCACATACATCATCACTTGACATAATGCCCGAGCCTACAAGAAACCCTCTGGCACCGGATGCATGCATTGCTGCAACATCTTTGGCGTTTTTTATCCCGCTCTCTGCTACAAACAATCCACAGCTTTTGTCTTTTAACAGTCTTGCAACAGTACTAGTATCCACCTGTAGCGTCTGCAGACTGCGGTTGTTTATCCCGATTAGATCCGCTCCAGCATCTGATGCAAGATTCATCTCGTCTTTTGTATGAACCTCTAGCAGTACTTTAAGATCGTTTTGGTGCGCATACTCTGTCATTTTTCTGATTTGACCATCCTCGTATAATGCCTGTATGAGCAGTATGTAATCAGCACCCATTCTCTTACCTGCATCAATTTGCACCTCATCTATGATTATATCCTTCATCAAAATTGGAATATTGACAGCTTTTCTTGCCTGTATGAGATTTTCAGGCGAACCTGAAAACATGTGCGGCTGCGTTAAAACAGAGAGTGCAGAGGCACCGCCCTTTACCATATCTTGTGCAATAACTGCAGCATCCCCGTCTTTTCGGATTTTACCAGCAGAGGGTGATGCATATTTTATCTCGCATATGAGCGTCGGGTGCTCATCTTTTAGCATTGCATTCTTTAAATCAAATTTAGAGCGCATTTTTGAAAAATCCCCGTCAATTTCATACACGCCTGAATCAATGGCTTTGTGGGAATTCTCAACCAGTTTTTCCAGTATGTTTTCAGGCATTTGCGCGAATCCCCTCCAAAAGCTCTACTTTGCCGCAGTATTTTACAAATGATTCAAGATGTTTTGCAGCTTTGCCGGATTTTACAGCATTCATAGACTCTTCAAATCCTTGGGACATATTCTTGCTCAAATTTGCCGCAATCATGGCAGCTGCGGCATTCATGCAGACAGTATCGCATATTGCATGCGATGAGGTGCCATCGATTGCACCGACAAATTTTTCAAACGCATCTATCTTACCTGCAACCTGCAGATCTGCCATATTGCATTCTTGCAATCCAAGATCTTTTGGAGATATGGTGTATTCATTTACCCCCTCCAAATCGGATTCAAGTATGCGGCTAGGGCCAGCAGATGATAACTCGTCCATTCCGGATTTTGATGTAACGGCGAGCACTTTATTTGAGCCGCTCTTTAGGAGAATTTTTGAAATTCTCCCCAGTAAATCCGCAGATGATACCCCCACGAGATGTTTTTTAACGCGTGCCGGATTGCACATGGGTCCGAGCAGATTAAACACGGTTCTTTTGCCAACCAATTCTCTTGCCTTTGCAACATATCTCATGGATGGATGGTATTGCGGGGCAAACATAAAGCACACGTTGGTTTTTTCAATGCACAATGCTGCCTCCTCTGGTGGAGCATACAGGTTGCATCCAAGCGCCTCAAATATGTCCGCACTCCCGACAGCACCGGAGCTTGATCTGTTGCCGTGTTTTGCAACCGCACATCCAACCGATGATGCGATAAATGCCGCAGCTGTGGATATGTTTACCGTCCGCAGTCCGTCCCCGCCTGTACCGCACACGTCTATGGCATCCGGATTTGCAATATTCACTGTAATGGCTGCCTCGCGCATGGCGCGCAGCATTCCTGAAATCTCCTTGTCTGTCTCCCCCTTTGCACACAGACCGTTTAGTATTGTAGTAATTTGATCCACACTTGTATAGCCGTTGAGAATCCCGGACATCATAATGTATGATCTCTCCTCTGAAATGTCTATCCCGTCGCGTATTGATGCTATGGAATCTGAGATCATATCTTACTCCGGACAAATTTTACAAAATTGCCCAGTATCTTTTTCCCATCGGGCGTCATTATGGATTCTGGATGAAACTGGACCCCGATTATAGGATATGATTTGTGTCTTATGGCCATTATCTCCCCATCATCATCAGCATTTGCTATGACTTTGAGCGTATCTGGAATGGATTCAGCAGAGCCGACTAGTGAGTGGTATCTTGTAGCCTGGAACGGGTTTGAAACGCCCTCAAAGAGCGCATCCCCGTCGTGGGTTATGCTGCTTGTTTTACCATGCCGTACGCTGGCAGCATTTGTTATAGTACCGCCAAATGCGGATATTATTCCCTGATGTCCAAGGCATATTCCAAGTATTGGTATATGCTGGCCGCATTTTTTTATCACCTCCAAGCACGCCCCAAAATACCTGACCTGCTCGGGAGTACCTGGACCGGGAGATATTATTATGGCATCATATCCTGCACCATCTGCCTGTTTTGAGCTTAGCATATCATTTCGCACAACCTCGCACTCTACTCCAAGTTCTCCAAGATACTGTGCAATATTATACACAAATGAATCATAATTGTCTATTATGAGAAATTTCATTGCGATGCCTCCCTTAGGGCCTCTAGCATTGCGCCAGCTTTGTGTACAGTCTCTTCAAATTCCATGATTGGATTTGAATCATATACGATGCCAGCTCCTGCCTGCACAAATCCTCTTGAGCCGTCAAAAAACACGCTTCTTATCGCAATTGCAAAATCGCAGCATCCGTTAAAAGAAAAATAACCCACAGCGCCCGCATACGGGCCGCGGACCTCATCTTCGAGCTCGTCTATGATTTCCATCGCCCTCACTTTTGGGGCGCCAGATACGGTACCTGCGGGAAACATTGCCCTGAACGCATCAAACATGTCTGTATCCTTTGCAAGAGTGCCTCTTACGTGCGATACCATGTGCTGAACGTGGCTGAATTGCTTTACCTTCATGAGATCATCCACACGTATTGAACCTGGCGTGCAGACGCGTCCGACATCGTTGCGGCCAAGGTCAACTAGCATAGTATGCTCGGCCCGCTCTTTCTCACTATTTACCATCTCATATTTGAGGCGCTCATTCTCTTTTGTCGAATCTGCAACCTTGCATGTGCCAGCTATTGGAAATGTCTCAACTGTACCGGCATCCACGCGTATGAGCATCTCAGGACTTGCACCAATGGTGGTCCTCTGTGCTGATTTTATGTGGTACAAATACGGGGACGGGTTTAGCGCGCGAAGTTTTCTATATACCTGCAGGGGATCGCCTTTTGCATCAAATACCTGCCTGTTTGAGAGCACAACCTGAAACACATCACCGGCTAGAACATATTTTTTTGCGCGCTCAACCATGTCTGAAAATGCAGCAGCATCTAGTGCGGATTCGGGCTCTGTGGCAGAAAACTTTCCAATTTTGCCGCCAGTTTTCAGCTCTGCATACCTGTTTGTCCTGCGGTAAAAATAAAACGATTCATCTTTTGCATGATCGTAGAGTATTCCATCAGTGTATATGCCAAATTCCATTACAGGTTTGTCATTATATTTTGGATGCGCCACTTTTTCCCACATTCCTATGGCATCATAGTTTACTACTCCTACGGCACCTCCAACGTATCTGTGCTCTTTTTCGCAGGTTTTTCCAAGAATTTTACGCATATAGGAAAACGGATCGTCAGTATCATGCGATGTTTTTTTGCCGTCTCTGTGCGTTATAATCAGATGATCAGCATATATTGAAATTACAGCATCCGGATCAAAACCCATTACGGTGGTTTCTGCCATCTCGTTTGGACCTGCAAGCGATTCAAAGAGAAAGGAATGATTGTAATTTTCAGAAATACTCTCGTATGTTTCAAACGGCGAGATTGGATTGTCGATGCGCACGTATGTTGCATTTGCCTGCCCAAAAACATTCACCCATGCCCATACGAGCAATGCCAAGTATTTATTATTATTGATTGCATAGGCTCTGTCCATGAATAAAATCAAAAACATACCATAAATCTTTTAGATCATGAACGTAAATGACCGAAAAAGCTTTGGATCAGTAGATCAGAGCCAATTTAATGAAATCAACAAAGCACAACCGACGAGGAAATCTTGCCAGATCACACCAAATGTTAACCCCGATTATAATGAAAGCAAAAAATCAAGGGGTAAAGCCATGGAAACCGAATCCATTAGGACAAACTGGCTTTGACCCCCCCTGGGAATGACTGTGTGTATTGCCCTAAAGACAATGTAACAACTGCCATACGATGAACTCGTAGATTATCTTGAAGATTCATCACGTTTACTACCAATACTGGGCTTGAAAAGAGTGCCATCAAGGTCGGCGTTGCAGGTAGCATCTAGAATTGATGAGCATTTCATCACATGGATGATAAATTCTGCAGGTAGACCTGGAATGAAAGGTACATTGTACTGGGATTTTACAGGAATTGCAATAAACGGGCATAACACGTGAATTGATGCAAAAAATGGATCAAGGTCCAGACGGGATTATCGCAAATTGCATATTATAACTGCTGAAAACGGCATAATCATATCATATGATATTACCCATGCACGATGCCATGATGCACCAATATTTGAGCAAATATGTGGCACACTGCCGCACGGTTCAGGCCACGTGATACTTGATGCAGCATACCTTTCACGCAACATATGCACGCTCATAGAAAAGACCGGACGAATTCCTGTAATAATGCCAAGAAAAGGTGTTCGTGTACGTGGATTTGACGCAATGGGCAAAAGATGGCATCGTGATAATCCTGATGAATTTCTATCCATATACCATATACTATAAACGCAGCAACGTAGAGGCCACGTTTTCATTCATGAAGAGAAGGTTTTCATCCACTCTGAGTGCCCATAAATTTGCAACACAGAAAATTGAATTGGAATTCTTTGTCTTGTGCCATAATATTCACATTCTATCTGCCGCAGTCTAGATTCTGACACTTTGTGTCAGATACTATCCTAGCGTATGCAATACACTAAAACCCAATATTTGCAATACTGGCAAGATGAGCAGAGCTTGATAATGGCGAATTGGTGGATATGCTGCATGATTTTGAATGAATTTGATCGGATTTTTATAAAAAATGCTCATTCATGGACAGATATCCAATTGACGAATAGTTTATAATCCATACTTTTAATGGTATGTCATGTGTAATCATAATATGACATATTTGTTGAAACAACATGATGATGTCTTTACTGGCACTATGTTAGAATTAGAAGGTGTATTTACATCGGGCAAAAGTACAGATGAAATATCAATGAATCTTAAGAGTCAATCTTTAGCATATTTTAAGACTTTTACGGATGTTCACAATGAAATTATTGAGTTAGAAAAAAGTAATAAACCATTATCACAAACTTTACCTAAATCTACTAATGGCAAAATACTCCGTTTTGTCAATATTACTGTGGAGTGTCCAACTGATGCCAAATGATACAAGACAACTAAAACCTTCTATTGTTTCAATGATACCACTGTTTTTTGAACGATATACAGAGATAATATCTGAAGATGTAGATAATGCTTATTATAGATTAAAAAGCTCCACTAAAGGAAATGAAGGTAGACTTCAAATCATTTCAAATGATAATATGAAAATTGATGACGCATATATGACAGTTTTAGCAGATAATATGAATATGTCTTTATCTTTATTATATAATTTTTATGATCGGTTATATTCTTTAAAATCCAATTTAGTATGAGGTCAGCACCTCGTGCTATTTTGTGCATACATCTTCATTTATTGCATAAATTCTAGGTATGACGTGACCTCATACCAATTTAAGTTAATTCACTAAAATCTTGAATAGAATTTATGCACAATCAATCACATATACATACGATTCCGACTGGCATTGCCATGATCAAAACGCATAGTGAATAAAGTTTTCAAACAGACAACAAAATAAATCAAAATATCACATACATGACAGCAGAATATTATGCGTGATTGCACAAAGATGTGCTATTTGATTTGCGGGCAGACTCTCTCTAATGGTTCTATGTATTTGCGATCCTTTAACATGACGTGTAAGTTGGTCAGTCCTATGATCACTTGAATTTCTGCATAAAACGCATCCATGGTATTATCATATTGGTGCGGACTCCTGTACAATGAGAACGATTTTTACATTAAAAATGACAGGATCATCTGGATCATTTTATCCTTAGATTTTATTCACAATTCACCAAAAAAACAATTTTGGCAAATCAAAAGATCTATGATCCGGGCTCACATTCACACGGCACGCCTAATTTGTACAGTACTGTAAAGTACGGTACCTTTTTATGACCCGTTTCATACCCTATAATCATGAGTCAAATGCTACAGACACAGATTATCCCCGTACTAGAGGTACCTTTTGCCACCTCTGTTGCAAAAACCATAAAATGCTTCAAATGCGGCTGCCATCCAAGAAACGGCATTGTATTAACTGCTGCAAAAATTGGCGGCAAAATTGGATTTTATTGTACAGATCATCTATAAAATCGGACTAGTTACAGCTCCGTTTGCAGCAGAACCTACAAGCGAGGCATATTTTGCAAGCGCACCAGATGAATAATTCGGACTCGGGCGACTCCATTGTGATCTTCGTTTTTCAATCTCTTCTGCTGAAACATCCAAAATGATTGAACCGGATTCTATGTCTATTGTAATTTTATCCCCGTCTTTAACAAGTGCAATCGGACCTCCAACATATGCTTCAGGTGCCACATGGCCAACCATAAAACCCCGTGTACCGCCAGAGAACCGCCCATCAGTTACCATTGCAACACTTTTTCCAAGACCCTGGCCCACTAGTGCTGCAGTAGTTGCAAGCATCTCGCGCATTCCAGGACCGCCCCTTGGACCCTCGTACCGTATAACTAGAACATCGCCCTCTTTTATCCCCCCGCCAGAGACTTTTTCAAACGCATCCTCTTCGCACTCAAAGACGCAGGCACTGCCGTTGAATTTTTTCATTTCAACTCCTGCGGTTTTTATGACCGCCCCTTCAGGAGCCAGCGAGCCGCGCAATATGTGGGCTGTTCCAGTATTATGCAGCGGCTCTTCTGCAGACCTGACAATTGACTGCCCCTCTGGAATCGGCATCGCCGAATCAAGATTCTCTTCCATTGTTTTGCCGGTAACTGTCATGCATTTGCCGTGCAAAAGTCCTTTTTTATGCAAAATTTTCAGGACAACCGGAATGCCACCTATCTTATCCAAAGAGTTCATGACATAATTTCCTCCAGGTTTCATATCTGCAATGTGAGGTGTTTTCTTTCGCACCCTCTCAAAATCATCATATGAGAGTTTGATGCCAGCTTCATGAGCTAGTGCCAGTAAATGCAGTATGCCGTTGGTTGATCCTCCAACAGCATTTAAGACAGTAATTGCATTCTCAAAGGCCTCAAAGGAGAGTATCTCTCTTGGACGTATTTGCAATTCCAAAAGTTTTGCGCACGCAGCTCCTGTATCATATACGATTTTTTTACGCCTATCATCCTCTGCAGGGGGGGATGCGCTGCCTGGAAGTCCAAGTCCGATGGCCTCAGATATTGACGCCATTGTATTTGCAGTAAACATGCCGCCGCACGAGCCAGCATTCGGACATGCGTTTTTTTCAATATCTGTGAGATCATCAAGGCTTAGTTTACCCGAATCGTACGCGCCAACTGCCTCGTATACGTCAACTATTGTAAGCTCTTTTCCATCAAGCATTCCGGGCATTATTGTCCCACCGTATACAAAAACTGACGGTATGTTTAATCTGGCCATTGCCATCATTGTACCTGGAAGTGATTTATCGCACCCGGCAATTCCAACTAGTGCATCATACTGGTGCGCCCGTATCATAAGCTCTATTGAATCAGCTATCACCTCGCGCGAAACAAGCGAGGATTTCATGCCTTCATGACCCATTGCTATGCCGTCGCTGACTGCTATTGTTGAAAATACTCTTGGCGTTGCACCGCCGTCACTGACGCCTTTTTTTGCATGCTCTGCCAATTCTGGCAGATGTATGTTGCACGGGGTTGACTCGTTTCCGGTATGGCAGACACCTACAAATGATTTTTGAATGTCCTCATCTCCAAGCCCCATCGCCCTGTACATTGCGCGGTGCGGAGCGCGTGCAGTTCCCTCTACAACGTTTCTACTAGAGATCTCCATGTATGTTTGAAATCCTAGTGTATAATTTAGTGTTTTACTAGCTTAGAATCGTCTGTTTTTCAAGCTCTGCTAGCTCACTCTCAATCCTGTCCAGATCGTTGTTCCCGTATGATATGAGTATGCGCGATTTATCCTCAATGACCAAATCGTTAATGCTATCTGTTTGGAAACCGTTCACATAATATTTGAGTGTAAACTCTTCATTTGTACAAAACTGCCGCTCATCTGGGAAGATGTAGCATTGATCATCCAACCGTATACCGACGGTGTTGAAGAGAAATTCTAGCGTGACTCCTGAGGCATGTCTGTGCACAGTGGTGCCATCCTGTGCCTCAAAGTGAATCCAACTGCTCTTTATCTGGTATGCGGGAAGCGAATAATCAAAATTGTCTCCATGTATCTTTGTCAGTATGGATGCATGTACGTGCTCATCTCCAAGAGATCCGGCATTTTCCGGTGAGCCCTGGCCTATGCCGCCGCTGGTGATGAAATTGTACACAGATATGCCAACTATCACAACAATCACGGAAAATACTGCTGCAATTATGAGGGAATTTTTGCGTTTTTGTTTTGTACGTTTTGCTGCAAAACTGTCCCGGCGTTCTTCACGTTCTTTGCGTACTTTCTTACCCATACGTGCATAACTCTTGGAGCCATATAATAAACAAATCGTATGTGCATTTTATGGCAGTATGCCGTTTTGTGTGATATACTTTAGCATATGGACATATTCAGCATCCGATACCAATCCGACATTCCACCATTTTGATACTCTTACCACCCATTCTGGAATTTCATCAAAACTTGTAACCGTACCAGTTAGTGCCGATACTGCCGATGCAAACTCGGATCCATCATCCAATCCTGTACTCATACGTTTTATGGCATTTTTTGCCACTCCAAGATCATCAACTGATTCAGCAACACTGTATGATTTTACAATCTTGCTGAGTCTCTCCAGCGTATTGGAGATTGAATTCACACTAGAATCAAGATCTCTTAGCGCTGCAAACACTGCCTCGTAATCCCCTGCATCCAGTCTATCTTCTGCTTTTGCAATCTGCAGATATGCGGATTCTATTTTCAGCTCTGCAGAACTTGAAAAGGCGTGTATGAAATTACTGTCTTTTTTCAGAATGCTCGACTGGGGGATTTTTGCCATGGCTTTTTTGAGGTTTTCAGCCTGCTGTTTTAAAGAGTTTACGGCGGTTTTTTGCATGTCTATTATACCTGCCACATCCGAGGATGAGGTAAGAGGATCTTTTTTTACACCCGTATTGACGACCTCAAAATACACGTCCATTTCATTGTCTACGACTCCGATATAACTTGCCGATACTGTGTATAATCCAAGCGGTGATTCTGAATCGTATGCTGTGAGAACCTCAAAGTATCCGCTTCTTGTATGTGTTATTTTCAAAACATCTATTGTCTGATCCGGTTTTAACACGGAAACTATGACTGGATGCCCATCAAGCAGTACTGCCTTGTTTATCTGCCCGGATATGGTAACTGTATTTGGGTGTGCATCATTTAACACCACCTTTTCACTTGAGATGTCTACGGTTACAAACGGATGGAATATCGGTACCGGTCGGTCACTGTACGAATAAAATCCTCTCTCCCCATATATGCTGCGTATCTTTTGCACGTCCAAATTCTTTATCGCAATATCTGCCACATTGGCCGGCAAGGATGGTATCATTACGGATGGCGGCAACTCGTCCCCATTCCTCCATTTTTCATTCTCCTCCATCTTATCTGAAACATAGTGGTGTGCTCCTAGCGAGTGGCCAACCTCATGCAACATTGTCCCATATAGTGATACCGTATCCCTGTAGCGGTCATCAAAATAACATAAAACCCCGTCATCACAGATAAACGGTTTCAGATAGTATATGTCGATTATAGCCGGAACTGTTGACGTGGCTGTAAACGTACCTGCAACTATGTCATGACTTGCCGGCTGCCCTGACATGTTTTGATGCGATTTGTAATATACGAGAATGTCGCATCCGGCTTGAATATTACCGACGCTTTTATGACTCATCTGCCATATGTTATTTATGCCGTCTTCGGCAGCCTGCAGGTTGTTTGTCCAGCTTGATACGGCATCCTTTGAGACGTCTACAAATTCTGCAATTTTTGAGGAGGATTCATCGATACCCTCAATTACAGTACAGTATGTGGGGGGCTCCTTTAACCTATAGTTTGTAGATGGGTAAAAAATGTCAGCAGCTGCCATTTGGGCGTTATTTCCCCACGTTGCAAGTAAAATTATGATTAAAAACATCGCTTTTGTACCTGCAAATCTTGTATGCACCATGGTCTGTTTTTAGCATACAGCCGTTATAGGTTTTAAGCCCGGTTATTTACATGCGTACAACTCAACTAATAAATAAAATGTCAAAAGGGTAAAAGTGTGGGCTGTATCTTTTGTGACATTATATCACGCACTGAAAAAGCAAGCATTGCATTTGAGGATGATGAATCCCTGGCTTTTTTGGACCGATATCCGATAGATACTGGACACTGTCTTCTTGTCCCAAAAAAACACTATGAAAAGATAACTGACATGGATAGCGCCGATGTCGGATCACTTTTCTCAAAAGTGCCAAAACTTGCCGGTGCGATACTTGAAGAAACAGGAGCTGTTGCATTCAGTCTTGGGCAAAACAACGGCAGGGCTGCAAAACAGATCATAGGGCACGTACACGTGCACATAATTCCAAGATATGAGAATCGCGGGTCGGTTTGGACAAAAAGAAGCATTTCAAAAATGGAAGATTTGGAAAAGCTGGCAGAAAAGATACGTGCACGGTTTTAAGATAACGCCTGCAGTACTAGGTTAATTTTGCGTGTCCTGGATTGTACCGGAGTATTGCACCAACCATGCCAAGGCTTCCAAGCATCACCCCGTGCTCGGTTTTACCTGATATGACCTCAATTGTTGTTCCAGTCTTTGATGATAAAAGTGCCAGATAATCCACAAAATCCCTCTCGCTTGCATCCAAATCCGTACTAGAGCACTCTGGACACGGACTGTTTAGCATCTGGGTTCTGTTTTTGATAATCTCTGGACGTTTTAGCACTTTTTCCTGCACGTGCGAGCATTTGTTGCATTTTACATCCAATTTATGCATGTCAGTATCGTCAGTTACAAGCAGCGTATCTACTACGTTGTTTTTGAGCAACTCTATCACCTCGTCCAACCCGTAGCTTCCAAGACCCGTATGCGAATTTATTTTTTGAAAGAGTAATTCCACTATGCGTTTTTCTTCCACGAGTCTAAAGTTTGAGAGTATGTTTCCAGCCTTGTCAAAAGCCTCTCGGACACCTTCGGAACCAGCATATGATGCATCAATGGTATCTATTATCATATCCTGCAACCGGTATTCGAGGTATCCTCCGTTGACAAATTCTTCCTTTGTTGGACCGGGTCCGGATATGATAAGGCCTTTTATCTGATAAATGTCTATGAAATACTCGCGGGTGACATTTGCCACGCGGTTAAAGTAATACGTCAGCTCCATTTCGCGAAGCTTTTGAAATCTTTTGGCCGACTGGCCGCCCTGTCTGTGTTTTCCTGCAACGCCTGAACCTGTCTCTGATAAAACGTCTATTCTGTCCCCGTGTAGCAGACCCCATCCGGCATCCTTTGCATCAATGGCCAAAAACCCGATAAGGTTGTCATCCTTTAACATGTCTTTTAGAATGTCCACGTGGAAATGATCATCGCACCGGTATAGGAACGTCTTTAGATCTTTTGGAGGATCTATCTCGTATGCCCGAACCACCTCGCTTCCAATCGGTCCGCCTCCTTCTGGCGGCAGCGCGCCGCAAAATACCACAAGGCCGCGCTCTGGAGTTTTTTTATACATTTTCAACCGTTGTATGACCTTTCCGAGAGAATCGACCACATGCGTACGGGTAAAATCGGATTTTATATTGTCCGCTGTTCCCTGCTCTTCTTTGAGAATGCTTATCACCTCGTGCATCTGTTTTCCCTTTGGTATGTATACCGTGATAAGCTCAGTACCGTGTCCAGTTTTATCTGAAAGCTCGTCAAGTGTCTTACGTATGCGGTACATTTTGACAGAATCCTGTTTTTCAATCTTTATTTTTAACATGTTTTACTCATACACCATTCGTGTAATACCCTTGCTATAGGCTATCAATTGCACGCTCAAACACGGCAACCGGCTGGGCACCTTTTACTATAATGACATCTTGCCCGTTTGATATCAAAAACGTGGGCGTTGAAGTCACACCGATGCTCTTACCGTATCTTGTAGAATCGCGTACGCGGTCTGCATGGGGTTTTGAGTCAAGACATGAATTAAATTCAGCAGTATCAATATCCATCGAGACTGCTAGTGCAAGTAACGAGTCGTTTGTTATCCAACCCGTACGCTCCCCGCCCCAATTTTCATACAGTGCATCATGGTATTCCCAAAACATGCCCTGATCTTCTGCACAGTGGGATGCAATCGCTGCAAGTTCTGAATCAGGACCGTTTAGGATAAAATCCCGAAACACAATGTTTACGGATCCTGTATCGACATATTTTTCCTTTATTGCACCAAGCGTATTTTGATGAAATCTGTGGCAAAATTCACACTGATAATCGCCCCATTCTATGATTGTAATGCTAGCATCAGTACTGCCAAAGATCGGGGATGCCTCTGCCAACAATTCAGCAGTGGTCATCATACCTGACTCTTGCGGCTCTTGTGTCATGTATGCAACTGCTAGCACGCCTGCGATTACAGGAATTGCAACTAGGGCAAAATACACATTCTTCATGCAATACGTCTTGAATACTGTGGTAAAAATCTTGCTGAATCAGAGCATAAAATGATCTCTAGTGAGGAGGAGGATGGGGGATGTTTTTGACATTTGGGTATTGTAAACTCGGCACATGTTTGAATCATCATATCTTATCTTTGAGAAACGCCATTACTCCGATCTAAAAACGGCGTATTTAAATAACTCAAATTTACATATATGAATATGTCAAAATATGTGGAGATTATACAAAGTAGATCCACACCGCCAAAAGGCGCAGTAATCATTTTGGCATTTGTATTCATATTTGGACTCTTTACAATGGCTTTTGATCAGGGTCATACGTTCAGCATCATACAGGGAGCTGACGCTTTTGATTCCATGTATTTGCACGAGTTATCACACGACCTGCGTCATGCTGCAGGTTTTCCATGTCATTGAGATGTAATATTTGAAATTTTTGGCATTTGTGGGCGTTGTATTACTCTCTGGTATTATAGCTGGCTCAGTTCAAGGTGTGGCCAATTTTGTACTAGTGGAACCAGTATTGGATAGGGCAATCGAGTTTGAAAACCGGGCGTTATTTGATTCTGGAGCTGAGCAGGATGATGTTGAATTCCGCATGGCGCACGATGAATATCGTTTGTGGCAAAAAGGCGGGCAGATTGTCTCTAGTGCCATTCTTGGAATGTCTGTGGGTTCGCTTTACGGACTTTTATTCGGGTATGCAAAAAAATCACTTCCAGGATCCCATACCATAAAAAAAACACTAGCTCTTGCAGCGATAATGTGGCTGATACTATTCCTTGTTCCGTTTGTAAAATACCCTGCAAATCCTCCAACCGTTGGGGATCCTGACACCATAGATGAGAGGACCGCACTATATGTCGGATTGATTGCAGTTTCAGGACTGCTGACACTGGGATTTTATTATGTGTCGGGATTTTTGCATGGAGGGAAAAAGATTTTGATGCTAGCGGGATTTGCCTGTATTTTATGCACCATTGTAATCATGTTTCCTGAAAATCCTGATGATGTCTCAATCCCAAAAAACGTATTGTATGATTTTAGACTTGCATCTGCCATATCAATTACCATCTTTTGGATTACAATTCCGTTTGTGTTTGGAGGATTGTGGCGCAAATTTTTGCCAGATTCGGTTGAAAAATAATTTTGTTTAAATACCTACAAGCATAATATCCGCTGTTGAAATCTAGGGCGACATTGCCGCAGTTAAAAAAATTTGATGTCACGCAAAAAATTCTCGAAGCGCTAGCAAATGTGGAATCTAGGGCGATAATCTTTTCCATGGTGAATAAAGCCATGACCGCATCCGATCTTTCATACGTTCTAAAAATACCGTTAAGTTCAGTTTACAAAAAATTATCAGATTTGCAAGAGCTCTCACTGGTGTACGTTGAACGAAATGTTTTGAGCGAGGATGGCAAAAAACACAGATTTTACCGCTCGCGTATAAAAAAAGCAGAAATCACCATCAAAAAACCCGAGCCCACACTCACAATGCATCCGAATACAAATCAGGGCATCTAGGTTACTATATCATCAAGACGGTTTTCAGATTCAGCGAGTTTTATCTCTCTTGCAATTCGTCGTCCCATGCTTATTGATTCGCCGTACAAAAGGCCGTAATATGGGGAGCCGTCCATGTAGATGTTGGTTCCAGCCACAATCCTAGCTGAGAATTCAAATGCGGTAAACTTTGCATTCTCATCATATATTCCCTCTAGACAAAATGGCCCATTCATTCCAGGTTTTACTAAACTAGCGGACGCTTTTACAAACGCCTCACCCATGTTAAAGACATCCTCCAAAAGCGATTCGCGCAAAACAATGGGCGTATTCCCTATGACATTAAAGGACAAGATTTTCTCATGTTGCATTTGCATTTGTGCGGGCATTCTAGCAAGCCCTTCAATATCGGATTCATGGCGCTGATCGGCTCCAAAAAATTCCAAGCCCCCTCTTAGCGGAGAGTGAAAAAACTGCAGGTATGCTAAAACACCAGGGATGTATTCTTGTATGTAGAGGCTTTCATTTTCAGAGATTGTGCCGTTTTTTACAAGTTGGTTTCTTTTTTTCTCATATTCGGATTCACTTGATGCAGTAAAGTATCCTTTTCCTCCGGCCGCTCCATGACGTTTGACAATTACAGAAACGTCTATCTCTGCGGGGGATTTTATTGTACGGGGAAGTTTTAAATTTGCATTGCGCATGAGCTTTTCCTTTAGATTTCTGTCTGATTCCCAACGAAGCATCATCTTGTTGCCAAAAATCGGGGTTTTAATCGACTCTATACTATCAGAGTTTAGCTGCGATACTAGCGTACCATGCGGTATTAAAACAGAATCAAGATCCCCAAGCTTGCTTTGACATTTATCATCTGTAACCTCTGCAAACGAATCAACCATAATCATTTCATCAATAAAATCAAATCTGCTGTACAGACTCTGGCGTTTTTTTTCACACACGAGCACCGTTTTAAAATCCTCGTCTTTTGCGCCTTTTAACACCTGCATGGCGCAGTGGGAACCAAGCGTCGCAATGGATGTCAACACATTAACCTCATGTACATGACTTATGAACTATGGGCTTTGGTTACTTTGTCATACACCTCGTCAATCAAATCTGCCGTCACTTCTGATTTTAGATCTTTTGGAAGGGCCTTTAATATGAAATCATAAACGGTAGTATTATTTGGAATACTTGTATTTTCCCGGTATATGGTATGGGCAGCTATGCCGTTGGCGATCAAAGCTATTGCCAATTCCCTTCTATTTAGCGCCATAAAATGCCTACACATGGGCGGGTATTTTTCAGTTTACCGTCATTTTTTGCATACAGTACTGCACATTTGGCATTTTTTGGTAAAACATGGGTGCCTCAAATGGGATAAACTGCCATAATTGCAGATTATTGTTCACGCTCATAGGAAAATAATAAAGGAGTGTATATGTAACCGCACAGTATGGCAATACAAACAGAGTTGGGCTCGCTTCGCCGTACGCATTATTCGACAGAATTGCACGAGGCATCCGGCAAGAATGTCACCGTAATGGGTTGGATCTCAGCGGTGCGCGTACACGGCAACATTTCTTTTGTAACAATACAGGACAATAAAGGCTCCATACAGGTGGTGGCAAAGGCAGGTGCATGCCCTGATGATGTGCGAGAAAAACTCTCCTCGCTTAAACCCCATTCGACAGTGGCAATAACAGGATCTGTGGTACAATCGCCAAAGGCTCCTGGTGGCGTGGAAATTGTTCCAGAGCAATTGTGTGTTTTTTCAGAAGTTACAGTCATACCGCCGTTTGAGCCCCAGGCTAAAACTGTAAAAAACATAGACACCAGACTTGCCGTACGTGCCATAGACCTTCGGCGCAAAATACTGCAGGATATTTTTAGTGCAAGAAATGATGTGCTTAAAGCGGTAAGAGGGTATTTTTCAAATCAGGGTTTTACAGAAATTCATACGCCAAAAATTATAGCCAGTGCGACAGAAGGTGGTGCATCACTCTTTTCCATATTTTATTATGACAAAGAGGCATATCTTGCACAGAGTCCGCAGATGTACAAAGAACAGCTGACGATGAGCTTTGAAAAAGTATTTGAAATAGCTCCCATCTTTAGGGCTGAATCCTCTAGAACGAACAAACATCTCTCAGAGGCAATATCAGTGGACATTGAAGAGGCGTTTGTGGATTATACGGACATTATGAGCAGAGTTGGGGATATCATGCACGCTGCTGTAAAAGCTGCACTAGGCGCAAAAGAATCACTTGGTGCTGAATTTAACGTACCGGACATACCTGAATCAATTCCCCAGTATACGTATGCTGAAATTTTGGACATGATGCACAAAGTTGGAATAAAATCCGAATGGGGCGATGATCTTTATCCCTCAAATCTAAAAAAAATAAATTTGGACGGATTTTATTTTATAAAAGACTGGCCGCTTGGTCCAAAGCCGTTTTATGTAAAGGCCGGAAAGGACGGCAAAACATCCGAATCATTTGATCTAATGTATGGCGAATTGGAGCTATCATCTGGCAGCACACGTATTGAAAAAGCAGACGAGCTTAAAGGGCGCATAGCAGACAAGGGTTTACCGGTGGATTCATTTGAATACCATCTGTCCACGTACCAATACGGCGTTCCGCCCCATGCCGGTTGCGGAATAGGTCTTGAGCGGCTCATGATGGCACTCACTGGAACTGAAAATATACGGGATACTGCATTTTACCCCAGGGATGTGGACAGGCTTACGCCATAGGGAATGATGAAAAATGGTCGAAAGTGAGGAGATTATGCGTGTTGCAAAGCTTATGCGTATACGCATAGATGATGAAACCGAACACATCCGTAGGGTTCAAAAAATTCTCGAATATTTTGACACACTTGATGAGGCAAACGTTGAATCCGAAGATTTGGAGCCTAGTATCACGAATGTGGAAAATCTCCGTGATGATGTATATTCAAAATTTGACGGATCCATAATCGATGAGATTAAAAACTATCAGGGCACCCACGTACGGGCTCCAAAGATGATCTAGATGAATCTACAGACCACGGTTTTAGAATACGTTGAGAATATAAAAAACAACAATATCCGATGTGAGGAGTTTATGGAGGCAACATTGGAGCGCATAAAAAAACTGGATGGCCAAATACATGCGCACATATCCGTATTTGAGGATGCAGTACTTTTAGCTAGAAAAATTGACGCAAAGATAAAGTCCGGAGAACCGGTTGGACCCTGCTATGGAATGCCGGTGTCAATAAAGGACAATATTTGCACATTTGGTAAAAAAACAACATGCGCTTCAAAAATGCTCGACTGTTTTATCCCGCCGTACAATGCAACTGTTGTACAAAAACTGCACGATTCAGATGCAATAATGGTTGGAAAGACAAACATGGATGAATTTGGTATGGGTTCCACCACCGAATTCAGCTCATACGGACACACGTGCAATCCCTGGAATAAAGAATACGTACCTGGAGGCTCTTCGGGGGGCAGTGCTGCAGCAGTCTCATCATTGCAGTGTGTCGCCTCGCTTGGATCAGATACTGGAGGTTCGGTACGAAATCCTGCAAGCTTTTGCTCCGTTGTCGGATTCAAGCCCACATACGGGCTTGTAAGCAGGTATGGACTTGTTGCATATTCAAACAGCATAGAGCAAATCGGCCCACTGACCCGCACCGTAAAGGATGCCGCGTTTATGATGAATCTCATATCAGGAAAGGATGAAAATGATGCAACAACTCTTGGAGGTTCAAATACTGACTATCTCTCAAAAATTGATGCAGACATTTCGGGTAAAAAAATCGGAATATTGCAACAAATGATGGGCGATGGGGTATCGCCTCATGTTGTATCTGCAACAAAAGATGCAGTAAAGAAATTTCAAGATCTTGGGGCCATCTGTGAAAATGTCCATCTTAATACAATACCACATTCTGTGGCAGCATACTATACGATTACATCAGCTGAAGCTGCTAGCAATCTTGCCAGATATGATAATATCCGATATGGTTTTGAAATGTCCCAATCCGGCTATAACTTTGATGCATACATATCAGAAGCAAGACGCAGACTCGGTCCGGAGGTTAAAAGACGCATGATACTTGGAGGATTTGTCCCGTCTGCTGGATATGCTGGGAAATACTATCTAAAGGCGTTAAAGGTGAAAAACCGCCTCTCAAAAGAAATCGCAGAGGCGTTTAAAAAATTCGACATATTGATTGCGCCAACTGTCCCAGTACTTCCGTTTAAGATTGGAGAAAAGATCAACGATCCTATAGCACAGTTTCGGACTGATTCAAATACTGTACTGGCAAATCTTACCGGCAGACCTGCAATATCAATTCCGTTTGCATTCTCGGATGGACTGCCAATAGGAATTCAACTTGTGGCAGATTCTATGCAGGATTCCCAGCTTCTCCAGGCAGCATACTCGCTTGAGCGCTGTACAGATCTTCAAAAGGTGCCTGCATTATGATTGGGATCGAAGTGCACTGCCAGATAAACAGTCTGCAGACAAAGCTTTTCTGCAGATGCAAGGCAGATTCTAGGGGATTTGCACCAAATGAAAACATCTGTCCTATATGTACCGGACTCCCAGGCTCACTTCCACGTCTGAATCGCGGGGCTGTGGAAAAAGCCGCACTAGTGGCTATGGCATTGAATTGTAATGTGCCAAAGAGTGTTTCATTTTTTAGAAAAAATTATTTTTACCCTGATCTGCCAAAAAATTATCAAATCACACAGCTTGACGTGTATGGTAAGAGCAGTATGGGTTCTGATGGATACGTGGATACACCTGATGGACGCATTCGCATTAAAAGAGTGCAACTAGAGGAGGATCCTGGACGTATAACATACGAGGGAGCTTCTGAAAAAACAAAAATTGCGCTAGTTGACTATAACCGCGCAGGAATGCCGCTAGTTGAAATTGTAACAGAGCCGGATTTTGCAAGTCCTGCACACGTCAGGGATTTTTTGAACATGCTATCGAATTTACTTGAAAATTTGCAGGTTTCTGACACTAGTATGGATGGTGCCATGAGGGCTGATGGAAACGTTTCCATAGGAAACGGACCAAAGGTCGAAATAAAGAATGTGGGATCATTTCACGATTTGGAAAAAGCATTACATTTTGAATTAACGCGGCAAAGCAGCTTTACTGATCGCGGGGTTGTCGTAGAACAGGAGACACGTCAGTGGAATGCCTCACGAAAGGCCACGGTTCCTGCCAGAAAAAAAGAGGACGAGGATGATTACAGGTATATTCCAGAAGCTGATATCCCGCATGTGCGAATAGATGAGCAGTTTTGCAAGCGACTGCGTTCGGAAATACCTGAAAGCGTTGCTGCAAAACAGGACCGATACTCATCAATGGGAATTACACGGCAGGTAGCCAAGGTGCTCTCATCTGACAGATATTGTCTTGAACTTTTTGAAAATGCACACAATGAAAAAAATTCCATAGAGGTGGCCAACCTGATTACCACAGATTTTATGGGATTGGCAGACACCCGTGAAAAACGGTCAGTCTCTAAAATAACACCACAACACCTTTCGGATTTGGCAGATGCCATACTTGGAGGCGCAATAAGCCGAATATCGGCAAAAGAGGCACTATCCATCATGCATGATACGGGAAAGCATCTATCGGAAATCATCTCAACGCAGAATCTTGCACGCATATCCGGATCTGATCTTGGACCGATAATAGATGAGGTTTTAGCACAAGAAGTACAGACTGTTAAAACTTTGAGCGAAAACCCTCAGGCAATAAACTATCTTGTGGGAAAGGTTATGAAAAAAACTGGCGGCAAGGCGGATCCTGCAGCCACACTCAAACTATTGCGTGAAAAAACTTCCTAGGATGCAACGCTGTGCATTGCGGCACTAAATTCGTCAATAGCCTGCACTATGCCGTTTTTGTATTCTGGCGTAATTTCAGCAAAATCAAACAGTCCGTCATGGGATCTGTCATCATTGACACGCTCTATATCAAAGGTACACAAAAACCCCTCCTCGCCAGTTACAAGTCTGGCATCATCTATTAAAACATCAGAAGTTTTGTATATTTCCTCCAGATATCCGTCTAGCTCTTTGAAAAGATTTTGTTTTTTTAAAATCATTTCATTTACACTATCATCGTTGCCATCTTTGATCATGCCTGTAATATCGTCAGTCAGTTTGTCATTATTGTAAAATTTCTCAAATATTTTCTGCAAGTCTGCATCATCTTTGGCGGATTCTCCAAGTTTTTCAATTATGAGACTTTCGCCCATCTTTGCCACCTGCGCTTCCACGTTTTTCGTCCGATCCATTATGCTGGATAGCTCTTTTTGGCATTCAACCACCCGGTATTCTGGTTTGTAATACAGCAATACGTGAAATTGCAGTGACATGTGGCCAGAAATAAGATATTTTCCAATCTGTCTGCTGAATTTTACAAAAACCCTCCTGCAATCCTCGTTGTTTGTCACCATGACGTCGCGAACCGACCATTGTTTCATTTTTCTAGTTGCCTCGCGGTAAAAACTAACCGCACCTCCGGGCTCAAATGTTGATTCTTCTGTCACACTGCTGTCTCCGAGCATTACTCTGGTTTTTTTAGAAATTAGTATTTTTTTCATAATGTTTGTATAGTCTGTTTTTATGATCTCATATGTATCATTTAATGTACATATGAAACTATCCGTATTCTTGGAACCAAGTCTCATTTAGATTATGAACGTTTTGCATCATTTTAAACCTTGACTCACCTCTCTGGCACACAAAATTGCATGTTTTGCACATGTGGAATATTTGTCAAATAATATGTTCTCTTAAATATGTCATAATGCGATATCGGGCATGATCTTGATAAAAACTAGATACGGCACCGATGGCTCAGACATGCCCATATGGCATGACTGCATACAATGCCATACTGAAAAAACGCGCCTTTATCACATACTTGGTTTACACGCGTGATTGTATTGTCCGAATCAACCCCCGAAAATAACGAAATGCAGGAAGTGCAGACCCGCATATGGGCGTCTCTAAAAAGCGGATACAAGTACAAAGGCACTGCTGATGATTCTGAAGGATATCTTAGACCGCTAGTTGGCAAAAGACTGAATTTAACTATAATGTATGTTGATCTTGTCGGATCCACTTCGATGTCGCTTGAGATCTCACAAAGTAAATTCATCACAATAATCAGCTCATTTGTACATGAAATGGCACACGCTGTAAAAAGATATGACGGATACGTTTTAAAATTTGTAGGGGATGCTGTTTTGGCGTATTTCCCAAATGACATTGATGCAAAAAAAGGCACAAATGATTCGCTAAAATGTGCATTTTCAATGATTGAGACTATAAAATCCGGAATGAATCCGATATTAAACCAGTATGATTATCCCGATCTAAAAATAAAAATCGGCATAGATGCTGGTCAGATTATGGCAATATCATACGGTATTGGGAATAATGATTTTCCAATAGATCTTATCGGACCTCCAATGAACATTGCATCAAAAATACAGTCGCTAGCAAAACCAAACCAAGTACTCGTAGGATCTGATGTATATGAAAAATTACATCCAAACACACAGGCCAAGTTTAAAGCAGAGGTGCTATCCAACGATTGGAAATACAGATCGAGAGTTACCGGAGATGTATATGGAGTGTATGTGTATTACCCGCAAGACTCAACCTAGTTAGACTGTAAATTTTTCAGGGCATTCAACGTGTTCATAGTGATGCTCTGAAATCTCTTGTTTTACTATATACATGACAATTTTGTGCAAATCTGTATCCTGTATGCACTGACCGCATCTATCACATCGTTTCAACACTACGTCTTTTTGTCTCATCATCATATCTGCGATCAAAAAAGCACCATTCTATAAGGATCAACGATCGACTCTAGTTGATCAATACTGATCGATGATTTACCACTTGTTTATATATAAAATATCAATTATGGAGGTACGTGTCCATCTATACGGTAATTTTGATGGGATTGGGCATGAAATTCACATCTTTTGGACTTTGTGCGTGGGAATATCCAGTTACATTTTGGAGACAGAAGGCAAAAATACCCCGAAAATACATCAAAATTGATGAATAATGATAATGCGGATTTCATGCGTACCATATGGGACATGTACTCTGCAGGTCCTAATATGCCTCAATTTCTGCGTCTGCCCCCACGTATAGCAAATCCACTTATTCCAAAACACCGCGGACATTCTGAAGGAGATCTTGTAGAGGATGCTACGGCAAGAATTGGAGGTTTCAAGGATGCCTTTGTCCATATGGCTTATGACTTGATGGGTCCTGACGGTTATAGTCCATCATTACCCGGACAGCACGCATATACTAGAGGCGATAAATTGGAATCACTGCATTCAAAAAACCAAATGCTGGAAAAAGAAAATATGGAATTAAAAAAACAGCTAGACGATATTAACAGAAATACTCAGGCAAAACACTCACAATCGTAAATTACAAATTATAAAAGTTTTAATTATTTTCTTTACATTGCATTGTAATTTTACAGGATTGGATAAATTTCAAAATAATTATTGTACAACTTTGTGGTAAAACCTGTGGTATTTTGTAAAACGTACAGTGAGATTAACTGGGAGTAAATCCATGATATCCGCCGGTTTGTTGTGTGGCATCTTTGAATGCTGGTTCAAAAAATGACACAAGATATCCATCAGGATCCTGTATTATGGCGTTTTTTCCAGCATCATGTTCAATCACATCACGAAGTATTGGTATGTTTTTTGACCGCATTTCTTCAATTGCCGAAGTAACATCCCCTACGGTAAATCCTATGGTGATTCCATTATCGAGAGAGCTTCCAACATGTTCTGTAGTGGATATGGCAGGGTGGAGGCTAATGAGAGCGCCGGTGGTTCCAAGATCCACCCATGTTTTACGACGGTTTTTTATCGGCAGTCCTATCACATCGTGGTAAAATTCAACGGCTTTATCCAAATCTTTTACGGCCAACATTACATTGCCAAGACGTGTTAGATGCATATTCTCATCAATCTACACATGGAATTAAATTTAACGGATGATCTCAATCAGAATGAACCTCTACCATTGTTTCAGTACGTTCAACACCCACCATTTTTTGTATTTTTGTGGCAACATCCTTTATTTTGAAGAGATCGTCAACTTCGATTCGAACTACTGCGTCAAATTGACCGCTTACAGGAAATGATTCAAAAATTTGATCAATTTTGCCAAGTTTTGCGGCAATTAACTTTTTTGACGATTTTACTAAAATTATGGCCCTTACCATCCCAAATCTACCTCTATCTCTGTAAGAGTTTCTGTCGATGAAATATCTTTTATTTTTTTGTAATCGATAACTGCCCCATTTATCTCATTTAGCGTTCCTTTGAGAAATATGCAGATGTCTGCCCTGCCGGTTACAATTGTAACATTTTTTTCCGCCTTGCGTTTCTTTTTTATCATCGCTACAGTTGAATCAACTTTGCCGGGTTTTGTTGTAACAAGACAAATAGCTCTCATACGTTGTATAATGTCTCCTTACAAATAAAACTTTTGCCCTTATCTGGTCATATTATCCCCATTCTAAATTAATGTCAAATTTTGCACAATATTGGACAATATTTAAGATATTTTCTCGAATACAGTTTACACATTATTGGACATTAGACCTTATGCATAATTATAGGTCATATCACAACCTGCCTAATTCTGACATTTTGACTAAAACGATATTAAAATATCCAAGTTGGCGACAATTTTGATTCCATAGATTTAGATCATCCCACAAAGTGGACGAATTATGAGAAACACCCACGGAGATGATCCACTATGAGTAGAAAGCACTGTGTAATAAAAATATCGAATGCAGAAACCAAAGAGGCGGATAAAAAAAGAATTGCCGAGAAAAACCTGAAAAGCCGTGCTGCATCCATGCTGTTTGGCCATCTGAGCCAGTTTGCAGTCCCAAAAGAATACAAAAAAGAACTCAAATGCATGAACAAATGTAAGAACGGCAGACGTTACATGTATCCGGACAAGCTTTTTTGGGTATTATCGGTAATCCAAGCGTGCACAAGTTACTCAAGCTGCACTATTGAAGGGATGGTTAGAAAAGTAATGGATGATGCATCTCCATCTAGCAGTACGATATACAAACGCATACAGAGATTGGACATTTCTGATAACGGATTGGAAAAGATGGCCCGCATGTGTGGTCTCTTTAAAAACACTTGATCCGACAAGGCGCATGAACGGACAGCCTACGATGCTCATCTCTATTGATTCAAGCGGACTGAAACTATCAAAACTTGGATCATGGATAAAAGAAAAATGGGGCATATCAAGTCCGTTTCTAAAACTGCATCTTGTCATAAACGTAGAAACGCTTGAAATACTCGATTTTAAGATAACAAAAAGCAACAAGGGGGATGCATCACAGTTTCCACAGATGATAAGAAAGGCACGCAAAAAGATCAGATGGCAGCTTGCGCACATGATATCTGAGATGGATTCAACTGAAGAGACTGCCAAATACAAAAACACAATGATGAAAATTCTTGGCGATGGGGCATACGGTACAAAAGAAAATTACAACGTGTGTGACAAACTTTGCATGTCTGGTCTGTTAAAGGTGCGTATCAATTCAGCACTGTCAGGCGGCAGTCATGAACGCAATACGGCGGTGCGAGATCAGCTTGGAGGAGATGCAAGCAAGCGTACAATGGATGATGTTTCAATACAAAAACGAAAGGAAAATCTGAAAAAATGGAAAAAAGATATAGAGTATGGAAAAAGATGGCACTCTGAAATTGTTTTTGCAATATTCAAAGAAAGGTTTGGAGAACATGTACGATCAAGACATATGAAAAACATAAAGCAAGAAATTGGCATGAAAATCCTAGTGTACAATTTGTTAATATGTGCCGTACACTGACACAAACTGCAATAAGCCTAGCGGACGCTGTATGCAGATGTGTGAATTTTGGAAGATTTTTGTGTAAAATTACGGTTTGATAACAAATGGGTCCGGATATCGATGACAGATGTGTGTTTTTGAAATATTTACTGTCATTTTGGATGGAATTTCCAATAGAATTTTCAATAGTTGTGACATGACCTACATAATTAACCAAAAAATCAATTTTGACAAATCGAAAGATCTATGATCTAGTATCACATTCGTACAGCATGTGTGCCCCAGACAAGCGTATAATCGCCCAGCAAACAGAGATGATCTCCAAGCTTGAAGCAGAAATTCAACACTACAAAAAAACGATACATGATAATGAGGTCGAAAAGCAACAATCTGCCTACGAATATTTGAACCACATAATTGATGATGACAATTATTTGTACGGGACGACTGGAATGAACCGTGAAGAGTTTGAATGGATTCTAGAACGGTTCGAAAAAGTTATCGAATATTCGCCCAAGGCCCCCCGCTTTTCAGATTATGTCGACGATCCTGGAAACACCTGTATTCTCACTGCATCTCAAATTTTGTTTGTCACACTGTGCCGCAAACGCAACAATCCTAAACAGGAATTGCTTGCGGCCATTGCAGGCGTTGATCAGAGCACCATCAGCAGATATCTGACCTTTTCTGATGAATTGTTGATGAATATTCTTCCAACGGCTAAGAATATTGGTGCTGCAATACGGACAATACGTACAAGCGAGTTGTTTAAAAAATTCGTACCCGGCAGAGGCGGCGGCGAGCTGTATCTTGATGCCACGTTTGTACAGGTTCAAAGACCGCAGGAAAACCAAGAGGTAGTATACTCTGGAAAGCGTAAGAGGCACGTCTACAACGTACAGATAACCTCAAACAAAGACGGGTTGGTACTTGACATTGGCGGACCTGAAGATGGCTCAATACATGACATGGATGTACTGCGGCGTAATCCGCCAAATTTTGGCAAATGGACCGATGGCATGAAAAACTCTGATACAAAAAAAGAGCGCCAAATTATGCTATATACTGACAAGGGATATCTGTCCGTGGAAAAAGACTATCGGGGCATTATCTCAAAGCAGCCGTACAAAAAACCAAAGGGTAAGGGGCTGACAGAGACGGAACGAGAATACAGCAAGAGAATCAGTCGTAAGCGCATAAAAGTAGAGCATGCCATAAACTGGCTCAAATGGTTCCGCAGAATGAGTGCCGTATATGATGATACAATGGATGCGTTTTATACAGAAATCCAAGTGGTTACAGGACTGACCAATCTGCACATCATGTTAAAGGATCGCAAGTATATCGAACCGTTGGAAAAAGTTTGCGCTCAAATCAAGTAGCACATCTTTGTGCATACAGTCACGCATAATATTCTGCTTTTTGTCATGCATATGATATTTTGATTTATTTTGTTGTCTGCTTGAAGGTTTTAGGCCATGTGTACTTTGATCATGACAGCGTCATAGTCGGAATCGTATGTCTCAGGGATTGATTATGCATAAACTCTATTATCATAAAAAAATAACGTATGTGTTGATGTTTATTCTGACGCGTCTTGTGATCGATGCTCTTCCAAATATGCTTTCCGCATTTCGTTATCCTGCGTCTTGTCAAATATAATGTCATCTTCCACTATAACAATACATCCATCTGAAGGAAGATTGTCAGTTGATGGTTTTTTCTTGGAAGGTTTTTTCACGTTTGATTTTTTGATCGGTTTTTTGACTGCGGATGTTTTCTTTCCTACAGTTTTTTGTACCGTTTTCTTTTCTACCGTTTTCCCCCCTATGGGTTTTCCACCAACAGGTTTCTTTTCCACTGTTTTTTTCTTTTGATCCATAGCCATAAATCGTTAAAACACACAAAACCGTATAAATAAAGATTTTGTAGTGAAAAATTCTTGCAAAATATGGAGTTGATCGATACAATAATCCCGCACGTTTGGGCATTTTAGGCGTATTTTATGCCTATAAAAGAAGGATTTAGCACAAGTCAAATATGACATGATATTTGTTACCATGTGATACTGACTTTTGATGACGTGATAAAGGCACAAAAGATCCTAAAAGATAATGCGGATATTCGAAAAACTCAGCTCGTATTTTCGCCCATATTCAGCAAATTAACGGGATCTAAAGTTTACCTAAAACAGGAATTTCAGCAAAAAACTGGATCGTTTAAAATCCGCGGGGCATATTATAAAATAAAATCACTCTCCGATGATGAAAGGAAAAAAGGCGTAGTTGCAGCATCAGCTGGAAACCATGGTCAAGGCGTAGCATTTGCAGCATCTGCTGAAAACATACCGTGTACGATTGTAATGCCCAAAGCGGCATCACCTGCAAAAGTTTCAGCTACGAAAGGATACGGGGCAACTGTAATTCTAGATGGCTACAGTTATGATGATGCATGGAATACTGCAAAAAAAATAGCATTAGAAACTGGTGCCACCATAATACATGCATTTGATGATCCCCAAATTATGGCAGCCCAGGGAGTAATTGGACTTGAAATCATGGATGATTTGCACGACGTACAGGAAATTTATGTTCCAATAGGTGGTGGAGGTTTGGCAGCTGGCATACTTGTTGCAGTAAAAGAAAAAAATCCAAATGTCCGTATAATCGGAGTTCAATCCGAATCGTATCCGGCAATGAAAAAATCACTGGAATCATCATCGCTGCAGACACATGTTGGAAAAAGAACAATAGCGGACGGTGTAGCTGTAAGCAAACCTGGGGAGAAAACGTATCAAATCATAAGGGAACTGATTGATGAAATTGTCACCGTAAATGATGAACAGATTGTAAAGACAATGTTTCTTCTTATGGAGAGGGCAAAATCTGTTGTGGAACCGGCAGGAGCGATAAGTTTGGCATATCCTCTTGCGGTAAAACCATCCCCTGGGAAAAAAATTGTATGTGTACTTGCGGGTGGAAATGTGGACATGTATTTGCTTGGACAAATAGTGGACAAAGGCCTGGTTCACATGGGACGCCTGATTAGAATAACAGTCTTACTTCCAGATAGACCCGGTGCGTTTAAAGACGTAGTTGATGCAATAACGTACTCGAGTGCAAACATTGTCGAAGTCGTTCATGATCGATTTAGCTCCAAAATAAATGTCGGCTCTGCAGGAGTAACGCTTAGTCTTGAAATGCAGGGACCGCATGATGCAAAAAAACTGCTTGAACGGTTAAAATCTAAAGAGATACAGTTTGAGATTTTGACATAGGTGTGTAATTTGGCTGTAATTCTTGGCATTATTGGTGGCGGGCAGCTTGGAATGATGCTTGCAGAAGCTGCAAAAAACATGCCAAATGAGATATCCAAAGTAGTGGTACTGGATCCCATACGTGGGTGTCCTGCCACACAGACTGGCGCCTCTCAAATAGTGGCTGATTTTGAAAACCGCGACGCAATAAAAGAACTGGTTGAAAAATCCGACATTATAACATATGAGATAGAATCCGGGAATGCTGATACGTTAGAATCTATTTCTAATATGGCGCAAATAAACCCATCACCGTCTACGTTGCGTACTCTACAAGATAAATACATTCAAAAACAATTTTTGAGCAAACATGGCATACCTGTTGGAGAATTTTCACATATTAGTTCAGCGAATGATGTATTCACAAAAGCAAAAGAATTTGGTTTTCCTTTTCTGTTAAAGGCAAGACGCGGAGCGTATGATGGACGGGGTAATTATCTTGTAGATTCAGAATCGGGTATAAACAAGGCGTACGAATACTTTGCAGGAAAACCAGTATACATTGAACGCTACATAGATTTTGATGCAGAAGTATCTGTTATTGCCGCCAGAAATACAAAAGGGCAGATAAAATCGTATCCGTTGGTTGAAAATATCCATAAAGATGGAATACTGCGCACCACTATTGCTCCGGCAAGAATGAGTTTGGATGTTATGCAAAGTGCTGAAAAAATATCACGTGCCGTGATGGAAAATCTTGGCGGTGCGGGGGTATTTGGAATTGAAATGTTTGCAACTTCTGGAAAAATATTGGTGAATGAAATTGCACCCCGTGTACACAATTCCGGACATCACACATTACAATCTAGCGCAACAACACAGTTTGAACAACATCTTAGAGCAATACTGGGATTGGATCTTGGAGACACAAAGCTTTTACATCCGACAGTCATGCACAACATACTTGGCCCTAAATCATTTTCCGGTCAATATACGTACGATAAAATTGTAGGCGATGGTATACATTTGAAAATGTATGGAAAATCCGAATCCAGACCACTTCGCAAGCTTGGACACGTTAACATAATTAAAACAGACATGCACCCGGATCCAATTATGCGTGTAAAATCTTGGAATGTGACTGTAAAACCCATCTAGTTTTAACGTAATAGTGGTGCCAGGGGCGGGACTTGAACGCGCGACAGCTCGGTCTTCAGCCGAGTGCTCTCCCAGGCTGAGCTACCCTGGCACTGGAGAAAATTTACGATAGGCAGTTAAAGTATGTTTTGTGTATTTTATGCATACATGATATTTCATGTTGCAAATCAAATCCAATGTACAAACGTATGGACATCTTGTATAAAACGCACATCTGATTAATAACGGCTAACGTATAACGTTGGGTAAGAATGGACAAATTTCTTCGTATGGTTGCAGGTCTTAAAAAAATACCGCGTCAGGGATGGATAGACAAAGCTGGAATATTGAATCCAGAATCCGTGGCTGATCATTCATACTCAATGGCAGTGATGGCCATGTTGTTTGGAGATACTGCCGGAATTGATGCGTGTAAAATGATTCGAATGTCGCTGTTGCATGATTTAGCAGAGTCAATAACCGGGGATCTTACGCCAGAAATGGCCACAGTTGGGAACAAACTTGCCATGGAAACGGATGCAATTGAAAAGATAACTAGTACTCTTCCGGAACATTTGCGTAAAAAATATCGTGCACTTTGGGACGAATACTCTGCCCAAAAAAGTGCAGAATCCGTGCTTGTGCACGAGGTTGATAAATTGGACATGGCGTTACAGGCAAGCATATACGCAAAAGACGGCGCATCATCGTCTAAAAATTTGCAGGTATTCATTGACTCTGCAAAAAAATCTATAACCAACCAAGAAATAAAATCAATGCTAGAATTGTTTTTGAAAAAAGACCAACACTAATTGCCACATCCGCACGAATCTTCTTTTATTACATGTAAATTGTCGGATTGTTCATGACGGGATTGGACATAATTGGCAATGTTTGCAATTCTTGCCCGAATTTTGGCATTTTTCCAGCTTCCTTCGCATTCAAGCCAGGAATTAATCTCATCTACATCATAATATTTGCCACTGCGTACGATTTCAACAAATATGGATTTTACATATTCTGTATTGGCATCATCAAGTATAGATTTGTCGTTGACCATCATGGTCATCTCGTTTAATTTTTCTATTGTGACATTATCCAAAGGCATGATGTTGACCCACAGCATGTGAATATAACCTCTTGGCACATCATATGCATAATGATTTTTATAATTATCCAAGATTAGTACCATATGCAGTATTTTAGTGCTTTAAAAGCTGGACAAAAAAGAGTCGCGGTTGCTAGAGAATATTTGAACAAAGTATGCGGCGGCAATGCCATGCCCGCATTGGCACTTGCCAATGATACCACAAACGGGTGGATTCCGGTGGGTGAAGAAATGCTGTATGCGGTGGTGGATGAATCCTCAGGTTTTGTGCTTACAGATTCAAGCGGGTATATTGTTAGTATCGTGGATTCTGCTGGAATCTCAAAGGCATTAATTCAGGGAATCACGCATAAGCAAAAAGAAACCATGACCATCGCGTTTGAATCAGATGGCATATTAAAATACAATGGCAAAGTGACACTGCCGGTTTAGCCTTGTAAATGTAAAGATTTACTTATGTGTTGCCGGATTTTTCACATATGGCTAGAAAATTCTCACAAGAGATAGAAGTTACAGGGCATTTGGTAGACTCGCTGATCCTCTCCAAAATATTCAACATTATCATAGATATTGGAGGCGAATTTGAAGTTTTAGAGATGAATATTGGAAAGAAAAAACATGATAAAAGTTATGCAAGACTGCAGGTTTTGGGGAAAAATAAAAACCAGTTGAGTAAAATATTGGAACTTGTATACAGGGAAGGTGCCTCATCAAAACTTCAATCCGGCGTAAAACTAAAACCTGCACCAAATAATATGGTATTGCCAAAGGATTTTTACAGCACAACCAACAATAACACAAAAATATATCTTGATAAAAAATGGATCAACGTACAAAACACAATGATGGACAAATGCATCATCGTTAAAGACTCAACTGCAGCATGCGTTGCAATACGTGATGTCCGACGCGGAGATCTTATCGTGGTGGGAGAAACAGGAATAAACGTAACATCTCCTGTAAGACCCCGTGAAGGTACCGACATATTTGAATTCATGGGAAGCGGGGGTTCAAGTGAGAGGCCAACACAACATATTGCAAAAAATCTTGCAAAAGACATTGTAGCCATTAAAAAATCAGGCGGTAAAGTGGTGCTAGTTGGAGGTCCTGCAATAGTGCATACAGGTGCTGCTGATGCTGTGGCAGATCTGATAAAACATGGGTATATTGGAGCCGTTTTAGCCGGTAATGCGCTTGCAGTTCATGACATAGAATACGCCACAATTGGTACATCGCTTGGTATGAATATAAAAGACGGCACGCTTGCAGTAAAAGGTCATCGTAACCACATGGACGTTGTAAATGCAGTATTTGCATCCGGTTCCATAAAAAATATGGTAAACAAAGGAAAGCTCAAAAAAGGAATAATGTACGAATGCATCAAACGTAAAATTCCTGTTGTTCTAGCCGGTTCCATCAGAGACGACGGACCTCTCCCGGATGTCATAACAGATGTGGTAGAGGCGCAAAAAATGTATAAAAAAGTACTCAAAGGTGCAAAAATGGTAATGATGGTGTCCACAATGCTTCATTCAATTGCAACTGGAAACATGCTTCCTGCAGACGTCAAGGTGATTATAGTGGACATAAACCAACCAACTGTGACAAAACTGATGGATCGTGGAACATGGCAAGCTCTTGGCATAGTGACAGATGTGGGGGCATTCATGCCGATGCTTGCAGAACAAATTAGAAAAAAGAAATAGGGTGTAAACTGGTTATGCCGTCTTTGGAAAATTCATCAATGAAGACTTATTAATACAAATTTGAAATATTGCAATATGGCTTTAAAGGCTGCAATAATAATGGTATCAATATCAATCGTACTGCTTGCCGTGTACGGTGCCGATGTTGCAGTTTTGTATGCTAGTGATGACAAAGTCGGATTTTTGCCATTTGATCACATGATCAGGGGAATTGGGTTGGGAATGCCCGCGCTTATTCTTCCGTTTATTTCATTTTTCATTGCAAGAAAAGATGCATCAAAAATACTTGGAGCGCTCTTGATTGTTTCTGCAATTTTAATCATATCTGGAGGAGTTGTCATTTTAGGCATGGATCCTGAATCCTCATCTAACTCTGTGAGAAACCCTGCAATGGAGGCAATACCGCTTATCATACCTGGCATAATCATAGTCGTGCTGGGTGCAATAAAGTTAAAACAATCATAACTTTAATGCATTCATATGGCAACATTATGTGTAAAATGCGGCACTAGTACTGAAAAACCCCACGATTGCGAACATACGGATGAGCAGCCTTTCTGCACCGAATGTTATACGGAACTGCATTACTATATGACAGAGTCTGAATAAAATGAATCCAATTGAACAGATAATCCAATGGGTGATTGAATTTATAAACGGAGAAACATTGTATGCTGGAGTGTTTCTTGCATCACTGATTGAAACCGTTTTTCCGCCAATACCCACGCTTGCCATATTCCCACTGGCAGGATTTATCGCATCACAAAATGGCATCGACCTTGCCGGAACTGTACTGCTGGGCATAACGGGGGGGATTGGCGCATCAATTGGCTCCACAATCATCTATGTTGTATCATGGAAACTAGGCCGTAATGTAATATTGCGTTATTTGCACAAGATACGAATCCGTGAATCATCTGTAATCCGGGCTGAAAAATGGTTTGAGCAATACGGCGATAAGATTGTACTCTTTGGCAGAATGGTGCCGGTAATTCGTGAGCTTGTATCAATACCTGCCGGAATTTTAAAAATGAATCCATTAAAATTCATATTTTACACGTTTATCGGCTCTTGCGTCTGGAGCATAGGCATAATTTTGGCAGGATATTATTTTGGCTCATCAGTATTCAGTAACATGTAAGATATTAGCGAAAAGTTGAATTGTAGGGATAATGCTTGTAGATTTATGCACGCTGTAATTTTGGCAGGAGGCAAGGGAACACGACTTCGACCAATAACTGACTGTATACCAAAAGCGTTGGTTTCAGTAGGCGGCAAACCCATACTAGAGTGGCAGGTATTAATGCTAGCAAAATCGGGCATACGAGACATCATAATTGCCACAGGGTACAAAAGTGATCTTATCGCAGATTATGTAAAATCACGCGACGGATTTGGATCAAATATTACAATATCTTATGAGAAAACTCTGCTGGGGACGGGAGGCGCCATAAAAAAAACTGCAAAAAGTATCAAAGGCAAATCCTTTATCGTGTTAAACGGGGACATACTCACAGACATCCGCATATCTGACATGTTTAAAATGAACAATTCCCTGGCCGCGGTTCAAATGCCGACAAAATACGGATTGTTGGACATAGTCGGAGATAAAATACAGGAATTTAACGAAAAAGGTGTGTTATCAAACGCGTGGATAAACGGCGGAATTTACCATTTAGAGAAAAACATGATGGCAAAAATTCCATCAAAGGGCAATATCGAAAGTACCGTTTTTCCACAATATGCAAATGCCGGAAAACTGCACGTGATAAAATTTGAATCAAAATCCTGGTTTTCAATTGACTCTCACAAAGATCTTGAAACATGTTCTACCATAGTGCATAAAATGATAAAATCCTAGCATCCGTGCATGTGCAAGGTGGTCATAATATAGGCAATTTCGGATGTAAATTCATCATCATTGCTAAATTTTTTGGCATATTTTGATGCGCATCTAAAAAATTCATTCGCTGTTTGTCTGCATACTTGATTGTCCATGCCTATATTTTCACGCACAGCTTATAATGTCTAACGCGGGAAAACAATCCCGTGAGGATATCATATAGTCTAGGTTCAGTTTTAAGCATTAATGATGTAATTGAATGTGCAAAATACATAGGCAGTATGGACTCTCAGCCAGATACAATATGGATTCCTGAAACGTGGGGAATGGAAAATTTTTCAATGACTGCAGCAGTCTCACAAATGGCGCCCGGACCGCGGATAGGATCCTCGATAATCAACGTATACTCACGATCCCCAGCGCTCGTAGCCATGGGTGCTGCAACAGTGGATACTCTCTCCAAAGGGAGATTTGTTCTAGGTCTTGGGGCAAGTAGCAGGCCGATAATTGAAGATCTTCACGGTACAAAATATGCATCGCATATTGAACGCATAAGAGAATACGTGGATATTGTAAAAATGGCATTCTCTGGCAGGCAAATAGATTATGATGGAAAATTCTTCAAACTGCAAGGTTTTAAAATACTTGTAAAACCGCCACAACCTAGCATACCCATATACCTTGCGGCAGTAAATAAAAAAATGATAGACCTGTGCTGGGATATTGCCGATGGTGTAATTTTTTACCTGCGTCCCACATTTGAGATAAAAAACGTTGTTTCACGCATGCAATCAAAGAAAAAAATAGACGTATCATGCCAAATAATTACCGCCGTATCTGATGATGTAGAAATGGCAGCACAACGGGCAAAATCAACACTGGCATTTTACGTGGCAGTTGGAGCCGTGTATAGAAATTTTCTTGCAGATAACGGGTTTGCAGAAGAGGTTGGCGCAATATGCGAGCAGTATAGTAAAACCGGACTAAAAGATCTGCACAAAACGGTTCCTGAAAAAATGCTCCAGTCGTTGACCATTTTTGGATCAGCTGATGAATGCTTTGAAAAGATCAAAGTGTTCTACAATGCCGGCGTGGATTTGCCAATAGTGCAGTTTAATCCCGTAGGAGACATTGTAGAATCATTCAAGCTTGCATACTCGGCATTTATTGGCGGAGATAAAAGCTGAATTCTGTCGCATGCGCAGCATATGGCGGAACGCGTTTTTCATTAAAAGGCGATGTAAAATCACACATGTTAAAAGCTGCAAAAAATCTTTTTTGTTCAATTCCGACTTTAAATTTGGGGGATGTCAACGGCGTCATAACGTCCACAAATGAGAATTCAAAGTATCTTGCAGCAGAGATTTCTGAGCTGCTTGGATTATGCCCCAACCATGCATACTCTGTTGAAAATCTCTGCAGTTCCGGATCCAATGCCATATTTTCTGCATTTTCAAGTATCAGGGCAGGTCTTGCAGACATAATATTGGTTATCGGTGCAGACAGGCATGATGGCCCTGGCAGGGTTTTGAGCACAGATGTTTCAAGGGGCAGATTCTCCAAACCCGTATACTGGGCATCACTTTTTGCAGCATCATACAGGCGCAAATATGGGGCAAGCAGGGAACAAATAGCGTCAGTTTCTGCAAAAAATCACCTGTACGCAAAAGATAATCCATTGGCACTGCATTCTGCAGAATACTCCATAACAGATGTTCTTGAATCAAAAAAAATAACCTCCGATCTGCGAATGTACGAATGCTCTAGAACGTGTACCGGATCTTCTGCCGTACTGCTAGCATCTGAATCTGCGATAAAACGCATCGGGTGTAAAAACCCGGCATGGATAACTGGCATTGGTGGCGAATCAAATTCGGCAAGCGTATCGCACATATCTGATTTTTCATTTTTAAATTCCTCATTTAATGCTGCACAAAAAGCCATGAGCATGGCAGGCATATTGCCAAATAATGTGGACGTTGCTGAAATACACGATGCATTTGCCATCTGCGAACCCATGGCACTTGAAGCGCTCAAAATCGCCGGCAGGGGATGCGGTGCAAAATTCTCGCAGGAATTGTATGAAACAGGCAACAAAATGATAAATCCCAGAGGCGGCCTTATTGGATCAGGGCACCCGCTTGGGGCAACTGGCGTTGCACAAATGGCCGAAATTGCATCCCAAATTACCGGATTTGCCGGTTCAAGACAGGTACCGGGGGCAAAAATAGGAATTGTACACAACATGTCAGCTGCTGCTACCTCGTCTACTGTTTTGGTGATGAATCGTGATCTTTGAGGATTCAATATCCAAAGGTGTGTTTGCAATACCATGGTGTTTTACATGCAACAAAGCTTTGTGGCCTCCAAGAGAATCATGTCCTAAATGTCACAAGGATGCAATTTTAAAACCGTCTTTGGGATGTGGACATATAATGGAATACTCTATGGATGATGGAGGGTATTTTTGTATTGCAGAGTTTGAAACATCTGTTCGTGTGATATGCCGCATTCTTGGAAATGGCGTACCTGAATGCGGCAAAAACGTGGTTTTAGAAAAATGCGGCCGCGATTCTGATGGTTGTTTTTTTAACGTCCGTCTAGAGTAGGTTATCTCAAAATAACCACTAGAATAAATACAAAAATTACAACAAAGCTCATCATGACCAATACCCCCCCAGATACTGGGAAACCCCGCACAAAGGAGGCAAACCATCATGCTGCAAAAACCCGCAGACAGCGCGGATATCACTGGGAGGATACTATTGTAAAGCGGTTTAACGCATCAGATGAATGGTCTGCCCTAAGACTTGGATCGCCAAGTACAAGCCTGCCGGATGTCATGGCGATGAGCACCAAATATGATGCAATATACACAATAGAGGCAAAATCCGGAACTGTTGGGTCTTTGCCTGTTCCAGCAGATCAGATAGAACGATGTAAAAAAATCACCGATATTTTTGACAAATATGCAAACCGTAAAATTATTTTGGCGTTTAAATTTCTTTCAAAAAAACGCATAGGGTATAGCAAATACGAATGGCGCCCCATGCGGGAATATTACAAAATATGGGAAAATGATAAAACCCCGCAAGAATGCATATGTACATACGATGGTCGCACCTACCTTCGCAAAAACGGAAAACAGGTGGATATTACATTAAAAGATTGCAAAATGCCGTTTGAAACGCGTATCGTACTGTAATGCATGCGGTGGTGCGTGTATTCAAATTTTATACTGTATGGTTTGCACGCATCAAACCGTACAAAGGGAATCATTTTTAAGTACAAGGCGCGTATAACACATATGGACAGAGATGACATTGTACGTTCGCTATTAGAGTCAAAAGAAACGGATTCTGAAAACAGGCAAAGATCCGACCAATTTGCTGACGAACATTTGATTACAAGCCGGGATTATAACGGTAATAAAGAATTAAAGATCAAAATAGTAGAAATATCCGACGAGTTGTCACCATCGGCATGGAAACTAGGAAAACGGGCAAAGATTGACAAAATACTCGTCACGATAAAACACGTAGAGGAGAAAAAGACAGAAAAGGCCGAATTTGACATAAAGGCCATTGAAAAAGAGATTGTAGAAAAACGCCACTATTCGTCAACAAACCGCTGGGTTCCAGTATCGGATATTAAAAACGGATACATAGTAGCGACGCGTCACACTAGCTTGATTAGTGATGCAATGGCTTTGGACTATATTGTATTTTGATCTCCGACATGCGGGGCATCAAACGGATCTCATTTGGGCAAATTTTACAACATAAAGGTTTTTAACTCAAAAATCAAATAGTATATCTGAAAATGATCTCAAAGGACATAAAAGTCAACGGAACAATGTTCAGACTTACGCTCACTGATCAGGTAATCAGCTACGTAAATAATCTGAAAAGTTTGTATGAAAAAGCATACGAGGATCCAGAAATGTTCGAGCAGATTAGCTCTGAGATATCCTCTACAATAAACGAAATTTCAACAGCCGTGGAGCCAGAAGCGTCCGATAGCGACCTTGATGGTCTCATACAGGAGATTATACGGATTACAGATAGCAAGGCAGCTGAGCTACAAAATGAGGCATCAAAACACGCATCCAAATATAAAAGATCAAGGGCAAAAAAATAACAATAGGGCAGACAATATATGACAGCGTTGCGTATAACTAAAAGGTCGATGAGATGATATGGCAGGGTGTGAGTGTGGAATATGCGGGCATTTTTCAGACGATGAATGTCTTAAAAAAGAATGCAAATGTTGCATGAATTTTCATACCAGATCGGGTCCAAAAACGGACTAGGCGTAACAGCTGCACCTCTTTGCAACATGGCGATGACAGCCGACTAGACGGTGATCATGGCAGCCGCATAAAACACATCGGCGTTTTCTCATATATGATCCAACTCTTCCAGTGTTGTACGCATTTGCTCGGCCAATTTGGATTCTTCAAACGCCTCCAAGATCTTAATACGGATGTTTTTGAGTCGGTTTGGATCGTTGCTGTACAGCCCATACAACAAATCTATTTCCCGAGTAAAATCATACTCTGAAAATTTTTTGCATTTTCTTGCCAAATTTTCAAGCGTCATGGTTGGATGTTTTGATGCATCTATCCTGCCCGCAAGTGCAGCTGCCAGATTTACAGAACGGTGCCATTCACGCCTTATGGTGTCAAGATCACCGGGTTTGTCGGATAACGATATGAGCGTTTTGTGGGATTGAATTAAATCCTGTATTATGCTTAAAGCATACTCTGAGACTGTAATCACGTATTGTTTTTTACCTGCATTACTATAAAGTTAGCCTGCCGTACGGATATTCTGTATGCTTTAATACCATAAAAAAACCGTATGTATGTTGCATGGCACGTATCTTAGATGCATAGGAAATGGCTGCGGATTAGAGTATCCAATAGGGGGAAAACGCGTCGAGTGTGACAAAGGGCATCTGCTGGATGTGGTATACTCGGATGCACCCGCAGTAAAATTAAAGCAGGTATTTCAGTCTAGAAGAAATTCCAATGGCAATATCTTTGATGAGAGCGGCGTATGGAGATACAGAGAAATGTTTAATTTTTGCCAAATCGATACTGAAAATTACGATGAATGCTCCAAAACCATCGTTTCACTTGACGGCTCAGAAGGTAGGCAGTCAAAACCGTACAACATGGCAAGAGTGGCAAAGTATACTGGAGTATCGCCTAGCGGACTGTGGCTGCAGCCTGAAGGGTACAACCCAAGCGGGTCTTTCAAAGACAACGGCATGTCCACTGCCGTTACCCATGCAAAGATGGTGGGGGCAAAAAAAATAATATGCGCATCAACTGGAAATACATCCGCATCAGCTGGCATGTTTGCAGCAAACGAGGGGATGGAATGCGACGTATACATACCGGCAGGCCAGGTAGCTCCTGGAAAGCTAAGCCAGGCGTATCAGTTTGGAGCCCAGATAATCGAGGTTGATGGAAATTTTGATGATGCGCTGCGGCAGTCACTGCACAGTGCATCGAAGGGATCAGGATATACTGTAAATTCTATCAATCCGTTCCGCATCGAAGGGCAGAAAACCATCGTATACAGGGCTCTTGAACATCTTAACTGGGAGTCTCCGGACTGGATTGTGTATCCGGGCGGCGCACTTGGAAACACGTCAAGCTGCGGCAAGGCTCTAATGGAACTGTACGAATGGGGATGGATTAAGAAAATTCCGCGCATTGCAGTAATTAACGCCGAGGGTGCAAGGACACTTGACGTTTTATACAACAGGGATGATGAGCCGCTGCGGTGGAATGATGGCAGGCCCGATGAGGATGCAATTGCAGAATATTACGCCAAACTGGATAAAACCGGCTCGAAGCCGAATACAAAAGCTACTGCAATACAAATTGGCAGGCCTGCAAACATCCTAAAGGCATTGCGCGCTTTAGAGTATACAGACGGGGTGGTAACAACAGTAACGGATTCTGAAATGCTTGATGGTATGTCAGTTGTCGGTCTTAACGGATTTGACTGTGAAATGGCATCGGGTGCAACGCCGGCAGGAATACGAAAACTGCTTAATGAGGATGTGATTAAAAAAGACGATCGTGTTATAGGAATACTGACAGGGCGGCAAAAAGATCCGTCCATGCCTGTAGAATATCACAACAACTCTGCAAATGAATTTGCGCACCCTCCACGCATTTAGATTAAAAATTCAACACAGATACGTTTTGGGATAAAACCACAAAAACCTTAAAAGACACACAAGCGAATGCATACTTGAGCGAATAACGGTGGATTATAATCCAAAAAACAGCAATTGGACAAATACACGGGTTTTGCGGTGGATTACTTGGTAGATATTTGGGTAGAAATTCTGCTACTTGGAGTACTAGTTGTTCTTTCCGGGTTTTTTAGCGGCCTTGAAGTGGCCCTTGTCGGAACATCAAAATCAAAAGTCATGCAGATGTTCAACAAGAATGTAAAAGGCTCAAAGGCTCTGCATAAATTAAAATCCAATCCAGGATGGATGATGTCTAGCGTCAATTTGGGCAACAACATGGTAAATGTGGCATCATCTGCAATTGCAACAAGCATATCGTTGAGATATTTTGACAACAACGGTCTAGCTGTTGCCATAGGAATCATGACGTTTATCATACTAGTTTTTGGCGAGATTACTCCAAAAACATACTGTAATGCAAATGCCACAAAAATAGCACTCAGATTTGCCCCGGTACTGCTTGTATTCGGATATGTGTTTTATCCCATTGTAAAGATGTTTGAATGGATAACGCGTGCAATGGTGCGCCTTACCGGAAGCAGTTACGTGCCGCCTCCAATTACAGAAGATGAGATAAAAGACGTAGTCGACTTGGGTCTTGCAGAAAAAGCCATAGAGGAGGATGAGAGGCGGATGGTTCACGGAGCTTTGGAGTTTGACGATATCCAGATACGCACTGTAATGACTCCAAGAACAAAGGTGTTTATGCTAAATGCAAAAATGCTGCTTTTTGAAGCGTTGCATGACATAAACCTGAGCGGTCATTCCCGCATACCCATATTTGAAAAAAATCACGACGATATTGTGGGTTTTGTGCATGTCCGGGACATGCTCAAAGAAATTGAAAATGGTGAAAAAATGGTCACGCTTTCACAAATAGCGCGTGATCCTGTTTTTGCATCCCAGGAGAAAACAGTGGCTGCGCTTTTAAAAGAAATGAAGGGCCGCAAAGTGCACATGGCAATAGTGATTGACGAGCACGGCGGCGTGGAAGGCCTTGTGACATTGGAGGATCTCTTAGAGGAGATTGTCGGAGAGATAGAGGATGAGAGTGACAAAACCCCGCAGGTGCAGTATACTCGGCTAGATGAGGATACAATTGTTGCAAACGGTGACATTGAATTAGACGTAATAAATGAGATATTTGGCACATCGATTGCAAAGGGAGCTGATTATGCCTCATTAAACGGACTGTTGCATGAAAAATTAAAAGACATACCGCAGGAAGGTGACAAAATACAAGAGGGACCGCTTAGAATGGTTGTTGAAAAAGTCCGCGATAATGTTTCAGAACGCGTTAAAATTGAGAAAAAATCTAAGTGAAATGTTTTTCAAGTTGGGATTTTTTCTCAGCCATGTGGAAAAGCGATTCCGTGTGCGATAATGCCTCCTCGTAACTGCGCTCATACAGCATGGCCTGTGCGAGCATGTGGTTTTCCGGAATGACGATTCCTGTCTGATCGTCCGAGTACATCATTTGCAAAGTATCCCCTATGGCAATGGTCATGTTTGCATGTATATGCACCATGTTTGTATCCGTAAAGGAATATCCAAGTGAATCGGCGTATTTTCTCACATCCTGCGTCCCTTTGGCATTTTGTAATACTGCCACGCCAAGCTCTGCTGTGAAAATTTCATGCACAGCCTCTGGATTTGGCGCCATATTTGAGAAACGCACGTCTAGTATGTGAAGGTGCATCTGTCTAGTCGGTACTTTGATGGCCCGAAGGAAAAGCGGCGTCTCTTTTCCCATGTATGCTTTGACATCGTTGGCATGATGGGGTTTTTGGGTCATCTCTATTGTATCAGGTATGATTTTCTCCGTCTGTTCAATGTCGGCCCATCTGCGTACCAGCGTCACATCAAACCGGACAAGTTGCCCGCCGTATTTTTCCCGCAGCGGCTGCAGTATTTTACCCATACCGGTTACATTACAGCTGCCCTGCATGGCATGTTTTCTGCCAATAGCTAGCTTGTGATTTGAGCGCGAATTGTAAAGAAAATCAGATACTGCGTTATCGCCAAACGTGCTCTCGCCCCCCTGGTATATTGCAGGTATGTTGCGCGGCTCGTAAATATTTTTTTTATTCGCATATCCTGTGCCTCCGGGAGATGCATCAATTACCAAATCGCACGTATCCAGTGCCGACTCTACGCTTCCGGATATATCCGCATTCTCAAAGTTTCCAAGTTTTGCCTCTGGGACATATACGTTGTAACCTTTGGATTTTGCATCAAGTACTCCCTGATCATTTGAATATTTTCCCACGCCGATTAGATCGATTTGTGAGTCCTCGGAGATAAATGCGGTAATACGTTTTCCAATAGAGCCGTATCCGTTGACAAACACTCTTTTTGCCATGTGTGTGTTTTCATTCTTCCGCTTAATTAGACTAACGTGCTAAAATAAACGGCTAAATTACGCATATTAGTATTCAATCATGTGATAATACACGGCTTATCCATGACAATAGGGGCGGCAGTGGCAGTGGCAGTAATGCTTGCAGCGTTTGCCGTATTCTCGGGGGTTGAAAAACCGCTAAATTTGGTTGATGTGCCACCGGTTCAAATTACAGCCGTATCACTCACAGAGAACGGATCCCCGCCGCTTGGAGATAAAGACGCGCCCATTACCATTGTGGAATTTGGGGATTATCAGTGTTTTTTTTGCAATAAATTTTACCACGATACGGAAAAAAGATTAATTGCCGATTTTATCGATACGGGAAAAGTTTCATGGATATTCAAAGATTTTACAATAATCGGACCGGACTCTGTAGGTGCGGCCATTGGGGCAAGGTGTGCTACAGACCAGGGCATGTTTTGGGAGTATCATGACGTATTGTATGAAAATTGGGATGGTGAAAACAACGGTTGGGCGTCAGCAAAACATCTTGAAGAGTTTGCCGCGCAGATTGGATTAAACCAGAAAGAATGGCGTGAATGCATCCAATCAGAAAAACATATCCGGGCACTGCAGGCAAGCAACGAGAATGCAAAAGCTCTTGGGATTTCCGGAACTCCAGCTTTTTTCATCATAGGTCCTGATGGAATAACTGCGTTAAGCGGGGCGCAGCCATATGAGGTGTTTGCCAACGCATTAAACGAGCAAATGTGACAAATGTGCGGTAAACTAGTACATTATGCGGTTTTTTTGAATTTACATGCGTGCGTACGGGCATATTTTGATCGCATTATGCTTAAATACTCTAGTGATCTTTATAAACAAATTTTTTGATTCACGGGTACATGATTGCGGGGATTGACGATATTGCAGTATATATACCAAAATTGTATTTTGATGCAAATGATTATGCAACATTGCGCGGCGTTGATGCCACAAAACTGCAAAAAGGACTTGGCGTATACAAGATGGCCATTGTCGACAGCAATCAGGATCCTGCATGCCTTGCTGCAAACGCATGTTTGAAAATAATGCAGCAAAACCGACTCGCGCCTGAAGATATTGGGAGATTGTACATTTCCACTGAATCAGCATTTGATGAATCAAAAGCCATGAACTCGTATGTTATAGGCATGCTGGAGCAGATATACGGACAGGGAACATTTGAGCACTGCGGCGGTATTGAAACAAAATTTGCATGCGTTAGCGGATCTTACGCCCTGTATGATAATACAAACTGGATACGTGCCGGAGAATCAGATGACAAATATGCCATAGTTGTGGTCTCAGATATTGCCAAATACGATCTTGGATCTTCCGGCGAGATGACACAGGGTGCAGGCGCTGTGGCAATGCTGTTAAACCACAAACCGCGCCTTTTGGCATTTGATCCAAAAGTTACCGCCACTTCGATAAAAGACGAGTATGACTTTTACCGTCCGTTTGGCAAAGAGACGCCCATTGTACACGGTCAGTATTCAACCATGCTCTATCTCATACAGGTGAAAAAAGCGCTAGAGGCATACAAGAAAAAAGTGGAGCAGACAGGTATAATTGAAGTGGGTAAAGATGAATCAATTTTGGATTATATTGATTATCTAAACATGCACCTTCCCTATTCAAACATGGGCAAAAAAGCTCTAGCATACCTCATACGCCACGAATGGCGCACGCTTCCAAGATGGAAGTCAATACTAGATGAGATAGGAATGATAGAGCCAATACCAAAGGATCCGCGCGGAACAATCGAATCCGTTCTAGGGGATCAGGAATTTATGGAAAAAGATCACGAATTTCAAAAACGCTTTACCAAAATACCTGAATACGTCAAACTCTACGAATCAAAAATGGCAAGCTCGCTTATAGCATCATCCATGATTGGCAATTTGTATACTGCATCATTATACCTTGGATTTAGAAGCACGTTGGAGTTTGAATACAAAAAAGGTGTAAAGCTTGAATCAAAAAGATTTGGATTTGGCTCGTACGGTTCTGGCAGTTCTGCAATGGTATTTTCTGGAGTCGTTCAGCCCGAATATGAAAAAATTGTCTCACGCATGAATCTTGATGATGACATGGGATCGCGCACGCGGCTCACCTTGGAGCAGTACGAAAACGTGCACAAAAACAAACTTGGCATATCGGAACCCATACTCGTACCAAAAAAAGAATTCGTTCTCACACAGGTAAAAACGAATCCTGAATCCCGCGGCGAACGCAGATACGCATACAAAGAATAACCGGCACATCTTAGAGATTAATGCCCAGTGCGTCAAGATTCAGCACGTCTGCAATTGCATCAAATGCTAAATTCCCCGCTGTTAAATCCATTTTTGGCACAATGCCAAGTATCCGAATACCGGTGATGGCCCCAATATCTTCTGCCAAATGCTGCGGGTCATAACCGTCATCATCAATGCAGTTTATTACAAATCCTGCCACCGGTATGAGTGCATTTTTGCACGCCATATGTGCAAGTATTGCATGATTTAACGCGCCAATCCTGTTGCGTGAAACGATTACAGTTGGCAAATTCATCTCTTTTACAAGGTCCGATACGAAATAATCCTCCCGAATTGGGGTCATTATTCCGCCAATGCCCTCAACTAGCATGGCATCGTGTGATTTGCAAAGTTTACGGTATGAATCAAGAACATCTTTTATGTCAAATTCAAGATCCTCCCTGCAGGATGCAGTGTATGGCGATGCTGGCATTTGTGAGAAAACCGGATTTAATTCAGAGTCAGACTCTGTACATTTTGCCAACCGTGCAAGAATCTCAGTGTCATGCGAGTTGTATTTCTCTGATGCAGGAGAATCTGATGCGGCAAACGGTTTCATTACGCCTATATTGACGCCGGATTTTTTTGCAGCCCGTGCAATGCACGCGCCAATTACGGTTTTCCCCACGTCCGTATCGGTTCCGGTTACAAATACTGATTGCATTGTTAGTTGTCCTCATGCGGCTTTTTATTAATCGTACTGACAGTTACTGTGTAAAATGGGCAAGTTTTTCAGATACTGCAGTTATGGCGTCAAGCTCTTCGCGTGTTGCCAAATCCCCGATTAATTTTTCATAGTATGCGGATTCGGAGCTCATTGCTTTTTTAATTCCGGTACAATACGAGTCAACCGCTTTTTTTATCAGAGGCACCCCGTCTGCTAATTCATCAACATGTTTGCCAGGATTATGCAGGAAATCTGGTATAAACCCAAGCAGTGCCTCAACTGCGGGGAAGGTTTTTGCCGCCTCTTGCTGTAAAATCTGTACAAACATTGCCGCATTTTCAATCTCGGGTGATTTTGATACAGTGCGCAATCTCATCTTATAGTGCTCCAACGCCCTCATTATCGGGGCATATCCTCCCCCGTCGCGCACATACAGTGCAACATCTGCAGAACTTTTCACACCATTTAGCGTGCGGTTTTCTTAATATGTCTAATCAACGGCTGCGGAAAATAATGCGCATGCGGCAAATGTACGTGTAAAATTAAAATGAAAAATAAAATAAAATTAAAAATAATAAAATTGAATCATTCTTGTTGTTTCTTTTTTTTCTCCTTTTCTGCGCGTAATTTTGCCAATTCCAATTCCAAATTGGTATGTTTGAATTTTTTCATATTACTTGCTTTACATACCCCTTGGAAGTATAAAAACCACGCTTGGTTTGTAAAGATCGCACCATTCTTTACGTTTTCGTGCCGGTCAGAAACAGCGTGCCTGCGGTACGGCGCCATTCCTTATCATCACTTTGAGCGCAGACACGTTCAGTTTTAATTGTAAAACCTGCATCATAAAGTGTCCGTTCCCACTGGCGTATGGAGAGCAAATGCATAGGAATTTGCATGGATTTTTTCCAGTGCAGTGTACCTGAGTTTTCAGCATAATAGTCCGTACCGCAAAAAAACATTCCGCCAGGTTTCAAAGCCCGCCAAATGGCCCGCACTGCATCACATACTGATTTGGCATAATACAGCGATTCCATTGAAAATACATAATCAAACATGTCGCCCTCATATGATTCAATTCCAGTATGCAAGTATGCCTCCTTGGCTGATGCGGATTTTGATTCTGCAATTTTTATCATGCCGGCACTGACATCAATTCCCAGCGCACTTGCACATTTTGGGTTTTCTGCCATGGTCCGTACAACCCATCCATTACCGCATCCCACATCAAGAAATGAGAACGCATCTTTAAAATCAACAGAGTTTAAAAATTTGAATACCGTTTTGGAATGTCCCTGCTCCATGAGCAAATCCCTCCCATTCAGGGCCCACTTGTCAAAAAATTCCCCAGTATTGGGAAATTGCGGCGTATCCATATTGTGTTTTTCACACCGCAGTGTTTTATCCTTATGTATGCCCCATACAATGTACGATTATGTTTTAAATTTATTATGTACATGATGGAGCATCATTTCATGGCAAAGAGCAGCCGCGTATGGCATCCAAACACGCAAATGTCCGAATGGGACAAATTTGATAAAATTACAAACGCCAAGGGAATGTATCTTTATGATTCACGCGGCAGAAAATACATAGATGCTGTTGCATCCATGTGGTGCAACGTATGGGGCCATTCAAAACCAGAACTGGTGTCAGCCATCAAAGCACAGTCATCAAAACTGCAGCACTCTGCACTGTTTAATCTCACAAACGAGCCAGTAGAACTGCTAGCTGACAAACTGGTAAATCAGTCGCCGAACATGGCGCATGTTTTCTTTTCAGACAACGGTTCAACTTCGATGGAAATTGCAGCAAAAATGGCCATACAGTACTGCTCAAACATGGGCGAATCTAGGACAAAGATAGCATCGTTAAAGGGCGGATACCACGGGGACACGTTTGGATCAATGTCGCTTGGATACATGCCGGGTTTTTTTGCCCCCTACAAGGGAAAATTATTTGGTGTTACGCAGCTGCCGGCTCCGGACACTTATCGGACGGCAGGTCTTGGCGTCGAGGGAAATTTGCACGCATGTCTTGATAAGATAGAGCGCTCAATATCTGCAAATTCAGATTCCATGGCAGCATTGGTCATGGAAAGCGGGGCGCAAATGGCCGCAGGTGCTCGCATATATCCGCCAAAATTCCAGCAGGATGTTTCAAAAATATGTTCACGGTACAACGTATTGCTTGTACTAGACGAGGTTGCCACAGGTTTTGGAAGGCTTGGGCATATGGCCGAATACAAACATCAGAAAAGCAGTCCGGATATAGTATCATACGGTAAAATGATGACCGGCGGGTATTTGACAATGGGTGCCACATTGGCATCCAAAAAGATCTATAACAGTTTTCTTGGAAAATATGGGGATCAAAAACACCTGTTTCACGGACACACATTTACCGGAAATCCACTAGCTGCAGCAGTTGCATGCAAGAATATTCAATTATACAAAAAGGAACGTTTGCTTGACAAAGTAAAGATCACATCTGAGAGGCTGAAATCGCATGCGGATTTATTTTATAAAATAAAAGAGGTTGGAGATGTACGGGTTGCGGGACTTTTGATGGGTATTGAGATGGTTTCAGACAGGCGTGCAAAAACCCCGTTGCGTACAAGGGGAGTATCGATTAACAAAATCGTCTTTGATGAGGGCAAAAAAAATGGGATATACCTTCGCACACTAGGCAACGTGGTAATGCTTGTTCCCCCCCTTGCAATTTCAAAAAATACACTTGATACACTTGTGCAGAAAACAGAGAAAACCATACGTGCAATCGTAAAAAAATTATAGCCTGGTGCATCCCATATGAGAAAGATAATGCAGGTTTTAGAATTTGATTTTTAAAATACGCAATATATCTAGCCGAATGTAAACGTGAATATTTCAAAACCGGCACTATCTGTGCTGATTTCAAGCAGGTGTACTCCGGCATTAGACGAGTCTACAATGTTGTACAATCTTGCATCATCTACTATAACCATACCGTCAATCACGTCGTATCCGGCATGCTCTGATGATATTGCATCACCATCCAACTTTATGTTCAAATTTGCAGAGTTTGAGGCCACAATGTTTACTTCTCTGGCATAATAGTGCAGATATACACTACCGCTCTCTGATACAAGTTTCATTCCGTCCATGCCGTTGTACCATTCGCCGTCCATTTGAAAACTATTCAAACCAATACTTTCAGAGGCCATATACGATACTATGTTTTCAGGATTATATCCTTCAGAGTTTGCAATATAGTTTCTGCTAGGCAGTGCAAGTTTATACCCGAAATAAATTTCAGGCGTAGTTTGTCCCGTATGCTTAAAAGCTGTTATATTCACAGTATCATCTGCATGCGCAGCCTGCATACCAAACGCGGATGATCTCTCTGCAAGAAGTTTCTGTATCATGCGCTCACTCTCCGCGTATCCGCCTTCACCGATATGATCATACCGTATGTACCCTTCATGATCTGCAATGTATTTTCGCGGCCAATATCTGTTTTCAAAAGCAGACCACGTTTCCATATCATTATCCAATACGACAGGATACACAATGCCGTATTTTGCAACTGCACGTTTTACATTTTCAACGTCTTTTTCGAATTCAAATTCCGGAGAGTGTATTCCTATTATCAATAGCCCCTGATCAGAGTATTTTTCATCCCATGCAGTAATGTAAGGTAGGGTACGTATGCAGTTTACGCATGAATATGTCCAAATATCGTACAGTACAACCTTGTCTTTTATTGCATCCTGCAGCTCATCGGGTGATGTGTTTATGTAATCTGCAATACCCACAAGTTCCGGGGCGGTTTTAAATCCAGATTTGTCAATTCTGGCAGGTTGTGGAATTGTCCCATCATCCTGAGGCATTGCCGAATCTGGTGCATTAGATGTTGGAGGTGCACTCACGGCAGTATCTGCTGCCATATCCAGCGTGTCAAGTCCGATACTGACAGCAGCTATGCCTATTACCACCGCTATGGCAAGTATGATTGCAGTTTTTGCCCCAGATACGCTCATCCAAGTAACACCAATTCATTTAGAAAGCCAAAGTTTGCAATTGTTGCAAGCTGGTTTGTAAACACTAGTATGCCAAGCATGATGATAAATCCTCCAAGTATAATATTGTAATATTTCAAATGTTTTGAGAGTTTTTGTACCACGCCGGTGGCACGTGATATGAACACACCCATTAGTATGAACGGAATTCCAAGTCCTGCAGAATACGCCAAAAGCAGATGAAACGCAGTTGATGGTGTGGTGGCAGCAAGCGTAAGTATCGTACCAAGAACGGGTCCCACACACGGAGTCCATCCTGCCGCAAATGCCAGACCGAACAGAAACGATGTCGGATAGCTGGCTTTGGACATTTTTGGAATGAATTTTTTCTCCATGTTTAATTTTGCAATTTTTATTGACAAGATCATGTATGCGCCAAAAGCCATTATTATTAATCCGCCCACATGATTTAGTGTTTCTATCAAATCCCCGGCAACATCAAAGAGCACCGTGTTTATTACAACACCAAGAATTGAAAATACAACCGAAAAGCCTGTGACGAAAAATACAGTATTGAGTATTACAGAAGAGCGGCTTATCTGCACGGTTGCTTTATCACTCAATCCTGATATCGTGGTTCCAGAAATGTATGCAAGAAATGCAGGTATTACCGGCAGAATACAGGGGGCCACAAATGAGGCAAGACCTGCTACAACTGCCACCGCTAAACCCACTTCTGCCATGATACGTAAATTCCAATCATCTGTTAAAAATATATGGGATAAATCTTTGTTTAAAATACAGTTTATGTTAAAATTAACGAGTATTTTACCAAAATATATGAAAATTTCAAATGAATTCTAAAAAATACGTACTATATGGCAGAAATACCAGCATATGCTGGAAAATAAGATGCTTAAATCCAAATTTTGTCAGTTATGGTATGACTAGGTGGAAATTGCCCCAAAGTCCAAACATAGCTCAGAGGGTGGCAGGAATTGTAAAACCACAAAGTCCTCTAAAAAACCGCCTAGATGTAGCACAGTCAAAGCTTCAAGGACAGATATTCAGACTTGATAGAGTGCATGAGGATTTTAAGAAAAAAGAAACTGCATTATTTAACAAAGTGGTCGAATCCCAAAAAAGAAACGACAGGGCATACGCACAAGCCTATGCCACAGAGCTGCATCATTTGAGAAAAACCAGCAATATGGTCGGAGGGGCAAAGCTTGCAATGGAGCAGATACAAATGCGTCTTGGAACAATGTCAGATTTGGGCGATATTGTCGTAACCCTTAGTCCGTGTATGGCAATGATCAAAAACATAAACGCCTCAATCGGATCAGTAATGCCGCAAATGGGCACATCCATGCAGGATTTGGCCGGAACGTTAAACGACATACTTGGCGAGGCATCAATTACCGGTGCCGGTGTGATGCAGGATCAAACAATCGGATCAGAAGCTGCTGCAATACTAAACGAAGCGCAGGCAACTTTGGAGGGAAATATCAAGACTAGCCTGCCAAATCCCCCGCTGCATGCTGAATTGAAAAAAGATATTCTTCAAAAAAGAGAGGCATACATTTAATTTTTAGGCAATCCTATCTTTAATGATGAGGATTCTGCACGGTAGCCCAGGTTTTGGCGGGATGTTGAGTGAGGCGCAGACAATTGATTTTCTTTCAAGCTCAAAGCGCACCCTCGTACTTGGAACCGTGGATGTAACAGGTCATGTAAACATGCATCCGGTATGGTACGTTTATGAGAACGGACGCATGTATGTTGAAACAGGCAAGGAATCATTAAAGGTAAGAAACGTGCGTGCAAATCCTGGCGCATATTACTGCATAGATGATGATGATCCGGTAAAACCGTACAAAGGTGTAAGAGGCAAGGCCAAAGTGCGCATCATTGAGGATCTTAAAACCATCCATCCTATGACCGTCAGCATAGTCACAAAATATACGGGCGGAGTGGACAATAAAATTGCGAAAAGAATTCTAGGCGGAATTGATGACAACGGTTCTGTACTCTTGGAGCTTGAACCCTCATATTATTCCACATGGGATCATTCGATAGAATAAATTTTACGAGATTGTTCTAAGGCGGTTTTTAATTCTCATTATGGTAGGATAGCTGTATCCGCGCCGTCGATAGTTTGCAATCATCAGTTTCCAGTTTTTTAGCCTCCATACGGCCTGCTCTGATGTTACAGAATGGGTTTCTTTTTTGACGATGCTTTTACGTCCCGGCCGAAGTGTTCCAGAATCCTTTGCATTCCAACGGTTTTTTGCAAATTTTAATCCTGCAAGAATTTCCTCCACGGGCATTGTTTCAAAATATTCTTTCAATCTTGCAGCTTGGTTTGCGGTCAGTTTTCCCCCAACGCGCATCGTTATCTCTGTTTCATCCATGCATATCAGATGCATTCATGTATCTTAAAACAGACCGGTAAATGATTAAGAATCTAACAGTCAATTAATGCCACAAGCGAGTTTTTGCATGCAGTATTGTACACTCCGAATCCAAATATCAAAATGGCAAATGCAATCAATGGCAATACGACAAAAATTTTTGTGTATATGCCCATACAATACGTACATGTGTAACCCATATAACGTATTCAATCCACGAGTATGCTCAGTGTTCCAGTACACGATGGGTTTTGTAACGCACAAACCATGCTGCGCGGCAGCGAATCTGATGCCAAATCGCTCCCAATTGCAAGAGTTCTAGGACATATGAAACCGCTTTTTCTTATCACAATATCGGAGGCATGGCTCAGTATGAGATCAGAGCTTCCCTTGGCATTTATCATCAAAGTATCCCCGCCGGCGCGTATTCTGATGCATACGTTTGAATCAGATCTGCGCAAGGCTGCCTTTATCTGCTCAGGCAGTCCAAGACAGCCGCATTGTGCGCCCACACCCACTATGCAGTCTCCTGAAGGGGTAAGATCATCATCACATGTGATCTCTATCGTATTACGGTGCAGTGAGCGGATGTTTTCATGTCCGTGAAAATTAACGGTAAATTCCAACCATACATGATTTAGCTAGGCTTAAATTATACGTTTCAAAAGTTTGGATGATTTGCTTCCAGCACAACAAGGTTACGATAGAGCCATTACAGTCTTTTCTCCAGACGGCAGACTGTACCAGGTTGAATACGCCATAGAGACGGTACGGCGTGGGACAATCGCGGTGGGAATCAAATCAAAACAGGGCATAATTATTGCAGTAGAGGAGAAATTTAAAAAATTACAGATAACCGATAATGCCCAGAAAATATTCCAAATTGACGATCATATCGGCATAGCTGCTGCAGGGTATATTCCTGATGCGCGCAGCCAGGTGGACAATGCCAGATTTTTCTCTCAAAGTAACAGGCTCATTTATGATGAGGCAGTCCAAGTTGAAACAGTTGCCAGACATTTGGCAGACCAATGCCAGCAGTTTACCCAGTATGCCGGAGTTCGCCCGTTTGGAGTTTCTTTAATCATAGGCGGAATAGATGCAGACGGGAATTCAAAACTATACCTGACGGATCCTAGTGGGACGTATATTGAATACGATGCCATAGCCATCGGGTCTGATTCAAACCAGGTTACAAAATTTCTGGAAGATAATTACAATAACAATATTACATCAGATGATGCAGCAATCATGGCAGTGGCTGCAATATACATATCAAGTGAGGACAAACAGGAATCATCGCATATTCGTATGGCACAAATAAATACAGATAGTGGAAAATTTGAAATTATTCCAGAATCCAAAGTTGCAGAATTTGCAAAATCTGCCAGGGAAAAATTCAAACCGCAAAGTTAGGCATATAATGACTGCAATAGCAATACCGGATTCATGTCTTGTTGACGAACGTACCCAGGTTGACAAATCGCGCAAGTTATCCCAGTTTGCAAGAACGTGCGCAGTGTTTGGAGTAAATACAATATACGTGTACGAGGATGGCGGCTCAAATTCGGATTTGGATCTATTGGTTGTGATTTTACGCTACATGGAGACGCCTCCATTTTTACGAAGAAGGCTGTTTCCAAAAGTTTCCGAATTAAAATATGCTGGAATTTTAGCGCCATTAAACATACCCAGTCATTCCAGTCCGCCCAATCCAAAAAAAATATCCGCCGGTAACATCCGTTCTGGCATTGTCGTATCGCAAAGGGGGAAAAAATACCTGGACATTGGAACGCCAGAGCCCTTCCCATACAGGGGAAAAACCGAATCAGGCAGGCGTACGGCGATAAAATTCAAAGCCGGATATCCGGAATTTGTTTACGAAGAGGTGGAAGAGACTGATTATTCCGGATATAAAACGCGTGAGCGCGGCTCGCTTGCAAATATTATCAAATCATGGGAGGGTCCTGTCATACTCACCTCAAGGAAGGGGCGCGCCATCACGTCAGGGGATGTTAAATCCTTTGTGGCATCCAAAGGAAAGACGCTTCTTGCGTTTGGAAGCACCGAGAGGGGCGTTGGTGAAATTCTTGGAGGCCATGTAAAAACAATGCAAAATGCAAAAACTTTGAATTTCTTCCCCGGACAAAAAACACAAACCGTGCGTCTTGAAGAGGCGATGTTTGGATGCCTTGCTGTGCTGCATTCGGGGGCATAAGATAACCCATGGAGGGGAGACCATTTTTGCTGCTAGCGATAGGACTTGGAGCGTTTGGCGTTTGTGCCGGAGCCATCACCATATACTGGATGATTGAAAATATTTTACAACCCTAGATATTCGTCTTTGTTAGAGCGGAACTTTTTGCTTTCATCATAACCGGGGTTAACATTTGATGCGATCTGGCAAGATTTCATTAAAACGGCTCTGAGCAAAAGCTTTTTTGGTCGTTTACGTTTATGATCTAAAAGATTTACGGTATGTTTTTGATTTTAATCATGACTAGCGATTTAATTTTAGAAACTCTAAAATAGAAATATCAGAGTTTTGAAATTGATGATTCATAAGACAAGTTATCAATCAATTCTGATAAATGATTTACTTGGACGATCACTAAATAATGTTGAAGCGAAATTTGCACCAAAGATGATTTTCTGCAAAGGTTCTATGGAAATCCCCATACCATGTCCAAGAGTCTCCATTATTGGTTCTAGAAAGGCATCAGATAGAGGACTTTTAGAAGCTAGAGAAATTTCAAAGATTTTGGTTGAAAATAAAACAACAATAGTAAGTGGACTTGCAAAAGGCATTGATACGGCAGGACATAAAACTGCTATAGAATATGGCGGTAGAACTATTGCAGTAATCGGAACTCCATTAAACAAAGTATACCCAAAAGAAAATTCCAAGTTACAGGAAGAAATTATGAAAAATCATCTAGGTATTTCACAATATCCAGTTGGTCATTCAACTGTACCTAAAGATTTTGTATTACGAAATCTAACTATGGCACTAATCTCAGATGCTACTGTTATTGTAGAAGCAGGAGAATCAAGCGGTTCATTGCATCAAGGCTGGGAAACGCTAAGAATAGGCAAACCGTTGTTTATTTGTAAAGATATGGTTGATGATGATAAATTAAAATGGCCAAAAGAAATGATACGGTATGGAGCTATGAGGCTTGATAATTCAACAGATATTTTAAAAAATTTACCAACAAATATTAAAATGCCAGAATTGTTTCAATAAGGACTTGAAATGAAGATATCCGAAATAAAATTTGGTTCATTATCAACTTTTACGCCAAAAACAGTAATTTCAACTGTGATTCATTTTATCCTAAATTTGCCTCAAATTCACGATAAATCCGAACAGATCAATATGCCTCAATAGGATCACAATTGAGAGTGTTCACCCGGCTCTGTCCATGAATAAAATCAAAAACATACCATAAAGCTTTTAGATCATGAACGTAAATGACCGAAAAAGCTTTGGATCAGTAGATCAGAGCCAATGTAATGAAATCAACAAAGCACAAACGACGAGGAAATCTTGCCAGATCACACCAAATGTTAACCTCGATTATAATGAAAGCAAAAAATCAAGTGGTAAAGCCATGGAAACCAAGTCCGTTAGGACAAACCGGCTTTGACCACCTATCTTTCACGTAACATATGCACATTCGTAGAAAAGATCGGACAAATTCCTGTAATAATGCCAAGAAAAGGTGTTCGCGTACGTGGATTTGACGCAATGGGCAAAGATGGCATCATGATAATCCTGATGAATTTCTATCCATATACTGCAAACGCAGCAACGTAGAGGCCACGTTTTCATCCATGAAGAGAAGGTTTTCATCCACTCCGAGTGCCCGCAAATTTGCAACACAGAAAATTGAATTGGGCTTCTTTGTCGTGCCATAATATTCACATTCTAGATGCCGCAGTCTAGATTCTGACACTTTGTGTCAGATATGATCCTAGCGTATGCTATACTCTAAAACCCAATATTTGCAATACTGGCAAGATGAGCAGGGCTTGATAATGATGGACATGTTGTATAATTTTGAATGAATTTAATCGGATTTTTATAAAAAATGCTCATTCATGGACAGAGCTCAATACACGATCACGCTTATATACAAAATACACATATTATATAATATGAATAATACTGTTCCAGCATTAACATTTTTTTTCACACTTTTATTAATCCCTGCAATTCCACCAAATTTTGCAGATACAAATGTAGACGAAGCACACAACATTGCGACACAGAAAATGATCCAGCGGCATATTAACCTGCAATTTGGAGCGAGTAATTCGCCTCCTGTAAACGCAACAGCCAACACACCATCGTACATACCAATAATATTTTCAGCCGTGGACAATGATACACTAGTGGTAGGCATAGATGCACGCGTACTATCTGAAAACATAACGTACACAGAACAGCAGATTGCAGATTATATTGGCATCAACGCTTCAATTGATATCAAATACATGAGCATCTCTTCGGATTCTTTAAGGATTAATTCCAATGAAAATTTACATCTTGAATTCCTAGCCGATATTTGTCATCCAATCATAGCCCTTGATTTTGAAGACAAATGTGTGAAATTTTTTACAGAATTGACAGCTGGAAACGTACTGACCAAAAACAACCCCCTGTCGGGTCAAAACTCCCCTAGCATGAACAACCCATGCGATGATTCGCTTTCTAGTCTTGCTTGTTATTTTTATAACCAGTATATTGCAAAATGCATACCAACTTATACCAGATCTAGATGTGCATCTTATGCTGCGTTCATTACAAACGGTGGATATACCCTCCCAACAAGCTCGACAATATCTGACACCGTACCTCCAGTTATTACCATACCTGACGATATTGTAAAGGTTGTATCTGGCACTAGTGCATATGTGGATTATCAAGTAAGCGCAACTGATAATGTTGATGAGACAGTTTCTGTCACATGCAACCCGTCTAATAATGTATTTCCACTTGGAACTACTAGGGTAACATGCAGTAGCATGGATACCTCACAAAATACCGCAAGAGAGTCTTTTACGGTAACTGTTACACAAAACACGCTCCAGTCTTCTGATACGGTTGTGTTTTCAGATGATTTTGAAAACGGACTTTCCAAATGGGTCGTATCTGGTGAGCTAAGGTGGAGAACTGGTCAATTAGACGAGAATGTTGCAATTTCAGGACACACAATTTCAAACAACGTTGCAGAAGCTGATGACTGTGATCGAGAATGCATATTGGAAATGAGAAACGGTGTTGATTTATCCGATGTTACTTCTGCAACCCTTGAATTTTACAGATTTGTGGACAATAGCTTGGACCGGGGAGAATATCTCAAAGTAGAGGCATATGATGGCACATCGTGGAATCAACTGGCAATATACGGAGATGATTATGATACTAACGATGATGCATGGCATTTTGAAACCTTGGATATCTCAGATTATACAAACTCTGATTTTAAAGTAAGATTCATCGTACTTGCAAGTAGCAGATCCGAAGACGTGGGAGTGGATGAAATTGCCATACGTATTAGGACATCCGTAACAGATCTGCCAACCATATTCTCGGATGATTTTGAAAACGGATTGTCTAAATGGACAAAAACAGGTGACTACAACTGGAACGATGAAACATTAGATGATGGTGTAATAATCGATGGTTTTGATATCTCAAATCTTGTCGCACAGGCAGATAACTGCGACAATGTGTGCTTTTTGACAATGGCACAATCTGTTGATTTTTCTTCGGCATCTTCAAAATCACTCATATTTGACAGATTTGTTGATTCATCTTTGGATAGAAATGAATATTTACGCGTTGATGCATATGATGGCATATCGTGGACATATTTGGAAACATATGGTGATAATAACAACAAAAATGACAAAGAATGGCATAATGAAATCATAGATTTATCCGCATACACAAATGATGATTTTAAGATAAGATTTGTCGCCCAGACTAGTAAAAGTAGCGAAGAGGTGGCAGTAGACAACATACAGTTAAAGACAGGTGATTCGATTTCCACAATACAATTATCAAACATCACAGTTTATGCCGCGGAGCATGAAAGTAAACGCGTATCTTACAATCTGAACGCGCAAGGTGCTGCATCCGATGTCACTGTAATAAGATGCGACCCGCCTAGCGGATCGATATTCTCATCAACAACATCGGTCGAATGTATCGTGGACAGCATATACGGACCGTTCAAATACTTGTTTACGGTTTTTTTCAAACCTCCAGTTGAAATCTATGGAGGAACACCACATGTATTTTATCCGTCTCCTACTGCTAATGGATCTGCGGGTACAATAACAACAGGAGTTACAACCACTAATGGCCATCATGGTGTTGTAGTGGCAGGTCATACCATAAACGCACCACGCAACTTTTACGAACCAACGCACGTAATTCCATTGTCACATAATCTGGATGATTTATCTAATACAGTGGTATTTTCCACATTGAATGGAATTGGTACTACTATTGGAAATTATGACGCGGCATTTATTCGGACAAGTAATAGTGACACAACTGCACCATTAAACCACGTACGAATGTTAAACGGTACTATATTCACTGTAACTCATGGCACTTTATCTGACGTGGAAGTTTTGTCCACGATTAACATATACGGCCAATATAATAATAGAGATGGGTTACTTATTTTCAAAAACGCAACATTAGATAATACTCGAGGAACATTGACTGAAATGGGAATTGGTAATTATAAATCTATAGATGGCGATAGTGGTGGTCCTATTGTTTATCATGGAGATGGTGCCGTACTTGTGGGTTTACATGGTGGTTCTGTTTGTATATTTACGCCCGAAGATGCCAACACTATAGATGTCAGTAATTCATCATTTTGTAATTCAAATATTATTATCACATCTCAAAATGGCGATTACCACAATGTATATTATAAATACTTCAGCGCATGGGAAAACGTAAAAAATGGTCTCAACGTACGATAAACTCTCAATTATCATAGTAGGGATTATCATATCGGCCGCATTTGGTTTTGTATTTCTAATATCAGAATACGATTTAAAATTACAGCTTGAAGATAATACAGAACAATCTGTTTCTGAAACAAACAATATAGAACAATATATCTCCAAAGCAAACAATACAGAACAATCTGTTTCCAAAGCAAACAATATACTTGCCATAAATTTGTACAAAATGCTCGAATCCGACGGTAATAAAAATATCTTTTTTTCACCCACAAGCATATTTGTAGGCATGATGATGGCATACGAGGGTACAAGAAACAATACTGCATTGCAGATGGAAGACGCACTTGACATATCTTCTGATGATAATTCACGCAGAAATGAAATAAAAGATCTAGTGGAGAGCCTTACAAACCCAAACTCAGATTATGATTTGGACATAAAAAACTCCCTGTGGGTTAGAGATAGTTTTCCAATACTCCCCGAATATACCGATACGATGGCTGTCCATTACAACAATACCGTTGGTTCATTTAATGTACAAAGTTCTGATAAAATTAACAAATGGATGAATGATTCAACAAGGGGAAAGATACCTAAAATAGTAAACTATACGACACTATCGGATCCTGATTTGAATTTCATGATTGTCAACACGATTTTTTTTGATGGATCCTGGATGAATGAATTCAAAGTAATAGATTCATATCAAAGTCAACACTCTTACATTGATTTTTGGATAAACAACGTTGAATTTGTAAGAACTAACTCGATGGTGCGTTCCGGTGAGTTTCAATACAGGCAAATCGACAATGTACAAATACTAAAACTCCCGTACAAGTCTGATCCGCAACGTCTGTCTATGGTAATAGTTCTTCCCGAAGAGAGGTACGGTATTGCTAAACTTGAAGAAAGACTTACAGCAGAGATATTTGCTGCGTGGGTAGATAGCACAGAGCTACAGAACAGCATTCAAGTGGTCATACCACCATTCAAATTAGATACAGAATATTCTGGATCGTTAATATCATCATTAAAAAAACTTGGAATAACTGATGCATTTGATAAAAAAAATTCCAACATGTTGAATATGTCACCTGCACCTGAATTAAGCATCGACGATATGATTCACAGAGCATTTTTAAACGTGCATGAAAAAGGAACCGTTCCAGCGGATCCACTTGTTGTGATGTTTGATGTTTTGAGATTAGCCACAAACACATTCAAAGTGGATCATCCGTTTATATTTGCAATATGGGATGATCAGACTAAAACCATTTTATTTATGGGTCGAATCTCAGATCCTACCGCATAATGTCCGTTTAATGGACTGAAAACATGCAAGTCCGATGCACTTGAAGTGTTGGCAGATCCATGAGTTCGTGGTCCGTGAGACCTTTAGAGTAAGTGAGAGTATCTGTGCTATTGTGTTCCTGAGTTTTGAGCCCTGATAGGTGAGTGCAGCTTTTCAGCCGACAAAGGAAAAAGGAGGTGAAAAACATTGGAATTGACATTGGAAAAAAGACATGCGTAGTGTGTATTGTAGATGATTTTGGTAAAATACTAGAGGAGACAAAATACAACAATACCAGAAAAGATGCCAAAAAATTTGCCATGCGTGTCAAAAAAAAGTACAAAGCGTGCAGAGCAGTATGCGAATCCACCGCCAACATGTGGATAAAGACATCGAAGAATTTGAAGTTCAGAAAATATCTATAAAACTAGCAAATCCGTTTAAAACAAAGGCTATAGCACAGGCAAAAATAAAGACCGACAAGCTTGATGCAAGTCTTGGCACAACTGTGCAGAACGGATTTTGTGGCCGAATGCTATGTGGTATCTATAAGAAATCCTGCGAAAATCGGGATCTTCTCAGGCATAGAATACGACTAGTGGAAGATCAGACAAAAGTAAAAGCAAGAGTAATCAGCATACTGGACAAATACGACTTAACCAATACAGAAAAGCACGTTTGGCGTACATGGTATTGCATGGCTCAAAAAACAACAATACGATAACGGCAAAGGCAAGGCGATAATATTATCATGCATAAGACAGATTGAGCATATAGATTCAGAGATTGGTATGACAGAAGAACTCATCAGAGCAGAAGCAAAACATGACCAGTACGCCAAAACAATGAGTATGATCGGATTTGATTATTTTGGAGCCATGCTGCTTGCAACGGAAATTGATCGCATTGACAGATTTGATACGCCAAAACAACTTGTCTCATGGTCTGGTATGTGTCCTACAGTACACCAGTCTGGAGATTCGTTATATCATGGCAAGATGAAAAAAGATTCAAACCGTAAAGTGAACTGGATGTTGACGCAGGCTGCAAACTCTACGATAAGAGCGGATGGGAGGATGAAAAAATACTATCAACGCATACACAAAAAACATCCACACTCGGTGGCAGTAACACACGTTGCAAACAAAATGATAACGATAATCTGGCACATGCTGACAAACGATAAACCATACGATGTAAAACCAAAACTCTACGCTCAAAAGATCAACTGTGCATAAGGATTAGGCTGATTGGCAACGAGGAATCAACCATTGTGTCCGGATTGCTTACATAGGTGTTTTTCTGAAAGATGGCATTCTCTGCCAAGATGTTTATGTTGTATATGGAGGTTAGTCCATCCTCCATTACCCTGTATGAGTCATTGGCATATTGTTGTCTCTTTTACACCAAATTCCTCGCCAATCTCCTCCATTGTTTTGCCCTGTTTTCTTTTAATCCATGAGAGAAGACGCTGTTTTTGCAACTGGAATCTTTTCTTTTGCATGACAATTTCCAAGATATGCGTTGAGTTGTTTGCTTAGATTGTCCATATTGTGATGGATGTTGTACCGATCAAAAAGTTTTACTGTTTATGCAATATGAAAAGACTTTTGCTCATGACTATAGGGTCTGCCAACACTTCAAGTGCATCGGACTTGCATGTTTTCAGTCCATTAAACGGACATTATGCGGTAGGATCTGAGATTCGACCCATAAATAAAATGGTTTCAGTCTGATCATCCCATATTGCAAATATAAACGGATGATCCGCTTTGAATATGATTGAGGAGAATCTCAAAACATCCTCCATCGCAGCAGGTGGATCCGCTGGAACGGTTCCTTTTTCATGCACGTTTAAAAATGCTCTGTGAATCATATCGTCGATGCTTAATTCAGGTGCAGGTGACATATTCAACATGTTGGAATTTTTTTTATCAAATGCATCAGTTATTCCAAGTTTTTTTAATGATGATATTAACGATCCAGAATATTCTGTATCTAATTTGAATGTTGGTATGATCACTTGAATGCTGTTCTGTAGCTCTGTGCTATCTATCCACGCAACAAATATCTCTGCTGTAAGTCTTTCTTCAAGTTTAGCAATACCGTACCTCTCTTCGGGAAGAACTATTACCATAGACAGACGTTGCGGATCAGACTTGTACGGGAGTTTTAGTATTTGTACATTGTCGATTTGTCTGTATTGTACATTCTCAAATTGTCTGTATTGTGCACCACCGGCACGCACCATCACGTTAGTTTTTACAGATTCAACATTGTTTATCCAAAAATCAACGTAGCCTATTCTATCTTCTGCTATGAATTCATCCATCCAGGATCCATAAAAAAAAATCGTGTTGACAATCATGAAATTCAAATCAGGATCCGATAGTGTCGTATAGTTTACTATTTTAGGTATCTTTCCCCTTGTTGAATCATTCATCCATTTGTTAATTTTATCAGAACTTTGTGCATTAAATGAACCAACGGTATTGTTGTAATGGACAGCCATCGTATCGGTGTATTCGGGGAGTATTGGAAAACTATCTCTAACCCACAGGGAGTTTTTTATGTCCAAATCATAATCTGAGTTTGGGTTTGTAAGGCTCTCCACTAGATCTATTATTTCATTTCTGCGTGAATTATCATCAGAAGATATGTCAAGTGCGTCTTCCATCTGCAATGCAGTATTGTTTCTTGTACCCTCGTATGCCATCATCATGCCTACAAATATGCTTGTGGGTGAAAAAAAGATATTTTTATTACCGTCGGATTCGAGCATTTTGTACAAATTTATGGCAAGTATATTGTTTGCTTTGGAAACAGATTGTTCTGTATTGTTTGCTTTGGAGATATATTGTTCTATATTGTTTGTTTCAGAAACAGATTGTTCTGTATTATCTTCAAGCTGTAATTTTAAATCGTATTCTGATATTAGAAATACAAAACCAAATGCGGCCGATATGATAATCCCTACTATGATAATTGAGAGTTTATCGTATGTTGAGACCATTTTTTACGTTTTCCCATGCGCTGAAGTATTTATAATATTTATTGTTGTATTCGCCATTTTGGGATACAGTTATACTTGAATTACAAAATGATGAATTACTGACATCTATAGTGTTGGTATCTTCGGGTGTAAATATACAAACAGAACCAACATGTACACCCACAAGTACGGCGCCATCCCCATGATAAACAATAGGAGCCCCATTATCGCCAATTCTAGATTTATAATTGTCAATTCCCATTTCAGTGTATGTTCCTTGAATACTATCTATTGTTACGTTTTTGAAAACAAGACTCCCATCATCATTATTATATTGACCGTATATGTTAATCGTGGACAAAACTTCCATGTCAGATAAAGTGCCATGAGTTACAGTGAATATAGTACCGTTTAACATTCGTACGTGGTTTAATGGTGCAGTTGTGTCACTATTACTTGTCCGAATAAATGCCGCGTCATAATTTCCAATAGTACCAATTCCATTCAATGTGGAAAATACCACTGTATTAGATAAATCATCCAGATTATGTGACAATGGAATTACGTGCGTTGGTTCGTAAAAGTTGCGTGGTGCGTATATGCTATGACCTGCCACTACAACACCATGATGGCCATTAGTGGTTGTATGGTGCGGATCCCTGTACAATGAGAACGTTTTTTGCATTAAAAATGATAGGATCGGAGGGCTTATTTTATCATTGCCCTCCGTGCGAGACCAAATTCTGATGGCACCACACATCCTATTGCAGTGTACCTGGTTCTGATTATAGTCCTCAAAGGCGTATGATATTGCATTCTCTGCGTCCTAGAACGGCTCAAAGTCGCGCGGCCAGACATACTCTTTCTTGAGATTCTTGTGGAAGGATTCCACATGAGCATTTTGCTCTGACGTGTGATAGTGGATGAATTCCTGCCTCACACCGTATACTTTTACAGCCTTGTCAAATTGCGCTAAAATATACTGGGAACCGTTGTCGGTTCTTAAAACAAGCTTTGAGCAGTCTGGTTTCTTGGATGCCAAAGCTTCAGTTAATGCTGCAATTGCACCGTCGGTAATAGCTCTTGACTCAAACGCATATCCGACCCATTCGCGGGTAAATGCAAAGGATGTTGAATAGGTAACACCATCTGTCCTGACCGCACCAAATGTACGTCATGTCAGCTTTCCAGAGCTGATCCGGTCCTACAGGTTTTAGGCGCTTCCTTGAGCGAATAATCTCTTTTTTGGGTTTTGCAGACACACTCCGGCCCAGATAATGGTATATTTTCTTCACTTTTTTGCAGTTTACTGGCCTGCCCGTAATACGGGACATGGTGGCAGCCATTCTTCGTGTTCCATATGTGGGTCTGCTCTGAGCAACCTGATGCACCATCTTTGAGATTTCCTTGTCGATTTGAATAATGCGTGGTTTTTTCGGAGCGTACAGCATATTGTTTGATATTCCGGTATAACGTATGGATTTGCGTGTACTGAGGCCTTGTTTTTGCATGAGGGTCAATGCTTTCATTTTGTGCTCTCCTCTAACGTTTTTTTTAAAGCATCATTGGCTATGGTTAGATCTCCAATGATTCTCTTCAACTTGTCCATCTCATGATCGTGCTTTTTACTCTCATTACGATTATACGGTTTTTTTATGCCTGCCTTGCCACATTCAAAGAATATGTCCCTCCACCGGGTAAAGGATGCCGGATTTATGTTATGTTTGCGACACAGTTCTGCAGGAGTGATGTGCGTGTTTATTGACTCCATGACGATACGCACCTTTTCGTCTGGAGCATGATGTGGTCTTTTCATTGATGGATACCTCCAAGACTGGGTAAAATTTGTTTCACTTTGGGTGTTCTCATTTTATGGGGTCCACTCCAATGCTTGATATCATATTTTGTATGCTAAAGGATAGGAGTGAATTTGAAATACATTATAGTTAAAGCAACAAACCGCGGGTTAGACTTTGGGGATGTTACCCCGGCTGCATAACTGCGGTAAGCTTTAACATGTGGATAAATATGGTTGTGGGATTAAATCCTGAATGGATAGATGTCTTTTCATCTTTTGGTTGGAACCAGACACATAGTGAAAGCCATACCGCATGACACAAAAAAGCAAGAAACCTTTAAAAAGTATTCACATGGATAAACTCTATTATTCAAAGAGTTTATTCTTGCTAATCGTACTATCTTCGCCTATTAATCTATCGCCATTTACTTTGTACATGCCATACTCGCTAGACAAAGGCCACCATGCATCTGGAAAAATACGATGAGCTCTATCCACCATGATAAATACTTGATCTCCCTCATCATATAGTATCCTTGTAGAAGGAAATCTGTTTACAATCTCAATTGTATCGTGTTCATATTCTTCTGTACCTCCTAGTATTTCATCAACATTGAGAAAATATTTAGTGTATGATGATTCACATCTAGATGTACAATTTTCTTCCGTGACTGTTCCTTTTTCCATCGAAGTTATTGTGCCGATCATTACGAGTTGTGCTATATCTTTTATTTCATACGGATCTGTTGTAGTAAATGAACCAAAAGATTTCATAGGTTTGGAATTAATTTCAGATGCATCAGTCAAATTCAATGCGTGTGGATTGTCACTTGAGGTTTCTGATTTTTTAGTATTTTTCAAATCATCATTGTTCGTATGTATTTCCGAATTACTCGTATTCATGTTGTTGGCGGATATTAGTACATCATTACCAATTATGGTATCAGAACTGATAACAAAAACAACAGCTAGACCTGCAAACAATACGGTTAATGATAATACAAGTTTTATATTCATTAGTACAACCTCATTGCGATCTTACGATCATCTTCATCGATATACGTGTTATCATCATTCGGTCTAATTTTTCCAAACATTACAGAGTCAGGGTTTAAGTTGTGATGCATGCCTGCAATATGACCAATTTCATGCGTCATGACAGTAGACCTCATGCATAATTAACTAAAAAATCAATTTTGGCAAATCGAAAGATCTATGATCTAGTATCATGTGAGCATAGCATGTGCAAATCAGACAAACGCATGATCTCTAAACTGGAAAAGACGATCTTAAAGATGGAAAAGACGATCCTAAAGATGGAAAAGAATAGCTCCAGGCAGGAATCAGAAATTCAACACTACAAAAAGATGGCACAGAGTAGCAATGATGACAAAAGACAACATGTCGATAAATATTTGAACAAGGGAATTGGGAATGATGTTCATCTATATGAAATGACAGGAATGAACCGTGAAGAATTTGAATGGATTCTAGAACGGTTCAAAAAAACCGTAGAAAATTCATCAGAGATTCCCCGCTTTTCAGAATATGTGGACGATCCTGGAAACACCTGTATCCTTACCGTAAAGCAAGTTTTGTTTATCGTATTGTGCCGCAAACGCAATAATCTCAAACAGGGAGCACTTGCGTTCATTGCAGACGTTGATCAGAGCACCATTAGCAGATATCTGACATTTTCTGATGAACTATTGATGGATATTCTTCCAACGGCTAAGAATATTGGTGCTGCAATACGGACAATACGTACAAGCGAGTTGTTTAAAAAATTCGTACCCGGCAGAGGCGGCGGCGAGCTATATCTTGATGCCACGTTTGTACAGGTTCAAAGACCGCAGGAGAATCAAGAAACAGTATACTATTCTGGAAAGCGCAAAAGGCACGTCTACAGCATACAGATAACCTCCAACAAAGATGGAGTGGTAAATGACATTGGCGGTCCAGAAGAGGGCTCAGTACATGACATGGAGGTACTGCGGCGTAATCCGCCAAATTTTGGCAAATGGACCGATGGCATGAAAAACTCTGATACAAAAAAAGAGCGCCAAATTACACTCTACACCGACAAGGGATACTTGTCCGTGGAAAAAGACTATCCTGGAATTATCTCAAAGCAGCCATACAAAAAACCAAAGGGTAGGGGATTGACAGAGACAGAACGCGAATATAGCAAGAGGATCAGTCGTAAGCGCATAAAAGTAGAGCATGCCATAAACCGGCTCAAATGGTTTCGCAGAATGAGTGCCGTATATGATGACACAATGGATGCATTTTATACAGAAATCCAAGTGGTTACAGGACTGACCAATCTGCACATCATGTTAAAGGATCGCAAGTATATCGAACCGTTGGAAAAAATTTGCCCTCAAATCAAGTAGCACATCTTTGTGCACACGGTTACGCATAATATTCTGCTTTTTGTCATGCATATGATATTTTGATTTATTTTGTTGTCTGCTTGAAGGTTTTAGGCCATGTGTACTTTGATCATGACAGTGTCATAGTAGGAACCGTATGTCTTTGCAGTTGATTATGCATGAACTCTAGTATCATAATGATGTACATTCAAATTACCTCTACTCACATCCCCAAAAACAAACATATTGTTTATTTCCATATACGTTCCGCCAACTGTAAACTGCCGCTGTACAGTATTAACAGAAGATACAACCCGTGCCAAGGTATTATCATTTAACATTGGAGACATTTTAACATTAATATTATTAGAGTTCATGCATAATCAACTGTAAAGACATACGGTTCCTACTATGACACTGTCATGATCAAAGTACACATGGCCTAAAACCTTCAAGCAGACAACAAAATAAATCAAAATGTCATATGCATGACAAAAAACAGAATATTATGCGTGACCGTATGCGCAAAGATGTGCTACTTGATTTGAGGGCAGACTTTTTCCAACGGTTCGATATACTTGCGATCCTTTAACATGATGTGCAGATTGGTCAGTCCTGTAACCACTTGGATTTCTGTATAAAATGCATCCATTGTGTCATCATATACGGCACTCATTCTGCGAAACCATTTGAGCCGGTTTATGGCATGCTCTACTTTTATGCGCTTACGACTGATCCTCTTGCTATATTCGCGTTCTGTCTCTGTCAATCCCCTACCCTTTGGTTTTTTGTATGGCTGCTTTGAGATAATTCCAGGATAGTCTTTTTCCACGGACAAGTATCCCTTGTCGGTGTAGAGTGTAATTTGGCGCTCTTTTTTTGTATCAGAGTTTTTCATGCCATCGGTCCATTTGCCAAAATTTGGCGGATTACGCCGCAGTACCTCCATGTCATGTACTGAGCCCTCTTCTGGACCGCCAATGTCATTTACCACTCCATCTTTGTTGGAGGTTATCTGTATGCTGTAGACGTGCCTTTTGCGCTTTCCAGAATAGTATACTGTTTCTTGATTCTCCTGCGGTCTTTGAACCTGTACAAACGTGGCATCAAGATATAGCTCGCCGCCGCCTCTGCCGGGTACGAATTTTTTAAACAACTCGCTTGTACGTATTGTCCGTATTGCAACACCAATATTCTTAGCCGTTGGAAGAATATCCATCAATAGTTCATCAGAAAAGGTCAGATATCTGCTAATGGTGCTCTGATCAACGTCTGCAATGAACGCAAGTACTCCCTGTTTGAGATTATTGCGTTTGCGGCACAATACGATAAACAAAACTTGCTTTACGGTAAGGATACAGGTGTTTCCAGGATCGTCGACATATTCTGAAAAGCGAGGGGTTTCTGGCGAGTCTTCAACGGCATTTATGAACTGTTTCTGAATCCATTCAAATTCTTCACGATCCATTCCAGTCATCCCGTATAGATAATTGTCATCATCAACCATATGGTTCAAGTATTCATAAGCAGATTGTTTTTCGGTCTTATCCCCATCTATCATTTTTTTGTAGCGTTGGTTTTCTGCTTCAAGTTTGGAGATTCTTTTTTCCAACTTGGAGATTATACGTTTGTCTGTAGCACACATGCTGTGTGATTGTAATACTTGATCATAGATCTTTCGATTTGCCAAAATTGATTTTTTGGTTAATATGCATAACCATATGTGAAGGGAGATTCTAAGACCACAGATGGTTGTAAGAATGTCAAACGATCCGTATCACCGAAACGTAAATCATCTAAAAAAGATCCAAATGCAAACAAACAGATTACCACATATTCTGGGAAGAATATGTTTGTTGGAATGGACGTTCACAAGAAATTTCTTCAAGTTGCAATGATGGATAAAAAAGCCAAAGTGATTTTTAATGAGAGGATTGAAAATGAAAACAAGTCCATCAGATGATTCTTCAGATCAAGCGTACCTGAAAATGCAAAAATCGTAATGGAATCTTCGTCCGTATGGTACGGATTATATCGATACATGACAGATAAAATGGGTTATAATGTCGTATTGTCAAATCCATGGGCGACAAAAATCATCGCCGCATCCAAGAAAAAGACCGACAAGAGGGATGCTGTAACACTTGCAGACCTATTACGGTGCGGATACATATCCCTCTGTCATGTCTCAAACAAGGACATAGTGGAACAACGGCAACTTGTACGATATCGCGACAGTCTTGTCAAGACAAGGACAACTCTAAAAAACAAAATACATGGAATTTTGTTACAGGGAGGGATAAAGATCTTTGGAGCAACATTTACGCTTACATACAATAGAAAACTGCGTTCTCTAAAGGATTACCGTATAAACGGATATTTGGATTCTATTGGATTCGTTAATACAAAAATTGCGGATTCAAACATAAAGGTACACAACGCATCCTGTTCAAACAAGGATGCAATGTTACTCAAGACAATACCTGGCATAGGTGATTTTATTTCATTGATACTGGCAGCAGAGATTGATGGAGTTGAGAGGTTTTCTGAACCAAAACAACTCAAATCATATGCGAGTCTTGCCCCATCGGTTCGCAATTCAGCAGATGTGGTCCATCATGGACATATAACAAAAAGAGGCAGCAGGATGATGCGGTGGGCACTGGTGGAAGCTGTTACCACCCATGTCCGATTTGCATCAGAGAGTAACATTTCTGAATTTTACCGGCGTCTTGCAATAAAGAGAGGATCGTCCAAGGCCAAAGTTGCAGCAGCGGCCAAGATGCTGGATATCATATTTCGTATGCTAAAGGATAGGAGTGAATTTGAAATACATCATCGTTAAAGCAACAAACCGCGAGTTAGAGTTTGGGGATGTTACCCCGTTGCATAACTGCGGTAAGCTTTAACATGTGGACGAAGATGGTTGTGGGATTAAATCCCGAATGGATAGATGTCTTTTTACCTTTTGACTGGAAACAAACACATAGCGAAAGCCATACCGCATGACACAAAAAAGCAAGAAACCTTTAAAAAGTATTCACATGGATAAACTCTAATGCAACAACTGTCATACGATGAACTCGTAGATTATCTTGAAGATTCACCACGTTTACTACCAATACTGGGCTTGAAAAGAGTCCCGTCAAGGTCAACGTTGCAAGTAGCATCTACTAGAATTGATAAGCATTTCATCACATGGATGATAAATTCTGCAGGCAGACCTGGAATGAAAGGTACGTGGTACGGGGATTCTACAGGAATTGCAATAAACGGGCATAACACATGGCTTTATGCAATAAACGGGCATAACACATGGCTTTATGCAAAAAATGGATCAAGGTCAAGACTGGATTATCGCAAATTGCATATTGTAACTGCTGAAAACGGCATAATCATATCATAGGATATTACCCATGCACGACGCCATGATGCGCCAATATTTGAGCAAATATGTGACACACTGCCGCACGGTTCCGGTCATGTGATGCTTGATGCAGCATATCTTTCATGCAACATGTGCACGCTCATAGAAAAGATTGGACGAATTCCTGTAATAATGTCAAGAAAAGGTGTTCGTGTACGTGGATTTGACGCAATGGGAAAGATGCTTCGATGGCATCGTGATAATCCTGATGAATTTCTATCCATATACCACAAACGCAGCAACGTAGAGGCCACGTTTTCATCCATGAAGAAAAGGTTTTCATCCACTCCGAGTACCCGCAAATTTGCAACACAGAAAATTGAATTGGGCTTCTTTGTCTTGTGCCATAATATTCACATTCTAGCTGCCGCAGTCTAGATTCTGACACTTTGTGTCAGATATGATCCTAGCGTATGCTATACTCTAAAACCCAATATTTGCAATACTGACAAGATGAGCAGGGCTTGATGATGATGAATTGGTGAACATGTTATATAATTTTGAATGAATTTGATCGGATTTTATAAAAAATGCTCATTCATGGACAGAGCCTGTTCACCCCCAAGGGTTATAACGGGGTTAACAACGTTGGAAAAACTGTAAGAGAAATGGGTCATAGAAGACATAGTCAACCACGTAGAGGCAGCCTTGCATATCTTCCTAGAGGACGTGCCAAGAGCATGGAGGCACGCATTAGGGCATGGCCAAGTCCTGTATCAGAGGAGCCTCACATGTTGGCACATGTTGGATTCAAGGCAGGCTGCATACAGGTTGTTAGCATAGATGATAGGGAAAAAACACCAAACCATGGAAAACAGCTTGTAAGTTTGGGTACGGTTTTGGTAACGCCGCCTGTTACCATAGTCGGATTAAGGGGATACTCAAAGGATGCAAACGGTTTGCATGCCACTTTTGACGTTTACGCAAAAGATATGCCAAAAGACATTGCAAAACACATTTCTTTAAAAAATAACGGAGATGCTGCAGAATCTGCAAAAAAGAGACTCGGCAACATACACAGCATATTTGCCATTGTTGCAATATCTCCCAGCGATGCAGGATTGGAGCAGAAAAAACCGTACATATTTGAGACTCCCATTAACGGAGGCGATATTGCAAAACAGTTTGACTATGTGCGTGAAATGCTCGGAAGACATATTCGGATAAGCGACGTATTTGAAACAGGTCAGGAAGTTGACACGGCTGCAATTACAAAAGGCAAAGGATGGCAAAGTGTCATAACCAGATACGGGGCAAAAAGAAAACAGCATAAATCAAGAAAAACTGTAAGAGAAATAGGAAGTTTGGGACCCATATCGCCCCAGTATGTAATGTATACTGTACCTAGGGCAGGCCAGATGGGATTTCATCAAAGAATAGAATACAACAAACGCATACTAGCAATGGACAGCTCAGAAGGCAGTAAATCGAAAATAAATCCGGCAGGAGGATACAAACACTTTGGATTTGTAAAGGGCGATTATGTAATACTAAAAGGATCCGTTCCTGGCACATACAGACGTATGATAAAAATGCGCACTCAGATACGCAGCGCTCCGCCCAAAGTATTAAAACCGAACATATTGGAGATTGTGGTATGACCGACGTATATTCCATCACAGGGGAAAAGATCAAAACCGTACAGCTGCCTTTTGTCTTTAACACGCCTTTCCGTCACGATCTCATACACCGAATATACGTAATACAAAATACGCATTCATTTCAACCAAAAGGAACGCATCCGACAGCGGGTATGGACGTTTCTGCAGATTCGTTGGATCCTCCAACAGGTCACGGTCAGTCAAGGGTTGCAAGAATAAGAGCCGGCGGTGCCGGAGGCCGAGGCGGACAGGGAGGCGAGGTTGCATCCACCAGGGGTGGAAGACAGGCACACCCCCCAAATGTGGAAAGAGTAATCCATAAAAAATCAAACAAAAAAGAACGCATGGTGGCACTGTGCTCTGCAATTGCCGCAACCGGCTCAAAGGAGAGAATAACGCGCCGCAATCATTTCATCGGAAAATTTTCACAATTTCCAATCATAGTTGAGGATAAAATGGAGTCAATCTCCAAAACAAGCGAGGTTGTCGCATTAATGAAATCCCTTGGAATATCCGAAGATGCAGATCGTCTCCAATACCGCAAAGTCAGAACCGGCAAGGCAGCTCTTCGCGGCAGGACAAAGAGAACAGGAGCTAGCATTTTACTTGTTGCAAAAGATTCAACAAATCTTGTACTCGCATCAGGCAGTATGCGCGGCATAGAGGCAAGGGATGCCTCAAATCTTAGTGTGCTTGATTTGGCCCCTGGCGGTGAGCCGGCAAGATTAGCGGTATATTCTGAATCAGCAATTGTTGAGCTTGGCAAGATACGCTCAGTACACTTGGAGGTAATGGCGAGGGTACAATGAACATAGAGGAGGCAACAAAAATAGTGGAAATGCCATACAATACTGAAAAAACGTTTGCAATGGTTGAAAGCGAGGGTAAAATATGCTTCATAGTGGAAAGATCGGCCCCAAAACCGTCCATTATTGACGCAGTAGAGGTCTTGTACGGGATTCGTCCAGTTAGTGTCAATACGGCACGTACGATATACGGCAAAAAAGCGTTTGTAAAATTTGCCACCACCGAAAAGGCAAGGGATTTGGCAACAAAAATAGGAATGCTATAATATGTCTAAAAAACATTCCAAAACAACAGAGGATAATGAATAATGGTTAAAAAATTCGACTTTAGAGGCATGCAGCTAGAAGAGCTCCAGTCGATGCCAAACGAGGACATGTTTAACATTTTAAACTCCCGCCAGCGCCGTTCACTAAAACGTGGCATTACCGATGGCAAACGCAAGCTCATAAAAGAGATCAAAGCTCTCAAAGCTGGCGATCTTAAAAATCCAATAAAAACGCATTTACGGGATCTTATCATTTTACCCCACATGGTAGGAGTGGATGTCAGCGTGTTTTCTGGCAAAGAATTCAAACCGGTCAGCATTACTACTCAGATGATAGGTCATTATGTCGGAGAGTATGTAATTACAAACAAAAAAGTGTCTCATGGGGCACCGGGAGTAGGCGCTTCAAGATCTAGCCTATATGTGCCATTAAAGTGATTATTATGCCAAACTATGATTACGCTTTTCAAAATTACGACCCGGTACGTCATGTACGCGCATCAATGCGTGAAAAACAAATTTCCCACAAACATGCGCGTGAAATTGCAAAAAGCATAATGGGTCTGAGTATTGAAAAAGCAAAAGACTATCTAAACGACGTTATCGTCAAAAAACGCGCCATACCTTTCCGCAGATATAAAACACAGGTCGGGCACAGATCGGATCCTGGAATGATGGCCGGAAGATATCCGGAAAAATCAGCGGGGGAATTTATAAAACTGTTGGATAATTTAGAGGCAAATGCCGAATACAAAGGACTTGATCCGGACAGACTTCGTATAATAAATGCCACAGTACACAAAGGTATGATAATAAAGAGATTTACTCCAAGGGCAATGGGAAGAACGTCTGCAAAAAACAACGTGTTGACACATGTAGAACTTGTGGCAGTGGAGCGATAAAAAATGTCCGCAATGAAAAACATCATGAAAAACAGATATCAGACAATGCTGTTGCGCGATTACCTGCGTGGTGCCATAAAAAACGCAGGATTCTCCCATGCGGATATTTCAAAGACGCCTACGGGTACCAAAGTTGCACTGCATGTCACACGGCCGGGCATCGTCATAGGAAGAAAGGGCACTGGAATTCGCGAACTGACTGAAAAAGTGGCAAACGACTTTAATTTTAAAAATCCCCAGATTACTGTAGTGGAGATTACAAAACCGGATCAATCTCCAAGCGTCATGTGCAACCGTATGGCATCACATTTGGAACGCGGTACGGCTTTTCGCAGGGCAACAATGTGGACCATGCAGCAGATAATGGACAGCGGGGCTATGGGTGTGCAAATAACCATATCCGGCAAGCTTAGGGGCGATAGATCTGCATTTGAAAAACACACCGCAGGCATACTTCCAAGGGCGGGCCATCATGCAACAGTTATCGTAGATGAGGATATTGCACATGTAAAGACACCCATGGGTCTTATCGGCATACGCATTAGAATCGCCAAAAAAGAAAAACTTATTCCAGAATTTGAGATGAAAAAAACCAAAAAGAAAGATGTAGAGGTACAAAAACCAAAGACGGATGTAAAAGAGATTACAGACCCGTCCCAAAAACTGGATGTAAAATCCAGCATTACTAAAGAGCAACAGGTGGCAAAGGATGCGGCACTAATCAATGGAGCAGATGCATAAATATGGCAAAACTGCGTGCAAAGGCGATCAAAGCCATGAATTCTGAAGATATAAAATCAATGATACAAGATTTAAGGGCGGATTTAACAAAGATGAGAATGAGTTCTAAAAACGGCACACTGCGCAAAGATAGCGGCAAGATACGTCCTTTGCGCCGCAATATTGCCCGCCTGTTCACAAAACTAACAGAGGTAGAAGCGCAATGATTACGCCAGAAAACCTGTATGCACACGAGCTGACAGGACTGCATGTCAGCGTATGCAAATCATGCAATCCGCAAATGCTCAATGTTTCAGGTACAATTGTACGCGAAAGCAAAAACATGTTTCACATTGCAACGCATTTGGGACAAAAAATGTATCCTAAAAGAGGTTCTGCATGGGAATTCGAATTGGGAGAATCAAAATGCATTCTAGACGGCGCACAAATTGCGTACAGGACGCATGAGAGGAGTGCAAAATGACAAGAAACATAGGCATTAAAGTTACAGCGCCAAACTTGGAGATAAAAAAAGGCGACATAAAAAATCCATTCAACGGAACACTCTCAATACGCGGCAAAATATTCGAGGGTGTTGTTGTCAGTGCGAATGCAAAAAACACGGTCGTAATTGAAAAAGATTCTCCGGTTAGATTTTCAAAATTCAAAAGATATGCCAGGGGTAAAAGCAGCATTCATGCCCACGTTCCATCCAACATTGAGATTAATGAGGGCGATAAAGTAATGGCCGCAGAATGTAGACCGATTGCAAAATCAGTCTCATTTGTCATAATAGAGGTGCTCAAATAATGTCACAGGGTAGAAGCCGCGGCAAAGCCAAAGGTGTGGAGGAATTTAGGCCATATGTTACACGCGCCCTGCCAGTTGGTGCCCAGATAACGTGCGCCGACAACAGCGGTGCAAAGATACTTGAAATTATTATGGTTCATAAAATAAAAACCCGTGTTTCACGTCTTCCTGCAGCAGCAGTCGGGGATTTTGTAAACGTCGTGGTAAAAAAAGGGCCAGCAGAGCTGCGCAAACAGGTACATGGTGCCGTTATAGTCAGACAAAAATATGCCGTCAGGAGGCTAAACGGTGTAAGAGTAGCATTTGAGGATAATGCAGCAGTGCTTGTCACCCCGGAAGGCGAGTTAAAGGGTACTGACATTAAAGGACCAGTTGCAGCAGAGGCTTCAGAAAAATGGCCAAGAGTTGCAAATCTGGCATCAACGGTGGTATGATATGAAGCCTACAAAGATGAGAAATATGCAGATATACAGAGCCTCGTTGGAATTCCGTAGTCGCCAGCTTGCAAGTCCGCTCTCAAAAGATTTGCGCAAAAAATACGGCAAACGCAGTGCCCGTGTAATCGAAGGAGATACCATACTGATTGTCCGCGGAGAATACAAAGAGATATCCGGCAAGGTGATAAAATCAAATGCGGCAGACGGCACCATAGCCATAGAAGATGTTAAAAAAGAAAAAGGCAAAGGGGACAAGATAGATGTCATGGTGCACGCATCAAACGTGGTAATTACAGCTCTTGATACAACCGACAAATGGAGACGGGCCCGTTTGGAAGGCAAAAAATCCAAAGTTAAAAATTCAACAACGGATACGGTTGCAAATGTCAAACCCACAGCTAGTACAAAACCGGCAGAGAGTACAAAACCGACGGAGGGTGCACAATCATCAGCTAGTACAAAACCGGCAGAGAGTACAAAACCGGCAGAGAGTACAAAACCGGCAGAGAGTACAAAACCGGCAGAGAGTACAAAACCGACGGAGGGTGCACAATAATGGTCAGCATTGCAGGCAGTAAAAAACTAAAACGTCAAATGGCTCCGCAGTTTTGGGGAATAACACGCAAGAGTAAACGGTTTGTGGTTACGGTAAAATCAGGCGCACATCCAAAAGAATTTTCAGTCCCACTGGCAGTTTTCCTGCGCGATACGCTACAAATTGTAAAAACTCTTCGTGAAGCCAAAGCCAGCATTTACGGAAACAAGCTAAAAGTTGACGGAATTGTCCGCAAATCACTCCACCACGGACTTGGCCTCATGGACGTAATAGAACTAGACGGAATAAAAGAAATTTACAGAATGGTTCCACGCGATGGGGCGATTTTGAAACCGGTCGTAATAGATGATTCTGAAAAAACAAAAAAAATATGCCGCATTACCAGCAAAACCACACTAAACGGAGGCAAGATGCAGATTGGACTGCACGATGGAAGGAGTATCATATCTGATGTAAAAGCATCCGTGGGTGATTCATGTATTTTGGAGGTTCCAAGTCAGAACATTGTGGAAATCATAAAAATGGAGCCTGGAACTGTTGCAATAGTAACGCGCGGGGTAAACGCCGGACAGCTTGGCACCATAAAGGCCGTAAAAGAAGGCACATTTATGCTTCCAAAGATGATCTCTTTGGAGTTAAAAGGAAGACAGGTGAAGATACCCACGGGAATAATAATACCCGTTGGTAGCGGAAAGCCGGCACTGGGGATTGGTAAGTAGACATGTCAGAGCAAACCACAGAAAATATCATGAAAAAGATTACCCTCTCAAAGGTGGTTCTAAACATGGGAGTTGGTAAATCCGGCGATGCAATAGTAACTTGCAAAAAAGCGCTCGATTACATATCTGGTAAAAAATCATGTGCTAGAAACGCAAAAGAAAGCCAGAGGGACTTTGGTGTCCGCAAAGGCGAACCAATAGGCGTTGCAGTTACAATACGCGGCAAGGATGCAATGTTGCTCTTAAAACGGCTCTTGGATGCAAAAGGTAATACACTGCGCGGCAAATCTTTTGATAATTTTGGCAACGTCTCTTTTGGGATTAAAGAGCACATAGACATACCGAATGTAAAATACGATCCACACATCGGCATACTTGGTCTTGACGTGGCAGTATCGCTCAATAGACCCGGATTCAGCATACGCACGCGTAGCCGTCACAAGGCAAAATTGGGGAAAAATCACAAAATTACAGCATTGCAGGCACAAGGCTTCATATCAAAGGAATTTGGGACGGACATGGTATAAAATGGCCAAAGACAGAAGCTACGAGAGTACGGGAAGAAAAAAGCACAACTTTGGCCGCGGTTCCAAATGGTGTAAAAGATGCGGGGATTATACTGCGGTAATTCAAAAATATGACTTAATGCTGTGTAGGCGATGCTTTAGGGAAGTCGCAATCGATCTGGGGTTTAAGAAAAACAGGTGATATGAATGCCGGCAACTAATATTATAGCAAATTTGTTTGTCACCTTGTACAATACAGGTGCGCGCAGAAAACGCCAGTGTACGATATATCCAACCTCCAATCTTGGAGTCGAGGTTTTAAAGACGCTGCAAAAAGACGGATATATTCAAAGCTACGAGTACGTTGATGACAAAAGAGGCGGCAAATTCAAAATCGAACTTGGTGCAAAAATTACAAAATGCGGATCCATATCGCCGCGCTTTAGGGTCTCAAAGGACGAGTATACTTTTTGGGAGAGGCAGTATCTTCCAGCATACAACAGGGGAATGCTGCTTGTCACTACAAACCAGGGCGTAATGTCCCATCATACAGCGGCAGAAAAAGGAATAGGGGGGTTTTTGATAGGGTATGTCTTCTAATCAACAATCCCAAAAAACTTCACAGGAAATTGCCATACCTGACGGAGTCAGTGTAAGCATCAAAGGCAGAATGATGCACGTGCAAGGTCCGCTTGGAGAGACGTTTAAAAATTTCAGAAAAATACCAGTGGATATAGAAATTGGTGAAAAAACCGTCACCATAAAATCACGCGGTACGCGCAAACATGATTACTCCATAATGAATACGGCCCGCTCGCTTGTCCGCGTCCTCTTTGAGGGAATTGTTACAGGGTATACGATAAAAATGAAAATTGTATACGCCCATTTTCCAGTTACAGTATCTGTGAAAAACAACATTGTGCAGATTGAAAATTTCCAAGGAGAACGCTCGGCCCGTTTGGCCGACATTGTGGGTAAAACCAAAGTCGTTCCAAAGGGTGAGGTTGTTACAATTACAGGGGCCGTCTTAACGGATGTAACGCAGACTGCTGCAAACATTGCACAAAATACAAAGGTAAAAAACAAAGATCACCGCGTATTTTTGGACGGCATATACATTGAAGAGCAAAAATCAGGCATTGAGAAATAACCTGCCAGGATATGTTATCCGTGACTCTAGATTCTGAATATAAAAAACGGACAGATGAGCTAGTATCGCAGTCATTAGAGCTGTACAAAAAAGCCGGAGCATCCCCTCGCATATCTGATGTATGGCATGCCAAAAGGCAGGGTGATTTTTTATGCGGATTTTTTGTCGGAGAAATGGTGGGCTCGGCACTCAGTGCGTTCCAGTCTTTTCACAAACGCGAACCGACAGGACCTGAGCATGCTGAAATTGTTGACATTGTAGAGGCGTATGCAGAGCAAATCAGGGATTTTTTTGCAAAGTTTAACCCGCAATGAGCAAGGTTTTACAGCCTCGTAAAATCCCTAGTCTGCAAAAAGAATTAAACCGCATGAATACAGGGATAGTCATGGAATCAAAGCAGGCGTTTTTGGAGGCGTTGGCAGAAAGGATACTAGTGTTTGATGGCGCAATGGGGACTGAAATTCAAAAACTCTCTCCTGAACCGGAGGATTTTCCCGACAAAAAGGACGGCTTTAATGACGGACTTGTTTTAACACATCCTGAATGGATTGTAAAAATTCATGAAAAATACATCAGGGCCGGAGCTGACTGCATAGAAACAAACACGTTTGGATCAAACAAGATAAAGCTAGACGAATACGGTTTTGGCCAGAGAACAGTTGAGATTAACGAAAAGGCAGTCTCGCTTGCATTACAAGCTGCAGAAAACACGAAAAAACTCTGCTACATCATAGGTACAATGGGTCCAAGCGGATATCTTCCAAGCTCACACGATCCGGATCTTGGGCAGATACCCCTCTTGGAGATACGCGAGGCGTACGAGTTGCAGGCAGTTGGACTTGTATCCGGCGGGGCTGATGCCATATTGATAGAGACAAGTCAGGACATATTGGAGGTAAAGCTTGCAGTGCAGGGGGCACATGTTGCAATGCAAAAAACCAGCACAAAGATTCCCATAATTGCAAACGTCACGTTGGATCAGTACGGTAAGATGCTTCTTGGTACAAAGATAGATGCTGCATACACCACAGTGTCCCCAATGGGCATAGACGTGTTTGGTCTAAACTGTTCCACAGGTCCTGAAGAGATGGAAGAGAGTATAAGATGGCTCAACGAGGAAGCATTGCATCCAATCATCATAGTTCCAAATGCAGGAATGCCGGTAAACGAGGGCGGCGTTGCAAAATACGGCATGGGTCCCAAAGATATGTCCGCATCCCTTGGCAGATTCCTTGTCAAATATCCTGCCATACGCATCATAGGCGGATGTTGCGGTACCACACCAGAGCATACAAAGGCGTTTCGGGAGACAGTCGATGCTGTCCCAAAGGCGCGCTAGTTTGACCCGCGAAGTATTTACAAAGCGCAAAATATACACCAGTATGAATGAGCAAAGAATCAGCTCCGCGCTTAGCTCAATAAAGATACGGCAGGTTCCGGCTCCGCTGATAATAGGCGAAAGGCTCAACACGCAGGGTTCAAGAATCGCAAAAAGGCTCGTAATGGAAAACGACTACGAGGGTTTGCTGAGTCTTGCCAGAGAACAGGTGGATAATGGAGCCCACTGTCTTGACGTATGTGTTGCCACCACAGAGAGGGATGATGAAAAAGAATTCATGTGCAATCTTGTAAAACATCTCTGCCTTACAGTTGATGCCCCTCTGGTAATAGATTCCACGGATCCGGAAGTGATAGAGGCATCACTTGAGCAGATTCCAGCCTTGCCCATAATAAATTCAATAAATCTTGAAGGGGACGGTTCCCGCTTTAGGCAGATTGCCCCACTTATGGCAAAATACGGCGCCCCTGCCATCGCAATGTGCATAGGACCGGATGGCATGGCAAAAACCCCAAAAGAGAAACTGCAGGTTGCGCAAATGATGGTAAAGGAAGGTGAAAAATACGGACTTGGGAAACAACAGTTTGTCTTTGATGTTTTAACATTTACCCTGGCAACTGGCGAGGAAGAATTTCGCAGTGCTGGGAAAAACACATTGGATGGAATACGCATGGTGCACGAGAATATGCCCGAATCATATACTGTCTTGGGGTTAAGTAACATCAGTTTTGGACTAGAAAAGCAGGCAAGAATTGTGATAAATTCAGTATTTTTGCACCATGCTGTAAAAGCGGGACTTGATTGCGCAATAGTAAATGCAAAAGAGATTATTCCATACGGGGAGATTGAATCTGCCGAGATACGTCTAACAGAAGATCTGATATTTGATAAATCCGAGGACGCACTTGCGAATCTCATATCTTATTTTGATGGGGTAAAACCTGCAACAATGGGGAAAAAACAGGACAGGATGGACGAGTCGTGGAGCTGGGGTAAAAAATGCAATTACCGCATCATGCACCGGTTAAAGGATGGGATAGAAAAGGATGTGGTTTTTTCAATATCTGAAAAACTGCCAAAAGGTGTGCTCATATCAGATGCCAACGAGGTTGAAAAACACAAAGCTGCCTTGGGCACGTTAAATGAGGATCTTCTTCCTGCCATGAAAGAGGTCGGCGATAAATTTGGAGCAGGCGAGCTTATACTGCCGTTTGTGCTAAAATCCGCCGAATGTATGAAAGCTGCAGTCAGGGAGCTTGAAAAATATCTCATGCAAAAAGAAGGCACCTCAAAGGGGATTTTTGTGTTAGGTACAGTGCAGGGCGATGTGCACGATATTGGGAAAAATCTGGTAAAGACAATATTTGAAAACAACGGATATACCGTACATGATCTTGGAAAACAGGTTCCGCTTCAGAAATTTCTTGAAAAAATAAAAGAGACGAATCCAGACGCTATAGGATTATCTGCACTATTGGTTGCAACATCCAAACAAATGGGTTTGTTTGTAGAGCATGCAAGAAAAGCCGGAATGAATCTGCCGGTTTTGTGCGGAGGGGCAGCTGTTAACAGCAGCTTTGTAAACAGAATTGCCAAAAAAGATTCAGTGTACAACCCCGGGGTCTTTTACTGCAATACCATGTTTGAGGGGCTAAAGATAATGGACAAACTTGTATCAGATGAGCGCGAAGAGTTTGTGCTCAAATGGCGGGGAAAAATGGACAAATGGACCGAGAATGTACAGGTAAAGACCCCCTCGGTGCAGCGCAGCGATATCAAACCAGTAAATCCGCCAAAAATTCCCAAAACTGGCAGGGCTACAAATCTTGACAAAAACGACATACCTTTGGATAAGGTCTGGGAGATGATGGATGAAAAATCCCTCTTCAAACTTTCATGGGGCATAAGGGGAAATGCTGCAAAAAAAACCGATATTGATACAGATGAGCTCTTGTTACAGTGGAAAGAAAGGGTGAAAAGGGACAATCTTTTCGAGCCACACATAGTGTACGGATATTACAAATGCAAAGGTATGGGGACAAAGCTGGAGGTTAAAAAATGGGACGGTGGAACGGTGACTTTTGATTTTCCGCGCTCCGGGCATGAGAGACGTTTGTGCATACCAGATTATTTTGGAAATGATGATACAGTTGCATTCCAGGCAGTTACTGTGGGAAAAAAAGTGGCAGATCTTGTTGAAAAATGGAACAAAGAAGACCAGTATACTGACGCATATTACCTGCACGGTCTTGCGGTGGAGACAGCTGAGGCTCTAGCAGAATGGACGCACAATAAAATACGAGCCGAGCTTGGAATCGGAGATTCGGGTCTGCGATACAGCTGGGGATTTCCAAGCTGCCCAGATGTAGGTCAACACAGGCATGTATGGGATCTGCTGCAACCTGCAAAAGAGATAATGGAGATAACAAAAGAGGGTCAGATTATACCAGAGCAGTCAACTGCGGCTATTGTGGTGCACCATCCAAAAGCTGCATATTTTACAATCTAGAGTGCATCCATCATATCCGATGCTGCCTGCATATCACTTGGGGACGTCAACAAGACATCGCCGGCAGTATCGTGTACTGATTTGATAAATTCAAAAGCATTTTGTGAATATGATGACCAGTCAAGATTGAGAAATTTTGCAGACGCGGCATTTTTTTCCGATGGAATCAGTATGCACGGGATGGTGCGAAATCCCAATGGTGCAAATTTTTTACAAATGCCGGAGACATCATCCATGCTGCGTATTACCTGTGTGAAAAATCCAGCAGGGCAAGAGTCTATTTTTTTTTGAATTTTTGCATAATTTGGCCTGCTTGGAACAGACAGGTATGTCCTGATTGCAGCGCTTGTAGTTTTGGCAACCGCACTTGGAATCAGTCCAGAATCCCCCCCCTTGCCCGGATCCCCTTTCACTACAAGAATTCCGTCAATTTTTCCATCACATGTTTTTAAGACAAATTGCGAGACTGCCGCCTCTGTTTTGTCTATAACGCGCATGCTCACTATGATCTCAAGATTTGGGTGCGATTTTTTGATTATGCCCGCCATGTCAATTGGATCAAGTCGCGGTTTTCCAAGTACTGAATCAGTTACTAGCACGCCTCCGCACATTTGCAGTATTGAGTCAAATTTCTTTGCCAAGTTGTGCATCCTCTCAAATGCGTCCGAATCTGACTCACTTTCGATCACTTTGGGGGGGTTTATTTCAAAAAAGATTCCCATACTTTCAATTGACGCACTCTGTGGTTAAAACCTTGACGAAACGCCAATATCATCTGCATATGCAGGTATGGTATTGGAGATATCAGATATGCGCAGAATCCTCTCAAATGTGCCATATGGGATAAAAATGAGCGGAGGTGTGCCCGCTTCAGTTTTGGTTGCAATATGCGGTCCAGATATGCGCGTTCTTTTGACAAAAAAATCCGCAAATCTTAGAATTCATGCAGGACAAATATCATTTCCCGGTGGTAAACCAGAAAAAGGCGATGCGGATTTGGCAGATACTGCCATCCGTGAAACGCACGAAGAGCTGGGATTAAATGTGAAACGCGAGCAGGTGCTAGCAAATCTTGATGATGTCAGAACCCTTGGGACAGGATATGTGATTACACCGTATGTGTGTATATTGGAAAAACAATACGATGATTTGGTTATAAATGACGAAGTGGAACGGACGTACAGTCCGAAACTTTATGATTTACTTGAAACGCGGACGGCAGATACTATTCATGGCATACATGATGCAGTAGAGTTTGACATTAATGGCGAGGTTCTCTGGGGGGCATCAGCTAGAATACTGGAGCAGATACGCTTGGTGATAGAATCTGATTTTAAATAATATACTTTCTAGAATGCCAATCCGCCGTGCCGTGCTGACAGTTTTGGATCAATTGGATATAGTATTTTTGATGTACATTTGCAAGAATAAAGCCGCAGATTACAGTTGGTTTAAAAGTAGGTTGAAAATCTTCGTGTAAATATGGGAGCACGTAAAACATCCGCAAGAAAAATTCGTATAATAAAGAAAACCAAACAGACATCATCCGTGCCGGCATGGGTAATTGCACGCACGCGCAGATCAGTCAGAACAAATCCAAAACGTAGAGACTGGCGGCATGCACATGCGAGGTTTGGTTAGATTGTCTGCAGAAACTGACCGTGTATACACCATAAATTTGGGCAAAGTTCTACTCTCTCCGGACAACCGCAGGGCAAAACGTGCCATAAACATGATGCGCGAGTTTGCGCGCCACCACATGGGAGTATCCGAAGTAAAAATAGACATGGATGTTTCACAGTCCATATGGAGCAAAGGAATACGCCACCCTCCAAGAAAAATCAGGGTTCGCTTGCATAAAACCGACGAAGGCCATATCTTAATTTCAAAATATGAAGGAGAACAAACCGCATCCACGGAAATAAAAGATATACCTGTAAAGGATAAACCAAAAGATGTAAAGTCAAAACTTGTGGATGTAAAATCAAAACTTGTGAATGTAAAGTCAAAACCTGCGGATGTAAAAGATACACCTGCAAAGGATAAACCAACGGATGTAAAAGATACACCTGCAAAGGATAAACCAACGGATGTAAAAGATACACCTGCAAAGGATAAACCAACGGATGTAAAAGATACACCTGCAAAGGATAAACCAACGGATGTAAAAGATACACCTGCAAAGGATAAACCAACGGATGTAAAAGATACACCTGCAAAGGATAAACCAACGGATGTAAAAGATACACCTGCAAAGGATAAACCAACGGATGTAAAAGATGCACCTGTAAAGGATAAACCAAAAGATGCAGATAAAAAATCTACAAACTAGTAAAAAATCAAAATTTTTCTTATAATGAAACTATTATTCCAATTGTCTTAAATCAAGATCAATGTTCAAACCAAGTTCTGGTTCATTCCAGTCCATGGTCAAATCCGCAGGTATCTGACTTAGCGGATCGTATGAATCAAAACGTGTCGCTCCAATTACCGCAGATGCCATGACAAGCTGTGTTTTCCCTTCGGTATGTTTTGCCATAATTTGCGAGCTGCCGCATACATCGTGCAAAAGCTTTGATGCTGCATCAATCATTCCTACAGGAATGCTGTTTCCGGAAAGATGTAATACAGAATGACCGGTATTTTCAGATGCTGTATTGTAAAGCATTTTTAAAGAATCGCGCAGTGCCATTTCCACGCTTTGACCATCCCTCGCAGATGATACGATGTTTGTTCCAGCAGGCATGCTGCAATCCTTGAGTGAGTTTAAAACGTACACTGCAGCATTGTATGCAATCTCGTTGCATTCTTGTATGCTAAGATCAGGATTGCTCTCGTGCATTGCTTCATTGTCTATAATTGATGTAAATCCAGACCCTTCGCGCACCCGTTTTAGCGCCACACCGGATTCAAATATCCGCTCTTTTTCATATGCAAAAGGCATTGTTACCACCGAGGCAGTAGACATGTTTTTGCACGCATTTAACACCATTGGTGCCAGGGCTGCGCCTTCTTTTTCACCCAAAGCTGCTAAAACTATTGCAGAATCGTATTCTCGTGCCTGCAAAGAGACATTCTTTACAGCATTAAGAGCATTTGCCCTCACAAGGCGCATTGACGGATTTAAGACCTCACCGTCAGATACGTGTACATAATCAAAAGATGACTGTCTAGAGCCCATTTTTACACAGTTCCAGCCAGTTGTTGCAGAGGCTTTTGTGGCCATTTTTGAGCCAGTCTCACCTATGCCGATTAAGAGTATTCTACCCTTTAGATCGCTTCTCAACATGTGATACACTACAGTATCAGATAAAAAACCTTCTTACATAATTTTTCTCCAATATGCGATCTAAAATATTTAACCCTCAATTTGGCCCAAAAGATTGTTTGTCGTAGACCCAGTTATCCGGACATTGCATGAGAGACCCACATGTGCCCCTTTTGGAACGTATATGGGTTTGTAGGCGTAATTTCTGCCGCGTATACCGTTTTCAGTATTCTCAGAAAAGAGCACCTTTCCTGACCATCCGATCCATTTTTTGTTGGATTCGGACGCAATATCAGATACCACCTGGGTAATCTTTCGGCTTCTGCGTTTTACAGTCTCGGGGTTAATTTTGTCCATCTTGGCAGCATCGGTTCCAGGACGCGCACTGTATTTGGATATATTTACAATGTCAGGACGGGTTTTTTCTAAAAGTGACACTGTCTCCTCAAAGTCATCATCACTCTCAGTTGGAAATCCCACAATGATGTCAGTGGATATGGTAAACTTTGAAAAACGTTTTCGTATTTTTTCTGCCACATCCTCAAAGGTTCCAACCGTGTGTCCGCGCTTCATTGCGGCAAGAACAGGGTTGCTACCGCTTTGAACCGGCACATGGATAAACTTGTACACGTTTGAATTCTCATACGAGTTTAGCAGATCATTGCGGATTCTTGGCATGTACATCGGATTCATCATCCCTATTCGTATCATAAAGTCCCCGCGTATTGCAGATACAGCATCCACCAGTTCCGGAAGATTGGATCCTATATCAAAACCGTAACATCCGTTGTCAGTTGAGCTAAGCCATATTTCAGAGCAGCCAGAGTGCACCTCTTCTTTTACCTGTCTTACAACATCCCCGACCCTATAGCTTGTTATATCACCTTTTGCAAGCTTTGTCTGACAGAATGTGCATTCGCTCATGCATCCGCTTGCAATTTCCACTATCCCCACTGCAGGATTTAATCGAACTTTTGGAAGTCCGATTTTTCTTGTATCATCGCCCAAACTGACACGTTTTTTTCCATGCAGGGCGCCCTCGAGCAGTTGCAGCGTTCCGCCAATTGATGAGGGTCCCATCATTGAGGCTTTTGGTGCAAGTTTTGAGACAGTTTCAGGTTCTGCCTTTGCAAGGCATCCGGCAATCACAAGCGGTTTTGTTCCAAGTTTTTTTATCCTGTATGCCATCCTTCCCGCAGTCGAATCTTTTACAGAACACGTTACCAGTATACTAGCGTCAGCATCGTGTTCGGATTCGGCCAAAACATGTCCGCCGTTTGCCACAATACCGGCTATCATCTCAGAGTCTGCAAAACTAGCAGAACATCCGTATGCCTCTATCCAGATTTTGGCCATAGCTTATCCCAAAAAGGCGTCTATTTGCGCCTTTGTCAAAAGTTTCCTAGCCAAAGCAATATCCCGGATGGATTTTCCAGTTTTTACTGATTCTTTGAATATCTCAGATGAGATCTTGTATCCGATGCTTGGAGTCAAAAGGGTCACTATAACAGGACTGTTTTCAACATTCTCGCGCAGTTTTTTCGGGTTGGCATCAAGACCATCCACAAGATTTGTAGCAAAAATCGGAATAAAATTCCCCATCATATCAGATGACTCTAGGATGCATTTTAGCATGCCAGGCAACATGACGTTTAGCTCAAACTGTCCGCCCTGAGCGCCAAGTGAGACTGACGTGTCGTTTCCTATGACATTGTTGCACACCATGTTCATGCATTCTGCAAGCGAGGGGTTTACCTTGCCGGGCATTATCGAGGAGCCAGCGTGCACTACTGGGATTCTTATTTCAGAGAGACCGGCTACCGGTCCTGATGCCATAAGGCGTATGTCATTTGCCACCTTTGCAATCTCTATTGCCATGTTTTTTAGTGCAGATGATACTGATACCACTGCAAATCTGCTTTGCAGTCCATGATGCATGTTAGGTTCGGGTTTGATTGGGAGTTTTGAAATTTTTGCCAGCTCGTTTATCACAATTTTTCTGTATCCTTTTGGCGTGTTGGCTCCGGATCCCACCGCCGTTCCTCCAAGTGCCACAGTATAAAGTCCAACAGATGCCATCTTTAGCGCCTCGTTTGATTTTGAAACTGCCACAGCATATGCTGCAAATTCATCCCCAAGTGTTACAGGAAGCGCATCCATCAGATGTGTTCGGCCTATTTTTTTGTATGATGCGAATTTTTTGGCTTTTTTGGAAAGTGATTTTTTCAGCGTTTCTGCTGCAAAAATTACCGCATTTATGTTCGGCAAAAGACTCAGGTGCATCGCAGTTGGATACGTGTCGTTGCTTGACTGTGACATGTTGACATGATCATTTGGATGAATGTATGAATACTGGCCTTTTTTTCTACCCGATATGACAAGTGCGATGTTTGCGATTACCTCGTTTGTATTCATGTTAAACGCAGTTCCGGCTCCGGAGTTTATCATGTCCACTGCAAACCATTCCCTAAACTCGCCGCCAAGTATTCTATCGCATGCGCGGATGATGACACGGCTTCGTTTACCATCCAATGCGCCAGTTTTTGCATTGGCAAGAGAGGCTGATCGTTTTATCATGACAAATGCATCTATTAGGTTTTGATGCGGCAGATGGCCTGTAACATGGTACTGCATTATAGCTCTGGCAGTGAACGGGCCATAGTATGCATTGTATGGTACCTTTATTTTTCCAAGCGAATCCTCGTCTGTGCGGTATTTCACGTATAATGAACAGTGCTAGGTGTTAATTTCCTTTTCTTTTAAAAAATAACTGGTCATACAGGAGAGTATAATCAGGGTTTGATTTGAATGAAATATCGTCCAAATCGGCAAAAAATAGCATGAATTTGGCACCTAGTCTTATTTTGTGCCCAAATCTTAATTTTTCGTGTAAATTACAGATACAATACAAAATCGCACAAAAAATATCTTAATTTATATAAGTATATCTAGTCATGGACTCAATGAATAAGAAACACAGTATGATTCTAACCATTACCGCAGTTGCGGTTCTTGGTGCGACATTACTTGGAGGCACATATACGCAGTCACAACTAGGCACACAATCACTTGACATATCAAAAATGGATGCTGACGTTTTAAGACAGATTCAAGAAATGGGCGGACTAGAACTTGTAATGCCAAAAGCATTTTCTGAAACAGATTGTGGCGCTTTGGAGAGTACAGGACGCAAAGTCGTAAGGTTTGACCTTACCGGTGAGAGTGTTAAACTGCCCATCATGGGACATACCGCTGACAAACCAAAAGAATACCATGGAATGGCATTCAACCAACAAGTACCAGGTCCAACACTACGTGTCCAACAGGGCGATATAGTAATGATGACCCTCACCATACCCGCAGATGAAGTTACAGGACACGGAAACGACATGCATGCATCACAAACCAGTGCACAGTACTTTGATTCCATAAACCCCGGCGAGACTGCAGAGTATTGCTATATTGCACAGTCTGCAGGTGTTTTCAAATACCACTGCTCTGGCGTACGCTTGATTGGCATGGATCAGCACGTTCTCTCGGGAATGTATGGAATTGCCATAGTAGACCCAGTAGACGGTTACAAAAAACTCATGGTTGAAAAAACCACGCCCACAGGCGAGATTGACAGAATATTTTACGAAAGTGATGCATTGGAGTTTCAGCTGCAATACAACCAGCTCTATCTGACAGAAGATGGCACATATGATCAGGTAGCCATGTTTAAACACGAGAACACTGGCACAGTGGTAAACGGATTCCAGTTTGGATATGTTCCAAACTCTGGTCACAACGAGTTAATCAAAGGCAATGCAAATTCAAACATCTTTGTAGTCCAGCCATGGAATGCAGAAGAGCTTAAACAATACCAGTCACAGCTGCTCTTCGTTGAGACAGGCAAACACATAAGATTTTTCATTGAAAACCAAGGCAACGAGCCAGTATACTGGCACGTGGTAGGTGAGATCATAGACAGAGTAACACAGGGTAACAGAGTCCAATCAGCTGCTACGGAAACGTGGTTGTTGGGAGGTTCACAAAACATGATAGCTGACATCGTCTTTGACGAACCAGGCGTTTATGTGGCCGTAAACCATGACTATGCTGCAATATATAGTGGAGCTGCAACGGTAATTATCGCAGGCGATCCGTTCGGATTGAACGAAAAGCTAGAGCAAAATCCACCGGTTGCATCCTATGCATATTTGCTCGGTAACCCCAGTGATGCTATCCCACCAATGGGAGAAGAAAGCGTCGAACATCCAATGATAAACTTGCACGGTTTGTACACGGATGAACGCGCAGCACAAATCAAAGCAGAATTAGGAATTTAGATTTTCATTTGTTTTTTTTACACGCCTGATAAGGTTATATGCCGCACGATTTTTTGTGCAGTGTGACTGATCTGCAGGGACGAGTACTAGTATGCGATACAACAGATCAGATACTGCAAAAAATACTCAAAGATAACGGTCTGTCAGTATCATATATGCCAGAAATTACTCCCGATGATTTAGCTGAGAAGATTAAAGATTATGAGATCATCATAGTCCGAAGTCGTACAAAACTTACGGCAGATTTGATCAAAAATGCAGCATCATGCAAAATCATAGCCCGCGTAGGGGTTGGCCTTGACAATATTGATTTGAATGCTGCAAAAGAGGCCAATATTCGCGTGATAAATGCAATCGAGGGTGCCACCACAGCTGTTGCAGAACTGGTTCTTGCAATGATGTTCTCACTTGCCAGGAAAATTCCCAGAGCCGACAGTGGGATGCGCAAGGGCGAGTGGTTAAAGGGTGAGATAAAGGGAACAGAGCTTAAAGGCAAATACCTCGGCATTGTAGGTCTTGGAAACATTGGAAAACGGCTTGCACGGCTTGCGCGCGCACTAAATATGAACATTATAGGATATGATCCGGCTGCAATAGACGGGGAATTTGCAAAAGAGGTGGGACTGTTCAAAGCGGATCTTGAGACGCTGCTAAAAAGCTCAGACTATGTCTCACTGCACGTGCCCCTGTTGGAATCGACAAAACACATGATAAATGCAGAAAAACTTTCCCTGATGAAACCGACTGCGGCCATAATCAACACTTCACGCGGCGGTGTAATCGACGAGGATGCGCTGTATGAGGCGTTGGTTGCAGGACGGCTTGGCGGTGCGGCACTAGACGTATTTGAAACAGAGCCAGCTACTGGAAACAAACTCACAAAAATCGAGAATGTCGTACTAACGCCCCACATCGGGGCAATGACTGCAGAGGCACAGTCATTGGCAGCTAACATTATCGGTGAAAAAATAGTGCAGATACTTCGCGGCATTGTATAAATTCAAGATACCGCATTATTCGTAACAGATCGGCTTTTATGTGGGTTTTAGTTTCTCATACATATGCGGATTTTATTCGGATATGTTGCAATACTGTTTGTACTAGCTCCAATGATTGTTTATGCCACTGAGCCCTCAATGACCATGCCTGTAGATTCGGCTATGGGTTCATTTGCAGAATATGATATTAGTGATATAATCTTAGAGTCATATTTTGATGAAGATTTTCAATCAGTGGTTTTTAAGTTAAGTTCTAGTTCTGAATCTGAAATACTCTCAGTACATCTTGACACAAATTTATTCGGATATCCTGCAGACTTGGATGGATATTATGTGCTAGCTGATGCTGAACCGATAAACGTCCCACATGAGATTTTAGATTCAAATTATGAAAATCGCATACATTTAATGATCAATGTTGAATCCGGAGTTACTAGTGTTGAAATATTTGGCAAAATATCCAATGATGCCAAACCTGCAGAAGAAGAAATGGAGGATACAGAAAAGATGGAAGAGTTAGAAAAGATGGAGGATACAGAAAAGATGGAAGAGTTAGAAATTAAATGCGATGCCGGGATGATAATGGTAAACGGCCAGTGCATGCTAGATGAGAAACCAGTATGCGGTGCAAACACTGTGTTTGATGGCGAGAAATGTATTCTAGAAAGCCAAAAGGACATCAATGGTGACAAGTCCAATGTATTAAATTTCAAAGATCTGATATACGGAACTGTCGGCGGTGTGATAATTGCCCTAGCAGTCGCATTTGTATTTCTGGCAATGTCAAAAGCTTTTAGAAAAAATTAAGCGCAGTTATTTCAATACGATAATTTCAGGCAAAAGGTAATCTATAATGTTGACATATGTTGAATCATCAATATGTCCGTCAGTCCAAAATTTTGTGGCCAAATTTTTAAACCAGTCAGGAATCACCGCGCTTTGAATATCTGTTGGAATCGGAGAATCCAAAATTTTTGCATCGTATAAAAGATACAGATATTTCCCATAGTCTGTATCCTGTATTATCGTGCTAGCCCACAATATAGATATATTCCTAAACCACGACGGGAGTAAAACATCATCTGAATCCAGTATTGTAAAGACATCATCAGCTGATAACTCACCGTACTGGATTTGCAGCGTCCAAAGACCCGGCTGGTAAAATGAATTAATCGGATCCGGCGACGTATACGTAGAGGTCGTATTGTATACTGGAATTTCTAGTGAAGTCACGTTTTGTAAATCATGCGAGAATGTAAGTATTGCGGATTCGTATGAAAGGTCTGGAACTTTGAGCACGAATACAATATTATCTCCAAGAGAATATTCATCCATCTCCACATCTACGGCAATTTCAGACTGGGCGTAAACGGCAGCCGTGTGGAAAAAAGCTGCAAAGATCGCCACCATGGCATACTGGAATACGCGCATAACATGATCCGCTATCAACTCTAATATGGATATGTCGGATTTTGGTTCTGTGCAACTATCAAGACTTGGATATAATATGACCGCAGCATCTTTTAATATCTCACACATGCATTCTTGAATAATATGGCAGCATATCCTGCAGGTTGAATTTGATCTGACCTGTGCGTTATTTTATCCCTAAACGAATACATAACAAGTCACACATACAACATATACGATGCTCAGCAGTGTATATCTTGACGCGGTTCGCAGAAAGGATGAGACCATGTCAGTATTGAAAAATTCATCATACGGGGATATTGTAAAAAGAGCCAAAGATGGTTGGAGTGAATATCTGCCAAGCATGGCAGATTCGAACATTATAGGCATAGATGCAAGTTATAACAGTATAAAATATCAGGGGCTTGATCTGTGGGTCGTAACTGCAGTGGCCGTTGGGGCAGATAATTCGGTAATATGCGAGCTGCATGATAACGGACTGGGTCTTGTAAAAAACAACCTGTCTCCAATGGCAAACCGTATGGAAATAAAGGCGTGTGAGGGTTCTCTTGGCAGCGCTGATTTGATTCTCATGGACGGGACAATACACTCAAAGGTATCAGACGAGTCTGCAATTCCAAAGATTTTTTTGGAGAATGCCAATATTGTATTTGTATCAAAAAGCTCCGATACGCGCAATGAATTTGAAAAATTCAACTCTGTGGCGGGGGATATTTTTTACTATGGGCATGCTAGCAGAAAGGCAGGGTATAGCCGCATCCAAACAGATCAAAGATACGGTTTAGATTGCGAGGTTGTGTCTTTTTTTCTAAGGCTCTCAGAATCGCAACCGCTTTTAAAAATAGAATTATGCCGCAAAGGATTTACCGAGGATGACGTGAAAAAACTGGCAGACTGTATGTATAAAAACAGCGTCATGGGATATCCGTATTCCCTGCGGCTTGCACATGAGAGCTGCAAAATAAGTGCAGCAGACATGCAAAGATTTGCCAGACTGCACGGACTTGGAAATGAGACAGGCTCTCGGGAGGTTTTGAATTGAACATTGGATATGTTGCAGGAGAGTCCACCCCGTCTTCTGTTGAGGCAATCACCTCATCTGCCCTCTCGGTTGGAAAATACGTAGTGGTGGGATTTGGAGCAAATGGCATACTCGGACTAGTCGAGCATTCCAAAGTGTCAAGCTCGGCAATGGATATTGCAAAAGATTATCGTTCAGCACACGAGGCAACACAGGTATCCAGCATAGACTTGCGCGATAAAAAATACGTATCCAAAATAATGCTGCTTGGTGCACTAGAGACTCTGCAAAAAGAAAATCCGCGTCTGCCTGATGTCCCGCCAGAACCTGGCACGCCCATATACGAGGCGCACAGTAAGGATCTCAAGGACATATTTAGCCCAGAGGGAGAAAAATGGGCAAAAGTTGGAACGCTGCTCCGCGATCCTATGACTGTCTCAAAAATTAATGTAAACAAAATAGTTTCAAGACACCTTGGAATACTGGCCATGACTGGAATGGGCAAAAGCAACCTTGTATCGCTTCTTGCCAAAAGAATCGGCCAGATGAACGGAACAGTCGTGATATTTGATTATCATGACGATTACGTCTCCTTGAAGCTCAAAAACGTGAGCGCCATGGAGGCTAAAATAAATCCAAGGCTGCTTGATCCGGACTCTCTTGCCGAAGTGCTTGAAATCCGCGAGAATGCAAGCGTACAGCAGCGCATACTGCGCATGGCGTTTACCTCCCAGGTCAGAAAAAGCGGGGACTTTTGGGGTGCGTTGGATGGACAGGTGGATCTTGTATCAAACACGGATGAAAAAAACCGCAGAGAATACATGCATTCGGGCAGGCGCGTTAGAGATAAAATAGAAGATGCCCGTCGCAATTATTCAGACGTATTGGATCCGGGTGTGATTGATCCTGTAAGTTTAATCCGCGAGGGGCGCATAAACGTGATCAGCATATCAAGTCTTACTGAAAAACAGGCAAACGTCGCAGTATCGCACTATCTGCAGGAGATTCTAGCTGACAGGAAAAAATCAACGCGCATGTCTCAGCCAACCTCAAAGGGTTCACGTTCCTTGAGGTTTTCAATGCCGGTCATGGCAGTATTAGAAGAGGCGCACGTCTTTATTCCAAAGGGCGAGGATACGCGGGCAAAATACTGGGCATCGCGCATAGCAAGGGAGGGCAGAAAATTCGGCATAGGACTTGCCATAGTATCGCAAAGACCCAGAAGCATAGATCCTGCAATTCTTGGACAAATGGGTTCGCTTGCAGTTATGCGTCTAGTACAGCAAGATGATCAAAGCCAGGTGGCATCAGCTGCTGAATCAATAAGCGAGGGACTGGTAAAACAGCTTGGATCCCTAAACGTTGGGGACGCACTCCTCGTAGGCCAGTGGGTCCGGCTCCCATCAGCTGTCCACATTGATGCAGTACCTGAAAAAATTGCAGGAGATGATCATGACGCAGTCTCACAATGGAATGCTGAAAAAGAATATGCAAAAACTGCCAGCGTATCCACACAAAAGCTCATACGGCGGGATCTGATGGATTGAAATTTGCCCACATATCGGATTTACATCTAGGATTCTCCCAGTTTGGAACAGGAGAGCGGGCAGAGGATATTTACAAGGCGTTCTCTGAGGCAATTAAAATTTCCATGAATGAAAAAGTTGATTTTGTCGTATTTGCCGGCGACATATTTCACACTCCCACGCCTGATGGCACTGCAATAATGAACATGGCGCACGCGCTAAAAAAACTTCAAAATATGCAGATTCCGGCATACTTTATCCTAGGCGATCATGACATAAGCCACGCAATGCTGCATCCTGTGCCGTTTGTATACGACAAACTAGGATATGCTGTACATGTCGGATTAAAGCCAGCATACTACAAAGGAGTAATGATAGCCGGCGTTGATAAAATGCGCAAAGGAGAGGTTGAGGAGCGTAAAGATTATCTTGCAGAGCTTGACAAGATTGCCGCGCTTCACAAGGGTCCGCGCATACTGTTGGCCCATCAGGGAATCATCGAGGTGGACAAATTTGCATCAGAAATTTCAGCATCAGATCTTCCAAGAAATTTTGACTATTATGCAATGGGTCACATACATGAGAATTCTGAATGGAATTTTGATTTTCTTGGCGGACCGCTTGCGTATCCGGGGTCCATAGAGGTTGTCGGCAGCGAGGGGGTAAAAGATGCAAAAAAAGGGTTTTACATTGTAGAGATGGTTTCAGGCAAGGCATCTTTAAAATGGACGCAGCTTGAAACACGGCAGCAGATTGTAATACATACTGATGCTGAATCCCTGGAGGATGAAATGGACAAACTAGTAGATGAGATAGATCAGAGCGGTAAAAAACCCATAGTTGATTTGCGCCTGAGCGGGGTTGCAAATCCTGAAATTGTAAGAGCACAGCTTGCCCGGCTAGAGGGGAGGGTGTTTCACACATCATGGAGGGAGCAGCAGGATGATTCAAGTCCTGATATGCTGCTCTTGCGGCCCTCTGATACAGAATCAGAAATGCTGCGTTTGGCATCAGAGTCTTTAGGTTCTGTAAATCTTGCCAGATTTGCAGTCATTGAACTCTTGAAGCCTTTGGCGTGCGCAAATATGGAAGAGGTTGGACGCATAATTTTAAACGAGTATGAAAATTACAAAAAGAGGCACCCATTATGATAGAGTCAATTAAGATTATGGATTTTCTATCACACAAGAATACTGAAATATGTCTTGGAAATAGTACGTCAGTATTTGTAGGAAATAACGGATCTGGCAAATCAAGCGTGGTGGATGCAATTACGTTTGCGCTTTTTGGAAAACATACAAGAAAAAACAACAGGGGGCTGGTGCGCCGCGGTGCAAGTTCAGCATTTGTGCAGGTGATCTTTACAGTAGAGGGTACAAGGTATATGGCCAGCAGAAAGATAGGCGCAAAAGGCGAGGCGAATGCTACACTGCAGATGCACGATGGTGTACAATGGCAGGTGCTCATAACAGGAGAGCGCAGGCAGTTTGGCGAATCCATGACAAGCAGAGTTGAGGAGATACTTGGGATGGATTATGAAAAACTCCTCATTGCCGGAATCGTACAGCAGGGTGATTTGGCATTAATAATAGATGAGAGTCCAAAGAAATTCAAAGAGACGCTCAACGGGATAATAGGCATTGACAAATTGGATACAGCAGCTGCATCCATGGGGGATGCTGTAAAAAAATTCCGCACCAATGTGCGCGAAAAACTTGGATTTGATGATTTCTCAATACCAAAGATTGAATCAGAGTTGACAGAGCATGGCAGGGAAACTGTACGTCTTGAGCCCCGTGTTATGGCGCACAACGAAAGCATGCTGCAGGCAAAAGATGAGGCATCAGAGTTGAAATTAAAACTTGAAAAAGGCAGGGAAAAATTAGATGCGGCAGTGCAGCTTCGTGCGCACCAGGGGGAGCTTGTAAGGTATGCAAAAGATTTGGCAGAAAAGATGCGCAAAGAGGTAAAATCTGACAGAGAAAAGATAGCCCAGTGTAAAAAATATCTTCTCATACGGGATTCTGTTCATAGTACAAAATCAGATCTTGAGCGTATAATGCAGCAGGAGATAATGGGCAGAAAATCTGTACAGGACCAAAGATCCTCGCTTGCAGGGTTGGAGGAGAAAATGAATCTTGCCAGCTCTATGCATTTAATTGACGGCAAATGCCCCGTGTGCGATTCTGCAGTTTTATCGCTTAAACCAATCTATGATGAAAAACATCTGCATTCTGCCATAAAGGGGGCAAAATCGCTCATTATTGCAGCAGATGAGAGTGTATCAAAACTTGGATTTGATGCAAACCATACAAGAGATGAGATTGAAAAACGGCATGATGCAGATATAGAGCTTGGAAAATACAGCATAGAGTATGCAAAACAAGTTGATGCGCTGCAAGCGGATACGGATTTGCGCGAGAGAAAAGCTGATGCGCTCTTTGAGCAGATTAACTCTGATACCATATTGGTAAATCTTGCAATAGATGAGCGCTCCTCTCAAATTTACGCCAAAATTATAAAGCTGCGCTCCAAAGTTGCCGGATTCAACGAGGATGAATTCCAGGGCATATTGCGTAAGATAGAGGATGCAAACCAGAAAATGCTGTCCATACAAAAAGACCTTGGAGCTGACAGCGAGGCGCTAAAACAGGCCAAAGGGAATGCAGAGGTAAAATCAAAACTGTTAGCTGAGCTGCACGCTGCATCCGGATTCATCCAAGAGCTTGAAAAAATACGCAGCATAGTGTATGGGAGGGACGGGCACGTGGCAACCAGTCTGCGCTCCTGGGCGCTTGGAAGCATATCAAAAAAAACAGCATCGTATTTGGACATGTTTGATACAAAGGTACAGCGCATAGAGATGGAGGATAAAAAAAAGGATTTTACCATAAAATGTTATTCAGGAACCACAGAGCTTGACATAAAATCCCTCAGCGGTGGGGAGCGCGTCTGCGTAGCCCTAGCATTGAGGCTTTCAATGGCTGCAGTTTTTGGCGCATCTAGAATGAATTTTGTCATACTTGATGAGCCAACAGCATACCTGGATGCTGAAAAAAAATCAGCTCTGGTAAATGCAATAACGCAAAGGCCAAAATCGCAAAACAATTCCCAGATACAGCTTGTAATTATAAGCCACGACAGGGAGATATTTGAGAATACTGCAGTAGAAAACGTCTATTCATTTGAGCCTGACGGCTCGCTTCCGGATTCGCCGACGATTGTAAAATCAAAATAACTAGCCGCCGGTAAGCTTTGCAAATTTCTCATTTGTCCCCATTGTCTCCATAAACTCAATGTTTGATAGTGCAACAACTGCAGAGTCGGCCACCGGTTTGTCTTTATCCTGCAGTGCGTTTTTTAGCGCATCTTTGGCCTCATTTGATCCGATTACTCCAAGAGCGATTGCTGCCTCATGACGGACAAACATACTCTCATCAGAGAGCGTGGATTTTACCAGTGTCGCTATTCCTGAGGCATGACCCATCTGTCCAAGTGAGAATGCAGCTTCGTGGCGGACAAGCTCGTTTGGGTCATCCTCTAGTACCTTTGCTATATACTGTATCTTATCATCCCCCCCAAAGTCCACTAGTATGCACGTGGCGCGCGTCCGAATTACGTAATCTTTGTGCGTGAGTAGATGGACAAAGTATTCAGCGTTGCGTTTTTCATACATTGCCTCCATCTCTGAGAATAGTTCCATTCGCTCTTTTGGTATGATCATGTAAAATATCCATTTATTCTGATACATATTGTTTTACGCCCCATATTCAAAATCATATACCAAGAGTTTTTTAATGCAGAAAATCCCGCATGCATGATGCAGGCTGTTATAGGGGAAAAAGCTCCAAATCTTCACCTTTCTGAATGGGTTCAGGGTATGCCGACAAACTTTGATCAGGAAAAAGATCATATTGTGGTAGTAGAGGTATTCCAGGTAAACTGTCCGGGCTGTTTCATGTATGGTATACCTGAGGCAATATCAGTATATGAGAAATATTCATCAAAAGGCGTGCGTGTAATAGGGGTTGCCACAGCATTTGAAGATTTTGATAAAAATACACTTGAGAATCTCAAAATGCTGGCAAAGACTGGCGAGGTAATCGGCGATACAAAACAGGGTCTTGGAGATTATGGAAAATTAAACGGGGACAAACTTGGCTATAAAATACCATTCCCTTTGGCGATGGACGAGGTTGTAAAGAGAAATGCTCCAGTAAATGAGGGGGATGTTTTGGGATTTATACGCACGCAGATACCTGACTTTGATGTACAGTCAGAGGATTATAAAACCCAGGTTATGCAGCGTGCAAAAGAGCACCTTGAATCAAATGAATATTCTGCGCATACGTTTGAGAACTATAGTCTGCGCGGAACACCCTCAGCTATACTAGTGGATGGACAGGGAATACTGCGAGATGTTACCTTTGGACAAGGAGGTTTGGAATCAGCAGTCAGCGCAATCCTTGCAGAGTAATTTTTCCTGCCCCGTATCTAGTGTATATTGCCACAGCAGCAAACGCTGCTGCAAAAACATACAGCGTAGAGGAAAATTCTGGCAAATATGTGGTTCCCACAATGTCCAATTTGTAACCTCCCTTGCCTGAAAACTCTAATACTGCAAACGCTTTTTCTGCCCCCTGGTGCAGTATCTTTGGCATAATTTGTACATTATTTAGATAAAACGAGAGGTTGCCTCCGATGAGGTTTTCAGGTATGGTAATCTCCATTACGTTTTCAGTGACGCTTGTGTTAAAAGATGTGCTAAGACGCTTTGAATCACGCTCAAATTCGTAAGATTTTACATCAAATGTGGATACAGTCGTTACTGTAAAATCATATCCGCCAGTCTCAACCACGAATTGATTGTACAATCCTGGACTCTCCAACATGCCATAGGATGCAGTAGGAAGAAACAAGAGTGAGATTACAAGCAGTCGTGCATTCAATTTATGCTACCGAAAGGACGCGCGCTCGGAGTTCTTTATCTTTTGAGACTCGCGGATGTGCCGGATCTGCTAGAATAATTTCAAACCAATAGTGCATTCCGTCCTTGTAGATAAAATACGAACCAAACAGTTTCATGTTTGGATATCTTTCCAAAACCCGGTTTTCTGCCACCTCTTTCATGCTAACGTCTGCCTTTATTCGTGTCACGCCAAGATGCTTTGGTCTGCGGCCTCCCCTAGGACGCTGCTTGCGCATGCCTCCTGTACCAACTCTGGCACGCACCACGATGATTCCCTGTTTTGCCTTGTATCCAAGTCGGTGTGCACGGGCGATACGGCTAGGATGATCTAGTTTTACAATTGCTTCCTGACGTCTCCAGGCTATAACGCGGTCGCGTATATCGTGAGTGTTTTCCCGCCAAAGCTTTACCCATTGCGTGTCCTCACCATGCATGTATTTTGCTGATCATAGCTCCTTAATATCTCAAACGGGTCATATGAGATGTCCATGAATGAGCATTTTTTATAAAAATCCGATCAAATTCATTCAAAATCATGCAACATGTCCACCAATTCACCGGGGTCAAAGCTGGTTTGTCATAACGGACTTGGTTTCCATGGCCTTACCACTTGATTTTTTGCTTTCATTATAATCGAGGTTAACATTTGGTGTGATTGGCAAGATTTTTTCATCGTTTGTGCTTTGTTGATTTCATTAAATTGGCGCTGATCTGATCCAAAGCTTTTTCGGTCATTTACGTTCATGATCTAAAAGCTTTATGGTATGTTTTTGATTTTATTCATGGTCAAAACCCTCATAGGTAAAGGTTCATTATATTCAGCATTTCCAATTCTGTGCTTAATTATATTTATATATATATATATATATATATAAAAATAATTTTTTATGGTAACAAAGGTCAATATTCTAAAATTACAGCATGGAAACATTGTTTTAATATTTGCACTTGTATTGCTTTCGCCGTTGCCGTTTGTGTCTCCGTTTTCATACAATCATCAACCAGCACAAGCTATGATTTTTGACAACCCGCAGATTCCAAAAAATTTCATGGTGATTCCCACTGCATCATCCATAAAATTAATCGATGTGGAGCTTATCCATGATGTATCATCCGGGGGTGAAGTGAGTGGAAATATCTTTAATTTACGAATAGCAACGCGTGTTGATGCAATTGATATAAAAGAATCCGTCTTTGTTATGGCCGCATCCAATTCAGAGGGTTTTCAGTTTCTAAATGTAACAGACCCAAATAACGAGAGCATTGCCAGTAATTCAATTTCTACTTTTTATCGTGTTAGCCGCAATAATATTATTGCTAATGATTTCTCCGCTGGTGCTGTAGACATATCGCCAGTTAAAATTGGTGATTTTACCTATGCCTTGTTGGTTGTTAATTCTGGTACACAAGGTGGTTCGACGGGTTATGCCATACCTAGTGGCGATATTATTCAGATAAGAAATATAACTGATTTATCCCCCATTATTGGTCCAGCATATGTATCTGAGTTTAGACCAGCTAAAAATGTATCATTTGTTACCACAGTCAAAATTGACGGTTCAGTTTATGCGCTGTCAACATCCGTTATTAATCATAGCGTACACATGACAAACATTACAAACGTTTCAGACCCAAGCGTGTTGTTTAATGTAGATAATAATACTGCAGGGTATGAGACACTTTACGGTGCGTTAGGCATTGCCACTGTACAAATAAACGGCGCGTATTATGCACTTGTTACATCTTTTTATGACAGCGGCGTAACAATCATCAATATTACAGATCCTACAAACGCCTCCAGAGTGTCATCCATAGTGGATGAGACAAAACTGGACAAGTCGTATGATATAACGACAGTTAAAATAAACAATTCATACTATGCGTTGGTGACATCTAGTAATACCAATAGTTTAACAATCATCAATATTACAAATCCAGCATCCCCAAATTTTATCAACACCATAACCCTCAGCACCGAATATCAAATATTAGAGGGTGCAAGGGGCGTTTCCGCCGTCCAGATAAATGACACGTATTATGCAATGGTTACAGCAAATATGGGTGTTCAAATTATAAACATCACCACTCCATCATCCCCAACTCCTGTCAGCGGCATAAAAAACGATGTTGTCGAGTATACGGCACTAAGTCATTCAACTGACATTGTCACAATACAGATAGGAGAATTAAATTATACGTTTGTAACCAGCTTTCTAGATAATGCCATCCAGGTAATAAAACACGGGTTCATCCTCGATCCTGATACTTATCCCATTGTGGTTACAAGTAATAACACCGACCCATGGTATGCCAAAGCAGGGGATAACATTACCGTTCAAGTAAAAGTAAACAACACATTTACCACGCATAATGCGAGTATTCTAAATGCAACGCTGCAGACACACGTTGAAAATTCCAGCTATATGCTTAACGCCAGCGTGTTGGTTCCAAATTATGCAATCGGGGAATATGCCGCGTTTAACATTACAGTTGCAAACGGCATACACACGTTAACTATTACCGAAGATGATCTAAGATATGTGAGAAATGTATTCGTAGATACTGTACGCCCAGGCATAACCTTAATAGATGATGCAAATTATATAGTGTACACTAATACAAATCCTACAATTCCAGGAGCTAGTGCAACTGACAATGATCCAGGTTATTCTAATGGATACAGTGTATCTAGTAGCGGCCAACTAAATACAAGTATGGTGGGATCTGTTGTCACATATACGTACACGGCAAATTCAGATACGGCCGGCAATCGGGGTGAAAGTGTTACAAGAAATGTCACCGTAGCGTCCGGACCGCCAATTGATTTAGTTAATTTGTCGATATATTCAGAAGTGAACTACGACGGATCCAACGTTGTTTATGTTAATGAAAGTAAGAGGGTCTCTATTTTTGAAAACACGGATTCAGTCATTATAGATGGTGCAATGATTTGGGGTGTTGGAGGAAATAATACGAATAATGATAATAATCTTAATTTTACTTTAAGGCCAAATCAACAAACTATCATTTTTTATTTTTATATGCCTCCCAATACTAATGGAAACATTACATTTTCCACGAGTGTTACAAGCAATTTTGGAAGCACGCTTGTTGTAACACAGGATAATATTACAGATGGGAGGTTCGTTATAGCAGATACTATATCTCCCGTCATAACACTCATCGGCAATTCAACTGTTACGATAAATGCCGGAGAAAATTATACTGATATGGGTGCCAGCATTAACGATACGAATCTAATCCCGAACCCGATCATATCATCTAATGCTAGCGATGTGAATACAACCATTCCTGGAACGTACATTATAGAATACTCTGCATCAGCAGATCTGGCAGGAAATAAACCCAGCAATGTCACAAGAGAGCTCACAGTCAATGCAAATCCAATAGAGATAACTTTGTTGAAAATTGCAAGCTCATCCAACAACAATTTTGCGCGTGCCGGTCAGAATGTAACCGTTGTACTGGAAACTGACGGCTCTGATCTTGTAAATGCTGTTGGAACCGTATTGGGAAGTGCTTTTACAAACGTTACTGCAGGAGGATCGGGCAACTTTACAGTTACTGTCCTGTCCGGTGATACGAATGGAAACGCCACATTTTCAATAACTGTTGAAAACTCTAGTCTAAATATAATTCTCATAACAGAAGAAAACATTACCGACGGTTCGTTTGTCACAATAGATACGATAAAACCCATAATTGTTTTGACTGGCGGTGCAGGTTCTGTACTCCAGGATGAGACATATCAGGATCCTGGCACCACAATATCAGATAGTAACAATGCATCATATGCAGGTTCCGTATCTAACACATCATTAAACACCGCGATACTTGGCCCACAAAACATTACCTATACTGGCACTGCGGATGCGGCAGGTAACGTACCGGATTCAATAAACAGAACTATCACAGTGCTGGCAAAACCGCTTGGTCTGAATTCGCTGACAATTGAATCAAACAACAATGTAAACACCTCTTTTGCCAAAGACGGGGATGTGATTACAGTAACGCTTGCTACAAACGGCACGATTGGTAATGTTACAGGAGTAATTGCAGGCAATTCTGCCACATATACTGCCACCGGTGATAGTGCATCAGTTATGGTAACAGTTGATGGAACCTTTACTGATACTGCCAGCGTCACATTTTCGATTAACGCATCCAACGCGGATAATCTTGCATATAAAATATTTACAGATACAAATCTGACTGGATCAAATATTGCCATAGATACAATTCCACCTAGTATAACATTAAACGGTGCAAACAACACCATTGTTATCATGAATCAACCATATGAGGATCCAAACGCCACAGCATCTGATGCATCATATGCAACAGGTAGCGTACAGGTATCCGGAGCCGGCAATGTAGATATTACAACAAATGCCATCTATACACTCACTTATACTGCACCTAATGATCCTGCAGGTAATATTGGATCGGTCATAACACGGACTGTTACAGTGCAGGATGCACCGCCAATAAATGTTAACTCGCTGAGTATTGCAAGCAATTCTGGAAATAATTATGCAAATGCGGGCAAAACCGTAACCGTCACTCTTGTAACTGATGGTTCCGATTTGGGCAATATTACTGGAACCTTGCTTGGAAGGGCGTTGATAAATGATACAAACGGCGGCTCTTCTGTATTTACTGCCACAGTCGTATCCGGCGATAATGGAAATGCTACATTTTCAATTACCATGACAAACTCTAGTGGTAACCGAATCTCAGTAACAAATGCTAACATCACAGACAGCTCATCTGTCACAATAGATACAGCAGATCCGCAGCTGCAAAACCTGACCATATCCAGTGACAATTCAAACTCTACTATTGCAACCATAAACGATGCTTTAACCATAACAATTACCGCCGATGAGGCACTCAAAGGGGCAAACGTTACGGTTCTAGGTACAACCTATACAATGAACATAAACAATGACACTGCAAGTGCAAACGTAACGGTAAACTCGACAAATCCTGAAGGAAACGTCACATTTAACATCACAGCCTTTGATCTTGCAGGAAACACTCTGAGTGCAAATCACACAAATCTAAACTCTTCAAACGTCACAATAGACCGCACAAACCCACAGCTGATGAATCTGACCATATACAGCGACAACCATGTCCCATCCTTTGCAACCTTGAACGATAATCTGACCATAACAATTACCGCCAATGAGGCACTCAAAGCGGCAGACATTGCGGTTCTAGGTACAACCTATACAATGAACATATCTGGCACAACTGCAACTGCGACTGTAACAGTAACTGCACTATCTTCAGAGGGGAATGTCACCTTTGATATCACAGCAGCTGATCTTGCAGGAAACACTCTGAGTGCAAATCAGATAAATCTAACATCTTCAAACGTCACAATAGACCGCACCGCACCAAGTGGTGTAAATCTCATAGTTCACAGCGACAATGCGGACCCGACGCTTGCAAAGGCAGGCGATGTGATAAACATCACCCTAATGGCAGCAGAACCAATCATGAATGCAACTTTACAAATATTTGATAATGACAATATAACCATGACTGTAACAAATGATACTGCGTCTGCAAACATTCCCGTCCCGCAAAATGCTTCAAACGGACAGATAATGTTCAACATTACAGCAGAAGATATCTCTGGCAATACATTTTCTGTAACACAGGCAAACATCACATCCGGCGAAGTCCGAGTTGATACAATAGATCCGAAACTGACAAACCTGAGCATATCCAGTGACAATTCAAACTCTACTATTGCAACCATAAACGATACTTTAACCATAACAATTACCGCCGATGAGGCACTCAAAGGGGCAAACGTTACGGTTCTAGGTGAATTATATACAATGGCCATATCTGGCACAACTGCAACTGCTACTGTAACAGTAACTGCACTATCTTCAGAGGGGAATGTCACCTTTGATATCACAGCCTTTGATCTTGCAGGAAACACTCTGAGTGCAAATCAGATAAATCTAACATCTTCAAACGTCACAATAGACCGCACAAACCCACAGCTGATGAATCTGACCATATACAGCGACAACCATGTCCCATCCTTTGCAACCTTGAACGATAATCTGACCATAACAATTACCGCCAATGAGGCACTCAAAGCGGCAGACATTGCGGTTCTAGGTACAACCTATACAATGAACATATCTGGCACAACTGCAACTGCGACTGTAACAGTAACTGCACTATCTTCAGAGGGGAATGTCACCTTTGATATCACAGCAGCTGATCTTGCAGGAAACACTCTGAGTGCAAATCAGATAAATCTAACATCTTCAAACGTCACAATAGACCGCACCGCACCAAGTGGTGTAAATCTCATAGTTCACAGCGACAATGCGGACCCGACGCTTGCAAAGGCAGGCGATGTGATAAACATCACCCTAATGGCAGCAGAACCGATCATGATGGCAACTTTGCAAATATTTGATAATGACAATATAACCATGACTGTAACAAATGATACTGCGTCTGCAAACATTCCCGTCCCGCAAAATGCTTCAAACGGACAGATAATGTTCAACATTACAGCAGAAGATATCTCTGGCAATACATTTTCTGTAACACAGGCAAACATCACATCCGGCGAAGTCCGAGTTGATACAATAGATCCGAAACTGACAAACCTGAGCATATCCAGTGACAATTCAAACTCTACTATTGCAACCATAAACGATACTTTAACCATAACAATTACCGCCGATGAGGCACTCAAAGGGGCAAACGTTACGGTTCTAGGTGAATTATATACAATGGCCATATCTGGCACAACTGCAACTGCAACTGCGACTGTAACAGTAACTGCACTATCTTCAGAGGGGAATGTCACCTTTGATATCACAGCCTTTGATCTTGCAGGAAACACTCTGAGTGCAAATCAGATAAATCTAACATCTTCAAACGTCACAATAGACCGCACAAACCCACAGCTGATGAATCTGACCATATACAGCGACAACCATGTCCCATCCTTTGCAACCTTGAACGATAATCTGACCATAACAATTACCGCCAATGAGGCACTCAAAGCGGCAGACATTGCGGTTCTAGGTACAACCTATACAATGAACATAAACAATGACACTGCAAGTGCAAACGTAACGGTAAACTCGACAAATCCTGAAGGAAACGTCACATTTAACATCACAGCCTTTGATCTTGCAGGAAACATTCTGAGTGCAAATCACACAAATCTAAACTCTTCAAACGTCACAATAGACCGCACAAACCCACAGCTGATGAATCTGACCATATACAGCGACAACCCTGTCCCATCCTTTGCAACCTTGAACGATAATCTGACCATAACAATTACCGCCGATGAGGCACTCAAAGGGGCAAACGTTACGGTTCTAGGTACAACCTATACAATGAACATAAACAATGACACTGCAAGTGCAAACGTAACGGTAAACTCGACAAATCCTGAAGGAAACGTCACATTTAACATCACAGCCTTTGATCTTGCAGGAAACACTCTGAGTGCAAATCAGATAAATCTAACATCTTCAAACGTCACAATAGACCGCACCGCACCAAGTGGTGTAAATCTCATAGTTCACAGCGACAATGCGGACCCGACGCTTGCAAAGGCAGGCGATGTGATAAACATCACCCTAATGGCAGCAGAACCAATCATGAATGCAGCTTTACAAATATTTGATAATGACAATATAACCATGACTGTAACAATTGATACTGCGTCTGCAAACATTCCCGTCCCGCAAAATGCTTCAAACGGACAGATAGTGTTCAACATTACAGCAGAAGATATCTCTGGCAATACATTTTCTGTAACACAGGCAAACATCACATCCGGCGAAGTCCGAGTTGATACAATAGATTCGAAACTGACAAACCTGAGCATATCCAGTGACAATTCAAACTCTACTATTGCAACCATAAACGATACTTTAACCATAACAATTACCGCCGATGAGGCACTCAAAGGGGCAAACGTTACGGTTCTAGGTACAACCTATACAATGAACATAAACAATGACACTGCAAGTGCAAACGTAACGGTAAACTCGACAAATCCTGAAGGAAACGTCACATTTAACATCACAGCCTTTGATCTTGCAGGAAACACTCTGAGTGCAAATCAGATAAATCTAACATCTTCAAACGTCACAATAGACCGCACAAACCCACAGCTGATGAATCTGACCATATACAGCGACAACCATGTCCCATCCTTTGCAACCTTGAACGATAATCTGACCATAACAATTACCGCCAATGAGGCACTCAAAGCGGCAGACATTGCGGTTCTAGGTACAACCTATACAATGAACATATCTGGCACAACTGCAACTGCGACTGTAACAGTAACTGCACTATCTTCAGAGGGGAATGTCACCTTTGATATCACAGCAGCTGATCTTGCAGGAAACACTCTGAGTGCAAATCAGATAAATCTAACATCTTCAAACGTCACAATAGACCGCACAAACCCACAGCTGATGAATCTGACCATATACAGCGACAACCATGTCCCATCCTTTGCAACCTTGAACGATAATCTGACCATAACAATTACCGCCAATGAGGCACTCAAAGCGGCAGACATTGCGGTTCTAGGTACAACCTATACAATGAACATATCTGGCACAACTGCAACTGCGACTGTAACAGTAACTGCACTATCTTCAGAGGGGAATGTCACCTTTGATATCACAGCAGCTGATCTTGCAGGAAACACTCTGAGTGCAAATCAGATAAATCTAACATCTTCAAACATCACAATAGACCGCACAAACCCACAGCTGATGAATCTGACCATATACAGCGACAACCATGTCCCATCCTTTGCAACCTTGAACGATAATCTGACCATAACAATTACCGCCAATGAGGCACTCAAAGCGGCAGACATTGCGGTTCTAGGTACAACCTATACAATGAACATATCTGGCACAACTGCAACTGCGACTGTAACAGTAACTGCACTATCTTCAGAGGGGAATGTCACCTTTGATATCACAGCAGCTGATCTTGCAGGAAACACTCTGAGTGCAAATCAGATAAATCTAACATCTTCAAACGTCACAATAGACCGCACCGCACCAAGTGGTGTAAATCTCATAGTTCACAGCGACAATGCGGACCCGACGCTTGCAAAGGCAGGCGATGTGATAAACATCACCCTAATGGCAGCAGAACCAATCATGAATGCAACTTTACAAATATTTGATAATGACAATATAACCATGACTGTAACAAATGATACTGCGTCTGCAAACATTCCCGTCCCGCAAAATGCTTCAAACGGACAGATAATGTTCAACATTACAGCAGAAGATATCTCTGGCAATACATTTTCTGTAACACAGGCAAACATCACATCCGGCGAAGTCCGAGTTGATACAATAGATCCGAAACTGACAAACCTGAGCATATCCAGTGACAATTCAAACTCTACTATTGCAACCATAAACGATACTTTAACCATAACAATTACCGCCGATGAGGCACTCAAAGGGGCAAACGTTACGGTTCTAGGTACAACCTATACAATGAACATAAACAATGACACTGCAAGTGCAAACGTAACGGTAAACTCGACAAATCCTGAAGGAAACGTCACATTTAACATCACAGCCTTTGATCTTGCAGGAAACACTCTGAGTGCAAATCAGATAAATCTAACATCTTCAAACGTCACAATAGACCGCACCGCACCAAGTGGTGTAAATCTCATAGTTCACAGCGACAATGCGGACCCGACGCTTGCAAAGGCAGGCGATGTGATAAACATCACCCTAATGGCAGCAGAACCAATCATGAATGCAGCTTTACAAATATTTGATAATGACAATATAACCATGACTGTAACAAATGATACTGCGTCTGCAAACATTCCCGTCCCGCAAAATGCTTCAAACGGACAGATAGTGTTCAACATTACAGCAGAAGATATCTCTGGCAATACATTTTCTGTAACACAGGCAAACATCACATCCGGCGAAGTCCGAGTTGATACAATAGATCCGAAACTGACAAACCTGAGCATATCCAGTGACAATTCAAACTCTACTATTGCAACCATAAACGATACTTTAACCATAACAATTACCGCCGATGAGGCACTCAAAGGGGCAAACGTTACGGTTCTAGGTACAACCTATACAATGAACATAAACAATGACACTGCAAGTGCAAACGTAACGGTAAACTCGACAAATCCTGAAGGAAACGTCACATTTAACATCACAGCCTTTGATCTTGCAGGAAACACTCTGAGTGCAAATCAGATAAATCTAACATCTTCAAACGTCACAATAGACCGCACAAACCCACAGCTGATGAATCTGACCATATACAGCGACAACCATGTCCCATCCTTTGCAACCTTGAACGATAATCTGACCATAACAATTACCGCCAATGAGGCACTCAAAGCGGCAGACATTGCGGTTCTAGGTACAACCTATACAATGAACATATCTGGCACAACTGCAACTGCGACTGTAACAGTAACTGCACTATCTTCAGAGGGGAATGTCACCTTTGATATCACAGCAGCTGATCTTGCAGGAAACACTCTGAGTGCAAATCAGATAAATCTAACATCTTCAAACGTCACAATAGACCGCACCGCACCAAGTGGTGTAAATCTCATAGTTCACAGCGACAATGCGGACCCGACGCTTGCAAAGGCAGGCGATGTGATAAACATCACCCTAATGGCAGCAGAACCGATCATGATGGCAACTTTGCAAATATTCGGCAACAACAATACGATCATGAGTGTAACACCTGATACTGCATCATCAAACATCCAAGTTCCGCAAAATGCTTCAAACGGACAGATAATGTTCAACATTACAGCAGAAGATAGCTCTGGCAATACATTTTCTGTAACACAGGTAAACATCACATCCGGCGAAGTCCGAGTTGATACAATAGATCCGAAACTGACAAACCTGAGCATATCCAGTGACAATTCAAACTCTACTATTGCAACCATAAACGATACTTTAACCATAACAATTACCGCCGATGAGGCACTCAAAGGGGCAAACGTTACGGTTCTAGGTACAACCTATACAATGAACATAAACAATGACACTGCAAGTGCAAACGTAACGGTAAACTCGACAAATCCTGAAGGAAACGTCACATTTAACATCACAGCCTTTGATCTTGCAGGAAACACTCTGAGTGCAAATCAGATAAATCTAACATCTTCAAACGTCACAATAGACCGCACAAACCCACAGCTGATGAATCTGACCATATACAGCGACAACCATGTCCCATCCTTTGCAACCTTGAACGATAATCTGACCATAACAATTACCGCCAATGAGGCACTCAAAGCGGCAGACATTGCGGTTCTAGGTACAACCTATACAATGAACATATCTGGCACAACTGCAACTGCGACTGTAACAGTAACTGCACTATCTTCAGAGGGGAATGTCACCTTTGATATCACAGCAGCTGATCTTGCAGGAAACACTCTGAGTGCAAATCAGATAAATCTAACATCTTCAAACGTCACAATAGACCGCACCGCACCAAGTGGTGTAAATCTCATAGTTCACAGCGACAATGCGGACCCGACGCTTGCAAAGGCAGGCGATGTGATAAACATCACCCTAATGGCAGCAGAACCGATCATGATGGCAACTTTGCAAATATTCGGCAACAACAATACGATCATGAGTGTAACACCTGATACTGCATCATCAAACATCCAAGTTCCGCAAAATGCTTCAAACGGACAGATAATGTTCAACATTACAGCAGAAGATAGCTCTGGCAATACATTTTCTGTAACACAGGTAAACATCACATCCGGCGAAGTCCGAGTTGATACAATAGATCCGAAACTGACAAACCTGAGCATATCCAGTGACAATTCAAACTCTACTATTGCAACCATAAACGATACTTTAACCATAACAATTACCGCCGATGAGGCACTCAAAGGGGCAAACGTTACGGTTCTAGGTGAATTATATACAATGGCCATATCTGGCACAACTGCAACTGCGACTGTAACAGTAACTGCACAATCTTTGCAAGTGAATGTCACCTTTGATATCACAGCAGCTGATCTTGCAGGAAACACTCTGAGTGCAAATCAGATAAATCTAACATCTTCAAACGTCACAATAGACCGCACAAACCCACAGCTGATGAATCTGACCATATACAGCGACAACCCTGTCCCATCCTTTGCAACCTTGAACGATAATCTGACCATAACAATTACCGCCAATGAGGCACTCAAAGGGGCAAACGTTACGGTTCTAGGTACAACCTATACAATGAACATAAACAATGACACTGCAAGTGCAAACGTAACGGTAAACTCGACAAATCCTGAAGGAAACGTCACATTTAACATCACAGCCTTTGATCTTGCAGGAAACACTCTGAGTGCAAATCAGATAAATCTAACATCTTCAAACGTCACAATAGACCGCACCGCACCAAGTGGTGTAAATCTCATAGTTCACAGCGACAATGCGGACCCGACGCTTGCAAAGGCAGGCGATGTGATAAACATCACCCTAATGGCAGCAGAACCGATCATGATGGCAACTTTGCAAATATTCGGCAACAACAATACGATCATGAGTGTAACACCTGATACTGCATCATCAAACATCCAAGTTCCGCAAAATGCTTCAAACGGACAGATAATGTTCAACATTACAGCAGAAGATAGCTCTGGCAATACATTTTCTGTAACACAGGTAAACATCACATCCGGCGAAGTCCGAGTTGATACAATAGATCCGAAACTGACAAACCTGAGCATATCCAGTGACAATTCAAACTCTACTATTGCAACCATAAACGATACTTTAACCATAACAATTACCGCCGATGAGGCACTCAAAGGGGCAAACGTTACGGTTCTAGGTGAATTATATACAATGGCCATATCTGGCACAACTGCAACTGCGACTGTAACAGTAACTGCACAATCTTTGCAAGTGAATGTCACCTTTGATATCACAGCAGCTGATCTTGCAGGAAACACTCTGAGTGCAAATCAGATAAATCTAACATCTTCAAACGTCACAATAGACCGCACAAACCCACAGCTGATGAATCTGACCATATACAGCGACAACCCTGTCCCATCCTTTGCAACCTTGAACGATAATCTGACCATAACAATTACCGCCAATGAGGCACTCAAAGCGGCAGACATTGCGGTTCTAGGTACAACCTATACAATGAACATATCTGGCACAACTGCAACTGCGACTGTAACAGTAACTGCACTATCTTCAGAGGGGAATGTCACCTTTGATATCACAGCAGCTGATCTTGCAGGAAACACTCTGAGTGCAAATCAGATAAATCTAACATCTTCAAACGTCACAATAGACCGCACCGCACCAAGTGGTGTAAATCTCATAGTTCACAGCGACAATGCGGACCCGACGCTTGCAAAGGCAGGCGATGTGATAAACATCACCCTAATGGCAGCAGAACCGATCATGATGGCAACTTTGCAAATATTCGGCAACAACAATACGATCATGAGTGTAACACCTGATACTGCATCATCAAACATCCAAGTTCCGCAAAATGCTTCAAACGGACAGATAATGTTCAACATTACAGCAGAAGATAGCTCTGGCAATACATTTTCTGTAACACAGGTAAACATCACATCCGGCGAAGTCCGAGTTGATACAATAGATCCGAAACTGACAAACCTGAGCATATCCAGTGACAATTCAAACTCTACTATTGCAACCATAAACGATACTTTAACCATAACAATTACCGCCGATGAGGCACTCAAAGGGGCAAACGTTACGGTTCTAGGTGAATTATATACAATGGCCATATCTGGCACAACTGCAACTGCGACTGTAACAGTAACTGCACAATCTTTGCAAGGGAATGTCACCTTTGATATCACAGCAGCTGATCTTGCAGGAAACACTCTGAGTGCAAATCAGATAAATCTAACATCTTCAAACGTCACAATAGACCGCACAAACCCACAGCTGATGAATCTGACCATATACAGCGACAACCCTGTCCCATCCTTTGCAACCTTGAACGATAATCTGACCATAACAATTACCGCCAATGAGGCACTCAAAGCGGCAGACATTGCGGTTCTAGGTGAATTATATACAATGGCCATATCTGGCACAACTGCAACTGCGACTGTAACAGTAACTGCACTATCTTCAGAGGGGAATGTCACCTTTGATATCACAGCAGCTGATCTTGCAGGAAACACTCTGAGTGCAAATCAGATAAATCTAACATCTTCAAACGTCACAATAGACCGCACAAACCCACAGCTGATGAATCTGACCATATCCAGCGACAATTCAAACTCTACTCTTGCAACCATAAACGATATTCTAACCATAACAATTACCGCCGATGAGACACTCAAAGGGGCAAACGTTACGGTTCTAGGTGAAACTTATACAATGAACGTATCGGGTACAACTGCAAGTGCAAACGTAACGGTAAACGGTCAAGACCTAGAAGGACAGGTCAACTTTACCATCACCGCCTTTGATCTTGCAGGAAACAGCCTGATGACAAACCAGACACAGCTAAACTCTTCAAACGTCACAGTGCTGTCAAAATCGCTGGGTCAGAATTCGCTGACAATCGCATCCAACAATTCAAACTCCTCTTTTGCCAAAGACGGGGATGTGATTACCGTATCGCTTGTTGCAAACAACACGATTGGTTATATTGTAGGAACAATTGCAGGCAATTCTGCTGCATATACTGTCACCGGCAATAATGCATCAGCTACAGTAACAGTTGATGGAACCTTTGCCGATACTGCCAGCGTCATATTTTCGATTAACGCGTCCAACGTGGATAATTCCACATTTAGAATATTTACAAATGCAAATCTGACTGGATCAAATATTGCCATAGATACAACTGCACCTAGTATAACATTAAACGGTATAAACAACACTCGCGTTGCAACAAATTCCTCCTATACGGATCCAGGTGCCACAGCATCTGATACATCATATGCAACAGGTAGCGTACAAGTATCCGGAGCCGGCACTGTAACTATTACAACAGCTGGCAACTATACCCTCACTTATACTGCTCCAAATGATCCTGCAAGTAATATTGGACCTTCCATAACACGGACTGTTACAGTACAGGATGCACCGCCAATTAATATTAACACATTAACCCTTACATCTTCCAACCAAAACACCCAATACGCAAAAGCTGGCGATACGCTGACTCTAATGTTGGTGATAAACGATACCATTACAAGCAATACTGTACAAATTCAAAACGGTCCACCCACTACTAATTCTTCGTCAGGTAGTACCCTCACAGCAACTCGTATAATTCCAAATAGTACAATCGAATCAAACGCTACATTTACCATTACTGTTACAAACATCAACGGAACAACCCTGACTGTTACAGAAGATGATCTAACCGGTTCCAACGTATTTGTCGATACCATACCTCCAAACATAATCCTGATAGGATCTGCAAACAGTGGCATAGTTTTAGACAGCACATATACAGATCAAGGTGCCAATGCAAGAGACGGTGATCCAAACTATTCGGGCAATTACACCGCCCAAGTAAACCCCCCACTTAATACCAGCATACTTGGCGCTGTTTTTGTTTACACGTATACAGCAAATGCAGATAATGCAGGAAATCCCGGTTTTAGTGTAAATAGAACTGTCACAGTGTCAAATACTAGATCTAGTTCTAGTGAGTCAAATGCGGCACCGACATTGGGTAAGACAAGCTCTGGGGCACAGCTTGTCACAAACGGTTTTGAATACAACGGTTTAGCAATAAACGTGAGCAGATATCATACAGAATTCCCGCTGATTGGAACAAACGTGGGCGATATGAACACGATAAAAATGAAAATATACGACAGTGCCGGACCTGCAGGCATTAAACGCGTAGAGCTTGCACTGGGAGTACCTGATGTTGGATTATATCATGAGGCTGAAGCATTTGTAGAAGTATGGATGCAAAAGGACAGTATTGCAGTAAAAGAGATCGTTATAGTGGATAAACTAAATCTGCTTGAAGACTCTGCTGTATCATCTACTGTATCACAAATCTCATGCACAGGTGATGTACAACAGTGCCTGCTAGTAGAGATGAAATATTCATACAGAGAGCCTCCCATATACAATACAGTATCGGTAAAACCAGTAGACTGGGATAATAATGCACACCAGTTTTACTTTAACGATGGAATACACGTTGATGGTGATTCCATAAACTTGCCAAAGGAGATTGATATTAGCACATCCCATGCTACAGGCATATCTAATACGGATGAAACACTGCATTTGGTGCAAATCAACAGGGCAGAGCACCTCTGGGTAGACCAATACGGCTACCAATGGATAATCATCGGAAATACTGTTCGTCAAATTACGATACCGGAATATTTGGTACCTGATGATAACACATACGGAACACTGCACGGTCCTGACCGCAACCATCCAGACTTTGCATCAATCATATATGCTGAGCAGAAAAGAGCCCAGGAAACACTTGCGGGAATATTGGGGCATGCCACAATTATAAAACCACTGCCCGAGAATGGCGGAACGATATACTTTGATGCAACAGAGCCAAGTTCCAGGGACAGTGATTCATTCAAACTCTTGTTAGAGCTGGAAGCTGAACGCATGTATCAAATTTCAAATCTCCTATACCCAGATGATACGTAAGAGAATATCGTGCCTCTAAAATGTATCCCAGTAATTACAGAATGTAAAATTTACCAATTTACATATATGATGTGTAAAATATGCGTTAAAACCAGTCTAATTTCGTATGAAGTCAGCACTTCGTGCTATTTTATGCATACATCTTCATTTATTGCATAAATTCTAGGCATGACATAACATCATACCTAATTTCTATCATACATGCCAATTTAGAAATTAATTCTCAAGTTTGTATTATATTTGTAATTTACACTAGAAACTAAGATCTAGATACAAAATAAGACCATGTAGAGGGGTTTATGCGGCAAATTTCCAGTAAGGATTAAATCAATACTATTTGTGGCATAATTGCGCCGTCCTAGCTCAGCGTGGTAGAGCGTCGGACTGTTAATCCGTTGGTCGCCAGTTCAAGTCTGGTGGACGGCGCCTTTTATAATTCGCGACATTTTAATCAGCGTGTATGTTATTTTGCATATGAGAAAACCCAATAAAATACCCTCTCAAATGAGAGCGGGATTTTCCCTGAAAAAAGAGGTTTTTTTTGTAATGTTTGCATCTGTAATTGGAGCTGTATTCATGCATGTGCCAAGAGTAATTGCGGGGTCGGATTTTATACAATACAAGATCACCCTTCTCATAATAGCTAAAATCATAGGTTCTGAATCATTTGCGTTGGGATTTATAATTCACATGGGTGTTGCAATAATGATCGGCATCATAGTGGGCATTTTATTGTATAAAGTTTTAAAGTTCAACATTGTATCCTTTGTGCATGCCATAATTTACGGATTGCTTTCAGGTATTGCAGTATTTACTATATTTGCAATTCCAGTTGCAACATTGATTCTGATGCCAAACGGCATGTCAGTTTTACAGATGATAAATGAAACCGGCATGTTTGGCTCAAATAGTACTGAATTAGTTTCTTTAATTTCCGGAATTGCAGACATGTTTGTAATGCATGTAATCTGGGGCCTTGTACTTGGAATTGTCACGATGTATCTTACCCGTATATGGGGAACAAACTATCGCTGCCACATATGTGATATTGAATTTTCCAGAGAATCCATATGCAGAAAGCACATACTGCACATACATGAGAGTCCACGGCCCCATTTGAAAAAAATACTCATACTTGGATGCGGATACGGGGGCATAGGCGTGCTGCAAAGAGTTCAGAAAGCGTTTGATGTTGACGTTGATGTGAGCATAACTTTGGTGGGAAATGAAAATTTCTTTTTACATACGCCCCTGCTTCCGGAGATGGCCACAGGAATGATTGCCACAAGGCACATTGCCACCCCGGTGCGCGCGTTTTGTAAAAGAGCAAGATACTATCATGCAAATGTGGACTGGGTCGATTTGGAAACTTTACGCGTGGGCATAACGCGAAATCTTGACGGCAAGGGCGCTGAGCTTGAATACGATTATCTGGTTGTTGCAATGGGTGGTAAGACAAATTTCTTTGGCAATAAGAATATTGAAAAATACGCACATACTATAAAAACAATGAGTGATGCTGTCCGTCTGCGAAACCGCATGATAATGACGATGGAGCGCGCAGACCAGGAAAACGATCAAACAGTTGTGGCCAAAATGATGTGTTTTGTTGTAGCAGGCGGCGGATTTTCAGGGGTTGAAACGGTAGGTGAGATTAACGATTTTGTCCGCGAATCAGTCAACGAGTATTATAGAAATATAGATCCTGAAACTATCCGCATAATACTGATATCGCCCGGTCCCCTGCTGCCAGAGATTGGCGGACTTGGAGAGTATGTTGCAAAATCGCTTAAAAAAAGCGGTGTAGAGATAATACAAAGTCGCATTTTGGATGCAAGCGATGATACTATCACGCTGGAGAACGGACAGGTAATGCCGTGTGCAATTTTAGTTTGGGCAGGCGGTCTTGCCGTAAGTTCTGTTATATCAGATATGAAGACAGAGCATGCGCCAAACGGCAGAATTCTAGTTGATGAGTATTTGCATATTAAAGGTACGAAAAACGCCTATGCCCTAGGCGATTGTGCCGTAATACTTGATCAAAAAACAGGCAGGCCATACCCCCCTACGGCCCAGCATGCAGTCAGGGAGGCAAAAGTGGTTGCCGAAAACATTGTCGGAGATTTAAAAAACCGTCCAAAAAAGAAATTTTGTTATAAAAGCATGGGGTCTATGGCAAAAATTGGCAAGCGCAACGGCGTGGCCCTCTTAATGGGGATACGGCTGCACGGATTTCTAGCATGGGTCATATGGAGACAGTATTACCTGTCCACTTTGCCAAGTTTTGAGAAAAAGTTCCGGGTTGCCGTTGATTGGACAGCAGACTTGCTATTCCCAAGGGATATTACCATACTTGGCGGCGCAAAATAATACAATACTATACGATACTGCATCATATAATGCGCCAACTCTAATCTGTAGCATGAGATATACGGTACAATATTTGAGCATTTAATATCCCAAAGGGTGCGAGGTCACATCATGCCTAGAATTTATGCAATAAATGAAGATGTATGCACAAAATAGCACGAGGTGCTGACCCCATACCCCAACGGTACTATAACTATAATTGTTGTAATATATTCAAGATATTAGATTTATAATAAAATTAATGATAATATTACGATAAAAATGATAATAGCTCAAATAGATCGATAATAGATCACAATTTGGTATATTTTCTTAAACGATATAGATCTAATAATAGATCATATATACACAGTAATGCAGGAGATTTACATTGGTCAGAACACGTAGGGCTAACAGATATTGTGTGGATTGTGGCGGCAGACTCGTATACTATCCTAGGCTCTCAAACCCAAAGGCACCAAATGAATACAGGGTTCTAGTATACGCGTGTCCGGACTGTACAGATGATTTTGAGCGGCCAAAAATGTTCTCAATACGCCGCAATAAATCAGAGGACCCACTTGATACTATCGAGATTGAAATAACACAGATTCATAAAAAAGTGGCAAACATTAGAAACGGTGCTCATACATGAGTGTTGAAAAACGCCGGAGCGCGCTGTGGTTTTTAATGCCAATAATGTTTGGACTGATTGGTTCAGTCATTGCATATTTTGTACTCCGCGAAGATGATCCAAAGCTGGCCAAAAACTGCCTATACCTTGGGATAGCATTATTTGTACTAGGTTTTATCATGATGCTAGCCTTAAATTCAGCATTCACAGGTGCGATAAACGAGTATGGGATAAATGCATAATGTTTCAAAATTCGAGTTTAGAAACTAACCACATCAGGTATGGCAAACATTCGTATGCGCCCAACCTAAATACAATGCATGAGATTAGTGATTAGATATCATGAATGAGAGCATGCAAAATGCTGTCGAGAGATGGCTTACCCACGGATCATACAAATTCAGGCAGATAAGCATGGATGGGGCTTTATTTTGCAGTGTTATACGGCATTTGGGAGGATTTGGCAATCCGGTGCACATTTTTGAGCCAAAAGATCAGCCAGGAGTGCTCATAATTGGCTCAAAAGTGCCGTTAAAAAACATGCAAAATTTCAGATATTTGAAATATACAGAACACGAGCAGGAAAAATTTCGTGACAAAATAAAGTATTTTTCCCAAAGCATGCGTGCAGTGCATAAAATTCATACAGAAGATGGCAAGATGATCATAGGCGCATACGTTGTTTTGGATAAAAAAGATCAGACAAACGGGGACAGTTTTTTGGCCGCAGTAAATGATGCAGCAGAGATGGGCGATAAAGTGTCACAATTTTTGATAAAGAGCATCTAGGCACAGGTGTTAAACCCCCTGTATGGTTTTGTACAATCAGGCACAAGGTGGTTTTATCAAGATACCCGGTTTTGAGGGGGGGTTTAGCTTTTGTTCGCATATATGGCAATCAAAGGTAAAAACAGCCCCATCTCTCAGTATGGGATGCGGATGTATTTGCAGTTGTGCGTAAAAGCTAAACCCCATATATAGGGGATATTTTTTACACACATATGGCAGTCCGTATGGGTATTTTTCTGGTAATAGGGGGCATTTTAGTCTCAATTATGATCGGAATATACGCCTTTGATCAGACAAAAATCATTCCAACGTATGCACTAGCTGGTGAATCCATACAGGTGGGTCCGGTATTGTACGTTATAGAATATGATGCAATGCACAAAGGTAACGAGATTACAAGTCCAGATAATATCTATTATCAGATAAAAATTTACGCCAAAAATACTGGTATAGAGCCAACTCGCATCTCAAACAGTCAATTTTCCATTACAGGTATAGATTTGCCAAAAACTGTTCCCATTTATTCAAATTTTACTAGTATTGATTTATCAGGCGTTGAATTGGAACCAGGTCAGGAGATTGTACGTACAACCCAGTTTGACATACCATATGATTCATCTGAGAAATACACCATACAGATAAGACCCACAAAGGAGCAATCATCTGCCCAGTTGGGTCTTGTGTGCATCTCAAACTGTATCTAGCTAGATGTATAATATTTCAAAATACGAGTTTTGAAATATTTTCATTCATCAGAGTGTGGCCTTTGCATTACAAATACGTGATCTGCACGTATACGTAACACGGTACGACGCTCATTACGGCGTCTGTACGGATATTTATCAGCATTTGTGTATTTTTTAGTCATTTTATCAGCATGTATGTACGAATAATCCGCATCCATTTTCAGCACAATGCCACGCACCGATGCCATATCAAGTGGATTATCGCATGAGACTATTGATATGGCAACACGTGCGTCTTTTATGAGGTTTTTGTGCTTTATTCTGCCCTCGGCTGTATTTACTGTTATAAGACCGTCTTCAAAATCGGCCCAAACTGCAGTTACCTGCGGTGAGCCATCAGGCATAATCGTGGCCATGTGGGCAATGTTGGGTTCTAAGAAAAGCTTTACCGCTTTTGGGTGCATTTTATGCCTTTTTTTTCCTATGCAGTCGTGAGAGGTCAGCTCTCTCCAACGTTTGTGCTAGAGCCTGGTTGAGTATCTCAACTTGGATGAATTGCTCGTATGCAAGATCGTTTTTGTGGGTTGTAGCCTTTGGGGCAACGGATGCGAGTATCTCCTCTAGCCTTTTGGAGGCTGTTTTGATTACAGAGGAATATTTTTTTTCAAAATCCTCCGGGGTATTGTACCCAAGCAGTTTTGTCGAGGTCCCATAATATTTGGTAACCGCACCTCTAGATTCTTCCATTCGTACCACTTCAATAAGACCTGCCGTTTTGAGAATGTCTATGTGGTGGCGTATTGTTGTCAAAGCTTTTTTAAATCCTGCACGTTTTAACGCCGTTCCAATCTGCTCTGCACGCATCGATTTCATGTAGAGTATTTGGACGATTTTTGAGCGTGACGGATCTTCTATAGCTTTGGCCTGTTTTAGGTTTGTTGTGATTACGTGTTTTACACGAATCTGTCTGTCTAGTATCGCTTGCATGAATATTATTGTGTATAGAATGTAAAATACCATTACGTCATATTTTCTTGTCCCATGTGTTGATTTTAACTATTAATATTGGATTAACCTCAATTATATTAAAATGGTGTTATTATTATGATTATAATATGATAGATATTGTTATGGTATGAAATATATGATAATATACCATAAATATAGTATCATTATGATGTATATTGTTATGGTATGAAATATATGATAATATACCATAAATATAGTACCATTATGATAATTATGCCAACATGTGTCAAATTTATGCCAAATTAGAGTTGACATGCACAGGTGGCATCCAAGATGAAGCAAAGTACACATTCGGCACTATGATCAGGCATATGCAGTGAATGCAAGATACTGGTGCGGACCCCGGTACAATGAGAACGATTTTTGCATTAAAAATGATAGGATCCGAGGGCTCATTTTATCATTGCCTTCCGTGCGGTGCCAAATTCTGATGGCATCGCGTATCCTATTGCAGAGTGTACCCGGTTCGGATTATAGTCCTCAAAGGCGTATGATATTGCATTCTCTGCGTCCTGGAACATCTCAAAGTTGCGCGGCCAGAGATATTCTTTTTTGAGGCTCTTACGATAGGATTCCACATGACCGTTTTGCTCTGGCGTATGGTAGTGGATGAATTCCGGCCTCACATCGTATGCTTTTACAGCTTGTCAAACTGTAATGAAACATACTGGGAACCGTTATCTGTTCTTAGAGTAAGATTTGAGCAATCCGGTTTCTTGGAGGCTAAGGCTTCAGTTAATGTTGCAATTGCACCGTCGGTAATAGCTCTTGGCTCAAACGCATATCCTACCCATTCACGGGTAAATGCAAAGGATGTTGAATAGGTAACACCATCTGTCTGGTCTTGTGGGCTTTGGGCGCTTCCTTGAGCGAATGATCTCTTTTTTGGGTTTTGCAGGCGTATTCCAGCTTAAATAATTGCATATTTTCTTCACTTTTTTGCAGTTTACAGGTTTACATGTAATGCGAGACATGGTGGCTGCCATTCTTCGTGTTCCATACGTGGGTCTGCTCGAAGCAACCTGTTGTATCATTTTTGAGATTTCTTTGTCGATTTGGATGTGCGTGGTTTTTTTGATGCGTACAGCATATTGTTGGATACTCCTACATAACGTATGGATTTACGGACACTGAAATCTTGTTTTTGCATGAGGGTCAATGCTTTCATTTTGTGCTCTCCTCTAACGTTTTTTTTAAAACATCATTGACTATGATCAGCTCTCCAATGAGTTTTTTGAGGAATTCATTTTCATTTGTAAGCGTCTTGACTGCATTGTCCCTAGGCTTTCCAGAAAGAGCAGCTTTGCCAGATTCAATGAATGACTCCCTCCAACGATTGAACGTCATCGGACTGATATTGTGTCTGCGGCACAGCTCAGCTGAGGTAATGCGTGTATTTAATGACTCCAAGATGATACGCACCTTTTCATCTGGAGCACGATGTGGTTTTTTCATTGGCAAATCCACTCGAGGGGGTAAAATTTGTAACACTTGGAGTGTTCTCATTTTATTGGGTCCATTCCAATGCCCTGTATGAGGATTATCCAACTTATCATAGTGCATTATCCCCGCTTCAGGCTTTAAATTTCTCTTTTCAGGTTTTTAATTCTTCTTTTTCAGAGTGGGGATTATTTCTGCCTATTTGAATGCCATACTCTTTCATAGAGCGTACATATTGTATTATGTGATCTTTTCATAAATCTGACTCGTCAAGAGTGTTTTTTTGGCCAATTATGCATAAACGCTATTGTCTGTAGTTTATTTTTACTAGCAAATCATCGTTAGTTCCTGCAAACCCCATATTGTCTGTATTTGAAGTTAGAACATATAATGAACCATTTGAATCGTATGTTACATCGCGTATACGTCCAAGACCACCCAATAATGCACGAGGGTTTTTTCCTGGATCGGATAAATCAACTAAATATAGGTTTGATGTCTGCAACGATGCCACCAATATCCCAGATGATATTTCATTTTGTGCAATTGTAATGCCAGCAATTCCCAATGATGGATCATAACATGCCAAAGAATCCACATATTTTGCATCACCGGTACATTGTTGATACGGCCAACCATAGTTCCCTTTTGCATGTATGATGTTTATTTCATCATTTTTTCCAGGTCCCCTATCTGTTGCATACATTGTTCCATTAGAATCCCATCCCAAACCTTGTGGATTTCGCATACCTGACGCATATACGTAAGAATTAGGATCAGGGTTATCATTAGGGATACTGCCATTTGGATTGATTCGCAGTATTTTGCCCGCAAGAGAATTATTATCCTGTGCAAGTATTTCACCATCAGAAATTGATCCGGTTCCAACATACAACATTTTATCAGGTCCGAATTTTATTACCCCGCCGTTTGAAAAATGTGATCCCGGAATACCATCTAGTATTGTTTCAACCTCAACTAGATGATTGTTTTCAATAGTTATCATGGATATACGATTCTGGATATGTTCATCATGCTTGTATGTATGAAATGCGTATAAAATTTCACCCCGTGTAGGATCCGGATGTAATGCAATTCCAAGTAGGCCCGCATCATATACATCAACTACGGAAAATGTAATTAGGGGTTTTTCCAACAAATTATTATCAATGATGCGAATTTTGCCAGATTTTTCTGATACAAATATTATTCCATTTTTTGCAATAACCACAGAACGGGGTTCGTCAAGATGTGATGCAATTATCTCAACTCCAAGATCGGTTAATGATAACGGATCCGGTAATGGTGGACGGGTATCATCTGAAAATAAAAAAATAAATGCAGATATGGCAAGAGCTGCAGATATTCCCAATATTCTTAATTTAATATCCATGCATTGAAAAATTATTAACATGTATTAATAATTCAAGCGGATAGCTTGGATGATCTCATTTACGGTTGGATTGGCAACGTATGAATGTCGATCATGGCAAAACTTCATCTCAGAGGTTGGGTATATCATCATCAAGGAATTTAAACTAGAGGGAAACTAGAATAATTTTACAGACGTGTATTTAGGTTCAAATTGTACAATGGTATACGTACACGTTTAACTTGAATCATCATACAAGAGATTTGAGAGCTGTTGCATGCGTGCAGTTTCCAGCTCTAAGACAAGTTTGAATGAATCTCCTTTTCTAGAGTCCGTGCCGGTTGCATCAAAGTATATAGTTCCGCCATTCTCTGGCAGTGGTTTTATAATTGTAGCATGCCCCAATATTTCCGCAAGTGTTTCCTGGGCTCTTTTCTGCTCAGCGTATACAGTTGATGCAAAGTCCGGATGGTTGCGGTCAGGACCGTGCAGTGTTCCGTATGTGTTATCATCAGGTACTACATATTCGGGGGTGGTAATTTGACGAACCGTATTTCCGATTATCATCCATTGGTAGCCGTATTGGTCCACCCAGAGGTGCTCTGCTCTGTCGATTTGCACCAAATGCAGTGTTTCAACCGTATTAGATATGCCTGTAGCATGGGATGTGCTAATATCAATCTCCTTTGGCAAGTTTATGGAATCACCATCAACGTGTATTCCATCGTTAAAGTAAAACTGGTGTGCATTATTATCCCAGTCTACTGGTTTTATCGATACTGTATTGTATATGGGAGGCTCTCTGTATGAATATTTCAGCTCTACTAGCAGGCACTGTTGTACATCACCTGTGCATGATATTTGTGATACAGTAGATGATACATCAGAGTCTTCAAGCAAGTTTAGTTTATCCACTATAACGATCTCTTTTACTGCAATACTGTCCTTTTGCATCCATACCTCTACAAATGCTTCAGCCTCATGATATAATCCAACATCAGGTACTCCCAGTGCAACCTCTACGCGTTTAATGCCTTCAGGTCCAGCACTGTCGTATATTTTCATTTTTATCGTGTTTATATCGCCCACGTTTGTTCCAATCAGTGGGAATTCTGTATGATATCTGCCCACGTTTACTGTCAAACCGTTGTATTCAAAACCGTTTGTGACTAGCTGTGCCCCAGAGCTTGTCTTGCCCAATGTTGGTGCGTTACTATCACTATCACTATCACTGCCACCAGAGCTTGTGGTGTTTACTTTAAAGTCAGAGAGGTGTGATGTCCATATCGTAACGGTGCGTTCTGTGGAATCGTACGTGTACAAGACGCCACTAAAACTAGCATTTCCATTTATAACAGTCAGGGCAGAAGAAGCGTCATCAATAGTACCATTGTGACGATTTATTAGAACATATGAATCAAAAGTACCGTTTCTAACAAATGCGTCAAATGATGATCTTGTTACTGAAAAAGTTAATTCCAGTGCATTGCCTGTGAGCGCATATGAGGTGTTTTCAAATCCAAGTCTTACTGCATCATCATTATGGTTGTCTATAATTTCACGAATGATAAAGTTGCCAGGGTTTGAATTATTAGTATTAAATGTCATTGTGGTGTTACGTTCTATTTTTACCGTTATTTTTGAATTTACCATTAGATCAAGTGGGTGAGGATATGTTGTAGTGTGCGTAACTGTAGAACCAGATGTAGTGTTAGATGTAACAGCGAATGTGTTCAATTCCAGTGTTGATGCGTGTAATTTAAGCTGGTTATCAGGATTGATGAGGCTATCATTATGTATTAGAGCCATTATCACACCATTAGGGTTTTGAACTATTGGAGCGTTGCTATCAATGTGACTTGAGTTTAGAATTGTGGTGCCGTTTACATTCCTTACGTCGATGTATGTTGTAGCACTAGAGCCCGGATTGCCGGCAGGGTCATTATTTGCAGTACATGTAACAGGGTATACGTTGGCGATCTCATGGTTAACATGTGTTGTGTCACATGTTAGAGTTATAGAATTATAATTTAGATCACCATCATCTGTATCACCTCTAATTACCGGAAGTGTATCGTTTACCGTGATGATTTGAGGCAGGTCTGGTGTAATAGTTGGAGGTATGGTATCGACAAATACGTTGGAACCGATTAGATCATCTTGTGTAACAGTCAGGGTTGCTCCGTTGGCATTTGTAACCGTAATGGTAAAAGTGGCGTCTGATTCGATTGCACTAGTTGGAATTATACGAGTTGCTGTGAGGGTACTACCTGACGAAGAATTAGTAGTGGGTGGACCGTTTTGAATTATTACCGTATCGCTTGTAATGGTATCGTTTATCACCAACATTAGAGTCAGCGTATCGTCAGCTTTTGCGTATTGGGCGTTTTGGTTGTTAGATGTAAGGGTTAATGTGTTAATATTAATTGGCGGTGTATCCTGTACGATAACATTCCGTGTTATGGTAGATCCTGTATTGCCTGCAGGATCAACAGGTGCTGTATAAGTGAGGGTATAATTACCAACTATTGTAGTATTTACATTGCCGGCTCCGGATACTTGTACGCTACTTGTTGCATATGATGCATCAGTTGCTGTGGCACCTGGATCCGTATAGGGGGAATTTGTTGCAATGCGAGTGTTGTTTGCACCCTTTAATGTTATACTAGGTGCAGTCGTATCTATAGTGACATATGAGCCGTCTGTGATGTCAGCATTTGTTACTGATATTTGGCCACCAGTAGAGTTTGTCACGGTAATTGAAAACGTGGCATCTCCATCATCGCCGGACTGGACTGTACCGGTAAACGTAGCAGAGCCGCCGGTTGTAGTATTTGTAAATGATCTGCCAAGCAAGGTTCCATTGATATTGTCCAAATCAGAACTATCTGTGGCAAGTGTGACGGTTATGTTTTTGCCTGCATTTGCATAATTGTTGCCTGATGAGCTTGCAATAGTCAGCGAGTTGATTGTAATTGGTTCAAAGTCAACCACTGTAACTGTTCGTGTTACACTAGAACCGGCATTTCCTGCCCCATCAGCTGCAGCAGTATACGTGTATAATACAACAGAGCCTAGCACGCTCGTATCCAAAGTGGCGTTTGTGGCAATGCTAAAAGTGCCAGCATAATTTGGATCCCCATCAGTTACAGTAACGTTTGGAATAGACGATACATTGTTGTTTTGCAATATGTTGTGGTTTTCAGAGCCAATCAGGGATATTCTAGGTGCGATTGTATCGATGAATATGCGACTGTTCTGCGGTATGGCACTCTCTGTTACAAACAGGGTTGTACCCTCAGCGTTTGCAACCTGTATTGCAAAGGTTGCATATGATTCTGTTTGTATGGATGGTACGGTTAATGTGGCATTATAATTGGCACCATTTAGGGTTACACTAGGGGTTAATCCCAGTATTTGGCTTGTATGAGATGAGATTATATTATTTACGGTAAATTGTACGGTGAGTGTATCGCCTGTTTTGGCATATGTTAGATTTGCATTGTTGCTAGTTATGTTAACCGTTGATTGTAATGATTCCAGTTTTATGATTTGGAGACCATCATTATTTGAGGCTATAAATGCATATATTTTGCCATTTATGGTTGCAGTAATAATATCTCTTGGGTTATCCAGATTTACATAACCGCCAGTATTATCCGTGAGAGAATATGTAGGTTGGGGGTTGTATGGGTCTGTAATGTCTATGATTTGGACGCCATCATCAATAATGGATACTGTCAAAGCATAAACTGATGATCCTACAGTTACGGTGGTGATCCTATATGGACCATCTAGTTCATCATAGCCATCTATTCCATCTGTTACGCTTGATGCATTTGATGGGTTGTATGGGTCTGTAATGTTTATGATTTGGATGCTATCATCATTAAAGGATGCCACCAAGGCATAAACTGATGATCCTACAGTTACGGTGGTGATGCCATATGCACCATCTAGTTCATCATAGCCATCTATTCCATCTGTTACACTTGATGCATTTGATGGGTTGTATGGGTCTGTAATGTTTATGATTTGGACGCCATCATCATTATTGGATGCCACCAAGGCATAAACTGATGCACCGATTGTTACAGTGGTAATGTCAAATGCGCCTCCTAGTTCCAAATAACCATCCGTATCATCGGTAAGGTAGGATACATTTGAGGGGCTGAGGGGGTTTGTAACGTCTATGATTTGGACGCCGTTTGTAGGAGAGGCCGATGCAAACAGTGCAAAAGTTGAGGCACCTATTGTTACGGTTGTAACGCTTTGTGCATTGTATAGTCGCGGATACTCTGTGCCGTTTACAAGTGTTGCAATAACAGAGGGGGATGCAGGTGAGCTGATGTCGAGTATACTAGTATTACCGATACCACCTGCAGCTATGGCATATTGGGTATTATCTATTGTAAAGATGGATGTTTTGTATGCAGGTATGAAACCGGTATTATTAAATACTATACTAGGTAATGCAGGATTTGTAACGTCTGCAATAATCCATGCTGCGCTGGATCCTTCCGTTAACAAGGCATATGTTTTACCACTTGTTTCAAACAGATTGATGGTAGTAGGAGGTATATTGGTTGAAAAATCAGTACCTTTTGTTAGTATTCCACTCGGAGAGTGGATAAGTTTAGTTTCAAGTGCCAATTGCGCTACATTCAAAACATTCACAGTACGGGATATGGTGTTACCTGGATTTCCTGCAACATCTGCAGGAGCTGCATAGGTTAGCGTGTACGTACCTATTGTATTTGTATTTACTGTATCACTGCTGTATACTATAATGTTCTCATACGAGGCATCTGATGCAATAGCACCCGGATCCGTAAAAATAGCCCCCTTTGCAACGTTTACATTGTCTGTACCGCGCAGCGATATGGCAGGTCTTATTGTATCAATTGTAACGTATGAATTGTCAGTTATTTCAGAGTTTGTCACGTATAAGATATTCCCTCTAGCATTTTCCAATAAAATGGTAAACATTGCATCACCGTTTGGACTTTGATCAGATATTGTAGCAGAAAGGGTCACAGTATTGCCAGATATAACAGGTGTAGCATTTGTGCCAAACAGCGTACCGCTTACACTGGTCGGATCAAAGCTGTCCAAAACAAGTGTGAGTGATACTGTCTGCCCGGCGCGTGCAAAATTATCACTGCCAGTGCCTGATATGCCCAAAGATGTAACAAGTGTTTGCAAGCTATTCGATACGGTAACTGTTCGTGTTATACTAGGACCGGCATTTCCTGCCCCATCAGCTGCAGCAGTATACGTGTACGTTACTGTAGAGTTTATCACGCTAGTATCCAAAGTGCCGATGATTACAGTAGTAAATGTATAAGGATAGTTTGGGTCCCCATCAGTTATGATTACACCAGGGATGGACGGATCAATTGAATTCAAAGGTACCATAAAAGATGAGTTGCCAATGAGGGATATTTCAGGTGCGATTGTATCGATGAATATGCGACTGTTCTGCGGTATGGCACTCTCTGTTACAAACAGGGTTGTACCCTCAGCGTTTACAACCTGTATTGCAAAGGTGATATTTGATTCAACAGGGGTGGCAGGTACTGTTACTGTAGCGTTATAATTGGTACCAGTTATGGTTGCATTGGGGGTTAATTCGAGTATTTGGCCTGCATGCGATGAGATTGTATCATTTACGGTAAATGCAATTCCCAATGTATCACCTGCTTTGGCATATGATTGGTCAGGATTACTGGTAGTTGAGATTACAGCAGAGGATCTCACACTTATGATTTGCAGACCATCATATAATGATGTCACAAGGACATATGTTAAATCATTTATGCGTGCAAGAGCAATATCAGATGTACCATTCAGATTTGTATATCCACTAGTATCATCTGCAATATTGTATGCCGGTAACGGGTTTTGTGGGTCTGTAATGTCTATAACTTGGATGCCATTATCACCATTTGATGCCACAAAGGCATACGTGGATAATCCTATTTGTTTTGCGACTATAGATAATGGGGCATTTAGTGTGTCATATCCGTCTATTCCGTCAGTAACTGAAGATACAGGGGAGGGGTTGTATGGGTCTGTAATGTTTATAATTTGGACGCCATTATCAGTTTTGGCTGCCACTAGGGCATACGTTGAGCCATCTATTGCTATCGTAGTGACATCCCATGCACCATCTAGTTCCGGATATAATGTACCATCTGTAACCGAAGATGCAGGGGAGGGGTTGTATGGGTCTGTAATGTTTATGATTTGTACACCATTATCAACACTGGCTGCCACTAGGGCATACTGTGAGGATCCAATTGTTACGGTGGTAATGCCTTGTGCGCCATCTAGTACAGGGTATGTTGTACCATCTACTATATTTGATACATGTTTTAGACTGTCGGGGAATGTAGCGTTTACGATTTGGACGCCTTTATCAGTATTTTGGGAGGATATCAGGATATACGGTGTGGATCCTATTTTTATAGTGGTAACGCCAGTTGGAGAATTTACTGTCGGATATAAAGATCCACCGTCTATAGAACGGAGTACGGATGGTGATGCAGGATTGCTGAGATTGTAAATATTAACGCGGCTAGTAAAAGTTGACATGATGCCATACGGCAGACCGTCTACTGTAAGGATGGCCGAATCATGCGTAATAAAGCTGCCAATATTTTGTTCAGATATAACACTAGGTAATGCAGGATTTGTTATATCTAGAATAAAGAAATCATTGTTTGTATTAAATCCGTTGGTTACAAGAGCATATGTTTTGTCATTTATTTTAAACGGGTCTATAGAGTTAAAGGTATAATCGCTGCTAAAATCAACGCCTCTGGTTAATTTTCCAGATGGAGATATAGATTGAAATTCAAGATCTAATGGCGGCACATCAAGGACATTCACAGTACGGGATATAGTGTTACCTAAATTTCCTGCACCATCTGCAGGAGCTGTATAGTTTAGCGTGTACGTACCTATTGTATTTGTATTTACTGTATCATTGCTGTATACTATAATGTTCTCATACGAGGCATCTGATGCAATAGCACCTAAATCTATGAAATTGGCCCCGCGTGCCAGGGTTATATTTTCAGTACCGAGCAGAGATATCTCAGGTTTGATGGTATCAATGGTAACATACGAGCCATCCTTTATATCGATATTGGATATGCTAATTTGATTTCCGCTAGAGTTTGTCACGGTAATTGAAAATGTAGCATTTCCATCATCGCCAGATACGACAGTGGCAGTAAATTCAGCAGAACCGCCGGTTGTATCATTTACCAACTCTCTTCCAAGCAATGTTCCAGTGATATTGCCCAAATCGGAACCATCTGTGACAAGAGTGAGGGTTATGATTTTGCCTGCATTTGCATAATTGGTGCCTGATGAGCTTGCAATACTCAGCGAGTTGATTGTAATTGGTTCAGTCTCAACCACTGTAACTGTACGGGATATGCTATCTCCGAGATTTCCTGCATTATCAGCATCTGCCGTATACGTGTAAACAAAAACAGCGCCAAGTATGCTGGTATCAAGTGGAGGGTTTACTGTGGCGGTGTAAGTTCCCGAATAGTTTGGATCACCGTCTTTTGCAGTGGCACCGGGATCTGCATATGTGCTGCCTAAAACTATGGTTCCGTTTGCAGATCCTATCAGGGTTATGTTTGGAGGTATGGTATCGACAAATACGTTGGGACCGGTTAGATTATCTTCTGTAACAGTCAGGGTTGTTCCGTTGATGTTTGTAACAGTAAAGGTAAATGTAGCGTTTGATTCGGTTGCATTATTTGGAGTATTTAAATCTGCAAAGAGTTGACGGTCATTGCCACTAGTAATAAATTGAGTATCGGGGTCAGTGTTTAGAATTTGACCCGTATAGGTTATAATTGTATAATTTACCGTCAACTCTAGATCCAGTCTATCGCCTGCTTTGGCGTATGATTTGTTGGTATTGAAAGATGTTATGGTAAACTCTGTGATACCAATTGGCAGTGTATCCTGTACGATAACATTCCGTGTTATGGTAGATCCTGTATTGCCTGCAGGATCATCTGGTGCAGTATAAGTGAGGGTATAATTACCAACTATTGCAGTATTTACATTGCCGGCTCCGGATACTTGTACGCTACTTGTTGCATATGATGCATCAGTTGCTGTGGCACCTGGATCCGTATAGGGGGAATTTGTTGCAACGCGAGTGTTGTTTTCACCGTTTAATGTTATGCTAGGTGCAGTTGTATCTATGGCAATATTTGATCCAGTCAGGTCTCTATTTGTAAATGTTGTAAATGTGGAATTATCCTCGTTGTATGCGGTAATCAAAAATGTGACGCTGGCAGTATCGACAAAGGTTCCAGCAACTGTTACCGTGGCGGATGCATTATTGCCAGTGACAGTATATGCAACAGGATTGTTGGCAATTGTTCCTACAATATAATCAATCGTGCCGTTTGTAGCAAGCGTTACTATAATCACATCCCCGTCTTTGGCAAAAGAGGTGTTTACATTGTTGGATTCAATTGTCAGCGAATTCAGACCCAGAGGTTTTGCAAATACTGTAACTGTTCTAGTTTGTTGATCCGGCTCGTTACCTGCAACATCCGCAGTGCCAGTATAGGTAATGTTTTGTGGGCCAAGTATCGCGGTGTTTAATGATGTGTTAGATACGGAACCTGCATATGATGCATTGTTACTATCTGATATTGTGGTGCCCGGATCCTGATATGTCTCACCCTGGAATACAGAACCTGCACCGCCAGTCAAAACAATTACGGGTTTTATCGTATCTATTGTGACAAACGAGCCGTCTGTGGTGTCAGTAGTTATTATTGAAATTTGGTTGCCGCTAGAGTTTGTCACGGTAATTGAAAATGTAGCGTTTTCATTTGTATCACCTAGCTGGACGGTAACAGTAAAGGTGGCATTGCCGCCGTTTGTAGTATTTGTAGATGATCTACCAAGCAGTGTTCCAGTAAAGTTGCCAAGATCCGAACCATCAGTGGCAAGTGTGAGGGTTATGATTTTGCCTGCATTTGCATAATTGGTGCCTGATGAGCTTTTAATAGTCAGCAAGGTAACATTTATTGGGTCAACATCCACTATCCGAACGATTCGGGTTGTGTTATCTCCGGGATTTCCTGCATTATCATCATGTGCTGTATACGTGTATTCGTAGATTGCACCAGGTATTGCAGTACTAAATGTGCCGTTTATGGTGGTGTTGTAAGTGCCCGAATAGTTTGGATCACCGTCTTTTGCAGTGGCACCCGGATCAGTATATTCGCTGTCTAAAACTATTCCACTGTCTGCAGGTCCTATCAGGGTTATGTTTGGAGGTATTGTATCGACAAATACGTTGGAACCAGTTAGATCGTTTTCTGTTACAGTCAAGGTTACTCCGTTGGCATTTGTAACCGTAATGGTAAAAGTGGCGTTTGATTCGATTGTACTAGTTGGAATTACACGACTTGCTGCGAGGGTACTACTTGACGAAGAATTAGTAGTGAGTGAACCGTTTTGAATTTGTACCGTATCGCTTGTAATGGTATCGTTTATCACCAACGTTAGAGTCAGCACATCGCCAGCTTTTGCGTATTGGGTGTTTTGGTTGGAAGATGTAAATGTTAATATGTTAATTTTAATTGGCGGTGCATCCTGTACTGTAACAGTCCGTGTTATGACAGGTCCAATATTACCTGCAGGATCATCAGGTGCAGTATAAGTGAGAGTATAGATGGCATTTGTTGTAATATCTAAATTGCCGGTTCCGGATACCTGTACGCTATCTGTTGCATATGATGCATCAGATGCTGTGGCGTTTGGATCCTCATATGGTTGATTCCTGATAACAATGGTGTTGTTTGCACCGTTTAATGTTATACTTGGTGCAGTCGTATCTATAGTGACATATGATCTGTCTGTGATGTTAGCATTTGTTACTGATATTTGGTTGCCACTAGAGTTTGTCATGGTAATTGAAAATGTAGCGTTTTCATTTGTATCACCGGACTGGACGGTAACAGTAAAGGTGGCAACGCCGCCGTTTGTAGTATTTGTAAATGATCTATCAAGCAGTGATCCAGTAAAGTTGCCAAGATCCGAACCATCAGTGTCAAGTGTGAGGGTTATGATTTTGCCTGCATTTGCAAAATTGTTTCCAGAAGAGCTTGCAATACTCAGCGAGGTAACATTTATTGGTTTAACGTCAACCACTGTAACTGTACGGGATATGCTATCTCCGAGATTTCCTGCATTATCAGCATCTGCCGTATACGTGTAAACAAAAACAGCGCCAAGTATGCTGGTATCAAGTGGAGGGTTTACTGTGGCGGTGTAAGTTCCCGAATAGTTTGGATCACCGTCTTTTGCAGTGGCACCGGGATCTGCATATGTGCTGCCTAAAACTATGGTTCCGTTTGCAGATCCTATCAGGGTTATGTTTGGAGGTATGGTATCGACAAATACGTTGGGACCGGTTAGATTATCTTCTGTAACAGTCAGGGTTGTTCCGTTGATGTTTGTAACAGTAAAGGTAAATGTAGCGTTTGATTCGGTTGCATTATTTGGAGTATTTAAAAATGCAAGGAGTGTAATGTAGGTTTCAGCAAATAAAGTATCTGGGTTAGTGTTTAGAATTTGACCCGTATAGGTTGTAATTGTATCATTTACCGTCAACTCTAGAGTCAGTCTATCGCCTGCTTTGGCGTATGATTTGTTGGTATTGGCAGTTGTAATGGTAAACGCTGTGATATCAATTGGCAGTGTATCCTGTACGATAACATTCCGTGTTATGGTAGATCCTGTATTGCCTGCAGGATCAACAGGTGCAGTATAAGTGAGGGTATAGTTGTCAGCTGTTGCAATATCTACAGTGCCGGTTCCGGATACTTGTACGCTACTTGTTGCATATGATGCATCAGTTGCTGTGGCACCTGGATCCGTATAGGGGGAATTTGTTGCAACGATAGTGTTGTTTTCACCGTTTAATGTTATACTAGGTGCAGTTGTATCTATAGTGACATGTGAGCTGTCTGTGATGTCAGCATTTGTTACTGATATTTGGTTGCCACTAGAGTTTGTCACGGTAATTGAAAATGTAGCGTTTTCATTTGTATCACCGGACTGGACGGTAACAGTAAAGGTGGCAACGCCGCCGTTTGTAGTATTTGTAAATGATCTGCCAAGCAAGGTTCCGGCGATATTGCCCAAATCAGAACCATCAGTGGTAAGAGTGAGGGTTATGATTTTGCCTGCATTTGCATAATTGGTGCCTGATGAGCTTGTAATACTCAGCGAGGTAACATTTATTGGGTCAGCATTAACAATCGTAACGCTTCTTGTCTGGTTTTCAGGTATATTACCAGCTGAATCCGCTTGTGCTGAATACGTGACCAAATAACTAGCACCCAATACCGCACTGTTTATATTTTCAGATACGGTTGCGGATGTTTGTACATAGTTTGGATCATTGTCAGTTACTAGGGATCCATCATCAATGTAAGTTGCATCTAGTGTCAAACTTTTATCGCTAGAACCTATCAGGGTTATTACCGGAGATTGTGTGTCTATATTGACATTGCTTGCAGTAATGTCCAATTCAGTTACAGTTTTTGTATTACCTGCACCATCAGAGATTGTAATGGCAAATACAGACGGGCCATTTGACGTATTCTCATCAATGTTCACACTGGCAGTGATGGTATTGCCAGGTACATTGGTTTGCGGTGTTTTTCCTAGTATGTGTCCATTTAGAAAAGATACAGGTTCATTTGCAACCAATGTGAGTGTTATAGTATCAGATGATTTTGCAAATGCAGAATTGATATTGTCTGATGTGATAGAAAGTGAATTTAATGATGGCGCGATGGCATCTGTTGCAGTTACAGATCCAGAGTTTGCAATATTGCCTACAATATCAGATACACTCCCAATCAGTGTTATAACAGGTGTTGCATCTGCAGTAATGGGATCAGTTTCTATTCTCACCACATTGTTTAAAACTGTTGCAGCAATTGCACTGATGCTGCCACTATCTATAGAAAAGTCGTTAGCGTTCAGGTTAGTGGAAGAAATGTCTTCATTGAATGTTATTTCAATCGACGTTGTATCTAGTGTTCTAGCAGAAGACATGAAAGGTGGGGTTGTATCAGATATAGTAATTTGTTCTTTAAGCATTGCCAACCCCGTAATATCACGCATTAATCCACTCATTTGTAACGTAGAGTTTGGCTGTAGTTTTCTATCAAATGTAAGACTGGTTGAGAGATTATCATTAGAAGTTGTAATACTGGTGATTACTCTTTGTGTCACATCTTTACTACCTACACCCTGAACCAAATCTATGAACGTTATCTCAAAGTCTTCTTCACTTATCAGGTCTTTACGTATTGGTTCGCTGTACGAGATATTCAAGTTGTAATAGTTGTCATATTCAGCTGATGTAATCGTTGGACGTATTCCGTCAGACACAGTTATGGTTGTTCCAATTGTGATATTACTAGGTTGATACCTCGGAATACCAATATTAGTATCGGATATGTTGCCAGATATTGTTATAATAGGTGTGCTATCAGATGGCAGTTGATCTGTCGTAACCAAAATTATCTTGTTACGTTCAACTGATGCGCTTTGTAAAGACAATGAATCAGATAGTGTAAAGTCGGTCGTCTCAACATCTGCCATGTTTTTACTTAGTGTCAGAATGATCTTATTTCCATCGCCAGTTTCTGCCCTCAGTATTCTCGCAGGCAACAGAGTTTGATCCACTTTAATCGTAAAGTTTTTCAAAGCAATGTTTTGCAGGTTATCAACAAAATTTTCTCTAGGGGCAAGTATTAGGTCTAGATTTGACTGGTTGAAAACAAATGGTAGGGGATCGGCGGGATTACCATTAAATTGTATACCCAGATAACCATATACAGGGGTGATATGTGCTGGTTTCTTGTCATTTATTGTATAACCAGACACATCAAAAGTGACTATGTTATCATCAGACAACAATATCATAGTAAGAAAAATATTGGTGGATCCTCCATCATAACCCCAAAATGCGTTTATAGGGTATGGTCCCACTGTATCTGGTACGGTATGTGCAGTATACTCTATAGAGTTGCCACTACCATCTTTTATTACAGAATCAAGTATCTCAATGAGGGGAGTATCAACACTTGACAAAACGGTTGTGTTTAACAGTACAGTATTGCCAGATATTGCCGCATTTTTTACAACAGCGATAGCACTCGTGTTAGATATGCGAAAACTGTCAACTTTAAACTCAGTATCAGCTATAATAGTTTCTGAAAATTCAATACTTAACGAGGTGTTTGATGCATGTGTAATGCTAGTTATTCTAGGAGCAACGCCGTCCTCTGCTGTGGTAGATACGTTAGTTGGAACTAGTTGTAATTGTATGTCTCCAGATACCGCATCTATAACAACGTTTGATGTTTTGGCAGTGTCTGTAGTATTGGTTTTTATTATAACATGAGGTATGTTGTCATTATATCCTGCAAAAGAGAGTACATGCAGACCGCCTCGAGCGTTGAGATAATTGGCGCCGAGTACAATGTTTGGTGCACCGTTGGAATTTAAATCTCCTAGTACAGCTATAGAACGTGCGATTTGAGAATTGCGTTGGAATTCAGTGTTGCGAGGTTCTAGAATTAAATCATCTATCGTTGCACTTGAAATTTCATAATACCCGTTTACAGATGTTCCGTTTGCTCCAAGGGATAATACATAAAATGCACCTGCAGTTTGAAAATTCGGAGTTTCGGGGGCAGATATTATCATGTCGGTGTAGCCATCACCATTTATATCATTTAGTTTTGCTATGGATGACCCAAAAGCAACTGCTGGGCCAAAATCAGGTGGAAAATTTGAACCATGTATATTCATTCTACTAATATCTAGTATAGTTTCTCCGCGTTCACCTAGATGTATTGTGTATATAAAACTGTCCTTAGTTGCAGAATCGATGCTAGTTATCATGACATCCGTATATCCATCATGGTTTAGATCACCCATGTTTTCAACAGCTACTCCAATAAGGGTCTCAGGGTGGTTTGGAAATGATGGAACTTGACTCTGTATTACAGATAAATTATATTCAATTGTCTTTATCGGGAGACCATCACTGCCAAGATGCATGATGAAAAAAGAACCAACAACTATGGATGTATTTATACCGTTTTCAATGATAAAAGCAGGTGTGTTTATAGCTGAAACTAGAATGTCTTGTATTCCATCAGTATTTAGATCACCCATGTTTGTAATAGCAGTACCAAAGCCTAGACCGTTGTGTATTGTACTGTTAATATCGGCATATCCTAACACGCTAGAACCGTTTGGTCCAAGAAACAGCACGTACACAGAACCAAAAGCATCACCATCAACCCGTACAGCACTGGCACCTACGGCGATATCCGTAAAGCCGTCACCGTTTATGTCGCCCAAATTTTCTAGAGATAAACCAAATCTTGAACCCAAGGTAGTATTATCGATTTTTGATAGTTCTGGCATATTTTCAGAGTCGCCGTCAAATAAAAATACGTCCAAAATAGACTCGGCATTTTCTCCCAAATGTACTATTGCTACGGCCCCACCCGCAGATGACTCACTTGCGTGTTTTGGTATTCCTACCATGATATCCTCGTATCCATCATCATTGATGTCACCCAAAGGAGATACAGCATATCCAAAATCATCATAGTATTTTATAAATTCTAAACCTGGCGTCGTACTGTCAAAAGTTGTTATTGATTTTATTTGTCCAGATATAGCCGCAGATTTCACACTTGCGCCATCCACTGTTATAGCAGAAGTCAAGGTGTTGTTTCCACTAAAAAAAGCATGCTGGTTGGTATTAAATCTCAACAAAATTGTTTCATTGTCGACATGTTTTGCACTAGCGGTTAACGAAGGGTCTTGTACGAACACCGTTCTAGTTTTACTAAAGGGTACATTTCCTGCGCCATCATTAGGTGCGGTATATTCCACAATAAACGTACCTATTGTACCAGTTGTTATAGATGAAGAATTGTCAGTTATTGTACCAGAATAAAGCGGATCACCATCAATTGCACTAGCTCCAAATTCCGTATAAGATTCACCCTGTGTAACGAATACGCCAAATGGACCGTTTAATGTTATGACAGGTATGCGTTTATCCACAAATACTGGCGTCGTACCTTGTGAAAGATTTTCTTCAGATAATGATATGTCTCCAGAGTTACTGGATACGTTTATTTCGAAATTTGCATAACCGTCAGGATCAGTTTCCAATATGGTTATTGTGGCATTGAGTTCATTACCCAAAACTGATACGGTGGCATATTTACCATGTATTGTCGCCGTGGCATTATAATGCAACGTTTCATTCGCTTTAAAGTTTACAGTGATAGTATCGCCAGCATTGGCATATGCTGGATTTGTATTATTACTACTAGTTGTAATATTACCCGTTACCGGTTCGGTTAATGTTATAATGGGTAATGATAATGGTTGGTTTTCTTGATCACCAGCACCAAAAGTTAATTCTGCTGCTGCAACATCCTGGACATCATATGCAAAAGGGGAAATAAATGGTAAAGGCGACAACAACACTAGTGCAAATATTGCAACTGCATACATATTGAATTATCACGATAATGTGTATATAAACATACGTGATTGATCAGGAGTCCCAATTGTGATCCATTTTCCAAAGTTTTCCTTAAACCCATGATAAATTCAAACAGATCAATATGGACGTATTTTGATGATTTATTGGAGTGAAAACATGTAAGCAAGTCTGATGCACTTGAAGTGTTGGCAAACCCATATCAGGACAGATGGTGTTATCTGTTTAACGTCCTTGATGCATTCACACGCGAATGGGTCAGATATGCGTTTGAGTCAAGAGCTATTACCGACGGTGCAATTGCAGCATTAACTGTAACCTTGGCATCCAAGAAACCGGACTGCTCAAAGCTTGTTTTAAGAACCGACAACGGTTCCCAGTATATTTTAGCGCAATTTGTCAAGGCTGTAAAGCATACGGTGTGAGGTAAGAATTCATCCACTATCATACGCTAGAGCAAAATGCTCATGTGGAATCCTTTCACAAGAGTTTCAAGATAGAGTATGTCCGGCCGCGCGACTTGAGACGTTCCAGGATGCCAAAGCTGCAACATTATACGCCTTTGAGGATTACAATCAGAACCGGGTACACTCTGCAATAGGATACGCAACGCCATCAGAATTTGGCACCGCACGGAGGGCAATGATAAAAATGAGCCATCAGATCCTATCATTTTTAATGCAAAAATTGTTCTCATTGTACGGGGGTCCGCACCATTATACAATCAAACAAAAACCATTCAAAATACAGTATGCTCCAAAACAAGATGGACGTATTTGCATATTCTTTTACAGTACGCAGTTGCATAACTTTTGATCGGACATCTTAGAATACGTGTTTTATACATGCAAAATGTAGTATAAACACACGCAAAAGTTCGTGAGCTAAAAATCACCTTCATACAATAATATGGTGATGATAAAACCCGCACGAGTTTTTAATCGTCGTCATGTTTGATAGAATTCCCACATCAGATTCAATCAAAGCTTGTGCAGACGCTAAGCGATATTGCAAAATGTGTTGTATGCTGATACTTTTATTCGAATCTCCTGGACAATATTATCCCATTTCTTAGAGTATACAGATTCGCCAAAGATTTTCTTAAACGTTGAAAAGACTATCTCTGTTATCCATCTCTGTCAATAATGCACACGTTTTTTCCACTTGGTTCTATTGTGCATCATCTCATCTTTGCATATGTGCATTATGTGTAGTCGATCTTTTCATCCATCGAGCTGATCCCGTACTGTTGAATTGCGTGCAAATCCTCCAGCCCTTAACCCAGAGTTTATGCAAACTTGTTCTTGCATCCACTCTCAGGTATGCAAACGTGTGGAATACATGCCTGAAATCAACTAGCAAAAATCCAAACGTTCGGACATTTTATTTTTCATATTCACTAGCAGCGCATAATGCACAAGTTTACTGGAGTTATCTGATTGGATGTAAATCTCATAATTGGAGCAGCAGGCCGAGAATAAATCAAATGGTATTCAAAGTCATACGTTTGTACACCTTTATGTCATAAGAGCAGACTGCCGCCGGAACCAGAGTTGCCTTTGGTGCAATTGAGACTATTGGTCAAGATTACCATAGTTCATAACGCTTAAGACGCTCTAGCCGTGTTTTGTTTATGTATGGATTGGGGAATGGAGAATCGTCTAGCGCGCATAATAAAACCCATAGATGGTAAGGCAGTCATGCTTGCAGTGGATCACGGATATTTCCTTGGACCCACCGAGAAATTGGAGAATCCCAGAAAAACCGTAGAACCTCTTGTAAAATATTGCGATTCACTCATGCTTACGCGTGGCGTGCAACGTTCGTGTATAGATGCAAGACATCCGGTTCCAATAGTTTTGCGCGTATCAGGCGGCAGCAGTATAATAGGCGATGATCTTTCAAACGAAGATATTGTAACGAGTGTTAAAGAGGCCGTACGGCTCAATGCCAGTGCGCTTGCCATGTCCATATTTGTGGGCTCAAAATACGAACACAGGACAATTGTAAATCTAGGCAAACTAGTCAACGAGGCTGAAGAGTACAACATTCCAGTACTAGCCGTAACTGCAGTTGGAAAAGAGATGGCAAGGGATGCACGGTATCTTTCACTTGCGTGCAGAATTGCAGCAGAACAGGGGGCACGCATAGTCAAGACATATCACTGTGAAGATTTTTCCAAAGTTGTAAATTCGTGTCCGGTACCGGTCATAATTGCCGGAGGAAAAAAGATACCGGAAAAAGACGCCCTTACTCTCACACATAATGCCATAAAGTCTGGCGCCGTGGGAGTTGACATGGGTCGCAACATATGGCAATCGGAAAATCCAGTACCGATGATCCGCGCCGTGCGTGCCATAGTGCATTCAAACCATACCGCAGAGCAGGCATACAAAATGTATGTAGAGTTGTGTAAAAATACAAACAAACCCAATGAAAATAAAGAAAGAAAACAGTTCAAGGGGAAAGATCAGTATAAAAACAGACAAAATAACAAATCACATGCGTCAAATAAAAAACACAATCCGCGATAACTGAACAATCATCACGGTTTTTTCCTACAGGGCATCTTTTATCCCATATTGATCAAGAAGTATGAAAAGAGCATCCTTTGAATCAAGTTTTGTATAATCATCCAACAGCGAGGCGTTTAATTCAAAAAAAGTGTGTCCCCATTTCTGTCCTCCCAGTATAAGATGCGCCTGTTTGTGAAAACCCAGTATATACAAAGCTCCAGATATTGCTTCAGCTGTGGTCAGCTTGTTTAATTTTGAATAATTTACAGGATTGCCTGCAAAAAGTGGCGGCAGCCGTCTGTGCAATCCCGCCTTTTGCCGCTCAAATACGCCATCTGAGAGACGCCAAGAGCAATCCACCGCGGTAATGGAGCGGGCACGTTTTTTATCTGCGGCAAGTAAGAACGCATCTGCAAACGGATTCAAAAGAAGTGTTGTATCTGCTGCATTTTTAATTCGCTTTGCATTCCCGTCTCTTATCATTTTTGCAGCAGTACACTTGCGCGGATCATCCTGCTCGTACATTATTAGCCGAATATACACCAGTGCCACCTATACCGTTTATTCCAATAGTGGTTTCCGTCCAACCAGTATCTTCATTGCCCCATCCCCGCTTCGCGCATGATCAAATGCTTTTTGTGAAACATCCAACAGGTATTTGTGGGTTATCAAAAGACTTGCGGGAATTTTCCCCGATGCTATAAGATTCAGTGATTCGGCAGTATCATTATCTGATGCTGCATAGCTGCTCAGTATTTCAAGTTCCTTTGAATATACATATTCCATGTCAAGGTTTATGGCAGAGTTTTTTGATGGAACGCCAAACATCATTACTGTTCCGCCCTTTCTTGTCGATTTTATCGCATCATGTAGCGCATCCATACTTCCGGTGGCCACTATGGATATATCAGAGCCGCGCCCGTCAGTGGAAGAGAAAATTTCATCATGTGCCAAATCCATCTTTGAGAATCCTTTTGCAATACCGTGTTTTTGTGCAAAATCCGTCCGAAATTTGTTGGGATCAATGCATACAATCCCCCCCATACGGCGGTGTTTTGCAAGCATTGCGTGCAGTAATCCGGCAGGTCCTGCCCCATATATGGTGATAAAATCCCCATCATTTGCATTTATGCGCCCCCATGCGCGCACACAGCATGCCAGCGGTTCTATCATCGCAGCATCATCAAATCCTACAGATTCTGGGAGTTGAAGTACCCCACCTCCCCGAACGTTCCATTCTGGAACCGCGTATTCTTCGGCCAGTCCGCACGGTTGCAGGTTTGATTTAGAGTAATGCTCACACAAAGTTTCAGATCCGCTCTTGCATAGGTGACATATCCGGCATGCAACATGATGGTGCGTGAAAACCCTATCCCCCACGGATATATTCAAAACATCAGGGCCCACTTTCAGTACGGTTCCGGCCGGCTCATGGCCCAGTTTTGTAGACGGTTTTGAATAACTTCCAAAGACTTTTTCAACATCAGAACCGCATATGCCGCATGATTCCATACGTACCAGTATCCCCCCACTGCCAATTTCAGGGGCGGGCAAATCTTTTACGGATACAAACCCGTCGTTTGCGACTGCCGCCATCATGCCCGTATTGTGTGTTTTAGGTATAAGTAGATTCAGTCCCCTATGGGGTAGGGACATTTTCAGGTGTTATTGCAGATGAGAGGTTTTCCTGCGGGCTGATTAGTTTGAGAATTTCATTGTTTAAGAGTGTTAATTTTAGCGAGTTTGTATCCAGTATATCAGGGGGTATGTTTTGCAGTGGATTTTTCCAGTATGGATCGTTTAATTCTTTTATCGATAAAAGCAGCAGCGGGTTTGCATGTATGATTGATTCAGGATAACAGTTTAACATGTGGCCGTTTTGTATTTTAATAAATTCCCAGTTTTGGCATGCGCCATCCTGTGCCAGATCAGTGTTGTCAAATTCCCAGTCAAATCCGTTTCCTGCTGCTGCGTCAGGATATCCGTTGCCGCGCACCAGTAAAAGCTGCTCTGCTACATAATCAGCAGTGGTTTTTATCGACAGCGCTCCGGGGTACAGATATACGACGTTTGGGTGCGAGGTTATCGCATCAAACATATTTTGTGTCGCATATTCATTGTGCAGCAATATTACCCGGCCATATTTTGATAGTATTCCCGGATTTTTATCAATCTCAACATCTGTTATAAAGTCATAACCGAGTATTTTCAACACCTGATATGCTGTATTACCTTCAGCATACGCGCCATCATCATCGTATATGATTTTAGATGAGATACAGTTTTCACATCCGCCCATGTAATGGTACGCCAATCCGCCGGGGGCGTACGCTGTGCGCGTAAAGGACGGATATACTGCAATTGTGGAATTTTCAGTATTGCGAAGATACGAATAGATTGTATCAACATCATCGCGGGGTTTTATGGTTATCCTCGAATACGTATTGTTTGCGATTTTTTCAGAAGTCTTACCGTACAGTTTGAATATTATTTGCGGTGCAGACAGGTCCACCAAATCATCTCCTGTAGGATGCGGCACATTTAGCGTATCGGATTCAGGCAAACCGGATGACATTTGAAAAACCAATACTGCCACTACAATTACAACAGCTATTACACCCCCTGCAACTGCAATCATGCGTTTTTTATCAAAAGTCTGTTTTACGGGTGCAATCTCAGATGCCGGCACTTTTTGTACCGTATAGTGTTGTTGCTCTTTGGCGGATTTTTTTGCCTCGTATCGAAAACGTTTTGTCTTTTTTACCATTGCCTAAACGCCCAGTATCTTTTTTAGCATTGCCCGATAGTCCACCGTGGATTTTGTGCTGCCAACGGCAGGCAGTGAGAAAACAATGGTGGATTTTGCCGCCCGAAGTTTTGTCAGTTTGTCCGATATGGGATTTGAGACATCATCGCTTACCAGTACAAGGCCCACGTTTGAGTCCTCAGTTAAGGCGTTTATTTCACGGAATGCATCATCTGGCGTTTCTGAAATTATGCCAGAGACACCGGCGAGCTGAAAGCTTGTAACAAACGATCTGCTCCCCACGGTAACGATTTTCACACATAGACTTGGCTTGTGTTGTAATTTAACCTTTTTTTGCAAACGTTGATTATACAGTCCCATTCATACACATACATGGAGATTGACGCATCAAAGGACGTATACCTTTTTGTCCACGGCAGAAATGAGCTTGTGGATAAAGCCACAAAGGCGCTTGTTGCAAAAGGTTTCCAAGCTGAAAAAATTACAGAGGCGGATTCGCAGAAAACAGGCAATGTTGGCGATTATATGGCAATGTTATGGATGCCTCCAAATCCGGATCACATCAAAGTACAGCAGATAACTGGCGTGGATTCAAGCGTAGAGCCAAAGGGTATGACAGGCGCATGGACCGGTGTCTCAAAAAATGATCTTTTTACCGTCCAGCTGTAACTGGGATAAAAGTTGGGCAAGAAACGCACCATATTGGGAATCGGGAAATTTTACAGCGCGTACATTTTTTTTGGCCATACGAACTGATTCTACATGGTAGCATCCTTTTCCATCCCGCATCCTGTCAAAAAAATACGCGCTGCATGAGCAAAATCCCTCCTCTTTTTCAACCCAGTGCTCTCCGGTTTTTCCCACAACGGTCCAGACCTGGCGGCCGCTTGGCTCAAATACATGCAGCTTTACCCGGCCTTCCTGCGCGGCAATTCTAGCTTTATCAGAGCTCACAAGGAATTAATCATACCTGCATTCTATATCTGTGATGGTACAGATACGCATGCTGCCCTCAGAGCCGGCACTGTCAATAGTTGGCAGTGGACGGCACCTTGTAATTGCAGACGTGCACATTGGATTTGAATCAAGGCTTGCATCAGCTGGCATATGTCTTGGCAAGGAATCTGCGGCGCGCAAATCCGCAAAGAGGGTTTTAGAGATGATGAGAAAATCAAAATCAGATTCGCTGGTACTGCTTGGGGATGTAAAATCAGGAACGGATAAAATTACAGACTATGAATGGCGCAACGTGCCGCAATTTTTTGACGAGCTTGGAGATATTGACATCATTTTGGTTCCAGGAAATCATGACGGAGGCATATCAAAACTGGTTCCAGAGCACGTGTCAATATCTGGTCAGTCAGGTGTTATAATTGACAGAGTATTACTGACGCACGGGCATGCCATGCCTTCAGATAAATTCAGTGCTGTAGACAATATTGTAATGGGTCATGTCCACCCCACATACTCTAGAGGGGATTCGGTTCTAAACGGCAGACCGGTCTGGGCATACTTGAAGGCAAACCGTGAGTGTATCTTCCCATCAGGTACCGGCAGCATCGGCGTTACCGTAATGCCCTCATTTAACGAGCACATGCACGGGAGAGGACGAAAATTGCACAAGAGAACATCGCCCATACTCAGACGCGCCCTGCAAGGACTCTTGGCTGCAAAAATTGTATCCATGGACGGGGCAATACTTTGCAACGAATCAGAGATAACGGCAGCATTGTAGGGAAGATTGAATTTTCTAGTAGTCTTCGCGGTAGGGTTCAAGCGGCATGATGGTTGTTTTATTTTTTATCGACCATTCAATGGTCTTTACAAAAGATTCGGCAAGCTCAGGCGTGGTGAGGACTGGAATTCCCATCTCTAGTGCCTTGCGACGTATGAGATATTCATCAGAAAGCATTCCCACGTATTTTTCAAGGGTCGATGTTCCAGGTATGTTTATTATAAAATCAATTTTATGCTCGTATAACAAATCCGATATGTTTGGTTTTCTGTCCGGTTCGCTTATTTTATGGACTGTTTTGGCACCTGGCAGGGTTTTTGCAAAAAATTCCACAGTGTGCTCTGTTGCACAAATTTCAAATCCCATCTGGTGCAGCGAGGCAATGATCGGCAAAAGACGTTCTTTGTTTTCAGTCCCACCTATGGTGACAAGCGCCATTCCCGAATGCGGTATGTGATACCCCACGGAGGTGAGCGCCTTGGATAATGCATCATAAAAGCTGCTCCCAAAACACGCAGCCTCTCCTGTTGATTGCATCTCCACTCCCAGCACAATGTCTGCCCCTTCAAGCTGCATGAATGAAAATTGGGGTACCTTTATCCCGTACACCTCTGTTTTTTTCCAGTGATCATGGCGTATCTCCGGCAGTCCCTCCCCCAATATTGCACCAGAAGCTAAAGAGATGAGGTTTGTTCTGACAAGTTTTGAGACAAACGGCATGGAGCGGGACGCGCGTATGTTGAGCTCTATTACGTATACGGTTCCCCCGTTTATTAGAAACTGCAAGTTGAATGGACCGCGTATGTTAAAGGCAATTGCAATCTTTTCGGTATAATCTGTAATGGTTTCTATCACCTTGTTGTTTAGTCGCCATGGTGGTATGCACATCATCGCATCCCCAGAATGCACTCCCGCGCTGTCAATGTGCTCAACTACTGCCCCTATTATCACGCGTTTTCCATCGCAGACTCCGTCAACATCCACTTCAAGCGAGTTTAACATGAATTTTGAGACAACCACGGGATGATCATTTGATATGTCTACAGCTTCGCCAATGTATTTTTTCAGCTCATTTTGCGACCATATGACGTTCATTGCCGCGCCGCTCAATACGTAAGAGGGCCGTACCAGTACAGGATACCCGACCCTTTGTGCAAATTCTTTTGCACTAGTTATGTCCGTAAACGTCTGCCAAAGCGGCTGCCTAATGTGCATTCCATCAAGCACAGAGCTGAATGTGGAGCGGTTTTCGGCCCGGTCCACATCATATGATGATGTGCCAAGTATTGGAATTTTATTCTCGGCCAGCTCGGGGGTGAGATTGTTTGCAGTCTGCCCTCCAACGCACGTTATTACACCATGTGGTGATTCAAATTCGGCAATGTCCAGTATGCGCTCCACTGTAAGCTCTTCAAAGTACAGCCTGTCACTTGTGTCATAATCAGTTGAGACAGTCTCAGGATTACAGTTTACCACGATAACATCCCCCTTGCGGCGTTTTTTCAGCCCCAAAACCATGTTTACCGTTCCCCAGTCAAATTCCACGCTGCTTCCAATGCGGTAGGGTCCGGCCCCCAAAACGATGATGCTCTTTAATTTATCCTGTATTTTGATGTCATCAGAGTCCCCGCCGTACGTCATGTACAGGTAGTTTGTCTTTGCTGGCCACTCTGCTGCAAGTGTATCTATCTGTTTTACGCACGGTTTTATTCCAAGACGCAGTCTCATCTCCCGGATATGGTTATGGGTGGTTTTTTGCGCGCGTGCAATCTGCATGTCAGAAAAACCCAGCCGTTTGGCATCGCGCATGCGCACCCCATCTGTTGCATCGGGCAATTTTTTCCCCATCAAAACTATGTTCCGTATTTTTTCAACAAACCACGGATCTATTGCAGAGAGTGAGGATATTTTCCCAGTGTCCATCCCAAGGGCAATTGCGTGTGCCACATTGTACAGTATGTTATCGTCAGGGTGTAAAAGGGCATACTCTACTTCCTCCTCTGTGGGCAGATTCCCGTCCCTCTCTGATAAGATCAGCCCGTCACGTCCGGTGTCAAGCATACGGATGGCTTTTTGCAGCGACTCCTCAAAGCTGCGCCCGATTGCCATAACCTCTCCGACTGATTTCATTGTAGGACCAAGGTTTCGTTTCGCCATCTCGAATTTGTCAAAATCCCACCTTGGATGTTTGCATACGATGTAGTCAAGTGCCGGCTCAAAGCATGCAGTTGTTTTCTTTGTAATGCTGTTTACAAGCTCTGGCAGCGTATACCCGAGTGCAATTTTTGCAGACATGTACGCCAAAGGATATCCTGTGGCCTTGCTTGCAAGAGCTGATGAGCGTGAGAGTCTTGGGTTTACCTCTATTGCTGCAAAACGCGATGATTTTGTATCCAGGGCATACTGAATGTTGCACTCTCCTACTATCCCCACGTGCCGTATGGCCTGCAGTGCCGCAAGGCGCATTTCATGGTATTCCTGGTTGTTTATTGTCTGCGACGGAGCTACTACCACGTTGTCTCCTGTATGCACACGCATTGATAGGACATTTTCCATATTACACACTATGACGCTATTGTCTGCAGCATCACGCATGACCTCGTATTCTATCTGCTTCCAGTCCCCGACATATTCCTCGATGAGCACCTGTCCCACCATGCTTGCAGATATTCCCCTTTGAACTATCTCGTGCAATTCAATTTCATTGTGCGCCACTCCCCCGCCTTTTCCTCCAAGCGTGTACGCTACGCGCACTATGACAGGATATCCAAGATCCGCTGCAGCATCCTTTGCACCATCAAAGCTTGTAACAGTTTTACCGCGTAAAACCGGTATCTTGCATTGTTCCATGGCATCCTTGAAGAGCTGCCTATCCTCAGTATTGCGTATTCCATCAATCTGTGTTCCAAGCACCTTTATGCCGTATTTTGATAAAATACCCGCATCATCCAAACCCACACCGCAGTTTAATGCAGTCTGGCCTCCAAACGATAAGATGAGCGCATCGGGGCGTTCCTTTTCTATGACAGACTCTACATATTGGGAATTTACCGGTAAAAGGTACACCTTGTCAGCTGAGCGCGTATCAGTCTGTATTGTGGCCACGTTTGGATTTACAAGAATGCTGGAAATTCCCTCCTCGCGCAAGGCTTTGAGGCATTGGCTTCCAGAGTAGTCGAATTGGCGGCTGTTTTAACAGCTTTCGCCGGCTTCTCCGATCTTTATTGCCCCGCTTCCTAGCACGAGTATTTTCTTTAGAGTCTCATTTTTTGGCATGTGCACCTCCATTCATCAGGCTCTGCAGCTCTTTGAATACAAACTTGCAGTCAAACGGTCCAGGAGACGCCTCTGGGTGAAACTGCACTGCTATGCATTTTTGTTTTTTATGACGTATTCCTTCCACGGTTCCATCATCGGCATTTTTAAACCACATCTCAAATTCGGAATTTTCAAGTGATTCAGGACTGATGCAGTATCCGTGGTTTTGACTCGTCACGTATACCCTGCCATCCTGCAAATTTATGCACGGTTTGTTTTGTCCACGGTGTCCGTACTTTAGCTTGTACGTTTTTGCCCCTCCTGCAAGTCCGATTATCTGCGCTCCAAGACATATTCCAAGTGTGGGGATGTTTTTGGATACAAGGTTTTTAACAGTCTGCACCGTTTGGTGGCATTTTTCAGGATCTCCAGGTCCGTTACTCACAACCACCCCGCTTGGTTTGTAGGAGAGTATTTTCTCAGCTGTTGAATCCCATGGAACCGTAATGACCCTATACCCAAGATCACGCACGCATCTTATTATGGCGTTTTTTACACCCACGTCAATTATGACGACCGATTCTTTTCCATTACCGTATATGTGATCCGTTGTTGTTGAAACTTGCCCCACCAGGTTTTCTGAAGAATACGCATCTGATGCGCGCATCCGCTCAAGTATTTTGTGCTCATCAATCTCATCATCGGATACGGCAACAGCTGCCATGCCCACTCCCTCCTCGCGCAGTTTTTTTGTCAAAGATCTTGTATCAATTCCAGATATTGCAGGTATTTTTTGTCCGTGCAGCCATTCATCAAGCGTCATGGACATGTTCCAGTGGCTAGCAACAGTGGAGAGCTCGTGCACCACAAGCGCCCGTGGCTGTATGCGTCCGGATTCAGAGTTTACATGTATGCCATCCTCATCTTGAACAGACATGTCAGGTACGCCGTAATTTCCCACAAGCGGATATGTGAGGGTTAGGATTTGCCCGCAATACGAGGGATCCGTCAAAGTTTCCACATACCCGACCATCCCTGTATTAAAGACAATCTCGCCAACAGCTGTCCCAGAATATCCAAACCCCGTGCCGTTAAATACAGAGCCATCACTTAGAATCAGTTTCCCATTTTTATTGGCGTATTGCGCCTCTTTGATAGCTATAGTTAACCCGATCTTTAGTGCTATTTGTAGTGATTTTTATATTTTTGGAAATAAAATTTGATCGCATGCGATCAGAGTGCGCCAAACTGGTCTGTCCACTTTGAAAAAGCCCTCAGCATCTCCACTGAGACGCTGGGTTTTCGGCGGGTCAGAATGATTCTAAAATCCGCAAGCGTCAGGGTCCGTGGCGACTGGGACTCTTCGTTTTCCGTAGGCTCGCAGTATTCAGGCGAATTGAACATTTCAGTTACTGCACTTAGCTGTGCTGACTGGCAGACATCGCGTATATCACTGGCGCTATACCCTTCAAACATCTTTGCTAAAATTTGATTTTTCAATTTTGGATCGTGGTTTAGCTTGCACGTATACGTGTCAAACAGGTTTTTTCTAGACTCCAACGTAGGCAGCGGCACGTGGATGCGTTTTTGGAAGCGGCGCAGAAACGGCGAATCAAGGCTCCAAGGTTTGTTGGTTGCCCCAATAACGTACAGTTTTGTTTCCTTTGCCTTGTCTTTTATTCCATCCATCTCTACTAGAAATTGGTTTCTAGTTCGAACCTCGCCGCCAATCTCGCTGTTGCGTTCCCCTAAAAGCGAGTCAACCTCGTCAATGAACAGTATGACAGGCTTGCCCTCTTGTCCTGAATATTTTCTTGCCATATCAAACAGCTTTGAGACATTTTTTTCCGCCTCTCCGAGCCATTTTGACATCATTGATGCAGCATCCACGTTTATGAAATAACCGTCAATCTCATTTGCCGTAGCAGCTCCCAGTATTGTTTTGCCGCATCCTGGAGGTCCGTACAAGAGTATTCCGTGCGGCCATCCAAGCGGAAGCAAGTCTGGTCTTTTTGCAGGATATACAATTGATTCACGCAGTGCGTTTTTTGCATCATTCAAACCTATCACCTGATCCCACATGATGTCCGGTTTTTCTTTCATTACAAGATCGTCAAAATCATTTCGTGATTTTTGATTTTCAAGATTATCTTTTTGCTCTGAGGATGACGCGTTTGGATCCACTGCCGGCTCCACACTGCACGAATCCTGCAGTGCCTTTATGCGTCGCTGGTAGGAATTGGTGCGTTCCGTATACAGTGAGTTTAGCTTGTTATTTGGATATAGTGTCATAAGTTTCACTAGCGAATCTATGGCCTTTTGATAGTTGGATACTGCCATACCTCTAGCGCCATGGGAGTCATGCCTTATTGCATCGGTGGCATATCTACTAGCGCTGTCTTCTAATTCTTGGGGTGCCATGCTCATATATGCTCTAATATGGTTATGACAGTCAGCCTTGCCATTATGCCTAGTAAACAGCACTTGAAGAGTTTGTTAAATTAATTCCACTAGGGTTTGCCCCCTTTAGACCAAGTCTGGCCTTTGCCTGCATTATCTCAGATATTGCATCACCGGCACTCAGAGTCAGCTCATCCGTCTCTGCCTCTATGCGCCCTATCAGGTCAGCTGATGCATACATGGAATCGACAAACTCTGCAAGAAGATCCCGAATCTGTTTTTTATGCTCGTGTTTTGTGAACAGATAGTCTGCCATCTGGGCCACTTTGTGAACGTCCATCAGCTCCTCAAGGTCAAGTTTTAAGAGCAGGTCAGCATCGGATTTTTTTACGTGTTTTAGACGCTCCCGTACGGCATTTGACAATTCCCTGGCCCGGTGTGCATGCTTTTCCATGTGGAATCTTGCATACTAGGTTTTTAACCCCCTAAACATGTGCGGCACGTATTATCCAATATTAAAGTAAAAATACAAAATGTTTTATTCAGAGTGGCTGCAAGAGCAGGATTTTGTGGCGTTTGGATTGTTTATTTTAAATCCAGATCCCATCAGGCTATCAATATAGTCGACGTTTGCTCCACTCAGATGATCCTGACTGTAGCTGTCTACTAGAATTTTTACCCCGTTTTCTTCCAACACTAGATCGTCCTCTTCTGCAGCTTTTTCAAATCCCATGCCGTATGTAAGACCAGAGCATCCGCCGCCTTGGACGTAAACTCTTAGGAATTGTGGTTTTTCCGATTCTTGTTGGATGAACTCTTTTATTTTTTCAGCCGCTTTTGAAGTCACTGTAATCAGTTTTTGTGTTTGTTCTGTTGCCATACTACTAGCATTATAACTTGCATATATAATATTTTTGTTTAAATTTGGGTACGAATTCACGTCGTGCCTGTAATTTACATGAAAAATTAAGATCTAGGCACAAAATAAGGCTAGGTGCTGAACTCGTACAAATTTTGTTGGTATTTGTAGTTAGTGCTTGAGCATGCATGTGTTAGTCACAATATGTGCAGATGTGTTTTTAACCACCCATATGGTGCCAAATGTGTGAACCGCCGTTTCATAATTGTCATATGCGTGCTTGGGGTAGCCGTGGCCAGTGCGTTCTTTATGGGATCGCCGATGTTCGGCGGTTTTGACGGATCTAAATAATTTTAAAAAAACGCCCTGCAGATTCTACAGCATCAGATATGGCGCGTATTTGCGCCAAACTCATGCTAGCTGTTACCGAAAGCCGTATTCTGGCATGTGCTTTCTCCACGGTTGGATACCTGACAGCCTGTGCGTATATGCCGTTTTTTAGCAGTTTTTTTGAAAATGCAACTGTTGTTTTTTCATCCCCAATGTGTACTGGTATGATATGAGAGCAGTTGTTTGTATCATATCCGGCCTTTTGCAAATATTTGTGCAGCAAGACGGTGTTTTTTCCAAGTATTTTTTGTCTTGCCTGTCGCAATGGATATTGGATTCTTATCATAGCATGTGATGCAATATGCGCCGGCAGTGCAGAAGTGTATATCATGGTCCTGGCAGTGTTTATGCACAAATCTGCAATACGCCGGCTTGATGCAACATATCCTCCAAAAGAACCAAGAGCCTTGCTTAAACTGCTTACGTATACGTCGGGTTTTCTTTTAAAATGCTCCCAGCTTCCCATCCCCGTATCCCCTAGTGCAAAATCCCCGTGTGCATCATCAAGTATGGTTACAGCTCCGTATTTGTCCGCTATTTCACATATGCGCCGCGCATCGGAGAGATCACCGTCCATGCTAAACGTTCCTTCCGTTACGATAAACACCCGTCCTTTGGGTTTTTTGCATTTTTTTTCCAAATCATTCATGTCGTTGTGTCCGTATACTGTGATCTTTGCCCCGGAGAGTCTGCATGCGTCGATTATACTAGCATGGTTTAGCGAATCTGACAGTATGCAATCACCCTTGCCTGCCAAAGCCGTCATTGCCCCGATATTTGCCATGTACCCGGTTGGAAATACAAGCGATGCTGTAAACGGTTTTGCCTTTACAATGACGGATTCAAGTTTGTGTATTGCCTCATCGCTTCCGGAAAGCAGTCTAGAGCTTGACTGCATTTTTCCCGTGCGCTGCATTCCAACTGACGGTGAAATTCCAAGATAGTCATTAGAGCATGCGTTTATCAGGCATCGCCTGCCAATGAGTATCTCCGAGTTCCTAGTCAGAGAAGGGGTCATTTTGCGGTACAGTCCATGTCTGCGGATTGCCAAGATTCTCGAGTTTACAAACGCGAGTTTATCTTTCATCATCCAAGGCCAGCCTTTTTTATCATCTCGAAATCTTTTTTCGGAGTATTTCCCCCGGTTGTAAGATATCCTGCAGTTATGATACCGTTTGCACCTCCTCGCAACAAAGATGCCCCATCATCATCAAACGCTTTTTCCCTTCCGCCTGAGATCTTTATTATTGAATGCGGCAGTAAAAATCGCAGTACTGCAAACATGCGTGCGGATTCTGTAGCACCAAGTGGCGTTTGAAACTGCAACGGGGTTCCTGGCATTGGAACAAGTATGTTTACTGTTATCTCTTCGGGGCGGATTTTTGCAAGATCCAACGCAAGCTCGAGCCGCTGTTTGCGGCTCTCGCCCATTCCGATTATCCCGCCGGTGCACAATTCCAATCCGGCATTGCGCGCTATGTGCAAAGTTTCCAACCTGTCATCATATGTGTGCGTTGTACATATTTTTGGAAACATGGATCTGCTAGTTTCCAAATTGTGGTTGTAGCGGCGCACCCCCAGACTGTGCAGCATTTTGGCCTGATCTTTTTTTAAAAATCCAAGGCTGCATTCAACGGATATTCCAACTTCACGTACGATGCGGCGTATTATGCTGCAGACTTGTTTAAAATCATCAGCTGAAGGCTCCCTCCACGCTGCCACAAGACAGTATGATTCAGAACCTTGTTCCTTTGCATCATGTGCCCTGCGCATAATCTCGTCTGCCGGCGGCAAATCATATGTGTCAATTCCCGTGTTGTAAAATGCAGATTGGCCGCAAAACGTACAGTCTTCACTGCACATATTTTTTTTAATGTTGTGCAGCTGTTCAACATCAACGCCGGTTCCGTTTATCTCCCTGGTAATCTCATCTGCAGTTGAGGCCAAAAGTGAAATATATTCATCATCAACATCCATTAAAAATTGCGCCTGTTGGGCACTCAGACCTTTGTCCGATATGGCATCGGATTTGCATTGCTGCACCATATTTTGTACGCTCAACGCTTCAATTCGAATGTATGCTCTAAATAAAAATAACTGTGAATGGCTCTGTAAACTTGTGTGATCATATTTTGATTACATAACGATCTCTGAACTATATAGGTAATGAGATTATTTATTATATATGTGGTGATGGAGGAGGTCCATAATTGTTGGGGCTTTATTGATTAGACCGCATGCATAATCATTAAAATCAGTCATTTTTATTCGTAAAAATTGTGAATTTGGCCTATTATGCATGAAGTCTATTGTGATAAAGTGTAAAGTTTAGGGGCTTTTTTCAGATATTTGCCTACAATCTAAAAATACAATCAAATTATATTTTATGTCTTCATATGACGTCATCTTTATTTGATGATGCCCTGTATGATCTTTTCCCATATTAAGAGCATGAAAGTTTGAAGAATTGCCGAATGGTAATTTTTCACAATTAGCAGTTTTCATAAAATCCTCTATGCTATCATGTCTAATAATATTATTAATGTAAGTATCAACTTTCCATCTATAAAATTGATCTAATTTATGACGACTGGTAAGAAAATTAGGATACTATACCGCAGATCATAAATTCGTTTAAATTCTGAATGATGTTCATAAATGATTCATGTTTTTTACATCTATAACTTCGTCATATTATGATATTATTGATGGTTTTTTTAAACGAATTAATGCTTTGGGGTATAGACTATGTTCTTTGTCATAATTGTATGCCTCATACATATACTCACCAATATCTGTATAAAATTCCAATTTTGATTGATGTTCCAACCACTCGTTAAATTTGCCAGCAGCTAACGTATCTTCTTGATCCCATGTTGGTTCCGTACTCATACATGTATTATTCCATTTGTTAATTTAAGGATTGCATCTTGCACTCAAACCTGCAGTATCCCAAGTTCCCCCGCTTTACATCATATTTATCCCCTACCTACGCGTCAATAACATTTTCGTCCGGTTCGGGCATCTTTCATGCAAATGCATGTATTGGTAAGGCGGACATGCCGTATGTTTGATACGGTCAGCAGATGGTGTTATCTATTCAGCATTCTCAGAGGTTTGTGCCATCATCTTGCATGTTTAAGGCACGATAAACTGGATACCGTTTTTGGACAACTCTGTCATTACAAGATATGTTCCAGGTTTTAGAACTCCAAGTGATTTTTCCCAAATTGTCGTAAATTTACCCGATTGCACCGTTGCATTAAACTCATCACCAAGGGGTTCGCCATCTATTGTAGATATGACAAAGTGTATGATATCAAGATTGGGTATGTTTTTTCCGCGTATCTCAAGTGTGTTATTATCTCGTACTGTAACTGTAATTTGTGCGCCAGATTCCATCGCTTCGATGACTTTGAATTCGGCAACGCCCACATTTGTAGCGCCGCTCTGAGCCTTTAGAGTCCATGTTCCAAACGTCGCATCGGTTGGAATTCTAAATGTGTCATCGGATATTTTTCCATTTATAGAGCTGTCCCCGCTAAACACCTGCTTGGTTTTTATCACTGTTCCGTCAGGATCCAAAAGAGACAGATCCAAGAGAACCGGCGTGTTTGTTTCAATGTTACCTAGTACGAGTATGTCAGAACCGGGAATATATTCGGATTTTGTTGTTTTTACCGTAACAAGTCCTGTCCCGTATCCAATGTTGACTCCAAATATAGCCTCTTTTTCGATGTTTCCTTTTGTCACTATCATCGTGTATACTCCCGTGGTATAATCACCCAAATCTAGCAGATGGTTTAATCTGCCATTGGATCCAATTGTTCTCGATTCTTCAGGTTTGTTCCTATTGTCACTATCTAACACTATGATGGTGACTTTACCCGGATTGCCTTCTATTATCACGTTTACGGATTCAGATGATCTATAGTTTATTTTGTCAAGATGCAGCTCTATGCCTTTTGTTGGAAGCTCCCCCAACCCTCCAAATACGATTGCCCTCTCAGAGTTTTGAGAAATGTGCAGTGTGTACGTACCTTCCAAATCAGAGTGCTTTGTAGGAAATTCTATGCGCACGTTTCCTTCCAAATCAGGCTCTATTATCTCAGAGTATACCTCACTGCCCCTTGGATCAGTTATCGTCACATCTATTGCATGTCCGGGAAGAACTTTTCCAGTGAACGTCATGACATCGCCTGGTTCAAATTGTAGCAGTGTAGAAGAAATGTCAATTATCCGCGTATCATCAACTGTAAACAATCGCGATTCTGTCGTACGGCCGTTTGTAGCCTGTATCGTATAAGAGCCGGCAGTCATGACAGATGGTACAAGAACATTGTGCTTCCAGTTTCCAGAGACGCTTGTTTCAATTATCTTTGATTCCAACGTAACTAGGTCAGGTCCAAATACGGTTATGACAATGTACGAGTTTTGCAGTGCGGTTCCATGAAACTCTGCAATTTCAGAAGTCTTAACATCCACAGGTCCTAAGATCATGATGCTCTCTATGGCATTTGGTGTAATCTTTGTCTTTGCGGTACCAAGCCGTATGCTAAGATCCTTGCGGTTGTCCTGCGAATCCAACAGGACAAAGTTGGTTCTATCAGCACCAATGTTTTCAGGTATGCGTGCAGTCTCCAATATTTTGCCATTCTCTGATGCAGTATACGTACCCACAAGCTGCGATTCAATGTAAAAATCAACACTCTCGCCTGGAGATATTCCATCAGCTACTATTCTAATGCTGGCCCCCACATTTGGCCTCTCTGGCACTATGCGAAATGACGTGGAATCTGCAATTGCGCCCCTTTGCGGTATGGGGTTATCAGGAGTGGGGGGTGTTGGCTCGGCAGGTTTATCGGCAATTATGATGCCAGAGCCTACGACATTGCCGTTTGTGTCAAATGCGTTCCAGTTTATCTGAAAATCATCAGAATCTACAGTCATGCCAAACTGTGCAGACGCTCCAGATTCCAGCGGAACCGGTGCTACAAACGTAAGAATTCCAGCAGGGTTTAATGACGCAGTCCAGTCGTTGCCAGTTTTGTATGATCTAAAATCGCCAGGATCCAACCAAACAGAGAACGTCTGTATAGTTGTACCAGGGGAATTTTTTACAGTCAGTATGGCACTTTTTCCCACCAAATCGCCTGTAACCTGCACCTGTGCAAACGATTCTACAAAGACGGACGGGGCTGCAAATAAAATGATTGTAATTACCAGTGCCAATCCGAACGTCTGTTTTGACATATAGATCACATTTTTGCCTTTTGTATCCTATCTATATCAGACTTTGCAGTTATATTTTGATACTGCCGGATTCTCTCTGCAATAAGCCTGTACAGTGAACGCAGATTATCTTTTGTACGGTCTGTAAGAAATCCGGCCTCATCTAGTGCTATTTTGCCACAGATATACCGTGTAATTTCTTCGTTGTCAAATAATCCCCAGTTATCCTCGCGCTTGTCCTCCCACATGCCCCGCAGACTGTCCAAAATTCCAACCTCGGATCTTGCCTGCACCTCACCTGCTTGTATGTCCACGTATCCTTCACGGCGCAGTTTTATCTCGTATGTCTGATTTACTGCATGAAGGTAATCGTCGGGAATCAGGTAATCCTCAATTGATTGGACAGGTTTGCCGTCTCTTTCATAAAATATAATCTGAGAGCTGTTAAAGCCGTTTGCTGTAAGTTGTGCGGATATCTGTTTTGATTCCTCGCTGTTATCAAGCAGTACAAACGTCCTATAATCATGCTTTTTGTAAAATATCGCCAAAGGTAGCACCGAGTTTTTCGTGTATGCTGGAATCACGTTCAAAGGATTCATGGAAATGTTTGGATCCTGAAGATATCTGTCAAACGCGTTCAGATACAAACTATCCGACATTGTCTCAACTATGATTACAGGTCTGGAGTTTATGCCGTTTTCACGATCAACTATGGAGCTTACTATGCCGCGCGCGAGACCGTAGAGTATCGGCGTCAGTGTTGCATCATCAGCATTCCAATAGTCGTAAAATATGTGGCTTAGGTGTTTTTTCTTGTCAAGTTCCACCACTAGCAGATTGCCGGGGGTATAATCAAATATCATGAATGGTGAATGCGTTGCATACAAAACCTGATTAGAGCCGGCAAGTGATTTTAAAAGATCAGATATTCCCATCTGTTGTGTCGGGTGCAGGTTGCGCGCCGGCTCATCAAGTAGCAGTATGGCCTCTTTTAGTTCGGCCCTTTGTGTCTCGGCTGCAAAGTTTACTATGAATGAAAACGTCCACTTGAACCCTTCAGCGCGCCTGTTTAAGAGACCCGTGTTTGTAACGGTTCCATCATGGTGAACATCAGATATTACCACGCTCATTATGTTACCTGGCTGGTAGGTGAGGCTCACGTGTATCGGGTCCCCTTTCCATGCCGGATTTAAGCGCGATGTGAGTCTGTTGCTTGCAGTGTTTAGGAATTTTATGAGTCGGGACGGACTATCGTGTAAACTTTCCATTTTTTCCACGTCCAATTCTGCAAGATAAAACAAATTACGGACAGTTTCAGCTTTGTCAAATTCCTCCACATATTCAAGTTCGTTATACACCTTGCCTTTGGAGTTTTTTACGTATTCGTTTAGATTTATGTTTCCATAGATTTTTTTATAATCGGAAAAGTATACGAATCTTGGATGCAGGTTTAGTGCGACAAAATTTTCCAGTGCTTTTTTGTCAGTCTTGCCTGAAAGCAAATTTTTGAATTGGTTTGTCGGATCTGCATAAATTTTTTCCCATTCTTGCAGTATCATCGGTTCCTGTGATGCGTTTACATGAAACGTGTTGCTAAATTCTGACATTCCGGTATCAAATTCCTCCTGCGTTTCTGGAGGAGTTTTTTTGAAGAATCCGGTGTCAAGCTGTATGCGTATGTGGTTTGGCAGCGTGTCAAGAAAACCCAGTATTTTTTCAGTAAAGTTATCCCATGAATTTATCTCCTCGTTTGCATCATCGCTTACATCAAGTCCGCCAAAATCGTACACGGGATCCTCGCGCTTGTTTGTTCGCATTATTGTTACCCGTCCCACATCAGGCAGGTTTGGAAATTTATCTTTTATCAGGGAAATTTCTTTATTTGTAAGCTCAAATTCCCCCTCCACTATATTCATCTCTGATTTTAATTCCTCATCCATCTCATCGCACAGATCCAAATCCGAGAGGGTTTCGGTCCGATTCAACAGCATCAAAGCCTGCAATATGGTGGTCTTGCCGCTTTCGTTTCGCCCCACAAATGCGGCCAGATCCCCCACGGTTATCTCTCCAGAATCGTGTATGCACCGATAGGCGCGTACACGGAATTTACGCAGTCTCAATAAGCATAAATCCGATCAATAGAATTTAACACATACGGCAAAAAAAAATCTGACAAAATGGCGATAAATGATGCAGAATTATGCCATGATCAATATCTGGCAAAATAGATATATGCTAAAACGACTAGGCGTATATTGTGGCTAGAAATGCAGTTTATGCAGTATTCTTACTCCCGCTCGTTGCAGGCATAGTGTTTGGGGCGGTAGTCTTTGCCCAAGCCACAGAGGAAGGATATTTTTTGGCAGAATCATCTCTTGAACGCAGTGATGGTTCGATTCAGATAAGAGGACTATCAAATACGTACTCGCTATCAAACCCAATAGAGATCAGTATCGCCGTTTTGGACAAATCGTACGAATGCGGGGATTTGTACATAACCATACAGGATTCTGCAGGAAAAACAGTATCCCAAAACGGGTATTTTAAAGAGTGTTTTTCCAACAGCGAGGCAAATCTTCCCACCACTGAGACATATTCTGAAAAGATAGACCAAAAGGGCAAATACACCATGGAGGCAAAAATGTATGATCGCGATCGCGTAAATTCCATCCATGTAAAAGAAACATTTTACATAAGATAGGTGAACGATATATAATGACGCATATACGGGCAATCGTGTGAACAAAATGAGAGAGAGGCTGTATTTATGATGGACGTAATAGAAGAGATTATCAAATTTAGAAAGGATTTAGAGGATGCAAAAAAAGACGTCAAAGGTATAAACGACAAGAGTAAAAAATCCGCACCGGTGAAAAAAACAAAACCGGTCAAAGGCGCATCCACAAAGGCTGTACCAAAAAAGAAACCCCAGATAGTGGAAAAAACAAAACCTATCCCCAAGGCTGCAAAATCGGCACCAAAAAAACAGCCAGTACCTGCAAAGAAGACAAAAGATGAACACAAAGCAAAGCCGGCACCAAAAAAACAGCCAGTACCTGCAAAGAAGACAAAAGATGAACACAAAGCAAAGCCTGCTTTGAAAAAACAGCTAGTACCTGCAAAGAAAACAAAGCCGACACCAAAAAAACAGCCAGTACCTGCAAAGAAGACAAAACCGGATTTGAAGCAAACTCCCAAAATAAAAAAAACCCCAGATAAAAAACAGACAGATGGTAAAAAAACTGCAAAGTCACAGGATGTGCCTACAAAGGGTGGAAAATCATCTTTGAAAAAATCAAAAGCTGATGAAAAGAGTAAACCTGAACCAGAAGAGGAAAAAGATCAGACTCTTGAAGAGCAGATAGAAAAAGAAATGAGCGAAGATGAGATCAAAAATCTTGATATTGAAAAAGCAAACATGGAGAAAATCACCTACAAGGTCTGTGAATTGCTTGCAACTTTTGCATCAAACACCATGCATCAGAATCAAATTTGGAAAAAAATGAGAATAAATGCCAGGGACGGTGCAAGACTTGCTCTAAGACTTGAGAGACGCGGAATAATCAGCAGGGAAAAGATTCTTGACAAAGGGAGATGGACGTACAATCTTACCCTGGTAAAATCCCCCATCAGTACTGAATCAATAATCAAGGCTCCGTGTCTTACATGCAAGGTTGAACAAAAATGCACGTTAGATGGTGAAGTTAGTCCTAGAACGTGTCAGTGGATAAACGACTGGGTTTTGATAAAAACTACAGGATCAAAGTCTAAAAAATGAGACCGCATGAGGCAAAACGTGATTTTTTCCGACGTCTTGCAAAAGAACAGGGATTTAGAAGCCGCGCAGCATACAAATTAAAACAGCTAAACAAGGCATATCGCATAATAGGTCCGGGTTTTGTGGTGCTTGATTTGGGTTGCGCACCTGGAGGCTGGCTTCAGGTAGCCGTAAAAGCTGCTGGAAACCGCGGCAAAGTGGTTGGCGTTGATGTATCATACGTAGAAGAGGTGCACGGTGCTGAAATTTTGCGCTCAGATATAGAGGATGATGGGATACACGATGAGATTGCAAAAGTTATCAGAAGCAAAGTTAATGCTGTAGTATGTGATCTCTCGCCGCAAGTAATAGGCAGCTGGTCATTGGATCATGCAAGACAGATATCGTTGAATTATAGTGCCGCTGTGATAATGGAGAGGATCATAGCGCAAAAAGGCAACGCCGTATTCAAAGTCTTTGATGGCCCACATGCGTCCGAATTTGGTGCGTATGTGTCAAAAAAATTTGCAAAGATGAAACTTACAAAACCAATGGCTAGCAGAAAATCTAGCAGTGAAGTGTACGCCGTGTGTCTTGGATACCACGGTTAGAGCATACATTTTGTTATCTGCTCAAATGTGGCGTTTGTTCTAAATCCGGTGGGATCAAACGAGGTGGGGCTTGCCGCATATCCGGAGCTTTGCAGCCGTTGTATTGCATCTGCAAGCTTTGGAGGTGCAGTTTTGCTTTTTTTTGCAACCCCATCAAGCGTGTAATAACTTGGAGGTAGTGCAGATTCTGCAGATGATTTTGCAAGGATTTTTGCACAAGTCTTATCCACCGGTAGGTTTTCAGATTCGGCAATCATCTGGTTTGTAAATTTTTCATCAAAGAGCCGTCCAATCCAAACAGGGCCAGCTGTTGCCGTATTTTTTTCACAGTAAGGACATGAAAAATTTGCACAGTCTGCAATACCCCTATTGCCGCAGTGCGTACAGGAATACACGTATCCGGTTCCTGCCGAACCCGGATGGTTTTTCACTTTTACATATATCCGGTAATAATGCTGATCACAGTGTACAAAAAGCGGTTCAAATGAACGGTCTATGCGGGCGCACACATGGCCAAGACATCCAAGCATGAGCCGCACACCTATCTCCATGCCAAATTCGGCATGACGGATTGGCACTCCCCCGTATCTGCGTATGCATGCGGGGTTGAAGAGTCCCCGTAAAACCTGCAAGTCTGTTGCCGTGGCAGAGAGCATTCCCCCGTGGGCCACAGAGCGCAGCGCACAATCAAAATATTTTGCCGGAGAGCCAAACGGATCTACGTCCGCTGCCATTGCCCGCATTCCAGTCTCAGAGTGTGATGCCAAAAAACGGCATGCATCCTGGTTTGAGAATTTTGTTTTTTCAAGATTGTTTTTTCTAGAAGATTCCTTTGCCATTTGTATGGCGTTTGGATTTGCGTCGTTTAATATGACGTTTTCAAATCCATCCAGCTCGTTTGCCACGCGCAATCCCCGCGCTCCAAGGCCGCACAATGCGTCAAGATACGTCAGATCACCCCCATAGTCTTTTGCTAGTGCCGCATACGCCAAAAGTGACATGTCGCGGCTTATGCGCGCCCTAGGGTTGAAAAACGCCGGATTCCTCGGAGGTGTTTTAGATTCTGCGGATCCTTGTGGTATAAACAGATGTGTTTTGCCTTCTGTTACCAAGACTGTCTTGTTCATGTATAATTTCCCACATACGCTGTATAATTATTGTACGAGATCATTACCGACTGTGCAAATTTCACAACTGTATACTGGCAAATCTTGTGCCTGCCCAGTCTGAGAATGACAGACGAGTGCGGTGCTGTTCAATCTATGGATGTTAAAAATAGTGTTAAGGGTCTTGGGAAAACTCCATTTAGGAATTATCCAAACAGTCAATAAAATACAATTTTTGTGATTCATAATCAGGCTTTACAAATATCTCACATCTGTCAAAATTAAACAAAAGATAGCCTTTACTCTTATGGGGGATGTTCACAATCAACATATGCATGATGAGAGGTTAAATTTTCACAAGTGCTTATTTCCTTTTTAAATTGTAAAATGATATCTCGAAAAGGATCACTGATATATTCAAAATCACGATCCCATTCAGATCATTTAGGTATAATCATTTTCCAAATCCACGCCAATACACAAATAAAAATAGATTATAATTAAAACTCTTTTTCTTGATCTTCAGTATGTGTCTTGAATTTTTCTTCGGCTTTCTCAACTGCCTTGTAATGCCGTTCAGACCATTTGCGTTCCATAATATGATAAACCAAAGATGGTACGTATTATTGTTATCGGTAAATAATAGACCTTGTGGCATAATATCATCCAAATTAGTCATTTTTATTCGTAAAAATTGTGAATTTGGTTCATTATGCATGCGATCTAATATTTAAATTCTCATTTTGAATCAACATCTTTTACTTATCATCTCGCCCCATTATTATGCCCGCCTTATCAGCTGGCATTTTATCGCCAATACCCTGGACCATAAACTAGAATTTTTACAAATCTCCAAAATTATGAGATTATCCAGGATAGATTCCCATAGATATTTGCCAAGAAATTGAACATGAATACGACATATTGTACATATTTTGTACATGCCATTTTTTTTATCAAGTATATGATGACGGTTTTCTTATATCATGGTATGTGAGGGTTTATTCTGTGATAATCTGCGGTGTGGATGAGGCAGGTAGGGGTCCGATGTTTGGTCCGCTAGTCGTTGCAGGAGTTGCAATAGAGCGCTCAAAGTTGGGCAAGCTTCGCAATCTTGGTCTGAGGGATTCAAAGAAACTAAGTCCCAAAAGGAGAGAAGAGCTATATTCGGTCATAACAAAGGTGGCCGATGCGTACACCATATCAAGAATACAGCCGCACACCATAGATAAGAGCGTCTTTAAACACAAGCTGAACGAGCTGGAGGCAAAATTAATGGGCCGCATAATAGATAGACTGTCTGCAGATATTGCATACGTTGACGCATGCGATGTGAATGCTGCAAGATTTGGCAGAAACGTTGCAAAAATATCCAAAGGTGCGATTGTGCGCTCATATCATAAAGCTGACGACAGATTTGCCATTGTTTCAGCTGCGTCCATAATTGCCAAAGTGGCAAGAGACAGGGCGGTTTTGAAACTTGGCATAGATGGAAGCGGTTATCCTTCAGACCCAAAGAGCAAGAGGTATCTTGTACGGTACGTCAAAAAATACCACAAAGCCCCATCGTGTGCGCGCCAAAGTTGGAAGCCGGTAAAGATTGCGTTAAAGATCTAATGCGCTACAATCATCGCATGATCTTTGTCGTACGGCAAGAGATCAATTACTTCCAACACGTCCATTTTGCGGGCGATTTTTTCTTTTTCTTCCTTTACCACCTGACTAGGTGTCTTTACAACGTCTATACTCCTAGTTTTTATCACCAAAAACAGCACTCCCCCCTCCTTTAGATATATTTGACAGTTTTCAAGGACAATCTGCGTCTGATCAGGCTGCGCAATGTCAGCGTATACGACATCCACTTTGCCGTATACTGCAGAATATTCCCTAGGGCGCCTTGCATCCTGCAATACTGGAACTATGTTTTTACGGTATGATGCAACCCTGTCCAAAAAATCACGTGCCACGCGGCTTGCATGCTCTACGCAAAACATCATCCCCTGGGGTCCAACTATGTCCGAGATGTGGCTTGCGGTGGTTCCAGAAGAGACGCCAAGGTATAGAACCGAGGAGCCGTTTGTAAATGGAAATGTTTCAAGACCGTTTTTAATTGATGCTGCAAGTTTGCTGCGAAATGGATCCCATGTACGATATTCAACGCCTTTTTTCTCCACAAGCCGCTCTTTGTATACGGTATTTCCAGGTACGAGGTTTTCTGTTGCAAGATTCATTCGACCGTCGGAACGCACAAGGTATGTGCCTTTGTGCCTACCTTCTACTAAAGCGCTTCCGCGATTTTGCTCCACGTTTTTTGTCATCCCCACTAGATCTGCCACCTCTACGACCCTGACCTCCGGCACTACCGCCAGATCTGCTCCTATCCCCGTATCCTGTACTGCGGCGTTCGCTACTACGTCCTTCGCGCCAGCCTGAATTAGAATCACCATCATTTTGCGTTCTTTTGTATCCACCGCCACGATAGCCATCATGAGTCTCATTTGTATCGCGTCTGCCTCTAAAACCGCCCCGGTCATCATCCCTGCCGTATCCGCCAGAATCACTATCGCTACGCTTTTTGAATTTATCAAATCCGCCCCGATCATCATTTCGGCGGAATCCTCCCGAATCACGATCGTCGCGCTTTTTGAATTTATCAAATCCGCCCCGATCATCATCTCGGCGGAATCCTCCTCGGTCATCATTTCGGCGGAATCCTCCCGAATCACGATCGTCGCGCTTTTTGAATTTATCAAATCCGCCCCGATCATCATCTCGGCGGAATCCTCCTCGGTCATCATTTCGGCGGAATCCTCCTCGGTCATCATCCTTACGGAATCCTCCCTGGTCATCATTTCGGCGGAATCCTCCCGAATCACGATCGCCGCGCTTTTTGAATTTATCAAATCCGCCCCGATCATCATTTCGGCGGAATCCTCCTCGGTCATCATCCTTACGGAATCCTCCCCGGTCATCATTTCGGCGGAATCCTCCTCGGTCATCATCCTTACGGAATCCTCCCCGGTCATCATTTCTGCGGAATCCTCCCGAATCACGATCGCCGCGCTTTTTGAATTTATCAAAACCGCCTCGGTCATCATTTCGGCGGAATCCTCCTCGGTCATCATCCTTACGGAATCCTCCCGAATCACGATCGCCGCGCTTTTTGAATTTATCAAATCCGCCCCGGTCATCATCTCGGCCGGATCCTCCATCTTTATTTCCAAAACTTTCACGTGTTTTATTTTCCCGATCTGGTTTGAAATTGTCTTTTTTTGCACCCCGTTCCTTAAATCCGCTGCCGCGTTCACTGTTTGTCGTATCCGATTTGGGTTCTGGCGGTTCGTCATATTTTGTGCTAATTTCAGTTATGCGTATATTTAGTTTCTCCATGAGCGTATTGTTTATGCCGTTGCCGTATACGTCCACGCGTGCGGCTATGACAGCTTTTGCCGCCACTGCTCGCGCAATTTTACCCCTCTGCCATCGCGGAGCTGCATGAACTAGTGCGTGCTGGAACAACAGTCCGTGTTTTGGAGGTGGCGCTCCGGTTTTTAACGAACGAAATAGTGCCCGTTCTGCTCCAATCACCTGTATTGTACTAGCAGGTAAGGATGAGAGTTTTTTTAGACTTCCGGTTCTAGCAAGTATGCGGGCTGCCACACCAGTTCCAAGTATGATGGCAAGATTTGGAGCCACATTGTTCATTTCTTTTTCAAGATGATTTTCCAAGTTTTTTCTCAGATCAAGCATATCCAACATTCTTTGTGCAAGAGACTTTACTATTGCAAGATTTTCATCGGATATTTCCCCTCCGCGGCTTTTTTCCTGCACCACGTTGAGCATGTTTACCTTGGATTCGGGAAATCCAGCTTCGGTAAATGTAGCCTCGTTTAGATCTTCTCTTCGCCCAGATGCTGCTATTTTCGAATATCCTGCAATGCCGTCTATTATGTTATCTAGTTCCGGAAAGTGCAGACCGTACCATTCACGCAGTCTTGAACTTAGTGCATTGCACACTTTGTCCACCTCATCCAGTGTGTTTATCGACTGTATTACGTGCAGATCAGGACTGCTTGAAACCTCGGTAACTTTTGATGATGAAAGTGACATTGCAAAGTTGCGCAGTTTTTCAAGAGCGTCTTTTTCATCGGATGCAAATCCAGATTCTACCAGTATTTTTGGTTTTTCCATCTGTATTTTTTTCATATAATCCTCGTCTGCCATCCGCACGTCTATGGATTCATTTTTTAGCATCATCATGAGTGATTCATCAGTTATCAAAAATCCAGTCTGCTCTTTTGCCAAATGATCTACCAAATCAGACGGGAGTGATTTTTTCTGTTTTATTGCAACGTATTCTGCCGCAGGGTCTGCAAACGGTATGGTATGTAATTTTACATCATCCTTGTATACGACTATTCCAAGCTCTGTGAGTACGACTGTATGCATGATGCCCCTCTGCCATGTGGCATTAAATACGTAGTTAGAGATACTCTAGTACACCATGCTAAAAGATTGAATTTATTCCAATTTACGGCACAGGCGTCAGAGCCGCAACTTTTGTGGATAAACGTATCCTGTTACACGTGCTTTATGCCAAACTGTTAATATGCCAAAACCTGCAAATTGATACGAATGCCCAGCCTTGCTACAAACTTTGGCAGCATCAGCCTTGAAAAACCAACAATGCTAGCTTCGGGAATTTTAGGCATATCCGTTGAAATATTCAAACGTATCTTCGAATCAGGCGCCGGCGCGGTGGTTTCAAAATCACTGAGTACAAAACCGTGGCAGGGATACCACAATCCAACATTTGTAGGACTTGGAAACGGCGGCTGGATAAACGCAATAGGTCTCTCAAATCCAGGGGCTGCAGAATTTGCAGAAATTATCAAGGACAATAAAGTGCCAATTATAATCAGCATGGTTGGATCTGATCCGTCGGATTTTACAGAGATGGTTAAAAAATTTCACGGGATGAATGTTACAGCGTACGAGCTAAATCTCTCCTGCCCGCATGTGGCAAAGGTGGGATTGGAGGTTGGAGATGATCCGGAACTTGTATCAAAGATTACCGCGGCTGCAAAGTCTGCATCTAGCGTGCCGGTGATAGCAAAGGTGGGTCTTGGAACTACAAACTATCTCTCAACTGCAGAAGCTGCCATTGGTGCCGGAGCTGATGCAATAACGGCAATAAACACACTTCGTGCAATGGCAATAGATGTAGAATCCAAAAAACCCGTGTTAAGCAATGTGTTTGGGGGATTATCAGGTGCGCCGATAAAACCTGTTGCCGTCAGATGCGTGCATGAGATATCTGAAAAATTTGATATTCCGGTAATAGGATGCGGTGGCATTGCATCATGGGAGGATGCTGCAGAGTTCATTCTAGCAGGCGCCTCAGCTGTGCAGATAGGCAGCGCCATAGGAGAGTATGGAATAAGCATCTTTGGAGAAATAAACGACGGACTTGGAAAATATATGGATAGGAAAGGATTTGGATCCATTGCAGACATGGTGGGACAAGTTGAGAAATCCTAACATTCACAGACTCTTAAAGGTGGAACGCGTGGTGGATGAAACGCCGACTGTTAGAACTTTGATAGTCTCCGATGAGATACTGTATGATGCTCATCCTGGACAATTTTGCATGGTATGGGTTCCTGGAGTTGCAGAGTTGCCAATGAGTATAATGGTGATGCAAAAAAGACCATATGCTGCATTTACTGTAAGAAAACACGGACCGGCATCAACTGCCCTGTACAACATGCAGGCCGGAGACAGTATAGGGTATAGGGGACCGTATGGAAACAGTTTTGATTTGCGCAGCGGCCGCATCATGCTAGTGGGAGGCGGCACGGGACTTGTTCCCCTTATGCGGCTCATCACACGACTTGGAGCAGATGATGAGGTAACGCTCATCATGGGATCAAAGAGAAAAGACGAAGTGTTGTTTGAGAAAACCGCAAAGATGATTGCGGAAAATCGCAGATGTGAAATCATAACCGTTACCGAAGATGGTAGTTACGGCTCAAAAGGACTTGTCACAGACATGGTAAAGGTACAAATCAATTCCAAATACGATGCATTGTACACGTGCGGGCCGGAAATGATGATGTACAATACTGTAAAAATTGCCCACGATGCCAAAGTGTTTGCGCAGGCAAGCATCGAGAGGGCGATGAAATGCGGCATGGGAATATGTGGAAGCTGCTGCATGTCTGATGCAATTGTCTGCAGCGATGGCACAGTATTTGATGCTCAGAGACTTCTTGCAAATGCAGACTTTGGGCATGTGCACCGCGACAAGTCTGGAATTTCAATCAAATACTAGCGCGCATATTTGGCATCAGATTTTGCACCATATGCAAGATGAGGTTCTCCGCCAGCATGGTGGAATTGTGCAGACTGCAAATGTACACATATTGTCTGTTTCAAAAATTGCACCGATACTAGTATAGCGGCACGCCAATGTTCATGAACGTCCAACCATCTCTGTACTATTGGATTGAGACTATTTTTAGCTCACGAACTTTTGCGTGTGTCCATATGCGCGTATTTGCCATAATAGTCACACAAGATTTAAAACAAATGCGCCTGAGAGCGTGCTCGTATGCCAACTCCAAAGATAGTTCTAACAGCAGATAGGACATTAATGTCCCCGTACCGCAAACTCTCGCTTGCCACATTCTTTGGCTGTGCGCCAGCTCTTGACCCCCACCGCGATCCGAAGAGTTTTTGGTATAAAATTCTTGGAAGACAGGTTACTCCGAAAATACTCTTTGATTTCATCTGCAATTACATACCCCATACAAACGGTGTTGCCGATTATGCCCCATACGGTCTCCGCAAAGTTGAGGCAGGTTTGTTGCGTGACGGTTTCAAACGCGATGAAGTGGTTGTTGCACATCCGGATCATATTGAACAATTCATAGGTCCTGGTACCGAAGTTGTCGGTACGTATGAAATGGATCCGCTTGGAATGGGTCCTGTAACAATGACGTTCACATATGGCCGTAAACAAATGTCGTATGATGAATTTTACAACAGGGAAATGCACCAAAGAATAAACGCCGCAAAAGAAAAAACCGGCAGCCATGCAAAAGTAATTGCAGGAGCTTCTGGTACATGGCAGTACAATTATGATCCAGCAAAGATAGAAGAATACGGCCTGTACGCCATATTAGAGGGCGAGCTTGGCGGAATAGCCCCCGAGATAGACGGACATGCTGGCAGATTTTTCAGATATTTGATAAACGGGGATTTTGACAACATGGATCCGTTTAGAAAACGCAAAGATTTCAAGGTGGACATTAAAGAATTCAAGAGGGGGGATAAAACTCACCACGGAAGATTTGTCAATTTTTGGGACAGACCAGACCTTGACGATATACCAAACATCGTAGAGCCTAGCATGCACGGAATGGTGGAAGTTATGAGAGGCTGCGGACGCGGCTGTAAGTTTTGTGACGTGACTTTGCGTTCTTTGAGGTATTATTCTCCAGAAAAAGTCAAAGAAGAGATAGAAGTCAATATCAAAAAAGGCGGTTCAAAGTCAGCATGGATACAAAGTGATGATATATTCGTGTACGGAATGAATCCACGTACGGCTAAAAACATGGAGCCAAACAGGGAAGCGATGGAGGATTTGTTCAAAGCCATAATGTCAACAGGCGTTGAACATACAAACCCCACGCACGGGACACTTGCAGGTGCCATTGCAGACGAGAGACTGCTTCCAAACATATCCAAGATAATTCGTTCAGGTCCGGACAATCTCACGGGTATACAGTGCGGTCTTGAGACAGGAAGTATCAGATTGATTGAAAAGTATGCAGACCGCAAGCTTGCGCCATACAAGCCATCCGAATGGCACTGGGTGATAAAGGAAGGCGTGAAAACATTAAACGAGAATTACTGGATTCCGGCATTTACGTTAATTATGGGTCTTGACAACGACGAGACTCCTGAGGATTCATGGGAAACCATACGGGTATTGACAGAATTGGAAAGGGAGCAGCCTGATTCAATGTTTACCGTAACTCCCCTCACTTTCGTTCCAATAGGTCTGCTTGAAAAATCAGACTTTTTCAACATTGGAAGCGAGATGGATCCCGCACAGCTTGGAGTTATGTACAAGACATGGCAGCACAATTTCAAATACGGAATAAAGAAATTCATGACAAAGACTGGAGGCAATAACGGACCAAAAAAATTCTTTTTCAACGCTCTTGCGCGCACTCTTGGCGGCGTACCCCTTGGAGCAATGGAGAAATACGCCAGAAGAAAGGGCGGAGAGCACGAGTTGACCATAGAAAAGATCAAGGCCAATTACTGGTAATCTCTGAATTCAAATGCGCGTTTTACAGATAGAGGATTACATCAAAAATATCAAATATTTCAAAAAACACATTTTACAGCAGACATTCTAAGCGGCCACTCCAGGATACAATTTCACACAAATATTCCAACATCCGCGTACAGTATCCGCGAGGCTGATTGCAGTTTTGTGCTAGCATGCTGCAAATGTCAACAGATTGTGCATCCCAAAACAGGAGTTTGATCGTATGAAGTCAGATATTAAACGATACAGAGCACCTCTTCAAAGACGTTTTTACTCTGCATTTTCCACGTTAAACGCACGTTAGATAGTTTGGCATTCTTCTCATGTATTCAGATCCTCTGATCGGTCAGCTTGTCTTACTGCAAACCACGACATCCAGTAATGCACGCCGTGTACGTCGATCATATGTCTGATCTCTGTTGCAACTGCTGGCGTGTAATCGATAATGTCACGCGTTTTTGTATACGAGTATTCCAGGATACTGCCACAGCTGCATTTGGTATTTTTCATGGTATGCTTTACAGTACTGGTTGGATTGTGTTTGTGTGATACTCCCTTGTAACCTGGACTGCCGCCGGGTTTTTTTGATGGCAGTAATTTTCCATTTTCTCTTGCCTTGCGTTTTTCTTACATGTATTCAAGTGAACGTGAAGAGGTTGGTGTGTTGGAATTTTCATAATATACGAGTCAAGTTTTGAGGATTTTAATTTCCCTATCCTTTGCGTCCAATCTATGCGTAAATTCTGTCATTTGTTTATTCATCTTTTCAACAAAAACTCTCAGTCTTCCAATTCATGACATGTGGGACATTGATTGCTCGTGAAATGGATTATTTATTGATGGTATTTGGATCTAAATGATCGTATGTTATTGACTAATTTGTTAGGCATGAGCTGACCTCATACATCCATCAGGATCGTAAATATATAAATGCGACATTACATGTGTACAATACATGGCAACTCACGGTTCGCTGACAAAGGCCGGCAAGGTCAGAAGTCAGACTCCAAAAGTGGAAGGAAGAAAAAAAATCGGCACAAATTCCAGCGTCAGAAACAAGAATAACTACAAAAAACGCATAGTTTTAAGCAGATTCCCGGGGCAAAACAAACCTGGTCAGAGAAGACGCAGACGTTAGAGAATTGTTTTAATACATTTTCAATGGTTCGTTGTACATGGTAAAGAATATAATTGAAAAGGATGCAATAGCAAGAATCGAGGCTGCTCTGTATTCTTCAGGAAGACCGCTGAAAATTGACGAGATTATCCGAGCTTCTGGGACAGAGTCACGGATCAAAACAAAACAGATGCTTGATGATCTTGTAAAAAGGACAAAATCATCATTCAAGGCAATAGAGATAGCCGTGTTGCCTGACGGATCTTATGTTTTTCAGTTAAAGCCAGAATACAGCAGTTCTGTCAGAAGATACGCCTCAAAACCCATTTTGCCAAAAGCCACGTTAAAGACACTCTCATACATTGCATATACGCAACCTGTATCATCCAAAAATTTGGTCGATACTCGTGGTAATGGCGTGTACAGTCATTTAAAGGAGCTCCGGCAGCTTGATTTCATATCACATCAGAATGTGGGCCGACTCAAGATATACACCACCACTGAAAAATTTCAAAAATATTTTGGAATACAAGGAGATCAGGATACGTTAAAAGCAAAGCTCTTCAAACAGGTAAGAAAAACATCCAAAGGTACAGACGTGCCTCCAAAAGAAGAAACATCCGCATAAAATTTCAAAAAATGTTTATGATGCATGAATTATGCACGATTACTGGTTCAGTATTGCTTTATCTATAAATAACACCAGTATTGGATATAATTGTGAAAAAATGCGTTGAAAATCTTGCAACAAGCAAGCTGACCGGAGGGCGAAGACATCCACTTCGTACCCGAAGAAAATACGAGATTGACAGATATCCAAACGAGCCAATACAAGGAGCTCAGGAATCTGTTGCAAGAAAAGTCAGAGGCAAGGCACAAAAGACGGCGCTGAGAACCGCAGATTTTGTAAACCTTGCATCCGCAGGTAATAAAGTCACAAAGGTAAAAATAACCAAAGTGCTTGAAAACCCGACAAATAATGATTATCAAAGAAGGGGTGTTATTACAAAAGGCGCACTGCTAGAAACCAGCAGTGGAAAATGCAGGGTTGTTTCAAGACCCGGTCAGCACGGCGCAGTAAATGCCATACTAGTAGAGTGAGTTTTCATGAAAGACTACGAACATGTCGTAGTATGGCTAGATTATTTCAACAAGATACTTTCTAGAAATGCCGGCAGACGCCTTGTGAGGGAAAATTGCGTCAACGACCCATCATTCAAGGAGCTTTCTGATGCTGCCACGGCGGCAGGTTTTGAGATAACAGATTCAAATGAAAAGGCACGGTATCCAAGAAGGCCCTACGTAAGATCAGGATATATTTCAGTTCCAAAAAAATCAAAAAAAATGGACATACTTGTGAAAATAGGCAAAAAGATGGCCGGAAGTAAAGCTAGACGGAAAGCGATCAAAAACTAGCTATATGATAAAGTAATCCCAACCAAAGATTATTGATACTAGCACATTATACCATATGTCACTTGCAGGAGATAGGAAAAATCGTACACTTGGCTCAGAGCGGCAGACTCATTGTAGAACTGTCCGTTGAGTTATCCGAAGGCGACATACTATATGATCAAAGAAGAAACAAAGTCGCACGGGTTGCAGAACTTATCGGACCCGTTTCAGCTCCGTTTGCCTCGGCAATACCATATGAGAATGTTAGAGGCGGTGCTGGCAGCAAAATGTACGCAATGCCTTCGCCTGCAGAGGAAAGAAGAGACAAATGAACAACGAAGAGAATATAATCAATTGTCCAGAGTGCTCGTCAAAACTGTTAGATGACGTGTACAAAGGAGAAATAGTCTGCTCAGGCTGCGGCATAGTCGTAGAAGAGCAGACTGCAGACCATGGACCAGAATCCATAAGCTCTGATCCAAGCGAACGCATGAAACTTGCGCGCGCTACAGGACAGACAACCTATTCACAGCACGACTACGGGATCAGCACCAGCATCTCCATGGGAACAAAAGACTTTAGCGGCAAGTCAATAAACGCGGCAATGTCAAACAAGATGAAAACACTGCGAACATGGCAGGATCGCATAAGAGTTTCCACTCCAAAAGAGAGAAGACTTGCAAGCGTACTGACAAAAATAGGCAGTGCATGCGAGAGCATGTCACTCCCGTACAACATACGCGAAACAGCGTCCGTGATATACCGAAATCTCAACGACAAGATGGAGGTAAAGGGCAAGTCTGTTGTTTGCATGTCAGCAGCGGTGATATTCACCGCATGCAGGCAGTGCGGAACGATCAGATCCATTGATGAGATCTGCAAGAGCATGTGCGAATCAAACGACGTAAAAGCAAAGGCAAAACTTGCCACAAAATACTATCGCAACATGGTAATCGAAATTGGTACAACCATGGCTCCCAGCACCTCGATAAACACCTACATATCCAGAATTGCAAACGTTGCAAAGATTGACGCCCGTGTGGAAAGAACGGCTCTTGAACTAGCCGAGAAAATGGGCAAGGGCGGTGTAATGGACGGTAAAGCGCCAAACGGCATAGCGGCAGCCTACCTGTACATTGCGACCAATCTGCTTGGGCACAAGATGGTTCAAAGGGAAATCTCAAACACTGCAAACATAACAGAGGTTACCATACGCAGTAGGTGTAAGGAAATGCTAGAGCATTACAAATTACAAATAACGCTTCGAGCAGTCTAGTCTGCCATTTTATTTTTTTATTTTTTAGATTCCCCAGTGGAACCTATTAGGAGCAGCTAAAATCCACTTATCTTATATACGAATAAAAATTTATTCATGATAATGGCAGAATTGGAGATTAAAGATCTGCGCGTTGAATGTGAAGGCAAGGAGATTCTCAAAGGGGTAAATCTTAAGACAGGTTCCGGACAGGTGCATGCAATAATGGGTCCAAACGGTTCTGGTAAAAGCACCCTTGCATACACGCTTTTAGCCCATCCAAAATACAAAGTCACCAGCGGGGACATACTGCTTGATGGTGAAAGCATTTTGGATCTTAGAGCTGATGAGAGGGCAAGAAAAGGATTGTTTTTGGGATTCCAATATCCCACCGAAGTTTCCGGTGTCGGTTTTTCACATTTTCTACGCACATCATACAATTCACTTAGCAAAGCTTTGCAGGGAGATGATCGCGAAGTGTTCATTACCGTACGAGAGTTTCAAAAATATCTAAAAGAAAATCTTGCCAAAGTTGGATTGCGCGATGAGTTTTTGACAAGATATCTAAACGAGGGATTTTCCGGCGGCGAAAAGAAACGCTCAGAGGTACTTCAAATGGCAGTTATAAAACCCAAAATATCCATACTAGATGAGCCAGATTCCGGACTTGACGTTGATGCTGTCCAATCAGTTGCCAAAGCAATCAGCGATGTCTCCAGCAAGGATTCAACTATAATTATAATTACACACTATGCGCGCATTTTAAAATTTCTTAAAAAATTAGACTATGTGCACGTGTTTGCACATGGTAGAGTCGTAAAAAGCGGCGATGCATCATTGGCAGACAAGCTCGACGAGAAAGGATACGACTGGGTTTTAAAGGAATTTGCACAAATTTCAGATTAATTTTGCGCCATCTGTTGCGTGCGACATGAGCGTCTCTTTCGGAGTGCAACATATATCATTATTGTAGCAAAGAGCGCAGCTAGTGCAAGGAATAGCCAGGAATTTTCCCCACCATCATCATATTCATACACGGTGTTTTCTGGTATAATTTCTGGCAGTGCGGATGCTGAATCCACTGCAAGAAAGTTTACCGTATGCGATGCGGTCCGCAGTACAGAATCAGATAGTGCAAAGAGTGCAATATCTCCTGCCCCCTGTGCAAACGAGGCAGTGCTGTTTGCTCCAAGTTTTACAGAGGCAGAATTTGAATCCACTAGCACCTCTCCGGTCTCTGCAAGATTTCCCCTAGCATCAGTTACATAGTAGCGTATGCTATCTGCATTTTCAACGCGTACTGTGATTTCAGATTTTGTGCCGCGTTCAATTACCTGCGGCCAGTCAACATCCAGAATTTTTGGCACCATGCTCTCTTCAAATCCGCCCATCTCATATGCTGCAAAAGGATACCCATCATCAAACGATGATATTCGTATGGTTCTAGATTCTGGCGTATACCCGTCAAGACGGTACGGACCGTTTCCTATTACAGCATGTTTGTTCTCAGTTATCCACTGATCTGATGCGCCATATCTTTCCGCACGGTATTCAGCACTTGTGTATCCGGCCAGGAACGGATGCACAAAATCGGATTTTGAGAATTTTTGCAGATATTCTTGTATAAGATAGGCATCTTTTTGAATTATCATTGAAAGCCATCCGGTGTTGCCGCTTATGGCACCGGATTTTGAAAACGACGCCTTGTTATCAGATACAATCTCTTCCATTGCAGCGTTTAGCTCCCATGGAACCGAGGGCCAAACGCTGGCCCATGATGCAATCTCTGAATCATCAAAATGCCAGTAATCCACATACACTTCCAGAGTATCAGAATCCACCTGTTTGACGCCTTTAAGGGTCTGCACGTACGGGCCGGCCCTTGCCGTAAACTCTGAATCCTTGTGCAGATCATCAGAACCTGCATCATGACCCCATTCGTATATAAAATAAACAGAATACAGCACATCTGTCATGTCAACTGCTCTGCCATTATGCCATTTGCCAAAAACATAATCCAACGTCACCTTGCTTGTCGCAGTGGTATCAAGGCGGACGTTTGTCCATTTTTTATCCACCACATCCCAGTATACGGCATCAGTTGGAACCGGCAGCGATGATTCAAGACCGGCAGTCTCCACATCCCATACAGTCCGAAGCGGAAGTATTTGGCCAGTATATGGATGACGAAATGATGCCGGATCAGAGAGAACGCCCCAGATGTAACTTGAATAATAGTCAGTAAAACCCACCACAGGATTCCACGAACCCTGATAAATTTGCTTAACGCCAATGCGCATCTTGTCAGAATCGGTTTTAGCGTTTATCAGCGAGAGCCTAGTTGGAATTCCGGCACCAAAATCATTTACCAGTCCGTCCACCCCTTTGGATGCAGCATACAAATCGTTTTTGGCAGCGACAAATATTCTAACAGCCTCGCGCACTCCCTCATCGGTGGCAGCCCGCATAAGGTCTGCCCGCTCAGATTTTGATGCAAAATTGCCAGCATATATGACCTGTGTGAGGTTGTCCAGCAGTTTGTTTTCATAGTTCCAGTATCCAGGATTGTTAAAGCCCGGCATGTTTGAAAACCACGGCGAATACATTTGTGCAAGTCCTGTTTGATCGTATTTTACAAGCGCCGTTGAGGCACCCCATCCTTCCGTGTATACGGACCATTCAAGATTTGCAGGATCGGATCCGTATACTGTAACAAACGCCTTGTTTAAATCCCCATAATCGCGCTTCACTGCAAATCCAAGCCTCTCCAAATCCGTTGCAAGTATATCACCCATTGATTTCCGTATTGAATCATCGCTCCGGATAAAGACGCGTATTGTAACATCCTGGCCATCAAACATCCATACGCCATCATGCAGAATAGCTCCCGCATCAGACATTGCCAAGTGTATGATTTTTTTTGCAAGCTGCGGATCGTATTGAAAGTTTATCGACTGTATCTTATCCAATATGGTCAGATAGTCCGGATTGTGCGGACCGTAATTTGAAACCATCACGGTGCCGTACCCCCCCATCAGCTCATTTACAATCAGTTTTCTGTCAATCAGATAGTTTAGCGCATACCTTACATCCCGCATTGAAAACGGGTTGAATGTTTCAGAATCGGCAGGATTTACCAATATGCTGTAAAACCCTCCAGGCGATTCAAAGACTTGCAGATTTTCCCGGTATGAGGGATCCTCTAGGCGCTCGGATGGAATTCGAAAATAATACGTGTCCAAATTTCCTGCGGCAATCTCCTCCAATGCAGTATTCTCGTCAAGATATTGGACAAACTCTACGCGCTCAAGATACGTCCCTTTTTCAGCACATGCTGCAGGCACTGTAATCATTCCAAGTATGGTAATATACAGAATATACGTTTTCATGCATGCACGGATACAGTATCTCGTATATGGGTTTGTCCATTTTTTATTTTGCACGCCTACATTTATCTAAACAGCGGATACGATATCGCATATGATGATGCAAGTTTCAGGACTTTGTGCAATAATTCCCGGCGGCATATCTGCAGAAGATTATGCCATAGTTGTAAATACAGATCATGTTAGTGCAAAATCAGTACTGCTAGACCTAGTTGAGAATCAAATCGGCGTGCAAAATGGCAAAAGTTTTGAATTCAGTACAGGGGATAAGCTTCGTGCCGCGATGCTTTGTCTGCAAAGGGGTGCTGTAATTGATGAGATTGCCCAAAATCTGAACTGGAGGGATTTTGAAGGACTGATATCGGAGATACTCTTAGAGGCGGGTTTTGCCACAATACGCAACCACATAATGAAAAACCCCCGCAGGGAGATTGACGTGGTCGGAATAAAGATGGGTGTTGCCATGACAATTGACTGTAAGCACTGGAAAAGAGCCCCAGTATCAGCCCTTGCCACTGCAGCATCAAAGCAGACAGAGCGCGCAAAACAGTACGTTGCATGCACCAATGGCGCCATTGCAGTTCCAGTAATAGTTACCCTGTATGATGATGATGTGACATTTTGTGCAAAGGTGCCCATAGTACCGGTGCACAGATTTGCACCATTTGTAGATGAGTTTTACGGAAATTTGGAAAAGATGAACGTTATAGAAAAAAGCTAGTGATGAATAATGCAAATGATACTGATGCGTGTATTGCCGTTAGTTTTAAGGAATTGGACACTGCCATTCTAAAATGCGTGAATATCTTTGATCCCATTATTGAAACATGCACACTCCCTTCTAGAATTTCAAATGACGCAGGCTGCACTGAATCGCGCGCGATTTTGGCAATCTGCATGTACCATTCAGATATGTTCTCTTTGGGTGTGAGCAGTCCAAACTGATGGTAGCCCTGTCTTGTCCGCACCAGTTTGTGGGAAAAATGTGTATCAGATGTGCACGTTTCAAGCAGGCAATATCCGCTCTCTGAGAAATTTTTTACGATAAACTCGCGCACGCCGTTTTCCATATTGTTTGAATCAGACCACCCAATGTGGTATTCGGTGCCGTTTATCCGAAGGCATAAAATTCCAATCCCGCCGTTTGCAAGATCTGGCGCATTAAGGTTCATTGACGCAGAATTTGCATATCCAAATTCAAGCGGATATGCCGGTTTTGAGATCAAATCATCAAGACACGAGCGTGCCGCCTTTATCATGTCTTCAGAATCAGATCCTGATATTTCATCACCCATTGCGTTGTGGCAGTCAACCACAAGCGTTCGCTCAAAGCCGCGGTTTTTAGAGTACTGTCGGATTTGGTTCTGTATCGAGCCTGGCAGATCTTCGGTGCCAAACGGCGAGAGTGAGAGGAATAATACTGCGTTTTTTCCAAACAAAATCCCGGTAACTCTTGCGCGGTTTATCTGCACTGTTATAGGTTCAGTACAGGTTGCACCTGTATCTGAAATGGAGCATTTTGAGAGGCTAGAGACGTAATTTTCTACATGCTCAGCTGAAGGCAGATTCATCGCATGATCTGATATGCTGTGCATTACCATCGCCTGAGAATCAAGACTTTTGTATATCGTATAAGGGATGTTGCTTCCCCCCACGGGATGGTAAGGTCCTGGATGTATACCAGGAAAGACTAGGCGAATTTCCGAATCCCCCCCGTTGGATTTGAGATTGACCTGCGCTGTGTTAACTTGCGATGGTTTGGACCATTCTTCAAGTATGCTTTCCACATCCCCAAGATCACCGGACCTTGAACGAATATAGGCCTGCACAAGACGATGCGTACTTTGTATGTGCGGTCTGCCGGCACGATCCGTAAGATATGACCATACTGCTGCAATTGCAAAAAACGCTCCGCCGTATCCCAGTGTTATGGGATGTACTATCGCCAATGCCCAGGAATCTATAGGAATCATTACTGCAAATACTGCAACAGGCTGCAGTATTGCAATGGCCCACGCCTTGCGGGCAGGAACACCAAGCGTGGTTGTAAGCATACCCAGTCTAAATGCTATGAAAATCATCATGCCCAATCCCACATAATGCACCGGCGGGGCATCAAATGAGAGTATTCTAACAGCCGCCAATCCAGAAAGCAGTATCAAGGCCCAAAGAAGGCTTCCGTACAATGACTGGTGCAGTGCCTTTGAATATTCTTTTTTTGCAATCAGTCTTGAATCTATTATCTGTGTTATTCCAAGTATTCCAAGTCCGCTCACAAGATATGGCACAATCTGCGCGATTTCCCCTATTCCATACCAGACATGGGACATTGTTATCACGCATGTCATTATGGCCATCGAGATTGCAAGGGATATCCAGTATGATGACGGGGTTACAAGCGTTATAGAATACTTGTTATGCAGCCTTGATACATCGTCAGAAGAATCGACCATTTGCCTCACGGTATAAGGAATATGTCAAGCAACCACGAGAGAACGATCAGGCTTATTGGCATTGTTACGACTATTTTTGGAGAGATTTTTACCCCTTTGGTCTCATCCTCAAAGAACCGTAACAGTCCAGCGCCCGAAGCCGGAAGCGGGGCACTGTTTTTCTTGCTACTCATACGGTTTGAAGCAATCTAGGTGCATTAAAAACTTTGGGCATGCCGGAGCTCTGTCCATGAATGAGCATTTTTTATAAAATCCGATCAAATTCATTCAAAATTATATAACATGTTCACCAATTCACCATTATCAAGCCCTGCTCATCTTGTCAGTATTGCAAATATTGGGTTTTAGAGTATAGCACACGCTAGGATCATATCTGACACAAAGTGTCAGAATCTAGACTGCGGCAGCTAGAATGTGAATATTATAACACAAGACAAAAAAGCCCAATTCAATTTTCTGTGTTGCAAATTTGCGGGTACTCGGAGTGGATGAAAACCTTCTCTTCATGGATGAAAACGTGGCCTCTACGTTGCTGCGTTTGTAGTATATGGATGGAAATTCATCAGGATTATCACGATGCCATCGAAGCATTTTTCCCATTGCGTCAAATCCACGTACACGAACACCTTTTCTTGACATTATTACAGGAATTCGTCCAATCTTTTCTATGAGCGTGCACATGTTGCATGAAAGATATGCTGCATCAAGCATCACGTGGCCAGAACCGTGCGGCAGTGTGTCATATATTTGCTCAAATATTGGTACATCATGGCGTCGTGCATGGGTAATATCCTATGATATGATTATGCCGTTTTCAGCAGTTACAATATGCAATTTGCGATAATCCCGTCTTGACCTTGATCCATTTTTTGCATAAAGCCACGTGTTATGCCCGTTTATTGCAATTCCTGTAGAATCCCCGTACAGCGTACCTTTCATTCCAGGTCTACCTGCAGAATTTATCATCCATGTGATGAAATGCTCATAAATTCTAGTAGATGCTACCTGCAACGCTAACCTTGACGGGACTCTTTTCAAGCCCGGTATTGATAGTAACCGTGATGAATCTTCAAGATAATCTCCAAGTTCATCGTATGACAGTTGTTGTATTGTCTTTAGGGCAATACACACAGTCATTCCTAGGGGGTCAAAGCCGGTTTGTCCTAACGGACTTGGTTTCCATGGATTTACCCCTTGATTTTTTGCTTTCATTATAATCGAGGTTAACATTTGGTGTGATCTGGCAAGATTTCCTCGTCGTTTGTGCTTTGTTGATTTCATTAAATTGGCTCGGATCTACTGATCCAAAGCTTTTTCGGTTGTTTACATTCATGATCTAAAAGCTTTATGGTATGTTTTTGATTTTATTCATGGACAGAGCCGCCAAAACTCAAAAAAGGATCACTTTTTAGTCAATTCGTATACGATTTGCATTTATGACTATGCATAGATAAATTTGCGACCCTAGTTTACACACTTATGAATAATTAGTTTATTAAATTCAATTTATTACTTTTCCAATTTATTTAATCTATTTACTATTTCAGGTATTTCATAAGCATGGAGTTTTGTCATTTCAAATACCTTGTCACCTGTTTTTTCAACATTAGATAATAGCCCCTTTGCATCTTTTAGGTCAATTTTTATATGCTCTAATTTCTGATCTACATCATCAAATCTATTAGATACATAAACGCTAAACTTTTCAAAACGAGTATTTGCTTGATCTGCATGATCTACAAACGCCTTGTTAATTTGTATAATTAATCCATTAAGATCCTTAATAATTGCATCCGTTAAATTATCAACCTTTATTTCAAATTGATCTAACCGTTTCTCTATATCAGTCATATTATTTTAAGATTAGAATTTTCTTTTAAACCTATCTGTCGGGATTCGTGCCTATGCACCGATAAGTTTACAGAACCGGCATGCCAAAGATGGACTGTGATTGGGTCAGGTACGTCCAACAAGTCCATGGAAATTACAGACATTGGAAAACGGTTTTAGCACAATCTTACATGTGTTGGTGAGAGGGCATGCACCCGTTATCGGGCATTATAATACAAGATGATTTGATCCTTTGCATCCCCAAGTATTTCCTTTATTGTGTACACGTATCCGTCAGATTCAACAGAATCTGACCATCTTTGCAGCGTATCAAAACTGCATCCTGTAAATTCTCCAATGCCAGAATCTCCTCCAAGAATCCATGGATTTGCACATCCAGAAGATATCAATGCAGCAGCTCCAAATAAAAGTGCAAAAAGGACAATTGTTACGCCAATTTTCATTTTTTTAAGGGGTGTATTTTATTAAATAACTGTTATGGTAACTGTAGGTCATATCACAACCTGCCTAATTCTGACATTTTGACTAAAACGATATTAAAATATCCAAGTTGGCGACAATTTTGATTCCATAGATTTAGATCATCCCACAAAGTGGACGAATTATGAGAAACACCCACGGAGATGATCCACTATGAGTAAAAAACACTGTAATAAAAATATCAAATGCAGAGACCAAAGAGGCGGATAAAAAAAGGATTGCCAAGAAAACCTGAAAAGCCGTGCTGCATCCATGCTGTTTGGCCATCTGAGCCAGTTTGCAGTCCCAAAAGAATACAAAAAAGAACTCAAATGCATGAACAAATGTAAGAACGGCAGACGTTACATGTATCCGGACAAGCTTTTTTGGGTATTATCGGTAATCCAAGCGTGCACAAGTTACTCAAGCTGCACTATTGAAGGGATGGTTAGAAAAGTAATGGATGATGCATCTCCATCTAGCAGTACGATATACAAACGCATACAGAGATTGGACATTTCTGATAACGGATTGGAAAAGATGGCCCGCATGTGTGGTCTCTTTAAAAACACTTGATCCGACAAGGCGCATGAACGGACAGCCTACGATGCTCATCTCTATTGATTCAAGCGGACTGAAACTATCAAAACTTGGATCATGGATAAAAGAAAAATGGGGCATATCAAGTCCGTTTCTAAAACTGCATCTTGTCATAAACGTAGAAACGCTTGAAATACTCGATTTTAAGATAACAAAAAGCAACAAGAGTGATGCATCACAGTTTCCACAGATGATAAGAAAGGCACGCAAAAAGATCAGATGGCAGCTTGCGCACATGATATCTGAGATGGATTCAACTGAAGAGACTGCCAAATACAAAAACACAATGATGAAAATTCTTGGCGATGGGGCATACGGTACAAAAGAAAATTACAACGTGTGTGACAAACTTTGCATGTCTGGTCTGTTAAAGGTGCGTATCAATTCAGCACTGTCAGGCGGCAGTCATGAACGCAATACGGCGGTGCAAGATCAGCTTGGAGGAGATGCAAGCAAGCGTACAATGGATGATGTTTCAATACAAAAACGAAAGGAAAATCTGAAAAAATGGAAAAAAGATATAGAGTATGGAAAAAGATGTCACTCTGAAATTGTTTTTGCAATATTCAAAGAAAGGTTTGGAGAACATGTACGATCAAGACATATGAAAAACATAAAGCAAGAAATTGGCATGAAAATCCTAGTGTACAATTTGTTAATATGTGCCGTACACTGACACAAACTGCAATAAGCCTAGCGGACGCTGTATGCAGATGTGTGAATTTTGGAAGATTTTTGTGTAAAATTACGGTTTGATAACAAATGGGTCCGGATATCGATGACAGATGTGTGTTTTTGAAATATTTACTGTCATTTTGGATGGAATTTCCAATAGAATTTTCAATAGTTGTGACATGGCCTAGGTAACTGCGTAGTTGTGTTGTGCAAATGGCACATCTGGGAATAATCATATCCGAGTGATTAGATCGGTTAAAAAAGACTTGTTGCATTACAGGTTTGTATCAATCGTATTTGGCCATATGATCATGTCTAATGTACTAGTCAGGATACGAATGCGTACAATCAAATTTATTCACGATTATAAGTGACGCATACTGTATACTGGTGTTGAGTTTTAGAGCCAACATGCGGCACAAGAGCAAGGCCACATATCTTATCCCGGATTCTGTAGACGAGTCAAAAATTCTCTCCCTAGTATGCGGCAGTATGCTAATAGAGTTTTCAATACCAGGCAAAGATTACGGGATGATCACGGTGCAAAATACAACGGACAAAGGTTTTGGGGTTCCGTTGGAGTATAAAATAAATGCCTCGGATTTTGATGTTACCGTTGATGGTTTGCGCGCCGCAATGTTTGTCATGTCCCAAAAATCCCTTCCTGCAAAACAATTCGACTTGGATAATACTTTGCAGTCAAATATGTATAAAAAAACATCCAGTATTGAGAGTTTAAAACGGCGCGGCGGCTCCAAATTTCACATCGCGTATGACCGCGACAGATATTCTGCAGGTCTTCTAGGAATCGCCCGTGGCAGATGCATCCTTGTTGGATTCATACTGCTTGAGAGATTTGCTGCAAAATCCGGCTCCAAATATGGCAAAACACTGGCACGTTTTGGTCCAAGCGGATATATTGGATAGATTGTAAATTATTTGCGCATCTTGGATATTGTGCTTGCCAGTGCATCTATTGATTCAATAATTTCTTTCCTGTTTTTTGAATCTGCATTTTCCAGCTCTGTTGTAAGATCGTTTAATTTTTTTTCCAAACGCTCCAATACGGATTCTGATGGGGGGTTTTGTTTTGTTTTTTCAGGATCCGGCGCCCTTCCGCAGTTTGTGCATAACGCGTTGCCATTTTTCATTACCCGGACACCTTTACAGTACGGACAAGGTTCTGCCACCAAAGTGGCCCCCTGCAGCAGCATCATGACAGCTTTTTTGTTTAAATCATCCATATCATATGTAGAGTATGATCGTCTTAAAAAAATGTCGGAATGATGGGTCGGATTTACAGGCAGTTTTTGACGTATTATTGCATATAAATGGGCATATCATCGTAAACGGATGGTAAAAATGTCTTTGAGTAAATGCCCAGTATTGTTTAATATCCCACCCCGTACGGTATTTTGGTTTTATTCGTGGCTATAGCCCCCACTCATACGACAGGCTTAATAGATACGCTAAGGTACTATAAATGACGAATGGCAACAATTTGTGGCACCTGTGGATTACCAGAAGATCTTTGTGCATGTGGTGAACTTGCCAAAGATAGCGTAAAAATTATTGTAAGACTTGAGACTAGGAGATTTAAGAAAAAAGGAACCATGATAGAGGGATTGGATCCAAAACTCAACGATCTTGAAAGGGTTGCAAGAGAGTTAAAAAACAAGTACGCCTGCGGCGGAACGGCAAAAGAAGGATACGTTTTTTTGCAAGGAGATCACCGCGATACGATAAAAGATTCACTTGTAGGTCTTGGATTTGCAGAGTCTAGCATAGAATTACACTAGGCAGGAGATCATGTGAGAATACAAATCCAGATTGCATCATCTGTTTTTTGCGCGTTTTCTGTATTCATATGCGGATTGTTTGTAATCTCGCTAGCACTTGGTGCATACGTGTTTTATGCAAGCGATGTTGGAGACGGAATAAACCACGAATATCCCATAAACAGCGTCATCGGAATGTACGGGGGCGAACCGATTTCTGCAATAGATGGCATTACGATGGGCCAGATTTTTGCCATAATGTGGGCGCTTACTGTCGGAGTGTTTGTAATTTCAATAAAGGGACCAAAACTTGGATATTTTCACGCACTTGAAAAGATGCGCACATCTTCAGAATCTGGCGCCATATACAGTCACATGTTTCAGGCCACAAGATGGTTTTCAATTCTCATACTAGTCTCCGTTGTAATAGTTGCAGTGCAGGGATTATTTGGCGTGGAAACTTTGCCGCCTGAGATCAAAAACGATTTGGTCGGTTTTTATCAGGTTTCAAATGCGCCGTATATTGAAGAGGGAATATTTCGCATTCTTTTAATCGGCGTGCCTTTGTATATGGTATACTCGCACAGGGCATCTGGAGTTCATTTTCTAAAATCACTGTGGCATCCGGATGCGCATTTGCACGTGGAGAGGAAAACATTTGTGGCCGTTTTGATTTGCGCGGTTGCAGCACTGTTTGGAGCAGCACATGTGCTTGTAGGCGAACCCTGGAGTGCGGGTAAAATTGCACAGGCCACGGCGGCAGGAATCATACTAGGATGGGCGTATTACAAATATGGCATAATTCCGGCCCTCCTAGTCCACATTATGGCAAATTATATGCTTTTTTCCCTAATGTATTCGGCAGTGGCAGTTTCAGGCGCTAGCATATCCCAGATACAGGAGAGCCAGTTTTTAGAGACTTTGGAGATTTTGATGGTTTCTGCAGGCGCATCAGCTGCCCTTGTTCTAATATTGCAGGTATTGCACAAACGCTGCACAGCTAAACCGTAAATAATTATAACTTGCAATCATACGTATAGTCAGATGGGTTTTAAGACACATATTGTCCGCAAAGTTGGAATTATGTTTGGCGTACTGTTAATCACCATGCTTTTGACCATATCCCTTGTAGGCTCAAACATGGACCATATTCTAAAGCAGGGCGTTGCGTTCCAAGTTCGCGCCGAATCCAGCTCCGATCCCCGCATTGCAGCGTCATTTTCAGATCATACAGAATTTGAAGAATACATCCAGTTCAAAATAACAGAACGTGAGAAGATTCTCGGGCTTGATGAACCATGGCACTCCCCGCAGCGCGTCGGATACGCAATGTACCGCATAATTACACTTGATTTTGGCCAGGCCGTATTTTTAACCAGTGATGCAGGCTCATCAGATGTGTTGGATATTTTGGCAGAAAAACTTCCCAAAACCGTGCTGCTCTTTACCAGTTCAACGGCAATTATTGCAGTTATCGGCATTCTTGTAGGATCCGCATCAGCTTCACGAATAGGTTCGACAACTGACAGACTTGTGTCCGCTTTTGCCGTAATAAGTTCCAGTTTTCCCGTATGGTGGGTTGGCATGCTGATGATACTGCTGTTTGCTTTTGTACTTGGAATATTTCCCGCAAGGGCAACGCCGGATATTGCACCCGGCGAACCGGGATATTATCTCTCGCTTGCATATCACATGGTTTTGCCGCTTGCCACCATTGTCTTAATTGGATTTGGTTCGTGGTCGTATCTGGTACGCAATTTTATGATAGGCGCCATGCATGAAGAGCACATATTTGCAAAACGTGCCATTGGAATATCCAAAAGAAAAATAGTATACTCTCATGCACTTCGCAACGCTGCACCCCCAATCATAACCGTGCTTGCACTGAGCGTTTCAGGCTCGCTTGGCGGAGCCATCATAACTGAAGCAGTCTTTGACTGGCCGGGTATGGGGAGGCTCTACTTTGAGGCCATAACCGTGTTGGATCTGCCGGTAATCATAGGAGCCACGTATACGCTAACGGTGTTTTTTCTCATCAGTGTTTTCATAGCAGACATGCTGTACGGATATTTTGATCCGCGGGTGAGAATAACATGACATTATCTGCGAGCGTGCCAGGTTCGGGAATCATATCAGAGATGCTTCATACAAAATCCGGTAAAATCGGGATTACGATGCTTTTGGCACTTGTGGCACTCTCAGTATCAGTTCTTGCAAGCACCCCTATTGACACTCTTCAGGAATGGAACGATCCCAGCGTGTGGTTTGAGAGACCAAAGTCAGCGATGCCAGCATGGGTAAACATATTCTCTCCAGATGAGCGCATACCAGAGCATGTAATTTTGCGCGGAGTTGCAGCAGATAGCGTACGGTATGACAGCATATATGCTGCCGTGCAGAATTTTGTTATAGAGTACAATTACGACGGATTTCCAAACGACATCATATACGAATATGCTGCATCATATACTGGAGCTCCCCTGCTTAGCATCAATGTTGAGAGACCTGACGGTAAAAGCATAATGCTGTATGCGGATTCGCTTCCGTATTCAAAAGAGGTGGTGCGCCATACGGAGCGCATCTTTTCTGCAGATCCGGCAATAAAATCAAACCTGCAAATGTACGGTGATTTTTTTACATTTTCCACGGATGGAATAGCTTCTGAATCCATAGTGTTCTCAAAGGCGCACGTTCATGAACCCCTGCATGGAACATACCACATCACGGCAAGTCTGTACGGTTCACCGGATGCGGCGCACATAAGAGAGTCCACCATTATTCTTGGAGGCAGTGTATACGGACTGCTTGGAACAGACGATCTCCGGCGGGATTTGGCAATAGGCATAGCATGGGGCACGCCACTTGCGCTTTTCATAGGCGTTACAGTGGCAATAGGTTCCGTAAGCATGGGTCTCCTGTACGGCGTATATGCTGGATACCGCGGCAAGTATACTGATGAGACCATGATGCGTCTTAATGACATAGTTTATGCCTTGCCGGTTTTACCGTTTTTGATAATTCTTTCAGTTACGATAAGCAACAGCATATTCGTGATGGTTTTGTTTCTAATGGCCTTTGGCTGGGTCGGAGTTGCAAAAGTTGCCCGCAGTATGGCGTTGCAGATAAAAACTCAAAGTTTTGTAGAGGCATCCCGCATGATGGGCAGAAAAGACATGGGTGTCATATTGCGACATGTTCTGCCCCAGCTTTTACCGTATGCGCTTGCAAGTGTGGCAATATCGGTTCCGGCTGCAATTACCACAGAGGCCGGTCTTAGTTTTCTTGGACTTGGAGATCCGTCATTTCCCACATGGGGACAGATTCTGCATGATGCCGGAACCCACGGAGCTGCTGCGCGCGGAATGTGGTGGTGGATAGTACCTCCGGGTTTGATGGTTGCAGTGGCAGGACTGACGTTTGTCTTTATTGGAAACTCACTTGATAAGATTGCAAATCCAAGAATACGCCGCTAGTTTGCCGCATTGCATATTTTACAAAATACCGTATTAGAAATCTGCACGTTTTGTTTTAGAGCCGCATCTTGGACATTCGCTTGCCTTGTGCTGGTTGCCGCATACAAGACAAATGTATTTTATCGGACGGCTTTCGTTATGTTCGGGGTTTGCACCCATTCCAAACATGCTGCCGCCAGTACCACCCATCCTTCCCGTGTAACGTCTGCGTAAAAAGAACGGAAATGCGATAAAAAGTACCAACGCCACGCCAAGACCGTATGGGAAAGGTAAAACCATCTGTATGCCTATGCTTACCACCAAAGAGGCCACTAAAAATATGATGTAAGTTTTGTAATTGAACATGGCATACGATACTTGAAATAACATATAAGGCTAACCAATCCAATAGATCATGTCACAACTATTGAAAATTCTATTGAAAATTCCATCAAAAATGACAGAAAATCTTCCAAAAACACACATCTGTCATCGATATCATGACCCATTTGTTACCAAACCGTAATTTCACACAAAAATCTTCCAAAATTCACACATCTGCATACAGCGTCCGCTAGGCTTATTGCAGTTTGTGTCAGTATGCTGCACATATTAACAAATTGTACACTAGGTTTTTCATGTCAATTTCTTGCTTTATGTTTTTCATGTATTGATCGTACATGCCCTCCAAACCTTTCTTTGAGCATTGCAAAAACAATTTCAGAGTGCCATCTTTTTCCATACTCTATATCTTTTTTCCATTTTTTCAGATTTTCCTTTCGTTTTTGGATTGAGACATCATCCATTGTACGCATGCTCGCACATCCTCCAAGCTGATCTCGCACCGCCGTATTGCGTTCATGACTGCCGCCTGACAGTGCTGAATTGATACGCACCTTTAACAGATCAGACATGCAAAGTTTGCCACACACGTTGTAATTTTCTTTTGTACCATATGCCCCATCGCCAAGAATTTTCATCATCGTGTTTTTGTATTTGGCAGTCTCTTCAGTTGAATCCATCTCAGATATCATATGCGCGAGCTGCCATCTGATCTTTTTGCGTGCTATCTGATCATCTGTGGAAACTGTGATGCATCCCCCTTGTTGCTTTTTGTTATCTTAAAATCGAGTATTTCAAGCGTTTCTACGTTTATGACAAGATGCAGTTTTAGAAATGGCCGGATATGCCCCATTTTTCTTTTATCCAGGGTTCCAAGTTTTGATAGTTTCAGTCCGCCAGAATCAATAGAGATGAGCATCACAAGCTGTCCGTTCGTGCACCTTGTCGGGTCAAGTGTTTTTAAGGACAGGCCACACATTCGGGCCATCTTTTCCAATCCGTTATCGGAAATGTCCAATCTCTGTATGCACTTGTATATCATACTGCCAGATGGAGGGCTGCATCATCCATTACTTTTCCAACCATCCATTCAATGGTGCCAGCTTGAGTAACTTGTGCACGCTTGGATTGCCAATAATGCCCAAAAAAAGCTTGTCCGGATACATGTAACGTCTGCCGTTCTTACATTTGTTCATGCATTTGAGTTCTTTTTTGTATTCTTTTGGGACTGCAAACTGGCTCAGATGGCCAAACAATATGGATGCAGCACGGCTTTTCAGGTTTTCTTGGCAATCCTTTTTTTATCCGCCTCTTTGGTCTCTGCATTTGATATTTTTATTACAGTGTTTTTTACTCATAGTGGATCATCTCCGTGGGTGTTTGTCATAATTCGTCCACTTTGTGGGATGATCTAAATCTATGGAATCAAAATTGTCGCCAAATTAGATATTTTAATATCGTTTTAGACAAAATGTCAGAATTAGGCAGGTTGTGACATGACCTACAATCCAAGGCTGTGGAATCAGAATTATGCGTTCATTCTATGTCAAGTTTCACGCGCTCTCCTGCGCTAGACCAAGCATAAATGTTCTCTTTTTTGTACGGATACTGCACTATTATGGAGACAAGTCCAAAGAAATTGTGCAGATCTTCCACGGAGGGTTGTGCTGTACCGCTTGGATGCGTGTGAACCATTCCAACATAGCTTGAATCAAAGGGAAGAAACGAGTGCGGAAATCCAGCAAACGTCGGGCCGCTGTGTGAAAAAGGAGGCACCACGAGCCCATCCACACGTATAATCCCGTTCTTTGATTTGCCTTTTAGAATCAAAATGGCCTCGTTTGGATGGCGTATCTTTGCATATGATAGGATGCTCTCGCAAACATCTCCAATTAGGGTTACATTGCGCTTTATCGGTTTTTTCTTGCCAAACAATACTGGACAATTATTGTACAAAATTAATAATGTTTGTGGTAGGCCGTTGCTGTCAACTGTCAGCATGGCGCAATCGTTGTAGGTTCTGTACGCATGTCCATCATAATTTAGCATTACATCAAGTGCGTTTATCCTCATGCATATTTGGGTGTGATCCAGTGCATATCTCCTAGAATGCCGCGTACTATTCTCTCGCATATCTCGTAAGAGATGTACAAATGGAAAAAAAGAGTACATTACGGACAGAGATGGATATCATAGGTAGTCTTTTCAGTGTTTAAGAAAATCTTTGGCGATTCGGCATACTCTAAGAGATTGGACAACGTTGTCTAGGAGATTCGAATAAAAGTGTCCGCGTACGACACGTTCTGCAATATCACCTAACATCCGCACAAGCTTGGATTGAATTCAATGGAAATTTCTACCAAATACTACATTTTGTGTATATAAAGTACGTATTTTAAAATGTCCAATCAAGAGTCATGCAACTGTGTAGAAATAATCCAAATGTGGTTTTGCCTCGTACTCGGTCTAATAATGATTATGATGTGGATTTATATTCAATTTTTATGAACTGCTTGTATGAAATTAGTAGAAGTTTTTGGAGTGATTAATGATAAAATTATCGACATATGTAACAAGAAAGGAAATAGAGGATTGTTTTAAGAAAGCGTTTGAACAAAAAAGACACTTGTAATATATGGTTCATCTAAACAAGGAAAAACAACACTTCTAAATGCTAACATAAAAAAAGAAAATAGGATTATAGTTCAGTGTTATCCTGCAATGGATTTACATGACATTTACAAAACTGTCCTTAAAAAATTAGATGCTATACTGACACGCAAAAGTAACTGCAATTTATGACTCTAGGCACAATGTAACCTCAAGATATTTGGATCACCTCGGGTATGAATCAATCATGAACAAAGAACATCAGGAACTGTATAATGCAAGCAGGCATGTCAAAAACAGAAAAGAGATATCAAAAATATATCTTGTAAGCATGGTCAAATACCAAAACATCTCCATAGCTAAAGCTTCGGAATTACTGATGAAAAGCTACAACTGGGGCAAAGAATGCATGCAACGATATGACGAGCTTGGATTAGACGGTCTTAAAACCCTGCCCAAATCGGGCAGGCCTTTATTATTATCAAATATACGATTTAAAAAAATTATTGACACGACAAGACGAGAGAACGGTTCAGTTGATCCAAAACAGGTAATGCACAACATTAAACGCAAAACCGGAGTAAAATATCACATATCAAACATCAGAAAAAGACTCCACAAATTCTCATTTGTCAGCAAGGCTCCAAAAAGAATTCATGTCAATGCAGCGCCGGCATCAGTCTGCTACAACTGGTCGCAAAACACTAGGCGTCAAATACGCCTACTTGAAGAGCGTGGATTTGCAGTAGGCGTTCAGGATGAATGTATAATAAAATACGATTCATTATCCGGCAAGAAACTCTGGATTGAAATAAGCAAAAATTGTTACGTAAAATCCACAGGTTCTCACAAAAAAGTTGTTGTCTTTGGAGTACTCTTATCGGATAGCAGGCAGATGTTTGCAAGCTATGATTTGTTTGATGCAAAATCATTTCTCAAGTTTTTAAAAATGGCTCATCAAAAATTTGGAAAAATTTGCATGATTACGGATAGAGCTGCACAACACAGAAAATCCAAAATTATTAAAAAATATATATCTGAGAATAAAGATGAGGTAAAGCTTTTGTTTTTCCCTACAAGTTCACCGTTTCTGAGTGCCGTTGAAGAATGCGGGCATCAAGCCAAACGTGCGTTGGTCGTCTCTGAATATTATGAAACATTTGAGAATATGAAATATACAATTTCAGAATATTTTAGAACTGTACGATTCAAAGTATCAATAATGGATTTTGTTATGAGAAAAGCTGTAGATTGCAGTTACTTTTGATCCGCAGTATACTATTCAATCCAGTACATCGTGTGAAAATATACCCGCAAGCATAAATTCGTTTAAAAATCCACCATTACACAATAGCAACGTTTTTTGATCACGACATCGGAACCAATTCATGCAAGTTAGCAATGAGGATCTCCTCCAGGCCTATAATGACTGCAAAGATTCTCGCGTAAAAACGACTGCATGCGATGTGTCTGGTGCAGATACGCATCTACGACATAAAAGAAACTGCGGATCTCGTATTCTGAACATACCAGTTTGTGCACAAATGGCATAATCGATACAAAAAATACGGACTCAAAGGTCTGGAGGAAGGGTTCAGATATGGACGGTCGCCAAAAATTCCACCATACACCATGATACAAATAAAAAAAGAATTTACAAAAATATGAACCGTTACACTTCCAAAGCTGGTTCGAGATTATATCAAAACTATGACAGGTGTAGTATATAATATCACATTACACACGTATGCAAGCTGATGCGGAAATGGAAACTAAAATCAAAGGTACCCCAAAAGATGCACGTCAACGCTGCATCATATGATGAATGTTACACATGATATAGACGCACAATGCGTATTATTACGCACGAAATGGCAATGGGGCCAAAGATCTTTGTCCAAGATGAGACCATAGTGAGCAGTGATGGTAAACTGGTCAAAAAATATTGGTGCAACGAGGATGAGCACCCAATCTATACGTGGAAATGGGATCATGGAAAATTCATAGCATATGGAATGATTTCAATTTCAGGAGAACGATTCTTTAGATCGCATGACAAGTTTGATGGTCCGACGTTTTTAAGATACGTCAAAGACGCAGTAGCAAAATATGGCAGAATACTGATAATCGTAGATAGAGCCCGGCAGCACAGAACGATAAAGATTGAAGAATGCATCAAAGAGAACAAGGATAAGATTAGAATAGAATATCTTCCAAAAGCGTCGCCGCAACACAACATCCTGGAGATAATCTGCTTGTCGCCAAGCGTAATGTGGATCATTCGGAATATCACCATCAACTTGAAGATAAAAGGGTGGATTTTATGGAATATCCGAGGACAAAAAAACTACCGAGTAATGTCATGGATTATTTTAAGCCAAAATTGGTAAATTTTTAAATGAATTTATGATCTGGAGTATGAATCTAAATGCTTTTATTATGATAGTTATGTGCTAGACACATGAGCAGAACAACAGAATTCATACAACATGAAGGTTCTCTTGATAAAGATGCACGCAAATATTCATGTTCATACAAAAATGTGAAAGAAGCAAAGAGAGCCATTTTAGAGGATTTGAAAAAATAGATAATGTGGGATACATAATGTCCGATCTCATATTATCAAAACTTTTTCGTAGACAAATTAAAATTATAGCAGCTAACGATCAACAAAAATTTTTAGACATTTGTGATAATTGGGATAAAGCACACAAAATAGTTGATAGTAAAAATTTTCCGTTTAGCAAAATTACGTTTAAATCTCAAGTAAAGAGTAGGCAATTATATTTAACTTATGATTTTGATAAGCGTAAAAAAAAATTTTGGGTGTTGGAGATCTTTATAAAAACGTCTAAGGGATTTAGACCCTATAAACCATAAACCATAATTCCTAATTACGAGAGATAAAATTATTGTAGATTCAGGTGATGATGAATAGACTTTATCCATAGGAATGCTTTTTAAGTATGAGGTCATCTCATACCTAACAAATTAGTCAATAACATACGATCATCTAGATCCAAATACAATCAGTAAATAATTCATCTCATGAGCAATCGACATCCCACATATCGTGAATTGGAGGAATTTGTACGAGATTTTACAGAAAAGACGAATAAAACGATCAGCAATCTCAAAGCAGAACATGCACATCAGGTGGATGAACAGAATAAGGAAATTATACTTCTCCGGAATCGACTTGCATATTACGAAAATTCCAATACGCCAACCTCTTCACGATCACTTGAATACATGCAAGAAAAACGCAAAATACGCAAGGCAAGGGAAAACGGCGAATTACCGCCATCAAAAAACCAGGCGGCCGTCCAGACCACAAGGGAGTATCACGCAGACAATCCAACCAGTACTGTAAAACACACCATGAAAAATACCAAATGCAGCTGTGGCAGTACCATGGAATACTAGTATACAAAAACGCGTGACATTATCGATTACATACCAGCAGTTGCAACAGAGATCAGACACATGATCGACGTACACACATGCTCAAACTGTAAACATGTCCGCGAGGCAGAAAACAATCTGCCAAAATCTGGCTCGTATGGTAAAAACGTGATTGCCCTAGTTCTCCAATACCGAGCAGTGAGAATCACGCATGATGCGATACAAGAACTGCTCAAAGCAACATGCGGTCTAGTCATTGCCAAATTCACTATAATCAACATGATCTCAAATGCCTCGGATCTAATGGATACGGAGGCAAAAACAATAACAAACACGGTTGTACAATCACCGTTTGTCAATATTGATGAGACATCATACATACTAAACTGACTGTTAATTTGGGCATGGACAATCGCATACGAGAAAAATATTGCGATAATTATGAACAAGAGTCGCGGTGCGTATGTTATGGACGCATATATGGACAAATTTACCGGCGTCGCAGTAACTGACGGATATCCCGTATACCAGAGATTTGATCCAGGAGGAATGCACCAACGGTGCTGGGCACACGAGCTGCGGACTATTAAACACATGGCGATGAGATGCTGGACAGATACCGCAATACAGATCTGCTTGAACTGCAGAGTCTGATCAAACGATTGGAGAATGTAACTATGAATCTATTTGCGTTCATAGAGCATGAAAGCATCCTGCCTACAAATAATGTAACCGAGCGGGCATTACGGGATGTCGTGGTTCGTCGTAAGATAAGCGGTCAGATCAGAGGATCTGAATCTATGAGAAGAATGTCAAACTTTCTAACATGCGTTTTGACATGGAGAGCGCAAAGTAAAAGTGTCTTTGAAGAGGTGCTGGGTATCGTTTAATAGATGACATCATACTATTATAGCATTGTATTATTTAAAACCTCATCGAGGTCGCCTAGTCAGGTAGGGCATCTGTATTCTAAACAGAAATGGTTCCGCAATCATACAGGGGTTCGAATCCAGTCTTTGGTGCCATAATGGACGTGTTAAATTTATTCCATCCACTTACACATGACACTATTTTTAGCATTCTAGAATCAGATCCCCCACCTGTCTGTAACCATCACAAATTGAGCAGTACTAGAAAAAAAGTTATAGTGGGTTTGGGTGCACAGTACACATGGAAAAGGCATCGGTGCTGCTAGGCGGCGCGTTTGGGGCAATTGCGGTAGTGGCAGTTTTTGCCGTATTTTTATTTCCTCCATCCGAAGTTCAGCCAGGATTTACTCAAAACGATCCGGTGCTTGAATCTGTCATGGCGTCTGGGACGTACGAGTTGCTCAGCTTGGAGGAGATCTTTGAGAGATCCGAATCTAGCACTGTAAGCGTTGAATCAAAACGGAAAGGTAATGAACAGGGTTTTCGCGGAATCGGTTCAGGTTTTGTATATGATTTGCACGGGCATGTGATAACCAACCAGCACGTGGTTGAAAAATCAGATGAGATTATTGTAACGTTTCTTGATGGCAGATCATACAAGGCGGAAATAATCGGCACTGACGAGTATACGGACATTGCAGTACTGCATGTAAATGCCGCCGATGATGTGCTAACCCCACTTCAGATTGGAGACTCCTCGCAGCTAAAGGTTGGACAGGCAATTGCCGCAATTGGTAATCCGTTTGGGCTTTCAGGTTCAATGACTGCAGGAATTGTCAGCCAGCGCGGGAGACTGCTTCAGGCAGGAGATACGGCGTTTCAAATACCCGACATTATACAGACTGACGCTGTGGTAAATCCTGGAAATTCTGGCGGACCTTTGCTAAACATGCACGGACATGTTGTTGGAATGAATACTGCAATACAATCCAACACGGGATTTTTTACCGGAGTAGGATTTGCAGTTCCCTCGCAGACAATTGCAAAGATTGTCCCGCATCTTATCAGGGACGGCGAGTATCACCATCCGTGGATTGGCGTGGTTGGCACGGACATTAGTCTGGATCTTGCAGAGGTTGCCGGACTTGAGGATACCAGAGGGTTTATGATAATCTCGGTTGCAAAAGACAGTCCGGCCCAAAAAGCTGGTCTGCGGGGCTCTGATCGGATAAAAACCCTCGACGGTGCAGATTATTCGCTTGGAGGGGACATTGTAGTTGCGATGGACGGCAAATCTGTCCGAAGCATAGATGACATACTAGTATATTTGCAGAGATCAAAATCAGTAGACGATACGATTGTACTTGAAATACTCCGGGACGGACAGCAAACAGAGGTAACGCTTGTTTTAGAGCAGCGGCCGGATAAGTAGATTAAATATATGCACATACGTTATTCGTATGTTGAGCGGGCTTGTTCTGCACTCTGATGTGTTAAGCGAAGCGGTTGCCGGGAAGAGTCCCAGTTTTGATCAGGCACTCTCGGTCATGGAAGAATCCTGCAATGATTCATCAGATCTATTTGAGTCAGCATGTACCATACGCAGAAAATTCAAGGGAGATATTGTCACATTTTCAAGCAAAGTATTCATAAACATTACAAATCTCTGCAGGGATACGTGTACGTATTGCACGTACAAAAAAGAGCCGGATTCAACTGTTGCATTCATGGAGCCAGAAAAGGTGCGCGCCCTAGCACGGCTGGGTAAAAAATACGGCTGCACCGAGGCACTTATTGTAACAGGCGAGAGACCCGAAGAGAAATACAGTGTTGCCCGCAGATGGCTTTATGATAACGGGTTTTCAAGCACCCCAGAGTACGCGGCATTTTGCTCCCAGATTGCGCTAGAAGAGGGACTCTTTGCACATACAAATGCAGGCAATCTAGAATACAAAGAGATGCTCAAATTAAAAGATACGAATCCAAGCATAGGATTGATGCTTGAAAATTCCAGTCCGCGTCTTGCCGAAAAAAACATGCCACACCATTTGGCAAAAAGCAAAGATCCAAAGGCTAGGATTGCAGTAATTGAAAATGCAGGGAGGGCAAAGATTCCCACCACAACAGGAATACTGGTTGGGATAGGGGAGAGTGAAGAGGAGACTGTAAGATCCCTTGAGAAAATCCGCGAGCTGCACAAACTATATGGGCACATACAGGAAGTAATCGTGCAAAACTTTGTTCCAAAACCTCAGACGATAATGGGAAAAAATCCGGCACCTGATGGGACGTATTTTGCAAGAACTGTTGCGCTTGCAAGAATTATGATGCCAAATATGAACATACAGATACCGCCGAATCTATCTCCGAATCTGTTTGGAGACTTTTTACGCATGGGGATAAACGACTGGGGAGGTATATCTCCTGTAACGCCAGATTGTGTAAATCCGGAGATGCCATGGCCATCCATACACATGGTTAAAAAAGTCTCAAAGGATGCCGGGTTTGATTTAAAGTGCAGGTTTGCAGCATATCCTGAATTTTTCAAAATGGTGCCAGAAAAGCTTTTGGAGAAAATGTCAGTTATGGCAGACGAGTTTGGCCACGTAAGGGAGAAGATATGGCTCAAAGCATAGAGTGCCTCCTAAAGGGAGCTGACCCACTTGTATCAGAAGCCCTAGATGATGCATTGTGTGGTAAAAAAATAAGTGTCGCGCAGGGGGAGATACTCTTTGGTGCCAAAGATTTTGATTTTCACATGGTTGGGATGGTAGCAGATTATCTTTGCAGAAAAAACACGGGCGATACTGTAACATATGTCGTGAATAGAAACGTGAATTTTACAAATGTATGTATAAAACAGTGCGGCTTTTGCGCGTTTAGCCGGGATTTTAGACAAGAGCAGGGATACATGCTACCCGTAGAGGAGATTGTACGCAGGGCAAAAGAGGCCCACAGCATGGGCGCCACCGAAGTGTGCATACAGGCAGGTCTGCCGCCGGACATGAAAGGCGACCTGTACGAGAGCATATGCTATGCAATTAAAGATGAGATTCCCGGAATACACATACACGGTTTTTCCCCAGAAGAGGTGCTGTATGGAGCTCTCAAAAGCGAGATTGACGTGCGGGAATTTCTTGGCAGACTCAAAGAGGCCGGAGTTGGCACGCTTCCTGGTACCTCTGCTGAAATTTTGGATCAAAAAATGAGGGATGAGATCTCCCCAGGCCGCATTACCGTAAAGCAGTGGATTAACGTGATAAAAACAGCCCACAAACTTGGAATACGTACAACCTCCACTATGATGTTCGGGCACGGTGAAACTTTTGGGCACCGGGCACGGCACATAAAGCTGCTTCGCGACATACAGGATGAAACGGGCGGGTTTACAGAATTTGTTCCGCTGGGATTTGTGCACGAAGAGGCGCCAATGTACCTCAATGGCAAATCCCAAAGTACAGGTGCCAGTGCCGCAGACGTCATGCTGACCCACGCAGTATCCCGCATCATGCTAAACGGCAGCATAAACAACATCCAAATGTCATGGGTAAAGGAGGGTCCCAGAATGGCACAGGTTCTGCTCTCATGGGGGGTAAACGACTTTGGCGGTACGCTCATCAACGAGAGCATTTCAACTTCTGCTGGTTCCCAGTACGGTCAGCTTTTGCGCCCGTCCCAGATACGCTCCCTTGTACGGCAGACTGGAAAAAAAGCAGCCGAGCGGAGCACACTATACAAGATACTGCGAACCTTTGATGGCGGCGAATCGCACGAATTGTTGGATGAGGCAGATTCATCATCATTTGGATCGTATTTTGAGCTGGTAAAAGCCAGCGGATTCCGCTACAGTGACAGCGGCACCCTAAAACAGGATTAAAAATCCAATATATGCAGCATATGCTGCAACCAGTGTTATTCCCCAAAGGATACTGATTTTTCCCCGCAATGCAATCAGCATTGCAATTGCAAACGCCAGCATTATCACATAATCAAATTCGATTGATTTTGGAACGGTGATTCCTGAGACAATCGAGACTATTCCGACAATCATCAGTATGTTGTAAATGCTGCTTCCAAGAATGATTCCAATTCCAATATTTGTCTCCCCGCGCCTTATTGCAGCAACCGATGTAATCAATTCAGGCAGCGAGGTGCCGATTGCAAGAACCGTGAGTCCAATAATTTTTTCAGAGACGCCGATGGTTTCTGCAATATCCAGGATATTATCCACGACAAGAATTGATCCCGCATACAAAAGTGCCACGCCCAGTACAAGTTTTATCAGTGATTTTTTTCCAAGTTTTGTTTTTTCTTTTGTTTTACTTGCCTGCGAGCGGATGCTCTTATACGTAAAGGCTGTAAAGGCCATGAGAAGTCCAATCAAGAGTATGCCATCATACGTGTCCAAATTCCCGTCAAGAGAGAGTATGATGAGCAAAAGTGAAAATCCAATCATCATTGGGACAAGCACACGAATCTGGCCTTTTTTGATTGCAATCGGGGTTAAAATCGCGGCGATTCCTATCACCATGCCGATGTTTGCAATGTTACTTCCCACCACATTCCCCAATACTAGTGCCCCATGCCCGCCTGCTGCAAGACTAGCTGCCAGTTCCGGAGTAGAGGTGCCGTATGCGACCACGGTCATTCCTATTATCAGCGGGCTAATTTGAAATCTCTTGGCTATCGCAATTCCCCCATCCACTAGCCAGTTTCCCCCATAACACAGCAGTGCAAGTCCGGATGCGGCAAGTGCTATACTTACTAGTATCTCCATACAGTATTGCTCTCAAATTATGTGTTTAAGCAAATGGATTCGCCCATGCCTATATTTGTAAAACCATGCCCGATGCGGTGCAGGTTGTGTACAATTTTCAATTGTACGAATATTTGATTCAGGGTTGTGCAAAAATCAATCACACCCCTAATAAGAGGAGTACCGTATTGTACGGTATAAGATGACTGGACGATTAATGTACATTCCAAAAGAGATCGCATCTGATTTTGGACATATTGAAACATCCACCGATCGGGATCTAAATACGGTCAAGAGCCGCATTGCAGATTTTAGTACAATCTCAGTCCTAAAGATACTCTCACAGTTGCGTGCCGGTCCAAAGACGTTTGGCAATTTATACACGGATTCGGGCATTAGGTACAAACGATCATACATTAGATACTTGCATCTTTGCGGCAAATACGGTTTTATCGACAGAAGAGAGCAGAGTCCAAGAGTCTATTACAGCATTACCGACAAGGGACGCACCATGTTTTCCTTGTTCATAGAGGACTCAACAAGACATAATTAGACATATCTTTATTCCATTATAGTGAACAGAGAATATCCAGCAGCTGAAATTGTAGAGATCAACGGTAAAATTCCAACAAAGCCGGTAATATTTGCAGGTTTTGTGGGTGCAGGTCTAGTAGGACCGTTATCCATAGGACATATGATAGTAGAGATGGGCATGAAAGAGATTGCATATGTGCGCTCAAGGCACATGCCTCCGTCTACGGTTTTTACAAGTGGAAGACTGCGTTATCCTTTTCGAATATACGCAGATGAGGAGGGCAAAACATGCTGCATAATATGCGAGGTTACCTTGAAGATGGAGGGCATTTATGATATAATAGGGGCCATACTAGAATGGGCAAAAAAAGTTGGAGCTCAAGAACTTGTCATACTTGATGGATTCTCAGGGAAGCATGATGGCAGAACGTATTGTGCAGCAGAACAGGATCGAAACAAAGAGATGGAAAAAAACGGCATTGCCATAATAACGCAGGGATTTATTACAGGAGTTCCGGGCGGAGTTCTTGCAGAATGCCTGATGCACAAGATACAGGGCAGCGTACTGCTTGCAAAAGCTGAAAAGGCAAAACCGGATCCCATAGCGGCAGCATTGCTGTTAGAGTCAGTAAACAAGCTATACGGGACAAACGTGGATACTGGAAAAATGCTCAAAAACAAAGAGAGGTTGGGGAATGATTTTAGCGACATGTCCAAAAAATATACAGAGCACAGCGAGAAATACTCTGGCATGTACATGTAGGTGCGTGAGAATTGTTTTATTTTGATAAAAAACGGCGTGTATGATGGCACTCACGTATAAAAAAACCGGTGTGGATATTTCAGGGATAAAATCCACCCACCGCAGTATCGGGCGCATAATATCTAGTACGCATGATAAAAGCGTCAGACACGGGTTTGGCCATTATGCCGGAATTGTCAGGGCGCACGGTACGGATGTGGCAGTGCATACGGATGGTGTCGGCACAAAAGTGCTCGTTGCATGCATGATGAAAAAATACGATACTGTCGGGATAGACTGCATAGGTATGAACGTAAATGACATGATATGCACAGGGGCCGCACCTGTTGCCATTGTGGATTACATTGCAGCAAACCGCAATGATTCGAAAATATTTTTACAGATTGTCAAAGGACTTGCAAGAGGTGCAAAAATGAGCGGCACGCCAATAGTTGGCGGAGAGACTGCAATAATGCCAGACATGTTTGCAGGTAGGGGTTTTTCATTTGATCTTGCAGGTACCGTTGTCGGAGTGCTGAAAACAAAACCGCTTTTGGGGAATGCAATAAAACCAAAGGATGTGATAATCGGCGTGCACAGCTCAGGACTGCATTCAAACGGATACACGCTTGCAAGAAAAGCACTGCTCTCAAAATTTTCATTAAAGGATAAAATTCAAGGAGCAGGAACCATTGGCGATGCCCTGCTAGAGCCCACATGCATATACACAAAACCGGCCTTGGAGGCTTTGCAAAAATGCAACCTGCACGGAATCGGACACATTACTGGCGGCGCATTCTCAAAGCTGACGCGCCTGAAAAACCTCCGCTATGAGATAGAATCGCTGCCAAAGATTCCTCCAATCATGGCACTCATAGAGGAATCAGGCGTTGCTAGAAAAGAAATGTACCGTACATTCAACATGGGCGTGGGCCTGTGCATAATGGCGCCGCAAAGCGAGGAATCAGGCATACGGGCAATCTTCAAAAAACATAAAATTAATTCTGATGTGATAGGCACTGTTACATCAGGCAAAGGCGTGCGTGTAAAATCCATACGGGTCTAGGGTCAGCATACCGGATATTTTGGCAATCAAGTATAAAAAACCCGAATTGTATGATAATGCATGGTAGCTGAGATGAATTTCATACAGACCATTATCGGCGTCGGCATACTGCTAGCGGCTGCAAAGCTGATGGCAGAGCTCTTCTCACGCATAAAGCTGCCCATAGTACTTGGCGAGCTGCTAGCAGGCATGATAGTGGGTCCGTTTGCCCTGGGCATGTTTTTCATATATGATGGCAGACCGCTTTTGCAGATTGATGCAAACTTGCGGCTGCTTGGCGAGATTGGAGCTATTGTAATTTTGTTTATGGCAGGTCTTGAGATGACCCCGAGGGAATTTCTAAGAGGGGGCAAAAGCTCGCTTACTGTAGGAACGCTTGGCGTTGTAATCCCGTTTGCCGCAGGATATTTTGTTTTTCAATTCTTTGGGTTTGATGCCCTCCAGTCCATGCTCATAGCCACAGCACTTACTGCGACAAGCATTGCAATTTCCATCCAGGTGTTAAACGAATTTGGTAAGATAAAAACTCCCGAAGCGCGAATGATTATAGGTGCAGCTGTAGTGGATGACATACTTGCCATAGCGATTTTATCCGTGGTATCATCCATTGCAGCTGATGGCGGCGACATTGACAATATCAACGTGATTGATGTCGCACTTACAATACTAAAGGTTCTAGGTTTCTTTGCCATATTGCTAGTCGCTGCTGTATTTATAATACCAAAGGTAATGACGCCAAGACTCTGGAAGGCAAAGGGGAGCGTGGAGGCGATTGCAACTGCATCGTTTTTTGGAGCAGCAGCGATTGCCGGTTCCATCGGATTATCCCCTATTGTAGGCGCGTTTGCAGTCGGAATGGCACTATCCACCACCAAAGCCTTTGACAAAGTTGAGAATTTTATCGGGAAGATTGGTCTTATATTTGCCCCGTTGTTTTTTGCCATAATCGGAGCCCAAGTTGACTTTAGAACGGTAAATCTGGAGATACTCGGACTATCGGGCATAATCATAGTGATTGCAATAGTGACAAAATACTTTGGGTGCGGAATTCCAGCGTGGTTCTTTCTCAAAGACCGCGCACGCGGCATGCGCGTTGGAATCGGGATGATATCAAGAGGCGAGGTCGGACTCATCGTGGCAGGAGTGGGGGTATCTTCGGGAATTTTAACCGGCGATGTATATTCCACAATTGTAATAATGGTGGCAGTTACCACAATTATTACGCCCATTTGGTTAAAGATGGAATACCGTAGAGAAGCTAGAAAAGATAATGCCGGCTCTGTTGTATCAGATGTGAGATCCCCCTCGCAATCCCAATAGATGATATGCAACAATTAGATTATATGTCTTGAATAGTGCGCAGCTGTGTGGCTGAAGATTATGTTGCAATGTGCACCGCATGTAAAAAGGCAGTTGATCGCAAAGATCTCCAGTATGTAAACGGTCTCTCATATCATACAGCATGCAGTGCCCAAAGCGGCTCCAATTCAGGCATAATTAATGCAGACGAGACTAGACTCAAAGTGGACATTGTAACTTTGAAAAACCTCAGATCACAAATGTTCTCAAAGAAACATCCTGCATCCAAAAAGAAAACATCATCTGGGAGAAAAACGCTGAAAAAGAAAACCGTTCCCAGGAAAAAAACTGTTAAAAAACGCACTCTATCCAAAAGGAAAACTCTGGCCAAAAAAAAGACTCTGACCCGTAAAAAAACTGTAAAACGTCCAAGTTTGAAAAAGACAGGTACAAGATCGTCTAGAAAACCGGCAAAACGCACCGTACGTAAAAAACCAATCAGGCGTACTGTGAAAAAAACAACACTTGGAAAAACCGCAAAGCATAAAAAAACTGTAAAACGTCCAAGTTTGAAAAAGACAGGTACAAGATCGTCTAGAAAACCGGCAAAACGCACCGTACGTAAAAAACCAATCAGGCGTACTGTGAAAAAAAGACGTTAGTACGGGGCGCATAAAATTTATTCAAGTGTAATTTACACAGTTTATGCAGTCAGCGGTTACATTTGAGATGGCATGTCATGAGATATCTCAGGGCATTCTCGCAGGAGGCAAACTGACGGTAAAGGCTGCAAGAGATGAGACAATGCGCGTATGTGCAAAATATTCACTCAGTAAGATACCCCGCAACGATGAGATACTTGCAACTGTAAACGGTGAAAATTACAAGTCTCTTCAGAAAATCCTCATACGCAAACCAGTAAAGACTGCATCAGGTGTGGCAGTAATAGCCCTCATGGCCCGCCCGTATGCGTGTCCGCACGGCAGATGCACATACTGTCCTGGCGGAGTAGAGTACAACAGTCCAAACAGCTATACTGGAAACGAGCCATCCACTGTCAGCGCAATAGAGAGCGGGTATGATCCAAAAAAACAGATACTCTCAAAGATTGCAAAGCTTGCAGCATACGGCCATGAAAGCTCAAAGATAGAAATCATCATAGTCGGAGGAACGTTTCTGTTCATGCCCGAACAGTACAGATATGAATTTGTAAAATCATGCTACGAGGCGCTCAACGGATTTGAATCTGCAACCCTGTTTGAGGCGCAAAATGCAAACGTTAGTGCAAAACACCGCAACGTGGGATTCACCATAGAGACAAAACCGGATTACTGTAGAAAAGAGCACATTGATGCCATGCTCACATACGGGGCGACCCGCGTTGAAATCGGCGTGCAGAGTCTGCAGGAGAATGTTTTAAAAAGATCAAACAGAGGGCACGGATTTGAAGAGATTACAAGATCGTTTCAAGAGGCAAAAGATGCAGGGTATAAAGTTGCCGCCCACATGATGCCTGGCCTTCCTGGTGCAACTTTGGAAAATGATCTTGCCGATTTTGAATCGTTGTATTCGGATACGCGTCTAGTTCCAGACATGCTGAAAATTTACCCCACGCTTGTATTGCGCGGAACGCCCCTGTATGAGGAATACAAGGCAGGCAGATACGAGCCGTACGATGAGGAGAGCATGATCTCACTTGTCGCAAAGGCAAAATCAAAAATTCCAAAATGGGTGCGCATAATGAGGGTACAGCGCGAGATATCCGCAGGCGAGATTATAGCCGGTCCAAAATACGGCAATTTTAGGCAGACTGTACTGCAATATATGAGAGAGAACGGTATAAAGTGCTCGTGCATCAGATGCAGGGAGGCTGGATTGTCAGGTAAGAATTCAATCAGCGAGGATCTTGTACTGTACAGGAAAGATTATGATTCATCTGGCGGTCGCGAGGTGTTTTTATCATACGAGGATAAAGAGGAGTCAGTGTTCGGATATTTGAGACTGAGAATGCCAAGCAGTATTGCACACAGGTCAGAGATATCAGATGGTACTGGAATAATACGGGAAATTCACGTTACAGGTAAAACTGTCGGAGTGGGTATCAAAGATGGGAGCATACAGCATGCTGGAATTGGAACGGCTCTGCTGCGGCGGGCAGAATCTGTGGCAAAAGAAGAGTTTGGGTGCTCAAAGATGCTTGTAATCAGCGCCGTTGGGACGCGCGGGTATTATGCAAAATTTGGATATTGTATGGACGGGCCATACATGGCCAAAAATATGGTGTAATATGCATGGAGAAAAAAATAGGACGCGGTACGTGGATTGACAAACTTGCCTCAGAAATGCTAGAGCGTGAAAAAAAACTTTGCAGGGACACTAGCATTCTCAGAGTTGAGAGCGGTCTTGGCGCCTCGGGCATCCCGCATGTTGGAAGTCTTGGGGATGCTGTAAGGGCATACGGGGTAAAGCTTGCCCTGCAGGATTTGGGATACAAGTCTGAATTAATTGCATATTCAGATGATATGGACGGGCTGCGCAAAATACCTAAAGGGTTTCCAAAATCACTAAACGAGCATTTAGCAAAGCCGGTCTCTCTTATACCGGACCCTGACAGCTGCCATGGCTCTTACGGGGAGCATATGAGCAGTCTTTTGCTTGAAGGCTTGGATGATTTGGGCATAGAGTATGAGTTTAGGCGGGCGTATGATACGTACGGTAATGGTGATTTAAAAGAGCAGACGCATGCAATATTATCCCAAAAGAATATCATCGGGGAGAAAATTTCAGACATGGTCGGACAGGAAAAATTTACAAAATATCTGCCGTATTTTGCAGTCTGTGCCAATTGCAAGAAACTGTACACTACAGAATCCCTAGAGTATGATGCAGAAAATCGTGCCATCTCATACGAGTGCAAAGATGCAAAAATCAGCGGAAATATAATCAAAGGGTGCGGACATGCGGGGATATCCCGCATCGGGATTGATTTGGGCAAGCTTGCATGGAAGGTGGAATTTGCCGCAAGATGGGCCGCATACGATATACGGTTTGAGGCGTACGGCAAGGACATTATGGATTCGGTGCACGTAAACGACTGGGTTGCAGAAAAGATACTAGGGTATGCACCCCCACACCATGTAAAATATGAAATGTTTTTGGACAGGGGCGGTAAAAAAATATCAAAGTCGCTTGGAAATGTGATAACGTCTCAAAGATGGCTCAAATACGGATCAAAGCAGTCGCTGCTATTGCTATTGTACAAACGAATCACCGGAGCGCGCGAGCTTGGATTTGAGGATATTCCATCCCTGATGGACGAATATCACGAATTGGAGAGCGCATATTTTGCAAACAAAGGATCCGGAAACGCCGCAAAGGATGCAAAGATGCACGGTCTGTACGAGTATGTGAATTTGCTGCAGATCCCGTCTGCCCCCGCCCCCCACGCAAAATACATGCTAGTGGTAGAACTTGCGCGCATATTTGTGGAAAATCGTGCAGAGTGTATCATCAAAAAACTCTTGGATTATGGAGCCATTAAAGAGTCATCTGTTGAGATTAAAGGTTTGGTGCAGATTGCCGGAAATTATGCAGATGATTTTGGCAGCAAGGATGCACAGCTAGTTGATGCACAAGATGAGGTGCGTGTGGCACTTTTGTCCCTAGCTGATTCGCTGGAATCAAATTCTAGCGTGCAAAACGCCGCATATGAGGCTGCCAAATCTGCCGGTGCAAAACCTCGCGACGTATTCGTATGCATGTATCAGATACTTTTGGGTTCTTCTAGCGGACCGCGCCTTGATCCGTTCATTGCAGATATAGGAGCTGCAAAAGTGGCGCATAAAATAAGGGAGGCTTTGGCGTAAAATGGTGCACGGTGAGCACAACAAAAACCGTAGCGGCGGATTTTTTCTCATAATATTTGGAGCACTCTTATTCATAACATCCCCCCTGTATCTTGCAGACTCACCAACATTAGGAGGGGTTGCAATTGTATTTGGATTCATCATAGGCGGATTGGGATTTTACATGAATTTTGTGCGCGGCAGGGGCAAAAAACAGTGAACCGTTTTAATGTAGAGAAGGGGTGTATGATACATGGGGTTTTTTAGAAAAAAATCAGCAGATGATGCACTAAAAAGTGCCGAATCATCTGCTGCAAAACCGGCAGAGTCCTCACCCACTGATGAGCAGATACGGATGGAATCACAGCGTAAACAGATAGACTCACTAGATGTGGAGATTGGTCAAAAACGCAAAGAGGTCTCATCGCTTGAAGAACTAGTCAATACAAAGCAGGATCTGCGCAAATCCATAGAAGAAAAACTTGCCGACGTTAGAAAAGAATACGATAGTGCCGTGGGTACTTTGATGTCGACAAAAAAAGAATTAAATGAGAAAAGACGCAATGCACGCTCTGCTACTGCAGAGCTTGAAAACGTCCAGGATAGACTTACCGGCATAATTGCAGATACGGCATCAGCTGAGACCATTAGAAGGAAGAAAGATGACGAGTTAAAATCAATTGAAAGGCAGCACGGTAAGGTAAAAGCTCAGATTGCCGAAATGGAGAGGGCAAAGAGTTTGTTGGAGGAGATGAAAGGTGAGATTACATCGCAGCAGGATAAAAACGCCAATTTGAATACACGTATTGCAGAATCTGAAAAGATTTTACAAAAATTGGAAAAAGAGAAAAAATCTGCATTAGAGGCGGTTTTAAATACTGAAAAATCACTCAAAGCGCCGCCTGTTGCATTGGCAGATAATGCAAAAAATCCACCCCTACCTGAGAGCAAGAGTGTTATCGAGGCTGCCAGTGCAGTGGTTGCATCCATGACGCAAAAATTGCGTTCTGCTGAAAACGAGCTGACCGTGGTAAAAAATCTGCTGCAAAAGGAGCGCAAAGCACATGATGTAACACGTGAAAACTTGCAGAAATTGAAAAATCCTAGCGCATAAAATCTACGATAATTCCGTATAGAAAATAAAATCCTATTACTCCTCCAATTATTCCAATCCATGCGGCTATGGCCTGTCGTTTTTCCATATAATCTACGGTTATTACGTATTAAATTAGTATAGCGGTATGCGGTACGCAGTGGACCGGACCCGTAGGTTGAAAAATACCGTTTGAATACTGCCAAACTGTATGGTCATAGTTTCAAAAAAACAACCCGTTATCTAGTGCAACTCTGCTGCAAACGCATGCGGCAAAAAGGGCTTGGTACAAATTCGTAGCGGGCCCGAAGGAGCCCCCTATTTGCAAATGGCGGGTACCTGCAACATGTCAAAAGTTGGCAGAAATAGTGTCAAAAATCTGATCGCGTGTGCTTATTTTTCAAGTACATTTTTGCCATTTGATAGTATGCCTACAAACTTCCAGCCGTTTTGTATGAGTTTTTCAGCCTCGTTAGAATATACTACGCGCTGACTTGGAACATTTTACCGGCATTCAGGTTCTGAAGTGCCTCTAGTACCGTTCCAAGTTTTTCTGGATTGATTTTTTGCAGTTCTGTATGAGCATTCTGCATCTGTTTTTCAGCGGTTTTATCTTCGCTAGTTTCGATGTCAAGATATTCTTCAGAGCGGTCAAACGAATCTTTCATAGCTTTTATGAGCTTTTCAGGGAGAATGCTCTTGTTTGTAGTGTATGTAGCCTCTATACTTCCCCTGTGACCCATAAAGAACGCTCTAAAATCGTGTGCGATTTTACCTTCAGATTCTGCAATTAGTAGCTGTGTGTCAAAATACGCCCGCAGGACATATGGTCTCCAAGCAAATCTTGGTCGAAATACTTTGCGAACTCTGTTGCTGATCTGTTTTGTCATCAGAAACGAATTTACTTCTTTGCCACGTCTGCGTATGAGATATTTTGACGAAGGTGCGACTAGTGGAGAATTGCCGTGCATTGGTTCCCCATTTGAGAGTCTCTCATTCAGATACGAAAGTATTATCGATATTGCATTGGTTGTAGCATATGTGAAATACTGGTGCCTGGCTTTGGAGATCTCTGCTCTCACTACGATTCTCATAGGTCTGTTTACACATCTAGCAATGCCTTCCTGTATTATGATGTCAGGTAGATCTTTCATAGTCAGACCATCAGATCCGTTATCATTGCCCAATACTTCTGGTCTAAGTCCAGATTTTGCCATGAGTGACATTATGACAGCATCCCGTAGTTCTGACTTGTTGAATATTTCAGTCATTTCCTGTTCGTTTGGCACGCGCTCATCAGCTAAAGTAGGTGTCAGATGTGTGTTTGTGATACGTATCCGGCGCTGTATATAGACGTCAAAATGTCTGAGCCATGATTTTATTGATTTTAAATGACCTTCAATGTATGCTGGAGCGTATCCTTGCTGCTCCATCATACCAACATGATCTTCAAGCAGATCCGTGACGGTCTTTACATCCCTCATGCCAAGTTCTGCTAATTGCATTGCACTCATCTGATGCATCTGACAAAATCTGATCAATTTCCTTAATCGCATTTCAGCAGTATTTCTGCTACCTCTTGCAGTGTTGTCATACCAGCGTTTTACATCTGGATTTGCAAGCATACTTGATTTTTTTGTTTTTTTGATGATTTTTACGTTATCGGTTGTTGACTTTTGCATATTGTTTCCCACATCGGTCAACCTTGCGGCGACTTCATTAGTTGTATTATGGCACCAGTGGGTTATTTTACCTTTGTTTAGATCGCTTATTTTGTTCATTTGTGTAATCTATACAATACACAAACCTTATTTAACTATTCCCATCTATGGATTACACATGACTGTGCATATAAGAGAGAGGGATGGTACAGAATATATCTATTTTTTGGCCGGAAAACGTCAGTTTTATCTGGGTCGCAAGGACGATTTAGAAAACATAAACCAGGATACTTTATTGAAAGCGGCCTCCGAGCTTGATAAAACATTTGACAAACACATGAAACGTTATGTCAAGAGCCTTTTGGAATGTGTTGCATTAATGGATAAAAAATATGCTGCAACGTATCTTGCTAAAAGAAGAACAGCTATTAACCAAAATTTACCTAAAATATAATGATGTTATAATATTTGATCAAATTCGGTGGTACAAAATGTTTATTCGTGCTATCTAACAATGAAGTACCAAATCATGTATAAAAGTCATTTTTAGTTTTTTGACATATGGGGTTATGAATTATTTAGAACGATTTTGTAATAATGCAATTATTGATGAGGATCCAAGAAACATTAAAGATAATACATATAGTGCGAATGTGGGTACCCACAGTTTTGGAGTTTTATCACATTCATTAAATTCAGTCCTGTTCATGGTATCAAAAATTGCATTACCCATACAACTATGTAGATTCAATGAATTAGGTACGTTTGATATAAAAACTATAATACCAAATAATAATCCACATACAAGTAATAAAACACAGAGTGTTGTCATTTTATCGGACATGTATATATTTTCTAATTTTTTACATATAAATACGTTTTTGCATGGGTCATGTCACAACCTGGGGTAAAATTTGTAACACTTGGAGTGTTCTCCTTTTATGGAGCCCAATCCACTTTACTGTACTTTCGTGTGTCAACATATTGAAATTATGTTAACGTTCTAAATTTATTAAAAACTACCTAGTTTTCCGAGATTGTCATCTTGTGTGTTATTTGGATTTGTTTTAACATATTTGTGGCCGTTAACTTCATGAACAGATATGTCCTCACCTTTTTTCCATGCTCCATTTTTGTATATTGTTACAAATGTTTTTCCTTGTTCTAAATAGTGTATCAAATTTTGTCTACTTATTATTGTAGTAGCACGTGCGACACTGTCACCATCATTATCTACACGTGTAAGAACTGCATTTATAATATCGTCTTTATATCTTACTGCAGATATTAAATAATCAGCCCATTTTACCATATTAATATTTACATGTTATAGTATATAAATATAAATATGATTATGTATGGTTCGTATAGCGCCAATCAAAAGTTCATGAGTATTTTTGGAGATTTTCTAAATATATAATCCACAATATTCAGATTGAATTTTACGGTCCTTAAATATTCAGACACCACATTCTGCATAATGGTAAACGTTGGACAATATTCGGATACCACCAATGCATATTTGTTAATCTTCCAGCACTGTTTGATCATGTTCAAATATGGTGATCCCTTTGGCAACAAAATTAATTTGACATTGGGATTGTCTGTTAGAAACTCTCTGACTTTATTTGATGTGTACCGAAGCGCGATCCAACATTATTGCGATTTTTCCATATCTGTATTGCAACTCTTTCAAATATTTTACAAATGTTACAGAATTGAATTTTTTGTAAATTCTAAACATTTGATTCCCATTCTCCAACATGGTTCCGTATACTGCAAAATTTTCATGTTTTCCAACATGTGGTAAAAATATTCGTTTTGCAACAAGTGACCAATATTTACGTCCTGCTTTTATATCTCTGACAAAGAACGCCTCATCCAACATTGCAATGGTAAATCCATTCTTTTTTAGGCGTGAAATTCTCTTTTTCATATATTGTTGCCAGTTGCATACTGATGCAGCACTTGCATGATTTATGTGGTATTTCTGTGTAGTCTTGGCAGACATGCCATACTGATGCATGATCTTTCTAACATATGTAATATGCAATTTTTCTCCAGTAACGTCATCTATTCTTTATTGTACCTACACAGGCGTTGCTATGGCAGATGTTATTTTGAGCATTAGACTTCATGCATAATGGGTCAAATTCACAATTTTTACGAATAAAAATGACCAATTTGAACGATTATGCATACGGTCTATTATGGAACCCATTTATTTCTTTGAGACAATTCTTACTCGTCCATTTTATGGGCGATCGCGGAGGCCATCAAGACCATCCGCATCAAAACGATCCACCCACATACGTACCCAATTCGGGCAATGTCGCAGCATATTTGCAATTTCTTGTACTTGTTTGCCATCTTTGCAAACCATGAGTATTGCAAGCATTCGTGTTGATGCTATACTGGAACGTTCTTTCTTGTACGCTTTTTCAAGTTGTTCTAATTTGTTCATGTGTATTGTAATAATTTGGAGATCCAAATACTTTTCGGTTCGATAAATTTATCTTATGAACTTTGGCGTGTGGCTATAACATTACTTCCAAATTGAACGTAATTTTCGTAATTTTTTTCGATCATACACAGATGCATCTAATTCACAGAGTATATTTTTTTGATTAGAATATTTATTTAAAAGTGCTAAAATTCTTAATATCGCAATTTGAGAGTATTTTTGCAATTTGGCAGTTATTTTCTCAAGATCATCGTCTTTCAGTTGATTTCGATCTTTTTTCCGATGTTCCACACCATGTACAATTGAATTTCTTATTTGGTAAACATTTTTAGAGAATTTCCAAATTTCTAACATTTGATCATCATTATTACTTAATAATGCAGACATTCTATGCGCAATTTTTGTTGTGGTATCACCAGCACCAGTAGTAAGAAGAGATTCCAATGCTATCACATAATCCAATATTTTTTCCTTCTCATTATTATGATCGTGTGCCAAACCAAAACGCCTTAATGTATATAATATTGTTAATCGGTCATTTTCGAGTAATTTATTATAGATGTTTTTATAAAATAATTCAAGTTTTTTAATTATTACAGGATTTAATTGGACTATATTAGATGTGGATTGTTTAATTGGTTCCCAACCAAAATTTTTTAATGTTCCAATATCCCAGATATCTGACATTCTAGAATAGATGTCTTGCGTAATAAAAAATTCGGCATAACAATATATTGTGCCTAATAATTAAAGTGTTATGTTAAAAAATCACATTCTGGAATATGATTTACAGTTAATCTAAGACAATACGCCACATGTCAATTATGTGATCACCGTTTGCAGTAATTCATGTTGGAACAATGTAGGTTTGCAAACCCACGCGACAACATGTACATCTGGTCAATATCGGGCGTGCAGTATGATGTTATAATGAGCGTGCCCACTCATTTTTGTAATTTATTAATCCGTTTACAACCTGCACGATTCCATCATATTTATCAAATCGTGATCGGAATACATCTCGGCGTATGTTGAATTTCTTAATTCTGCTGTAAACATGTTCTATCCGTACACGTACGCTTGAGAGTAATTTATTGTGAAATATTTGTTCGCGGGTTCTCTTTTTATTTTTATATTTTTTACAGGGTATGATCGAATTTGCTTGTGGAAACGCGTCATGTATTCCCTGATATGCACTATCATAGAGATTTGAAACAGAATTCAACAGATCCTGCGTAATTTTGTTTTCACACTGCAGTGGGTGGTTCTCTTTTACAATGGCATAATCGTGTACACTGCCAGGATATGACATTGAGCTATACAAGATCATTCCGTTTCCGTTTATGACTTCTGTTGTTTTTCTGGTATGTGTTTTGTGCTTGCCAGAATAGTTTTTCTTTTGTTCTTCCTTGTCACTTGGACGCCATACCCGTTGTTCGGTAGCATCTGTAACGCAATAATTGTCAGGAAAATTCTTTTCAAGATCTTTGGAAGATTTTATTTCTAAAACTTGTTTGTGTAGTTTATGTGGAGTTGGAAGAATATCTGCCAATATCTTTAGAATCATGCCTATGTTTCGTTGTACATTACTTTGATCCAAGTCAAACATGTATCCTATTTTTTCATACGACTGGTATTCTCGTAAATAAACAAGCGTCATTATTAACCGATCTGGCAGTGACAAGTGATGTTTCCTGCCTCCTCCTGGACTTCGTTGTCTTTCTGCTGCATCTGCAACATCCAGCTGGCATTCAAGATATTTTTTACGTATGCCAGGAATCAAGGAATCAAATTCTTCGACCGTAAGACCGGTAAACGCCTTGAATGCACGCGGTTTTTTGCGCATTGTCGTTTCTGAGAACACAAAACACAGTAAACATGCATGAAAATAGATCGATGTGATCTAAAAGTTTGGACTGCATGATTGAATTTCTTTATTACGCAAGGCATCTAATATAGACCGCCAAATATAGGATCACCAGAATTAAATAATTTAAGAGCACCTAAGATATGTTCAGTGTCTGGAATTATTTTTTTTTCAGTTCCGGGTATTCGTTTATGTTTACAGATCAAAACGCATTTTAAATTTAATTGGTAAGGAGGGATAGTATCCTGAGGTGATTTTTGTATATTTAATATGTAAGAATATTCCGCGTCAGTGATTTTACGAATCCATAAATTATCAGTTAATATAATTTTTGTGAAATTGCCATCAACATTGTATATTGGTATCAAATAATATAATAATTCTACATCATATGTTATATAATTTACAAAATTAGAAATTGTGTCATGTAATAATTGTTTTGTGTTATTTTCACTGTTTTTTATCGCATATGATATAGCATAATCCAAATATGATTTGGCAGGTGTGGGGTTAGTTTTATAGTTGTTTTGAATCAGTAATGATTTGAGAACATCGTGTAGAACATCGTAAGAATTATTATTATCACCATCATACTGATTTTTAAGATCAATTCTTACATCATGGTTAAGTTTAATATGATCAATTTGAGTTATCATATCCATGTTTAATAATTTTCCATTCAAATCTCTTAATGGTTTTTTTACAGATTTTTGATAATTTTGAGGATTTTGTTCTAATCTATTTTTACATATGTCTAATGTGTTTTCTAAAAAAGGTCTCATATGTTTTTCCAATGTTTTAGTGTTCATCGTTGTTCCGGCATCGATCTAGTTAGGATTCCTAATTTATCATGCAGATATGTTGCTAAGTTTGAACCATTGGGTGTTCTTTTATTATCAATGATCACAATTCGAGGGTTTGCGCGCTTTACATATTCTATAAGATCTGTAAACTCCGCATGTTCGTCAGAAGCAATCCAAAATTTTTCATTTTTGTTTTGTGCGGTAAAATTTCCAAAACCACCAGTTATTGATATTCTTCTCATGATGCCTTCATTTTCTTCAGAAGTATGTTGCATGGTATCTCTAAATTCTATTCTAGGATATCTCTCTTCCATCAAGTTTTCTGCATCAGGTGATTTAATATCCAACAGCCTTTCTTGTTGTACGGTACAATCATCTCTATTATTGTATATGTTTGTCATTCTAATGTTTGTGTCACTAGCAAGGAATTTTATTGTATTAGGAATATTGCTATTATTGGCAAGGCTACACATGACGTGTTGTAATTTTCCTCTATAAGCGTGAATGCATACGGACATTCCTTTGTTTATCGCTTCAACTACCCAATCGTTTAATCTACGTTCAAGACTTTCGCCGTCAATTTGTTTGTCAAAACGTATGTTACCATGTGTAGAATCAATTACTAGTACGTCACATTCTGGTGCTTTATCTTGTGGAGAGATGTCGCCAGAATATACTATTTTGACATTATCATCGGTTTGGAGAAAAACTTGACCAGACCCAAACATATGTTTAGATTCAAATAATGTAAGATAATCAGCACTTCCATTATGACGGATCGGTACAGATTGTCCAAAATCTAGTTGGTGAAGTTGTGTTCTTAGTTCATACGTATCGTTATTTATCGCTTCCAATAGCTTTGCGGTTACATGAGACATGAATACAGGATATTGATGCATACATCGTTCAAAGCTATTTTTAGCATGATCAACGTGAGGATGAGTAAAAACCGCGGCTTTGACCCCAGGTATAAATCCATCACAAACCACAGATTTTCCAAGTCTGATAGAACCATCGTCAGTCACACTAGCATATGAAAACAGATCATGGTCAGTCATTTAATCAACTACAGATTCTAACATATGATTTATGACATTTTTACGCAGTATGTTATGATATGAAGAATATTCATTTATAGATGCATGTCCAATTTTGGTAAGTGATAGTCGAATATAATCATCAAACATATGAGAATTTTTTAATGACGTTGGCGGAAATTTTTTAGAGAGTAAAAATTTTGTAAAATCATGTAGGTTTTGTTTTTTATCAATAGATAATTTTTGTATTATTTTTACTAGTTCAGGATCAATACCGCTAATGAATATGAAATGTTCAATGATATCAGTTCTTTTTATGTCTAGTTCATTTGAAATACATTCTTCAATAGATTTGTTAGGATTTCTTTTTTTCCATTGAATGATACCTTTAATTTCAGTTTTGGTAATCGGGTGAGGCATAATCATAATAGCATTCACTGTTTTTAGTATATCATCTTTATTTTTCAAATATGTCAATCGAGTGGCTACGCTAAATCCAATAGATTCATTTGTTTTTGATACACCCCACATGATCATATCTTGTATTTCATCAGGTAATTCGAGTAATCTTAGAAATTGGTTCAACATATCTATAGACAATCTGAGTCTTTTTATCACTTCGTTTTTATCATTATTCATATCGTGCAACAAATTTTGAAGTTCTTTTGCAACTTCAACAGGTCGCAATGGCCTGTCAATGTAATCAACCTTTATGCTAGAAAGCAATTTTGCCAAACGTTGAGGATTACGTAATAATATCAGATCAGACATTTGTAGCAATCAAACCTATACCAATTAGTTCTGACACAGCATTTTCGTTGGTATCAATTCCTTTTACGGTTTTGAATATTTCGATTTTTTCTATTTGATCTTCTGTTACGTCTATGTGCAATATGTTCGATTGTGTTCGTTTTTTTGCCTTTTCTACTGCTGCTATAGGGGTTATGCCAGGATTGCTATGTATTATGCCGCCTACTTTATTCTTTGCTCCAGTAGAAAGAGGTTTCATGGCAATCGCTGTTTCTATAAGCATTTTTGTATCAACGTCAGATTCATCCCCTCCTAGTGCATTAAGAGCTTTGAATGCGTTATCTTGAGTAATTGTTTTGTCATTGATAGCTTCTTGGACATCTTCGGGTAAGCTGTTTACAGCAATATATTTTCGAATGGTGCTTTCAGATAATCCTAATTCTTCAGCTACGGATTTAACTGTACGATATTTTCTCATATACATATCTACAATATCAACATAATCAGCACGTTTCATTTCTTTGCGTGCGGTATTTTCTCCAAGAGAGATACGTTTAGCTTCAAATTCATCAATTTCACGGGTTACATAACGTGCAGATATGGTAGACATGTTCAATATCTTGTGTACTTGAAGTCGTCTTTGACCTGCTACTAGCTCAAATTTTCCATCAGATAGTTTTTTGACGATAACTGGGCTAGTCATGCCATCTTTTCTTATGCTGTGAACCAAATCATCATCAGATTTAACTATGGTGTCTCTTTGTCGTGCTTGAGAATTACCAAGTGTGACATTTTCCAAGGATACTTCTATTATCTCGGGAGATAGTAAGCTCATATGTGATAATTAATGCCATCATTAAATAATATATCGAAATGTTGTTTTTAACTAGGCGTGAATTTACCTTCTTTTTTTAGTCAAAACGTATATTTGACAAATTTTTTACAGCGTTTAAGACATGTTTTATGAGATAATCTATCTCATCATCAGTGTTAAATCGCCCCATTCCAATTCTGATCGCCAAATGAGAATCTTCCTCACCCATCCCCAATGCAAGGAGTACGTGGGAGGGTTCGACGGATTGTGTAGTGCATGCAGAGCCGGCAGAAATTGCAATTTTTTTGTTGATAGTATTGATTATAGCTTTTCCGTCAATTCCAGGAAAAATAACGTTGATGTTATGCAAGAGTCTGTTATTAGGAGGTCCATTTAATTTTGCTCCAAATTTTTGAAATGATTTCATAATATTTTTAAACCATTTTCCAAATCTAATGTTTTCTTCATGCATCTCATTAATAGCAATTTCGATCGCTTTGCCAAATCCTACGATAGCTGGAACGTTAAGAGTTCCAGAACGCATATTCCGTTCTTGACCACCTCCACGTAGAATTGGATCTGGTTTAACTCTAGGTTTTATACCCCGTACATACAAAGCTCCAATTCCTTTAGGACCATACATTTTATGAGCTGAAAACGACATTAAGTCAATATTCATTGCTTGTACGTCAATTGGAATATGGCCTACAGCTTGGGCTGCATCTGTATGGAAAATAATATTCTTTTCGTGTGCTATTTTTCCAATTTTTTCGACATCGGCAATTGTTCCAATTTCATTATTGGCTGCCATGATAGATATCATTACAGTTTTATCTGTAATTGAATTTGATAATTCATTCAGATCTATTTCCCCGTATTTATTTACAGGTAAATACGTAATTTTTTTACTCAAAGTTTCCAAATATTTGGCAACATCTAATATTGCATCATGTTCAGTAACACAAGTAATTAGATGATTTCCACGGTCGGCATATTTTTGCATGGTTCCTACTAATGCCAGATTATTTGATTCTGTTGCGCCACTGGTAAATATAATTTCATCATATTGTGCGCCAATTGATTTTGCAATTTTCTCTCGTGCAGATTTTACAGCTATAGATGCTTCATTTCCAAAAGAGTGATCTGTGCTAGACGCATTGCCAAATTTTGTTGTAAAATAAGGCATCATTTCTTCCAATACACGGTTATCCAAAGGTGTAGTTGCATGATGGTCAAGGTATATTGGAAACTTCATGTTTGTACTGCTCTTTCTTGCTGGATAACATAAGCAAAATCAGATATTTTATGTATTCTTGCAAATAATGCTATTGCTCCACGATTAAAATGAGCCCGGACCATTTTATTTAAATATTTTTGTGGATCTAACCCTTCACGTTTTAATCTTTGAACCATTAATGCCATAAATACATCTTCGTATTCTCCAAACATGACAGATGGATGTATTTCAGAACCTTTTTCATCAAATTCTTCTGGATTTGGAGGGGATGGATCATTAAGTGACATACATATTGCAAATCTACCAACAATATTTGGAGTAAGACCAGTTCTTGATTTAATCTGGGCAAGTAGGTTTTGTGAACGATAGCTCATTCGTAATCTGTTAAACCGTAACAATTTTTTCTCCATCGTTATTCCAGAAATAGCCTTCATATCCTTTCGTAGAACCCTCATCTTCTGAATATTTTATGATGTAGGATCTTGTCATGTATGGTTTTAATTTTTTATAATATTGATGTTTTATTTCTTCATCGGTTGAAAATATCAAAATTTGATGTGACACGATGGGAAAGAATGTTTCAACTAGATTATTTCGGTGATTGCTGTCTAGCCTAGCAAGAGGCGTGTCGATCATAAATGGTAAAGGTCTCCCAGAAGTTTTAGCGAGTGCCCAAAGTACAGCAGTTGCAAGCATTTGTTTTTCTCCTTCTGATAAAAGATCCCTTGGAAAAGGTTCACCATTTTTTCGGAATAATTGAATTTCAAATGTTTGTGGATTGATTTTTGTATTTATAAAATCGTTTTTGTGCATTAATGTTTGAAGTCCTTCTAATAGATATTCTTCAAGTAGATGAATTTTCCTTACAGTTATTTTTTCAACAAATTCCTCTAAAACTTTTTGGACATTTTGTGTTAATTTTACACCATGCTTTGTTTTTTCTGTTTTGTAAATCTTAGAAACAATGTCTCTAAGTTTTGAATCTAAATGTTGGCGTAAGGCTTTGTTAGTGGTAATTTGTTCTTCAATATGATCAATTTCAGATTGTAATGCTCCTTGTTCGGAACGTGTATTACCAAGTTTAGACATCAATGGACCGATTTCGTCGTCTGCAGGAGCACTGGCAATTGTCATCTGAAGTTTTTCAATGTCACCATCAACCTGAATTATTTTATCTGTATCTTTGTTTAAAATCGAGTGAGTTACAGTATTAGCTTTTTTAGCAATATCCAAAATTCTCATCATTTGTTTTGTTGAAAATCCAAATATGAGTTTTTTAGAATTAACAGAATGTTGTATATGATCTTTAAATATTTTATTCAATGTTGCCATCATGTTAGACGCTGATTTTGAGTCAATGCCAGCATCTCGCCATAATTTTTGTTCATTAATCTGATTTTTGAGTATATCAATTTTTGATTCCATTATTGTCCGGCCAAATTGTTCCTGTTGGATAGATTCATCAATTTCCAAATGTTTTACCAATATTTTCATTTCGTTAGGAATTAAAGTAAATGGAAGTACGTCATCACATAAATTATGAATTCTTTGTCGTATGCTTTCACGGATAATTTCTTTTTTAGCTAATTTTGCTTTTAATTCATCCCTATTACTAACAAAGTCTCCACCAATTTTTGATATTTGTGTTTCAAGCATGTCTATGTCCATGTTTAATGAATCCATGTTTGTTTGTTTTTGGGCAAGGCGTTCTTGTAATTTTATAGTTATCTGAATGCTGTCATCCTTTTCACTCTTGAATTTATCAAATTCTTGTTGCAAATATTTAGTACCTTTAATGAGATTACGCATTAGGTTTACTTGCAGATCTGTATTTAATTGTTCAATTATATCTATGCCCAAAAGAGATTTGAATGATTCTTTAATTGTGAGATTTTCTGAGCCTTCTTTAGCAATATTCACAATTTTTTCTCCATCAAAAAAGAATAGTTTGATTATTCCCTTTGGAATTAGATCTTCAATAAATGATTGCCGGTTTGATCTTTCAATAGTTTCAATTGGTACGAACTTATTATTTTGATCTTTTTTCTTTATGTCAAAATGTTCTTCAATGTCTCCATCTGTTTTTCTCCAAGATCGTTCGATGCTATATTCTGTTTCTTTTCCCATGTGGAAAAATTTGAATTTAACTGTAATTGATGCATGATCTGCGGATGTTGAACTTTTTAAATATCTGTGGATTTTACGTGCAAGGAATTTTTTGTATGTATTATTAGTGCAGTGTTTATCCATGATCAATATTCCATAAAGACACAGCGTAACGGATTCAAATAATGTTGTCTTCCCGGCACCATTTTCTCCCCCTATGATGATTATGGGTTTGTCTGGAGAACATGTGAAATCAAACGTGTTTTTACCTTTGTATACACTATAATCTTGTAATGTTATTTCAGTTAACAACAAATTATCCACCAAATTCCTTTTTTGATGTTTTTTGTTTCTCAAGATCGTTTACGATCTCGTCTAAATCATCTCGCCATTCTTCTCCGAGTATTTTATTTATCCTGGGATAAATTTTAGAGTGTTGAGTCATTCCTTGAGATTCACGGGCTACGTTTAGCAGTTTTGATACTAATAATTGGGGTACGTCGTTTTTAGCACAAATTTCTTCTAGTACATCTTGTTCAATTACACCAAATTCGCCTAGGTCTTCCTGAGGAAGGATCAGTTTATCTCCAATTATTTTTCCATATATGGAATATGCGGAATTTTTCCAATCCCCTCGTTCCACTCGCCAGATCCTTTGAATTTCATGAATTTCAGATTCCAGAATTAATGTTATGTGTGGGTCCGGACCAGTATTTTGTATTTCCTTTTGAACTCGCAGTAATTTTTCCAAGAATTCTTTACAAAATTCCATAGTATATGGACCAGGAACTAACATAGAATAAGGATCATCTTTGTTGTTTTCGCCTCTTTTCTTTAATTCCATCTTGGATTCTTGGATTCTTTCGTCAAATGCTTTTTTACGGGCATCGTCAACAAGTTTCATTTGGCCGGTTCTGCGTTTGAGTGAACGTACTTGTTTTCGTTTTACTGGGTTTTGTGTTTCTTTGAGTTCTGCACGCAGTTCTAACAGTGGCTGCATCCAATCCTCACCATTATCAATCATGTTTTTCATAGAAGTGTCTTTTTCTACCACAGTACAGACCCAGCAGCCAAATCTGCTGTTGCCACATGAGGGTGTACTAGAATCCACTACCAACGGACATTCAGATGAATTGGCATCCTGATACATGGATAACAAATCACGATTGTTGGTACCCCATGGATTTTTGTTCTGTAGTAAATAGTCCCAGACATCACTTGTGATAAAATCTCTCAATGGAGTATATACATAAGTCTGAGAGAATTTAGAATGTCTTGACAGATAGCTATTTTCTATTTCATACAGATTCATCAGCTGGTTTCTTGATCCTGATTCATCCTTGCGTGTTCCAAGAACTACAATTGCTTCTCCGTATTCAGATACTTTTTCTTGGATAAACCTATCTGCATTTCTTATCTTTAAACGATCTGTGCACCATCTAAACAGATTACTTGGAGCTGGAAATCCTTTGCCCAGCAAACATACCCAAAACGAGTCTTCGACTTTTGGACGGATCAAATTAGTAGATATTGGAAGATTTGATTTTTTCCCATATTTTTCCATTTGATCAAGAGAATTAGTAATAGCTTCGACTACTTTTGGTGATTCAACCAACGTATCAGAAGATATGATAAATATTTTTTTTTGTAGTTTTTTTGGAGGTAATTTTGACAGTGCATTCCAAATTAGCTGGGTCATACACGTAGAATCTTTACCGCCACTAAATCCCAATATCCATGGTCTGTTATCATTTAGGTAAACTTCTTGTATTTCAGCATAGATGTCTTTCAAACTATGGGATTTGAAGACAGAAGGTTCTGGCATGATCAGGCGCCACCATCCACAGTATCTGGGACACCTAGTTGTTTTAATATCTCATTTGCGGCTCTTTTTATTCCTAGTCGATTTTTCAACATTTTTTTATCCATTACTACTTTATCCTGCCATCTTGGGCTAGTTTTTTTCCAATTTATGTTTTGCAATCCTTTGAGTTTTCTTCGCCAGTCATTATGTTGTAATAAAACGTATCCCACCAATCCAAGGGCATTTAGCACGTTCGTGTGCGCATGTACATAATCTTTTCGTAATTCATATGGACTGATTTTTTTTGCCAGCAATAAATTCCATTCGGGTATGTTTTTGGACACATTGTCCCAATAATCTCTAGCAATTTTTTGTTTTTCAGCAGATACAGATTTTGTTTTTAGTCTCAAGAGATGTCTTGTGGCATCTGCGATACCGTTTAATGTAAAAAATGCTGTAGATCTATTTGATATGTTTGTTCTTTCTTTTTCAGTTCTGCCATAAAAAATTTCCAAATCATCTGCAAGGCTAACTATGAACTGAGCGTATTCATTACGATGATCATATAGCAATCCAAGAGATTTTGTAGGTTTTATTGCATGTTTGTTCAAATCAGCAAACATTTGCTGACTTCGTTTTAATCCTCTATCTTCATAAACTACTACGGATATATTTTCACTATAAAAATCATCTTTTTCGCATACTGATCTAATTGCAGCACATCTGTGTTGACCATCATTTATCAAAATAGGAGCATCGTGAGGTATGATGAGGCTGCCACATTTTCCGTCAGAGCCACGTCCGGGTGCAGGGATAAATTGCATTTTTTTACCAACAGAGATAGTAATTGATGAGAAAATATAGTTTTTAGGATGATCTTTTATATAACATACAATTTTTGGAATACGGGAATTTCGGATTTTTCGCTGTGCTTTTAATTCAGGATCTATCCTTGGATCTTCTTCATATCGAAATTTATCCTTAACCGTAGCAAAGGGGCACATTATTATGTAGAATTCTCGTTTTGCTTGAACGCCTCTCACGGCATCAAATGTTAATCCCTCCATCCCCATTTCTCGCTATCTCCTGTAATTTAGCGATCAATACATAATTTAAGTCTAGATTAAAACGTGCTTCCAATTACAATGGAAGCTTATTCTAAAATAATTAAAATAACTAGATTTTCTCACAATCTAATCTTTTGTGCATGATATTAGTTATAAATAATAATCCTAGGCATGCCCATAATCTCCCAAAAATTACTGTTTTTTACTAGTAAATCAGAGAGATTTTTCGAGTATTTTTAGATCAGATTTAGTGAGTTTGACCGTAAAGATATTTGCCTTTGGATGCTTTACTCCAGGAGTCAATGGGTGAAATACTATTTTTATTCCATTTCCGTCCTTGGTAATATCTACCGGACGTCCACCAATCTTTGCTTCGACCATGCATAGTGGCAATATTCGTTGAATATAGAGTTATTGTAATAACAGTGTTGAATTAACCATCATACAAATTATACCATATAAAGGACATGATGGAAAAATAGAAAAATCTAAAATGCGTAACAGTTGCAGCATATATGCCATGAAGACAATATTAGTTGAAATCACTTTAAATTTTGTCAATCAATTGTTTCGCGATTTCATTAATTCTATCATCGCCTACACAATATTCAGAGTTTCTTATTAAACAATATTTGCTATCAAAAACAGGTACATCCTCATACGTTTTATCGGATATAGAATCCATAATTTTATCATTGTTGTATTTTTTATAGTGAATGCTAACTAACCACATAATGTACGGATGTTTATTTTTAGCAAGAGGATAAAGCCCATCATCGGACAGTTTTTTTGAACAGGGAAAATGTTTAGCGCGAACGTTAATGTCAGATGGCAATGGTGAGAGATTAACTATTTGATTCATTTCATCAATTATGTCTTGAGATTTACTTTTTTTAGGTATCATGTGATCTAAGTTCCACATTGAGCTTTTGTTACCATACATAATTGGTTTAAAGTTAATTACATCAGCATTTCTGTCAGGTAATAAACACGCATTAAAAATTCTCCGAATGGCATCAGAATTAGACTTTTGTATATTTATTTTCAGCCATTCTTTATTTGGAGACGATTTTATATTATCTAGTTTTACATCGTTATTTATAGAATCTACCAAATCAGTAAGAATATTTCCAGATAAATTATTACACATGAATTTTTTAGCATGTTTGTCAAGTCGTGTAAGGCTATTATCTATAACCCGACGGTAAAATACACGTAATAATAGATGTAATTCTTTGGTACTGTCATAATCCCCATCCATGAAATCAGGAATTTTGTTATCAAGGTGGACATATTTATAATAATACCAGAAAACTATTGTGATAGGTAATTCACCACATTGAAATATTTCATATAAATATGGATTGAGCAGGATATTATTTTCATCTTCTTTGGTTAATGCAGAATCAAAATCTTCAATAAATTTCAATAGATCATCAACGTCTTCACTTTTTAAATTATCCCAATTTTTAAACACCAACGTTGGTTTAGTTTTTATTGAATCATAGAGATATTTTCCAAGTCTCTTGGACCATTTATTATCTTTGGATTGAAATACATTTGTGAATCTATTTTCAAACTCAGTGATATCATCATCATACCATTTTTTTTTTTCAGCTTGTTGAATGATTAAAGAGCGTAATAAATCAACTTGTGATAGATCTAATCCTGTAGAATTCAGGTTGATGAATGTGTGGATAAGTTCAGATTCATCTTTAAAATCAAAATATGGATCAAGTGCAATTTGTTTTTTTACAAACATTTTAGAAATTTTTTCAGAGAATTCCAGGGCATTTTCATTAAATTCCTTGTCAAATAATCTATTCACGCTATTTTTTAATCGAATGTAACTTTCTTGTATGCCCATCCTAGGATAGGATGAAAGTATTCTGTCATTATGCTGAAATATTGATCGTTTGGCCGCTACTTCAGCTTTTAGTATTGTAAATTTATGTTCAAGATCTTGCCTATCGGGTTCGTTACTTAATACAATCGGATATAGGTAATTCAACATTGCAGTTGCCAAAGCAAATCGCTGCAATCCATCTAATAGTATGGTAGCTTTATCATCTTTACTTGATGCAAGTATGACAGTACCGAATAATATCGCATCGGATCCTATGAATTCTTTAATTTCGTTGTCTTTCCAGACGATATTTCTCTGATAGCTTGGAATTAATATCGGTTCAGGATCTAGTTCTTTGACCAGGTCAGACCAATCTTTAATGGGATCATTTTTATTTTTGCATAGTGCGTATTTTACAGCATATTGCCAAAATGGAGGAAGCTCGCCCAATCGCTTTATAGTCATGATTTATCATACATCAATTTGTTAAATAAGGTTATCATCTATTTTATAGTATGAGGTCACGTCATGCCTAGAATTTATGCAATAAATGAAGATGTAGGCACAAAATAGCACGAGGTGCTGACCTCATACTGTTTTGGATTTTATTCACGGGTAGAGCCGCATCTAATGATAGATTTTTAAACGAATTGATGCTTACATGCATAATTTAATAATAAATATTATATAATAACAAAATTATAATACAATTATTGACTAATAATGATTTAAGATTAACCAAAGAAAATAATTTTTATGGGTTATGGTGGATACCTAATGAAAAAAATAAAGTATTTGGAATTTTAAAATATTCACCAAAAAAGATGATCCTAGAATTACATGAAGGATTTAATTTAGAAAAATATTATGCACCGATTATTTTTGGACTAGTTAAAGGTGTTAAATTTACATTACAAAATGCATATGAGATATCATCAGGAAATGGTATTTCAAAACCCGCAGAGGTTTATGATGTGACATATGCATATGTTGGCAAACATATGAACATAAAATCATTTAAATTCAAAAAATTTTTCCTCAATCTGTCATTATCCAAATATTTTATAAATTTAACGGGATTCAAATTAAATTTAGATCCTAAAGATATCATGATAGGAAAATTCAAATTAAATTATAATGCCGTTCCTACTAAAAAATATAAAATAAATGATGATATCAAATTAACGTTAATTGTAGTTTACAAAATGATACGTGAAATATATAATCATCCAATTATTGATGAAGATTATGTGATAATTGTGGAATGTAATGATGGTATGAATACAAATGATTTATTTGAATTTATTGATAGCATACGTGGATTTTTTTCATTGGGATTATGTCATGTCGTGCAACCTCTAAAAATTGAATTTGATTTATTAGAAGAAGAAAGCACTTTGCTGAAAGAAGGAATGATATTTACAACAATTTTCAATAATGAACAAAAAATAACTAATCCGGATATCAGAAATATCATATATACATATAGATCAATAGAACCAAATTTTGAATTATATTTAAAAAATTGGTTTGGTAAAAAATCAAAAATTGCGATCATGTATAAATTATATTCTACAATTTTATATACGAAAGGAGGTTATTTTGATAATGATTTTTTATCATTAATAAGGGGTATTGAATCATATTATAGATCATTTGAAGAACACAAAAAGAAAAAATTATCTGAAATGCTATCACTTATAATGGTTAAATATTCATTTTTATTCGAAAATATTGATCAATCAAAATTCATAAAATCTGTTGTGGATGAAAGAAATTATTTAGTGCATTATGATAAAAAAAAATATGATAATTTAAATTCACAATCATTATACAATATACAACATATATTGATGTTAATTATTGAATCATTATTGTTAACTGAAATTGGATTTACTCAGGATAAAATTAAAATTATAATGTTAAAGAAAATAAAATGGTATGAACCATCTAATTGGTCTTTTTAAATTATTGGTTTTAACGGCTCAATCTATGAATGAGTGTTTTTTGTAAAAACCTGATCAAAACCATTCAAAATTATGCAATATATTCACCAATTCAACATCAAGCCCAGCAAGTCTTACCAGTACTGCCAATATTGGGTTTTAGCGTATAATAGATACCTCAGATCATGAATTATTGTAATAACTGTGATCAAAAAACGTTGCTATTGTGCAATGATATATTTTTAAACGAATTTATGCTTGCGGACATATTAAAATTATATAGATTTCAAATATTAATTTGAGTTAAAATTGCCATCATCTCTAGCGTTAAAATATTTCTATCTGTAATACATTTTTTGAAAGTAATTTTCCATTTATAGACCAACGATCTCATATGCCATTTTCCTTTTGGACTGACATTAACTAGAGTTCTAGTTATCAAGTATGCAGCTAAAACTAGCTCTGGAATTGCATCCAATCATGTCACCGTCCATTTTGAAAGTGATTTTTGACACAAGCGTGTAATATGCGATATAGACGAATCATCAATCATGCACATATTTTGTACGTTACGTATTGGAGCAGGATTACCTGTAAGATCTCCAGTATGCAGATGATCCAGGATTGATTTTATCATCATATCATCATGTCCGCTTCCAAACATCTCTATTTTCAGCATCAGGGTCCAATCCTCCAGACGGGCATACACGGTAGATATTACCAAGTCTGGACCATACAGGTCATCTTCGCAAACATGACCAAATCCAGACTGCCTGTTGGCAATTGCACACTGCCTAATACGGTCTATCCCATACTCATCAGATAGGATTCCCAAAGGTGCCATAACTGAAACAAAGGCAGTGTTTTCTCCACGGTACAAAATCTTTAGAAATTCCAGACAATATTTTGGTTTGGAGAATACATCTTGTATTTTGGCCATTCTAGAACGAATAGACCCATCTATAATCAGGAGATCTGCGGCAGATGAATTCCGGCACAACTGCGATTCAGTATTCATGGCCCACATCAATGCGTTATATGATGGAATATTCCTCATGCCACATTCAGAGTGCCCTTCCCGTATGCTGCATGATGCATTGGCAGATGCAGCAGTTCCAACCCATAAATCCAACTGTCCATATTGGAAAAATCGTATATTGCTTCCAACTGCAACAACCTCTGATTCAATTTTTTGTGGTTCATGTGCGGTCCATTTTCTTACCCCTATTACTGTCGATCTGTCTTTTAATTCATCATACAATATGTAATGTATAGATTACATTATTAATATAAGTTTATCTTTTTATGGGTTAGACACGTAAATGAAAATATGGAAATAATCAATTCCGAAGATGTGATGGTGTTTAAAATAAAAACAATAGCGTTGATTTTAATTCTAATCGTCATAATTGCAATAGCTGTCAAATTGCTCGGACGTAGATTTTTAATTGTTATAGGTGTTGTTTCTGTCATGTTTTTTTTATTAATTATGCACGGGATCTATAGTTTGATATCCGTGCTGGTATCAATATAAGAAAAAAAGAGATGTAGGGGCTTTGAAGGTGCCCCAATAACCCTCATCGTTGTTTACAAAGGCACGGATCTTATTCTGATCGCATATTTCTGCCAAAATCATGCGACATGTACAGGGTTCTGCTATTTACAAAAGGCGGGCCCGAAGGGCTTCGATCCCTCGACCTAACACTCCGCAAGCGTTCGCACTATCCATGCTATGCAACGAGCCCATGGTTGCGGAGATTTGCCCCTTAATGTTGATTGCGCGTCATCAAATCAGATCGCAGACATGGAAATAGAATATTAAAGAATTAAAATTGGATATTCTCAGATCGAGTATCTTCCAAAAGCGTTACCGCCGTATAATTGTGTCAAACACCATGTACACCAATATCAATCTGCTACAACGTTGCAAAACACCAAACGTCAAATATGTATATACTTGAAGAGTACAGATTTACGGTAAGCGTTCAAGATAGATGCGTAATAAAATACGATTTAGTATCAGATATAAAAAAAACTTGATTGTGAAAAAGCAGGTACTATCTTTAACCACGTTTAAAGACGTTCCGGTCTATCTCTCTTTCTGCGGTATTGCCAGAAAAGTCCTGTATGTTTGAGAGGAGGGTGATCTGGACTACTGTAGAAGTGAACTGGTTTATGGATATTAACACAGTATTTGAGCCGATCTTTGTAACGTCCTGGATCTCTATTCCTATTATTGCATAGTTTATCGCATTATCAGATGGCGCAGTTATCGGTTCGCTAAACGTGAGGATTATTTCAGTTGTGGTTGTTGAAATGGCAGATACTAGTACAGGAGGTGCCAAATCCTGCGTACTAGTGCGAGTTAGATTTACACTATCACCAAGAATGTTAAGAATATCGCCGGATTGTTCTATAAATGGGGTTGTGCCGGTTCCAAATGGAGATGTCATTGTGAGTGTAACTGTAGTGTCGTCATTTGAGAGTGCAATCGAATCGATGGTTGCATCCACGATCAAACCATATGATACTGTATAATCAGAAATGTCCAATGTTGCAGGATTTATGGTCATATTATACTGTATGACTATTGTCCTATCGTTGGAAATGTACTGACCCATAGAGTGAGTATTGTTTGTCAAAATAGAGCTAGCTGTAAAGATGTTTCCGCTTGTATCTTCGATATTGGAGCTATATTCTGTAATACTAATATTCAATACCGCATCAGGAAACGACGTTAGGAATGGGGATATGCTCAGGGTGTTTCCAGAGATGCTACTAGAGATGAAGGTTAAGGATCCGTCGATATCAAGTAATTGGAGAGGTGCTGTTCCGGGTATAAATTGAACATTCTCGTCAAAATACACCTCTATTAGATTAGAGGATACTACAGTGGCGCTTTTCATCGACGGTTTTATTCCATCAGATACGGTAATGGTTGTAAATGATAGACTGTTTCCTGCAAGATCTGTAAGCTCGCCAAAGTTTGAAGAGATGTCAAATTGGATCTCTGGCTGAGAATTTGATTCAAACGGGGTTGAAGGAGTAATTGTAATTTCAAGTATACTCTTTGGTATTGCAGACCCGTCTTTTACGTTAAATGATGTCAGGGAATATCCCGTAATTTTCAGAACAAAGTCTATATCCGCAGTAATTGCAATGGATTCATCAAATGCGACAGAAACCAGATACGGGGTGAGGGTTGTAGACGAGTTTATGGTAGGAGCTTTTGTATCCACCACGACGTTTGTAGAGGTAATCGCATCCTGGTTTATGGTTGATGGGATACCGTTTTTGTCCAGTATGATTGCAAACGTGGTGTTGCCGTTTGTATCGCCGCTTTGCACGGTAATGTTTGCATAAATTGTATTACCGGTTATTAAAGTGGCATCAGCACTCCTTCCAAGTATTGTTGCGCTTGTGAGAGTAGATCCGATGTATAGATCAGAGGTAATTTTAACGGTTATCAGATCTCCAGATTTTGCCAGATTGCTGCTGTATGCGCTGTCGCTGAATACATTCACGATAATTCCGGATACGGTAATGGTGCGTGTTGCATTATTTGGCACGTTTCCAGCATTATCTGCTGGTGCAGTATACGTTATGGTATTCTCTCCTATGATTGAGACGTTTAGGTTTGAAACGTTTGATGAGACAGTTCCAGTATACAGGAGATCATTGTCTGCAACGGTTGCGTTATAGTCAGTATAATTTTGATTGATGGGTATCGTATAATTTAGCGGACCGGACAGGGTTATGAGCGGCTTTTCAGTATCAATGATAATGTTTGCTGAATCCAAATCAGAGGCGTTTACTGTAAGTGTAGGGCTTGAGATAAAGTATACTGTAATGTTAAATGCTACAGGTCCGTCTTGGCCATCCTGTACAGTATAGTTTGCATACAGGGTGTTGTTTTGTATGGTATTAATTGTAGTAATGTTTGCGATTTCAACTGTAACGTGTGAGATAATCTCGTTTGCAGTCAGGGTTATTGTTACAAGATCGCCTGCTTTTGCGTATGCAGGATTGCCGTTATTGCTAGTTATGTTAAGCGAGTCTAACATGGATGGAGTAGTGTCTGATACTGTAACGATGCGCGTTATGATTGGACCCAAGTTTCCTGCCGGATCATCAGGTGCCTTGTAGGATATCTTGTATGTATCCTGTGTGAACGTGTCCACAACAGTATCGCCGGTAATTGTCATATCACTTGCATACGAGGTATCAGTTGCAGTGGCACCTGGATCCGTATATGTCTGACCATACTCAGCATTGGTGTTGTTTGCGCCATTGAGGGTTATGTTTGGAGGTATGGTATCTATGATAAGGTTCTCACCTGTAAGATCATTTTGTGTTACATGGATTACATTATTTGTGGAATTTTCCACGCGGATGCTAAATGTGAGGTTGCCGTTTGTATCACTTTGGGTTACAATCTTTGTTAATGATATGCTGCCGCCTGATGCAGATGCTGTAAAGTTGCCATCTTGTATGTTACCTGTTGCGTTTCCAATATCAGATCCGTCAGTTACAAGCGTGATTGTTATCACATCGCCGGACTTTGCATAACTAGAGTTTGAATTGTCACTGTTCACGATCAGTGATGTGAAGATAATTGGATCAAAATCGACCACCGTTACTGTACGGTTGATGCTATCTCCGAGATTTCCTGCATTATCATCATCTGCCTTGTACGTGTAAACAAAAACAGCGCCAAGTATGCTGGTATTAAGTGGGGGGTTTACTTGGACGGTGTAATTGTCCGAATAGTTTGGATCACCGTCTCTTGCAGTGGCACCTAGATCAGTATATGCGCTGTCTAAAACTATGGTTGTGTTTGCAGGCCCTATCAGGGTTATGTTTGGAGGTATGGTATCGACAAATACGTTGGAACCGGTTAGATTGTTTTCTGTTACCGTAGTAGATACGCCATTAGAGTTTACAACTGTGATTACAAAAGTGATATTTTGTTCAAGGTTGGAAGAGGATGGAACTGTGTTTGCTATACTCAGACTATTGTTGGAGATATATTGTGCAGATTTAGATATTTCAAATACGGTTGCCGTGGCTGCCGAGGCAGAGATGGTATCGTTTGCGGTTATCACTATGTCAAATGCATCTCCTGCTTTGAGATATCGATGAGAGGGTGTTGCAATATCAATGGTCAGTTGGGTAATCTCAAGTTTTGGTAAAGATTTCACTATAACCGTACGCGTTATGGTAGGACCTGGATTGCCTGCATAATCATCAGGTGCAGTATAGGTGAGCGTATAGTTTCCCACACTAGTTGTGGTCACAGATCCTGTTGGCAGGATGGTTTTATTGCCGTATGAGAGATCATAGGCTGTTGCATTTTTATCCGCATACGTACGATTCAGTATTGATATGGTGTTGTTTGCATCGTTGAGTGTTATGTTTGGCGCCGTTGTATCTATGATGATATTCTCACTAGTCAGGTCATCTTGTGTAACTCTGATTGCATAATCGCTGGAATTTGTCACATATATGTCAAATGTGAGGTTGCCGTTTGTATCATCATTTGTAATGGTTTTCTCGAAGAGTGTGTTGCCGCCAAATGAATTTGACGTAAAGTTGCCTCCAAGTATGTTACCTGTTGCTCCTCCAATATCGGAACCGTCAGTTCGAAGCGTGATTCTTATCACATCGCCAGCCTTTGCATAATTGCCGCTGGCGTTTGAATTATCACTTGATACAGTCAGGGATGTAATGTTAATTGGATCATAGTCTATTACGCTTACTGTACGGTTGATGCTAGCTCCCAAGTTTCCTGCCGCATCAGCATCGGCTGTGTATGTATATGTGACAGTATCTCCAATATTACTTGTATTAAGCGGGCCAAATGTTACAGTATAATTTGATACAGAATAACCTGGACTCTCATCTAGTGCCTTGGCACCTGGAATGGTTGGGTTTTGTGTGCCTACAAATACTGTATACTGTGCTGGTCCAATCAACTCTATTCCCGGAGGTATTGTATCAACAAACACGTTTTGGCCTATAATATCATCTTGTGTCAGATTGAGCGTTACTTTGAGAGAGTTTTCAAGTGAAACAGTATAGTTTGCATATCCTTGTATGCTTGCAGTTGGAATTGTAATTGATGCGTTTATCGTGTTTAACCCAAAGGTTGTAGTGGCAGATACTGACGGGTTTACAAATTGCACCGCATATGAGAATATGGTATCGTTTACGGCAAGTTGCATGGAAATTGTATCTCCGGCTTTGGCGTACATGTCATTGGCGTTGTTGCTAGCAATTGAAAATGCCGACGGTATTGATTCTATCGCATGTTCAAGTTTTATGATTTGCACGCCATCACTTGTACGTGAGGTTACAACAGCGTATGCATCGCCGTTTATCGTTACAGTTTCAATAGCATATGGATCGGCAAGATATGATGTATCCGTATTTGATCCTATGGCAGATACTGGTTGCGGCAATTGGGGATTTGTAATATCGATGATTTGTACTGCATTGGCAGGTTTGGATGGTGCAAGGGCATATGTTGAATTTTCCACCCGTATGGTTGCAATATCCTGCGCTGAGACAAGTGCCGGATATTCGTTTTCGTTTTGTACAGCTGAGACTGGGAATGGCAACTCCATATGCGTAATATCTATGATTTGCACTCCATTATCATCGCCTGTTGCCAGGGCGTATATGCGGCCATTTTGGTGGAGAATCTCAATTGCAACAACATTGGATAGCTCCAAATCCACACCATTACTATCACTTATGACATGCACCTGGACCGGGGATGCCGGATTGCTAATGTTGATTATTGCAATATTATTTCCATTACGTGACGCAGCTAGGACATACGTTGAGCCATCAATGTTTACTGTTGTAACGTATTGTACGCCATTTAATGCATAGTCTGTGCCGTTTTTCATGACTCCCACGTGTATGGGGGATGCAGGATTTGTAATATCTAAAATTGCAACCCAGTTGTTTGGAGACGAGGGTACCAAGGCATATGCGTTGTTATCTATATGGACTGTGGAGACTGAATACGGTACATCAAGGAACGGGTAATTTGTGCCTTTTACAATGCTAGATGTTACAATAGGTGAGGCAGGGTTTGTAATATCCATCATTGTAACACTGTTGGAAAACAATGATGCTGTCACTGCATACGTTTTAGATTGTATTTGGATTACAGATATGCCAATTACGCCATTTAGGTTTTCATAGTTTGCAGTGCTCGTATTTGCGCTAAATACCAGACTAGGTGATTGCGGGTCACTAATGTCCAAGATTGTAATGCTACTACCGCCATAACCTATTGCCAGTGCGTATGTAGTGCCGCCTATTTGGGCAATTTCAAGATTGCGCGGATCCTCTAGATGCGGATATGCTGCAGATTTTGTTACATTTGATGTAGGGGATGCTAGGAAACTGTATATCTGATTTGTCAGTGAGATCTCTGGCAGTATTTCCACGCTGATATCTCTTGTTATTTGCCTTTGGTTGCCTGCCCAATCCGATACGGCATATGTTACCACGTATTCGCCGACACTGTTTGCATTAACAGTGTCCGTACCTGATACATCCTGTTTGCCGTATGATGTATCATACGAATATGCTCCATCATCTGCGTATGTGGCACCAAGGTGGGATACTGTATTGTTTGCACCATACAGGTATAACAGGGGCGGTATGGTATCTATGATAAGGTTCTCGCCTGTAAGATTATCTTGTGTTATACGGATTGCATGGTCTGTGGAATTTGTCACATATATGTCAAATGTGAGGTTGCCGTTTGTATCATCATTTGTAATGGTTTTCTCGAAGAGTGTGTTGCCGCCAAATGGATTTGACGTAAAGTTGCCTCCAAGTATGCTACCTGTTGCTCCTCCAATATCGGAGCCATCAGTTCGAAGCGTGATTCTTATCTTATCGCCAGCCTTTGCATAATTGCCGCTGGCGTTTGAATTATCACTTGATACAGTCAGGGATGTAATGTTAATTGGATCAACGACAACCACTGTAACTGTACGGGATATGCTATCTCCGAGATTTCCTGCATTATCATCATCTGCCTTGTACGTGTAAACAAAAACAGCGCCAATTATGCTGGTATTAAGTGGGGGGTTTACTTGGGCGGTGTAATTGCCCGAATAGTTTGGATCACCGTCTCTTGCAGTGGCACCTGGATCAGTATATGCTCGATCTTGAGCTATGGTTGTGTTTGCAGGCCCTATCAGGGTTATGTTTGGAGGTATTGTATCGACAAATACGTTGGAACCGGTTAGATTGTTTTCTGTTACCGTGGTAGATACGCCATTAGAGTTTACAACTGTGATTACAAAAGTGATATTTTGTTCAAGGTTGGAAGAGGATGGAACTGTGTTTACTATACGCAGACTATTGTTGGAGATATATTGTGCAGATTTAGATATTTCAAATACTGTTGCCGTGGCTGCCGAGGCAGCGACGGTATCGTTTACGGTTATCACTATGTCAAATGCATCTCCTGCTTTGATATATCGATGAGAGGGTGTTGCAATATCAATGGTCAGCTGGGTAATCTCAAGTTTTGGGAAAGATTTCACTATAACCGTACGCGTTATGGTAGAACCGGGATTCCCTGCATAATCATCAGGTGCAGTATAGGTGAGCGTATAGTTTCCCACACTAGTTGTGGTCACAGATCCTGTTGGCAGGATGGTTTTATTGCCGTATGAGAGATCATAGGCTGTTGCATTTTTATCCGCATACGTACGATTCAGTATTGATATGGTGTTGTTTGCACCGTTGAGTGTTATGTTTGGTGCCGTTGTATCTATGATGATATTCTCACTAGTCAGGTCATCTTGTGTAACTCTGATTGCATAATCGCTGGAATTTGTCACATATATGTCAAATGTGAGGTTGCCGTTTGTATCATCATTTGTAATGGTTTTCTCGAAGAGTGTGTTGCCGCCAAATGGATTTGACGTAAAGTTGCCTCCAAGTATGCTACCTGTCGCTCCTCCAATATCGGAGCCATCAGTTCGAAGCGTGATTCTTATCTTATCGCCAGACTTTGCATAATTGCCGCTGGCGTTTGAATTATCACTTGATACAGTCAGGGATGTAATGTTAATTGGATCAACGACAACCACTGTAACTGTACGGGATATGCTATCTCCGAGATTTCCTGCATTATCATCATCTGCCTTGTACGTGTAAACAAAAACGCCAATTATGCTGGTATTAAGTGGGGGGTTTACTTGGGCAGTGTAATTGCCCGAATAGTTTGGATCACCGTCTCTTGCAGTGGCACCTGGATCAGTATATGCACTGTCTAAAACTATGGTTCTGTTTGCAGGTCCTATCAGGGTTATGTTTGGAGGTATGGTATCGACAAATACGTTGGGACCGGTTAGATTGTTTTCTGTTACCGTGATAGATACGCCATTAGAGTTTTTAACTGTGATATTAAAAGTGATATTTTGTTCAAGGTTAGAAGGGGATGGAACTGTGTTTACTATACGCAGCGTGTTGTTGGATTGAGATTGTACAAGGTTGGATATTTCAAATACGGTTGCCGTGGCTGCCGAGGCAGCGATGGTATCGTTTACGGTTATCACTATGTCAAATGCACCTCCTGCTTTGAGATATCGATGAGATGGTGTTGCAATATTAATGGTCAGCTGGGTAATCTCAAGTTTTGGGAAAGATTTCACTATAACCGTACGCGTTATGGTAGGACCGGGATTCCCTGCATAATCATCAGGTGCAGTATAGGTGAGCGTATAGTTTCCCACACTAGTTGTGGTCACAGATCCTGTTGGCAGGATGGTTTTATTGCCGTATGAGGTATCATACGAATATGCTCCATCATCTGCGTATGGGACATCAAGGGGAGATGGTGTATTGTTTACACCATACAGGTATAACATGGGCGGTATGGTATCTATGATGAGGTTCTCACCTGTAAGATTATCTTGTGTTATACGGATTCCATGGTCTGTGGAATTTGTCACACGGATGCTAAATGTGAGCTCGCCGTTTGTATCATCATTTGTAATGATTTTCTCGAAGAGTATGTTACCGCCAAATGGATTTGACGTAAAGTTGCCTCCAAGTATGCTACCTGTTGCTTCTCCAATATCGGAGCCATCAGTTCGAAGCGTGATTCTTATCTTATCGCCGGCCTTTGCATAATTGCCGCTGGCGTTTGAATTATCACTTGATACAGTCAGGGATGTAATGTTAATTGGATCATAGCCTATTACACTTACTGTTCGAGTAAGGCTAATGCCCAAATTTCCTGCCGCATCAGCATTAGCTGTGTACGTATATGTGGCAGTATCTCCAATATTACTTGTATTAAGCGGGTCTGATGTTACAGTATAATTTGATATTGAATAACCCGGACTGTCATCTAGTGCCTTGGCACCTGGAATGGTTGGGTTTTGTGCGCCTACAAATACTGTATACTGTGCGGGTCCAATCAACTCTATTCCCGGAGGTATTGTATCAACAAACACGTTTTGGCCTATAATATCATCTTGTGTCAGATTGAGCTCTACTCCAAAAGAGTTTTCAAGTGAAACAGTATAGTTTGCATATCCTTGTATGTTCATAACTGGAATTGTAATTGATGCGTTTATCGTGTTTAACCCAAAGGTTGTAGTGGCAGATACTGACGGGTTTACAAATTGTACCGTATATGAGAATATGGTATCGTTTACGGCAAGTTGCATGGAAATTGTATCTCCGGCTTTGGCGTACATGTCATTGGCGTTGTTGCTAGCAATTGAAAATGCCGACGGTATTGATTCTATCGCATGTTCAAGTTTTATGATTTGCACGCCATCACTTGTACGTGAGGTTACAACAGCGTATGCATCGCCGTTTATCGTTACAGTTTCAATAGCATATGGATCGGCAAGATATGATGTATCCGTATTTGATCCTATGGCAGATACTGGTTGCGGCAATTGGGGATTGGTAATATCGATGATTTGTACTGTATTGGTAGAGTCTGATGGTGCAAGGGCATATGTTGAATTTTCCACCCGTATGGTTGCAATATCCCGCGCTAAGACAAGTGCCGGATATCCGTTTTCGTTTTGTACAGCTGAGACTGGGAATGGCAACTCCATATGCGTAATGTCTATGATTTGCACTCCATTATCACCGCCTGTTGCCAGGGCGTATATGCGGCCATTTTGGTGGAGAATCTCAATTCTAATAACATGATATAGCTCCAAATCATCATTATCATTTATGACTCCCACCTGGACCGGGGATGCCGGATTGCTAATGTTGATTATTGCAATATTATTTCCATTACGTGACGCAGCTAGGACATACGTTGAGCCATCAATGTTTACTGTTGTAACGTATTGTACGCCATTTAATGCATAGTCTGTGCCGTTTTTCATGACTCCCACGTGTATGGGGGATGCAGGATTTGTAATATCTAAAATTGCAACCCAGTTGTTTGGATACGAGGGTACCAGGGCATATGCGTTGTTATCTATATGGACTGTGGAGACTGAATACGGTACATCAAGGAACGGGTAATTTGTGCCTTTTACAATGCTAGATGTTACAATAGGTGAGGCAGGGTTTGTAATATCCATCATTATAACACTGTTGGAAAACGCTGATGCTGTCACTGCATACGTTTTAGATTGTATTTGGATTACAGATATGCCAAGTACGCCATTTAGTTTTTCATAGTTTGCAGTGCTCGTATTTGCGCTAAATACCAGACTAGGTGATTGCGGGTCATTAATGTTCAAGATTGTAATGCTATTACCGCCAAAACCTATTGCCAGTGCGTATGTAGTGCCGCCTATTTGGGCAATTTCAAGATTGCGCGGATCCTTTAGATGCGGATATGCTGCAGATTTTGTTACATTTGATGTAGGGGATGCTAGGAAACTGTATATCTGATTTGTCAGTGAAATCTCTGGCAGTATTTCCACGCTGATAGCTCTTGTTATTTGCCTTTGGTTGCCTGCCCAATCCGATACGGCATATGTTATCACATATTCTGCAACACTGTTTGTATTAACTGCACCCGTACCTGATACATCCTGTTTGCCGTATGATGTATCATACGAGTATGCTCCATCATCTGCGTATGTGACACCAAGGTGGGATACTGTATTGTTTGCACCATATAGGTATAACAGGGGCGGTATGGTATCTATGATAAGGTTCTCGCCTGTAAGATTATCTTGTGTTATACGGATTGCATGGCCTGTGGAATTTGTCACACGGATGCTAAATGTGAGGTTGCCGTTTGTATCATCATTTGTAATGGTTTTCTCGAAGAGTGTGTTGCCGCCAAATGGATTTGACGTAAAGTTGCCTCCAAGTATGTTACCTGTTGCTACTCCAATATCGGAGCCAACAGTTCGAAGCGTGATTCTTATCTTATCGCCGGACTTTGCATAATTGCCGCTGGCGTTTGAATTATCACTTGATACAGTCAGGGATGTAATGTTAATTGGATCATAGTCTATTACACTTACTGTTCGAGTGATGCTCATACCTGAGTTTCCTGCCGCATCAGAGTTTGCAGTATATGTATAGATTACAGTAGATCCCACAGTACTAGTATCCAAAGTGCCGCTTACACTTGAAGTATATTCTGCAACGTATCCAGGACTGCCGTCTGTTGCAACAGCACCCGGGATTGACGGATTTGCAGATCCCACCAGTACTGTCTGATATGATGGGTCAACAAGGGATATTCTAGGCCGGATTGTGTCAACAAAAATGTTGCCGCCTGCCGATAGGTCACTTTCTGTTACAAACAAGGTTATACCTGCAGCGTTTGTAACCCCCACTGCAAAGGTTGCATACGATTCTATCGGGGCAGATGGTACTGTCAGTGTGGCATGATAGTTTTCACCGTTTATCGTTACAGACGGAGTTGAGCTTTGTATTTGGCTTGTATGAGAGGAGATTGCATCAGTTATGGTAAAGTCCAAGGTGAGGGTATCACCTGTTTTTACAAATGCCGGATTTGAATTATCTCCAGTTAAGGTTAAGGTTGTAGGGGCATAGTCCATTTTTATGATTTGGAGTCCCTCTGTGCGCGAGATTACTAGGGCATATGTTAAACCATCAATGATTGCAATAGAGATGTCTCTTGGATCATCCAAATTTTCATAACCGCCTGTATTATCAGCAATGGCAGATGCCGGAGAGGGATTGAATGGGTCTGTAATGTCTATTACCTGGATGCCATCATCAATGGATGCTGCCACTAGGGCAAAAACTGATGTGCCAAGTTTTACAGTGATGATTTTAAATGCGCCATCTAGTTCCGGATATGTTGCATTGTCTGTGATGTATGATGCAGATTTAGGGAGAAATGCGCTGTTAAGATTTAGGATTTGGACGCCATCATCCAAATAGGATGCCACTAGGGCAAAAGATGTGGATCCTATTTTTACAACAGTAATATCAGCTGCGCCGTCTAGCTCGGGATAAGTTGTACTGTCTGAAGCGAATGATACAACAGATGCGCTGGATGGGTTAGGATTGTTGATGCGTATTATTTGGACACTATCATAATCATAGGCTGCTACTAGGGCAAAATGTGCGTCATTTATTGTTGCAGTAGTAATGCCTTGTGCGCCAAATACAGTAGCAGCACCGAATGAGGTATGACTAGACGGGGTTGTAATGCGTATGAATTGGACAGCATTACTGGCAGAGGATGCTACTGCAGCATAAATTTGGCCCCCTATTGTTGTAACTGCAATATCATGCGGGGCATCCAATTTTGGGTAAGATCCATTATTGTTGCTGATTGTTGTAGTAAGAGTAGGTGATTCAGGGTCGCTTATGTCGATGATTGAAACAGAGTCACCGTTTGTATCAGATGATACAGCATATGTTGTGGAGCCGTCCTTGTATATGGTCGTATAATTTGCATTTACAAAAGAGTCATTGCTGTATGTTATGACAGGCAATATGGGATTTGTGATATCTGCAATAATGAGATATCCATCTCCGCTGCCCATCAAAACGTATGGGGTGTTTGATATTTCAAAAAAGTTTACAGTGTTGAATGTTTTGCCGTTTGTACTGGTTATTTTTCCGGCAGGTGTGTCAACAAAATTGTGTTTAAATCCAATGTGTGCTGCATTTTGCACGTTGACTGTTCTGGTAATTGTACTGCCAAGGTTTCCTGCCGCATCGTTTGCTGCAGTGTAAGAGAGCGTGTACGTGCCTACCGTACTGGTGCTTATTGTACTAGTGCTGTATACAATAGTATCTGCATATGAGGCATCAGTTGCAACAGCACCCGGATCCATAAAAGTGACCCCTTGGGCTATGGTTATATTTTGAGCACCGCGCAGCGATATGGCAGGTCTTATTGTATCAATTGTAACGTATGAATTGTCAGTTATTTCAGAGTTTGTCATGTATAAGATATTCCCTCCGGCATTTTCCAATAAAATGGTAAACATTGCATCACCGTTTGGACTTTGATCAGATATTGTAGCAGAAAGGGTCACAGTGTTGCCAGATATTGCAGATGTAGCATTTGTGCCAAACAGCGTACCGCTTACACTGGTCGGATCAAAGCCATCCAAAACAAGTGTGAGTGATACTGTATGTCCGGCGCGTGCAAAATTATCACTGCCAGTGCCTGATATGCCCAAAGATGTAACAAGTGTTTGCGAGCTATTTGATACGGTAACTGTTCGTGTTATACTAGGACCGGCATTTCCTGCCCCATCTGTAGCTGCAGTATACGTGTACGTTACTGTAGAGTTTATCACGCCAGTATCCAAAGTGCCGATGATTGCAGTAGTAAATGTATAAGGATAGTTTGGGTCCCCATCAGTTATGATTACACCAGGGATGGACGGATCAATTGAATTCAAAGGTACCGTAAAAGATGAGTTACCGATGAGGGATATTTCAGGTGCGATTGTATCGATGAATGTGCGACTGTTCTGCGGTATGCCACTCTCTGTTACAGACAGGGTTGTACCCTCAGCGTTTGCAACCTGTATTGCAAAGGTTGCATACGATTCTGTTTGTACAGGAGGTACGGTTATTGTTGCACTAAAATCTGCGCCGCTTATGGATACGGCAGGGGTTAATCCCAGTATTTGGCTTGTATGAGATGAAATTGTGTCATTTACGGTAAATTGTAATGTGAGTGTATCGCCTGTTTTTGCATATGCCGGATTTGAATTATCTCCAGTTAAGGTTATAGAGGTATAGTCCAGTTTTATGATTTGGAGACCGTCATTATTTGAGGCTATAAATGCATATATTTTGCCATTTATGGTTGCAGTAATAATATCTCTTGGGTTATCCAGATTTACATAACCGCCAGTATTATCCGTGAGAGAATATGTAGGTTGGGGGTTGTATGGGTCTGTAATGTCTATGATTTGGACGCCATCATCATTAATGGATACTGTCAAAGCATAAACTGATGATCCTACAGTTACGGTGGTGATCCTATATGGACCATCTAGTTCATCATAGCCATCTATTCCATCTGTTACACTTGATGCATTTGATGGGTTGTATGGGTCTGTAATGTTTATGATTTGGATGCTATCATCATTAAAGGATGCCACCAAGGCATAAACTGATGATCCTACAGTTACGGTGGTGATGCCATATGCACCATCTAGTTTATCATAGCCATGCATTCCATCTGTTACACTTGATGCATTTGATGGGTTGTATGGGTCTGTAATGTCTATGATTTGGACGCCATCATCATTATTGGATGCCACCAAGGCATAAATTGATGCACCGATTGTTACAGTGGTAATGTCAAATGCGCCTCCTAGTTCCAAATAACCATCCGTATCATCGGTAAGGTAGGATACATTTGAGGGGCTGAGGGGGTTTGTAACGTCTATGATTTGGACGCCGTTTGTAGGAGAGGCCGATGCAAACAGTGCAAAAGTTGAGGCACCTATTGTTACGGTTGTAACGCTTTGTGCATTGTATAGTCGCGGATACTCTGTGCCGTTTACAAGTGTTGCAATAACAGAGGGGGATGCAGGTGAGCTGATGTCGAGTATACTAGTATTACCGATACCACCTGCAGCTATGGCATATTGGGTATTATCTATTGTAAAGATGGATGTTTTGTATGCAGGTATGAAACCGGTATTATTAAATACTATACTAGGTAATGCAGGATTTGTAACGTCTGCAATAATCCATGCTGCGCTGGATCCTTCCGTTAACAAGGCATATGTTTTACCACTTGTTTCAAACAGATTGATGGTAGTAGGAGGTATATTGGTTGAAAAATCAGTACCTTTTGTTAGTATTCCACTCGGAGAGTGGATAAATTTAGTTACAAATGCCAACGGCGCTGCATCCAAAACAATCACAGTACGGGATATGGTGTTTCCTTGATTTCCTGCAACATCTGCAGGAGCTGCATAGGTTAGCGTGTACGTACCTGCAACATTTGTATTTACAGTACCTGTGCCATTTACGATGGTATTCGAATATGAGGCATCAGTTGCAGTAGCACCCGGATCCGTAAAAATAGCCCCCTTTGCAACGTTTACATTGTCTGTACCGCGCAGCGATATGGCAGGTTTTATTGTATCAATTGTAACGTATGAATTGTCAGTTATTTCAGAGTTTGTCACGTATAAGATATTCCCTCCGGCATTTTCCAATAAAATGGTAAACATTGCATCACCGTTTGGACTTTGATCAGATATTGTAGCAGAAAGGGTCACAGTATTGCCAGATATTGCAGATGTAGCATTTATGCCAAACAGCGTACCGCTTACACTGGTCGGATCAAAGCTATCCAAAACAAGTGTGAGTGATACTGTCTGTCCGGCACGTGCAAAATTATCACTGCCGGTGCCTGATATGCCCAAAGATGTGACAAATGTTTGCGAGCTATTTGATACGGTAACTGTTCGTGTTATACTAGGACCGGCATTTCCTGCCCCATCAGTAGCTGCAGTATACGTGTACGTTACTGTAGAGTTTATCACGCTAGTATTCAAAGTGCCAATGATTGCAGTAGTAAAGGTATCAGGATAGTTTGGGTCCCCATCAGTTATGATTACACCAGGGATGGACGGATCAATTGAATTCAAAGGTACCGTAAAAGATGAGGGACCGATGAGGGATATTTCAGGTGCGATTGTATCGATGAATATGCGACTGTTCTGCGGTATGGCACTCTCTGTTACAAACAGGGTCGTACCCTCAGCGTTTGCAACCTGTATTGCAAAGGTTGCATATGATTCTGTTTGTACAGGAGGTACGGTTATTGTTGCACTAAAATCTGCGCCGCTTATGGATACGGCAGGGGTTAATCCCAGTATTTGGCTTGTATGAGATGAAATTGTGTCATTTACGGTAAATTGTAATGTGAGTGTATCGCCTGTTTTTGCATATGCCGGATTTGAATTATCTCCAGTTAAGGTTATAGAGGTATAGTCCAGTTTTATGATTTGGAGACCGTCATTATTTGAGGCTATAAATGCATATATTTTGCCATTTATGGTTGCAGTAATGACATCTCTTGGGTTATCCAGATTTACATAACCGCCAGTATTATCCGTGAGAGAATATGTAGGTTGGGGGTTGTATGGGTCTGTAATGTCTATGATTTGGACGCCATCATCATTAATGGATACTGTCAAAGCATAAACTGATGATCCTACAGTTACGGTGGTGATCCTATATGGACCATCTAGTTCATCATAGCCATCTATTCCATCTGTTACACTTGATGCATTTGATGGGTTGTATGGGTCTGTAATGTTTATGATTTGGATGCTATCATCATTAAAGGATGCCACCAAGGCATAAACTGATGATCCTACAGTTACGGTGGTGATGCCATATGCACCATCTAGTTTATCATAGCCATGCATTCCATCTGTTACACTTGATGCATTTGATGGGTTGTATGGGTCTGTAATGTCTATGATTTGGACGCCATCATCATTATTGGATGCCACCAAGGCATAAACTGATGCACCGATTGTTACAGTGGTAATGTCAAATGCGCCTCCTAGTTCCAAATAACCATCCGTATCATCGGTAAGGTAGGATACATTTGAGGGGCTGAGGGGGTTTGTAACGTCTATGATTTGGACGCCGTTTGTAGGAGAGGCCGATGCAAACAGTGCAAAAGTTGAGGCACCTATTGTTACGGTTGTAACGCTTTGTGCATTGTATAGTCGCGGATACTCTGTGCCGTTTACAAGTGTTGCAATAACAGAGGGGGATGCAGGTGAGCTGATGTCGAGTATACTAGTATTACCGATACCACCTGCAGCTATGGCATATTGGGTATTATCTATTGTAAAGATGGATGTTTTGTATGCAGGTATGAAACCGGTATTATTAAATACTATACTAGGTAATGCAGGATTTGTAACGTCTGCAATAATCCATGCTGCGCTGGATCCTTCCGTTAACAAGGCATATGTTTTACCACTTGTTTCAAACAGATTGATGGTAGTAGGAGGTATATTGGTTGAAAAATCAGTACCTTTTGTTAGTATTCCACTCGGAGAGTGGATAAATTTAGTTACAAATGCCAACGGCGCTGCATCCAAAACAATCACAGTACGGGATATGGTGTTTCCTTGATTTCCTGCACCGTCTGCAGGAGCTGCATAGGTTAGCGTGTACGTACCTGCAACATTTGTATTTACAGTACCTGTGCCATTTACGATGGTATTCGAATATGAGGCATCAGTTGCAGTAGCACCCGGATCCGTAAAAATAGCCCCCTTTGCAATGTTTACATTATCTGTACCGCGTAGCGATATGGCAGGTTTTATTGTATCAATTGTAACGTATGAATTGTCAGTTATTTCAGAGTTTGTCATGTATAAGATATTCCCTCCGGCATTTTCCAATAAAATGGTAAACATTGCATCACCGTTTGGACTTTGATCAGATATTGTAGCAGAAAGGGTCACAGTGTTGCCAGATATTGCAGATGTAGCATTTGTGCCAAACAGCGTACCGCTTACACTAATCGGATCAAAGCTATCCAAAACAAGTGTGAGTGATACTGTATGTCCGGCGCGTGCAAAATTATCACTGCCAGCACCTGATATGCCCAAAGATGTAACAAGTGTTTGCGAGCTATTTGATACGGTAACTGTTCGTGTTATACTAGGACCGGCATTTCCTGCCCCATCAGTAGCTGCAGTATACGTGTACGTTACTGTAGAGTTTATCACGCTAGTGTCCAAAGTGCCGATGATTGCAGTAGTAAATGTATAAGGATAGTTTGGGTCCCCATCAGTTATGATTACACCAGGAATGGACGGATCAATTGAATTCAAAGGTACCGTAAAAGATGAGGGACCGATGAGGGATATTTCAGGTGCGATTGTATCGATGAATATGCGACTGTTCTGCGGTATGGCACTCTCTGTTACAAACAGGGTTGTACCCTCAGCGTTTGCAACCTGTATTGCAAAGGTTGCATATGATTCTGTTTGTACAGGAGGTACAGTTATTGTTGCACTAAAATCTGCGCCGCTTATGGATACGGCAGGGTTTAATCCCAACAGTTGGCTTGTATGAGATGAGATTGTATCATTTACGGTAAATTGTAATGTGAGTGTATCGGCTGTCTTTGCATATGCTGGATTTGAATTATCTCCAGTTAAGGTTATAGATGTATAGTCCAGTTTTATGATTTGGAGGCCATCATTATTTGAGGCTATAAATGCATATATTTTGCCATTTATGGTTGCAGTAATAATATCTCTTGAGTTATCCAGATTTACATAACCGCCAGTATTATCCGTGAGAGAATATGCAGGTTGGGGGTTGTATGGGTCTGTAATGTCTATGATTTGGATGCCATCATCATTAAAGGATGCCACCAAGGCATAAACTGATGATCCTACAGTTACGGTGGTGATGTCATATGGATCATCTAGTGTATTATAGCCGCCTACTTCGTCTGTTACACTTGATGCAGGTAATGGGTTGTATGGGTTTGTAATGTTTATGATTTGGACGCCATCATCCACAGCGCCTGTCACCAAGGCATAAACTGATGATCCTACAGTTACGGTGGTGATGTCATATGGACCATCTAGTTCATCATAGCCGTCTATTCCATCTGTAATGTTTGATGCAGGTAATGGGTTGTATGGGTCTGTAATGTTTATGATTTGGACGCCATCATCCAAAAAGCCTATCGCCAAGGCATAAACTGATGCACCGATTGTTACGGTGGTGATGCCAAATGCGTGCCCTAGTTCAAAATAACCATCCGTATCATCGGTAAGGTATGATACAGGTGATGGGTTGTGTGGGTTTGTAACGTCTATGATTTGGACGCCGTTTGAAGGAGAGGCTGATGCAAACAGTGCAAAAGTTGAGGCACCTATTGTTACGGTTGTAACGCCTAGTGCATTGTATAGTCGCGGATAGTCTGTGCCGTTTACAAGTGTTGCAATAACAGAGGGGGATGCAGGTGAGCTAATGTCGATTATACGAGTAGCACCGTTACCACCTGCCGCTATGGCATATTGGTTATTATCTATTGTAAAGATGGATGTTTTGTATGTAGATGCGAAAGAGGTATTACTAAATACTACACTAGGTAATGCAGGATTTGTAACGTCTGCAATAATCCATGCTCCGATAGATCCATGCGCTAACAAGACATATGTTTTACCACTTGTTTCAAACAGATTGATGCTATCAGCAGATATCACGGTTGGAAAATCAGTACCTCTTGTTAGTATTCCACTCGGAGAGTGGATAAATTTAGTTTCAAGTGCCAACTGCGCTACATTCAAAACATTCACAGTACGGGATACGGTGTTTCCTTGATTTCCTGCAACATCTGCCGGAGCTGCATAGTTTAGCGTGTACGTACCTGCAACATTTGTGTTTACAGTACCTGTGCCATTTACGATGGTATTTGCATATGAGGCATCAGTTGCAATAGCACCCGGATCCGTAAAAATAGCCCCCTTTGCAACGTTTACATTGTCTGTACCGCGCAACGATATGGCAGGTTTTATTGTATCAATTGTAACGTATGAATTGTCAGTTATTTCAGAGTTTGTCATGTATAAGATATTCCCTCTAGCATTTTCCAATAAAATGGTAAACATTGCATCACCGTTTGGACTTTGATCAGATATTGTAGCAGAAAGGGTCACAGTATTGCCAGATATAACAGGTGTAGCATTTGTGCCAAACAGCGTACCGCTTACACTAATCGGATCAAAGCTATCCAAAACAAGTGTGAGTGATACTGTCTGCCCAGCACGTACAAAATTATCACTGCCGGTGCCTGATATGCCCAAAGATGTAACAAATGTTTGCGAGCTATTTGATACGGTAACTGTTCGTGTTACACTAGGACCGGCATTTCCTGCCCCATCAGTAGCTGCAGTATACGTGTACGTTACTGTAGAGTTTATCATGCCAGTATCCAAAGTGCCAATGATTGCAGTAGTAAAGGTATCAGGATAGTTTGAGTCCCCATCAGTTATGATTACACCAGGGATGGGCGGATCAATTGAATTCAAAGGTACCGTAAAAGATGAGTTGCCGATGAGGGATATTTCAGGTGCGATTGTATCGATGAATATGCGACTGTTCTGCGGTATGGCACTCTCTGTTACAAACAGGGTTGTACCCTCAGCGTTTGCAACCTGTACTGCAAAGGTTGCATATGATTCTGTTTGTACGGAGGGTACGGTTATTGTTGCACTAAAATCTGCACCGCTTATGGATACTGCAGGGTTTAATCCCAGTATTTGGCTTGTATGAGATGAGATTGTGTCATTTATGGTAAATTGTACGGTGAGTGTATCGCCTGTTTTGGCATATGCTGGATTTGTATTGTTGCTAATTATGTTAACCGGTGGTGATTCCAGTTTTATTATTTGGAGACCATCATTTGAGGCTATAAATGCATATATTTTGCCATTTATGGTTGCAGTAATAACAGCTCTTGAGTCATCTAGATTTTCATAACCATCAGTATTATCCATGAAAGAATATGCAGGTTTGGGGTTGTATGGGTTTGTAATGTCTATTGTTTGGATGCCTTCATCAAAAATGGATACCACCAAGGCATAAACGGATGATCCTACAGTTGCGGTGGTGATGCTATATGGACCATCTAGTTCATCATAGCCGCCTATTCCTTCTGTTGTACTTGATGCATTTGATGGGTTGTATGGGTCTGTAATGTTTATGATTTGGACGCCATCATCATTAATGGATGCCGCCAAGGCATAAACGGATGATCCTACAGTTACGGTGGTGATGCTATATGGACCATCTAGTTCATCATAGCCGTCCATCCCGTCTGTAATGCTTGATGCAGGTAATGGGTTGTATGGGTCTGTAATGTCTATGATTTGGATGCCATTATCATAGGATGCCACCAAGGCATAAACGGATGCGCCGATTGTTACAGTGGTGATGTCATTTGCGTCTCCTAGTTCCAAATAACCATCCGTATCATCGGTAAGGTATGATACAGGTGAGGGGCTGTGGGGATTTGTAACGTCTATGATTTGGACGCCGTTTGAAGGATTACCTGATGCAAACAGTGCAAAAGTTGAGGCACCTATTGTTACGGTTGTAACGCTTTGTGCATTGTATAGTCGCGGATACTCTGTGCCGTTTACAAGTGTTGCAATAACAGAGGGGGATGCAGGTAAGCTAATGTCAATTATACGATTAGTACCGGTACTACCTGCAGTTATGGCATATTGGTTATTATCTATTGTAAAGATTGATGTTTTGTATGCAGATGCGTAAGAGGCATTAACATATACTAAACTAGGTGATGCAGGATTTGTAACGTCTGCAATAATCCATGCCCCGCTAGATCCATGCGCTAACAAGGCATATGTTTTACCACTTGTTTCAAACAGATTGATGTTATTAGTAAATATCGGGTCTGGAAAATCAATACCTCTTATTAGACTTCCACTCGGAGAGTGGATAAATTTATTTTCAAATGCCAACTGCGCCACATTCAAAACATTCACAGTACGGGATATAGTATCGCCGGCATTTCCTGCAGCATCTGCGGGGGCAGTGTATACAAGCGTGTACGTGGCTATTACATTTGTATTTACAGTACCTGTGCCATTTACAACAATATCATCATATGAGGCATCAGTTGCAACAGCGCCCAGATCTATAAATACAGTACCCAATACGATAACTGAATTATTAATTCCGCGCAGTGTTATGCTAGGTGGTGTATTATCTACTGCAAGTGGCATACTTGAGTCATTTTGCGTAAGGCGTACAGTGAGGCTGTTGTCATTATTTGAAATGTAAATCTCAAATGCAAGGTTTTCAGTATCTGCAATGGATTCGGAAACTTGGAGTGTAAATTGGGCCTGCGTTTGCGTCTTTAACAGGGAGGTGGAAATTCCAGCAATTGTTGCACTTGCATTTCCAATTATTCCATCCGTTATGACAGTTAAAGTGAGCGTATCGCCAATTCTCGCAAACGAGGTATTTTTTGCATTATTACTAGATAAACTCAGCGAGGTGGCAGCAATCGCAATGTCTGTTACGTAAAGACTTCGTTGTACCGAATCCGGGAAATTGCCTGCTGCATCAGGTGTGCCAGTATATGTTATGGTAAAAATTCCAGTCTGCAATGTCGATATACTTGAAACTGAGACTGAACCATTATACGAGGGATTTCCAAGATCAGATATGGCATATCCGGGATCAATGTATGCGGTGTTTTGTATTACGCTCTGAGCGCCTTTCATTAATGATATGACAGGTTTCACAGTATCAATAGTAACATGCGAGTCATCGGTGAGTTGCCCATTTGATAGTGATGTTTGGGAGCCGTCAGATTCAGTAACAGTTATTGAAAATAAAACATTTCCATTTGCCGTATCAGATGACACTATGGCAGTAAATACCGCCTGACTGCCAGAAAATACAGATGTAAATGATTCTCCAAATATTGTACCTGTTGCACCGTTGGGACTTGATGTACCTGTATCAAGTGTAACTTTTACATTCTGACCTGCGCGTGCAAAGTTGTTGCCAGATGTGCTTGTAATGGACAGCGAGGATACTGGGATTGAATCCACGTTTATTACCAGAACGGTTCTATCTATTGACGGACCCGGATTTCCTGCAGAATCATCATTTACAGTATATGTTCGGGTAAGAGAAGAGCCTACTGTGCCAGTATTTACATTTCCAACGTCAGTATAGGTGTAACTTTGCACATAGTTTGGGTCCCCATCAGAGGCAATGACGCCGGGGATGAACAATGGGGCATTTCTTGGGATGGTATAGTCAGCATTACCAGTTAGTGTTACTCTGGGGGGGATTGTATCTACAAATACGTTGGATGTGAAATCATCATGTATTATTCGTATGCTGTCCCCATGTATGTTTGCAACATTTGCCTCAAATGTAGCATACTCTTCGCTTTGAATGGATGGAACAGTTGTGGTGGCAATAAAATTTTTGCCGCTTACAGTTACAGTCGGGTTTAATCCCAACAGTTGGCTTGTATGAGATGAGATTGTATCATTTATGGTAAATTGTACGGTGAGTGTATCGCCTGTTTTGGCATATGCTGGATTTGCATTGTTGCTAGTTATGTTAACCGGTTGTGTTGATTCCAGTTTTATGATTTGGATGCCGTCCTCAAATGATGTTGCCAAAATATATGTCAAGTCATCTATGGTTATAACAGAGATTTCTCTTGGACTGTTCAAATTTGTATAACCATTCTCATTGTCTACAATGGCAGATGTCGGCAGAGGGTTGTATGGGTCTGTAATGTCTATGATTTGGACGCTGTCATCACTAATGGCTACCACTAGGGCAAAAACTGATGTGGCGATTGTTGTAGTGATTGTTGTAGTGGTGATGTAATATGCGTCGCTTAGTTTGTCATAACCGCCTATGCCATCGGTAATGGTTGGTGCCGGTTGTGGGTTGTATGGGTCTGTAATGTCTATGATTTGGACGCTATCATCATTAATGACTGCCGCTAGGGCAAAAGTTGATGATCCGATTGTTACGGCAGTAATACTATATACGCCGTCTAGTTTATCATAACCGTCTTTGCCATTGGTAATGCTTGATGCCGGTTGTGGGTTGTATGGGTCTGTAATGTCTATGATTTGGATACCATCATCAACAAAAGCTGCCACTAGGGCATAGGTGGATGATCCGATTTTTATGGCAGTAATGCCTAGTGCGCCATTTAGTTGATCATAGCCGCCCATACCGTCTGTAATGAGCGATACGGGTTGGGGTGAGGATGGGTTTGTAACGTCTACGATTTGGACGCTGTGGTCATTGCGGGCTGTTATCAGGGCATAGATAGATGCGTCGATTGTTACTGTTGTAACGCCATGCAGACGGTCTAGTTTTGGATAGTCTGTGCCGTTTTTAATGGTTAAAATAACAAAAGGTGATTCAGGGTTGCTAATGTTGAGGATCCAAAAACGATCAAGTTCGTTGACGGCTATGGCATATGTGGTATCGTTTACTGTAAAGATGGATGCATCATTTGCACTAAATGGAGCGGTACCATTGGTAAAAGAGGTATTTTCGTATACTAGGCTAGGTGATGCAGGATTTGTAATGTTTACAATAATTATACTGCCAGATTCACGATTAAGCATTAAAGCATATGGTACATTGTTTATTTTAAACGAGTTTACAGAGGTGTGACGTGCATTATTAGTGGTGTTTAAATCAGTACCTCTGGTTAGTGTTCCACTCGGAGAGTGGATAAGTTTAGTTTCAAGCACCAATTGCGCCGCATTCAAAACATTCACAGTACGGGATATGGTATTTCCAGTATTTCCCGCACTATCTGTAGGAGCTGCATAGGTTAGAGTATACGTGCCCAAAGTATCAACATTTACAGTATTACTTGAATATACAACAGTATCCTCATATGAGATATCAGTTGCAACAGCACCTGAATCTGTAAAAGCGTCTCCCCGTACAATGTTTACAGTGTCAAGACCTAGCAGCGATATGGCAGGTTTTATTGTATCAATTGTAACGTACGAGCCATCTGTAATGTCATAATTTGATACATGCAGGAAATTCCCGCCGGTACTTTGTAATGTAATGAAAAATGTTGCATTACCGTTGAGACTTTGATCAGATACTTGGGTGTTAAAAGTGACCCTGTTGCCTGATATGACGGGTGAAACATTTACACCAAGCAGCATACCGCTTGCACTAGATGGAGTAAATCCGGTTAAATCAAGTGTGACAAGTGTTGTCTGGCCAGTTTTTGCAAAATTATCGCTGCCGGAGCCAAGTATTGTTATACTCAAAGATGTGATTTCCGGTTGTGCCGCATCAGATACTGTAACTGTCCGTGTTACGCTGTTACCTAAATTTCCTGCCCCGTCAGTATCAGCAGTATACGTGTACAGGACAACAGAGCCAGGTACACTAGTATTCAAAGTTGCATTTGCACTAGTAGTAAAAGTATTTTTGTAGTTTGGATCCCCATCACTTGTTAGTGCGCCTGGAATTAGCGGATTAGCAGTACCCATCGGTACGGTAAATGATGGCGAGCCTATGATGGATATTCCAGGTCCAATCGTATCGATGAATACATTGTTGCTCTGCGATATGTCACTCTCTGTTACAAACAGGGTTATATCCTCAGCGTTTGTAACCTGTATTACAAAGGTTGCATTTGATTCTGTTTGTACAGGAGGTACAGTTATTGTTGCACTAAAATCTGCACCGCTTAATGATACGGCTGGGTTTAATCCCAGTATTTGGCTTGTATGAGAGGAGATTGTATCATTTATGGTAAATTGTACGGTAAGTGTATCACCTGTTTTGGCATATATGGGTTTTGCATTGTTGCTAGATATAACCAGTTGTGTTGATTCCAGTTTTATGATTTGTAGACCTTCATCATTTGCGGCTATAAATGCATATGTTGTGCCATTTATGGTTGCAGTAATGACACCACGTGATCTTTCCAGATTTACATAACCATCAGTATTATCCATGATGGAAGATGCAGGTTTGGGGTTGTATGGGTCTGTAATGTCTATGATTTGGATGCCATCATCAAAATTGGATGCCACCAAGGCATAAACTGATGATCTTATAGTTACGGTGGTAATGCCATATGGACCATATAGTGTATCATAACCGTCCATTCCATCTGTTACGCTTGATGCATTTGATGGGTTGTATGGGTCTGTAATGTTTATGATTTGGACGCCATTATCATGAAATGATGCCACCAAGGCATAAACTGATGATCCTACAGTTACGGTGGTGATGCTAATTGGATTACGTAGTGTATCATAGCCGCCTATTCCGTCTGTTACACTTGATGCAGGTAATGGGCTGTATGGGTCTGTAATGTCTATGATTTGGACGCCATCATCATTATTGGATGCCACCAAAGCATAAACTGATGCACCGATTGTTACAGTGGTAATGTCAAATGCGCCTGCTAGTTCCAAATAACCATCCGTATCATCGGTAAGGTAGTATACATGTGAGGGGCTGTGGGGGTTTGTAACGTCTATGATTTGGACGCCGTTTGTAGGATGGGCCGATGCAAACAGTGCAAAAGTTGAGGCACCTATTGTTACGGTTGTAACGCTTTGTGCATTGTATAGTCGCGGATAGTCTGTGCCGTTTACAAGTGTTGCAATAATAGAGGGGGATGCAGGTGAGCTGATGTCGATTATACTAGTAGTACCGATACCACCTGCAGCTATGACATATTGGGTATTATCTATTGTAAAGATGGATGTTTTTAATGCAGGTGTGAAAAAGGTATTATTATATACTATACTAGGTAATGCAGGATTTGTAACGTCTGCAATAATCCATGCTCCAGCGGATACTTCCGCTATCAAGGCATATGTTTTACCACTTGTTTCAAACAGATTGATGGTATCAGAAAGTATCTCGGTTGAAAAATCAGTACCTCTTGTTAGTGTTCCACTAGGAGAGTGGATAAATTTAGCATCAAGTACCAACTGCGCCACATCCAAAACATTCACAGTACGGGATACAGTATTACCTAAATTTCCTGCACCATCTGCCGGAGCTGCATAGTTTAGCGTGTACGTACCTGCAACATTTGTATTTACAGTACCTGTGCCATTTACTATAGTATCCTCATATGAGACATCAGTTGCAACAGCGCCCAGATCCGTAAATGTCGATCCCTTTGCAATGCTTACATTATCTGTACCGAACAGCGATATGGCAGGCCTTATTGTGTCAATTGTAACGTACGAGCCATCAGTAATGTCATAATTTGATACGTACAAAACATCACCGGCTGCATTCTCCAATGTATAGTAAAATGTAGCATTACCGTTTGGACTTTGATCAGATACTCGGGTGTTGAGAGTAAACTTGCTGCCAGACGGTGTAATATTTTCACCAATCAGGCTGCCGCTTGCACTAACGGGGGTAAATCCGGTTAATTCAAGTGAGGTGTATACTCTATCGCCAGATTTTGCAAAAATACCACTGCTTTCTATGCCCAATGATGCAATCTCTTGTTGCATAGTATTTGATACAATAACCGTACGTGTTACACTATTACCGGTATTTCCTGCCACATCAGAGCCGGCAGTATACGTGTACAGTACAGAGCCTAACACGCTAGTATCAAAAGTTGTATTTGTACTTATAATTATAGTACTTGCATAATTTGAATCTCCATCAGTTGCTATCGCACCGGGAATAAACTGATCAGATGCACCAGGTGGTACAAGAAGTAATGATGGACCGGTGAGGGATATTGCAGGTGCGATTGTATCAACAAAGACGTTACTGTTTACTGGTATGTCGTTTTCTGTTACAGTGCGGCTCAAACCGCCGTTGGTTGTAATATCTACTGCAAAGGTTGCATACGATTCAGTTTGTGTAGATGGTATGGTTATTGTTGCATTAAAATTAGTATCATGTATGGTTACAATAGGGGTTAATCCCAATATTTGGCTTGTATGGGAGGAGATTGTATCATTTATGGTAAATTGTACGGTGAGTGTATCGCCTGTCTTTGCATATTTGGGGTTTGAATTGTTGCTAGTTATGCCTATGGGTGATGATCCTAGTTTTATGATTTGGATGCCCTCATCGTATGATGCTACCAAAATATATGTCAAGTCATCTATGGTTATAACAGATATTTCTCTTGGACTTTGCAAATTTGTATAACCGTTCTCATTGTCTACAATGGCAGATGTCGGCAGAGGGTTGTATGGGTCTGTAATGTTTATGATTTGGACGCTGTTATCTTGAAAGGCTGCCACTAGGGCAAAAACTGATGTGCCGATTGTTGCAGTGGTGATGTGATATGCGCCGTTTAGTTTGTCATAACCGCCTTTGCCATCGGTAATGGTTGATGCCGGTTGTGGGTTGTATGGGTCTGTAATGTCTATGATTTGGACGCTATCATCATTAATGGTTGCCGCTAGGGCAAAAGTTGATGATCCGATTGTGATGGCGGTAATTCTAAATGTGCCGTCTAGTTTATCATAACCGCCTATGCCATTGGTAATGTTTGATGCCGGTTGTGGGTTGTATGGGTCTGTAATGTCTATGATTTGGACGCCGTCATCATTAACGGCTGCCACTAGGGCATAGATGGATGATCCGATTTTTATGGCGGTAATGCCTAGTGCGCCATTTAGTTGATCATAGCCATCCTTACCGTCGGTAATGAGCGATACGGGTTGGGGTGAGGATGGGTTTGTAACGTCTACGATTTGGACGCTGTGGTCATTGCGGGCTGTTATCAGGGCATAAACGGATGCGTTGATTGTTACTGTTGTAACGCCCTGCAGATTGTCTAGTTTTGGATAGTCTGTGCCGTTTTTAATGGTTAAAATAACAAAAGGTGATTCAGGGTTGCTAATGTTGAGGATCCAAAAACGATCAAGACTGTTGACGGCTATGGCATATGTGGCATCATTTACTGTAAAGATGGATGCATCATGTGCAAGGAATGCAGCGATACCATTGGTAAAAGAGGTATTTTCGTATACTGTGCTAGGTGATGCAGGATTTGTAATGTTTACAATAAGTATATTGCCAAATTCACGATCAAGCATTAAAGCATATGATACATTGTTTATTTTAAACGAGTTTACAGAGGTGTAATATGCATTATTAATGGTGTTAAAATCAGTGCCTCTGTCCAGTGTTGCTACCGGAGAGTCATTAAATATAGATACAAATTTAATCGGTGATGCAACCTGTACGCGTACAGTACGGGATATAGGGTTTTCTTGATTCCCTGCATAATCATCAGGTGCAGTATAGGTGAGCGTATAGGTTCCCACACTAGTTGTGGTCACAGATCCTGTTGGCAGGATGGTTTTATAGCCGTATGAGAGATCATATGCTGTTGCATTTTTATCCGCATACGTACGATTCAGTAGGGATACGGTATTGTTTGCACCGTTGAGTGTTATGTTTGGCGCCGTTGTATCAATGATGATATTCTCACTAGTCAGGTCATCTTGTGTAACTCTGATTGCGTAATCGCTGGAATTTGTCACATATATGTCAAATGTGAGGTTGCCGTTTGTATCACTTTGTGTTACAGTCTTTGTTAAGGATATGCTGCCGCCGGATGCAGATGCTGTAAAGCTGTCTCCAAGTATGTCACCTGTTGCGTTTCCAATATCAGATCCGTCAGTTACAAGCGTGATTGTTATCACATCGCCAGACTTTACATAACTAGAGTTTGAATTGTCACTGTTCACGATCAGTGATGTGAAGATAATTGGATCAAAATCGACCACCGTTACTGTGCGGTTGATGCTAGCTCCCAAGTTTCCTGCCGCATCAGCATTAGCTGTGTACGTATATGTGACAATATCTCCAATATTACTTGTATTAAGCGGGTCTGATGCTACAGTATAATTTGATACAGAATAACCTGGACTCTCATCTAGTGCCTTGGCACCAGGAATGGTTGGGTTTTGTATGCCTACAAATACTGTATACTGTGCGGGTCCAATCAACTCTATTCTTGGAGGTATTGTATCAACAAACACGTTTTGGCCTATAATATCATCTTGTGTCAGATTGAGCTCTACTCCAAAAGAGTTTTCAAGTGAAACAGTATAGTTTGCATATCCTTGTATGCTTACAGTTGGAATTGTAACTAGTGTGTTTATCGTGTTTATACCAGAGGTTGTAGTGGCAGATACTGACGGGTTTACAAATTGCACCGCATATGAGGATATGGTATCGTTTACGGCAAGTTGCATGGAAATTGTATCTCCTGCTTTGGCGTACGCATCATTTGAGTTGTTGCTAGCAATTGAAAATGCCGACGGTATTGATTCTATCGCATGTTCAAGTTTTATGATTTGCACGCCATCACTTGTACGTGAGGTTACAACAGCGTATGCATCGCCGTTTATCGTTACAGTTTCAATAGCATATGGATCGTTAAGATATGATGTATCCGTATTTGATCCTATGGCAGATACTGGTTGCGGCAATTGGGGATTTGTAATATCGATGATTTGTACTGCATTGGCAGGTTTGGATGGTGCAAGGGCATATGTTGAATTTCCCACACGTATTGTTGCAATATCCTGCGCTAAGACAAGTGCCGGATATCCGTTTTCGTTTTGTACAGCTGAGACTGGGAATGGCAACTCCATATGCGTAATGTCTATGATTTGCACTCCGCTATCACCGCCTGTTGCCAGGGCGTATATGCGGCCATTTTGGTGGAGAATCTCAATTCTAATAACATGATATAGCTCCAAATCTACACCATTACTATCACTTATGACATGCACCTGGACCGGGGATGCCGGATTGCTAATGTTGATTATTGCAATATTATTTCCATTACGTGACGCAGCTAGGACATACGTTGAGCCATCAATGTTTACTGTTGTAACGTATTGTACGCCATTTAATGCATAGTCTGTGCCGTTTTTCATGACTCCCACGTGTATGGGGGATGCAGGATTTGTAATATCTAAAATTGCAACCCAGTTGTTTGGATACGAGGGTACCAGGGCATATGCGTTGTTATCTATATGGACTGTGGAGACTGAATACGGTACATTAAGGAACGGGTAATTTGTGCCGTTTACAATGCTAGATGTTACAATAGGTGAGGCAGGGTTTGTAATATCCATCATTGTAACACTGTTGGAAAACAATGATGCTGTCACTGCATACGTTTTAGATTGTATTTGGATTACAGATATGCCAATTACGCCATTTAGGTTTTCATAGTTTGCAGTGCTCGTATTTGCGCTAAATACCAGACTAGGTGATTGCGGATCACTAATGTCCAAGATTGTAATGCTACTACCGCCATAACCTATTGCCAGTGCGTATGTAGTGCCGCCTATTTGGGCAATTTCAAGATTGCGCGGATCCTCTAGATGCGGATATGCTGCAGATTTTGTTACATTTGATGTAGGGGATGCTAGGAAACTGTATATCTGATTTGTCAGTGAGATCTCTGGCAGTATTTCCACGCTGATGGTTCTTGTTATTTGCCTTTGGTTGCCTGCCCAATCCGATACGGCATATGTTATCACATATTCTGCAACACTGTTTGTATTAACTGCACCCGTACCTGATACATTCTGTTTGCCGTATGATGTATCATACGAGTATGCTCCATCATCTGCGTATGGAACACCAAGGTGGGATACTGTATTGTTTGCACCATACAGGTATAACAGGGGCGGTATTGTATCTATGATAAGGTTCTCGCCTGTAAGATCATCTTGTGTTATGCGGATTCCATGACCTGTGGAATTTGTCACATGGATACTAAATGTGAGCTCGCCGTTTGTATCATCATTTGTAATGGTTTTCTCGAAGAGTGTGTTGCCGCCAAATGGATTTGACGTAAAGTTGCCTCCAAGTATGCTACCTGTTGCTACTCCAATATCGGAGCCAACAGTTCGAAGCGTGATTCTTATCACATCGCCAGACTTTGCATAATTGCCACTAGCGTTTGAATTATCACTTGATACAGTCAGGGATGTAATGTTAATTGGTTCATAGTCTATTACACTTACTGTTCGATTGATGCTCATGCCTGAGTTTCCTGCCGCATCAGAGTCTGCAGTATATGTATAGATTACAGATCCCACAGTACTAGTATCCAAAGTGCCGATGATTGTGGTAGTAAAGGTATCAGGATAGTTTGGGTCCCCATCAGTTATGATTACACCAGGGATGAACGGATCAGTTGAATTCAAAGGTACATTAAAAGATGAGGCGCCGATGAGTGATATTCTAGGTCCAATTGTGTCGATGAATACGTTGGAGGCTAGTGGTACGTCGTTTTCTGTCACAGATAGGGTTGCGCCATCATTGTTTACAACCTCTGCTGCAAAGGTTGCATACGATTCAGTTTGTACAGGAGGTACGGTTATTGTTGCACTAAAATCTGCACCGCTTATGGATACGGCGGGGGTTAATCCCAGTATTTGGCTTGTATGAGATGAGATTGTATCATTTATGGCAAATTGTATGGTGAGTGTATCGCCTGTTTTGGCATATTTGGGGTTTGAATTGTTGCTAGTTATGCCTATGGGTGATACAATTTCAAGCGGTGATGCATCCTGTACGCGTACAGTACGGGATATAGTGTTTCCTTGATTCCCTGCATAATCATCAGGTGCAGTATAGGTGAGCGTATAGGTTCCCATACTAGTTGTGGTCACAGATCCTGTTGGCAGGATGGTTTTATAGCCGTATGAGAGATCATAGGCTGTTGCATTTTTATCCGCATACGTACGATTCAGTATGGATACGGTATTGTTTGCACCGTTGAGTGTTATGTTTGGCGCCGTTGTATCAATGATGATATTCCCACTAGTCAGGTCATCTTGTGTAACTCTGATTGCGTAACTGCTTGAATTTATCACATATATGTCAAATGTGAGGTTGCCGTTTGTGTCGCTTTGCTCGATGGTTTTGTTCAGGTGTATTATTCCACCATTACCGGAGATTTCATGTGTAAAGTTGCCGCCAAGTATGTTGCCTGTTATACTTGTAATATCGGTGCTGACCGTGTTAATCTGAATTCTCACAGTATCGCCTGCCTTTGCATAATTGGTACTGTTCACTGAATTATTACTGCTCACGGTCAGGGCTGTGATGTCAAGTGGTCCATGGTCTATCACTGTCACGGTTCGGCTGACGCTTGTTTCAGGGTTTCCTGCCTCATCCGAATCTGCCGTATACGTGTAGAGAATTACAGAGCCAATTTTACTTGTGTTCAAAGTGCCGTTTCTGGTGGTGCTAACAATGCCAGAATATTTTGGATCCCCATCGCTTGCAGTGGCGCCTGGAATGAACGGGTTTGTGGTGTCTACAAATACCGTATAGTTTGCATCCCCGATCAGTGTTATGCTAGGGGATATGGTATCGACAAATACGTTTTGAGTAGCCATATCATTCTGTGTTACAACAAGGTTGGAAGTTTGATTATTTTCAACCACTGCCCTAAAGTTTGCATATCCTTCCCGTTCGGTGGCCGGTACAGTTATGCTAGCGGTAAAGTTTTGATCAGCAAAGTTTGATGATGCATCCAGGTCCAGTATTGTGGCATAACCGTTATCAATTGTATCATTTACTGTAAATTTGACGGTCAGCGTATCTCCTGCTTTTGCGTATACCGGGTTTATATTATTGCTGTTTATTGACAAGATTTTTTCTTTGTTTGCAAATTTTATTATTTGGACGCCATCATCACCAAGGGATGCGACCAGCGCGTATACGGTATCATTCAAAGTAACGGAGGTAATGATATTTGGATCGTATAGTGTATCAAAACCATCTACATTATCACGTATGCCATATACGGCAGATGGAGATGAGGGATCTGTAATGTTGATTATTTGGATGCCGTTATCAAAACTAGCTGTAACTAGTGCGTATGTGGCGTTTTCCAAAGTAATGGTGGTGATGCTGCGCGGGTGATCCAATGTATCAAACTCACCTACACCATCACGTATGCCATATACGGCAGACGGAGATGTGGGGTCTGTAATGTTGATTATTTGAACGCCAGACTCAGCATATGCTGCGACCAGCGCGTATACTGTGCCATTCAAAGTAACGATGGTGATGCCGAATGGTTGATGTAGTGTATCAAAACCATCTACATTATCACGTATGCTGTATACAGCAGACGGTGATGAGGGGTCTGTAATGTTGATTATTTGGATGCCGGGGGTATTACTATTATAAGATACAACTAGTGCGTATGTGGCATCTTCCAAAGTAACGGTGGCAATGTCGCGCGGTGAGTATAGTGTATCAAAATCACTATTAGGTTTTATATTAAATGTGGGAGATGGCAATGATGGGTCTGTAATGTTGATTATTTGAACGCCGCTATCACCATAGGATGTGACCAGCGCGTATACGGCGTCGTTCAAAGTAACGGTGGTAACGGCAGATGGTCGTTTTAGCGTATCAAAACCACCTACATTATCACGTATGCTAGATACGGCAGACGGTGATGAGGGGTCTGTAATGTTGATTATCTGAACGCCGTTCTCACCATAGGATGTGACCAGCGCGTATACGGCATCGTTCAAAGTAACGGTGGTAACGGCGAATGGTATATCCAACGTATCAAAACCATCTACATTATCACGTATGCTATATACGGCAGACGGTGATGAGGGGTCTGTAATGTTGATTATTTGAACGGCGTCATCAGTATAGGATGTGACTAGCGCGTATACGGCGTTGTTCAAAGTAACGGTGGTAATGCCTTGTGGATCCGATAAAGGATATTCTGCGCTATGGATTATGTTCGATGTGGGGTATGCGAACAGACCTTGGACTGTGACAATTGATAGTATTTGCGCGGCATTATTTTCTACCCCATATGCACGATTTACTGAGATATCCTGATCATCGTATACAAATGGTGAAGTAAATGGTAGAGGCGATAGTAATATTAATATGATTATGAGTGCAACGTACATATTGTACTGTCACATATAATTGTTACATATAATTGTACAGTAAATGGTAGCCCTACAAACCCCTCTCTGAGAGGATTTTAACCAATTCTGTGTGCGAATTGATCCCCCTCATACGCATAGTCTCATAAAAGGTCAGAATGATGCCAAGCTTTCTCATGCCTTTTGCGTTTTTCAGTCCTCCCTTTTGGTGCGGATCCATGTACAATGAGAACGATTTTTGCATTAAAAATGATAAGATCGGAGGGCTCATTTTATCATTGCCCTCCGTGCGGTGCCAAATTCTGATGGCATCGCACATCCTATTGCAGAGTGTACCCGGTTCGGATTATAGCCCTCAAGGCGTATGATACTGCATTCTCTGCGTCCTGGAACGTCTCAAAGTCACGCGGCCAGACATACTCTTTCTTGAGGCTCTCATGGTAGGATTCCACATGAGTATTTTGCTCTGGCGTATGGTAGTGGATGAATTCTGACCTCACACCGTATGCTTTTACAGCTTGTCAAACTGTAATGAAACATACTGGGAACCGTTATCTGTTCTTAGGGTAGGATTTGAGCAATCCGGTTTCTTGGAGGCTAAAGCTTCAGTTAATGCTGCAATGGCAGTCTGTGACCGCTCTTGGCTCAAACGCATATCCTACCCATTCACGGGTAAATGCAAAGGATGTTGAATAGGTAACACCATTTGTCCGGACCGCACCAAATGTACGTCATGTCAGATTGCCTGAGCTGATCCGGTCTTTGGGTTTTGCAGGCGTATTCCAGCCCAGATAATTGTATATTTTCTTCATTTTTTTGCAGTTTACAGGTTTACATGTAATGCAAGATATGGCAGCATCCCTCCAACGACTGAACGTCATCGGACTAATATTGTGTCTGCAGTACAGCTGAGGTAATGCGTGTGTTTATTGACTCATGATGATACGCATCTTTTCATCTAGAGCATGATGTGGTCTTATTGGCAAATCCACTCGAGGGGGTAAAATTTGTAACACTTGGAGTGTTCTCATTTTATGGGGTCCACTCCGTTACGGATAATAAAGTAAATACTTGATCCATGATCAAGGTATAATCAAATGTTTCATCCACCGCATTTCTCACGCAATACATCCCTTGCCTTTTGCAACGCCTCATCATTTGGAGTAATCTTCAAAGCCATATCTGCACATTCAAGTGCCTTATCATTCATCCCAAGTTTTACATAACAAAATGATTTCTCACTCCATGCTGCAGCGTAATCTGGTTTGACTTTTAATACAGCATTATACGCATCTAATGCCTCATGATACTGTCCCATACGGGATAACGCATTTGATTTACCATGCAGTGCAAGCATATTTGTAGAATCCGTCTGCAGCACCACATTAAAGCACTCTAGTGCTTTTTTATAATTTCCATAGTGTGCTAGAACATTTCCCCTGCTTGCCAAAGCATTTGTGAAACTTGAATCAATCTCCAATGCCCGCTCATAGCAGGATAATGCCTGCTCGAATTCACCCATGCTGTAGTGTATGTCGCCTTTGGCGTGAATTTCAGCTGGATTATTAGGTGCCATTTTCATTGCCAAATTATTGTATTTTATCGCATTTTCATGATCACCTGATCTTAGATATATCTGCGAGATAAACTCTAGTGCATCAAGATTATCCGGCGAACATTTTAGAATTTTTTGTACAGCATTTATGCTCTCCTTTGGCCTATCTAGCATATCTAACGCATATGCTTTGTTAAAAAGTGCCATAACACTTTCAGGTTTTAATTTCAACTCCATCTCAGAGTATTCAATTGTTTTCTCATAATGCCCCAAATTCCGGCAGATTGTGGCAATTGAATGCATAATGGCAGGATCCGGCCTTGTGGACAATGTTTTTTTATAAATCTCCAATGCCTCCTCAAAGTGCTCGCCCACAAGCAATATCGTGGCCTTGTTGCAAAGGGCCTCAAAACTATTCGGATCTATTTTTAGCGCATCATTTACGTATTTTAAGGCGTTTGTACTCTGTCCAATCTTATGGTATGCCGTAGAGGCGTTTATCAGTACGGCAATGTTGTTTTTTTCAACCTCTAGTATTTTCTCATAGTATTCTATGGCCTTTTCATAATTGCCAGATAAAGCGTGATCATATGCTAAATCAATCCATTCTTCCATCTCGCTCATGAATCATCACCTTTTAGATCCTCGCTCTTTGAGGCTGATTGTCCATGCTGTTTATTTGGGGATGCTTTGGGTTTATAGTCATCGGGTAAATCCACTACAAACGTGCGTACCTTGTCATACCCATCATCCAATTCCTCGCGTATTTCCTCAATTTTCTTACTAGAAGACCAGACATGGCACATATCAAAACCAAGTTTTATCCATTTGCTCATGTTAAATTTGACGTGCTCTGGATGCGATTTAACCTCGGTCTTTGATTCAATCTCAACTGATACGGACAAACCAGTTGAATAATCATATGCTACAAGGTCTGGCCTTAAATCCCCGCTTTGTATTGCAAAGCATACAAACCATCCTTTTTTTCTATAGTAATCGACTGCCTGCTGCGCTATAAGCGGCGTCTCCTCGGACCTGCCAATCAGATAATAATTCAAATCAATGTACGCATCAAGTGCTCTTTTACTTAGAGAATATATGGGACTGCGCTTTACCTTTGGGTTTGGCATCTTTTGCACATACTCTAAATCATTTAAAGATGCCAAGGATGCAGATACATCATCGCGTGTGGATGCATTTACACCCCGGGTTATCTCAATTAGAATGTGGGGTCCATCTTGCAGATACAGGATTATCCTCCATTCCATTTCATACGGTAATGTTTGTGTGCAAGATTCCATCCATTTTTTGGTGCTGCGGGCCATTTCATCAGAGTTTGATGAATCTTGTATATCCTCAGGCTTTATTCCATATCTCTCCTTTGATGTTGTAATTATCTGCTGCACCTGCATATCGTCAAGTTTGGGAATGGGGGGAGGCAGGGAATTTGTATAAGCTGGCATTCCAGATTCGTGTCCATCCGGCGCTTTTTGCCGTATGAAAAACGCATGATCTGCCAATCCTGCAAGTGAATCGCGAAGTTTTTCAGAGTATGCTGGATCCACCATTAGTGCAATTTTGGATGCATCAAAGCCGGATAATCTGCCAAATATCATAGTAGAGCAATTCCCCATTATTCCCTCTAGTATTTTTCTCTCAATTTGTGAGGCATTCTGGTGTGCCAATATGAGGCCAAGTCCGTACCCTCTTGCCTGTGCAAGCAAAGTTCCGATAAGACCCATGTGCCCTATGCGCTGAAACTCATCAAGTGCCAAAACTACCGGAGTACGCTTGGTTCTGTCAGTTTCTGCAGCCCGTTTTTTTACAGCATGCCAGATTTTTGAAACAAGGGACATTAGTAAGATCTTGTGTGCATCCTCGGGAGTATCAGTGTCACTTATGCGGATTAAAACCACAGTGCCGGGTTTTAATATTTGGCTGAATTTTACCGTCGTTTTTCTAACTCCAAAATGGCGGCGCAGATATTTATCAATTACAAACGGCTCTACGCGGTTTAGTATCGGAGTCCATGCATCAAATCTCAAGGATGCAGCTGACTCTAATGCCTGGATGAATTCTTTATTTGGAATGCGGTATTGGCGTTTTATGCGCTCCAGTGCCCCGTTTTTTTTAAACAACATTACAAGATTATGCAAATCAGCCATGGTTGGAGAGTCTATGTTGTGGTATAAGAGCTGCAAGACCAGCTTGAAGAGCCGCTCCATTTGCACAAATGTCTGCGTTTGAGAGTAAAATTCCTTGAACATTTCAAGTATATGATCCACCATGAAGGAGACTGTTACGTCTCTTTCACCGTTTTTGTGCTCTGGGAGCTCTAGCAGATTTATTCCAAAATCCGTCTTTTTTATGTCCAAAAGGACTACATTTATGCCAGGCGGGGTGCATTTTATAAATTCAAACGTGTCATCATCTTTGTTATCTATGCCGATATACGTGCACGGCATATCTGATGCAATTGATGCTATGATATGCGAGTAGAGGTTTAAGAGCAGTGTTGTTTTACCGCATCCAGATGATCCTAGAACGTACGTATGCCGGATTAGATCCTGAGGATCATATACTGTAACTTTGGATGTGGCTTTGAGTATTTGCCCGTATTGTACATTTTCTGCATTTATTTTCTTGTCAGTTCCTAAAATCCAGCCGCTGCGTTCAGGCGTGAGTGACTCATGATGCGGCCTGTTGTATCTTAACGGGAGTGCCTCATCGTATGGCATGTGGCATACAGTGTCTGTTAACTCTTTGGCAGTAACGCAAAAGAACGGAACCATGTCGCGGCCTCTGCCCCATTTTCCATCTTGCCATATTTTCTCATTGCGATATAGTTGGTTTATTGCCTCATCATCATATAGGATTCTAGACTTTAGATACTGTTCAAAATATTGGTGGCTCGGATACTGCATTAGGATGCCGCTATCCTGTTTTGAGCGCAGCTGTTTAGCTAGGCTTTGCATGATTTTCAGGTTTGCATCATACTCGTCTGCTTCAAAGATTCCGCGTATTCCCATTACGCAAAGATTCTCCTGTTCTCTTTGGATGTAATCCGGATATGCTATGCGCATGAATTCGGGTATTTTTTTATCGCTTGGGATTTTCACCTGGCGGTAGTTTGGTTTGAAATTAGAGCCCAAAGATCCCTGCAATTCAACCTTATCTTTTGTAATGTCAGTTATTGCATCCTGTAGTGCACTCAAATGCCTGCTGCATGCAGTATCAATTCTCTCATCGCGTACAAATAAAATCTGAATCCATGCATAGTTCATCTTTGAGATAGCCGAGATGATTGACTCTAGAAAATCAGTACTGTCATCACGCATGGGTGAAAAACTAAACATGTGTGAGAGCTCTATATCAAATGGTATTGTTTTTTTAGGTTTGCCTGCAGGTTCTGTCTGCTCTAGTATTTCATAATTTACAACGTTTAGCGAATTTGCGAAAAATTTCATATCGCCTTTAGGAGCTCCCAAGATTATACGCACTTGCTCAGATTGTGGCTCTTTCCATAATTCATATGCCCTTATTCTGTCAGTTACGATAGTTCTAGTTGGCTCTAATTTTTTACCAAATGTCGGATAAGCTTCTGCCAATTGTATTTCATATGCTGTGTGATTTGGAGGTTTTCTCATATTGTGCATGCCGCCGCCAAAAAAGTCAGGATCTAGTACTTTGATGGTTTTGCCGTTTTCTTTGATTTTTATCCATTTTTCAATTTGTACTAATCTGCCCAGCCAGTCTCTTTTGTATTGATGCCAAATCACGCATTATAATGCACTTTGTAATAAAAAAGGTTATTGATCATTTAAGCGGTAATTATACATAAAGTATGCCTATTAATGCAAAAATTATACAGATATGTACGTGTAAGATGAAAATATGACACTGGGTCTATTTTAGTATAAAATATTCTTTTAAAAATCATATGAATATCATGATCGTATTAGATCATAAATATGAGATTAAAATTTTAAGTTCAGCATAATTTTTAAAATTTTGATAAAAATACAATAATTGGTACCTGTCTAGAGTTTTGAAGTTAAATTGGATAGATATTCTTCCAAATAATCATGAAAGTTCAGATTCCTCAACCTGCACGTCCCCTTTATGCTCATCAATATCATGTGAGCTTTGGCTCCATCCTCTGAGCGGTGAGCATTTGTAATCTTGCGTATTACGACATTTGGTCAAATCCCCTCTCTCGGCGGTATTGTTGTGTCAGTCAGTACCCGTTTTTTAGAAACGTAAAGGGCACATCTTTTTCTCGCACGTCCGATTTGCATCAGAGAGTAATATTTCTGAATTTTACCAACGTCTTGCAAAAAAAAGAGGATCATCCAAGGCCAAAGTTACAGCAGCTGCCAAGATGCTTGATATCATATTTCGTATGCTAAAGGATAGGAGTGAATTTGAAATACATCATAGTTAAAGCAACAAACCGCGGGTTAGACTTTGGGGATGTTACCCCGGCTGCATAACTGCGGTAAGCTTTAACATGTGGATAAAGATGGTTGTTGAATTAAATCCCGAATGGATAGATGTTTTTTCATCTTTTGGTTGGAAACAGACACATAGCGAAAGCCATGCCGCATGACACAAAAAAGCAAGAAACCCTTAAAATGTATTCACATGGATAAGGTCTAATGATTTCACACCATTGAATCATTTTCAAACAAATAAACCTCGATTATATGTAAAAATCAATCTTTGGGAATTATTGCATTTTTTATATCTGTGTCTACCTTATCTTTATTACTCACAATAATTTGTCTACAAATTGGTCCGGAAGTCCATGCGTCTCGAACTTCACGGTTCTCTTGATATATTTTAGCAATGTTATTAATTTGTTCATTAGTAAAATAAGAACAATCACTCAAAAATTTTGCATTAGCATTTGCTTCCCTATAACTTGTCGACGTTTTGAGTGTTTTTATCTGTTCATCTAATGCCAATACACCGTCATTTACATATCGTATCAATCCATGACTTAGTTCATTAATTTCGGAATTTTTTATTTCAGGAGATATTATTTTAGCATGATATTGTCGCATAAATCCATATGGTTCCAGGTCATCAATACGAACAGTATAAATTCTCTTATTATTTGCTATGGCATATCCAACTTCATGATCAGTGTATTCTGCACTACGAAAATTATTTGATAGTAAAACCATAAATAATTCACATTTTTCTATTTGTGCTTTTAATTCATTTAACCAAATATCTGATATGATTAGATCCTTGGAAGATATGAAAACGTCTATGTTTTGTTCGCTGAGTTTATCGTGAAGTGTATTGGCCACTTCTTTATCCTTATCTGCATAACTAAGAAATACACTGACCATCATAATTTGTATTAAATTATATGATATGTAAGTATAGTGATACGCCAAAGTTCATGAGCGTTTGACCGTTTATGTATACTAGATGTCTTACGTAATAAAAAATTCGGCATAACAATATATTGTGCCTAATAATTAAAGTGTTATGTTAAAAAATCACATTCTGGAATATGATTTACAGTTAATCTAAGACAATACGCCACATGTCAATTATGTGATCACCGTTTGCAGTAATTCATGTTGGAACAATGTAGGTTTGCAAACCCACGCGACAACATGTACATCTGGTCAATATCGGGCGTGCAGTATGATGTTATAATGAGCGTGCCCACTCATTTTTGTAATTTATTAATCCGTTTACAACCTGCACGATTCCATCATATTTATCAAATCGTGATCGGAATACATCTCGGCGTATGTTGAATTTCTTAATTCTGCTGTAAACATGTTCTATCCGTACACGTACGCTTGAGAGTAATTTATTGTGAAATATTTGTTCGCGGGTTCTCTTTTTATTTTTATATTTTTTACAGGGTATGATCGAATTTGCTTGTGGAAACGCGTCATGTATTCCCTGATATGCACTATCATAGAGATTTGAAACAGAATTCAACAGATCCTGCGTAATTTTGTTTTCACACTGCAGTGGGTGGTTCTCTTTTACAATGGCATAATCGTGTACACTGCCAGGATATGACATTGAGCTATACAAGATCATTCCGTTTCCGTTTATGACTTCTGTTGTTTTTCTGGTATGTGTTTTGTGCTTGCCAGAATAGTTTTTCTTTTGTTCTTCCTTGTCACTTGGACGCCATACCCGTTGTTCGGTAGCATCTGTAACGCAATAATTGTCAGGAAAATTCTTTTCAAGATCTTTGGAAGATTTTATTTCTAAAACTTGTTTGTGTAGTTTATGTGGAGTTGGAAGAATATCTGCCAATATCTTTAGAATCATGCCTATGTTTCGTTGTACATTACTTTGATCCAAGTCAAACATGTATCCTATTTTTTCATACGACTGGTATTCTCGTAAATAAACAAGCGTCATTATTAACCGATCTGGCAGTGACAAGTGATGTTTCCTGCCTCCTCCTGGACTTCGTTGTCTTTCTGCTGCATCTGCAACATCCAGCTGGCATTCAAGATATTTTTTACGTATGCCAGGAATCAAGGAATCAAATTCTTCGACCGTAAGACCGGTAAACGCCTTGAATGCACGCGGTTTTTTGCGCATTGTCGTTTCTGAGAACACAAAACACAGTAAACATGCATGAAAATAGATCGATGTGATCTAAAAGTTTGGACTGCATGATTGAATTTCTTTATTACGCAAGGCATCTACTATACTGACACGCAAAAGTAACTGCAATTTATGACTCTAGGCACAATGTAACCGCAAGATATTTGGATCACCTCGTGTATGAATCAATCATGAACAAAGAACATCAGGAACTGTATAATGCAAGCAGGCATGTCAAAGATGTACGAGAAAACGAAAAAATACATTTTGTAAGCATGGTCAAATACCAAAACATATCCATAGCTAAAGCTTCTGAATTATTGATGAAAAGCTACAACTGGGGCAAAGAATGCATGCAACGATATGACGAGCTTGGATTAGACGGTCTTAAAATCCTGCCCAAATCGGGCAGGCCTTTATTATTATCAAATATACGATTTAAAAAAATTATTGACATGACAAGACGAGAGAACGGTTCAGTTGATCCAAAACAGGTAATGCACAACATTAAACGCAAAACCGGAGTAAAATATCACATATCAAATATCAAATATCAGAAAAAGACTCCACAAATTCTCATGTCAGCAAGGCTCCAAAAAGAATTCATGTCAATGCAGCGCCAGCATCAGTCTGCTACAACGGGTCACAAAACACTAGGCGTCAAATACGCCTACTTGAAGAGCGTGGATTTGCAGTAGGCGTTCAGGATGAATGTATAATAAAATACGATTCATTATCCGGCAAGAAACTCTGGATTGAAATAAGCAAAAATTGTTACGTAAAATCCACAGGTTCTCACAAAAAAGTTGTTGTCTTTGGAGTACTCTTATAGGATGGCAGGCAGATGTTTGCAAGCTTTGATTTGTTTGATGCAAAACCATTTCTCAAATTTTTAAAAATGGCTCATCAAAAATTTGGAAAAATTTGCATGATTGTGAATAAAGCTGCACAACACAGAAAATCCAAAATTATTAAAAAATATATCTCCGAGCACAAAGATGAGGTAAAGCTTTTGTTTTTCCCAAGTTTACCGTTTCTGAGTGCCGTTGAAGAATGCTGGCATCAGGCCAAACGTGTGTTGGTCGTCTCTGAATATTATGAAACATTTGAGAATATGAAATACGCAATTTCAGAATATTTTAGAACTGTACGATTCAAAGTATCAATCATGGATTTTATTATGAGAAAAGCTGCAGAATGCAGTTACTTTTGATCCGCAGTTATCCATGTGCCTCTTTTTTAAGTATTTCATGCGTTTTTCCATATTTTTGTACAGTATCCACTAGGGGCTATTTTTCCAATTAAAGAATGAGAGACATATATCCATTCGGGGCATTATCCCCACAACCATCTTCATCCACTTGTTAGAGCTTACCGCAGTTAGAATCTCGGAGCACTATCTCCATATACTGCGCCGCGGCCGTGCAACTAACTGTAATTTTGTTCAAAATCCCGATTCTCCTTTAGCAACCAGTAAATCACCTTTAGCATTTTTCCAGCTGCTGCAACTGCAGCCTTAGAGTTTCCTCTCTTTCTTGCAAGCCGCTTGTAAAATATTGAAATGTCACTTTTTGGTGCATGCAGTACGTGCGAGCGTATTGCCTCAACTAGAACCCACCTGAGCATTCTGCTTCCTCTTTTTGTTATGTGTCCATGATGTACGAGATTGGCAGAATTGCGGACCGATGGTGCAAGTCCTGCGTATGATTTTAGCTTTTCAGGATCAGAGAATCTCTCAACATTATCAATCTCAGATGCAATCGTTAATGCCGTAAAATCTGCAATTCCGGGGACAGTTTTGAGTATATCGGCATACCGGCTTGTACGTGCACTCTTGTAGATCAGTACATTGGCTTTTTGTATCTGATTGTCATAAAGGCCAACGGATGCAAGAAAACCGTCTATTCGATAGTCGTTTATGGCTTAAAGGCTTGCAATGTATTTGTACGAAAACGTACGTCCTGGAATTTTAATTCCTTTTTGGAGCAGTATTCCATGTATGGAATTTTTCATATTTGTTCTCGCCTGTACAAGTTTGTGCCTGTATCGGACCAGTTGTCTTTGCTCTACAATCTTTTTACCTGGAACATGGCACTCGTTGATATATCCTCCTCGCAGCAAATTTGCCAAAATTTGCGCATCAACTTTGTCTGTTTTTTTAGTGGATGCGGCAATGGCCTTTGTCTGATATGGGTTTGAGAGAATCACATCAAGATTTAGTCTATCGGTCATGTATCGGAACAGTCCGTACCAGACAGATGATGACTCCATTACCATCTTTGAACCCTCTGGTATGCTTGTTTGGAAAAACTTTCTAATGTCCGCGTGTCTGTTTTCAACACGCGTGTTTAAGATCAGTTTGCCTTTGCCGTCAATTGCTGCTATCTGGAGAAATTCTTTATGGGCGTCAATTCCAACAAACATGGATTTCCTATTAAATGCCCTAGTGTTTTTGTTTGCATTTTGGGCTTTGTTTTTGGGCTTGCGTTTGTTGACTAATACGGATTTATCATTTAAGCAACCATCTGAATTCCTTGATTTCTTGGGCACATATGGTTAGGTATGCTACGTTGACATTTTAGTATTATTGCTATTGCATTAATTTCATTAATCATACCAGGCACACATTTAGCATATGTGTTTTATTCAGAATCAGATGATCTATACAATGGTGATCAATACAATACAGATCAGTTTAAAGATAAATTATTAGCATTAGGCACATTTTTGCCATTTCTCAGAAATGATATTTTTCAAGTTGAATTAACATACGGTTATGATGCAGTGGGATTTTATGTAAATGGCTAATCCTACAAACCCCTCTCAGAGGATTTTAACCAATTCTGTGTGCGGATTGATACCCCTCATACGCATGGTCTCATAAAAGGCCAGAATAACACCAAACCTTCTCATGCCTTTTGCATTTTTCAGTCTTCCCTATTCCTTGCGGTACGGTGCGACAGGACATATTGCACGCTCGGCTGCATTGTTTGTCGGTGCCATTCCAGGATGCTACAAAAACGTAAACAAATTGGGTGGGAGGGATCAAAGCTAATTTGTCCTAACTGACTTGGTTTCCATGGCTTTACCCTTTGATTTTTTGCTTTCATTATAATCGAGGTTAACATTTGGTGTGATCTGGCAAGATTTCCTCGTCGTTTGTGCTTTGTTGATTTCATTAAATTGACTCTGATCTACTGATTCAAAGCTTTTTCGGTCATTTACGTTCATGATCTAAAAGCTTTATGGTATGTTTTTGATTTTACTCATGGACAGAGCTACGTTCTGCCTAAATCATAAATTGAAGTTATTTTTGCGCGTTAGTAAAGTTTGCCCGCAAATCAAATAGCACGTTTTTGTGCACACGGCCACGTATAATATTCTGTTTTTTGCCATGTATGTGACATTTTGATTTATTTTGTTGTCTGTTTGAGAACATTATTCACTATGCGTTTTGATCATGACAACACCATAATCAAAATTGTATGTCACTGTGATTGATTATGCATAAACTCTAATGGCATTATGAAACTGGTTCTTGTTGGAATATTTAATTTCAGAATATTCCATTTTTTCCAATCATCTAAATATGCACGTTGTAGGATAAGAGCTTGTTGTTTAACGTTGATGGCAATTGTATAATTAATATTACAGTCTAGCGCTTTATCAAAACAATTAATTGCATCATTAAAATTTAATTTTAATATAGAAAATAATCCTTTTTCTGTATATAATTGTGGATCACTTGGATTAATTTTAATCGCTGAATCATAAAATTTTAATGTATTTACATCATCATTCATTTGCATATACATTCTAGCTATTCCAATATAAGCATGTGATTGGTTTGGATTAATTTCTAAAACTTTTTTATGAAAATTGATTGCATTTTCAAATTCCATGATCCTAGATAATGCCATTGCATGCAGCATATATGCCTCCTCATATTTTGGATCTAGTTTTACCATTAATTTACAATATTTTATAACATCATGAAATTTATTTTGTCGATATAAAATATTACATTTTCCTGCATACGCAAATATTTCATTAGGATCTAACTTTAAAGCCTCATCGTAACATGCTAATGATGCATCGAATTCTTTGTGATTTAGTAATAATGTGCCTTTTGCAATATGTGCTATTATGTAAGTTGGTTCTAAGTGGATTATTTTATCATAACATTCTAAAGATTCTTCTTTACGATTAAGTTGTTTTAAAGCTCGTGCTTTTCTTATATATGCAAATATGTATGTTGCATCTAATTCTATAGCTTTATCATAACATGCTAGTGATTCATCAAATTTATTCATAGCTTGTAATGCATCTCCTTGATACACATACGCGTCTATTATCGATGAATCCATATCTATTATATTTGTGAAACATGTGTACGCCTCGGAATAATTTAATAAATCGTATAATGCATTTCCTTTATGCATATATGAAGATATGTCATTAGGTTTTAATTCTAACGATTTATCATAATACATTATAGCTATAGAATATTTTTTATTTTTATAATATTCATTACCTTTTATTCTACATTTGTTATTATCTTTCATCATGTTAACTTCCTTCATAATAGATTCTAATACATCCTGTGGCTCTTTTAGATTTTGTGTTGTTTTAATATCTAATACATCTGATTTTATATTTTCAATACCAGACATCATATTAACTATTATTTCCTTATTATTATTATAATTATAATGTGATGCCATAGAATATGATGCAGATTCAGGATTTTTTTCAGCATAAATTATATGATCTTTCAATAATTGTTTTTCGTTAACAAATGATTCTGAATCCATATCTATAGATATTATTCTTATAGTTGTTATGTCAAATGGAATATTGGTCGACATATTTTTTCTTTTAACAATTATTGTTGGTTTAATTTGTGCATGCCTAAGCCCTAATTCATACATGACATTAGGATTATTTCCCGAAATATCTGCAATAACTATATCTGACATGACTAATTTTTCCATAATTTGGTTTGGTAACGATCCCGGTTGATTTATTTTATCAGATCTTAACACAACATCATAATTTAATTCTTGTAAAACTGGAGAAAATATTTTATTAAATATTATATCGGATGTTATACGAATATTACTTTCTTCTTTATCTAACGGTGATATGACGAAACAAGATTTCAATTATATTCTAAACCTCTATAGAATGGGAACATGATTTGCATCAAAAAAGACACGATCTAACACATCATTTGATTGTTACGATCGTATTATGTCATTTCACAACCGTTATTGATCTAATGTCATTCATTTCGAAGATTGTAAAATATATAAAATAAAAAAAGAAAGGGTTTGACAGCACCCCAATAGCATTCTACCTTACTGTACGTCTTTTTACGGTCAGAGCCCACTGTGGCTTCAGACCACATCCGGTCCATTATCACTGGATTCAAATCCCACTTTTGCCACGTTTTTGTACGACGACCATGGCAAGACAAAAATGAGCCCCCGATCCTTTCATTTTTAATGCAAAAAACGTTCTCTTTCTACAAGGGCCACACCATTATACGGTCTATTGTAATTATGTTAGATTTACCAATCATACTTACCTTTTCTATTTTCAAATTTATCAATACTAAATTCTATTTCTGAAAAAGCTTTAGACACACCAACCTGCAGTATTGGAGAGCTGTACATATACATGCCACCAACATTACTAAAAAACCGTCCATTTGGATCGATCATTATATATGATTCAGTCATAGCATCATTATCTTCAGAGATAATTTGAAGTTGATCATTTTCCAGGCATTTATTTTTTGTAACAAAACTCTGGAATTTCTCAGAACTGACAAGTAATTTTTCAATTTTGCCGTCATTTTGGCCTTTTATTGGAAGTGCCTGAAATATCTTCCAACGTTTTGGATGAATTATTTTAATCAATTCTCTGAAATCTTCATTATAATTCCAATCAGTAACCACCGTGTTTAGTTTTACTTTAATCCCCATTTTGTGACATTTTTTAACTAGATGTATCGATTTTTTAATATAATCTCCTTTTCCACGACCTAATTTCTGCTGTACATCTTCATGGGTTGAATCTATACTAAAAGCAACCCAATCAAGGTATTTGCCATAATTTTCCAATAATTTTTCAAGATGAGCACCATTAGTAACCAAACATGTAATCATACCAAGTTGCTTTGCATGAACTATTACATCACCAAGATTTTTGAATAGAGTTGGCTCTCCACCTACGAAAGTAATTTTTTCAGTTCCAGCCATGTGCAATTGTGTTAAAATTTGTTGAATTTGATCTAAATTGAGTGGTATTCGGATGAGTTCATCATTAAATGTTGCAAAGCAATATTCACAGTGTTCATTACATATTTTGATTAAATGAAAATTTACTGAAAGTGGGATATTGGATTTAAGCAAGATTTTTCAGATCCTTTAATTTTTTTAGATCATAAGTTGCAATATTCTCTTGTTTGGAAGCCTTTAGCATATTATTATCAAATGTTACAATAGTTGATTCATGAAATTTGGCTGCAGCTAGTATAAGACTATCTGGATAATGGCATATTTCATATTTGGATTCAATGATCTTGGCATATTTCTCCATTGTTTCGTTTGTTTGAAAAACTGATACTGAAGATCCAAAAAATATTACTTTTTCCACAATGTCAGTATATGATATGTTTTTCTTTTTTTTAGACCAATACACCTTTTTCACTTCTCCTAGAACAGTATCCATTAAAATGATTGTAGAATATCCACTATTGAATAATAAAGGAATATTCTTGGGGTTGAAACGAAGAACCTGGATTACTATACACGAGTCTAAGACTATCATGCATTATAATCATATGATGCTTAATTCATAACCTTGTTTACCATACAATACCATTCAAGTCTATGCCAATTGTGAATTTTTAAATAGAATTCATGATTTTTCATATTATATATATGAAATTATCAGACAGGGAGATGAAAATATTAGAAACAATTGAAAAGAAACCCAGAATACAGCAAAATGATCTTTTAGACATAATCAACGCCAAGGCAAATGTTACAGTTTTGAAAGATATTGAAAAATTAATCTTGCAGGACATGATTTTTGGTTATAAAATTGGTCAAAATAGATTTTATGAGTTAGAGCCACATCAAGCATTTTATAGAAATTTAGTAATACAAATAAAATATAGAATAACACAATTGATGAACATAATAAAAAATATTGAAAAAAAAACTTCAAAATATGGATTGGCTGTGTTACATAACATACAAGAGAATTTTTCACTTTATAATTACAATCCAAGAGATTTTAAAAATGAAATTGATTGTATAATTCATGATAAACCATATGATGAAATGTCTGCATATCGTCAAAAGATTATCAAAAATATTTCCATGGTAAAAAATACAATTAAAGATAATTTATTTGGAATGTCTAATAAATCCATAAATGATATACATATAGAATGTAATCATCTATGTAAAAAATATATAGCTTTAATGCATGATCGAAATAAAATGAATATATCAAAAGAACGATTTTTGTTAGATGACGAAATTAAAATAGTCGAACACAAATATGCGATACTACATAAGCAATTTTATATTTTGGAAAAACATTCTAAAATATATATAAAAAATAACCAAGACATAAATGAAATATATGATAGTGATGATTTACACAATAAAAATCATAATGTTATAAAAAAAAATATACCCGATTCAAATGATGATCAATACTGTAAACGATGTGAAGAAATTTTAGAAATAATATCATATCATGGTTCGCCGATACGTATGTTTATAACCAATATTCTATATAATCAACGAAGTTCTATGACCCCCAATACCATTATTAAACACATTACAGATTTAATCAATGCAAAAAGAATTCACATTTTTACAAATGGTAAAAATACGGCATATTATTTAGCTGATGATGCAAGATATGTTAACTCAAAAAAACAAATTAATGAAAAAATTGAAGAGTGGTACGACATATTGTCCATGCTAGAACAAAAATCAGATATGTACGATATTGCCATACAAAGAAGTATCTTGAGTTGTTTAAATAAATCGTTTGGGTTGTTACAAGAATTTAACAAAAATATGTTTGGAGAATATGCAAAACACGAAGAATCTCTTAGACATGAAACCAACATTCATGAAATGTTTATCACAATATGTCAAAAAATTGATATTGAAAAATTACTCAAAAATGTATTAGACAAATGTAAACAAATAAGAGATATTCTATACTATATTAATAAAACATCTAAACATGTCTTTCAATCAGATCAACCTATCAAATATTCAGATAATAGTTTAATTCAATTACAAAATGCTGAAAATGATTTGAAAAGATTATGTTATGAGAAAATAGGATATAATGATCCAAAGATTCAAAAAATATTTGAAAAACTGTTTATAAATATAGATGGAATGATCGATATGTTATCTAAAAAATCTTTAAAAAATATAGATGAGTATTATAAATTATTTAGAAATATAGACGAATTGCTAAGTGACATACATGCTGAAAATACAGATATTGCATCAATTGAAGTTAATTTAATTTTATTAAAAACAGATATGGTTAAAAATCGTACAACCAAAAATGAAAATTATGATGAGTTAGTAGAACGTCTGATATCGCTTTTTAAATATTCATGCCATCACGAATTTATTAAAAAATTAATAATTGATTGTTGTAAGACATCATAAATATCCATAGGGATTATTTATTAGATGCCTTGCGTAATAAAGAAATTCGATCATGCAGTCCAAACTTTTAGATCACATCGATCTATTTTCATGCATGTTTACGGTGTTTTATATTCTCAGAAACGATAATGCGCAAAAAACCACGTGCATTCAAGGCGTTTACCGTTCTTACGGTCGAAGAATTTGATTCCTTGATTCCGGGCATACGTAAAAAATATCTTGAATGTCAGCTGGATGTTGCAGATACAGCAGAAAGACAACAAAGTCCAGGAGAGGCATGAAACATCACTTGTCACTGCCAGATCGGTTAATAATGACGCTTGTTTATTTACGAGAATACCAGTCGTATGAAAAAATAGGATACATGTTTGACTTGGATCAAAGTAATGTACAACGAAACATAGGCATGATTCTAAAGATATTGGCAGATATTCTTCCAACTCCACATAACCTACACAAACAAGTTTTAGAAATAAAATCTTCCAAAGATCTTGAAAAGAATTTTCCCGACAATTATTGCGTTACAGATGCTACCGAACAACGGGTATGGCGTCCAAGTGACAAGGATGAGTAAAAGAAAAACTATTCTGGCAAGCACAAAACACATACTAGAAAAACAACAGAAGTCATAAACGGAAACGGAATGATCTTGTATAGCTCAACGTCATATCCTGGCAGTGTACACGATTATGCCATTGTAAAAGAGAACCACCCACTGCAGTGTGAAAACAAAATTACGCAGGATCTGTTGAATTCTGTTTCAAATTTCTATGATAGCACATATCATGGAATACATGACGCATTTCCACAAGCAAATTCGATCATATCCTGCAAAAAATATAAAAACAAAAAGAGAACCCATGAACAAATATTTCACAATAAATTACTCTCAAGCGTACGTGTGCAGATATAGTATAAGAATTTATAATTTACATTTTATCACAAACACACCGAATACAATCTCCATAGTAACAATTACCCCACATTATTGTTTCTAAAAAATTAGATAATCGTGCAGTTTGACAAGTTTCATCTGATTAGACAATATGACCCGGTCAATTTTCTTTTTCAGATGTCTGATCGATTCAAAATGCCCATTTGATATGCATTTTCGTAAAACACGCCACTGGATTTCTATTGGGTTCAGCTCTGGCGTATACGGTGGAAGATAAATTAAACTGATTCGTCCTTTTCTAGATTTGATGTATTCAAATACGTCACGGTGGCGATGATAAGATGCATTATCATGCACTATTGTCACACGGCCAAACTCTTTTTCCAGGATTTTTATAAAATCCAAATGACTGTCTTTGTTTGCTTTATCGTAAAACTCGAATATGAAAGAATCCTTGCTTAAAGCTCCAAACATGGTTATTCTGTGTCTGGTCGGATCTAATGGAACTTGGGGTTTGCTGCCTATGAGGTACCATGCGTTACGGATATTGGTTGTTGGGTAAAGATGAATCTCATCCATGGATACAGTTACTGCTCCGTGTGCCTCTCTTTGTGCCAATATGTGCCTAGTTTTTTTTTAAAGCGTTCCTGTTCACTCTTTGATGCAGCTTTGGGATGGTACTGACGGGGTTTTTGAATTGTAAATCCAAGACGTTTGAGTAAATTTTGTACAGAACGTGGGACATATTGTACCTTGAATTTTTTCCAAATGTGATCCGTTACCATTACAGTAGACCATGCGGACTGACTATATCCGCATTTTTCAGGTCCGGCAATCAGATCCTTTGTTAGTTTTTCAAGCTGTTTTTCTGAAAGATGGCATTCCCTGCCAAGACGTTTTATGTTGTATCTTGAGGCTAGTCCATCCTCCATTACCCGTATGAGCCATTTGCATACTGTTGTCTCTTTTACGCCAAGCTCCTCGCCAATCTTCTCCATTGTTTTGTCCTGTTTTCTTTTAATCCATGAGAGAATACGCTGTTTTGCAACTGGAATCTTTTCTTTTGCATAACAATTTCTAAGATATGTGATGCTCATGTTTGGCATGAACTTGATGCCTGCCGGAATTCTGTTCTGTCGCGTCATATTTGCTCTTAAATCTGGTGCGATCTAAACGTAGCGATTAAATTTTTGTTACAGAGTGGTTAAACGTAATTAATAACTTCTTATACTATATTTTGATGCAAAAGCTAGGAAAAAAGCAAAACCGGAAGAATGTGATCTGCCGGTACAGGATGTCTTGACAATCGCAGAATCCTACAAAAATGCCGGAAAACAGTTTGGAGTAAAACTTGCCAATGCCACACCCAATTTGTTTACGTTCTTGCAGCATCCTGGAATGGCACCGACAAACAATGCCGCCGAGCGTGCAATACGTCCTGTCGCACCGTACCGCAAGGAAAAGGGAGGGCTGAAAAACGCAAAAGGCATGAGAAGGCTTGGTGTCATTCTGACCTTTTATGAGACCACGCGTATGAGGGGTATCAATCCGCACACAGAATTGGTTAAAATCCTCTGAGAGAGGTTTGGAGGGTTAGTCATTTACCGCCCTTACATACCAATCCTTTATAATACTAGTCGCCACACAATCGTCTTTGTTATAATCAATCACTCTATCAAGTAGTTCTTTGTGTGTCTCTGGATCATGTGCGTATTGGAGGTATAGATCAATCGATGACATAGCACCTACATCTGTATGTTTCCACTGGTAGCCCATCCATTTGGCTATTGGTTTAAGACCAGTACCTGGAATTGGAAAAATGTATGAAGAGGTTACTATTGGATGTAGATCATAGAGAATATCCTTTGAAAGAACAAGTTGTTGATCATCACTAGATATATCATATTTTTCCATCATTTTGACCATATGTGTTTTTTCATAAGGTGCCCAATGATATAACACATAGTCTTTCTGCGTTCCCAGAAACTCTACAAATTCTTTTACCATGTCTTCCTCCGAATCAATATTTTTTGCTACAAATGAGACATATTCCTCCTTGCCATCTTTGCGTATTATAGCACCAATCAAATAGTCTGTCATGTCTAATTCGTGTGCAGTTTGAGTTGCAAAATCAATGCCTTCTAAATCAAAGAATATTTCCGTAGTCTTCTCTGACAAGGGTTTAGGGGGTTTGATTTGTACCACTTTATTTTTCAAGATAGCATTTGCATGATGCGTCATTTTGTTTGCATTTATCGCCCCTATTCCATCAATATTCATAAGATTCTGTTTGCCCGTATTAACAACATCATCAAGTTTTTGGTATCCTGCTTCAACGAGTTTATTTTTCATTTTTAATCCCACGCCATGAAGCAACGATACATCCCGTTCTTCCAATGCCATTTTGTTACAATAATCATTCCACGGGTACATACATGAACCAAATGTGGGCGATGGTCGCTCCCCATCTTTGATCTTGAACACGCCTTCTATTTTATCAAATAACTCGCCCTCATATTCTGCAAATTTATACGGAATCTCATGCTTTTCCATGTTTATTAGATAAAACGTATCTGGAGTATAACCTTGTATTTTACCGATTATGTGATTGTATAAAGCTGCCTGAAGTATGTGGCCTTTTTTGATATTTTTGGCAATTTTAATCTCTTTTATGGCATAGTGATGTTTTCCAAAGATGGATCTACCATCTTCTTTTACAATCTGATCTGCAGTGCCATAAAGTCCTTCAGGTAGGTAATATAATGGAGCATTTAGTATGGCCATAGTTTTAGATGCCATACTGTCTAGTACTTTACGAAATCCATCTTCAGGAGTATCAAATATCATTGGTTCAGAATTTGGAAATTCTTCTTGATTTACCTTTTCTTCATGCTCGTTTCCCATCTTGCCGAGTTCAACAAGGTATGCGTCTGGGATTTTGTCCATTTCTGATCTATCTACAAAATTATTACAGTAAAGATAGAATGGTGCATCTACGTATTGACGTATGTCCGTTGCGGTCAGCCTATGTTTTGTTTTATGATTCATGTATATCTCAAATAGATCTTCACAATTGACGCTTTTGGAATCCCTATTTGTTCTAGATTTGAATATATCCATTTTCAATATGGGCATATGAAACATGTATTTATTTGTATGAGGTCAGCTATTAAACGACACTGAACATATCTTCAAAGACGCTTTTACCGTGTGCATTCCACATCAAAACGCACGTTAAAAAGTTTAACATTCTTCTCATGGATTCAGATCCTCTGATCTGTCCGCTTATCTTACGGCGAACCACGACATCTCGTAATGCCCGCTCGGCTGCATTAGGCCTTATGCATAATCAATCACTGAGACATACGGTTCCGACTATGACGCTGTCATGATCAAAGTACACATGGCCTAAAACCTTCAAGCAGACAACAAAATAAATCAAAATATCATATGCATGACAAAAAGCAGAATATTATGCGTGACCGTATGCACAAAGATGTGCTACTTGATTTGAGGGCAAACTTTTTCCAACGGTTCGATATACTTGCGATCCTTTAACATGATGTGCAGATTGGTCAGTCCTGTAACCACTTGGATTTCTGTATAAAACGCATCCATTGTGTCATCATATATGGCACTCATTCTGCGGAACCATTTGAGCCGGTTTATGGCATGCTCTACTTTTATGCGCTTACGACTGATCCTCTTGCTATATTCGCGTTCTGTCTCTGTCAATCCCCTACCCTTTGGTTTTTTGTATGGCTGCTTTGAGATAATGCCCCGATAGTCTTTTTCCACGGACAGATATCCCTTGTCAGTATATAGCATAATTTGGCGCTCTTTTTTTGTATCAGAGTTTTTCATGCCATCGGTCCATTTGCCAAAATTTGGCGGATTACGCCGCAGTACCTCCATGTCATGTACTGAGCCATCTTCAGGTCCGCCAATGTCAAGTACCAACCCGTCTTTGTTTGAGGTTATCTGTACGTTGTAGACGTGCCTCTTGCGCTTTCCAGAGTATACTACCTCTTGGTTTTCCTGCGGTCTTTGAACCTGTACAAACGTGGCATCAAGATACAGCTCGCCGCCGCCTCTGCCGGGTACGAATTTTTTAAACAACTCGCTTGTACGTATTGTCCGTATTGCAGCACCAATATTCTTAGCCGTTGGAAGAATATTCATCAACAATTCATCAGAAAAGGTCAGATATCTGCTGATGGTGCTCTGATCAACGCCTGCAATGGCCGCAAGCAATTCCTGTTTAGGATTGTTGCGTTTGCGGCACAGTGTGACAAACAAAATTTGAGATGCAGTGAGAATACAGGTGTTTCCAGGATCGTCGACATAATCTGAAAAGCGGGGGACCTTGGGCGAATATTCGATAACTTTTTCAAACCGTTCCTGAATCCATTCAAACTCTTCACGGTTCATTCCAGTCGTCCCGTACAAATAATTGTCATCATCAATTATGTGGTTCAAATATTCGTAGGCAGATTGTTGCTTTTCGACCTCATTATCATGTATCGTTTTTTTGTAGTGTTGAATTTCTGCTTCAAGCTTGGAGATCATCTCTGTTTGCTGGGCGATTATACGCTTGTCTGGGGCACACATGCTGTACGAATGTGATACTAGATCATAGATCTTTCGATTTGTCAAAATTGATTTTTTGGTTAATTATGCATAAGGTCTATTGTTTGTAGGTGGGATGTTTTCATGCTCTATAAAGGTAAACAGATTCATCGTCGCATCCTCCAACCGTTTGATCAAACTCTGCATTTCGGACATTTCTGTACTGCGGTATTTATCTAACATGACATCAAGTGTGTATTGAAGTGGATCCCATAAAATGAGAACACCCAAAATGAAACAAATTTTACCCAGTCATGAATGTATCCATCAATGAAAAGACCACATCATGCTCCAGACGAAAAGGTGCGTATCGTCATGGAGTCAATAAACACACACATCACTCCTGCAGACTGTGCCGCAAACATAACATAAATCCGGCATCCTTTACCCAGTGGAGTGACATATTCTTTGAATGTGGCAAGGCAGGCATAAAAAAACCGTATAATCGTAATGAGAGTAAAAAGCACGATCACGAGATGGACAAGTTGAAGAGAATCATTGGAGATCTAACCATAGCCAATGATGCTTTAAAAAAAACGTTAGAGTAGAGCACAAAATGAAAGCATTGACTCTCATGCAAAAACAAGGTTTTAATGTCCGCAAATCCATACGTTATACCAGAATATCCAACAATATGCTGTACGCTCCGAAAAAATCACGCATTATTCAAATCAACAAGGAAATCTCAAAGATGGTGCAACAGGTTGGTCAGAGCAGACCAACATATGGAACACGAAGAATGGCTACCACCATGTCTCGTATTACAGTCAAACCCGTAAACCGCAAAAAGATTAAGAAAATATACCATTATCTAGGCTAGAGTGTGCCTGCAAAACCCAAAAAAGAGATCATTCGCTCAAGGAAGCGCCCAAAACCTGCAGGACCTGATCAGCTCTGGCAAGCTGACATGACGTACATTTGGTGCGGTCAGGACAGATGGTGTTACCTATTCAACGTCCTTGATGCATTTACCCGTGAATGGGTCGGATATGCGTTTGAGTCAAGAGCTATTACCGACGGTGCAATTGCAGCATTAACTGAAGCTTTAGCCTCAAAGAACCAGGACTGCTCAAACCTTGTTTTAAGAACTGACAACGGCTCCCAGTATATTTTAGCGCAATTTGACAAAGCTGTAAAAGCATACGGTGTGAAGCAGGAATTCATCCACCATCACACGCTAGAGCAAAATGCTCATGTGGAATCCTATCCTAAGAGCCTCAAGAAAGAATATCTCTGGCCGCGCGACTTTGAGACGTTCCAGGACGCTAAGGCTGCAATATCATACGCCTTTGAGGATTACAATCAGAACCGAGTACACTTTGCAATAGGATGTGCGACACCATCAGAATTTGGCACCGCATGGAGGGCAATGATAAAATGAGTCCTCTGATCCTATCATTTTTAATGCAAAAATCGTTCTCATTGTACAGGGGTCCGCACCAATGATCGTATGTTATTGACTAATTTGTTAGTCATGAGCTGACCTCATACTTTGGATTTGTTTTGTCATTTATTACTGCAGATGTGGTATTATGAATTTCAATTTTATTCACTCTACCGACTTTACCATCTGTCAATTCTACTTTTATTCCATACGGATGATCGTGTGACTTTGTCAATATTTTTTTAATAATACCTTTTGTGGTTTTACCACTTTTTTGATCATTTTTGCAAATTATATGTACTGATGAGCCTATGTTTATGTCATCTCTAGTTGGAATATCCGCCATGATCATATCAAAACATGGGTCATAATAAAATGTTGAATGTTAAATTCTGCAGATCATGTCTAATCGTCAGGCATTCTATGGAGATAAGCGGACCCGAGGGGGTCGGAACCCCCCGGGGCTTGGAACCTTGGGTGTTTAGGCGTGGTTCAAAAGTGATCGCAGTACGTTCAACTGTATAAGGCCTATTGGGGAGCCTACTAATCCCCTACATCCATTTTTTTTATTTATATAAAATATATACATTATGTGTAATTTATTCATGATTTTTGCTTTATTATCACATATATTTTAGATAAAATGTTCAATACTCTTAAATAATTTGTAGTGTATTATACAATCATGGAGGTTTTGAAAATAACTAATCAAGATGATTTAGACAATCATTCAGATCAATGCAATGAAAACAATGATGAATACGAGCACAGCAGAGAAGATTAACTAATCTCTGCCATCATATTGTTAGACGGCGATTCGTCGTTAATACAAAAAGAATAGTTTTTAAATTCATGGCTAGACCGGTTAGTCGGTCTAGACCATTATTAATAAAATAAATCCAATTATACATCGGATCATATCTAGCAGTCATATCATTACAACCTATACACGTTAAATTTATATTAGATTACAACCTATACATTATATGAATAAAGACGCGATCAATTCAAAAGAGGTAAAAAAATCCCAGGATTGCAAGTGGTTTTCATACAATCCTAGGCACATTGATTCAGAAATCATCGGGATCAGTAGTAATTACAGATGCTTTGAATACAAGGGCGTAAAACTATGGGTCGGCACTGCTTCTGCTACTAATACAACTGATAGCATACCCAAATGGCACAGTGAATGCGGTCAAAATCGGCATGAGGTAAATACTGTGTTATTATGGACCATAACCAAAGAAGCAGAACTGTGCAAGGAAATGTCTTCAAAATCAGATTTTGTGCTAATAGATGGATCCATTCATTCTAGATTAGCTGAGCTAGGCAGGATAAATAAACGAAATATTCGTTCAAAAAATGATTATGATTTATTAAAATTTCTATATGGTTCAAAAAATGTTATTTTTGTCTCAACTATACCTAATTCAAAAACAACTTTTGGATACACTGATTTTGACATTGCAACACGTTATGCTAGTTGTAGAAATACGGGATTTAGTATGATGTGCAAAGATGACAGATATGGCAGTGATTCAGTTGTTACCACCATGTATGCCCATTTGGAAGATTGGTCACCATTGTTAAGGATGGAAATGTTTGGTGATGATTATGATGAATCTAGAACAAAAGGAATCATAGATTGTCTGACCACCACGGATTTAACCGGCTATCCCCATGCATTATGGTTAGCACAAAGCATGTGCAAGATAGACAAATCAGACATCATGCGTCTAACTCGATCACAAAGTAAAGAGATCAGAACAAAACAGGTGCTTGCATAAATGGATATGATACCAGAGATTGTTTTGGCAGCATATTTGATAACACGCGCTCTGGCAAATATTTTCCCTGGGAAATGGAATTTTAGACGTTTGTATTGTTCCTGGAGGCATTATCCAAAGCTACTCAAAAATCAAAATATCATAACTTTGGAAATTCTGGCGTTGTTCAATCAGATTTAATGTAGCATAATCACGCCATTAGACTTTTTATACATAATGGGCAAAATTCACAATTTTTACGAGTAAAAATGACAGATTTGAACGATTATGCATAAAGTCTAATAAATAATATATCCCACATATAACAATATGAGAAATCTATACTTTGAAAATTCAAATGACAATAATGCTTCACACCGTGAAGATGATATAAATTTTGGGGCCAGACCGTTTTACAAATATTTATCAAGTTTAAGATATCTATTAAAAAAAGAAAAGAAAACAATTGGGTTCGATCTCGTATCAAAAAAATATAAACAAAAAATGAAAATGAAAAAAAATGGCATTTTTATTCGTTTAAAAAATTTAAATCAATCAAAATCATATATGAATGACTTTTTAGATGGAGAATTGAGCGAAATTACAGAAAATATTTCAAATGATGATGACAGAAATAATTTAACTGTAATATCAATATTAGATCGAGATTTTGATAAAAAAATACTAGTACTTGATCGACAGCCTAGAACTAAAGAAATATCAATACAGCCTAATACATATGCCATAAAAAAACAAGTGGAAGCTATTAAAACAATAATGATCAACCCATTAAAATCCCACGAACCAATTTTAAAATTGTTTTATTCATATATAAATACAGACTGGCCAAATATTCGTGAAGAATATATCGATAAATGGTTTATACTCAAAGATGATAAAAGAAAAGGAATAGATGAACAACGTAAATTTGTAAAAATTGCGTTAAACACAGAAGATTTTGCATTTTTGGAAGGACCTCCAGGCTCTGGCAAAACAACTGTTTTGTGTGAATTGATAGCACAATTGATTTCTAAAAAAAAGAAAATACTGTTGTGTGCATCAACACATGTAGCCATAGATAACGTGTTAGAAAAAATCTCAAACGAGAAAGAAGAAATGCGGATGGAAGAAGTAATGCCAATACGATTTGGAAATAAAGAATCCATATCAGACCGAATAAAACACTGGCAATATGAACAGCTGTATGAAACTAAAAGACAAGAGTTTATAGATCATTTATCAAAATCAAAATCTGATAAAAAATCTCACAAGATTTTTTCTACAGTCTTAAATCAGAATGATGATGGTTTTAAACGAATTATAATTGATTCTGCAAATCTCATATGTGGCACACCTATTGGAATAATTAAGCATTTAGAAGACAATCAACAATTTGATGTGTTGATAGTGGATGAGGCTTCAAAGACACTTTTTACCGAATTTTTGGTTCCAGCATTGCATGCAAAACGCTGGATAATAGTTGGAGATATACGACAACTGCCACCGTATATAGATGACGAAGAAAGTGTGGCAAAAATCATTGAGGATAAAATGAAAGAATACATTTGTTATAAAAATGCGTGTATCGATGTTTTTTGTGCAATTAAATACAAAGAGAAATCTATCGTATGTATAGATGAAAATTATAATGAAAGTATTGAAATTTATGAAAAACAATGTAAAATGCACAATATAAAAATTATTAATATCGATAATATCAATAATCATTCAATACAGATTTTAGAAAAACATGACATTATAATTGGCTCAATAAAATCCATACAGAAATTGGGAAAAATTCCACAGAATGTTTCAATGATCAGATGTGAAAAAAATAATTTAGGAAAATTAAAAATGCAAATTTCCAATAAAATAGCTAAAAAAAGAAGTGATCGCACATGGGGTAATGAAATCTCATGGAGAATAAAACGATATCATGAAATGAATCTTGTTAAAAATACAGAATATGCAGGAAATTCCGATAAAATTATGGAAGAAATAGAATCGCTTTTACCATATGATGACGAAATACGAGACAGATTACAAAAACATATTCATGATGTGGAATTAGCAGCATTACCATCATTTTTAGAATTTATTCAACACGGTTTTAAAAGTAATAAAAAAGATTATTATCAAACGGTCATTACAAACGGAATGCTGGATGAAGATTTTTCCAAGAGACATATAAAACTTCAATGGCAGCATAGAATGCATAAAGAAATAGCTGATTTTTCACACAAACATATCTATAATAGCGAATCATTATTTACTCCAGAATCCATATCCAAAGAACGTAATTGGAATTATTCAAAATATAAATTTAGAATGATTTGGCTGGATGTTGCATACAAACATGAAGATCCTGAAATATTTAAAAAAAGAAATATCCATAATAAAAATATCTCATTAAACAAACTTGATGAAATAAATATGAATGAAGCTAAAGCAATAATAAACGAATTAAAGGAATTTGTTACAAAAATAACTACAAGATCCGATCATAAACCATGGGAAATAGCAATATTGACATTTTATAGAGGTCAAGAAGCCATAATACGTGAATTATTACGTGAATATACAAAAAATACTGAGGCGACCAGGTATTTCAATATTAAATTAAAAAATATTAAAATTGAATTATGTACGGTGGATAGATTTCAAGGTCATGAAGCAGATTTAGTATTTTTAAGTATGGTGAAAAAACATCCAACCGGATTTGTTAAGATTGTAAACCGTCTAAATGTGGCATTGACTAGAGCACGCTATCAATGTGTTATAGTTGGAAATAATAAAGGATATGTTAAAGATGATGAAAAGTACAAATCAATAACTAGTATATTAGCGAAAGAAATCAGTACAAATAAAAAAATGTGGGGTGATGTAATTGATTCAGGTTTGTGAGTTATTCAACATAATATTGAAAAAGAAAATTCAAATAAAATCTTGGAATATACGGGCAATGATTGCATTTCCGGAAAAAATTGATTATATTTTAGCAATTCTTTATCATGTTATGGAAATGAAATCGCAAGCAAGTGCAAAATCATTATCTAATGAATTGTTGGGATCCTGGAACGTATCAATTGCAAAGGCATTATTAACAAAATGTACTGATTTGGGATTAATCAATGAAAAAAATGGATTATATTCTATCACATATAATGGGAAGGATTCTATAAAACAAGAATTAATTTTTATGCCGATAGAGGGCACATGGAATATTAAATATGTAGAAGATACGATCATGTTCGAAAAACCAAAAATATTGGAATTAAATTTAACATATTCAGAATTCACTAGAGATGCAGATGACAGAGTTGTTGAATTTAAATCAAGAAAGGATCGTGCGTCAGTAAATAATGTATCCAATGTTCCAGCATTCATTGACAATTTGTCAGGCACACATGTAAAACCTATAGAAGGTAAAGATTTTCGTATTGAAAATTATGAAGATATGGCAGAAGAATTACCACATAATGCAGAATATTTGTCGTGGAATATACAAAAGAATCATTTAGAGATTTCAGTATCTAAAAGATTTAAAAAAATTAAAAGAGCATTGCATCCTCCAAACGCATCATTTGAAAGTATTTGGGAAGCAATGTTAAAATTCAAAAATATTTCTAAAGAGTGGGATCGTGATAAAAGAAAACTTTTAGTTCAATTTGATAATGATGACATTACAGATCGAATTAACATGCAACATGTTTTGGAATTTATCAATCCAGTAATTTTAGATTACGGAACGTTTGAAAATGTAAGTGTATTAGTAGATGTTTATCCTAAAACAAAAAATGACGCACAAAAATGGGCAGAGTTTTTATTTTTAAGTAACATAACAGAATATATGACAAAAGAAAGATATAATAAATTAAGAAATAAAATCCTAGATAAATTTTCAGAATATGATATTCATATTGAAGAACGAACAATGTTATGTAATGGTGAAAAAATTTCAAAGCATACTTCACAATACTGGTATCTAAAATCAATGGAAGATTGGGATTTATGAAAAATAAACAATTTAAACATAAAAATCGAACCAAACAGAAAAAAACAAAAAAAATACAAAATCAATTATCAAATTGGAAATATAATGAAAAATACATATCAAATAGGACTTCAATTATGATTGAGGATGTGATAAAATTGATAAATGGTGCAAAATCATTTATTGTGATATCCAGTTTCTTTTTAGCGCATACTAGCGTTGAAAATGCACTGTCTGAAGCTAGTAAACGTAATGTGAGATGTTATCTTATGTTTGCATCAAATATACGACTTCAACAAGAGCAATCTGATGATGAATTTGATAAAAAAACATATAATCGCCATATTGAAACACTCAAGAAACTTTCAGGAAAAACGTTAATTCATTCATCAATTAATTTTCATGCAAAAATAATACTTTGCGATCCCAATACAAATTCCAAAGGTATGCTACTAACAGCAAATTTTACAGAAGAGGCTCTTGGGCATAATCAAGAACTAGCAGTTAATCTTACAAAAGAAGAAATTGAAGAGAGTATGAAAATTATCAAATGGGCATTTTGGGAATATGCAGATAATGAAATTGTGGATAATAAAGGCAATTTTCTAGCATACAAGCCCATAAAAAAAATTAGTGAGTATAAAGGTGTAAAAAATATACTGCAGACCACACCCACTCATAAAACAATAAAAAATGAGTTAATGGATGCCATAAACGACAATTCAAGATCGATGATCATATCAAGCTATGGTTGGGAAGATAATTTTATAGTAGACAAGCTTTGCGATATGTCAAAACATGGCACAGTCATAACAGTTTTAGCTAGACCAAGACCTCAATATATTGCACTTTTTACAAAAATGAAAAAATCTGGCATTCGTATTTTAGGATACAAATGGTTACATGCCAAAGCAATTGTTACAGATAAACATGTGATTGTCATGTCGTCAAATATTGAAAAATTTGGCCTGGACAGGGGTTTTGAAATGGGGATAAAGATTGATGGGGAAAGAGCAGATACCATAAGAAATATTTTAGAACAGTGGTGTACAGGATTTCAGTACGAATTTTTAATATCTAATAATAAAAATGGTTAAACGTCAGTATTTCTAGCATATGTTTTAGCATATATCGATTATGTTCATACCATCTTGCAAACACCACCACATATCTCGGTCCATGAATAAAATCAAAAACATACCATAAAGCTTTTAGATCATGAACGTAAACAACCGAAAAAGCTTTGGATCAGTAGATCAGAGCCAATTTAATGAAATCAACAAAGCACAAACGACGAGGAAATCTTGCCAGATCACACCAAATGTTAACCTCGATTATAATGAAAGCAAAAAATCAAGGGGTAAATCCATGGAAACCAAGTCCGTTAGGACAAACCGGCTTTGACCTCCTGGGAATGACTGTGTGTATTGCCCTAAAAACAATGCAACAACTGTCATACGATGAACTCGTAGATTATCTTGAAGATTCACCACGTTTACTATCAATACCGGATTTGAAAAGAGTCCCGTCAAGGTCAGCGTTGCAGGTAGCATCTACTAGAATTGATGTACATTTCATCACATGGATGATAAATTCTGCAGGCAGACCTGGAATGAAAGGTACATTGTATGGAGATTCTACAGGAATTGCAATAAACGGGCATAACCCATGGCTTGATGCAAAAAATGGATCAAGGTTCAGACGGGATTATCGCAAATTGTATATTGTAACTGCTGAAAACGGCATAATCCTATCATATCATATCATATTACACATGCATGATGCCATGATGCACCAATATTTGAGCAAATATGTGACACACTGCCGCACGGTTCCGGTCATGTGATGCTTGATGCAGCATACATTTCACGTAACATATGCACGCTCATAGAAAAGACCGGACAAATTCCTGTAATAATGCCAAGAAAAGGTGTTCGCGTACGTGGATTTGACGCAATGGGAAAAGATGCTTCGATGGCATTGTGATAATCCTGATGAATTTCTATCCACATACCACAAACGCAGCAACATAGAGGCCACGTTTTCATCCATGAAGAGAAGGTTTTCATCCACTCTGAGTGCCCGCAAATTTGCAACACAGAAAATTGAATTGGGCTTCTTTGTCGTGCCATAATATTCACATTCTAGATGCTGCAGTCTAGATTCTGACACTTTGTATCAGATACGATCCTAGCGTATGCTATACTCTAAAACCCAATATTTGCAATACTGGCAAGATGAGCAGGGCTTGATGATATTGATGTGGTTTTACTACTAGATGATGTGTTATCTTTAACCCCTTTTTAAGACGTTCAGGCTTGTTCCTCTTTCTGCGATATTGCCAGAAAAGTCCTGTATGTTTGAGTGGGGGGTGATCTGAACTATTGCAGTAGTGAACGGGCTTACAGATATTAACACAGTATTTGAGCCGATCTTTGTAACGTCCAGGATATATGCTCCTGATATTGCATAGTTTATCGCATTACCAGATTGCTCAGTTATCGGTTCGCTAAACGTGAGGATTATTTCAGTTGTGGTTGTTGAAACGGCAGATACTAGTACAGGAGGTGCCAAATCCTGCGTACTAGTGCGAGCTAGATTTACACTATATCCATTAACGTTAAGAATATCGCCGGATTGTTCTATAAATAGGGTTGCGCCGGTTCCAAATGGAGCTGTCATTGTGAGTGTAACTGTAGTGTCGCCATTTGAGAGTGCAATCGAATCGATGGTTGCATCCACGATCAAACCATATGATACTGTATAATCAGAAATGTCCAATGTTGCAGGATTTATGGTCATATTATACTGTATGACTATTGTCCTATCGGTGGAAATGTACGGACCCATAGAGTGAGTATTGTTTGTCAAAATAGAGCTAGCTGTAAAGCTGTTTCCGCTTGTATCTTCGATATTGGGGCTAGTTCCTATAAAACTAATGTTCAATACTGCATCAGGAAACGACGTTAGGAATGAGGATATGCTCAGGGTGTTTCCAGAGATGCTACTAGAGATGAGGTTTGTAGATCCGTCGATATCAAGTAATTGGAGAGGTGCTGTTCCGGGTATAAATTGAACATTCTCGTCAAAATATACCTCTATTAGATTAGAGGATACTACAGTGGCGCTTTTCATCGACGGTTTTATTCCATCAGATGCGGTAATGGTTGTAAATGATAGACTGTTTCCTGCAAGATCTGTAAGCTCGCCAAAGTTTGAAGAGATGTCAAATTGGATCTCTGGCTGAGAATTTGATTCAAACGGGGTTGAAGGAGCAATTGTAATTTCAAGTATACTCTTTGGTATTGCAGACCCGTCTTTTACGTTAAATGATGTCAGGGAATATCCCGTAATTTCCAGAGCCGTGTCTATATTCGCAGTAATTGCAATGGATTCATCAAATGCGACAGAAACCAGATACGGGGTGAGGGTTGTAGACGAGATTATGGTAGGCGGTGCCGTATCTATAAGAATATTATTCTGCAGATCGTTTTCGGTTGCAATCATGCTAGATCCCTGATCTTGTATCAGGATGGTAAAGGTGGCGTTGCCGTTATCGCCTGCGTTTACTCGTTGAGTTACATACAGGGTTTGATTATACACTGTAATGTTGGCCTGCCTGCCAAGTACGGTTGCAGATATGGATGCGTTTGTAATGCTCATATTTGATTCCAGACTGATTACAAGCGTATCACCGGTCTTTGCATATGCTGGATTTGGATTTGTGGTGTTTATTGCAACATTGTAAATTTCAAGCGGCAGGGATACGATTACAGTTCTTGTGGCGTTTTCTGCCTTGTTACCTGCCGGATCCGGTGGTGCTGAATATACGACTGTATATGTCCCCTCAGATGTGCCAACCTGTGTGACATTTGATGTGATAGAGCCGGAATATTTTGGATCGTTGTCCTGAACAGTTACGTTTGTATCAGTGTATGAGTTTCCCGGATGCACTAGTATGATATCTGAGCCGTCCAGGTCTATTACAGGCGGCGTATTGTCTATGAATATGTTTGATGAATTCAGATTGGATTCAGTTACAGCCAATGCATTCATCAGCGAATCATACGCGGTTATGGCAAATGTGGCATTATCTGAATCATCATACTCCACGGTAATGTTTGCGTATATGGTGTTGTTTTGTATCCAATATGTGGCATTTCTGCCAAGAATGTAAACTGTTGCATCAGATATTGGTTCATCTGTTTGAAGGGTAATGTTTAGCACATCGCCTGCCTTTGCTCTTGATGCATCAGAATTATTACTTTGTATTGCAAGGTTTGATTTTACAGGCATTGCAGTGTCAACTAGGACGTTCAAAGAGTCCAGCATTGTCTCATTAGAGGTGAAACTGTTGTTAAAATTATCATATGCTGTGATGGAAAATGTGACGTTACCGTTTGCATCACCTTGCGTGATTATAGTGTATGCGTATATTGTGTCATTTTGTATGTCAGTTTCTGCCACTCTTCCCATAATGACAGCTGTAACATTAGATATTGATTTGGTTGCAGTTAGGGTAATGTTCAAGGTATCGCCGGCTCTGCCATACATTGGATTAGCATTGCTGCTCTTTATGCTTGCAGATATCTGAGATGGAATAGTATACAATACTGTTACGGTGCGTGTTATTGTAGGACCTGGATTTCCTGCCGGATCATCTGGCGCCTTGTATGTTAATATGTAGATTCCAGTAGCCATATCCACAGTTTCAGGCGAGTGCACTGTAAGATTTCCTCCGTATGATGCATCCGTTGCCACAGCTCCTGGATCCTCATATGTCTGGCCCAGCTCCAATATGGTATTGTTTTCACCTAAAAGTGATATTATGGGGTTTATCGTATCTACGATTAGATTGCTGCTTGTGATATTTTCCTGCGTCACTCGTACCTTGTTACCGCTGGAATTTGTCACGGTAATCTCAAATGTGACATTGCCGTTTGTATCGTTTGTTTGGATTGTTTTTTCTAAAAGTGCCATTAAGGAGATTCTTTGGAATGTATAGTTACTGCTACCTAGTACGTGCCCTGTTGCATTTGCCGGAGCACTGTCCGTAGAAATTATAACCCTCAAGGTTTCTCCTGCACGGATATGACCGTTATTGCTGCCTGATATGGTCAAATTAGTCACTGTAAGTGGGGGTGGATCTTGTACTGTAACAGTCCGAGTCGTACTGTATCCTGTATTTCCTGCCGCATCAGCATGTGCTGTATATGTATACAAAACAACAGAGCTGACAATACTAGTATCCAGTGTTGCGTTTGTAGTTATATTGTAATTGTTGGCAGCGTATCCTGGGCTGCCATCGCTTGCAATAGCTTCTGGAATGAACGGGTTTGTGCTGTTTGTTCGTACAGTATAGTTTGCAAGTCCTGATAGGGATATTGTCGGGGGTATGGTATCTATGAATATGTTGCCGTTTTGTATCAGATCGTTTTGCGTGATCGTCTGTGAGACATTATTGGTGTTTATGGCGGTGATTGTAAATTCCGCATATTGTTCAATCAGATCGTCAGGTATTATGATTGCAGAAACTAGTATGGTATCGTTTACAATGTTTGAGGTAATGTTTCCAGTTGAATTTAGAATCTGAACATTATATGAATTGATAACATATGTCACCTCCAACGTTGCCGTAATCTTATCCCCTGCCTTTGCGTGTGATGCGTTGTTTGTGTTGCTGCTTGCAAGGGATATGCCTAACAATGTTTCCTGTATGGTCACCATTCTGGTCGCGTTTTCAGGTATGTTACCTGCAGCATCGTTTGTCGCCTGGTAGGATATGGTGTACGTTCCGAGAATACTGGTGTCAAGATTTGTGGCATTTGATGAGATTGTACCATTGTATGCTGGATCGTTGTCTGTAACGTTTGCACCCAAATCCGTGTACAATGTACCCAGATCTATAGTGACGCTGGCGTTTCCAAGTAATCTCAGACTTGGAGCTATGTTATCAACTAGGACGTTTGTAGAGTCTAGATCAGATTCGGTCACTGTAAGATTATTGCCCGAAGGATCTGATACAGTTAGTGAGAATGTGACATTGCCGGTATCGTCGTTTTGAATCTGTATTGTTGCAAAAGTTGTGGCGCCGGATGTATTGATGGTTGCATTTTTGCCCAATATTACAGCATGTGCGTCCGGAGTGTCCATGTTTGCTGTGAGTGTTACAGTTATTGTATCTCCGGTTCTTGCACGATCAGAATTGGTGTTGGTGCTCGATATTGCCAGGTTTAGTTTTGATGGTGCGATGGTGTCAATGACCGTTACGGTACGTGTAATGTTTGCAGGTATGTTTCCTGCCCCGTCAGCTGGCGCAGAATATACTATTAGGTATGAGCCGATCGTATTTGTATCCACGCTGCTTGCATTGGATGATACGATACCGTTGTATGACGGATCATTGTCGGATAATAATGCTCCTGGGTCTACATATTCTTGTCCTATCTCCATATGAACAATTGGCATGCCAATTAGGGTCAGATTGGGCGCGATTGTATCAACGTAGACGTTTGTATCTGTCAGATCGTGTTCTGATATTTTGAGTCTAGAGAGTATGTCTATTAGTGAAATCGCAAATGTGAGATTACCGTTTGTATGATTTTCATGTATGGTAAAAGTTGCAGTCAATGTGTTGTTGTTTATGATCGGCAGGATGGTTTTATTCAAAACGGTCATTTCTGCACCGTGTATGAGTCTGTTTGTTTGCAGTTCAAGTGTAACGTCATCTCCAGTTTTGGCATATGAGTGATTTTGCCCGTTGGATGTGGCACTAAACAAAGTTATCGCATACGGGACTGGATCAAATACTGTTACGGTTCGTGTTTTATTTTCAGGTATATTTCCTGCCTGATCTGCATCAGCTGAACATTGTATGGTTTGATTTCCCAGTTTGGAGGTATCAATCAGTGTGTGATTTGAGGTTACATTACGGGCATAGGATGGATTGTTTGCATCAGATACTGAACATCCCAGATCAAAGTAAAAGCTGTTATGCGCTTGAGTTACGGGGTTGTCTCCCATTATGTCGATGATTGGTTTTACCGTGTCCACTATGATATTGGCGGATGTTAAGTTGTCATGAGTTGCAAGCAATATTTTATTTCCTGGTACATTTGCCATGATTGTAAATGATACAGGACCGTTTGTATCCTCAGCCATTACAGTCTGTACTGCACTTATTGAATCATTTTGTATTAGAATTATGGCGTTGCGATCCAACATTATAGCCGTAACGTTTGATATTGATTCTGTAATGTTCAAAGTTACGGTAATGATGTCACCTGCTTTTGCATAAAGATTGTTAGTATTGGAGCTTGATATGTATGGGATTGGTGGCACGTACGATGTTTTTATATCCCCATAGATGCGTATGTCGTTTAGATATACGTATTTGGCAGGATGGTTGTTTATTACCGTAAAACGCATTTTAAAATTTTCATCAGAGGTGTAATTGTCCAGATTAAAGGTTGTGGTGTCCCACAATACGCTTTGAGACAAGTGCTCTTTAGAATAAAATGCCAGTTGATTCCAAGTACCATTATCACCAATAGCCTCTATTTTGAGACCTTCATTTAAGCCAATTCCAGTAAATCTATATGAAAATGTGACATTTACCCTCTCATAAGGAGTCATGTTTAGTCCATTCTTTAGCGTAATCACACATTCCGTTACGGATAAAACATGACAATTGTTTGCACCAAAAACGTCTTGGCTGAAAAAATCAGCATCAAAGGTGTTGACCACATTCCAAGGCGTTTTGGTAAGATTCCAATTATCAAATGTACTTGCATCATCACTGAAAATCGTCAAATTTGTGGTTTTTGAAATTCCCATTATATTTGCATCATTTATACGGATAATTTCATTGGATTTACTACTAATGGCAGTCATGCGGACATTAAAGTTATCGCTATCAGTATAACTGTCCAAATTTATGTTCATCTCGTGCCATGTATTCGATGGTGTTTGCTGATCATCCAAAAATGCAACAGTTGACCAAGAATTTGGCACATTTGATACATCTACTCGGAGACCTTCGTTTTGATACGCATCTATATCATCGGATATGTAATACCAAAAATTCAGGCTAGCGTTATCATACATTGTCAAATCTATATTCTGCATGGTAACTAGGTCGCATTCATCATCACAATCACTTGCCTGCAATACCTGTTCTGATACGCCATATTGGTTTATGGCTTGCGTTTGTACCCAAAGTGAATTAAGATAATCCCAAAACAGCTCTAAAATACTACCATCATTATTATCATCATTACCACTATTACCACTATTACCACTATTACCACTATTACCACTATTACCACTATTACCACCATCATCATGATACAAATAGATTAAATCTTGGGCTCTATTCCCTTGTGCATCTTCTGCTATTACAGTGACCGTATTGCTAGAACGTGGTAATGATATTGTGGTAGACCAGATGTGCAAATTATTTGTCAGATTGGAATTGAGCACATCATTAACAAAAATCGTTATAGAAGTGACATTAATATTATCCGATGATATTCCATTAATGTCAATGTTTCTACTTTGGAATGTAGATCTATTTGAAGGATAGGTGATTTCAATTTGGGGATTGGTTTTGTCCACATAATATCGGATGTTATTATGATGAAAGTTTAATCCTAGTGAGGGATATCCCAAATCGTTCCAATTTTTTTCAAAGTCAAAGATTGTTGTTGAATTATCATGATTAAATGCGCGCCATAACTGGGATTCAGTAGAAAGAGTGTCGTTGATTTCATTGACATCATCATATATGTCCCATAAAGAGGCTGCCACCCATGATTCATATTTGCTGCCATTAGTGTTAAATCGATCAGAAAAAGGATATTCTGCAGTAGTACTAGTATTGAAAGTTGCATGTTCAAAATCAACTGGATCAACGCCCAAATCAGTATTCAATATTGGATTATCTCTCATCCATATTGCAAAAAACCAAGCCCAACCTTCAAGCCATGCACATTCAGAATGTGAACTTCTAATAATATTATGACCTGATCCATGACATGATGGTATTTCTGAATTTAAATTTATATAAACTTGATCTTGAATATGATGGCCGTATTCATGTGGGAGTACAGAAGTAATGGAAAAATTCAGCACATATGGAATATAGATTGCATCATTTACATAGTACGGACCCTCCGTTGGATCTAATATTATGTTAACGATAGGTGCATCATACGACACCTTTGAGTATAATAAATCATGCATGGATGTCACATCAGCATACATTTGATGTGTAATTGGATAATTTATCGGATATTGGTTTACGATACCTACATTAATTATTCTATCTTGTATGTCATAACGTATATTTGCAACTGATTCATAAAATTTTATAGATTCGTTATCGTGCGTAATTTCAACTGCATCATTTACTAATAATGCGCCAATTAGTAAATCCATGTATCCTCCACTAGGATTTGGATCCTCATTTGTTCCTATTAATCTAAAGTAGCCATCAGAATTTGATCGAGTACAAACATCACTGTAGCCACTTTTTAATATAGTTTTATCAGCATTATTGTGTATATTAACATCGAATGCACATATGAGATAATCATCTGCTGGAACATGATTTAGATCCTCATTTATGGTATTATAATACCCATGTACAAAAAATTGAAGCGGAGCAGCTGCTGTCACCTTGGGTAAAAAAAAATCATTAAATATTATATTTTGTGTTGAAAATTCCGGATATGCGTTAAAAAAATCATCTACAAAATCTTCTGAAAGATTTTCATCCATCAGCCAATTTTTAGTAATTTGAATACCTTCATTTTTTTCCACTGATCTTAGAAATTCGGCAAGGCCTTCCCAACCTGGTTGAGGCACATATCCGGGTTCTTTAACTACATTTGGCGGCGGAGTAAATTGTTGGACAGGTTGAGGTTTTGGTATGTAATCAGGCAGACCACTTGGCAATGTTTCAAATTCCCGATCGCCACTAAACCATTTTTGTGTTGTATGATTAAAGGACAATCCGAAATATTGTGTGGAATCGTGATAACCAGATCTGGTAAATCCCGGGTCTGAACGTGATATAGCATTTACTCCATGTTCAGTAGGGGTCAGTTGTAAATTCAATCCAGTATTATGCACCCATACATTAAAACCACTATCTGTATGCACTAGTGGTCTTGTTAATTGAAACTTTATGGAACCGTGGACAGTCTCATTAGTAAAAAATATGGGCTCCCCATGATAAACTACTTTCAGATATTTTATACGAGGACTTGCGTCGATTGCTTTAGGTTTGAATGAATCAGTAAGCATGATAAATTCAGAGTGTAATATAATCTTAGGAACAACCATCACATCGTTTCCATGTATATCGAGATATCGAATATCTCCATTTTCATCAATACGATGAGGTCTACCATCAGGTACAAGATATCGAGGAGTGCCATCCTCACTAAGCCAATCCACGGTATAATTTATTATAGATGTTTCATTAATTTTGATATCTCGTGAAACTTCTAATGAAACAATTGGACTCACAAGAGTTACATAAGATTGATGTGATCCGCTAGTGATGGTAATTTTTCCATCATTGGCATTTGTTTCTCTAGTTGTATTTACGGCAGGATATTTTATCTCAGTATGTTGCGTATTGGTTAATACTGACCATCCGAGTTTTTGAGCGGTTTTTTCTGATACGCATGCAATTTTATCCATTCCTCGATCAACGAGTAAAAGATCGTCTCTGCATACTATATTATGCAGCATCGTTCCACTATCAAGCTGTTTTTTTGGACTTTGAACATAATCTGAGGGTTGCGCGTATGTGGTAGAGATTGTGACAGTTGATGATATTATAATTAATGTGAAAATGAATAAAATTTGATGGTTTGACATAATTCTATATATGTTTCATAGTATTAATATGTATCAGTTGTTTTAGGTCATGTCACAACTATTGAAAATTCTATTGGAAATTCCATCAAAAATGACAGTAAATCTTCCAAAAACACACACCTGTCATCGATATCCGGACCCATTTGTTATCAAACCGTAATTTTACACAAAAATCTTCCAAAATTCACACATCTGCATACAGCGTCCGCTAGGCTTATTGCAGTTTGTGTCAGTGTACGGCACATATTAACAAATTGTACACTAGGATTTTCATGCCAATTTCTTGCTTTATGTTTTTCATGTCTTGATCGTACATGTTCTCCAAACCTTTCTTTGAATATTGCAAAAACAATTTCAGAGTGCCATCTTTTTCCATACTCTATATCTTTTTTCCATTTTTTCAGATTTTCCTTTCGTTTTTGTATTGAAACATCATTCATTGTACGCTTGCTTGCATCTCCTCCAAGCTGATCTTGCACCGCCGTATTGCGTTCATGACTGCCGCCTGACAGTGCTGAATTGATACGCACCTTTAACAGACCAGACATGCAAAGTTTGTCACACACGTTGTAATTTTCTTTTGTACCGTATGCCCCATCGCCAAGAATTTTCATCATTGTGTTTTTGTATTTGGCAGTCTCTTCAGTTGAATCCATCTCAGATATCATGTGCGCGAGCTGCCATCTGATCTTTTTGCGTGCCTTTCTTATCATCTGTGGAAACTGTGATGCATCACTCTTGTTGCTTTTTGTTATCTTAAAATCGAGTATTTCAAGCGTTTCTACGTTTATGACAAGATGCAGTTTTAGAAACGGACTTGATATGCCCCATTTTTCTTTTATCCATGATCCAAGTTTTGATAGTTTCAGTCCGCTTGAATCAATAGAGATGAGCATCGTAGGCTGTCCGTTCATGCGCCTTGTCGGATCAAGTGTTTTTAAAGACAGACCACACATGCGGGCCATCTTTTCCAATCCGTTATCAGAAATGTCCAATCTCTGTATGCGTTTGTATATCGTACTGCTAGATGGAGATGCATCATCCATTACTTTTCTAACCATCCCTTCAATAGTGCAGCTTGAGTAACTTGTGCACGCTTGGATTACCGATAATACCCAAAAAAGCTTGTCCGGATACATGTAACGTCTGCCGTTCTTACATTTGTTCATGCATTTGAGTTCTTTTTTGTATTCTTTTGGGACTGCAAACTGGCTCAGATGGCCAAACAGCATGGATGCAGCACGGCTTTTCAGGTTTTTCTCGGCAATTCTTTTTTTATCCGCCTCTTTGGTTTCTGCATTCGATATTTTTATTACACAGTGCTTTCTACTCATAGTGGATCATCTCCGTGGGTGTTTCTCATAATTCGTCCACTTTGTGGGATGATCTAAATCTATGGAATCAAAATTGTCGCCAACTTGGATATTTTAATATCGTTTTAGTCAAAATGTCAGAATTAGGCAGGTTGTGATATGACCTAAGTTGTTTACTCGGGTAATTTTTAGATCTTTTTGCTGGGTTCGAATCTGCTGTTAAATTAGGTATTTTTTCTGTCAAGTATGGCAGGTACAAAAAACTGATATTTTACGCCCGTATGACGACTGAATATAATATTCTCCACATTCATAATTAAACAAAAACATCCCTAAATTAACAACAAGTAAATCACAAAAAAGACCTAAGAATTACCAGAGTAGATTGCTCAGAGCAGACCCACGTATGGAACACGAAGAATGAGCCACCATGTCCCGTATTACGGGCAAGCCTGTAAACTGCAAAAAAGTGAAGAAAATATACCATTATCTGGGCTGGAACGTGCCTGCAAAACCCAAAAAAGAGATCATTCGCTCAAGAAAGCGCCCAAAACCTGCAGGACCGGATCAGCTCTGGCAAGCTGACATGACGTACATTTGGTGCGGTCAGGACAGATGGTGTTATCTGTTTAACGTCCTTGATGCATTCACACGCGAATGGGTCAGATATGCGTTTGAGTCAAGAGCTATTACCGATGGTGCAATTGCAGCATTAACTGAAGCTTTGGCATCCAAGAAACCGGATTGCTCAAAGCTTGTTTTAAGAACCGACAACGGCTCCCAGTATATTTTAGCGCAATTTGGCAAGGCTGTAAAAGCATACGGTGTGAGGCAGGAATTCATCCACTACCATACGCCAGAGCAAAATGCTCATGTGGAATCCTTCCACAAGAGTCTCAAGAAAGAGTATATCTGGCCGCGCGACTTTGAGACATTCCAGGATGCAGAGGCTACAATATCATACGCCTTTGAGGATTACAATCAGAACTGGGTACACTACAATATGATGTGTGATGCCATTAGAATTTGGCACCGCACGGAGGGCAATGATAAAAATGAGCCATCTAATCCTATCATTTTTAATGCAAAAATCGTTCTCATTGTACAGGGGTCCGCACCAATAGCATGTGCATAATGCAAATACGCGATTGCGGCATACAAGAAACTACAGATCTCGTATTTCGAACATACCAGTTTGTGCATAAATGGCACGATCGATACGAAAAATACGGACTCAAGGGCCTGGAGGAAGTATCCAGATGCGGACAACCGCCAAAAATTCCGCCAGATGCCATGATGCAAATAGAAGAAAAAGTTTACAAAAATCAAAACTACTACGCTTCCAAAACAGGTCCGCGATTACATTAAAACTGTAACAGGAATCGTATATCACATTACGCACGTATGCAGGCTGATGCGTGAATGGAAGCTAAAATCAAGTGCCGCAAAAAATGCACACCAACGCCGCATCATATGATGAATGTCATGCATGGTATAGGCGCATAATGTGCATTATTACGCACGAAATGGCACGTGGGACAAAGATCTTTGTCCATGATGAGACCATAGTGAGCAGTGATTGTAAACTGACCAAAAAATACTGGTGTAATGGAGATGAGCGCCCCATCTACATGGAAAGGAGATCACAGAAAATTCATAGCATACAGAATGGTTTCAGTTTCAGGAGAGCGGTTCTTTAGATCGTATGACAAGCTTGATGGTCTGACGTTTTTAAGATACATCAAAGATGTAATAGCAAAATACGATAGAATACTGATAATCGCAGGCAGAGCCGCCAGCATAGAACGATAAAGCTTGAAGAATACATCAAAGAGAACAGAAATAAGATCAGAATAGAATATCTCCCAAAAGCGTCGCCTCAACACAACATCATGGAGACGATCTGACTTGTCGCCAAGCATAATGTAGATCATTCAGAATATTATCCTCAACCTGAGGGGAAGAGAATTGGATTTATGGAATATCTGCGGACAAAAAAACTGTCAAATAATGTCGTTGATTATTTTAAACTAAAGATAGTGAATTTTTAAACGAATTTATGATCTCGGATATAGAAGTTAATCTGGAGATGAATGAGTGTTAGGAACATTAATTGTGATTATTATATTTTATATTCCATTAATGGTAGTTGTTATTGCATTTATTTTTAGTTGGATAATTGGATTAGTTTTATTGATTCTATGGATTGTAGTAATGATGGCGTTAGGTGGCATAATATGGGCAATACAAGAAAGTAAATAATATTCTGATCGATATTCGCGAATAGATCCCCCCCAAACTGTTACAGGTGGGATGAATGAAAAATGCAAAAAACAAGATTAAGTCAGAGCTAGCAAAACGATGGCTTGGCATAAAGGCACTGCAATCAACAGTCTCCGATATTGGTTCTAGTGTATATACGGGAGTTTTTTGAAATCGTGTTATATGTCGCATGTCGGGTTAATAATAAGTTTAAATACTTAGCTATGTAATTTGTACATAGTATTGTCATGACTGAAGAAACTAACATGATAGAAGGTTTAGCAAATGGAGCTTATACAGTGGCAATATATTTTGGTAGTGTTAATCTGAATCAAAAATGTGAAATGTTTTCAAAGATATTTGATAAAAATATAGAAATGTCGAATACATTCTTTAAAGATCATGATGAAATACTGTTTTCAAAAGATAATGTTCAAGAGATAAAATCGAAATATATAAAAATGATCGATGATTATAAACCAAATTCCGCCAATCAATAATACATTAGTTAATCACATGCGCGATTTTTCAAGCAGATAATCCACCAAAATATTGAATCTGTTCTTGTTCCTGTTGTTATATCATCATTCCATTTCTTTGATGTATAGTGGAAACTTGTCAGATTTCATTCCATGATGTTTTGCCAAATTTTGTTTTGCATAGCTCCAAAAACTTTCCAAACCGTTTATGTGGACTCTTCCCTGGGCAAAGATTTTACTGTGATCGACAGTCAGATGTGTATATCCAGAGAACATCAGCGCATCATATCCTTTCCACTTGTCAGTATACCTGATGCTTCCTCGTTTCACTTTTTTCAGAGTGTTTTTTAGCAACGTTTTGGCCTTGACATTTTTTACAATTTTAACTCGGACCGTTCTTTTTCTTTCAAGTATGCCAAAAACTATGGTCTTGTTTTTTGCTACACGACCGTGATTTCCCTTACGTTTTCAACCAAAATATGCCTCATCCAGCTCAAACTTGCCCTTGATGGTTTTCTCCGTTTTCATAGTTGTGCAGTATTGCATAGCACATGCAATCAAATGTGGCCAATGCGGTTGGATAACTAATCCCAATTTCGATTGAAGCCCGTCTAGCACTTGTTCCGATCTCAAAAGTTTTATCATAGCAATCCACTTTGCCACATCTATTCGTATTTCATAAATCCTTGGACCATATACCGCAGATCATTAATTCGTTTAAATTCTGAATGACGTTCATAAATGATTCATGTTTTTACATATACCCGCAAGCATAAATTCGTTTAAAAATCCACCATTACACAGTAGCAACGTTTTTTGATCACGACATCGGAACCAATTCATGCAAGTTAGCAATGAGGATCTCCTCCAGGCTTATAATGACTGCAAAGATTCTCGCGTAGAAACAAGACTGCATGCGATGTGTCTGGTGCAAATACGCGGCTACGACATACAAGAAACCGCGGATCTCGTATTCCGAACGTACCAGTTTGTACACAAATGGCACGTTCGATACGAAAAATACGGACTCATAGGCCTGGAGGAAGGGTCCTGATGCGGACGACCGCCAAAGATTTCACCAAACATCATGATGCAGATAGAAAAAAAGTTTACAAAAATCGGAACCATTACGCTTCCAAAGCAGGTCCGTGATTACATTAAAAATATGACAGGAATAACATATCATATTACGCACATATGCAGACTGATGCGGGAATGGAAACTAAAATCAAAGGTACCGCAAAAAGTACACGCTAATGCTGCATCATACGATGAGTGTTATGCATGGTATAGGCGTATAATGTGCATTATTGCCCACGAAATGGCAAGAGGGACAAAGATCTTTGTCCAGGATGAGACCATAGTGAGCAGTGATGGTAAACTGACTAAAAAATACTGGTGCAATGAGAATGAACGCCCCATCTATACATGGAAGGGGGATCGCAGAAAATTCATAACATACGGAATGATTTCAGTTTCAGGGGAGAAATTTTTTAGATCATACGACAAGTTTGATGGTCTGACGTTTTTAAGATACATAAAAGATGCAGCAGCAAAATACGGCAGAATACTGGTAATCGTAGACAGAGCCCGGCAACATAAAACGATAAAGCTTGAAGAATACATCAAAGAGAACAAGGATAAGATTCGGATAGAATACCTCCCAAGAGCATCACCACAACACAACATCATGGAGACGATCTGGCTTGTCGCCAAGCAGGATATGGATCATTCAGAATATTATCCCCAACTTGAAGAGAAGAGGGTTAGGTTTATGGAATATCTGCGTACGAGAAAACTGCCGGGTAATGTCATGGATTATTTTAAACCAGAGTTGGTGAATTTTTAAACGAATTTATGATCTGGGGTATAGATAACTTTGTCATATTATGATAATAATGATGGTTTTTTTAAACGAATTAATGCTTTGGGGTATACATTGGAATTTTCTTTTTGCAGTAAATGAATAGTTTATAGATATTAATCACAACACATGCTTATAAATTTTAGTTCATATGATTTTTAATTATATAATTAGAGATCATGGCATGCAAAATTAATTTTACATAATCAAAAATTCTATGATATATGCAACACATATGTTACGGTATTTTCAGTGTTAGTCAATACCACATGTAATAATTATCAAAAGCTATATTTTGTGTCGAATGATCTAATTTAATATGCCAATAAATAATGAAAAAGAGCAAATAAAAAAGCCTCATGTTGTTATATTAGGTGCAGGGGCTAGTAAAGCAGCTTGTGAATTTGGAGATATTAACAATAAAAAATTACCGTTAATGAACGATTTAATTGTCACTATTGGTCTTGATTCTGATTTTAAAAAATGGAAAATTGATCCAAATCAAAATTTTGAATTGATTTATGGTCAACTATATAAAAAAAGAGATTATGAAAAAATCGAAAAAATTGAAAGTAAAATTTATGAATATTTTTCAAATTTAAAACTGCCAGATAAACCTACAATTTATGACCACTTAGTATTATCATTAACCGATGCAGATATTATTGCAACATTCAATTGGGATCCATTATTAACTCAAGCATATATAAGAAATAGTAACACAGGCTTAAAATTACCTCAAATTTATTCCTTACATGGAAATGTTTGTTTAGGTTATTGTGAAGATCATATAAGAAAAGGACCTCCTGAAGATTATTGTCCAGAATGTAGAAAAAAATTTAAACCAACTCCAATACTTTTTCCAATAAAAGAAAAAAATTATTCGGAAAATTCCTTAATACGTAATGAATGGACAGGAATAAAACATGGATTAAAACATGGATTCATGATAACAATTTTTGGGTATAGTGCACCAATAAATGATAAAAACGCAATATCAATCATGAAAGATGCGTGGGGGAAAACTTCTGATCGAATTATGGAACAAACAGAATTTATTACAATAGAAAGTTCAGATCATGTGTATAACCACTGGGGAAAATTCATACATGGTTCACATTTTGAAGTACATGATAATTTTTATGAATCAATTATAGCAAAACACCCACGTCGTACCGGTGAAGCATACCATGAGAGATTTTTAATGGCGAATTTTTTAGAACCTAATCCAATTCCTAAGGATTATGATTTTGATAAACTTTGGGAGTGGCTAAAATATTCCAACGATGTAAAAATGTACTAAATATTATAAAAATTCATGTTTAATATAAACATGTTATTTTTTAAATATAAAATTGAGTTATAGATATGTAAACACAAATAATATACCACGATTAAATTAACGTATGGAAAATGAAATATTTGAATCATTATGGTCTAAATATGATACAGATCGGCATGAGGATTTTATCAATATAGACTCCATGGCGTTGTTAAAAAAACTTGAGAAATACGCCAAAACTGATGAACAGAAAAAAAATATTATGTTAGAACAACAAATAGTATCAATTATGCAGGATGTTTATATGATGTATATAAGATTAGAACTTAATAAAAGCGAGGATGGAATTATTGGGCAAAAAATAAGTAAATTTGTTAAAGAGTGTAAGTCATCATCACATTACTTTGAGCATCGTAAAAAATCAACAACAAATTTTTGGCTACAATGTACATATCATATTGGATGTTATTTAATATCTCATTCGCATGAGAATATAATCCACATAATGAAAGTAATGTTTATAGAATGTGAAAAATTCATATCAAATGGAAATTATAATCAATGTCAACATATGTTAATTTTTTTGTATAACATTAATAAAAAATATAATTTAGATCAAACTAAAAAAATTATTTCTAGTATAATTTCTTTTGCACATATTGGCTGTGAACGTATTGTATTTTTATTAAATTTATGCAAGTTAGCATCAAAAATTAAAGAGATTAATTATGAAGAATTGTTACAAGTGATAAAATTACTTATTAAACAATCAGATAATGAAAAAGATCCTTATACGTATAAAGATGTAGTTTATACTGTAATATCAATATTAAAACCAAATACGCGAAATGAATCATTCATACAATCATTAAAAGAAAAATTTGCTAAACGCCTAGAAAGATTTGCAGACATTATTCCAGAACCTATGTTAGCAATAGAATTTTTAAGTCATGCAAATGAAATATACAATCAAATAAGATCTGGATCAAATAAAAATCATGTTGAAAATAGGATTTCAAATATCAATATTAAAATATCTGAAAAAAACAAAAAATTACAGTTTAAAAAAATTGAACATAGATACAGCGTTAAAAAATTAGACATTCCTGGAGATACAGGTTTAGAACGTATAGAATCAATCATCATGTTTTTTAATGAAATAGTTCCTTCGACAAATAAAATTTATGAAATGACTGATAAAAATGCCAGAGCTTTTCCACTGCAAGCAATGTTTCAAACTATACGTATGGGCGAAGATTACCCAATTTCTATTTCAACTACAGATGAAGGTATACGTGAATCAAAATTTATCGATAATTATTTGTCTCATGTTCGACACTATGAAAATATATTATCAATTTCAATAAGAGAATTAGAAAAATCATGTTTGATCACGCCAAAAAATTATTATGATTATGTAGAAATATCTGCAATTTACGATCAAGCCAATAACCAAGATAATACGACATTAAAAATTATGCAAGCAGGGTTTAATCATCATTGTAACGGTAAATATATGGAATCAATGCATTTGTTAATGCCACAAATTGAAGATATCCTTAGAAGATTATTAATAAAATATGGAATGCCATCCACACGTATAGATAACAAATCCTATACATTGAATCACACCCTGGGTAATTTAATTTCAAATTCTACATCAATATTCAGAAATGACATAATAAAATATATGTATATGAAATTATTAAAAGAGGGTATGAATCAAAGAAACAAATTGTGTCACGGCATGTCCACACCAGATTTATTCACGCATAGTACATCATTATCAATAATTTGTATAATATTATTTTTAGTGCATTCATATAATTATACTCAAAATCATAAATAAATATTATTAAACGAATTATATTAAAAAAAATACATTTAATTTATTAAATAATTCGTCAAAAATCCAATATGATAAATTTGTATCATATGTGATCCTCATATAGGTTTAAAAATCCCATAATCAATTTCACCGTATGAAAGATAAAATTGGCGAAAGACCTGTCGAAATAACAGAATTAGGAGGAAACCTTGTTTTAAAGTTCTACCCGATGACGAAAAACGCAAAAAACCCAAACAAGGTACTATTCTGCCTCACCATGGATTCTGAAGCCCGCAACAAATTGGAAAAAATCTGCAAAGGTAAAAAATAATCAAATCATACATTTATTTTTTTACTTTGCGGATTCGTTCCGAGTGCCTGCCCGGTATCTCTACGACGTACAGACCATCGCCTAGGTCCACAAACCAGTTTAACAACACATCAACATTCTCGGTCAGCTCACGCCTAGTTGGTACAGGCACATCCACACAATTATCTTGTATCCATGCCTTTATGGCTCCAAAATGCTCGCCATTTTCAATAAACCCATCAATTTCAACTATAAACGGATGTGCAAAAAATGCACCCTGTAATTTTTTCCTAAATTCTTCATCAGACATACCTTTTTTTAACGAGTAGTTTGCAATATCATGAAACGCACAATTTCGTTTTTCAGTATTATCAATTACCACGTTATTTTCCATATCATGATAACACTGCAGCAAGTTACCGACTGAACTGCTCATGGGAAGTGCGGATATAAGAAACGCCTGTTTCTTGTACAGATAGTCTGTAATCTCATTTTCTTCTGCAAGCGGTGGCATTTTTTGCTGTTTATTTTTCCAAATTTTTGCCCAAGCGTATACGTCATCATCCACTAGTATTGAATTTTTTTGAATTGATGCAAGATACAATCTATCATTATCCGTCAGATCATATATCAGCGTAGCGCATTCTATGCTAGGCTTGTCCGTATCAACGCCAAGACCGCGACCGGAAACATTGGCAGTAGAAAGTATGACATCATCAAAATCCACAGAGTATACCTTGAGATGTATGCTGTTATTCACGTACAATCGTGCATCAAGTTTTTCACATATGCGATATGATTCAATATCCGAGGCGCCAGATGCAATATCCCTAGGCTTCCAGGATGTAATCACTACGATTTCAGCATCAATGCCATCCAAAAGCCGCTCAAGTACTGTAGATTGGATATACGGTGCGATCACGTATACTATCCCATACGTTCCAGACGCACTCATCAGATACTCCCGAATTTGTCCAAAAAGCGGGTTTTGTAAAAGACGGTTTTTAGACTGATCGGGCATATTATTAGCCATGTGTGTCTATACTATATCTTACGTGTATAGCTGATCTATGGTTGATCGCTATGCTATCTGAATATTTATGAAAGGCATAAAAATGCTAAAAATGAGAAATATGGAAAAACCCATCTATTTGGATTACAACTCGACCTCTCCGGTGGACGATCGTATTCTAAAGAAAATGCTCCCCATATTCACAGAAACGTATGGAAATCCATCAAACCAAAACCATGCCCACGGAGAGCAGGCGCGCACCATAATATCGGGAGCTAGAGAGCAGGTGGCCAAACTCGTAAACATGTCTCCATCAGATGTCATATTCACATCTGGGGCAACTGAGGCGAATAATCTTGCCTTGCAGGGTATGGCATCTCCGTCAGATGTTCCGTTAATTCTAGTGGGTGCAACAGAGCACAAATCCATCTTAGAGGTGGCAGACGTATTGCATAATAACAAAACTGCCGTCGTGAAGAAAATCCCAGTTACTTCAGATGGGACAATAGATCCTCCCATATTGCATGAAATGTTAAAGGATGTAAAATGTAAGATCCTAGTATCCGTCATGGCTGTAAACAGCGAGACAGGGGTTTTGCATCCCATAGGCGAGATTGCAGATATTGTACATAGTTATGGAGGATTGGTTCACTGTGATGCAACACAGATAGTATGCCATATGAAATTTGACAGTGAATATTATGGATTGGATATGATATCGCTGAGCAGTCATAAAATATACGGACCAAAAGGTGCAGGAGCCCTAGTGGCAACAAGAGAGGCACGAAAGATGCTGCATCCGATATTGTATGGCGGAGGGCAAGAGGATAATCTTAGAAGTGGAACGTTAAACGTTCCAAGTATTGCAGGATTTGGCATGGCATGTGAAATGGTATCCAATGAAATAGATTCAAGTGGCATATTAGAGGATGGTGTATTGGATCAGATAAAACTTCGAGACTATTTGGAAAAAAAATTGCTCTCACTATTACCGGATACGCGCGTAAATGGATCCACCTCTAGGCGTATTCCAAATACTACCAATATTCATTTTGCCGGCGCTGATGCAGATGCAGTAATGTCAAATATGCCGAATCTTTCCGTATCATCTGGCAGTGCTTGTGCATCATCCACTATTGAACCATCCCACGTATTGACCGCCATGGGAATGACTTTTGAGGAAGCAAATCAGTCCATACGGTTTTCGCTGGGATGGGCAACTACAAAAGAAGAGATAGACCGGGCAATAGACATGATAGTATATGCGGTGGAATTTGTTCGAGATATGGAAGGATACATAGAGAAAGCAGAGATTGGAGGGATAAAACATGCGAATTGAGGATGCAGTAACAAAGCCCGGATTTGCCCGCCATGAGACATTTCACTTACGGTATGGCTGGCTCAAGAAATGCTATAATTTTGTAAAGGAGAGAAACTCCTTTCAAGATGAGAGTGCACCAGTCAAGATGGGAGTTGGTAAAAACATGGCAAAATCAATCAGATTTTGGGGATTGGCAACTAAGATCATAGAGTATGATACGGATGGGAAGAGAAAATCAGAATCCCTCACTCCTACAGAATTTGGAGATTTCATATTTGATGAAAATGGATGCGATCCATATTTGGAAAAATCAGATACGGCTTGGCTATTACATTGGAATTTGTTTGCCCCACCCACAATGCTGCCAGTATGGTGGATTTTAATGAATGAATTTGACGTGGTTCGCAGTACACCTGAGGACATGCTTAAATTTGCACATGATAAAATATCTCAAATTGCAGACTGGAAACAACCCAACATAAACTCGATAAAAAAAGATGTAGATGTATTCATACACACATACACGACAGGTCGCAACAAAAAAACCACAATGGAGGATTATTTGGATTCGCCATTTCGTAGCATGAATATAATAAAACGTAGTAGTGTTGATTCCTCATTACATTTCACCTTGGGTAAAAAACTTGGCATGTCTGCAAATACTGCTGCATACATTTGCTTTGATTTTCTTAGCAAACGTGGAACTGGGTCTAAAACAATTGCGATAACCACACTTGCTACAGAACCTGGAGGACCTGGAAACGCATTAAAATTGGATGAGGGAAACCTTTTATCATTGTTGCATGAATCTGCAACCGAGCATTCTAATCTGTTTCACATACAAGAGGTAAATGGCATGGCACATCTTTCATTTGAAAAATCTACCCAAATGTGCAAAGAAAAACTACAAAAAAGCATCTATGATGTAAACCCAATTTTGGAGGCTCGAGTTAAGGCATGAAAATCAAATCTACTAAAACACACAAGGCCACCCCTCTAACTAGCATAGTTCAGCCAAAATCAGAATATGTCCGATCCGCCAATGTGGAACGTGATACGTTTACATTAGATGCGTTTGCTCATTATGTTTCCGATTCTACAATAGTGGATGTAATTAGACGTGTGGTCGTATCCATGAACAAAAGTAAATCTGGTCGGGCATTCTCCATAACAGGTCCATACGGTTCTGGCAAATCTACTTTGGCAGTATTTTTGGAAGGGTTGTTATCTGCAAAAAAAGATCCTGCATACGAACAATCCAAGAAATTTCTAGACAGCATATCCTCAGAAGTGTCAGAAATATTGGAAGATGGTCGCCATATACTCACTGCACAAAGGAATGGATTCATACGATGTACGATAACCTCACAGTCTGAACCAGTCTCAATATCTGTAATACGAGCGCTAGATCGTGGTGCAAGAAAATATTTTGGGAATAAATATAGTAACAAGCATTTTGCTACCGCCTCTGCACTTCATAATGCCATAAACGTGGTCGAAAATGCGACCATTAAAGGCAATATTGCAGAAATTCCAGATGCGCGATCTATTCGCTATATTGTAGCAGGCATGTGTGAAAAAGCGCCAGTACTTTTGTTACTAGATGAATTTGGCAAAAACATGGAATATTTTGCAAAAAACGACAGTGTAGCAGACATGTACCTGTTGCAAATGTTAGCCGAATACGGCAGTGGTAAAAAAGCACTCCCGTTGTTCCTCATCACCTTGCAACACATGGCATTTGAAGAATATTCAGAGGGCATATCTGCACCAAATCGACGTGAATGGTCAAAAGTGCAAGGTCGTTTTGATGACATCCCATTTTCAAATTCACCACAACAAACATGGGAATTAATATCAAATTCCATTGATATTAGCCCGTTTCCTCTAAGCCTAAAAACATGGTCAAAAAATCAACATAAAAAATTACTAAAAATTACAAACAAATCAATACCTAGCACATTACAAATTGGTAATTGTTACCCATTACATCCCCTATCTCTAGTAACTCTCCCAGAATTGTGTACTAGATACGGTCAACATGAAAGAACTCTACTCTCGTTTATGGTTGGAAGTGGTAAAAACACTGTGCATGATTTTTTGGATAATAATAATTGGGATCCACAAAACCCGTCTACAGTTGGTCTAGATGTATTGTATGATTATTTCATATCTGGACACAGATCGGTTCACAACCATACATCAGCCAATATTACTCTCCTAATGGAGATTCATCTAGTAATACGGGATTCTCACGGCCTCTCAAATCTAGCATCAAAGGTATTGAAGACAATCGGACTGCTAAACCTGTTGAGCATATCTGGACCTCTTAGGGCATCATCTAGCATGCTAGAATATGCAATAGGCAAAGATTATCAATCAGCAATCCAGGAATTGCGACAGCGTTCCATAATTACATACAGGGAATATGCTGATGAATTTCGGGTCTGGAGGGGAACTGATGTTGATCTCCAGTCATCAATAGACATTATACGCCACAGATATACCAAAACTCCCCTCCACGAGATCTTGGAAAAAGTTCAAAATCTTGATTCAATGGTTGCAGCAAGACATGGTATCCGTAAAGGTACAATGCGTACCTTTGAGAGAGGGTTTTTGGACAATAAAGGGAACAGAATTTATGAACCTGAAAATGACGACGGATTGGTTCTGTACTCTAGCGGGGATATGGTACAATCTACAAAGAAAATCGCAAAACCTGTAATCATAGTAGAATCTAGAGATGATCTTTTACCCCTGAGGCATTCTGCAATAGATGCACTATCCATAAAGGAAATTTTGGATACAGATCCCAACGTATCAAAAGATTGGGTTGCACGCAAGGAATTATGGGAACGTATGGAATGGGCTACAAGCTCAGTAGAAGAGGAATTTCGTAGAGCATACGATCAGAATGCAACTTGGTGGTATATCAATCCACCAAATGGTAAAAAGATCAAACTATCTGGAACAGGCGGCATGGCCATATCCCAAGCATCTGATTTAGCGTATGATATGATGCCACGCATACTCAACGAAATGATAAACAGAAATCACCTATCAGCACAATCATCACGTGCACGTGCATTATTGGTTAATTCTATGATAAATCATGAACACGACATTCGTTTTAACATCAAAGGCTGGGGACCGGAGAGAGCAATGTATGAAGCTATTTTTGCAAATACAAAACTACACATTAAATCCAGTAAAAATTGGAATCTTGTAGAATCAGGAGGGAAATTCAAAAATGTATGGATACATGTAATGAAATATCTCGGATCAAACAAGGAGAGACGAATAAATTTGAATGAGATCTATATGGAGCTCCAAAAACCACCATTTGGGATAAAACTTGGTCTGATCCCGATAATAATAATATCAATGTTTGTGGCTAGTCACAATAAGATTGCCTTGTATGAGCATGGAACATACTGTCCGGAACTAGAACCTCAGATACTAGAACGAATGTACAAAAACCCCAAATATTTTGAATTCAAATATTTTGGAGACAAGATGAATTTGCGACGCAGTATAATAACCGCAGTTGCAAAAGAGATGGAAATTACTTCAAAATCCAACAATGTTGAAATTTTAGACATTGTTGGAAAATTGGTAAAAACCATTGTAAAACTTCAAAAATATACCAAACATACAAAATCGTTCAAAGATAAACATACGCTAAAAGTACGCGATGCAATAATCAATGCAACAGAGCCTGATACATTGTTGTTTGATCTTCTTCCACAGGCTCTAAACATTGATTTATTTGGAAAACATGCAAATGTTAGGACAATAAACAAATTTGCAAAAAATCTTGCTCGCTCACTGCATTTGTTAGAAAATACGTACGATGGTATGATTAATGATCTAGTCATCGAATTGTTAGATGTTTCTGGAATTGGGAAAAAAGAAGATCTAGTATCAGTTGCGGCCAATTTAAAAAATCAAATTAAAATGGATCCAAAAATGCTCGGCATATTAAATGCCATATCTGTGGGAGATCTTGATGATTCTGATTGGATAACATACATTGCAATGGTTTTAACCGATGTGCCTCCAACCGATTGGACGGATCAGGATAAACTACAATTCAGTACAAACCTTGCAGAATTTGCAGCCAAATTCAAACGTATATTGGCAATACATGTTGATAAAATTAAAAAATCTGGCAGCGTACTACATCGTATTACCATTACAGAAAATACCGGACAAGAGTATATGAGCATGATACAATTAGATGATAAATATGGAACTAAATTCAAAACGGACGTACATAAATTAATCTCAAAAATAAAAAATGATAAAAATATTAAAACAGAAGAAAATGCCATTAACACAATTTTAGCTATACTTGGAAAAAAACTAGGTGTAAAAATTGCCAATACCGAATAATCTACCCCCCAATATTATGAAATTAAATATGACAAAATATGTTATAATATCATCGATTGTGCTTTTACTAGTTATCTCTAATGTAGGTATCGCACACATGCAAAATTCCAATACCATCCCTTCATGGATAAAAAATAATGCAAAATGGTGGAGTGATGGCGCAATTACAGATAATGAGTATATATCATCTTTAGAATATCTCATCGAACATAAAATAATAAAAATTGAAAATGATTTACAACAAAGTACAGAAATAATCGATAATGGTGAATTTTACATAACTTATGATCCAAATCTAAACACCGCATATGAAGGGATAGATATAGCTCTCAGATATTTACAAGAGTATGAAATTTTAGAAAATGAAGTTGAATTTCTTAATGAACATTTACGTTTACCCTATGATGTTGAAATTTTAGCTACAGAATGTGGAGAAATAAATACATTATATTATCCTGATGAAAAACAAATTGTAATATGTTATGAATTTGTAGATTATGTTTTTGAGCTATATCATTATTATAATGAATATGATGAAAATGATGATTATGTAAGTAATTATGCATATTCAGTAATTATTGGAGCATTTTATCACGAATTAGGCCATGCATTAATTGACATATATCAATTACCAATTTCGGGTTTGGAAGAAAATGTTGTTGATCAATTTTCTGTATATATGATGGATTTTTTTGTTGGTGATGATTATAACTGGTCAGGAGCTGATATGATACTTGCTAACGGATATAGTTATGATTTAGAAAATGCCTGGCTGAATGAATTTGAAGATGCCTATGAAGAACGCATATATCATGATACTCATGGATTAGATGCTCAAAGAAAATATAATCTGTATTGTTGGGGATATGGATCAAATATCATAGAATATGAATTCATGATAACGGAGGGACATTTGCCAGAAGAGCGTGCATATAATTGTGAATTAGAATATAGTCAAATAGTTGATGCATGGCAATATTTCTTAGATGATTATGATTACGGATTTTTTGAGTTAAATTCTGAACTAGAATGGAATTCTTCATCATAGAATGCCTGATGATTAGATATGATCAACAGAATTTAACATTCAACATTTTATTATGACCCATGTTATGATATGATCATGGGAGATATTCCAACTAGAGATGACATAAGCATAGGCTCATCAGTACATGTAATCTGCAAAAATGATCAAAAAAGTGGTAAAATCACAAAAGGTATCGTTAAAAAAATATTAACAAAGTCACACGATCATCCATATGGAATAAAAGTAGAACTTGAAGACGGTAAAATCGGCAGAGTAAATAAAATTGAAACTCGTAACATCACATCTGCAGTAATAAATAACAAAACAAATCCAAATGAATCCATTTTTGAATTACTTGATGAAAAAATTATACCGAATACAGAAGATACACAAAATGAATTCAAAGAATTTTATCAATACGATGAAGATATGGCAAAAATACCATTAAATATGTCGAATAGAAATTCAATAATAAACACAAAAGCTAAAGTTGTTCAAAAAAGATTTGTTATTGCAGTTTGTGCATTTGGCAATAGCCAAATAGGTGGTTTTGTTTACATCGGAATCGATGCTAAAGGGAAAATTATGGGGTTAGATAGAGATATGAAATTTGGAAAATTTTCAAATTATACTGATGAATTTGCAAATCATGTAAGGGATACACTTGGCCATTATTTGCAAAATAGATCTTTTGTTGTCAGTAAATTAAAATTTGAATTTACAAAAAGAAATGATAAAACCATATGCATAATACAAGTATCTCCATCAGATGATGCATTATTTTTTACTGATGGTAAATTATCCGAATTTTATGTACGTGGACCAGCGCCAAGAGCTGAACATCTTACTGGTAAAGATATGGCCACATATATTATGGGCAGATTTCAAAATAATTGATTATTAGTATAACCTAAAACAAATAGATGATATATGATATTTTAACACAATAAAAAGATTATATCGGATACATAATTGATCAAGTTCATAATTTTATGAGCAAAAATGACGTATTTGAACGATTATGTATACGGTCGAATGGTTTAGAATGCCAATTATGAAATTAATCATATACATAATACTATTAAGTAGTGTGGCGTCTAAAATTATCTGTGGGAACTGCAAAATTAGTAGAACTAAGTGAAAAACAAATACGAGACATATTTGGACATGAACATCATTATCAAGTTCCAAAATATCAAAGAGAATATTCATGGTCAGATGAACAAATTAGTGAATTTATGTCTGATTTGTTTGAACATGTGGATAACGAATTAGAAAATTATTATTATTTTGGAACAATTTATCTTATTGGTATTAATGATAAAAATGAGGAATGGATGGTTGTCGATGGTCAACAACGCATAACTACATCACTCATTTTTCTTACTGTTGTTCGTGACATAATTAGAGAATTTGATAAAAATGACTATGCAAATGAAATTGATCGATATATAAAATATCAACACGAATCAGAATATAAAATACGTTTAGAATTAAATACTAGAAATAATGATTTTTTTAAAAATAATATGATGACAGATAGGACAACTGATCAAAAATTTTTATCGTTCAAATCTGCTGAAAGTCAAAATAAAAATCTTGTTGATGCATATACAAATATTTATGAACATATACAGAATAAAATTAATAAATTAACAAAACAAGATATAAAATTAGAATATTTGAAAAATACTGTAGAATATTTTCTGAAATATTTTATTGTGACTCAAAATATTGTTGAATCACATGAAGTCGTTCAAGAAATTTTCGATACAGTAAATCATAGAGGAATACAATTATCGGAAATGGATTTTGTTAAAAATGAAATACTAGAACTAATTGAACAAGATAAAGATGAAAATGAAGATGTTGGAGAATGGAATCAACAGTGGATAGAAATTTTAAATATTCTAAATATGATCAAAGTAAAAGAAACTCAATTTCTTCGACATTATTTATTAGCATATCATAAAAAAACTGCAATGAAAAATGTTGCCAATACAATTATTTCTATTGTTGAAGATGGAATACCACCGACAGAATTTATTAAAGAATTACGCTCTACAGTAACAAACTATGCTATACTAAAGAATCCACCATCATTCCGTGAAAACAGGAAATTACATAATAGTTTGAATGCAGTAATATCATTAGAATCACAGACATTATATCCTGCATTGTTAGTTGGATATGAAAAATTAGGAGATAGTGAACTATTTATCAAATTGACAGATATGTTAGTAAAATATTTTTTTAGAGCTAGAACGATATATCATAAAGAATCCCACAATATTGAAAACGCCATAGTGAAAATCTGTGTTATGCTAAGAACAATCCCAGATACTCCATCACAAGATGTCTTGGAAGGTATCAAAAACTATCTTCATTCCCCAAAAATAAATCCGTCTGATGATGATTTTGTGTCTGCTTTTAAAATATGCACAATAAAAAATGAAAGTACCGCAATCTATATTCTAAGTAAACTAAATGAAGCAATGTCTGGTCATGATCAAATTGACAATCCATTTTTAGAGTACATAATGCCAAAAATGATTACAGATACTAAATGGGATGAATATTTAAGGGGTAAATTAAGAATAAGTGATATCAATGATCGTAAAATTTATCATTTAAATAATTTATATAAAATTGGAAATATGACTTTACTTAATACACAACATGTGCCCAGTTCAGATTATATCGATATAAAAATAAGTACAATATATAATGATGAAAAAATACTAATGACAAACTCTTTGAAAAAATTTATCAAGTGGGATGAAGAAGATATTAAAGAACGTCAAGAAATGTTTTCAAAGTTAGCTAGAAAAATTTGGCAATTATAGTAATAGATGATTATCAATTTAAAGATTCCAGCATACAAACGCATGACCGTTGATCATAATAAAATATTTGCTAGATGAAGAATGCATATAGTATAAGAATTTATAATTTACATTTTATCATAAACACAACGAATACAATCTCCAAAGTAACAATTACCCCACATTATTGTTTCTAAAAAATTAGATAATCGTGCAGTTTGACAAGTTTCATCTGTTTGGACAGTATGACCTTGTCAATTTTCTTTTTCAGGTGTCTGATCGATTCAAAATGCCCATTTGATATGCATTTTCGTAAAACACGCCACTGGATTTCTATAGGATTCAGCTCTGACGTATACGGTGGAAGATAAATTAACCTGATTCGTCCTTTTCTAGATTTGACGTATTCGAATACGTCACAGTGGCGATGATAAGAGGCATTATCGTACACTATTGTCACATGATCAAACTCTTTTTCCAGGATTTTTATAAAATCCAAATGGCTGTCTTTGTTTGCTTTATCGTAAAACTCGAATATGAAAGAATCCTTGTTCAAGCTCCAAACATGGTTATTCTGTGTCTAGTCGGATCCAATGGAACTTGGGGTTTGCTGCCTATGAGGTACCATGTGTCACGGATATTGGTTGTTGGATGCAGATGAATCTCATCCATAGCCACGGTTACTGCTCAGTGTGCCTCTCTGCCAATGTGCCTAGCTTTTTTCTAAAGTGCTCCTGTTCACTCTTTGATGCATCTTTGGGATGGTACTGACGGGGTTTTTGAATTGTAAATCCAAGACGTTTGAGTAGATTTTGTACAAAACGAGGGACATATTTTACTTTGAATTTTTTTCAGATGTGATCCGTTACCATTACAGTAGACCATGCGGACTGACCATATCTGTATTTTTCAGGTACGGCAATCAGATCCTTTGTTAGTTTTTCAAGCTGTTTTTCTAAAAAATAGCATCCCCTGCCAAGATGTTTTATGTTGTATCTGAAGGTTAGTCATCCTCCATTACCCGTATGAGCCATTTGCATATTGTTGTCTTTTTTACGCCAAGTTCCTCGCCAATTTCCTCTCATTGTTTTACCCTATTTTCTTTTAATCCATGAGAGAAGACGCTGTTTTGCAACTGGAATCTTTTCTTTTGCATGACAATTTCTAAGATATGCGATGCTCATGTTTGGCATGAACTTGATGCCTGCCGGAATTCTGTTCTGTCGTGTCATATTTGCTCTGAAACCTGATGCGATCTAAACGTAGCGGTCAAATTTTTGTTAGAGTGGTTGAATGTAATTGACAACTTCTTATGCTATATCACTAGTTTTCTAACGTTTTCATTAATTCAGCAAGACGCCTACTCCAATCAAATCTGACATTTCTTAAATTTCTCAGTTCATCATCCGATAGACTATGATTTTCATAATATGCCCAGGATACAAACATCAAATTTATAGCTACACGTAACTTATTCATGATATTTTTGATATCCTTCATATCAATATCTTCTGGAATTTTTTCAATGGCTCCAACTATGTGCTTATAGGCTGGATGAAGTTCATTTAATGTTATTATAGTAAGTCCACTTTGAAAATCAACATCAAAGAAATAATTGTTAGCTAATTGTGCAGTTATAAGTTGAGTTTTCACTTTGTTCGTTAACATTAGTTTAGCTTCTACAGATGCTTTTTCAGGATCAAATATTTTGGAAAGTGCTTCAGTTAAAACTTTTTCTTTCTCATCATTTGACATGTTTTCTTGTTCTTCAGTCCTAGTTGGACTTGTGTCTGTATCAGGATAAAGATTGGAATCACGGTCAGAATTTTTTTTAGGACCCGCATTTGTACGCTTAATTCTAGTTCTCATGGCACGAATTCTAGCGTTTATGTGTATCACTAATTTTCGTAAATCGTCTAAGTCATCATCATCATCATCATAATCTTGTTGTTCTTCATTACGAGATATTGCACCAATTTCCTGAGTCATAGCAGAAAAATTATTGGCATCCTGTTTAGTATTGGATACACCAAACACATCATCTAATGCAGTAGGAAATTCTAGTTCAACACCCCACCATCGTTCTAACGGATCATATGTTTGGCACAAGTTGGTATCGACGTATAACTCTCGATTTGCACGTATTAATGAGACTCCTAGGTTAGAATTAGCATGTTTACCATGAGTGAGACTTCCTGCTAATTGACCGTTTATCGGTGTTCTTGCTTCTTTGGTTGCAAACGTACAGCGGATTATTACATCATGACCATCCACAGATACAACATCCTCTAATTTATCACCATCAATCTGAAACATGGGGGTTTTGTCCCACGGGGTCGGTAGCCTTGTCGGAACCATTTGATAAAGTGGATCATTTGGGTGTATGTTATGAGTTTCAGCCATTTCATTAGTGTCAAGATCAAAAGTTACAACACTGATTTTAAGATTATTATTATGGATAAATTTTCGATATATTCTACCAACAAGTTTTTCTAAATTTTTTACCAATGTTTTTGATTTTTTAGATCGAATTTTATCTATATCTTCCCAAATAACCATAGTTCCTGATTTTGAATTTTTAAGATATTTGGATTTATTTTTCCAAAGTTTTGGCAATTCCGTTTTTTGTGGTTCCGTGGATCCTAAACCATCGGTAATACTATCAATAATGTTTATTTCTGAAAATAATACTTCATTAGGATTTAACCATGAATATACAGTAACATGTTTACATTGGGACATAGATGATTGTGGGAGTCCTAATCCAAATTTACCAATTCCTTTTGTTTCACGATGTGTACCAGCACCAGCTGTAAGAGAATCCCACAATTCATTTTTATTCATTCCAACGCCATCATCGATTATTGCAATTTTTTCTAAACGTTTTGTAATCCTCTGGGATGAATAATTTTGTTTTTCTGCACATAAGATCTCAATATGTTTGGATTCGGCCTCTACTGAATTATCTATTATTTCGGCAAGTGCATATATTGTATTTCTATATGAAACACTACGCATCGATGTAGCAAGTTGCTGGCCAGTATAAACGGGACGAATGTTAGTCATTACCAAACATCATCCCATTTAAAAAAAGCGTCTACAGGATCAGTGAATTGTGATAACGCATTATCTTTAATTACACGTATGTCACATTCTTTATTTCCGCCAACATTAATTCCACGCATAGCTCTGCCCACCATTTGACTGTACAAAACAAGCGATTTTGTCGGTCTTGCAATTACAACTGCAGATGTTTTTGGGGCATCGAATCCAGTAGTAAATACTCCAACATTACACATGATTATTACATCATCTGTTTCGGATTTATATTCGTTGATTAGTTGACTTTTAGTAATTGGATCAGTATCTGCATCAATATGGAATGATTTATGTTTAAGATACGTTAGAATTATAGATATATCTCTAGAATTTTTAACACTAGCACCAAATACAATTATTCTTTTATGTTTTTCTGAGTTTATTAGATCTTTGATCTGACCGATAACCCGAATGGTGCGACTAATATCCTTACCAATCTTATCAAGTATTGTATCCGGAATATCCGTGGGGGAATTAAAAATTTTTATTAAATCATCATCAGTTAGTTTTATGTCGGATCGTATAGGTGTAATTTTTGGTTTAGACAAATATCCTTTTTTTATAAGATATTTTATTGGATTTTTATATCCAGATATTGTCAAGCTTACCTTATTACAATTAAAAAATGATGACAATTCATCACTTTTTGATATCGAGGTTCTTCCAGGAGTCGCACTTAACCCCAATAACGGTATTTTATTAAAACGTTTTTCTGTTAATTGTTCTAAAATTTCCAAATATGTTGGCGCTATTGCTTGATGGGCTTCATCCATTATCACTAAATCTACACGATCAGCTAACTTACTAAGAAATAATTCATCCCGTTTACTTTTTTGAAAAATTTTTCCTAAACTAGCTACAATTAAACCATCTTTATCAACATCAGTATATTTTATTAAATTAGTAGAATGATTTCGAAAAAAACGAAATATGCGTATATTTCTATCTCCTGCATTGATCCACGTTTGTTTAAATTCATCAATTGCTTGCTCGCAAAGTTCTTCACTATATGCCAACCAAATTATTAATACAGGTTTAGTTCTTGAAAAAAATGTCGATATTACTCGCATTGCAGTAATTGTTTTACCAGAACCAGTGGGCATATGTAAAATACAACGCCGTCCATCATCATTATCTAAATAATTTACAATTTCCTCATATGCTTTTCTTTGATAATCAAATAATGATCTTTTTGGCATCACATTTTCTATATCACTTAATGTGGGAGGTTCATCTAATTCTATAGGAATTTTTTCCCCAAAAAATTCAAATAAAATTTTTTCAGATGTACTGTTTTTATTAAATGGGATATTATGCATTTCTCTGTATACGTTATCCTCATTTAACTGAACATTTGTTATTTTTTGTAATAATTTTATTAATTCTGACGGACGCATACTATTTAATAATAATTCTCTGATTTTTTTAGTTCGTAACATCTCTAGATGTGTATAATGTGAGGAAATGCATTGGCGTAATTTATGTGGATGTTGTAATTGCTCATCACTCATCAATTGTATTATTTTAATTGCTTCTTTACTTATGAAATGATCTTGAATGGCAAGTTCACCCAATCGGTTAAAAATATCATCTAATTTCAAATCATTATTTGATCAATTATATAGTATAAAATGTTACCGTGAATACAGCTCTGTTCATGAATGAGTATTTTTTATAAAAATCCGATCAAATTCATTCAAAATCATGCAACATGTACACCAATTCATCATCATCAAGCCCTGCTCATCTTGCCAGTATTGCAAATATTGTGTTTTAGAGTATAGCATACGCTAGGATAGCATCCAACACAAAGTGTCAGAATCTAGACTGCGGCAGCTAAAATGGGAATATTATGGCACAAGACAAAAAAGCCCAATTCAATTTTCTGTGTTGCAAATTTGCTGGCACTTAGAATAGAAGAAACCTTCTCTTCATGGATGAAAACATGGCCTCTACATTGCTGCGTTTGTAGTATATGGATAGAAATTCATCAGGATTATCAAGATGCCATCGTATCCATTGCGTCAAATCCACGTACACGAACACCTTTTCTTGGCATTATTACAGGAATTTGTCCGGTCTTTTCTATTAGCGTGCATATGTTGCGTGAAAGGTATGCTGCATCAAGCATCACGTGACCGGAACCGTGCGGCAGTGTGCCACATATTTGCTCAAATATTGGTACATCATGGCATCGTGTATGGGTAATATCATATGATATGATGATTATGCTGTTTTCAGCAGTTACAATATACAATTTGCGATAATCCCATCTGAACCTTGATCCATTTTTTGCATAAAGCCACGTGTTATGCCCGTTTATTGCAATTCCTGTAGAAACCCAGTACAGTGTACCTTTCATTCCAGGTCTACCTGCAGAATTTATCATCCATGTGATGAAATGCTCATCAATTCTAGTAAATGTTACCTGCAACACCGACCTTGACGGCACTCTTTTCAAGCCCAGTATTGATAGTAAACGTGGTGAATCTTCAAGATAATCTACGAGTTCATCATATAACAATTGTTGCATTGTCTTTAGGGCAATATACGTAGTCATTCCCAGGGGCTGTTTCTAGCGGCGATCTGTATTGGTTTTTGACTCAAATCCATTGCGGTGTACATTGTCTTTTTCGTGGTTTGAGGGATTTTTGATTTTTTTGTACATACCACCTCATTGTACAGGGGTCCGCACCATTATGCATACGGTTTACTGCACAAGATGTTTGACCTTGCCAAAAAGATTATTTATTGGATACCAAGGTGTAATATGATGCAAATTAAGGATATTTTTGGAATGTTACAATATAATAAATCGTCTAAAAATAATAATTGTAGATTCAATACCAATATTGATCTTATAAAATTTATCCAACAACGCTCTACAATAATTCATAAATCACGTCATCAAGAAATTAATAAAATATTAAAAATTGCTAATTTTATAAATAATACATTATATAATATTCCTACTTGTTATACATCTAGATGTGGTCATCAAATTGTACATGATCCTGATCAACAATATTCTGAACATGATACATCTAGACAAATTAGTTCTCTATTAATTCGTGAATTTGATGAGTTATTAGTAAACCTATATTCTGGTTCAAATATGTCAGCACTTAGAATAGCACGTTCTATGATGGAGTGTTTATTACTTGTTGTTGCTGCAATTTCAGATCAATCAATATTTTACGAATCTTCTTCAAATAAAAATAAGCCGATGTGTTTTGCAGCTTTGCAGCAAACATTACGAGTACAAAAAATTGTTAAATCAGCTAAAAAAAATGGATTCCCAACAAAAAAATTGCAAAATGATATGATGGGTATTGATAAATCGGTTCCAGCATTGGCATATTATTTCAATGCTAAAATCCCAGATGGAATAGGAAAAATCCCTAATGCATTAAATAAAAAAATAATAAATAATTTCGCAATAGTTGACTCTGATACTAAAATGAATGAATGTGGCAGTCAAGCTCTATACTCAATTTATAAATCATTATCAGAATATGTTCATATTGATCTAACTAAATTATATGATCAAAAATATGATAATTCAATACAATCTAACAATTTAGATGAATTTGATGAAATATTTCCAATATTACTTACAGCCATAGATACAGTTATCTATTTTTATATAATTTTACTAGACATAAATAATTATAACGATGATGTTATTTTAAGAACATATATAACTAAACATTTTCCAAAGATAAAATACAAAGATAACACATTGTATGCATGCTCAAAATTATTAAATAGTAAAAATTGGAAAAACAAAAATATGAAATTCACTGATCCATATTAAATTAGAGTTTATGCACAATCAATCCCATAGACATACGATTCTGACTGTGGCATTACCATGATCAAAACGCATAGTGAATAAAGTTCTCAAGCAGACAACAAAATAAATCAAAATGTCATATATATGACAAAAAGCAAAATATTATGCGTGACCGTGTGCACAAAAATGTACTATTTGATTTGCGGGCAGACTCTCTCCAACGGTTCGATGTATTTACGATCCTTTAACATGTTATGCAGATTGGTCAGTCCTGTAACCACTTGGATTTCTGTATAAAACGCATCCATTGTATCATCACATATGGCACTCATTCTACGGAACCATTTGAGCCGGTTTATGGCATGCTCTATTTTTATGCGCTTACGACTGATCCTCTTGCTGTATTCGCGTTCCGTCTCTGTCAGCCCCTTACCCTTTGGTTTTTTGTACGGCTACTTTAAGATAATTCCAGGATAGTCTTTTTCCACGGACAAGTATCCCTTGTCGGTGTAGAGTGTAATTTGGTACTCTTTTTTGGTATCAGAGTTTTTCATACCATCGGTCCATTTGCCAAAATTTGGCAGATTACGTCGCAGTACCTTCATGTCGTGTGCCGAGCCCTCTTCGGGTCTGCCAATGTCAAGTACCAGCCCATCCTTGTTGGATGTTATCTGTACGTTGTAGACGTACCTCTTACGCTTTCCAGAGTATACTACCTCTTGGCTCTCCTGCGGTCTTTGAACCTGTACAGATGTGGCATCAAGATACAGATCTCCACCACCCCTGCCTGATGCGAATTTTTTAAACGACTCGACGGTACGCTCTTCCCGTATTGCAGCACCAACATTCTCAGCCGTTGGAAGAATATTCATCAACAATTCATCAGAAAAGGTCAGATATCGGCTGATGGTACTCTGATCAACGCCGGCAATGACCGCAAGCATTTCCTGTTGGGGGTTATTGCGCTTGTGGCAGTGTGACAAACAAAATTTGTGGCGCAGTAAGGATACATGTATTTCCCGGATCGTCGACATATTCTGAAAAGCGAGGGGTTTCTGGCGAGTCTACAGCGTTTATGAACCGTTCCTGAATCCATTCAAATTCTTCACGATCCATTCCAGTCATCCCGTATAGATAATTATCATCATCAACCATATGGTTCAAGTATTAGTAAGCAGATTGTTTTTCGGTCTTATCCCCATCTATCATTTTTTTGTAGCGTTGATTTTCTGCTTCAAGATTGGAGATTCTTTTTTCCAACTTGGAGATTATTCTTTTTTCCAACTTGGAGATTATACGTTTGTCTGTGGCACACATGTTGTGTGGTTGTAATACTTGATCATAGATCTTTCGATTCATCAAAATTGCTTTTTTGGTTAATATGCACAAACTCTATTGAGTGTTCATGTATTATTAACAATATAATTTACACCACATATTTTACTACAAATGACACATTGTACACGATTTTGCGTCATCTTCATCATCTAGCGCTTCAGATAAAACATCAACCAATGGCAAGTTTTTTCGACTAGATTTTGCTTTTAAAAGTGCAAGTTTATGTTTTTCTTCAATTTCAGAACGCCTACCAATTAATTCTGGCAATGTTTCCCCCGGAGACCAAGAATACTGACGTTCTTTCATAGCATGATCTTCAAATGAGGATTTTCCATCATTCATTACTTTTTGTTCTATAGCTACGGCCTGTTTAAATAAATCAGGATGTTTATCAGCTAGTCCTACCCATTCGGATTTTCTCTGAAAAAAACAAAAATAACAACCAGAACGTGTGCGCCATTCATAATAATCAGGCAAACCTATTCCAGATTCTTCCAGTATGCGTAATATGTCCACATGTTCCATATTGTCATCTATAAAAGGAAATTTAGTTGTAATGTTGGGTTTTGACGAAATATGTCCTTTACGGTTTTTTTCATCTGCACGAATTGCCACATATGATACAGTTTCATCATCCCCAATCCATTCTTCTAGTGGTTTGATCTTTAATAATTTAGTACACCATCGCATTTGGGGGGATGGTAAAGTTCCACGAAATACCTCAAAATAATGATCAAATCCCCTCTTAGAATTAAGTCGGGCTATAGGTTTGCCAAGCACTGTTTCTAATTTTTTCAAATAAGTATAAGTCTCTGGAAGCTCAGCTCCGGTATCACAGAAAAAATACTCCATTTCTGGAACTTTTTCACGCATATACACTGCTAATGCACTAGAATCCTTCCCTCCAGATATACCACAAACATGTCTAACCATGCCTAATGTTATAGAGTCATGATTTTAAAACTTTTATTTGGAAACTATCAATTTCATAACTAATGGATGAAATAAGCCCATGGGGGTAATGCTAGAATATATAAAATATGGGGATCTGAAAAAATACCCGATATTAGATCTGGAAGTAGTTTTATTGTTATGGGATATGCAAAATATAATAGCATATTAAAGAAAAATAAATCATTTTCGTTAGAACCGGATCTAGTGGTTGTAGATGAAGCTCACCAAATCATCGTCAAAAAATATGTAAAATTATTACATTTGCTCACACCATTTTTGAAAGGTACGAGAGTAATTGTATTATCTGCCACTCCAGGTAGAGGTACAAAAATAGAACAAAATTTGAAACTAGTAGAATAATTTAACGATAATATAGAAAGAATCAGCGTTCCTAATGAATCGACTGAAAAATTAGATGATCATAATGTAATTGCACATTTAGAAGAGCAAGGAATTCTATCCAGGATTGATCCTGACCCATTGATGACAAATATTAGATTTGATCTTTCAGATAAGGTTTGAAAACGTTTTGTCAAAATGATTGGAGATAAATATACTGATTTTGAAGAAACTGATCTTGTAAATCTTACCAAAAATATTCATAGAAATGCATTGACAGCACAACGAATAATAGAATTATTAAAAAAGAAAAAAAGAATTTTATATTTTTGAACCACAAGCGAACAAACGTTGTTAATGTATGCGGTGATTTTAAAATTAGGATATAATGCAGGATATGTTAATAGACCTCATGCATAATTAACTAAAAAATCAATTTTGGCAAATCGAAAGATCTATGATCTAGTATCATGTGAGCATAGCATGTGCAAATCAGACAAACGCATGATCTCTAAACTGGAAAAGACGATCTTAAAGATGGAAAAGACGATCCTAAAGATGGAAAAGAATAGCTCCAGGCAGGAATCAGAAATTCAACACTACAAAAAGATGGCACAGAGTAGCAATGATGACAAAAGACAACATGTCGATAAATATTTGAACAAGGGAATTGGGAATGATGTTCATCTATATGAAATGACAGGAATGAACCGTGAAGAATTTGAATGGATTCTAGAACGGTTCAAAAAAACCGTAGAAAATTCATCAGAGATTCCCCGCTTTTCAGAATATGTGGACGATCCTGGAAACACCTGTATCCTTACCGTAAAGCAAGTTTTGTTTATCGTATTGTGCCGCAAACGCAATAATCTCAAACAGGGAGCACTTGCGTTCATTGCAGACGTTGATCAGAGCACCATTAGCAGATATCTGACATTTTCTGATGAACTATTGATGGATATTCTTCCAACGGCTAAGAATATTGGTGCTGCAATACGGACAATACGTACAAGCGAGTTGTTTAAAAAATTCGTACCCGGCAGAGGCGGCGGCGAGCTATATCTTGATGCCACGTTTGTACAGGTTCAAAGACCGCAGGAGAATCAAGAGGCAGTATATTCTGGAAAGCGCAAAAGGCACGTCTACAGCATACAGATAACCTCCAACAAAGATGGAGTGGTAAATGACATTGGCGGTCCAGAAGAGGGCTCAGTACATGACATGGAGGTACTGCGGCGTAATCCGCCAAATTTTGGCAAATGGACCGATGGCATGAAAAACTCTGATACAAAAAAAGAGCGCCAAATTACACTCTACACCGACAAGGGATACTTGTCCGTGGAAAAAGACTATCCTGGAATTATCTCAAAGCAGCCATACAAAAAACCAAAGGGTAGGGGATTGACAGAGACAGAACGCGAATATAGCAAGAGGATCAGTCGTAAGCGCATAAAAGTAGAGCATGCCATAAACCGGCTCAAATGGTTTCGCAGAATGAGTGCCGTATATGATGACACAATGGATGCATTTTATACAGAAATCCAAGTGGTTACAGGACTGACCAATCTGCACATCATGTTAAAGGATCGCAAGTATATCGAACCGTTGGAAAAAATTTGCCCTCAAATCAAGTAGCACATCTTTGTGCATACAGTCACGCATAATATCCTGCTTTTTGTCATGCATATGATATTTGGATTTATTTTGTTGTCTGCTTGAAGGTTTTAGGCCATATGTACTTTGATCATGACAGTGTCATAGTAGGAACCGTATGTCTTTGCAGTTGATTATGCATGAACTCTAATGCAAAAACAGATAAAGAATTTAGAAAACAATTCATCATCAATAATTTTAGGGGTGGTGAAATTGACATTATTTTCAATCATTCTGTATTTATCACATGATTTGATGCACCAGAAACTGACGTAATTTTTATTGCACGACCAATCTGCTCTCCAATATTAATATCTCAAATGGTTAGCATAGGATTAAGAGGGTCCAATGTTGGAGGGACCAAATCATGTACGTTAGTACAAGTTGTAGATGAACTCAACAATCCATCTGAATTTGATCCGTATGCCAGCTATAGAATATTTCATCCGTATTGGCAAATTGATTCAGAATAATTTTTTCAACAGTACAAAATTTATTTACATACGTCTTTCCATAAACCCATATTCTTTACAATTGTTATAATGTCTCTTTATTTCAGGTTCCCAGCCACGGCCCAAATCTAGCGTAGCAAGTGATTTTTTTAATACAGGTATTTGATGTTCATATTTAATATTACGCTCTATCAGATAATTTAAAAACTTGAATTGGGCTAGAGAATTACTTTTTTTACAATTGCATTCCTGACATGCCAGTACAAGATTCCATGCACTGTCTTCAAATATGTAAGACCAAGGTATGAAATGATCCACATGTGTTGAAGGCATTTCATTCAATGTGCCATTACAGTAAAAACAATGTTTGACATCCTTGTATGTATTTAGATAATGGGTTAACGAACGTCTTCGTGCTTCTTCGGTTTCTATTTTTGCAATAAGTCTAGGAAATGTGTTGATTTTTTCAAGAAATTTAGACCATTCCAATATCACTGTTTTAAACAAAACGGCATAATTTTGATTTAAAAAAACTGCAGCTTGTGGGAACAAAGTTATGTATTGTTTATCATCATCAAAATCATAAAATATATTTTTCTGCATTACTTTGGCACCGATTCTCACATTTTGAAATCGCGGGACAACTAGAGATGTTTTTATGCGGGCATGTCCAAATACTTTTTTTAATATCTTTTTCCTTGCAGTTTTTACCAAATTATTTTCATTTTGTGCATATTTAGAAAACCCTTCTGGAATATACTGATCACCGAACGTACTGCGTAATATTTTAATGACTGATGGGGGCCTTTCATTGTAAAAATTTTGTTTTATCCTGTATCTGAATTCTTGATGCCAATAATATCTCAAAAATGCGTCTGCTAGCTCTTCATAACGTATGATGATTGTTTCATTAGTTTCCACCATCTTTGATAATCTGCTTGCAGGTAGAGCATTGCAATAATCCAAAAGAAATCTTGCTAACGCAAATTTGTAGGTATTATTTTTGTAACCGTGCGTCATAATGTGTATGAAAGTTTTTCTCAACTCGTCGGATTGATTCATCATGCATGCATGGTAGACATACAGAGATTTAAGATCTCGTCTTATTTTTTGACAGATCTGCCACAAACACCTCATTGATCATGGTAGACGTTCATTGAAAACTTTAACGAATTAGGTAAAAATTACAATATTTAAGGCAATCTGTTTTCATAAAGTCCATTTCAATAACAATATAACGAACATCCAATAGTAACATAATTCATGGCAATGATGATTTTCTTTAAAGTTGCCAGTATGTATTTACATCATTATTTGATTATTCTATTTTTTATCATAATTGCATTTTCAATTACGCCCTATGTGTATCCAGAATTAGATTGTATGGATTACGGCCAAAAGCATGATGGTATTGGGCATGAAATTATAAAAAAAATTAATACATCCGACACCCATTTTTTTCTATCATTATGTTAGATCGTTGATAATGAAATATACGTTGGTGAGTCAATAACGATATATGCCAAAATTTATGGTCCACATTATGAAAATAATATAAATTATGATTACATAACCATTACATTTCTTGATACATATCTAAATTATTGGAATGAATATTCCGATGATGTAATGAACAATTACATACAGGGTCCCCGTTATGAGAACATAACAAAAATTTATGAGGTGGATTACATAGATAACAATGATGTTGATAGATTAAAATATAATTATACAAATAAAATAATTGCATATCCGAATTTTAATCATACGTTATTCAAATCCGAACCAATAAATTTAAAATTTATTGTACCTGAGATAATAGATGTGACGTATTGCGAGTATCCATTAATTAAAAAATGTGATGTCATACACAATATTATCAAACCTGCCTCATATGATCTAGGTGAAAGACTTCGAACTAATAATATACTTAAAGATGATTCAAAAAGTCTTATTTTTTTAGTAGATCAGTCATCGACGATTGCAGTTGTTGGAATTGCAATTTCCATGGGTTTATCAGTAATATCATTAATATATTTAATTTATCCTTATAACCGATCAAAGAATATTCTGAGTTCGTTTTTGAAACAATCAAGATATGAACTTAAAATTCCAATCAGTGGCGAAAATAAACTTCAAGATTCAACTGATATGTCATACTTATTCCCTAATCACAGATCGAAAAAATATCGCATAATTATGATATGGATTTTTAGCGGATTAACAATAATTTTGTCTATCATTTTGGTCAATACGGTAAGTCGTATTCAGGAATTCTATGAAAAAATACAACCATGATATTAACAATATTTTATTTTATATGTATACGATTACCAATATAATAGTGCATACATTATTTAATCTTCGATACATCCGCGCACATCTTTGAGCGCCTTTTAGTAAGATGTGCAGATGCATCTTTTTTCCCCATATACTTTACGCACTCTAAAATGTTCTCGGCGTATTTTTTCATCTGCTTGTCTATGGTCTTGTTAAACTCGGCTGCAGCCTTTATCAGGCTCTCCTGGCTATAGTTTGCTGGATCGCCTTTTCTGCCTAGAAAGAACTGTTTTTTGCCGGCCAAAATGTAGACGTATTCCTCACCGCTCACTTCCCTAACAAATAACCCCATTACAATCTTTAAATTGTAATCCATTAAATAACTTATCTACAAGGTATAGATTATAAACGCTTAAATATATCGCCTATAATGTATAGATTGTAATGACAACACAACCCGATCAGGATAAAGGTAAAATAACCGCTTATTGCCATAATACAACTAATGAAGTCGCCGCAAGGTTGACCGATGTGGGAAAAAAAATGCAAGCGGTCAACACTACAATTAAAAATACAAAAAAAGCTAGAATGTTGAGCAATCCAGACATAAAGCGATGGTTTGACAACAATGCTAGAGGCAGCAAACCAAGTGCAGAATCAAAGCTACGAAGATTGGGCATATTTTGTCAAAATCACCAAATGACACCCATGCAAGTGGCAGAGTTGGGCATGAAGGACGTAAAGACCATAACGGATCTACTAGTGGATCACGTCACAATCATGGAAGAGAAAGGCTATGCACCAAGCTATATTCTGGCAATTCTCAAGGCTGTAAAATCATGGCTCAGGCACTTTGATGTATACGTACAGCGCAAAATCCAAGTCACAAACTCGCACATGACGCCTACTTTAGAGAATGAACGGGTTCCAAATGCTGCAGAGATGACAGAAATATTCAACAGTGCATCCCAAAGAGATGCCATCATCATATCACTCATGGCAAAATCCGGACTCAGACCGGAAGTCATAGGCAATCATGATGGAACAGATGGACTCAAAATGAAAGATCTGCCAGATATTGCAATACAAGGTGGAGTGGCAATCTGTACTCAAAAACCAATGCGTATCATAGTCAGAGCAGAACTGTCAAAAACAAGACACCAGTACTTTACTTTGGCAACAACGACGGCCACCTGTAGAATACTCTCGTACATAAACGAGAGACTCTCAAGGGGCGAGGCGTTGCACGGAAATACACCATTAATAGCTCCTGAATCAGGCACAAACAACCGCAGAGGTTTAAACAGAGACAAACCATTTCTGCCGACCATGCACATCAGCCGCAGGGTACGCCAGGTATTCAGACCAAGATTTACCTGGAGGCCATACGTTCTGAGAGCATACTTTGACACACAGCTCTTAATTGCCGAATCCAAAGGATTGATTGCACACGACTTTCGCGTATTCTTTATGGGTCACGTTGGCAGCATAGAGGCAACGTACACGACAAATAAGACAATGCTGCCAGAAGATCTTGTGGATGCAATGCGTGATTCATTCAAACGTGCAGAAAAATATCTGGACATTGAGACCATGCAGGAAGACAAAACAGCAGAGACAAAAGAAAAGGCACATACGCACATTCAAAACGCAAAACCGGACGAGCTTGAAGCTATACTAGAGGCACTTGAGAAACTCAAGGCCGGTAAAATGCTCCAAGTCAGCGCGTAGTCGATTCAGATACAGCCGAGAAACTAATCGAGAAAGGCTGGAAATTCACAGGTGTTTTGCCTAATGGTAGAGTCATTCTAGCAAAAGTATTGTGATCGCTGCGCATGAAATATCCGGGGTTACAGCCTTGGGGGGAGCGGACCCGAGGGGATTCGAACCCCCGACCTAGCACTTCGGAAGCGCTCGCACTATCCACGCTATGCAACGAGTCCAACATGTAGAAAAAATCTCCTCTTAATGTTAGTTTTTACACCTAGGCAGAAGATTCGGATTTTACCACGTAAATGTAATTCATCATCACGCCGGCAATAATGCCGCCAACTATCGGAGCTGCCCAGTACATCCAGTGAAATTCCCAATATCCGGACAACAGTGCGGGTCCAAACGTACGGGCGGGGTTTATTCCCGCATTTGTGAGCGGAATTCCAACCAAATGGGTTAAAAATACAGTACCGCCTATGGCAAGGGCTGCCATGCCAGAGGTTGCTTTTTTGTGCACAGCTGCCATAAATATGACCATAACCAAAAAGAATGTCAGCAATGCCTCTACAAGAAAACCGCTAGCTACGCTGTTGTTTATGATATCCTGTGGACCCATATGTACACCAAAGTTTACTTTTTTACCAAGCTCTGGCAGAATTATTGCCAACGTGGTAGATGCCACAACAGCACCGGTCAATTGTGAGCCAATATATGCAATTCCATCTTTAACGCCTATTTTACGCGTTATAATCATGGGTATTGTAACTGCGGGGTTTATGTGAGCGCCAGATACGTGTCCAAATGCCAGTACCATCAGGGCAATTGTCGCCCCGTGCGTAAAAGATATGAACAAAACCGACATTGTGGTCAGACCTTCCTCAAAGTATGCTAATGCCAGGATAATTGAGAGTGGTCCAAAGAATACTAGTGCAAACGTCGCAATAGCTTCAGCTAGCCATGCACGGGGATTTACACTCATAACGCACGCGCATTTTTGTTGATATATAAAATGTCGTATTGATCAAAACCAAAGAAAAAAATACCCCATGATCAATTTAAAATCATGCTTAAAGAGGGCGATAAGATTCCAAGTTTTTCAATACCGGATGAGAACGGTAAGATTGTAAAATCATCAGAATTAAAAGGGAAAAATATTGTAATCTATTTTTATCCAAAAGATTTCACCCCAGGGTGCACCACCGAGGCTGATGAATTCTCCAGAGATCATGCAAAATTTACAAAGGCTAGCATACGTGTGATAGGGATTAGTCCAGACGATCCGGAAAAACACAAAAAGTTTTGCGACAAAATGGGAATAAAATATACGCTTTTAGCCGATACTGAGAAGAAAGTTTCAAAGATGTTTGGTGTGTGGGGCATGAAAAAATTCATGGGCAAAGAATACATGGGGGTTGTAAGGAGCACATTTTTGGCCGATAAAAATGGCAAAATATTCAAAGTATTCTCAAAGGTAAAACCGGCGGGGCACTCTAAGGAAGTTTTAGAGTCCTTCAAGGACGTATAATCAGTCAGGCTCCCAAAACTGCATAATGTACATGCAATTGTTGCACCGCCATATGCGTACATTTACCCCGTTTTCAAGGTCTGCTCTATAACCCTCATCTGACTCGTGCAAGCTTGGCACGTAATGAAGACCCGGACTTTGCATCCATTCTTTTTGTCCGCAGTTTGGACATGTGTTTTCAGGTGGCATGTTTTATCATACATGATACTGTAAAAAATAGTTTGGGTATGTAATATTGCATACAGGATGTAAAAGGTAAAAATTACGAACTAAAAGCCTTTAGGAAGCGTACCCTTTGGTTTTGCAGTAGCTGCAGCTGGTGCAGGTTTGAAACCTTTGGGAAGTGAACCCTGGGTTTTTGCCTGTGCAGGTTTTGGCTCTGGAGGTTTTGATTCTACTTTTGGAGGAGGTGCTTTGAAATTTTTGGGAAGCGTGCCCTGGGTTTTTGCCTGTGCAGGTTTTGGCTCTGGAGGTTTTGATTCTACTTTTGGAGGAGGTGCTTTGAAATTTTTGGGAAGCGTGCCCTGGGTTTTTGCCTGTGCAGGTTTTGGCTCTGGAGGTTTTGATTCTACTTTTGGAGGAGGTGGTGGTGCTTGCTGTACTTGGGCAGAACTTACCGCTTTAATCCCATAACCGTTAAAAGTTTTCACAGCCGGATGGTATGCAAGTCTTTGTTTTGTTGCAAAGTATTGATCAGACGGTGCCGTGTAACCTGTAATTGCTTTTTTCTGCAGATTCCAGTCTTTGGTTGCAGTTTTGCCAACAACGCCGTGTAGTCTTGCAAAATAACGGTTTGATGCAGGAGTATAACCTGGAGTCTTTGCCTTGTAGTCTGCCGTGCTTGTCATTGGCCAGTTTTGGTACGCGTTTTCAAGCACCTGGGCCATGTTTGCTGGAGCAGTTGTCTTTGCAGATTCAGGAGCCGGTTTTGGCGCATCGCTGGTACCTTTTGGTAAAGTGTCTTTGGGTTTTGTAGGCTCTGCGGGTTTTGGCGCATCGCCGACACCTTTTGGTAAAGTGTCTTTAGGTTTTGTAGGCTCTACGGGTTTTGGCGCATCGCCGGCACCTTTTGGTAAAGTGTCTTTAGGTTTTGGTGCATTACCTGCACCTTTGGGTTTTTGAGGCGCTGTTTGACTGGCTACGGATTCTGTAAGTTTTTGGAGTTTTTTCTCAAGAAGGGAAATCTTGGCCTCTAGATCTTTTTTGGTAGTTCTTGCTGCCATGAACTGTATGTAAAAACGTAGGTTATATAGTTTAACGCAAGATGTGCAGATTACAGGGATTATCTTTATAAGATAATGGGATCAATTACAAACATGGACGATTTTGAACGCGATTATCCCGGATTTGACTGGAAAAATATTCCAGCATACAAGCATCCGGGAGGCAAGGACTGTCCGTGCCCCAAACACGAGTATGTCCGCGAGCAGATAAAATTCACAAAACAGGTGCACGATTCTGGAGGAAAGTCAGCTGCAGTGACGCTAAAATTTTGTCCGGATCACCACAGAGTCTATTTGAACGAGGTGGTTCCATCCATGCCACTAAAATACCGCATTATGACAAAAATTGCTCTAAAGATAGGGGCGATACGCATTGAACTTTTGGATCATATGAAATCGGATTTGTGTTTTTACTGCAAATACGGTTCTGGCGGATACGGGAAAAAGAACGAGTTGCCTCCGATTTAAACGGGTCTGGCTACAATCTTTACCTTGTTTGGCGTATCATGATGGCATTTTTTACTGCATACGGGACACGTCTTTCGGTCCAATAAAATGCACTGGCACGTATGCGAAGCAAGAAAAGCTTCGGCAGCCTTTGTATGCTCGCCGGTACCGTTGCAAAACTGGCACGGGGTGTCAAGCAGTTCTATATGGCCAATACCTTTGCATACGGGACAATGTGACAATATAATGCAGACATTCTGCCGTGTAAAAAACATTCAGGGGGGTTTTAGATAGAATTATACGGAAAACTTGCGCAATACATTTCATGCCCATAGAGGATGTCGACGAGCTAGTAGAGGCTTTGGAGAATGCCGGTAAGCTAAAACGCATAAAGGCACAGGTGGACACGGATTTGGAGATTGCGGAAATTTTACGCCGCATCATGTATGCAAAGGGACCGGCAGTATTGTTTGAAAATGTCAAAGGGTATGATATGCCAGTTCTTGGTAATGCGTTTGGTTCTGAGAAAATGCTGCAAATCGGTCTTGGCATGGAGGATTTTACAGAAATTGGATCAAGAATAGTTGAGATGACCCGGATGGAAATGCCATCAAGCACTCTTGGGAAAATTAGAAAACTGCCAGAGCTCTCAAAGATGGGCGGCGCATTTCCAAAGCTTGGAAAAAACGGTCCAGTCACTGCCGTTATAGAGAGTAATCCGTCATTTTCAAAAATACCCATACTGAAAAGCTGGCCAAATGATGCGGGTAAATTTATCACCCTAGGTCTTGTTGCAACAAAACATCCAGAGACAATGATTAGAAATTTGGGCGTATACCGCATACAGATACTAGATGGAACGCACGCCCTAATGCACTGGCAAAAACACAAACGCGGAGCAGCGCATGCACAGATGAACAAAGGTAAGACAGAGGTTGCAATTATCATAGGTGCTGACCCAGCTACAGTCTTTTCTGCAATCGCGCCAGTACCTGAGGGTCTTGACAAGTATTTGTTTGCAGGAATTACAAGAAAATCCGGGATAAAGACTGTAAAATGTAAAACCATTGATTTGGATGTTCCTGCAAATGCTGAAATTATTCTTGAAGGATATGTGGATTCAAAGGATACGCGCCCCGAAGGACCGTTTGGAGATCATACAGGATACTATACTCCAGTAGAGCCGTATCCTGTCTTTACCCTTACGGGTATGATGAGGAGGGAAAACCCGACATATCTTACAACAGTTGTAGGAAAACCAATACTAGAGGATGCATACATTGGTAAAGTAATAGAGCGCTCATTTTTGCCCCTACTGCAGATGCTCCAGCCGGAAATTACTGACTTTGCAATGCCTCCTGCAGGATGGTTTCAGGGATTGGCAATAGTTGCAATCCGTAAAAAATATCCCGGGCAGGCCAAAAAGGTAATGATGGGAATGTGGGGAACAGGCCAGCTTGCTTTAACAAAGACTATCATCGTGGTTGATGAGGATATAGATGTTCATGACATGGATGATGTAATCTGGGCCATGAGTACAAGGGCAGATGCTGCAAGGGATACTGTAATTATAGATGGAACCCCAACTGACACGTTGGATCCGGCATCACCGAGGGTAAACCACGGCTCAAAGATGGGCATAGATGCAACGCAGAAAACCGCAGAAGAGGGGTATGAAAGAGAGGTGCAGGTTCTCGTAAGTGCAGATAAGGAGACTGTAAAACTTGTCAGCGGGCGCTGGTCTGAATACGGATTTTAGCGCGTACGTATTGTTTTGTAGAAATTATCGCGCTCTAAAACAGAATATCCCATTTTATGTATGGAATCAACTATGCGTTTGTCAGTTAGTTCAGTTGAGCGCGAGCCCGTGCACGATACCACCTCTTCGCCTATGAGCGTGCCGCCAAAGTCATTTGCTCCATGCTGCAAGGCAATCTGCGCCATACCCACCCCGTTTGTAAGCCACGAGGATTGGATATGCGCTATCTGGCCGTAAAAATACAGCCGGGATATTGCAATCATGCGCAGCAGTTTTAATCCGCCAATCCCATAGTTTGCTCCGGGGTCATCTTGCATCTCTGTGTTGTTTGGCTCAAAGCTCCACGGGATAAACGCCATAAATCCGCCGGTTTTCTCCTGCAGTGATGATACTAGCTCAAAATGGGTTGCAATATCTGAATCAGATTCCACATGTCCGTACATCATTGTAGCTGATGAGGGAAGTCCCACCTCGTGAGCTTCGCGCATTATTCGCAGCCAGTCAGCGCTTTTGATTTTTTTCGGGCTGATTATATTTTTTACAGAATCCACCAATATCTCAGCGCCAGCTCCTGGTACAGACTGCAATCCGGCATCCTTTAATCGTGAGAGGACTTCTTTTGTCGAGGATTTTTCCACCTTTGATATAATGTCCAGCTCTGATGCTGAAAGTCCGTGTATTCCAATCAGCGGATATTTTGAGCGCATCATTTTGAATGCATCCTCGTAATATTCTATCGGAAGATCCGCGTTGTGTCCCCCCTGTATGAGTACCTGCCGTATGCCAAACATGTCCCATGCCGTTTTAATCCGGGATTCTATCTGCTCTAGTGTCAGAGTGTACGCCTCATCGTGTCCCGGAGGCCGGTAAAACGCGCAAAATTTACAGTCAGTTATGCAGACGTTTGTGTAATTTAAAATAATATTATTTACAAAAGAGACAGTTTTTCCGTAGAGTTTTTGCGTCAAGTGTCCGGCAACCATCCCCATCAGATGCACGTCAGGGGAGCGCAGCATTCGAATACAGTCGTCTTTTTCAAGCTTTGTTCCAGATAGGGATTTCTCCAAAATATCTCCAATATCACTTTCCGAGATGCTCTGTTGAACCTGGGCCAATACTTGCAAATTGTTTGTTTGGTTAATAACCTTTGAGTTTGAGTGCATTTTGGTGAGTTCAATCTCTAGTCGTTATACTGTTTTATTCATAATGAAATTTGATGTGGTGCTGTCAAGACCCGGGTCTGGTTATGAAATATGGATCTTTATTTGATTCAATTCTCTAAAATTATTCAAGGCTATAGTAGTTTAATACACATTTGATATTATTGGCATATGGATGGATCAACTGAAAAAATGGATTTAATGCGAAAAGCTGTAAGTTTACATCAGGATATAAAGAGTATTTTGAATGGCAATACATCATCTCATATAGAATTGCCAAAAAAGAATGACGGTAAAGGAGCTATCGGATTTACACGCTATGCAAATTTGCATTTTGTATCAAAGTTTTCCATTTGTTTAGTTAAACAGCTTTAATTTTTGAGGATTCTGTGGATGTTTTTTCATCAAAACCTAGGTGTTCTGTTTCTGAATAGAATACGCATTGGGGCAATTTAGCGGGTGCAGGTGTGGATGAATTTGATTTTATGCTCCTACAATCGCTTTTACGATATGGGGGATCAGTGTATTTACATACAAGACCACGATGAATGAAAAAATAATTTTTTTATTCAGAATTAAAAAACATGGGATGAAAATTGATATGTTTGAGTCTAATTTCTTTGAGTTTTTTACATCCAGCTTTACTCATATGTTCACAAGAAGTTTTTAAATTTCCATTGGAATCCAACTCTTTGCTTCTATAACACCCTCTTTTCTCTTTCTGTGCATCATCACAGTTTACACATATTTTTTTTCGGTATTCTTCCCCATGTATTTCAAACAATCGAATTATGTTTTCTCCATTTTCATGCCAATCGATAAGTCTATTTTGATAAATTTCTTGTAATGGGTTATTTTTGACATCGATGAAATTCAAAGATGCTTTTTCCATATTTTGTGCCAATTTAAATTTAGCTAAAAATGTTTCTATTGTATAAATTAGATACGGCAATCAATTTTGGCGATTATAAATTTAATTCTCCCAACCATTATTAATCAATAATTGAAAAAAACGCTCAACATATTCAAATTTGCAGAAATCATTCAAAGCAAGTCAAATGCGCTACAGTTTCTGTATGACACATTTGGGAAAAAGAAAACAATCCTCTGCCTGCATTACCGCTGCAAGGATTACTATACAATGTCCATATGGTTGAGTTCATGTATAAAATTCGTGGTGTGGGATCAAATGACAATTGTAAAAGTGTTGCAAAATCACTAAAAAATATTTTGGTCATACGTTAAAAAATGAACAGGGTAATTTTTATGAATACACAGATACTACGAATATATTTACACATTCTAATGCAAATAAACTTGCACATAAAATAGAAGAAGCGTATCCAGGCATGATCGAATCTAGCACATATAGTCCAACATTAACCAATTTGATTGTGCCCATAATGAGCAATGCAAAGATCATAATTTGTACAAATCTTATGCACACTATTATTAAGAGGGTTTAGGGTACTGATTTTCATGGTAAGCGGTCTTGAAATACGCATGAATCGCATTATGAACCAGGGACGTATGCTGTGCATACCCATGGATCATGGAATATCAGACGGTCCAATACCCGGTCTTGAGGATCCGCACGGGGCAATAGCAAAGTGTGCAAATCATGGACTAACCAGCGTCATAGTAAACAAGGGAATTTTAAAATCAATGCCAAAGCCTACAAGGATTGGAATTTTAGTGCATTTCTCATCTAGTACATCACTCTCATCGCAGCCAAACCGCAAGGTTTTGACCGGAACAGTTGAGGAGGCCCTAAGACTTGGAGCGGACGGCGTTTCACTTCACATCAATATAGGCGGCAGCGACGATGCTGAAATGTTATCACAGCTTGGAGAGATATCAGATGAATGCCACATGTGGAACATGCCACTTTTGGCAATGATGTACCCGCGCGGCGAGAATGTCAAAAATCCGCACGATCCGGAAATAGTAGCTCATGTGGCAAGAATTGGCGCAGAATGCGGGGCAGATATTGTAAAAACAGTATACACGGGGGATGTTGAATCATTTTCAAAGATTGTAAAGAGTACTCCGGCGCCCATTGTGGTTGCAGGCGGCCCAAAAACCAAAACCGACGAGGATCTCTTAAAGATGACACATGATGTAATGCAGGCAGGTGCCAAAGGCGTCACATATGGCAGAAATATTTTTGCACACAAAAATCCCGCGGCAATATCCAGCGCCCTATCTGATATAATATTCAGAAACTGTACCGTAAATGATGCTAAAAAACGGCTGAAATAAAATGAAAGAGCTCATCGTGGCACCAAAGGTGGCAAAATCAAAAATAGACGCATTCCTAACCCGGATAAAACAAGAGGGAATAAAGACAGTGTATGCTGACCCCAAAGACATTACAGGCTCGAAAATGGACGCACTGTGGACCTCAAAGCAGGCAAAATATGTAATCGCCAAAAAAGATGCGCCAAAATACAGGGGCAAAAAAACAGGCAGGCGTTTTCAGGTAAGAACAAATGAGGATATAGAGGATATTTTACTCCAGTCAAAAAAAGGACTTGATTTTGTCATTATAGAGGTAAAAGACTGGAAAATAATACCCCTAGAGAACATTATTGCAAAACTCCACAGGCTGCATACTAGGATATTTGCCATTGCAAAAAATCCAGCAGAGGTGAGAAAAATGTTTTCAATACTTGACGTGGGAGTTGACGGGGTCATATTTGCAGCATCCTCTGTATCGCAGGTGAGAGAAGCCTTGTTGTACATGGGGACTAGGAGCTTTGAGATGCAAAAGGCCACAATAACTGAGATAAAGGAAGTTGGGGATGGTGAGCGCGTCTGCGTTGATACTGCATCCATGCTGCACAGAGGAGAGGGAATGCTGATAGGAAGCAGATCAAATTTCATGTTTTTGGTTCATAATGAATCAGTTGGATCATCTTTTACATCCCCAAGGCCCTTTCGCGTAAACGCCGGTGCCGTGCACTGTTATACGCTTGGAGTTGATGGTACGACAAAATATCTCTCCGAAGTTGAAACCGGTACAGAGGTGTTGGTGGTTGACTCAAAAGGTAAGGCAAGGCGTGCAACAGTTGGAAGATCAAAGATAGAGAGGCGCCCAATGCTCATGATAAAGGCAAAGGTGGGTTCAGAAATTGGCGGAATAATAGCACAGGATGCAGAGACGATACGCTTTGTGCGCCCCGGAGGTGGACTAGTTTCAGTTACGCATTTGAAAAAAGGGGATTCCGTTTTGGTCCATGCAAAACCTGCCACAGGACGGCATTTTGGCATGGAAGTATCCGACGAGTATATTTTAGAGAAATGAAATACAAAATGTGCGCAAGTATTGCGCAAAAAACTCCACGTTCTGCAAATACCATGCTTTGCCGGGCGCTTGCAGTATGCGATTATGCAGAACTGCGCCTTGATTTTTTAAAACCAGAGGATGTTCCAAAAATGCTTGAATTCTCAAAAAAACACCTCTCAAAAACCGTGTGTACCCTGCGGCCAAAATCCGAAGGTGGTCTCTTTAATGGGAGTGAAAAAGAGCGAGTATCCATAATAAAATTAATTGCCGAATACAATCCATATCTTTTGGATGTTGAATATTCAACACTGCTAAAAAATCCAAGCCTTTCTAAATACATATCAAAAACAAAAACAAATGTGCTCTGCTCATGGCATGATTTTAAAAAAACTCCAAACATTGCACAGCTGCGCTCAAAGATGGCACTTATGGCAAAATATGGCAAATATGTAAAAATTGTAACCACTGCCAAAAAATCAACTGATGCTGCCGCAATCCTATCCCTGTATTCGGGAGCATCAAAGATCAACCTTGTGGCGTTTGCAATGGGCGATTCTGGCAAAATCTCGCGTCTTTTGTGCCTGTATCTTGGCAGTCCGTTCACATATGTCTCACTTGGAAAACCCGTGGCTCCGGGGCAGTTTTCAGCAAAACAGTTGTTGGAAATTTTAAAAAAATAGCCAAATGGCGCATGCGGTATGTTATGCTCTTTTAATCTGATTTTTGCCGTACAGGAATTCAAATACTGAAACCATATTTTCAAAATTATCATCGGTGGGTTCTGCCTTTGCAAATTCAACTAGACTGCATGTTCCAAGTGCCTGTGATATCTGCATGAAATTTTTCATCGTGTGATCCAAATGATTCAACAGTTCCCTGTTTGTAACTTCCTTGTTTAATCCCAGCTGATAGCTCACAAGCATTCGGATTGCGCGCCCGCTGTTGGCAAACGCATCCTTGTACTCTTTTCTTTTATGATCCTCTTGTGCAATAGCCATCAGCCGTCTTGCCTCCATCCTGTAATCAAAGGGCACGCCTCCTGCAAGTCCTGATGCGCCATCCCTGCGGTATTTTCTATACAAAATATATGCAATCAGACCGACAATGCCCCACAGGGGTATAATCCACCACAGAAAATCAAACGGGGAATCAGAGCGCTCTAAAACAACCTGCTTGAGCTCTTCCTCTTCAAAATCGCCCGTAATGGTTGCAGTCACGTTTGTTTCGGGGTTTTCATATTGAACTTTAACCTTTGTCTTTTGGGCATCTTTTGTTTCAGATGCATCACTCTTGCCGGAATCCTCACCGGTATTTTCAGCATTCTCTCCCTGGTTTTCAGAGCTCTCTTCGGGATTCTCTGTACCATCTGGATTTTCAGCACTTTGCTGGTTTTCAGAACCTTCAGAGTTTCCTGCACCCTCTCCCTGGTTTTCAGAACCTTCAGAGTTTCCTGCACCCTCTCCCTGGTTTTCAGAACCTTCAGAGTTTCCTGCACCCTCTCCCTGGTTTTCAGATTCAGACTCTTGGCCTGCCATACCTCCTTGCTGTATGCGGTTTTGCGCATCAAATTCCGTACCTGTTTCTACAAATCCATCCTCAAGTAACTGCTGATCTAACTCTTGAAAGGATTCACTAGATCGGAGATTTTCATTCATGGCCTCTTGTGATACCTGGGTCTGTTTTGTGAGCTCTTCAAGATTTCCATCCTCCATCGCACCTTGCACACTTGCCCACTGACCCTGCGGATTTTGATAGTCCAAGGTAAAATTTCCAGTATCATTTGATTGGGTATTAAAAACAGAATCTTTCAGGTCGTATCCTTCTTCTTGCAGCTCTTTGCTTAATTTTTCAAAATTTTCATTTTTGAGCAAATCTTCTTTAAACTGCTTTTCTGCCTCCTGAGCCGCTTTAACATCATCCTGGAATTTTTGCCGCAATGCTTCCCCATCTTGTGGAATTTGGTTGTTTTGCAGTTTTGATGATATCTCTTTGGAGAGAGGATCCCTTGATTGTGAGTTTTGCTGCTGACCCTGCTGCGAGTTTTGCTCATCTCTCCCCTGATTTGCACCCTGTTGCTGCTGTGAGTTTTGTTGTGATGAGCTTTGGGAGGGATTATTTTGGTTGTTTTTCTGCGAATTATCTTCAACTATATGCACGGTAAAATCATGCTCTAGGGTGTACTCTTCCATATCAGAATATGTTATTTTTAGCGTGGTTTGCAGCGTTGTGGTGCTCGGATATCTGCCAAACTGTATCAGCAGCTGCTGAATTCCAGGATTAATTTGCACAGGCGAATTGCCGACGTTTGTATTTGTTGTCTGTATGTTCGGCTGCCGTACCGTAACGACTGTTGTATATGCGATATCACCTGAAAGTGTATTGGTAAAAGTGCTGTTTAGTGTTGTAGCTACTGCCGCATCTTCCCCTATGAGAAAATAATAGTCTGTTTGATCCGTACTCATTGTAACGTTTTCGCCAAATGCCTGCTGCGATGCAAACACTAGAAAAATCCCAAGCAGGATGAATTTTATCATTGAATGATCTTACCTTTGCCGTACCGCAGGTAGATTTGAACCAAAAGTAGCGCCAATCCAATGGCGAAGAACCATTCTTTAATGTAAACCTCTTCTTTTTCACGCTCAATATCCTGCCCTATGGTCTCGTATATTTCGTTGAGCGTATCCTTGTCGATTGATTTGAAATACGTACCTCCAGTCTGTTTTGCTATCGCCTTTAGCGTATTCTCGTCCAATTCTGCGTACGCGGGCCGGCCATATGCGTCATGGCCTATCATTGTCGGAGTTTCAGAACCCAATCCTATGGTGTATACTTGGATCACGTTTGCCTTTGCAAATTCTATGGCCTCATTTGGGGATATTACTCCGGCATTGTTTACCCCGTCGCTAAGCAAAATAACAATTTTTTTCTTGTTGGGTATGGATGTGGCCATGTCCACCCCCAAGCCTAGTCCGTCGCCAAGCGCAGTCTGCCCCGTTTTAGAGGATATTGCAAAGAGACTCTCCCTGACTCTTTCTTTGAACGGGCTAAGGTATGCTGCAGTTGTAGCCCCGTTTTCAAATATTACAATTCCTGCATGATCCTTTTCCTGTAGAGAATCAAGCAGTACTGCAACTGAGCTTTTTGCAGCCTCGAGCCGGTTTGGCGTGTAATCAGTTGCTAGCATGCTGCCAGAATTGTCAATGACAAACACCACGTTGACGCCCTCTTTGCTCTGCTCCAATGGTATGTGCGGATCGGCAAATCCGATTATCATGAGTGCGATTACGGCAAGTGATATCATAAAGAGCCACATATCGCGCCGGGATTTTTTCCGGTTTCCTGCTGCGGATTTTACAAACATTAGGTTGCTGAATTTGATGGCAGCTTTTTTCCTTTTTTTGATCATTTGGCTGTAAATCATGTACAGTACCGGAAGAACCAAAAGTCCAAGCAAAATAATTATAGAATCAAAACCGGCCATAAATTACACCGTTCTATACCTGAATAATTTTCGCAGCGGAATTTCATACGGCTTGTCTGATAAAACTTTGGCAAATCCCACACCTAACTTTCCAAATTTTTTGACCAGATCCGCCTCGTGTTTTTCAGTTATTTTGCAGTATTCTTTGCGAAATTCCTCATCAGATGTGTCAACTAGCATCTGCTCGCCAGTCTCCTCATCTTCCAGCTCGATTAGACCCACGTCCGGAATGGCCTGTTCTCGCTCATCAACTATCATTATGGATACAATATCGTGCTTTTTGGACAAAACCCGGAGCTCTTTTGCATAATTGCTAGAATCAAAAAAATCCGAGATTATAATCAGCATTGAGGGTTTTTTCAGTATTTTTGAAATCTTGTGCAGGCAGACGGCAATGTTTGTATTTTTGGATTTTGGTACATACGAGTTTACCGCGTACAGTATTTGTAGCAGGTGTTTTTTGCCCCCTTTGGCAGGAATGAATTTCTCAACTGTATCTGTAAACAAAAAAGCGCCCACCGTATCATTGTTCCGTATTGCATTAAACGCAAGGGATGCGGCAACCTCTAGTGCCTTGTATTTTTTTGAGACATTATTCCCAAAACTTCCCGAACCGGACATGTCAAGCATCAGGTATACTTGGAGATTTCTCTCTTCGATAAACTCTTTGATGTGAGGTACGTTCAGTCTAGCGGTAACTTTCCAGTCAATTGCCCGAACATCATCCCCTATGCGGTATTCGCGAATTTCTGAAAATTCCAGTCCCTGTCCTTTGAATACAGAATAATAGTTTCCGGATAATGTCCCGTACGCTTTGTTTTTTGTGGAAAGATCTATGCGTTTTATCTGCTTTAGGACATCCTTTACACTGTTTTGGCCCATTATATCCACCTAAGGAATTTTAACTGCCTTGAGAATTTTTGCAATTATATTATCAGAGGTAATGTTTTCAGCCTGTGCCTCGTATGTTAGAATTATCCGGTGCCGTAAAACCTCGTATATGACAGCCTGTACATCTTCAGGTATTACGTATCCCCTGCCGTTTTGCATTGCATGCGCCTTTGATCCCAAAGCTAGCCACAGCGAGGCTCTAGGGGATGCCCCATATTCTATCTGGCCTTTAATGTCTAGTCCGTATTCTTTTGGATGACGGCTTGCATCAACAATTTCAGCAATGTAATTTTTGATCTTAGATTCTGCATGCACCGTATGGACAAATGCCTGCACTTCCATCAGATGAGCTGATGAGATTACGATTGTAGTCTTTGGAATGTTCCCTTCTGTAAACCGGCGGATGATTTCAACTTCCTGCTCTTTTTTTGGATGCGTAATGATCAAATTAAACATAAAGCGGTCCACTTGGGCTTCTGGCAGGTTGTATGTTCCCTCCATTTCCACGGGGTTTTGCGTGGCCATGACAAAAAATGGAAGATCGATTTTGTGCGTCTCCCCCTGGATGCTGACCTGCTGCTCTTGCATTGCCTCTAGCAGTGCGGACTGGACCTTTGGCGGAGCCCTGTTGATTTCATCCACTAGGACAAAATTTGAAAATATCGGCCCCCTGACGGTTTTAAACGAGGTTGTGTTGTGATCGTAAATTTTTGTTCCGATAATATCTGCAGGTAATAGATCCGGTGTAAACTGGAGCCGTACAAATTCCAAATCTATACAGTCAGCTAGTGTCTTTATGAGCAGCGTTTTTGCAAGGCCGGGCACCCCTTTTAGCAAAACATGCCCCTGGGTGGCAAGTGCCAAAATTAGATTCTCAATGATATCATCCTGGCCTACAATGACCTTGCTCATTTCAGCATGAATGTTTTTGAGCATTTTTGAATATTCCTGGGCTTTTTTATTCAGTTTTTCAATTTCCGGACTGTGATTCATATCAACGCGTCCATATATTCGCTTTAAAAATTAATTGCCTGATGGGGCGTATTTTATCATCTTTTGGATACAAACGGATATTGGACGCATATTTGCTGCAGATTTATTCGATTCTGCAGTATGTGAGGGGCACAAATGCGGCAAAATCCTTGATCGTTTAAATCGCCATTATGTGTATTATACAGCATACATGGCTGGAACGTATGCAGTTATTGGCGATCCGATTGAGCACTCCATGTCTCCCCTTGTACACAATGCAGCATTCAAGGAGCTTGGGATGGATTCATCATATATGGCATACCGCATAGAAAAAGGCGATCTCGAAGATGGCATTGAATCGCTGAAAAGCGCCCGCATTGCCGGATTCAACGTTACGATACCGCATAAAGTGGACGTTTTAAAATATCTGGACACGTACGATGATGACTGTAAGTTGATTGGAGCTGCAAACACTGTGGAAATTTCCAATGGAAAACTTGCAGGGTATAATACTGATGTGGAAGGATTTTTGGATCCGCTGCGTGAGCGCGAGATAGAACTTTACGGATTGAACGTGCTTTTGCTTGGCGCAGGCGGCGCTGCAAGGGCCATAGTTGCAGCCCTTGCAAAACAAAAATGCTCCATTACAATTGCAAACCGTACAGTAAAATCAGCATATGCGCTTGAAGAATTGGGCAATGTTTGCGTAAAATCCATAAATGATGCAGCAGATCTTGCAAAGAGTGCATCTTTAATTGTAAATGCAACCTCGCTTGGTTTAAAGGGAGAAAACAGTCCGATACCTGCAGAATCCATGAATGCGGATCAGATCATATACGATATTGTTTACAGACCGATGAAAACTGAACTGTTACGCGAGGCATCAAAGGCTGGAGCCATTGTAGTTTATGGATATGAGATGCTGCTTGGACAGGCGTGCAGATCTTTTAAAATATGGCATAAAAGGGATGCGCCAAAAAACATTATGAAACGGGCAATACTTGGAGGGTTTTAAATGTCAGATGCGGCACTCGCTAGAGTCAACGGTGCAATCTCTTTGGTAAACGCCATTGCTGCCAAAAAAGGCGCAACTTTGGGAATAGCGCTGGTAACTGAGGCGATTGTGAAAAAATCAGAGGGTTTAGGGATTATTGTAAATGCGCCAAAAAACTCGCCTGGCAGAAAACTTGTTGCCATGACAGTTGAAAAATCCATTACCCGGTTGCAGTTAAAATCCCATAAAATCACAGTATCATTAAAGACGCAGATACCTTCCGGATACGGCCTGAAAAGCTCTAGTGCAATATCCACAGCTGTTGCGCTTGCATGTGCAAAATTATTTTCAAAAAAAATAAATGATAAAAAGGTAATACGCGCCGGCGTTGATGCATCCATCAAAGCTGGTGTGAGCATAACTGGCGCATACGATGATGCGTGCGCGTGTTATTACGGCGGATTTTGCGTAACAGACAACCGTGCAAAGAAACTGGTTGCTGCAAAAAAATCGCCGCGCAACACGTATGCTGTAATATACATACCCTACAAACGGGCGCGCGGCAATCCAAAACATCTGCGCACCATGTCCAAAACATTCAGACGCGCCTGGAATATGGCACTCTCCGGTGACTATTGGAACGCTATGATCTTAAACGGCGTTGCATCATCAGCTGTGCTCAATACGGATCCAAGCCTTGTTGGAAAGATGATATATGCCGGAGCCCTTGGAGTTTCAGTATCCGGAAACGGTCCAGCAGTTGCAGCAGTTGTCAAAAAAGAAAATATTCTAAAAGTGAAAAGACAGTTTCCAAAATCACAGGGCCGCATAATCACAGCTTCTTTAAACTGCAAAAAGGCGAGCGTTCATGATCTGTAATGTTAAAAGATCAAATCTTGCAGGAGTCATAAAATGCCCTCCAAGTAAAAGCTACACCCACAGGGCGGTATTTCTTGCATCCTTGGCAGATGGTACAAGTACCATATACAATCCGCTGTTCTCAAATGATACGCGTGCAAGCATGTCAGCGTGCGAAAAATTTGGAGCGCTAATTGAAAACAAGGATGGGAAATTGCAGATAACCGGCACGCAGGAGGTAAAGGCTGCAAAAATTGATGCGGCAAATTCGGGCACGACCATGAGGATATCGGCAGCTGTTGCATCCTTGGCAAAAGGCACAAGCGTGTTAACCGGGGATGAGAGCCTCTCAAAGCGCCCGATGGGATCCCTTTTGAAAGCTTTGTACCTTTTGGGCGCGCAAATTGATTCAAACGATGGCATGCCGCCAGTTACAATAGGCGGAACCATCAAAGGCGGCAGAGTTGAAATTCCAGGAAACATTTCAAGCCAGTACGTCTCAGCCCTTCTCATAGCGGGGGGCGCCACCAGGGATGGAATTATGGTGGATGTTGAAGGTCCGCTTGTTTCAAAAGATTATCTTGGGTATACTATAGAGAGTATGAAACGGTTTGGCGCCAAAGTAGAGGTGAGCGAATCAGTATACTCGTGCATTGCTCAAAAATACAGTGCCGCAGAGTTTACAGTTCCGCACGATATGTCCATACTTGCGCTTCTTGTTGCAGCCAAAGCCCTTGCAGGCTCCAACATGAAAATAGATACGGGTGTGAAATCAGATAATGGGCCATTTGAGAGCTCGCACGTTGCAGAAATCTGCTCAATGATGGGAGTCAATATTCACTTTGAAGAAAACATGTGCAATGTGGAATGCTCAGAGGGAGCCAAAGTAAAAACTGTAAATTTGACAGATCAGCCAGACTTGCTTCCTGCAATTGCAATACTGGCACTAAAAAATGAAGAAAAGACAGTCATAAACGGCATTGGGCATACAAAATACAAGGAAACTGACAGGATTGCAGTGATTAGTGAAGAGCTTGCAAAGACTGGAGCTGTGATAAACAGCACAAATGATAGCATGAGTATAGAGTGTGCAGGCAAATTAAAACCAGCAGAATTTGATTCAAGAGGGGATCACCGGCTGTTCATGGCGTTTTGCATAGCCGGCATGTACATTGGAGATTGCACAGTAACTGATCCTGAATCAGTGGCAGTATCGTATCCGAATTTTATCCAGGATATGCAGGCAGTTGGCGGGAAAATATCTACGTATAAAATCTAGTTTTCAATGCGCGGGGCAAGATAATATGAGACTTTGGTCATGGACGGCATTTCAAATAATAGTTTTATCGGCGTCTGTGAGCCGTACTCTATTCCGACATTGTTGCATGATTTTCCAATTGTCCGTACAAGCTGCGTCAGGTATTCTATATTGTATACGGAACTGGCATTCTCTTTGACTTCCAAGGATGATAAATCCTCCTTTAGCACGTTGATTTTCGCATCTCCAATGTCGCCTTTGCCTGAAAACTGGATTCGTTTTGTGTTTGAATCAATGGTTACATGCTCTGAGACTTTTTCAATGTTTGACATTACGCGGGAGAGCGCTTCGGGGGATATTTTTATTTTTGATGCAGCCTCTATCTTTGGTACCGGAGTATTTACCTCGCGGCCCTCGAGCAGTTTGAGATTGTATTTCATGTCAAGTGAGCCTGAAAATGTAATGCGGAGTTTGTCCTTGCCCTCTATGGCAAGAGTCACCTTGTCGTTTGGCGATGCAGCAGCTAGGACGTTTTTAAAATCCTCAATTTTTATGCCAAACATCGAGGTATCAGCCTTTAGTGATTCAAAGGAGCGTTTTGGAAAGGATACATCAAGCAGTGCCACATGGGCAGCGTCCATGCCGCGGAACGTTATCCCATCCTCGCTGCATATGAACATTGCATCCTCTACGATGTTTCCGATCGCTGTAAGAACCGATTTCCATTCCCCCAGGTTTGCTATTACAGCCTCAAACACAGACATACACATTTTGATATGGCGTATTAACCTTTTTTGTACAACTTTGATCGCATAAAATGCACAAACGTACGCAATTATCCAAAAGTTATATGCAATACATTTGCATAAAATACAATGTCAAGCTCCATAGGTAAAAGGCTGGTATTGACCAGCTTTGGAGAAAGTCACGGAAAATGCATAGGGACGGTTCTTGACGGATGCCCTGCAGGATTAAAGCTAAACGAGGGGGACTTGCAGCCCATGCTCAACTGGCGCAAACCGGGGCAGTCATCGATTACCACACAGAGAAAAGAGGGTGATATTGCAGAGATTGTTTCCGGCACTTTTAGAGGAAAAACGACCGGTGCACCCATTGCCATATTGATATGGAACAAGGATCAGGATTCGCGCACGTATGAAAACCTCGAGGAGGTTCTGCGGCCTGGCCATTCAGATTATCCGGCAATGGTAAAATATTCCAAATACAACGATTACCGCGGAGGCGGCAGATTTTCCGGCAGACTGACTGCCACTCACGTGATGGGGGGCGCAATTGCGCGCAAACTTTTAGAGCAGACTCTGAAAATTAAAACAAATTCGTATGTGATTCAAATCGGTAAAAATAAAATGCCAGAATCAAATACAGTCCCATCTCAGCAAAAGATCTATTCAACTGATACGCGGTGTCCGCATGCTGCATCTTCGGCAAAAATGAAAAATGCAATATTGGATGCCAAAAAAAACGGCGACTCGCTTGGCGGTGTGATAAAATCCATCACATATGGTGTTCCCGTCGGAGTGGGCGAGCCCGTATTTGATTCGATAGAATCAGATTTGGCAAAGGCGATATACTCTATACCATCCGTAAAGGGGGTTGAATTTGGATCAGGATTTGCAGGGTCTGCTACAAAAGGCTCAGAGAACAATGACATTTACAAAATAGATTCAAGGAAAAAAATCACCACGCATACAAATAATTCCGGCGGCATACTTGGAGGACTCTCCGTTGGGATGCCGATTGTCATGAACGTTGCATTCAAACCGGCATCCTCGATATCAATTCGGCAAAAAAGTGTAAACATTAAAACAAAAAAATCTGCAAATCTGCAGGTAAAGGGAAGACACGACCCGTGCGTCGTACCCCGCGCACCTCCCGTAGTGGATGCGCTAGTCTCCCTGACCATCGCGGATCTTGCAATACAGGGCGGTTTTATACCGCAGGTGATCACATCTCATGGCAGAGATTGAAAATCTGCGCGGGCAAATTGACAAGATTACCGTGCAAATGATGGAGCTTTTTAAAAAACGCGGGGATGCTGCGCGTCAGATTGGAGCCATAAAGGGCGCAAGCGGTAAAAACGTGCTAGATGTGGAGCGCGAGGAGCAGCTGCGGGCAAAAGTGCTCAAAGCATGCTCAGAGATTGATCTAGAAGATGGTGCCGGTACAAGACTGCTGAATTTTCTTTTAAATGAATCAGTAAAGGTCCAGTCAGATGAGGTTCCGCAAAGCACCCATTTGTCCATATTTGCAAAAGCAAAAAAAATGGAAAAAGACGGTGCAAAAATCATCCACATGGAAGTGGGCGAGCCGGATTTTTCCCACCCGGCTAAAATTGCAGAGCTGCTAAATGCTGCGTGTAAAAACGGGCGCGTAAAATATGGCGCACCTGAAGGCGATGCTGAATTTCGGACAAAGATTGCAGAGCATGCATCATCTGCATACGGTGTAAAAATAACACAGGAGAATGTTTTTGTGAGTGCTGGTGCAAGACATGCAATATACCTTGCAATGGAAACTTTGTTAGAGTGCGGCGATGAGGTAATAATCATAGAGCCGGCATGGCCCGCATACGTGCAGTGCGCCACAAATGCCGGTGCAAAGGCAAGAATAGTCCGGACAGTTATTGAAAACGGATGGGAGCCGTCCATACAGGAGATAAAATCAAAAATAAATTCCAATACAAAGATGATCATTTTAAATTATCCAAACAATCCTACAGGAAAAATACTGCCAAATGATCTTTTGGATTCGGTATTAAACGTGGCAAAAGAAAACAATTTGTATGTTTTAAGCGACGAGATTTATTCCCGGTATGCTTATTCCATACCGCACAAGAGCGTTGCATCATACGGGTATGAAAAATCCATTGTGACGCAGTCGTTTTCAAAATCACACGCCATGACAGGATTCCGCATAGGGTATGCAATAGCTGGAATTGACATTGTAAAAAAAATGGCCAAACTGCAGGCACTGTGCATGACAAGCGTCTGCGAGCCGGTCCAGTATGCGGCAATGAATGTGTTAAACGATGATGTCTCATCAAATGTCCGCATAATACAGGAGAGGCTTGATGCACTAGGCAAGGCATTGGATGGAACGCGATTGCAGGCATTTACACCAGATGGGGCAATGTACGTATTTTGCCGCCTCCCCGGAGGTCTTGACGGTACAGCACTTGCTGAAAAACTCCTAAAACACGGCGTGGCAGTGGCTCCAGGAGAGGCTTTTGGCCAATACCGCGATTATATTCGTATTTCTGCGTGCACAAATGTTGGACAGTTAAATAACGGTATAAAAATAATATCAAACGTGGTAAACTCGTAAAATGACCAAAGCTGTAAAAACCTTGGCAATACTTGGTGCTGGAGGAAGCATGGGCACATGGTTTTCAAAATATTTCCTAGGTCTAAAATACAAAGTTATCGGTTTTGATTCTGAAAAAGAGATAAAGGTAAAGGGAGTTGTCGGTGCAAATTCGCTTGTGGGTGCAATACTCACAGCAGACTATGTACTCTTGTGTACCCCGCCGCGCAAAACTCCAGAGATAATACGGCTCATTGCAAAAGAGATGAAACGCGATGCGTATCTTATAGACATTGCATCACAAAAATCAAAGACATCATCAGCTTTAGCAAAGATACCTGCAAAAATAAATCCCGTATGCATACATCCAATGTTTGGACCCACGAGCACATCATTAAAGGGCAAAAATGTAATATCAATTCCAATACGCGATGCAAAAAAAGAGCTTACCCTAACAAAGGGTCTTTTTGAGGGCGCAAACTTTGTCACAATAGATGCAGCCGAACACGACAAGAAAATTGCAGCCATACTCGGACTCACCCACATGGTCAACCTCATATTTGCAAACATCATATCAAAGGATGACAAGGCCGGCCTTACAGATAAAATGGCAGGTGCCACGTATAAAACGCAAAAGGTACTTGCCGAGGGAATCATGACCGAATCCCCGCAGCTCATAGAGGCAATCATATCAAATCCGGAACTGCGCCGTCTAGCTGAAGAGTTTTGGAAAGACATGGGCAGGATGCTCACAAGCGTGCAGGATACAAAGATTGAAGAAATTGTAACTTATATCAATACGTGCAAAGAACGCCTGAATGCAAATTCAGATGTTGCATTATCTGCTAAAAAAATGGCAGCCATATCGCGCGTACTAGAAAAATAAATACATTATACATTGTATGTGATTGTAATTTTATGCACTCTATGGTGTCTCGGTTCTAGCTGAATCCTGGGTTTTTTGCACCAGTTCTGACGGCTCATCTTTATCGTATTTTCTTTGCTGCGGGAGCATTACATAGACGCATGCGCCGCCGCACATTGTACACGGGACGTTGTTCCCAGGATGCTGCCCCGTACGTGAGTGTATGCGGGCAGCCTCTTCAGGATCAATAGATAGGGCTATCTGCGATTCCCAGTCAAGAGTGCGCCTAGCTTCGGTCATCTTTTGATCCCATTTTATGGCCTTTTCCCGCATCTTTACAAGGTCTGCTGCGTGTGCTGCAATTCTATATGCAATAAGACCTGCCTTTACCTCCTCAGAGTTTGGCAGTGCAAGATGCTCAGAGGGCGTAAGATAGCAGAGCAAATCCACACCCTCGCTTGCAGAGATTGCAGCTCCTATTGCGCTTGCAATATGATCGTGCCCTGATGCAATATCAGTTACAAGCGGACCTAGAACGTAATATGGAACATCCCCGATGAGTGATTTTGCAAGGCGCACGTTTGCTGCAATCTCATTTAGCGGTACATGACCCGGTCCTTCAACCATTACCTGCACGTCTTTTTCATGCGCCCGTTTTGTCAGCCGTGCAACGTTTACCATCTCTTGCACCTGCAGCTCATCGTGTGAATCAAGAATGGATCCCGGACGCAGCGCATCGCCAAGACTGAATGTTACATCGTATTTGCGCGCAACCTCTACAAGATAGTCATAGTTTGAATAATACGGATTTTCTTTTTCGTATTTTAACATCCATGCGGCAGTAATAGTTCCGCCCTTGCTTACCACGCCGCCGTACCGCTTTACGTGCATTATGCGTTTTGCAATATCTTTTGTAATTCCCGCGTGTATTGTTGTATAATCGACCCCGTCTTTTGCATTGTTTTCAAACGCGCGCAGAAAATCATCCTCGGTCATCTTCATCGGGTTTTTGTGATCCACTATTGCCTGATTGTACGCCTCGTATATTGGAACCGTGCCAAACGTTATGGGGGCTTCGGCCATCAGTGAGCGCCGTATATCCCCGACGTTGCCGCCATCGCTCAAATCCATTATTGTATCAGCATGATATTTCATCGCCGTATGCGCCTTTGCAATTTCAGCATCCAAATCAACGCTCAGGGTGGATGTGCCGATGTTTACGTTGACTTTGGTCTTCATGCCACGGCCTATCCCAACATTGTGTATGTGTTGAGGCCGTGCAGTATTGCTTGGTATTATTACAGAGCCTTTTGCAATGGCACGCACAAGCCATGTAAGCTCTACATCCTCATCGCGCGCAACCTGCCTCATCTGATCCGTTGGAACCCCGCGCCTTGCAGAGGACATCTGTGTTGCCATGTACAAGGGGTGCACCTATGTGTGATTTAAGTAATAGCGTGATTGTCGATGTATTTGATCATTTGGGAAAATTATGACGACACAATGTTTCCTTAAAAACGAGGAAGGGTTGTAAGTGAACTTACATGACCATATTCCAGATCCCCTTACCTAACTGTATATAGTTATTATATTATATTAATATTTCAAAAATATTTGTGCCTAGCCCCCCAAGATGTTACAAAACCGTGCCCTCATGTCCGCAACCGTTAGATAATTAGAATGCCCCGCTGTAAAAATGCCATGAATGCGCTCACGATTGCCGGCTCAGACCCATCTAGTGGTGCAGGAATACAAAGGGATTTGCAGGTCTTTGAGAGACTTGGCCTTTACGGACTCTCTGCAATAACGGCGATAACTAGCCAGAATACGCGCGCATTTTACAGGACAGAGTCAGTATCTGCAAAATCAGTTTCTGAGCAGATTGGTGCGATTTTGGAGGATTTTGATGTATCAGCTGTAAAAATTGGTATGCTGCACACGATACCTGTGATGCGTGCCGTACAAAAACGCCTTAGAGATGTGAAATGTCCCATCATAGTGGATCCGGTTGTCTCATCCACCACAGGAGGTGTGCTGCTTGCAGCAGATACGATCAAAGAGTTTCAAAAGTGCATAATTCCCCTAGCGTACGCCATGACCCCAAACATGCGCGAATGCAGCATTATATCTGGTACAAAGTGCGGCAGTATTCAGGAAATTGAATCATCCGCATCCGCTCTAACTTTGATGGGAGCTAGAAACGTCATAGTTACCGGTGCAGTGTCAGGGAATATTGTGCGCGATTACATATTTGGTGAGAAAAAATTTTCCGTATCATACAAGAAAATACCAGCTGAGAATCACGGAGGCGGATGCACATTCTCATCTGCACTTGCAGGGTATATGGCATCAGGTAATTCTTTTGAAAAATCCGTCAAAATGGCAGGCAGTTTTGCCCAGAAATTTATAAAAAATGCCAAAAAGATTGGCGGCGGAATTGCCGTTGCAGGATCAAAGAGGGATGACTCATCAAGAGTTGAGCTTGCAGATGCCATCTGTGCATTCTCAAATATGAAAAATACATGCACCCTGATACCTGAATGCCAGACAAATTTTGTGTACGCATCACCAAATCCAAAAACTGCAAAGGACGTACTAGGCGTTCAGGGGCGTATAGTGCGCACAGGTCAGAGTGTTACAGTATGCGGGGTAATAGCTGCCGGCGGCTCTAGGCACGTGGCATCAGCTGTAATTGAAATGTGTGCAAAATTTCCAACAGTGAGGGCGGCCATAAACATCAGATATGATGAATCAACCATAAAACGAATGAAAAATGCAAAAATGCGCACTGCCATGTATGAGAGAAGTTCAGAGCCGCCTAGCATCAAAAAGGCAAAAAGCGGGAGCATTCCATGGGGAATACGTATGGCAGTTAAAAATTCAAAAACTCCCCATGATGCAGTATATCATACGGGGGATCACGGAAAAGAGCCCATGATTTTGATTTTCGGCAGGACCCCATCGGATGTATTAGCCAAGGTTGCAAGGATAATCTAGCACGTGTATTTTGTGGTGCTTAAATAGTTCATAGAGCATTTACATGCATGAAAGCGGTAATACTTGCAGGCGGTCTTGGAACAAGGCTGCAGCCGTACACGATGTTTGTGCCAAAGCCCATGCTTCCTTTAGGGGAAAAACCGCTTCTTGATCACATGATACGGTGGGCAAAAAAAAATGGCATAAAATCATTCGTTTTGTGCACGAGTTATCTTCACAGGGTCATAGAGGATTATTTTGAAGACGGTGCAAGATTTGGCGTAAACATTGAATATTCAACTGTTGACAAACCGCTTGCGACTGCCGGACAGTTAAAGACCGCAGAAGAATTAATCGATGATACGTTTGTCTGCATGTATGGGGATTCCGTCTTTGATTTTCCGCTGCGCAGTATGATATCGCGCCACAAACAGACCAAATCGTTTGTAACCATGGGTTTGTACGAATATGAGACAAAGCTTGCATACGGCGTAATAGAAACGGGTCCGGGAGGCAGGGTGAAAAAATGGAGTGAAAAGCCGGCCATAAAGGCAAATATCAACATGGGATGTTATGTTATGGAGCCGGGAATATTTGATTACATTCCAAAGGGCAAGCCGTACGGCATGGATGATCTTGTAAAAAAATCAATAGCTGCAAAAAAAAGGATTGGCAGTTTTACCACCAAAAAAGGATTTACGGATATAGGGGACAAGGATTCGTACCGTCAGGCAAATCAAATGTTTGTTCGAAAATTAGGAAAGATTTAGCATTGAAGGAGCTGCAGGTACGCAGATTGGAGCGCGGCGATTTGGAAAACGGTTTTTTAAAATCCCTTGATTCGCTGCGCCAAGCTTCCGGAATAAGCGCAGCAAAGGCAGACGAGGTCTTTGAGCGCATAGAGTCAAATCCCAATCATAGTATTTTTGTCGCATTAAATGGGAGTAAAATAGTCGGCACGTGCACACTTTTGATAGAATCCAAGTTTATTCATGAGGGCAGCATTGTTGGACACATAGAGGATGTATCAATTGATGCAGATTGCCAGGGTATGGGAGTCGGATTATACCTGGTAAAGGCGGTGCTGAATGCGTCAAGTGAGATGGGATGCTACAAGACACTTTTGGATTGCCAGGATAATGTGGTAAAATTTTATGAAAAGATTGGTTTTAAAAAATCCGCAACCACCATGAGATTTGACCACTAGTACTTGTGTAAAATAATGCTGCAATATTGCAAGTAAAAGAGATCCTCAAAGATATCCTTTTTTGAGGCGTCGTACTTTACCCCGCAGTAAAAGCGTGCCGACAATAATTGTCGGAATGGAGACAGCTACAAGCACCAGAGGCAGCACCAATACAGAGGTGGTCAAATATGTATCATCCACGCCGCCAAGCTGCACTAGCGCTGTATACAGCATGCCAGCAAGCAGTACGCAGCCGCCCATGATTATCATATAGCCTACAGGTTTTGAGCCATACCGCCTTGTCATGATAAACGAGACTGCGGACATTATCGAGGCCGGAGCCACGCCTATGGATATGAACTGGAGTATCTTTGGTTCAGGTTCTAGTATGAGTCGTAACAGGGTTTCAGGAGCTTCCTGCATAAAGTGATACAGTGTTATTATTTCCATTACAAATATCACATACAGTGCAAGTGCAGCAGCTGCAATGTATTTTTCAATGGCCATTTACTCTATACCCACTAACACTGCAAGTTCTTTTCTGGACGTTTCTCCGAGTTTTTTTGCCGCATCCTCTGGAGATACGTTATTCAGGCATATGCCATATCCGCGCTCAAGACCTGACGTGGGTTCCATTATAGGATAAATCTCCACATGCCAGTGTATCTGTTTGCTGTGTTTTTTTTCCGGCGAGAGGTGAAATACAATATTGTATGCAGGATTGTTTGCCGTTTTTGCCAGTCCCCCAAGGACGGATCGCATCATGAGCGCAAGATCGTTTATTTCTTTTTGGGATATTTTTGCAAAGTTTGTCTCATGGCGTTTTGGACATATCCACATCTCATACGGATGCGCCGATTCCCACGGACATATTGCAGTAAACCCCTCTGTCTGTAAAACCTGTCTTGAACTCTTGGATTCGGATTCTATTATTTTGCACATTGGACAAAAGCCCTGCTCGTTTAGTATGTGTGCAGATATGTCAATTTCCCGCTCTATGGCAGGAGGTATCGTCGAGAGGGTTATAATGTTCATGTGCGGATGCGGATACGTGCTTCCCGCAGCTTCTCCGTGGTTTGCATATATTGAAACGTATGTTACGCCTTTTTGCGTGTAAAGCCACCGCAGCCGGTCCTGGAGTACAACTAGGACGTTTGACCACTGATCAACTGCAATGTTTGAAAACGTATCATTTGCCTTTGGCGATGCTGCCACGACATAATGGTATCCGTATGCGGGATCTTTGGCGCACGGACCATCCTCGTAATCGTTTCCTGCATCGAGTGTGACAATGGGGTTTTTGCTTTCAAATACGCGAATAGACCAGTTTTTTACAAACTCATCCTCGTTATCCTGCATCCTCTGCAGCATGCCGTCTTTTTCCACAAGCGAGAGAACCGAGAGATTTGTCATTGATTCGTTTCCAGGAGCTAGCGGTGATTTTTTGGGATCAGTTACAATGTCGTCTTTTTTCCGTACAACCATAAAGTGATCCGAGAGATAACCCCTCCGTATGCTAGCCATCAAAAATGATGAGACGGTGCGTGGGTTTAAACTCTTTGTTGTTTGCATATGCGCTTGCAAATCCGCATGGTATGAGATGGCAGTATTGAATGCGATCAAATGGTTTGTATTTTACTCAAAGTATAAAATATCCCGCACGAGTTTCAAAAATAGTGGTGCATTATGGATAACTCTGAAATTCACATGGTATACGTTTTACTTGACGGAGTTGGGGATCTGCCCCATCCGGATTTAAACGGTAAAACCCCCCTGCAGGCAGCCCTTACGCCAAACATGGATAAAATTGCAAAGGCTGGAAGCATGGGAGAGGTCATATCCGTTGGAGAGGGAATTGCCCCGGAATCTGACATTGCAGTCTTTAACATGCTAGGATACAAATTCCGTCATGCAGATTATGTTGGCCGCGGCGTCATAGAGGCAATCGGAATTGGTACTGATTTCAAGGACGGAGATTTGGCGCTGCGCGGCAATTTTGCCACACTTGATGAAAACGGAGTGATTACAGACCGCAGGGCCGGAAGACATATCGAAAGAAAAGACGCACTTTGTGTGGCCAAAGAGCTTGAAGAAAAGATAAAATTTTCAGAGCCTGGCGTATCAGTTAGGGTACTGCCCACGATAGGCCACAGGGTTACTGTAATAATTAGTGCAGATTGCAAAAATCTTTCATCAACGATAACCAATACGGATCCAGCGTATGCAAGAGTTGACGGCATGGGAATAGCAAAGGCGGTGGGTGACTTTTTACGCATAGATAAATGCCATCCGATTGGCGAATCATCAGAGGCGGCACTGACTGCAAAACTGGTAAACGAGTTTACCGAACAGTCAATTGACATACTAGGTAAAAGTGCCACAAATGAATCCCGTAAAATGGCGAACAAAAAACAGCTTGGCTGCATACTGTTGCGTGATGCAGGTAACAGATATCCGGACGTTATGCCGATAAACGAGAAATATTCCATGAATTTCTCATGCATAGTTGACATGCCAGTTGAGATTGGCATATCCAAAGTTTTGAAAATGAAGGCATACGAGGCGGGAGGATTGACAGATTATGAGGAAAAGGCAAGTGTTGCAGCCAATGCAATGCAGACTCAGAATGCAATATACGTGCACATCAAAGGTCCCGATGAGTTTGGCCACGACGGGGATGCTACAGGAAAGATGCGCAATATTGAGGAGATTGACAAGAGATTTTTTGGAACGCTTCTTGAAAAAATAGACATTAAAAAGACCGCGGTTGTAATATCCGCGGATCATTCCACTCCGTGCATAAACAAAGGGCACAGCGACGATCCGGTTCCGGTAATAATATCCGGATGCGGTACGAAAACTGACGGCTCTGAGCGCGTTACTGAAGAATTTGCAAAAAAAGGCAGAATCGGACTGTTGGTAGGGGCGGACGTTCTTGCCAGAACCCTTGATGAGATTAGATAAGAAACGGCGCCATGTTGCCGGATTCGCGCATGTCAGTTACAGTTGAGCGCAGCGCATCAATGTTGATTCTGCAGTATTCACCATTTGAATTGTTTAATTTTTCCAAAGCTCTGCCCAATATTGACGAGCATATATCATCTTCAAATTTTTGATGGTGCACCAATGCTGCAGCCACCAGTATGATTCCCTGTACAAGGGTTTTCTCCTGTCCGTCGCATTCTTTCCATACGCTCTCCAAAACTTCGTGGCATTCCCAAAACCTTTGGGTGTTAAAATATTCCACACCAAGTTTTATGGCATCATCTTTTGGAATGTATTTTTCAGTTATCAGGTTTGCACGCTCCAGTGACCCTATCGGCAAAAGCCTCTCGACTAGCTCATCAGTGGTCTTTGCATTGATTGAAATGTCAAATTCCACGCATTTTGCAGAAACCCTGCAGTCACGCACGATCATGTCCATTCCAGAACACATCTGCCTTGCATCATCCAAAAGTCGTTTTGCATTCTGCGGCACGTATGCGCCGTTTACAAGATGCATCATATATCGTGCCATATGCAGTCATTCTTTTTTGCTCATCTAAAGTTTCACATTAAAATTCAATTAAGGTTTATATGCGCTTTTAGTAACGTTTTTTTTAAATGTCGGCAATTCAGGGAAAAACAGACTTTGAGAATACATTTCTATCCAGACGTGAGATTACGTGTGATTTTAACGGTCTTGGAGGCAGTCTGACAAAATTGCAGGCTCTAGAAATGGTGACAAAGGAATACAACCTTGGTGGCAAAACCGTTATTCCAATCATACTTAAAAATCACGTGGGAAGAACCCAGATTACTGGCACTTTTTACGTATACGAGGATGAAAAATTGGCAAAATCCCACATCATTCCAAACATACTTGCAAGACTTGAAAAGGCAAACGCCAAAGCTGCAGAAAAGATCGAAGCTGCGGCAAAAGAAAAAGCAAGTGCTGATGAGGCTGCAAAAGAAAAAGCAAGTGCTGATGAGGCTGCAAAAGAAAAAGCAAGTGCTGATGAGGCTGCAAAAGAAAAAACTGATGCTCCTGCAAAAAAGGATGATAAACAAGATGCAAAATCCGATAAAGAGGTCTCATCATAATGGGCAGTAAAGGGTCCAGTCCCAAAATATCCGGATATTACAAAATAGATGGAGACAAGTTAATTCGGGAGAAAAAGATCTGTTCTAGATGCGGCAGAGGCGTGTTCATGTCAAATCACAAAGACAGACGCTCGTGCGGCAAGTGCGGTCTGACTGAATTTATCTAGTAACTTTTCCGCCGTATAATTTTCTCGCTAATCTTTTCCATCGTGTCAAGTTTTTCAAGCAGTGTCTCATCCAAGTTTATGCGTGCAAGGGACTCGGCGGATACTTTTGTAGTGTTTGAATCTGCCATAACTTCAATCTGCGGCAGTCCGGCATCAATCCAATGTTTTACAGTTTTATCCTCCAACTTGTAGTCGTGAAATCCGGCAGGAAACCGTTTTGTAATATGCCGCAGCAGTGTTCTGTCGGCGAAAACGGCTCCAGCTTCAAACAATCGCGATTCATCAGCGTATGCACTCTCAAAGAGATTTCCAGTTATCTCATCAGAGAGCACCCGCATGCGGCCTATGCGGTGAAGCAGTTCTAGATAGTGCAGAAATTCATGGGCAAGTATTGCATGAATCGTTCCCTTTAGACCGTATGCTATGAGCGGAGCAGATATCTGAATTACAACCTGTACGTCAGATTTTGTAACTACTGGAATTGTACGGGCAAAAAACACGCCATACTGGTATGATTTGGCGCCCTGCCGTACGATTATTGCCGAAGGATCAACGTATGCTACGGGGTATTGTATTCCAGATGCCCGCTCTATGCGGGTGATTCCAGAAATGGCAAGATCAAATCTTTTGGATATCAAATTGTATATATCATCGCCAAGGGCGCCCCGTTTATGAGCCTCTTTGATCTTTAAGAGCGGATCCAACTGTTCAAATGCAGATAATTGCCGCTAAAAATGTATTTTTGAGGCAATCTCAAAATACATCCTGGGCACAAGTATTTGAAATCATACAGTTGAAATGTTCGTGTATTATTTGGGTTTTCCGCGTTTGGCCTGTTTTACACGCCTGCGGTGTTCGCCCTGATCCGCCCTACGTTCGTGCTTGCCTTTTTTTCGAAGTGGCATAAATGAGCAAATCATACAAGGGTATTTGTGTTATGCGGTCACCTCTACGCCATAAAAATCAAAATATTCACACTCACATGCGGTTTCAAGCATGTCCGTCAGGTTTGGAAATACAGTATCCCCGCCCACAAATTTTTTTATCGGCAGGCCCCCGTCCACTTCCAAGGTTATGGCAAGCGATTTTGGGCCTGATTTTCTGTATCGTACGGAATAGACTGATTTTTCGTTGCGGCGGGATTTCTCGTATACTGCAATGCCAGAGTGCCGCATTTCTTTTACCTGTTTTAATCCCCCATCTGATATCTCATCCTGGGTGCTCACCAAGACTTTGATTATTGAGCGGAATTTTACAGGCATCTTTGGGGGTGATTTTATATTTTCCAACTGGACGATATTTAATCCGTCTGCGAGGTTTTGGCGTTTTGGGGGACGCGGTTTGCGTTTTTTTGGATTCATCATTTGGGCAAAAAATGGCCTGCCGCTTCCAAGTACAAGACTTGATTTATCCTCTCCGCCGACCCACGTAATTTTTGAACTCTCTGCTTCAAATATGCCGCACAGGTATTCGGAAATATTAGTCTCCACACTCTCCCGCGTTCCAGAGCATTTTATGCACCCGCTCCCGTCGCATTCGGGACATTTTGCAAGTTTTTGCGGCATGCCACGTTTTTCCTTCAAGTATCGGCCCGAAACGTATGCCGGTGCGGATCTTGCGTGCACAGAATCCGTTCTCAAATTTACAGTCAGCCAGAGATCCGGCGTTAAAATTTTCAGTTTTGTTTTTGTACTGCGCGAGAGCGACTTTGAGAGATCGTGTGCAAATGCAGATTTTACGCTTTCTGCCCCAATCAGATGAAACTTTGAGCGTATAAAATCATCCTTGTCTACGACTGACGGGCGCATTGTCACGCCAAGTAAAAACGTCTTAAATTCATATCTTGTTGCAGATTCCAAAACCATTTTATGAACTGATTGCACGCCATCAAAGAGTCCTCGGCATATGTGGCATTTTTTACATTCTTTGATTTTTAAATCCCCGCGGAGTTTTGCTCCAAGCCGGCGCGGCAGGCAAAGTGAGAGATTTTTTGCAAACAGCCGTCCAAGGCATGAATTGCACAGATCATACTGTGCGGTTATGTTTTCAGATTCTGCAAGTACTTTGTTATAATCTGCCCCCATTGCAAAAAAATGCCGCCTAGGAGTTATAGGCGTATGCCCGCATTTGTTAATTCAGGCCCATCTTGCGCAAAAGACCCTGCATCTGCCTGCCTTTTGAGGCCTTCATTACACCTTTGGAGTTTTTGTAATTTTTGAGCATCTCTTTTACCTCCTGCCGCATCTGTCCTGAACCACGTGCTATGCGGTCTATGCGCGAGGCGTTTAACAAATCAGGATTAGCTTTTTCTTTTTTATTCATGCTTTGTATGATAAACCGCCATTTTTTCATTCGATCCTCCATTTTATCCAAATGCCCCTCCTGTACTTGGCCGCTCATTCCTGAAACACTCTCCATTATACTCTTCAAGGATCCAGCCTTGCCGACCTCTTCTAATTGGTAATAGAAATCATCCATGTTCATCTTTCCTCCGGCTATGCGTTTCATGCGGACATCATCACCTTCAGATTCCAAACGTTTTGCCATGTCCAATATTGCCTGCACATCGCCCATTCCAAGCATACGGCCGACGAATCTTGTGGGGGAGAATTTTTCAATATCATCAATCCTCTCGCCGGTTCCGATGTACATTATCTGCGCGCCCGTGGCAGCTGATGCTGCAAGCGCTCCGCCCCCTTTTGCAGAGCTGTCAAGCTTTGTCACCACGATGCCTCCCACCGGAACGATTTTGTGAAATGCCGAAGCCTGATTTGAGCACTGCCGTCCAATGGTTCCATCGATAACAAGCAATGCAAGATCCGGATCCGCCACTTTGTTGATTTGTTTCATTTCATCCAGCAATTCACGCTCTTCTTTGTGCCTACCGGCCGTATCAACTAGAATAATGTCAAGATCTGATCCTTCAAAATGACGCAGTCCATTTTTTACAACATTTGGTGAATCTTTGTTTGACTCTTCCCCGTACACCTCTACTCCGGCTTTTTCACACATTGTACGAAGCTGTGCTAGTGCGCCGGGCCGAAACGTATCAGCTCCTATCACGCCAACTTTGTAGTCCTGTTTTGTAAGATATTTTGCAAGTTTTGATGACATTGTTGTTTTGCCGCTTCCCTGTATTCCAAGCATCAAAACCTTGTTTGTTTTGCCGGCTTTGAATTCAAATTCAGAATCCTTGCCAAAAAGTCTTGCAAGCTCATCATATAAGATTTTAACAATGTGATCCTTGTACGGCAGACCGGGGGGCGGTTTTTCGTTTATCGCCCTATCTTTGATCTTTTCTGTAACCTCTAGTACAAATTTTGTCTCAACATCCCCCTGTAGCAGCGCGATTTGAACATCGTGTACGAGTTGTTTTATGAGATCCTCGTTGACGCCTGAGGAGTTGACTATTTTTTTAATTGCCGCCTGCAGGTTTGTTTTTAGACTCTCTAGCATATTCGCCAAGACTTGCCGCTTCTATTTCAAAGATTCCCCTATAGCCGTCCCACACGGGTTTGGCAGCATCTATGACAAGTTCCCTTGAAAACAGCGGACAGTCAAGTACCAGTGTTTCAGCCTCGCCGCCCTCAAAGTTTAGGTTAAAGCTGTGCTTTATTGAGAGTGCGTGCAATACTTTGAGGGATGCTGAATCCATTTTGCGTCCAAGCCATGAGTCATCAAGTCCTCCGGCAGATACTGCAGTTATTACAAATGAGAAATTAAAATCAAGCAGCGAGCGCATGTACTGTACCGGTTCCATCCCCCAAACAGGTCCTATCGGGGACAGATTTGCAGATTCGCATGCGATGGTGAATTGTTCTTTCTGGTATACGCTTGCAATTCCCCCATGTACTGCCCCAGTTATTCCGTATTTTGATGCAGCCTGTTTTAGTAATGATGCAACAGAGTCCAGTTCGTTTTCAGGATTGGTTTGTATTGTAAAATGTTCCAGTCCCATGGATTTTGCCTGCAGTGATGCAAGGCGGATGTTTGGGTAGTGCAACAGTTTGCTCTCGGCGGATTCAGGCTCTGCTGTAATCAGGCATTTTAAATCGTGTCCTGACTGTTTGGCAAGGTATGCAGCATACGTGCTGTCTTTGCCTCCTGAGAATAATACTGCAACTTTCATGAAAACCCCAGCAGTATTGTAGATGCCTCATCACTCATAATCGTCATCATAATTCAGACGGCTTTTCCGCTCATCATCAGCATCCAATTAACCTTTGACGCGCATTATTTTTGTCTTGTCCAAGACTTTCCAGTATTCTACGTTTTGTCCGTTTTCAAGCGTACCTTTTACTTCATCCTCAATCATGTTCACATCGATTGTCTCAAAAGTTTCAGAATCCATCAGCTGTATCACATCTTTAGTCATTGAAATTATCTGGCCTATTCTTTTGTCTATGAGCGGTACGTGAATCTGCATGCTTACCGGACCCACGTGGGGTCTTTTTTGCCCGTCAAATATCCCCACACCCACTATGCGCGCTTTGGCTGCCCCGTGTTTGCCAGGTTTGCTTGTATCATATTCGGATATCCGGGACGGCGCACCCGTAGGCTGATCAGATACCGGTAAAAGTATGTACGAGCCGATCTTTAGTGAACCCAAATCTGCAGGCTTGCTCATGAACGGTTTGCTTGATGTTGGATATTTAACTTTATCAACCCCGCACGTTAGATCAGATTTGTTGGCCGATAAATCCAAGAATCTGTATGCAAGGGCCAAAGAGATCATCCCATCGGGGGTAAACAGTCCCGTCAGATACTATTCACCGTATCCGTTCTTTGCATCAAAGGGCAGGGGCGGATTGATTTGGGATGTAAACGGAAAAAAATATGTTGATTTTTGTTGTGCATACGGGGCTCTACTGCTTGGACACTGCAGAGCTGAAATTCTCAAAGCTGTCTTTGATCAGATGAAAAAAGGCACGCTTTTTTGCACCCCGACAGAATTAGAAGTTGACCTAGCATCTTTAGTTAGGAGTTTTTATCCAAGCATGCATAAAGTAAGACTCGTTAACACCGGCGGTGAGGCAACCATGACTGCAATACGGCTTGCGCGCGGATACACAGGTGGTAAAAAAATAATAAAATTCGAAGGATGCTATCATGGAGCCCATGATTCGGTTCTGGTAAAAGCTGGTTCAGGTTCAGCGCATGCGGGAATTTCCACATCCGATGGCGATTTAAAAGACTCTACAAAAAACACGCTTGTGGTACAGTATAATAATTTGGAAGAGCTTGATTCTGTAATGGGCAGACACAAAAATGATTTGGCAGGAATCATTGTAGAGCCCATACTTGCAAACATGGGACTCATACTTCCCAAGAAAGAATTTTTGTCAGGATTGCGCAAGGCGACAAAAGAGTACGGTGTGCCGCTTATTTTTGATGAGACTGTTACAGGATTTCGCGTCGGCTCAGGTGGCGCGCAAGAATACTTTGGGATTAAACCGGACATCACCACGCTTGGCAAAGCGCTTGGCGGCGGATTTGCCATAGCGGCAGTAGGCGGCAAACGGCAGATTATGGAACAGCTTGCCCCGTCAGGTAGGGTATATCAGGCAAGCACGTTTGCTGGAAATCCCATAGCAGTTAGCGCAGCTTTGGCATCACTTAAAGTAATACGCAAACTTGGCAAACGCATGTATGCAGAATTAGAGAGGCGCTGCTCGCTCATGGTATCAGCTATTGATGATGCAGCAGATGATAATCACGTGCCCCACCAGATTAATTTTGCAGCATCCATGTTTCAGATATTTTTTACCGACAAACCTGTTACCGACTATAAGAGCTGTAAAAAGGCAGATACTGCAAAGTTTGAGAGACTGTTTAAATTGCTTTTAAAAAAAGGTGTTTTTATGGCACCGTCTCAGTTTGAAGTTGCATTTTTATCAAATGCCCACAGCAAAACGGATCTTAGCCTGACAGCGGAGGCGTATGCTGAATCCATAAAAGAGATGAGCCGTACATGAAATACCGCATAGGAACGCGCAAAAGCAGACTCTCTTTGGTTCAGACAGAACAGGTGGTATTAGAGTTACAGGCTGCAAATGCAGATGCTGAATTTGAAATCGTAAAGATTACCACAAAGGGGGATACTGACTCGCGCCCGTTCTTTGCCATTGATCAAAAAGGGATATTTGAAAAAGAGATAGATAATGCGGTTGCATCAGGCGAGATTGACTTTGCAGTGCACAGTATGAAGGATGTCCCAACAGATCTTGCATCAGGTCTTGTTCTTGCATGCGTACCAAAACGTGAGGATGTAAATGATGTAATCGTATCTTCAGATGGGGTCAAACTTGGCGATATAAAGAGCGGCAGTGTAATTGGAACTAGCAGTCTTCGCCGAGCGGTTCAAGTTTCAAGAAAAAGGTCCGATCTTGAGGTAAAACCTGTCCGCGGCAACATAGATACCCGTATTGAAAAAATCGGCAACGAATATGATGCGGTGATATTGGCACAAGCTGGAATAACAAGACTGAATATTGATGCAAAATACAAACCGCTGTCGCTATCGGATTTTCTTCCATCGCCAGGGCAGGGAGCGCTTGCCATAGTTGCACGTGCAGAAGAGAAAGAAACTATCTCAATGTTAAATAAAATAGAAAGTTTTGATGCAAAAGCTGAAGCGCTGGCCGAGAGGGCGCTGTCTGCATCCATCGAGTCAGGATGCCAGTTCCCCGTCGGGGCAATCGCCGGAGTTGATGCCGGGATAATATCGATAAACGCTGTTGCTTATTCAGTGGACGGCAAAGAGGCCATTTATGCAGAGCAGAGCGGTCCAGTATCAGAAGCTGCAAAAATTGGATACATGGCAGGCAAAGAGCTAACTGACGGAGGGGTTGGCAAACTTGCATCAAGTTGGAGAGAAAAGTTGGCAGAGTGGAACAAAGATGGCTAAAGGCATAGTGTATCTTGCTGGAGCGGGTCCTGGGGATACAAAACTTCTCACACTTCGTACGGCAGAACTGTTGGGCAAAGCTGACATTGTACTGTATGATATGCTAGTGGGCAGGGGAATATTGGGCATGATTCCAAAAAAAACTGAGCGCTTTTACGTAGGACGGATTGCCGGCGATGATCCAACAAATCAGGACAAAACCAACGAGATGATGTTCAAATATGCAAAAAAAGGCAAAAAAGTTCTAAGGTTAAAGGGCGGGGATCCGGCCATGTTTGGCAGGGGCGGCGAGGAGGCTGAATACCTCAAAGAGCGCAAGATAAAATACGAGATTATTCCCGGAATTACGTCCGGTTCCGGATCCGCCACGTATTCTGGCATACCTTTGACGCACCGTAATTTTTCATCATCAGTTGTTTTCGTTACAGGACATGAGAATCCATCAAAGCGTGCAGAATCCGTAAAATGGAAACGCATGGCAAAGGCGTGCGATACAATTGTAATCATGATGGGATTGGCACGGATTGGAATAATTTGCAAACAGCTTGTATCCGGAGGCATTGAAAAAGGCACGCCCGTGGCTGTCATACAAGAGGGAACAACTGCACGGCATAAAATGATCACAGGTACTGTTTCAAACATTGCCGGTAAAATAAAACGTGAAAAAATCAAGTCCCCGGCAATAATCATAGTTGGCAGCGTGGTGAATCTTGCAGACCATATAGGATGGAGATAATTTCATGCAGATAACAGGAAAAACAATTGCCATAACGCGTCCAGCATATGATGCTCAGGAATTTATCAGCGCGGTGCAATCCGGCGGAGGGTATGTCATACCCCTGAAAACCATCGAGGTTGCAGCAAATACTGAAACAATTGCAAGAGAGTTTCTCTCACAGCTTGAAAAATTTGATCCAGACTATACTGCGTTTCTAAGCTCAAAATCCGCAAGTGTGCTCTTTGAATCGGCAAAAAAAGAATCCATATATGATGAAATGGTATCGGCGGTTAAAAACACGTCAGTTGTGGCAGTGGGTCCAAGAACGCAAAAAGAATTAAAATCAATTGGAATTAAAACCGCACACATGCCGGATAATTATTCATCCATAGGTCTTGGAGAAATGTTCACATTAATGTGTGCAGAAGATAAGAAAATAATCATGCCAAGAAGCACAGCCTCCAAATCGTTTCTAAAGGAACTGCTTGAGAAAATTGGAATGCGCGTGCTCGAGGTACGTACGTACGGGGTGCGCGCCGCATCAGATACCTCAGAGTGGGACGGTTTTGCGGTAAGATTTTTTGGCGGCAGTGTGGACTGTATGGCCCTTACCAGCGCATCCTCTGTAAGGGCGTTCTTTGAGATACTTGGATCAAGGGGATTTTCCAATGAAAAGATACTTGGGAAACTTGCAGATATGGACGTGTTTGTTATCGGATCGCAGGTAGACGAGGAATGCAAAAAAATGCGCATAAAAAAGACCCACGTTTCAGACGTCCATACCATAGAGGGTCTAGCAAATGCGATCAAGGCGTGCCCGTAAAATGAAAACAAAAGATCGCCGCATATTGCAAAATTATATGGGTATTTAATTAGCTGTACCTTATTTTAAGTATATTATTATAACAATTTAAGACACAACCATTCATGACCGCAGAAAACATGGATATGGATTATTCAAAATATGATTTCAAAGATTCCACAGAATTGTATGTTCATTTGAGTAAAAAAGGCCTCTCTAAAGACGTGGTTAAAAGCATTAGCAAACTAAAAGATGAGCCGCAGTGGATGCTCGATTTCAGACTGCGTGCATATGATATATTTATGAAAAAACCCATGCCAACTTGGGGTGCCGATCTTAGTACAATTGATTTTCAAAACATATTCTATTACGCAAAGGCCACGGAAAAAACAGAGAAAAATTGGGATGATGTTCCAGCAGACGTTAGAAATACCTTTGACAAGCTTGGAATACCAGAAGCAGAGAAAAAATTCCTCGCTGGAGTTGGAGCCCAGTATGAATCAGAAGTTGTATATCATAGCCTTCGCGAGGATTTGAAAAAACAGGGCGTAATATTTACAGATACTGATACGGCTCTAAAAGAGCATCCAGAGCTTTTGAAAAAATACTTTGGCAAGATCATACCTCCGGAAGATAACAAATTTGCAGCATTAAACAGCGCAGTGTGGAGCGGCGGATCTTTCATCTATGTTCCACCTGGAGTCAAAATCGACATGCCATTGCAAGCATACTTTAGAATAAATGCTGAAAACATTGGACAGTTTGAGAGAACGCTCATACTGATTGACGAGGGTGCAGAGTGCCACTATATCGAAGGGTGTACAGCTCCGGTTTATTCGTCCGAATCACTACATTCTGCAGTAGTAGAGCTTGTTGCACACAAGGATGCAAAACTGCGCTATACTACGATACAAAACTGGAGTAACGATGTGTACAATTTGGTAACAAAGCGTGCGTATGCATACGAGGGTGCAACAGTCGAATGGATTGATGGAAACCTTGGAAGCAGGATTACTATGAAGTATCCTGGAATATACCTCCTAGGCGAGAGGGCATACGGTGAGACTTTATCCGTAGCGTTTGCTGGGAAAAACCAGCACCAGGATACTGGTGCAAAAATGGTACACCTAGCTCCAAATACGACATCAAAGGTCACATCCAAATCCGTCAGCAGGTTAAACGGCCGCTCCACATACAGGGGACTCTTAAACATAGCAAAGGGGGCAACTGGCGTAAAATCCACCGTGCGCTGCGATGCATTGCTGCTTGATGATACCTCAAAGACTGACACATATCCGTACATGGAGATAAACGAGGATGATGCTACCGTAACGCACGAGGCAACTGTGGGTAAAATTGGTGATGAGCAGATATTCTACCTTATGACTAGAGGATTTAGCGAAGAGGATGCACTAGGTCTTATTGTAAACGGATTCATGGAACCATTTACCAAAGAGCTTCCAATGGAATACGCTGTTGAATTAAACAGACTGATAAAATTAGAAATGGACGGTTCTGTAGGCTAATTGCACGAGATGGCATGTTACATACTGTACTCTCAAAACTTGATTCGGATTTAATATCAAATATATCGTCGCTTAAAAACGAATCAGACTGGTTGCGTAAATACAGAAACGAATCGTTGCAAATGTACAAAAATCTCCCCCTTGAGACTTCGCAACTTTACAAAAAATACACGGATGCGGCACGCATGAATCCGGAATTGGTAAAAATTGCAGCAAAAAGTGATGGTGCAATCCCGGCATTTTTACAAAAAAGAACCGACGAGTTGAAAGATTTGCCGCACATAATACAGATTGGCACAAATATTCACAGCGTGCACATACCTGCAAAAATAAAAGATGAGGGTGTGTGCATATGTCATATTGATGAGGCGCTTGCCGATGGGTCAGCAAAAGAGATAATCGAATCAGTGGATGTATCCGAGGACAAGTTTACTGCGTTAAATTCTGCAGCGTTTAATTCTGGAATATACATTAGCATACCAAAAAACGTACAGGTGGAGGATCCAATACACATAATCTCATGCCTAGCGGATGATGGAATATCTGTTATATCGCGCAATGTGATATCAGCTGGCCAGAGCAGCTCATCAACGGTGGTTCAGGAAATGTACTCTCCAAAATCACAGGGACAGCAGGCATACATTGAACTGTTAACTACCGACGTGCAGCAGAATGCAAAAATCGACGTTACCTCGCTTCAAATGATGGATCAATCTTCGGTAAACTTTTCAACCCGCACTACAAACATGGCAGCGGATTCAACAGTAAACTGGTATTTGGGATTGTTTGGTACCATGCTCTCAAGATACCGCATAGTGTACAATTTGAACGGTTCAGGTGCAAATGTAAACGATTCAGAGGTGATATTTGGTAATGGTGAGCAGTCATTTGACATACATGCAAACGCAAACCACATCAGCCCGGCAACTGAGGCAAAAATAGTTGAAAAATCAATTCTAAGGGACAAGTCAAAATCACTCTTCAAGGGCATGATTCGCATATTAGAGAATGCTGTAAAATCAAACTCATACCTGTCTGGAAGATCCATCCTGTTGGATCCGGGTGCAAAATCGGACGCAATACCAGGCCTTGAGATACTGACAAACGATGTCAAAGCTACGCATTCAGCCTCTGTGGCGCAGATAGATGCAGAACAGGTGTTTTATCTGCAAACCCGGTGCCTTACAAAACAAGCTGCTGAGCGTACGATTATCGAGGGGTTTTTGGAGCCGCTTTCAAGAAAAATGTCATACCAGGTGCGGGCGTGGATTGGTCACCTTATTGAATCAAAATGGGACGGACGCAGTCTGTCCATAAACAACGACGAGGAGTTGCGCAAATTTATCGAAGTGGAAGAAACTAGGTATAATGAAAAAGCAGAGATAGAACAGCACTACAAATACCGGTGATAAAATTGCCAGAATGGGTAAAAACGTGCACAATTGATAAACTAGATGGTCTGTTTTCATTTGATTACAAAGAAAAACGCATTCTCCTCTCAAAAATTGGAGAGCGGGTGTGTGCTACGGACCGCACGTGTACGCACGATGATGCAGACTTGTCGTGCGGTTTTGCCACGCCAGAAGGTGTGCGGTGCAATCTTCATCTCTCAGTATTTGACATGCGCGACGGAAAACCGTTAAACCCCCCAGCTGAGAAATCTCTTGCAGTATATAATGTTAAAATAGACGGCAAAGACGTCTATGTAGAGTTGTGATGTATGGTGCAGGGAAAATCAATTAAAAATGCGCGCGAGGATTTTCCAATGATGGAAAGACATGTTCACGGGGACAAACGTCTGGTATATTTGGATAATGCATCCACCACGCAAAAACCCATGCAGGTCATAGATACTTTGACAGAATATTATAAAAATTACAATTCAAACATACACAGGGCAGTATACGTCATAGCTACAGAGGCCACATCCGCATATGAGGGAGTCCGGAAAAAGACTGCAAATTTCATTGGTGCAAAAAACCCCGATGAGATTGTCTTTGTGCGCGGAACAACAGAGGCCATAAACATGGTGGCGTACGCATGGGGCAGGGCAAACATATCAGAGGGCGATGTCATAGTTACAACCGAATACGAGCACCACAGCAATATTGTTCCATGGCAGATGCTAGTAAAAGAAAAAAATGCAGTTCTAAAGTACATCGATATTGACGATCAGGGCAAGTTAATCCTAGGGCAGCTTGACGAGCACCTCTCAAAAGGGAACGTAAAACTAGTATGCTTTAGCCTAATGTCAAACGTGCTTGGAACCATATCGGATGCAAAATCGATAATCTCAAAATGCAAAGCCTCCAATGTAATGACCCTAGTGGATGCAGCACAGGCTGTCCCGCACATGAGGGTAAATGTTGAAGATTTGGAATGTGATTTTTTTGCATTCTCAGGGCACAAGATGCTAGGACCTACAGGTGTCGGAGTGCTGTGGGCCAAAAAAGAGATTCTTGAGCAAATGGCGCCATTTCATGGCGGAGGCGATATGATACGCGAGGTTCACAAACAAGAGGCCACGTGGAATGATGTCCCATACAAGTTTGAAGCCGGAACACCAAACATTGCAGACGTGATAGGGTTTGGCGCAGCAATTGACTATCTGCAGGAGATAGGAATGGATAACGTCAGGGAGCATGAGGTAGAGCTTACATTATATGCGCTTGAAAAACTCTCAAATGTTTCCGGAATCAAAATTTACGGAACAAATCAGATGCAATGGCGCGGAGGCGTTATCTCTTTTAATTTTTCAGACGTTCATCCCCACGATGTAGCCCAGATAGTAGACAGGGAAGGAATTGCCATACGCTCCGGCCACCACTGCGCACAGGTGCTGATGGAAAAGCTCGATGTGGCAGCCACATCAAGAGCCAGTTTTTACATTTACAATACAAAAGATGACGTTGACAGACTGATTGCAGCACTGCATAAAGTGGCAAAGGTGTTCAGGCTGTGAGCGGGACTGATATTTACCACGAGATGATTATAGACTATTACCGTAACCCGCTAAACTTTGGAAAAATTGAAAATCCTGACGTAACGTATCATGATTCAAATCCCCTGTGCGGCGACAGCATAGATATAGATCTCAAAGTGGACGGGAACTGCGTATCGGATATAAAATTTCACGGCAAAGGATGCGCCATCTGTATGGCATGCACGTCTGTTCTAACAGAAATGGTAAAGGGTAAGGACATAACAGAGGTTAGAAAGATTGTAAAAGACGACATCCTATCTGAGCTTGGCCTTGAGAGTTTGCAGGCTGTCCGGATAAAGTGCGCCCTGCTTTCGCTCAAAGTGCTAAAGTACGCCCTGTATACGTATCTAGCAGGGCACTCCAAAGATGACAATGGTACAGGGGACCTAAAAGAGGAGGCAGCAGACCTTTACTGAACATATAATGCTGCTCATACGCTGTGCAATCTTTGATCATTTTAACAAAGAAGACCTGAGCTTTAACAACGATCAGATTTTAGAGGAGATTGTAAAATCAGGCGCACTAGATGCAAATTTTGATGTTGAAAAGCTTGAAGTGCATTTTGAGGATTTGTGTAAAAAAGAGATACTGCGGAATATTGCGCAAAATCTCACCACAGTATGGTATAAGATATTTGATCCGCTATCAGCGTATTCTTGCAAATCCTGCAATATGCAGGTGTACATTAATGCGAATGTTGAAAAAAACTGTCCAAATCCGGCATGCAATGCTGCCATCAGTCAGAATTAGAGGCGGCTTTTTCAAGTGCTGCAATCATTGGGAGTTTTTCACGGGCAAGGTACAGGACTAGTGCGCCACCTGCAGTACTCACGTGGTTTATTTTATCATACAAATCGTATTTTTTGAGCGCCGAGCTTAGATGGCCGCCGCTGACTATGGTTGTAGCCATGGAATTTGCCACAGATTTTAGGAGACTCTCGGTTCCATAGCTAAACTGTTCGTGCTCAAAGTATCCTGCAGGACCGCTTATGAAGACGGTTCCAGCACCGATTATCATTTTTTCATAATGTTTTACAGTTTCCGGACCCATATCCAAGATACGGTCTCCGGATACTAGCTCACGTACCGTTATTTCCACGCGTTTTCCGTTGCGCTCTATTGCAATATCCACCGGCGTTGAGAAAACGTCAGGGTATTCGCCTATCAGGGCGTGCGCCTTGCGTACAAGCTCATCTTCGCGGTCTATTTCAAGATGGTATTTTATTCGAGCCTGCGCGCGCAAAAACACGCTGGCAATTACCCCCGTCAAAAGTATGTGATCTGCCTGTCCGTTTTTAATCAACAGTGAGATTGCCTCAAGGCGGTCCACAACTTTGGATCCGCCCAAAACCACCACGTGTGGTGCCTTTGCAACAGAGAGTATTCGGTCCAGCTCGCGCACTTCTTTTTCGACGATGCGTCCGGCGCATGCCGGAATGACATTTGGAAATCCCACAATTGACGGGTGTGAGCGGTGTGCGCTTGGAAACGAATCAAGAACGCACAAATCAAAGAGTCCGCGCAGTCTGCTAACCATTATGGTTTTTGCCGCATCCTCGGGCAGAAATTCGTAATTTTCTTCAGCACACAGGCGCAGATTATCAAGCATTAGAATTTCACCGTTCTTTAAATTTCGTATTGCAGACTGGGCAGCCTCGCCTATCGTATCCTCCACGTATATGATCTTGCGGCCAAGCATCTCTTCTAATACTTTGGCATGTTTTTTCATGCTCGTATAATCCGTATTGCCGACCCTGCCCTGGTGTGATGCGATGACAAGTTTGGAATCTGCAAGCGATTCTATTGTAGGTATGGATTCTTCTATTCTTTTCTTGCCGCTGATCTCCAGGGTTTTAGGATCCATCGGACAGTTCATGTCGACTCTTAAGAAAACCGTTTTTCCTTTTGTCTGTACATCATCGATGGTATGAAACCGCACTATATGTGCAACATATGTAATCTAGGTTAAAAGCTTTAGCCGATCACGGTTTTTACGAGTCGCCATACACACGGTTAATCGTATGCGTATGATCATGAAACGAAATTCAATATCTTTATGGTTTTTGCAGTATAAAATTTGATAATGATTAAAAGCATGAGGATTTTAACAAGGGATGGGATGTACGCTGCAATCGCTTGCATTTGATATCAGATCAAGATCGACTGTGGTTATTGCAACCTCGTTTGTTCTCTGGTCTCTTTTGGTCTATTACGGTAAAACAGAGTGGTTTGATATTCCAACAATTGCTTTCTTTACAGATTTGGAGAGGGATGGAATATTAGATCTGTTTATGAGAACGTTAACTGAGATTGGGGATATTTTTTACATGTTGGGTTTTACCATAATACTCATCATAATTCGCCCCACACGTAAACTCGGCATAGCTTTGCTCATACTGCTAGTTTTAACCACGCTGATTACAGGATATGTAAAATGCGGCGTGGACCGAGAGAGGCCGGAACCGGAAATATTTTCCGCATTCCCAGTAGACATTAGTCCTGATACGTTCTCACTTTTTTGTGCAGGAGGATTTGATGCATCATATCCGTCCGGGCATTCTGCAAGAGCTGCCGCAGTCGGATCCATTTTGGCCATAGGACTTGCCGTAAGGTTTCCAAGGGTAGCACCCCTGCTGATGTTGTATCCGGCCATGATGGCACTCAGCAGGATCTATGTTTTACAGCACTATCCATCAGATGTAATCGGAGGGGTGTTATTGGGAATACTGCTCGCAGGCATTGTTGCAAAAAAAACGCATATTGATGATTCAAAGTCCTAGACTTTCCAAAACCGTTGCGCTTACAAACATTATTGCATAGTGGTCATCATCGTGATGATACGTCCAGTATCGGATTGATCTTTCAGCGTTAATACGTCGCAGACCGTAATTTACGGACGTGGTGATTGTATACCCTATGCGTTTTGCAGTCCGTTTCTCTTTTGTCATTAAAACCAAATAGCCCCCTTTGATTCCCTCAAAACCCAATTCTACCATTTGATCTGCGGCAGCCGCAGCGGATTTTTCATCGTTAATTTCAAAAGTTTTGATCGCAGGTATCTGCGAAGGGTGAAACACCATCCTGTTTTAGACATATTTGAGAGATTTTAACATTTTTTTATGTTGGATTTCTTTACGTTTAGGTCAAAACATGGATATAGATTTAGATTAATCACGGCGTGTGTTTATTATTTTATGGGATCGCTTGTAAGACTTGCCAAAAAGATCGAAGAACGCAAAAAAGAGATCGTCCGTGCAAAGCGTAAAGCCGAAAAAGATTTGAAAAAATCCGTATCTAGTTACAGAAAATCATCATCAAGCCTCACATCCATAGAACACAGCGTAGAGACGGCCAAAGACCAGATAGGCGAGATTGGTAAGGAATTAGTGCGTGCTGTCGAACAGCGCGAGAGTGTAAAGAGGCTCATTGCTTCAGCAGAAGCAAGGTTGGAATCTGAAAAATATGAGAAATCAAACGCAGAGCAGGAAATAAAATTCACCAGTGGCAGAGAAGAGAAAAAAAACGCCCAATTCAAACTCGACGGCGTGATTGACAGCATTAATGAGATAAAAAATGAGATTAAAATCAGAACAAATATGATGTCAAAACTTGGTGAAATCATCGACAGTCAGTCATCATCAAAATCAAAAATATCCACAAAAATTCGTAAAAATACCAGCAAAAAACCGGATTTGAGAAAAATCATAAAAAGTAGCGGTAAAAAAGTAGAAGAACTCAGACGCAGTGTAAAATCAAAAGACAAACAGGTACAAAATGCAAAAATAAAAATAAAAAAAATCTCTGAACGTGTGAAAGGAAAATCCAAACCTGCAAAATTAAAAACTAAAAAACGCACCTCAAAATCCAAGACAAAACGCCGCACCGTACGTGCAAAAAGCAAAACACTTGGCGGTAAAAAACGCACCGTTAAAGCCAAAACAAAACGCAGCACCGTACGTGCAAAAAGCAAAACATCCAAAGTGAAAAAACGTATTGTAAAAAAATCTACTAAAAGTGTTAAACGCCGCGCACCGGCACGCAAAGTTTCACGCAGGAAATAACATTCTATTATCTTTCGTTTCTTTTGCGGTTGTACAGCAAATATCCGACAATTGCAGAAACTACCCCGCCAAGTATCCACAGATCATACGTCACGATGTGTGCAATACTGACCTGTCATTTAATCAATTGTATTATTTAACGAGATGGTGCATCGATACAAGGTCTGGTTCAAAATCTTTGAGTGAATCGGGCACCTTTATCTGCACATTATCCTTTAATGAGAGTCCGGCATCTTTCTTTTTTCCCCACACCATTGTGCTAAAATCAGCTATCATCTGTCGTGTGGATTTATCATATTCGATGTTTTCAGATTCTGCCTGGCGTTCTGCATGTATGCTAGAATCAGAATACAGCATCATCCAAAGCTTGTCGGATATGAAAGGCGTTATCGGTGCAAGCAGTTTTAGAATAGTTGAGAGTACTTTGTGCAGTGTAAATACAGCAGAGTTTTTTTGCGCCTCCGATACTCCGTCCCCGTATGCGCGAGATTTTACCATTTCTATATAATGCGCTGCAAACAAATTCCACGCAAATTCACGGATTGCCACGGCGGGAACAAAAAAGTTATACTCATCATATCCTTTTTTGCATTCGACTATAAGATTGTCAAGCTCGCTTAAAATCCATTTATCTGTAGGCTCCAAATCGGCATCATCGACTGTGGGAAAACTGGATATGAACCGCGATATGTTCCAAAGCTTGCTGAGGAATTTTTTTGCCGCCTCTATTTTTACCTCGTTGCATCTGAAATCATAACCGTGTGTAACCTCGCTGGCACTCCAAAATCTAAATACGTCCGCTCCAAGCCGCTCTATCAACGGTAGAGGGTCTATTGCGTTTCCCTTGCTCTTGCTCATCTTCATTCCTTTTTCATCAAGACCATACCCCATTATCCACGCTTCAGACCACGGTGTTTTTTCCACAAGTTGATCGCATCTAAGCATCGTATAGTAAAGCCATGTGCGAACAATGTCTTTTGCCTGCGGACGTATTGCCGAAGGGTATGTCTTTGCAAAAAATTCATCATCCTTGCCGTATTTTGATATAAACAGCGGTGAGATGCTCGAATCCATCCACGTATCAAACGTGCGCTCCTCGCCGTGAAATTCTCCAGCACCGCATTTTGGGCATTTGCTTATCGGACATTCATCCTTCCACGGGCGGTAATATTTTCCAGGCTCTGGAACATACGGCTCGGAGCATTTTACGCACGTCCATACCGGTATCTCTGTTCCGTAATAGCGTCTTCGTGATATTGGCCAGTCAATGGATATTGAGTCAAGCCAGTTGTTTAGTATCTGCTTGTGCATTTTTGGATAAAATCGCACGGTTTGGGCCAATTTTCGCATTCTATCCACAGAATCCATCTGTTTTAGATAATACTCTTCCATCGGAATTATCTCAATGGGGGTTTTGCTGCGCTCAGCTATAGGAGTTCGGTGCATTATATTTTCGATTTTTTCAACAAATCCGGCACTCTCCAAATCTTCTGTTATTTTTTTACGCGCCTGTTTTGGGCGAAGACCCGCATACGGGCCGGCAGTTTCAGTCATCTTGCCGTCAAGTCCGATTGAGACTATCTCTTCAAGATTCATCTCGCGGAAAAGTGCCACGTCGTTTTGATCACCGTAACTGCAAACCATTACAGCACCGGTGCCAAATTCCTTGTTCACTGAATGGTGCGTTTTAATTTCCACTTTGCGTCCAAATATCGGAGTAATGGCGTATTTTCCAACCATGTTTTTGTACCGTTCGTCATCTTTAGATACAATTATGATGCAGCATGCGCACAATAATTCAGGCCTGGTACTGGCAATGGTTATCGTATCTGATTCGTCTTTGATGGCAAATTTCATCGATACAAGGTTTGTCTGCAGATCCTCGTATGTAATTTCTGCATCAGCTATGGTAGTTCCTGAAACCCAGTCATAGTTGTTTGGCCTGTTTGCAAGGTATACAAGTCCCATCTTCCAGAGTTTGATAAACGTGGACTGGGTCAGCGTCCGGTATTCTTCAGAATCGGTCCGGTAATGCCCTTTAATGTCTCCGCTCAATCCAAGGTTTGTCATAATCTGTATCATTTCAGATTCTAAATCATCAAGTGAGTTTTTACACAAATCCAAAAATTCACCCCTCTCGGTTTCGCGCATGCGTATGTTGTGTTTTTTCTCAGTGTACAGCTCTACTGGCAGTCCGTTGCGGTCTATGCCGATTGGAAAATAGACGTTTTTTCCGGCCATTCTAGCCGTTCTGGCAATCATGTCAATCTGCGAATAGTGTGCAGCTGCCCCGATATGCCAGGGTCTGCCCGACGGGTACGGAGGCGGCGTGTCTATCGTATAGTTTTCCGCAGACAGCTCAAAGTTATACACGCCGGATTTTGACCATTCCTTTAGCAGTTCAGCCTCTATTGCATGATCCCATGCTTTTGCAGTTATTGTAGGGGATGCTCGCTCAGTGGGGGGGTTATTTTCGGACAAATCTAGGCACGCAGGAGGCTGGATATTATATGGGAACCTTTGTTGTAACCCTCATAGATGTATACGCCGATTGCCTCTATGTTTGATGGCAGTTTTGGACCAAGCAGTCGTATGATTTCAGTGGAGAGATTTTCTACGGTGGCCTCGCCTTTTAGAAGATATGCGTTGTGTTTTGGCACCTTTAGATCAAAGGTGCCTTTTGGACCGTCAAATTTTATATGGTATGCAATATCGGTCTTGCCGCACACATATTTTTCGTTTATGAAAAATTTGTGATCAAATACTGCCATCACTTCTTTTATGATGCGTTTTGCCACGCCAAAGTCAAGCAGCAGATTGTTTTCCATTTGTCCTGCCAGTTCCACCATTACAGATGATGTATGTCCGTGCAGGATGGAGCATTTTTCCACCAGCGGGAGAATATGGGAATAATCAAACATGAATGACTGATCTTCCAAAAATATCGAGCCTGTCTGCGGGCGGTTTTGATCGTAAAAGACGATATCCTGCAGCTCTTTTAATTTCGAGGCGTATTTTGGATGACCTATTGCCATAATTTTTGTTTCAGGGGATGACTCTTTGATTTTGGTATATTTTTCAATGTCCGCATTACCGTCTATGACCTCGATGAATCCATTGTCGGTTTTAAAATCAACGGTTGCATCAAATCCTCCAAAAGTTTCCCTGTGGTTGTATTCGTATTTGTGTCCCAAAAATTCCAGCATTTGTGCTACGGCAAGCTCTGTTCTAGTGCGCATCAAATTGTCATGTTTGTCCAGATAGCGCATATCAGAGCTTATAACCCGCGGTTCTGCAGTCATTTCTCAGACTCGCTCTTGTGTGTATATAATTCTGTGTGGGTCAGGTTTTACGCCCCCGCCAATGCGTTGAGAATACCTGCAAGTTTTGTGTCATTTTCTGTAATTCCCCCCGCATCATGGGTTACAAGGTCCACTGTGACTTTGTTATAGACGTTAAACCATTCCGGGTGATGGTTAATTTTTTCAATCTCAACTGAGGCTTTGCTCATAAATCCAAACGCTTCTTCAAAAGAAGCAAATTCATAATCTTTGTGCAATTTGCCGTTTAGGACAGACCAGCCAGAAAGTGCATTCTCAGATAATGCCTTTTGTAGCATATCCTCGGAAAGCTGTTCTAACATGATAGAGCGCACGCAGTCTTGTTAATAATTCTGACTGTAAAGGGGGCTCTGTCCACGAATAAAATCCAAAACATACCATAAAGCTTTTAGATCATGAACGTAAACGACCGAAAAAGCTTTGGATCAGTAGATCAGAGCCAATTTAATGAAATCAACAAAGCACAACCGACGAGGAAATCTTGCCAGATCACACCAAATGTTAACCTAGATTATAATGAAAGCAAAAAATCAATGGTAAATCCATGGAAACAATCAGTTAGGACAACACGGCTTTGATCCCATGGGAATGACTGTGTATTACCCTAAAGACAATGCAACAACTGTCATACGATGAACTCGCAGATTATCTTGAAGATTCACCACGTTTACTATCAATACTGGGCTTGAAAAGAGTGCCGTCAAGGTCGGCGTTGCAGGTAGCATTTACTAGAATTGATGAGCATTTCATCACATGGATGATAAATTCTGCGAGCTGACATGGAATGAAAGGTACATTGTACTGGGATTCTACAGGAATTGCAATAAACGGGCATAACACGTGGCTTTATGCAAAAAATGGATCAAGGTACAGACTGGATTATTGCAAATTGCATATTGTAACTACTGAAAACAGCATAATCATATCATATCATATCATATCATATCATATCCTATTACACATGCACGATGCCATGATGTACCAATATGAGCAAATATGTGGCACTGCCGCACGGTTCCAGTCATGTGATGCTTGATGCAGCATACCCTACACGCAACATGTGCATGCTCATAGAAAAGACCAGACAAATTCCTGTAATAATGCCAAGAAAAGGTGTTCGCGTACGTGGATTTGACGCAATGGGCAAAAGATGGCATCGTGATAATCCTGATGAATTTCTATCCATATACTACAAACGTAGCAACGTAGAGGCTACGTTTTCATCCATGAAGAGAAGGTTTTCATCCACTCTGAGTGCCCGCAAATTTGCAACACAGAAAATTGAATTGGGCTTCTTTGTCTTGTGTTATAATATTCACATTCTAGCTGCCGCAGTTTAGATTCTGACACTTTGTGTCAGATACTATCTAGCGTATGCTATACTCTAAAACCCAATATTTGCAATACTGGCAAGATGAGCAGGGCTTGATGATGTTGAATTGGTGGACATGTTGCATGATTTTGAATGAATTTGATCGGATTTTTATAAAAAATGCTCATTCATGGAGAGCTGCCTATACCCAATCTTTAAAATAAATGAAAAATAATAGTAGAAATATAATGCGACGCACACGTAATATGGCTCAAACTCCGATCACAGTTGGTAGCATGTTTGCAGGTATAGGTGGAATCGATCTTGGATTTACAAGTGCAGGATTTACCATAAAATGGGCCAATGAGATCGATGATAAGTCATGTGCAACATATTCCAAAAATTTTGATCATAAAATGATGTGTGGTGATGTTACCGATCTAAAAACAGTGCCAAAAGTAGATGTCATTACTGCGGGTTTTCCGTGTCAACCATTTTCCATCGCGGGTAGAAAAATGGGCTTTGAAGATAATAGAGGTACTTTATTTTGGGAAATTTCTCGAATAATAAAATCTGTAAGACCAAAGGCTTTTCTTTTAGAAAATGTAAAAAATCTGAAAACACATGATCATGGTAGAACATTTAGCATAATATGCGATACATTGGAAAATGAACTAGGATACAGAGTATTTTCAAAGATTCTCAATGCTAAAAATTTTGGCGTTCCTCAAAATAGAGAAAGATTGGTTATTGTAGGATTTAGAAAAAATACAAAAATCGATCATTTTGATTTTCCAGATTTAAAAATCAAGAACGTTAAATTGAAAGATGTCATGGAAAAAAATGTACCAGTTAATTTTTTCATATCAAAAAAACGATATATTGGAATGAAAAGACACAAAAAAAGACATGAAAGCCTAGGTCATGGATTCGGATATCGTATATTAGATAAAAATGGTGTTGCTGGAACCATTGTTCTTGGAGGTATGGGTAAAGAGAGGAATTTGGTAATAGATAAAACATCATTTAGAAAATTAAAAAATACTCCAGAAATTGAATCAAAAACCGAAGATGCGGTAAGATATTTGACACCTAGAGAATATGCAAGATTGCAAGGGTTTTCAGATAATTACAAAATACCTGTTGCCAATATTTGGGGTTATAGACAATTTGCTAACTCGGTGCCAGTCCCTATGATCAAAGCTGTTGCATGTGAAATGAGAAATTCACTTTGTGCTTAAGATCTATATGCATATCCTGGACCTCCATCATGTTTTGGACCCATCCATTGTATGTCCATTCCTTTATCCCTTAGATATCTCACCGTTCTTGGCCAATCCCGGATGCCGCTTATCACAGCAAGTTTTGTTGGACTAATTATCTTATTTTTTTGTGCTTTGAAATAAATTTCTAATTTTTTCATTCCAGTTGATTGTTCTTGCACGTTTTTCATTATCTCGATCTCCTCATCTGAAAAGAAATCACGTTTTCCATGATTGCACATTGAGCATAAAGTCCAAAGGTTTTCGATTTGATTAGGATCTCCATTTTTCTTATCCCATATATTCACAGGTATTTTATGATCAACCTCCAATTCTACATTAGGCGAGGATTTTCCACATTTTTGGCAAGTACTTTCATCTCTAGCCAGTATCAGGTATCTAGTTTTTTGATTAATAGATTTTCTTTGAATACCTGATTTTTTTTCTAATGAATATAGAACATATCCTTTATTATTTTTTGATTCTATATCCCACCCTTCTTGTCTTAAAGTTCTAAGTACTCGTGCCCAGTCACTTATACCAACATTATTTCTTATTGTGTTATTATCAACAATTTTTCCAACATTATTTTTCAACATATCGAGTATTTTGTCTTTGCTAGATGGTTTTCTCAATATTCATTTTTAAAATATTTGTCATAAAACACTCGTACAGATATATCTACACGTATTCACTAAAAATAATTTGACTATATGTATAGACAGACACGTATATCATTAGATATGTAAAACAAAAATATCAATAGGGTCATTTACTAGAATAATGCTAGAATCATACGAATGGTTATCACCAATTTCTTCTATCACATTCCACCAATTAATTAATATCTAACATATGGAATTTAGATATCTATGGGATATTCACATCATTGGGAAACTAAACAATTGATCCCCGATAAAACATTTTCTTTAATACTACATGATGTTAAATTAATTCAGAAACCATTATTTGATATTGGGATTCCATTAGCTGGTCCGGATGGTACAGGGGATCCAATTTTTAATAATGATGTGATATCATTTAATGGAATTGATAAATGCGGTCATACGGCAAAAGATCTTTTTTTAGCATGGCCATCTAAAAATGCACATGGAATCTCTCTAGATAAAATACAACATGTACCCTCGGATACGCAAATTGATGCTAGAACATGTAATGGTAGTTGCATGTACGAATCATTTATTTTTAAAAAATACAATCAATGCAGATCTCGAGAATTAAACTATGACGATTTAATATGTTTTAATTCATGTAAAACAGCTTTTAGACCATATGATATCGCAGTCATGACTATTTTGATAATTGCGAAACATTATCTAATTAACGATATACGAGTTATTAGTAATGGAGACATTACAAAATGGCATGATGCAATAATGATCGTAAATCATTTTTTAGAATATGGGAATGATTTTAAACTTGACAATAATGCTTGAATCCATCATGCATTATAAATTGTGGATTATAAATTTAATTCCCCCAACCATTATTGGCCAATAATTGAAGAAAGCGCTCAACATATTCAAATTTGCAGAAATCATTCAAAACAAGTCAAATGCGCGACAGTTTCTGTATGATGCATTTGATAAAAAGAAAACTATCCTCTGCCCACATTGTCGCTGCAAGGATTACTATACAATGACCAAGAGTTATCTACGGTGTACAAAATGCAGAAATGATTACAATCCACTCTATGGCACATGGATTTATGAAATACGAATAGATGCGGCAAAATACGAGACATTGTATAAAGATCCGACGATGTGTGCATCGCATACGAGGTTACAATGGATATATTTTGATGCAAAAGCTAGGAAAAAAGCAAAACCAGAAGAATGTGATCTGCTGGTACAGGATGTCTTGACAATCGCATAATCCTACAAAAATGCTGGAAAACAGTTTGGAGTAAAACTTGCCAATGCCGCACCCAATTTGTTTACATTCTTGCAGCATCTTGGAATGGCACCTACAAACAATGCAGCCGAGCGTGCAATACGTCCTGTCGCACTATATCGCAAGGAAAAGGGAGGGCTGAAAAATGTAAAAGGCATGAGAAGGCTTGGCGTCATTCTGACCTTTTATGAGACCATGCGTATGAGAGGCATCAATCCTCACACAGAATTGGTTAAAATCCTCTCAGAGAGGAGTTTGTAGGGCTAACCATTTACCTCAACTGTGCAATCGGTTTTTATGAGATAAGAGATGATTTACGCCACGGATACCTTACATGCAAAGATACTCGAGTCCATAAACGACGTCTGCGCCTCTAAAGAGGATCACATTGCGGTGGCATTTTCAGGAGGGGTTGACAGCTCACTATTAGCTGCAATATGCAGTGATGCAGGGTATAAGATTACTCTCCTTACGGTAGGATTTAGAGGATCACATGATGTGGAATTTGCATCCAAAGTAAGCAAAGAGTTGAACATGAAATGCAAAACACTGATTGTGGATGATGAGTCATTTGAGCAAATATCCAAGACTGTAATACTCAAGGTGCCAGAAGATAATATTTCATGGATTGAGAACTGTATTGCATTTTATTATGTCGCATCTTTGGCAAAAGATCTTGGCATATCAAAAATACTTACTGCAAACGGAATAGATGAGCTTTTTTGCGGATATGATGCATACCGCCGCATGGAGGATCAAAGTGAGGGTGCGATATTATCCGCAATGGATGCAAAAATAAAAAACGAATTAAACATGGTGCAAAAAATCTCAGATATAGTGTACGGTATGGGCGTAAAAATAGTTCAGCCCCTGCTCTCGGAGAAATTTATCGCGTATGCAAGAGAACTTCCGCTAGAGTGCAAAATACGCGGTCCGGATGATATGCTGCGCAAACATGCAATAAGGGATCTTGCGTTAAAAATTGGCGTTCCTGAGATCTCTGCTAAAAAACGCAAAAAAGCGCTCCAATACGGAACCCTGATACACAAAAATCTGATAAAATCTAAATCTTTTTCCCGGTCGCGTGCAAGGTAGATTTTACCACACTGCCGATTATGCGCGAGGATGCGCCAAGATGTTTCTGAGGATCAAAGATAGAATCAAGATCCCCCGAGGTTAGCTTTGAGGATATTTTTTTGTCGCGCTTTAGCGCATCAAGGTATTCGCTTTTGGATTCTGCAGCCTCAAAGGCAACCCTCTGTACGTCCCTGTATGCATCCATGCGCGGCATGCCTTTTTTTATCAGCGCCTCTAGTACGAATTCGGCAAATATCTGCCCTTTTGTAACATACAGGTTTTCTTGTATGCGTTTTGAATTTACTTTGAGGTTTTTGAAAACCCGGATCATTGTATGGAGCATTTCATCGCATAGGATAATCGTCATAGGAATAAGAAATCTCTCGTTTGCAGAATTTGAGAGATCCCGCTCATGCCACAAGGGTATGTTTTCAAGCGAGAGTTGTACCTGGGAGCGCAGTATGCGGGCAAGTGAGGATACGCGTTCGCTCTTTGTAGGGTTTCTTTTTACCGGAACAGCGCTGCTGCCCATCTGCCCGCGTGCAAAATATTCTGCAACCTCGCCAATTTCGGTTCGCTGCAGGTTGCGAATTTCAACGGCCATTTTATCCAGTGTTGTGCCAACTAGCGCAAGTGAAAAAACAAATTCGGCATATCTTTCCCGCGGCACAACCTGTGTTGCCACGCGGATTGGTTCAAGTCCGAGTCTTTTTGCTGCAAGTTTTTGAACGAGTATTGAATTTGCACCCATTATGGAACCGGTTCCCACAACGCCCAGTGTTTTGCACACAAGTGTCCGCGGGCGCATTTGTTTTACACGTTGCATGTGTTTTGCCATCTCCTCAGCCCAGTTTGCAAATTTTAGTCCAAATGACATGATGCTTGCATGCTGGCCGTGCGTTCTTCCCACTGCCGGCAGTTTGGCGTGTTTTAACGCCATGGATGCCAAAGTTTGTGCAAGAGTACTCATCTTTGGCTCTATTATGTCCAACGAGTCCCTCATCTGAAGCGAGTTGCTAGTATCCACAAGATCGTTGCTTGTAAGACCGTAATGTACCCAGGGGCGCGCCTGTTTTGGGCAGCGCTCTGATAGCGCCTGAACCAGTGCTGCAGTGTCATGATCCGTTACAGATTCAATCTGTTTTACCCGCGATGCGGTTATTTTCCCGGATTTTGATGCAGATAAAATTGCACGCCCTGCCCCCTTTGGTATTATGTTCAAACTAGCCTGTGAAATTGCAACAGCCCCCTCTATTTGCAGCTGGTAGTTTATTTTTTGTTGTTCATCAAAGATTGCCAGCATTTCAGGCGTTCCGTATCTTTTGCCATCTATGGGGAGAATTGCCATACAGTATATGTGGACATTATTGAAAATAAACCTACTTGCCGCCATCCTATATGATTTAAATTGGATACGGACGCCTTTTGACGCGTAATGTACCACGGTGTTGCACCAAAAAAGGTTGGAGATACAGAATATGTCATAGAGCCAAACGCTGAAAATAAAATGAATGTTCCCGTTAGAATATTTGCCGATGAGCAGCTCTTGTCCAAAATGCTCACGGATCGCACCATAATGCAGGCTACAAACGTTGCAGCAATGCCAGGAGTTGTGGGTCATGTGGCAGTGCTCCCCGACGGACATGAAGGGTATGGATTTCCCGTGGGCGGAGTTGCTGCAATGGACGCAGAGGAGGGTATGATTAGTCCCGGCGGCGTAGGATACGACATAAACTGCGGAGTCCGATTGCTGCGCACCAATTTGGATGAGAAACAAGTTCGTCCCCGTCTTAAGGAACTTGTAACTGATTTGTTTTCCAGCATACCCTCAGGAGTCGGCTCCAAAGGCGCCATAAGGCTCAGTTCTTCAGAGCTTGACGAGGTTCTCTCAAGAGGAGTAGGATGGGCAATGGATAACGGTTACGGACAAAAAGGCGATTCAGATGTATGCGAGGAAAACGGCCATATGAAAAACGCGGATCCGCATACGGTTTCAGATAGGGCAAGAAAACGCGGTGCGCCGCAGCTTGGAAGTTTGGGTTCGGGCAATCACTTTCTAGAGATACAAAAGGTGGATGAGATTCACGACAAAGATGCCGCAGCCAAGATGGGAATAACTCACACAGGACAGATTACTGTTCTGACACACTGCGGTTCGCGCGGACTTGGCCATCAGGTATGCAGCGATTATCTGCGCATTTCAGAGCAGGCTCTTGGACGTTACAGAATAAATCTTGCAGATAAGGAGCTTGCATGCGTTCCAAACGGTTCAGATGAGGGCGAATCATACAGACGTGCAATGTTTTCAGCGCTAAACTATGCGTGGGGTAACAGGCAAATGATCTCCCACTGGACACGCAAATCATTTGAGCGCGTCATGAGATCATCTGAAAGTGATCTTGGTATGGATCTTGTATACGATGTATCGCACAATATTGCAAAAATTGAAGAGCACCGCATAGACGGCAGACGGCGCCGCGTAGTGGTGCACAGAAAAGGGGCCACACGGGCGTTTCCTTCCGGCATGGACGAGGTGTCTGCAAAATACCGCTCTATCGGACAGCCAGTATTCATACCAGGTTCCATGGGAACTGCAAGCTGGATACTAATTGGAAAACCCGGTTCCATGGAGCACACATTTGGGTCCACGGCGCACGGAGCTGGCCGTACAATGTCCCGCTCCAAAGCAAGGCGCCAGTACACCGAAGAGGGAGTCAAAAAAGCGCTAGACTCTAACGGAATTTTTGTAAAATCACTCACCCGCGAGGGCGTAGTGGAGGAAGCGCCCGGCGCCTACAAGGATGTGGATAAGATAGCAGAGATTTCGCACACAATGGGAATTGCTACAAAGGTTGCAAGGCTTGTTCCAATTGGAGTGATAAAAGGTTGAGCGCCGATGATGAGCTTGAAAGGCTAAATGCAAGGCGTCTTGCAGAAATGAAAAAAAACATGGCACAAAAAGAGCATACCAGCCAGGAATCCAAAAAACCCCAGAAAACTCCCAGGGATGTTTTGATATCGCGTCTTGGATATAGGGGTCTTGAAGTTTTAGAGAATGCAGAATATCAGTATCCCCAACAGGTTCCGTTCATAATCATAAAAATTGCAGAACTGATAAATTCAGGTGAGATGCCCGAGGTGATGGATGGCGGCGGATTGTTGTCACTGTTTCGCGCCATAGGATTAAACGTGCACATGGATACAAAGATAAACGTGGAAAAAGACGGCAAGTTTGTATCACTTTCTGAAAAACTTAATACTTCAAAAAAAGATGATGTGTAAATGACCATATCCATACAGGCCAGCACGACTACGTACGAGGAAGATTCCATACATGTGAAAAAAGCGATTGCAAACATGTCATCATTGTGCGGAGATCCGTCAGGATATGAGATAGGCAAACCGTCCACCAAATTTGGATGGACGTTTTACACGATACATTTGGAGAATGAATTGTTTTTGGGAATAAAGTCAAAGTTTGGCGACATGATAAAAAAAGGCCGCAACGATGACGAGGGATTTATTTATTTTATGACAGAGTATCTTGAAGCGCGAAATATCAAAGTTAAACTAAAACTATTGTCAAACTAGACTCTTCTGCCACGTTTGCCGCCTTTTTTACGCGTTGTATCATGGGGTATTGGCGTAACATCGTCTATGCGTCCGATTTTAAATCCGCCTCTTGCCAAAGCACGTATTGCAGCCTGCGCTCCAGGTCCTGGAACTCTAGAACCTACTCCGCCCACGGCCCGGACTCGGATGTGAAATGCCGTAAATCCCTTTGTACGCGAAGATTCTATTACAGCGTTTGCAGCTTTCATTGCAGCAAACGGCGATGACTCGTATCTGTCTGCTGTCACATGCATTCCACCGGAGCTAATCGATACTGTTTCAGCACCGGTAAGGTCAGTCATGTGGATAATTGTATTATTGTAACTGCTAAAGATGTGGGCAATTCCCCATTTTTCCTTTGTTTTTGTCGGGTCACTTTCATCGGATTCAGGTTCTGTCTCATTTAGAATGGATTCGGCAGTTTCACCCTCCTCCATGATTGATTCAACCTCTTGAGGCTTGGCCACTTTTGGATCTTTCAAGACTTGGGGTTTGGCTATTTTTGGATCTTCCAAGACCTGTGGCGTTACATTTTCAGTTGAATTCGAAGTTGTCTCTGACACTGTAATTTTGGCTCAAATAGGGTCTTAAATAACGTTTCATTAAGACTTTATCGGCAATTATGCTGTTCCTGTAATTCAAAGCATGCCTATAGGAAATCAGGCTTGTTGCATTATCGTGATCTATCTATGCTTGAAATACGGATCTGTAGAATTGAGGGGTTGAGATGATGCCATATATGCAATCGATCAGTTATGAGTAAAAATGTACAAAATCATCACTTGTGCCATCTTTACCCACATTTTCATTTATTGTGTAAATTCTAGGCACAACGGGACATCTAAAAAATATATAGATGGTATAAAGTAAAAGTATCAAGATGACATCAGAGCAGGATAAAAAACTAGACGAGGCAATGGACAAAGTACTAGACAGGTATCATATGGTATTTGAAAGATTATCTAAAATGTAATGTCACCTAATTTTATTATTTCAATTCATAAAAAAATCCAAAAACGTTTTTCGATTACTGCAGGTATAATGAGTCATGGGAATTTACAAAATGTTGCAGATATGCCAGACAGATATGTTAATGGTGTGGAACAATTTGATACAGTATTCAAAAAAGCTGCATCCTTGACCGAATCTATTATTGGTGCGGACCCCTGTACAATGAGGTGGTATGTACGAAAAAATCAAAAAGCCCTCAAACCACGAAAAAGACAATAGACCTCATACATAATCATTAAAATCAGTCATTTTTATTCGTAAAAATTGTGAATTTGGTCCATTATGCATGAAGTCTAATGATGTACACGGCAATGGATTTGAGTCAAAAATCAATACAGATCGCCGCTAGAAACAGCCAGGGAAAATTTGTTAAAGAATGTAAAATTGATAAAAATGCAAACTTGTTGTTAGATGTTCTAAAAGGATTGGGCAAGAAAAACACCATAAAGATTGTCATGGAGTCCAGATATAATCACCAGTATCCATACAAACTGTTGCGTGAACTTGGATACGATGCTATCATAGCACAACCGTTTATGGTAAAGGCCATTGCATATGCTAAAGTTAAAACCGATAAAGTAGACGCAAGAATGCTAGCAAACCTGCTTGCAGCAGAATTGATTCCAGAGGCATATATTCCTGAAACAGAAATTCAGGATTTACGTGATCTGGTTAGAAGTAGACTTGGACTTGTACGTGAACGTGTTCATAAAAACAAGATAAAAGCAGATTTAGCAAAAAGATGGATAACAATTAACGTGTCAACCCAAATGATTCTTGGGCAAAAATGCTTACGAGAATTAAACATATGGTCAATAAACGATTAACTAAACGTTATTTCGTTCCTAAATGACAGGATTTACCAATTGGATCTTCGAATACGTAAAAAAGCAGAAAATAACAAATATGCCAAGATTCTCATGACCATACTGGGAATATCATACTATTCGGCACTTTCTATATCCGCAGAGATTGCAGACATTGACAGATTTGAAAACCATGAACACTTGTGTTCATATGCACGATTGGTTCCAAGAGTGTATCAATCTAGGGAAAAGCTAAAGATGTGTGCTGCAGGAAAACGTGGAAGTCAAATACTCAGCTGGATGACTGTACAATGCATGTTTGTTCACATAAAAAATTGTCCAAATTCGGCAATTACCATACACTACAACAAGATAGCGGAAAGACGCAACAAGTCAAAGGTAAAGATCGCAGCGGCTAGAAAGATGATGAAAATCATCCATGTAATGCTAAAAGAAAACACATCTTTTAGACACGATGGATAAGTGGACGGCATAGAGGCTCATAACGTTCTTGCACTATGAGTGCGTGAATGAGGTTGGGTCCATAATGCCGCATAAGCGAAAACCACGGTGCGTTTGGAACGCGAATAGTAGTATGCGATCCATCTGATTCAAAACCACACAATGTGGAGGACGACATCTAGCGAAAGATATGCACCGTTTTAAATAAAACATGTCAAGTTTAATAACAAAGGATTATGTCGTACATTGTAGAACGATTTTTGCATTAAAAATGATAGGATCGGAGGGTTCATTTTATCATTGCCCTCCATGCGGTGCCAAATTCTGATGGCGTCGCGTACCCTATTGCAGAGTGTACTTGGTTCTGATTGTAATCCTCAAAGGCGTATGATATTGCAGCCTCTGCGTCCTGGAACGTCTCAAAGTCGCGCGGCCAGACATACTCTTTCTTGAGACTCTTGTGGAAAGATTCCACATGAGCATTTTGCTCTGGTGTATGATAGTGGATGAATTCTTACCTCACACCGTATGCTTTTACAGTCTTGCCAAATTGCGCTGAAATATACTGGGAGCCGTTGTCGGTTCTTAAAACAAGCTTTGAGCAGTCCGGTTTTTTGGATGCCAAAGCTTCAGTTAATGCTGCAATTGCACCGTCGGTAATAGCTCTTGACTCAAACGCATATCCGACCCATTCGCGGGTAAATGCATCAAGGATGTTAAACAGATAACATCATCTGTCCTGACCGCACCAAATGTACGTCATGTTAGCTTGCCAGAGCTGATCAGGTCCTGCAAGTTTTGGTTGTTTTCTGGAGCGTATGATCTCTTTTTTGGGTTTTGCAGGCACATTCTAGCCCAAATAATGATATATTTTCTTCACTTTTTTGCAGTTTACAGGTTTACCTGTAATGCGAGATATGATGGCGACCATTCTTCGTGTTCCATATGTGAGTCTGTTTTGAGCAACCTACGGTACCATCTTTGATATTTCCTTGTCGATTTGGATGTGCGTGGTTTTTTGATGGCATACAGTCTCTTGTTGGACGCTCCAGCATAGCGTGCGGATTTGCGAAGACTCAAACCTTGCTCCTGCATGAGTGTAACAGATTTCATTTTATATTCCACAGTAACGTTTTTTTTTAAAATATCATTGACGATGGTCAGATCACCAATGAGCTTTTTGAGGGATTCATTTTCACTTGTAAGCGTCTTGACTGCATTGTCTCTGGGCTTGCCTGAAAGAGCAGCTTTGCAGGATTCAATGAATGATTCACTCCAACGACTGAACGTTATCTGACTGATGTTGTGTCTACGGCACAGCTCTGCGGGGGTAATGCGTGTGTTTATTGACTCCATGATGATACGTACTTTTTCATCTGGCGCACGATGGGGGTTTTTCATTGACAAATCCACTCCCGAGGGGGTAAAATTTGTAATACTTGAAGTGCTCTCCTTTTATGGGGTCCACTCCAAGATCAAGTCACATAAACTATATATCGTGTTTACCAATTAACTATCATATGAGTTCAGATACTTATAATGTACCTGGAACCTGCCATAACTGCAGTGGCAAAAATTATGTTGTGTTGAAAAAAGGCATACCTGCAAATAGTAAAGATTCCGTAATAGCATCAGAGGAAATGGAATGTACTACTTGCGGGTGTATAGGTTTTATTTTGGCCAGCGCAATTTCGAATCGTGATAACGCGATGGATCTATGACCGCGTGTTGTTAATCCGCCTAGCACTGGTACGAGGTCACATCATGCCTAGAATTTACGCAATAAATGAAGATGTAGGCACAAAATAGCACGAGGTGCTGACCTCATACTAGCAGTGATCTAAAAAAGTTATATACGCATATAGAAATTATGTTGCATGGGAGTTAGTTCGCTACTTATTGCAGATTATCTATTATCTAAAGAAACACCATTAACCCCAATGCAGGTAAACAAACTAGTTTACATATCCCATGGCTATTCATTAGCTGTACTTGATAAAAGCTTGATTGACGATAGAATTGAAGCTTGGAAATATGGTCCAGTCATACCAATTGTATATTATAAATTCAAACAATATGGTGGAGATATAATAGACCGGCTAGGTTATTGCAAAACATCCTTATCGGATAATGTATTACTTACAGAACGTAAAAAATTCTTTACGATCGCAATTGATCTTACGAAAAAAAATATTGTAGATTTCGTATTTTCTAAATATAGCAATTATCGAGGAACACAATTATCTGTAATCACTCATGAGAAAAATACACCGTGGGCAGAATGCTATAATGAGAATGAACTGTTTACAGAAATTCCAAATGACATCATAAAAAAACACTACAAGGAGTTAATACATGACTAAGAAAAAGTCCGAAAATGATGAATTATTAGAAAAGATGTATTTGGAACATAAGAAAATATTATTTAGAAAACATAGCACTACCCATGGCGAAAAAATCAAAAAGCTTCTTATAGTTAAAAAACCTAAAAAAAATGACGAGGATGATTTTTTTAAAAATAAAGATATGCGTGAAACTTTAAACAAACATTTTTTAAAAAATCTTCCGAAATTTTGGCATGAAGAAAATATAAAATATATGCTAAAAACATTACGTTATATTACTACATATGCATATATTGGCACGTTTATTATTTTGATCTTTACAGGATTTAAATTCTATGGTTTTAATATGCCTGAAAATGTATTAATAGTATTAATAGCATCCATTGCAACTTCAAAAATAACTCAATCGATAACATCAGCTATAAAATCAAAATAACGCAATTCATTTTTTAAATCTTTTAGATTTCCTATACACCTTAAAAAATCCCAAACCTGCCTTTGCAAATTTCATCGTCTTCAACAAACGCAATAAACGAAATACCCTGAACAATCGAAAGAACGGTACGAGTAACACGATATCAAACCAATGCTTTCTCAAGAACACTTTCCAATTTTCACTTGCACGGTATTTCAAAAATACATCAAATGCAAATATAACCCAAATTATCCAGGACAATATGTCCCAATAATGTGCCAATGTATCCGGCAACGGGAGAATGGGATATTCAAAGCCGAACAGGTCGCTGTCAAAAGCTAAAAGACCTACTAGGAAAAATATAACCCAACCGATTGTTACTATGTTGACCGATTGGATCCATTTCTCAGATTCAGAGTTTAATTTCAAAATATAAATTTAATGGCAATTGCATAAATTTATGTTTATTTGTAAGTATGGCGTTTATTTTCCACATCAGGAAATGGTAAATTTGGATGTTTTGATTTTTCAGAAATCGCCAAAAACGTGATTGGTGTTAAGAAATAACGTGTGTTGGTAATAGTTGTTGATGAAGGCGATTCGCCTATCTTAACATGTCCAATATTTTCAAGTTGTAGCATATATCCTTTCAAAGTACTATTATCAACCGTCGTGTTACTGTTATCATGAAGATGTTTCAAGATTTCAGCGTCAGTTATGCCGTATGGTCATTTGGTATACAGTATATTTAATATTTGAAAATGAATTGATATCATACTCTGGTAATTCTTAGGTCTTTATGACTAATTTCGACCTGCTGTTAATTTAGGGTGTTTTTCTGTCAACTTGGGGAGGTAAGATATACATAATTTCCACGCCTAAAAATTCAAACTGCGATCAGTTTAGTTGTGCATATAATGATGTGCTATGTATTCAGAACGCACGTCAAATATCTGTGGAGGGATGCAATATCCACAAACCCAAAATTTCCGGTCTGTTGGGACAACTTCATCAACATCGATGTTTTTTGGTATCTCAGTACCACTAAGATCTTCTTCAAGGAAAACTTCCCTAGGATCGCATGATGTATCTGCAATGTGTGTTTTCCTCTCATCTCCAGCAAAATCAATCAATGATCCTGATTTTGAAACATATCTGCATGCATCACATACTAGACTTCATGCATAATGGGATAAATTCCCAATTTTTACGAATAAAAATGACCGATTTGAACGATTATGCATACGGTCTACTACAATGTATCTGCCATAGCTAATATTCAGATCCAAGCGCCTCAACCAGGTTTTTCTTAGAAATTTCACGGGCTCTATTTTACTACATTCATGATTTTCCAACTGAATGTGATCTACACAAAAATCTCGCCTACAAAATTTACATGCAAAATCGTCCGGAAATGCCACACCAATTCCACAAAATCCACATTTTTTCATGGCGTTTAACCTGTACCCCATCTTATCATGCAATTATATCGTTCAATGCCTTCATTATGGGTATCATTCATTCTTTCATATTTATCATATAAGATGAGATATTCGGAATATTGTGCAGTGTCGTGTATTGTAGATGGATATCTGTCAAGCTCACGACCTAGTCTATCTAGTTCTCTAAACATCTTGCGTAATTTTTCATCCAATGTTTTCATGCCTGCAGATTCATAAGATTCCACGTCGCTTGAAGGTATGTCATAACCTAAATTATCAAATGGGAATTCATAATCATCGCCGTGCATCAAATGATTTTGATTTCGATTATGTTCAATACCTAAATGATGTCCAAATTCATGCTTTACAATATCTATCATTGATTCTGGGTTATACTCGTATCGGTTCCCATTACAATCATAATCGCCAGTATCGACCAAGATCTCGCTCACACCCCAAAAATCTGATTCAGTGTGACTATCACATCCATCACTACAGTATAGGCCAGCATAATCCACTGATCCTAATTCCTTGAATGTGAATATGAAATCATAATCTGAATAATCGGTCACTTCTCGAAATTCCATGCCTGGATTCAGATGGGACCATTCATTCAAACCAATATCTGCAATATGCCGGTATTCGATAAAACCTCCACGTATTGCATATTTGTACACTTGATTGTATGGTGCATCATTTGATTCAGTATAATCTGTAACAGGTACCTTTGTTGGTTCGATTTCCACATGTGAAGTATCTACATCATCCAATGGTGGCATTACATGTGTGGGCCGCCACATACTTTCGTCAGTTGCAAGCCAGTATCCAACTATGAGCATTAACGCCACAACGATGACAATCCCCGTGATCTTGGACTCTCGCCCATACACAATATCTTTTTCACTTTTGAATTTGTATGACTCTCCAGTTCTCATCAACGTATGACCGCATTTCTCACAACAAACATACCCTTCCTCAGAATATCTATAATCGTGGGAGCAACGACCTAGCATTGGGAATTCCATGATTTAGTCCAGTAATATAACAGATACACGTATCCTACAAATATGGATAATGTAAATATTATCACACCCCATTCATGAAATTCTGAATTTATGTGTGCTCCACGTAATGTTAATTGTATTATAATATACAATAATATGCCTGTTCCAATCGAATATAGTAAACCTAGTCTTAATTTATGAACTCGGTAATAAAGGTAAAATAAAACAACAGGTTCAATAAATATTAATAATGTTGATGCATCAGATATGACCGGACCAAGCATATTGGAAGTTATGAAATATACAATTACTATCACAGCTAATGGGATCATCTGTGTATACATTTTTACAGGAGTTTTTTGCAGAGGCATGTTCTATCCTCGCATCCATCTACGCCATGCCCTACTCGTATACGCCATAATTACAAACAGCGATGGGAAAAAAAGCAACCCCGAGATCTGAGTGTTACCTGGATTGGCAAACAGCATGGCCCCAAAAAACATGCCAATTATAGCCAATGAGCATATGATCACACCCGTACGCATATTTCACTATAATAATGTAGTATTATATGAATATTCGTGATAATCTTGGCATGGATTAAAACTCGTGTTATACTTGGCAGAGCATGGCAAAAATCATGGGCTCAACAAAAATCACGACCAGATATCAGATCACGCTGCCTGAAGAAGTTCGGCTCAGTATGGGACTAGAGATTGGGCAGTTGTTGGCATTCGTGCAGAACAAGTCCGGACGCATAGAACTGGTTACAGAAGTGGATACATGATGACCTCGCGGCAAAAACCATGTCGTATGCGTGTGATTGGCGGTCCTAAGAGGATGTACCTCATTGAAAATCATGTAGGATAATTCGAGAATACAGTGGAAACAATCTAAGACCATTATTTGATAAACTAAAATGCTAATATAAGGAAAAAACTAACTGTACTTGGAAAATTGTATGGTTAAAACAGATATTCATAAAATTGGAAATGTTAAAATGGAATCGGATGTGGAATTACAGAAATTTTCAAATGAAAAAAATGTGGTATTATTGGCATTCATTAATTCATATGCTCCAAAAAAAATTAATACTGTTAGATCCGACGCACCCGAAATAAACATCGCAGATGAAATTGCAATTGAAAATGTTTTAGATACCATAAAACAAAAAATGGGAACAATGCCAGATGAAGCATATTTATTAGTTAACACGACTGGTGGAGGGTTAAACTCATCATTCAAAATAGCAAAGGCGATTAGAAAAAAATTTAAAAAAATAACTGTTTTTGTTCCACATGTAGCTGCTAGTGGAGGAACGTTATTGGCAATGACGGGAAATACAATCCGAATGGGGATGATGAGTCAATTAAGTCCTCTCGATCCTCAAATAGAATACAAAGAATATGGTCGTGTATCTGCCAATTGTATGAATAGATCTAAAAGACGATACGACGATGAACTTGCAACGCTACATGAAGATGATATAGATTTTCCAGACAGGCACATGATAGAATCACTTGATCCAATATTGTATGAAATATTTAACGATGCACTTGTTATGGCAGAAACGTACATTGACTTCATTTTAGAAAAATCCAATTATACAAAACCTGTACGTGAATCTTTGTGCAATAGTTTCATCTATGGTTTCCCTGGTCATGATTTTATGATAGACAAAAATTTAGCAAAAATACTTGGGCTTCATATTGAAACTGAAGATCAGAATATTGAAGAATGGAATTTGATGAGAGACTGGTTTGGAAAATATATTTCAAAAGAAACAGACATGCATTTTATTCGATACTGTATTCCAAAAAAATTAGATAATGTAAATATGGGAAAATAATTACGTAAATTATTGATCACTAATGATTGTGTTTTTTGGATTATGAGCTCGTTTTGCCATGTGTTCCTTAACACGATCATATGTCATTGTAATCTCATGGGAATTTTCCATACGCTAATTGTGATATTACCACATAAATATTTAGCGGCATGAATATATAATGGCTGATCGCAGGGTCAGGATTCATTGGCCCATTTTAATAGAGCTTCTTCAACTGCTATTGACAAATTACCTTTCTTCATGCCTTTCTTCCGGGCAACTGCATTTCTGAATTTCTGATCTACATCTTCAGATATTTTCATGTTCAACTGACCCATATTGATATATGTAATAATCCATGTATATATATCTACATTAAGTAGTTAAGTAGATTTATATGATATACCACTACATAACTACTTATGAATAATAGTATGGTAAATCAGATAGAAGCACCAACAGAGATCAACCGCAAAGTTCATGGTGTAGATATTGCAAGCAGATCGGAAGATGTACGTCGCATCGAAGACGATTATTGGCAAGTACGATCTCAAACATTGCGGTATGAGACATGGTACAATTTGGTTCATACAGAAAATGGCTGGATATGTGATTGCCCTGACATGCAACTCAACAAGGCAATATGCAAGCACTCTCATGCCATGAAGTTTTTCATGAAAATTTATGATGCACGTAACGGTATGACACAGGTTCCAGATGAGATATCCCATGAATGCAAAGATGTTCGGATAATTGCCAAAAATCATTATGCTGTAGAATCAAGCACTTCTGACAAATCATATCGGGTGGAAAAATTGGCAAAGGCGGACGTCTGGGTCTGTGAATGCAGGGATTTTCATCGTAAACTTCGAACAAATCCCAAAAAACCCTGCAAGCATATTCGTGCATGTATGAATATTGCAAACTCTCCAATAAAACCCACAAAAATCATGACCACGAGTATACCTCCAATATGCCCTAGATGTAATTCAACTTCCATAATAAAATCTGGATTCCGTACAATCAAAAATAAAATAAAACGCCAAAGATATTTTTGCCAGCAATGCAAGCGTAAATTCATTCTAGGTGAAAACGGTTTTTCCAAAGTCAGCTCTGATCCGAAAATAATTACAGAATCTTTGAATCTGATAATGTCCGGGGTATCGTATAGGGATATATCTAGGCACATTAAGGTGTCTCATAACATAGATATCAGTCATGTTGCCATCTGCAAATGGGTGCAAAAATACACTCAAATCATGAAAACATATGTGGAAAAAACATACCCAAAAATCGGTCCGGATGTATGGTCTTTGGATGAGATGGTGTTGAATGTCAAGGCTACCAAGAAAGGCAGCAAGGGGTTCAGCGTCTGGCTTTGGACCATAATTGATCCGCAAACCCGTTACATCATATCCACGGAAGTTTCAAAGAAACGAGAAATAGATGATGCTAGAAGTATTATCGCCAAGGGGAAAAACAACACATCTGTAAATCCCTCGTATGTGGTCACAGATTCGTTACAATCCTATGCGGGGGCAATACGCAAAGAGTTGGATAATCGACGTACTGCACATATTAAAACAAAGGCAATCAAAAACGAATTTGCTAACAGGCCTGTAGAGCGTGCGCATAATGAAATGAGGGAGAAATTATCTGCAAGAAGAGGGTTGGGAAATGACAAATCATCTCAAAATTTTATGGAACTGTTTCAGATCCACCACAACCTGATCCGGCCGCACATGGGTCTTAATGGTAAAACGCCAGGAGAAGTGGCAGGAATTAGTCCGGATTTGGGAGAAAACAAGTACCGTACTTTGATTCAAAATGCATCAACAAAAGCCACTTTTGCCTCTGCGCTTAAGAATCGTATCCAGTATGTCAATATCGATAATAACGGAGATCGGATTCGTGTAACGCAGAAAGGCTGGCTAGATAAGAAGGTCTGGAGAGAGATTAATGATATTTTGAGCCTTTATGGGTTTGAGTGGGATTCTAATGATGGGCGAGGGTTTTGGATAAAAGACGAATTGTGTAGAGCCCATTAAACATTTTTATGGGTATTTTACATATGTCAACTATTGGTATATTACATAGTGTCATTTGATTTGGAAGATCCAAACAACAATGATTATGAATCCATATATTCACGCATGAATAATAAATTTCCAAAGTCATGTAAAATATTGTCTACAACATGCTTGATTAAATCAAATGATAACATTGACACAATAAGAGATTGGTTTCAAATGTGTACAGATGATGAAAATAATATTTCTGTATTTGTCGCAGAGTGGGAAGGTTATTCAGCTTGGATTACTGAAACTGCAAGAAAAGCGATAGAAGAAATATTAAACTAACATGCATATAAAATTATTATTACAAAATTCATATTTTTGCCATCTTGATGATTCTTGGGCACAATCGTAGCAACAGTATAAAAATAGGTATGGCGAAAACTATGCTCACGGTGTTAATGGCGTCAATGTATTGCGTGTTATTTATTATTGTTTCAAATAATTTTCCAAATATGCCTTTATCGGTTATCTGATGAATTAATGCTGTTATTAATATCAAAACTAGTGCATAACATACGCTGTTCTTCTCGCTTATCTTTGGAGAATCAAACAAAACTCATTCAACTATGTCTTTTCCTTAAAAATTGGAATAACATCGTAGTCGAATAACCTGCTAATATGGTTGCGGCAATATAATTTAAAGGGCTATCGAACATTAGATATGCTAGTAGGGATAACAAGTATGATGAACCAAAAAATAATATTCTTGCAAGACGAGGAGATTTTGTAACTGAGGATGAATGTTTTTTACTAATATTTTGAGCCATGATTTCCTTAAAAATTGGGTTTGTGGAATATACTGATTTTACACTTGCAGTGTTTTTTGAAGATGGTTTCTCAACAGGTTCAAATTCTACAATCTGTTCTTCTTTTCCATTATTTTTTATGGATTTAAAATGAATAATTATTACTTCTCCTTTATGATGTACTTTATATACATATTTTTTTGAATCATTTGTATTGTTGATTGTGTTTAGAAGTGATTCATGTGGCACATTTTTTAATTCTGTATCTGCAAATACAATTTTAGTTCGTTTTATATTTTGAGCCTTATCTATGTCTTCATCTATGATTTCTTTTAGAATAACATTGTTTTGAGTCATTATACCATATCATGCTTTTCTAATGTTATTAATACTTTATTACAAGTTTCATGGGTAAATGCCAATTTTTTTCCACAAATATCCAAAAAAGCATGTCGTTTCTCCAACCCAATACCATGTATCAAATAATGAATAGATGCAGCAATTTCAAGATTGACTGGATTATAATCTAATGAATTCAAAAATTGAGAAAATCTATCATAACATTTTTGATCATTTTCGCTCAATGTGATTAAAGGTTCTGTAATGTTGGATGAAGATATTATATCGTGTATATATACTCCATCGTGTGTAAGTCTTTTCGAATACGGTCCACATGGGAACCACTTAAACACATATCCTAAATTTATTCCACATTCTTGTAGAAAGTATATCCCTTTCTGAAATACTGTTCTGGATTCGACCGAGCTTAAATTCAATATTTTTGAGTGATGCGCGAGAGACCCCATTACTAATACTTTGGTACCATTATCTGAATCTTCATATTTTATCAACTCAGCAGGTAGCATACAGTGTTGTCACATTTATGACAGAATATAAAGATTAGTAACTGTCTAGAATTTTGAAATGATTTGATCATATGATCGAGTATTTTCCACCGTGATCTGGCGTGGTCCATTCCAGAACACGCTTTTAGTAAAGTTAGACATGCCGCAGGATTATGGTCCGACTAAACTGATCGTAGTTTGAATTTCTAGGCGCGAAGCCATCCAAATTCTAACACCCGAATTTTACAACCTAGTCAAATACGTGAAAACATTCTAAAATTTACCAGAGTAGTTTGCATCCATAGATGATCAAACCAGTTATTTCCTTGCTTATGATGTGACAGATACAAAATTCCAACATAACGCAGATCACCTATTGGAACTGACAAAAAAAGTCATATGTAAATCTCCAAAACATTTCACTACTGACGGACTTCCGGCATACGCCAAATCATCTAAACGTGTATTCGGTAAAGATACACAATATCATGCACACATTCACTTGCGTAGACCGCAACAATAACAAAATGGAACGGTTTAATGGAACCTTTAGAGATCGTGAATTGGTATTTAGAGGTTTAAAAAAATCAGATACGCCTTTGATCGGTGGCCATCAAGCATTTTACAATTACACTAAAAAACACATAGGTCTTGGCGGCAAAACTCTAGCAGAGGCTTCAAACATTAAAGTTGCAGGATTAAATAAATGACAAACTTTGATACAAAATGCTAGTTTGCATACTTATGAACGTTTTTCCCAAATGTGTGAAGTTTTTTTCTGAAATTCATCAAACTGTAATGAAGTTTTATTAAAAATATCCCGTGCTTCTTCTTTTGTCATTTTATCATGTTCACATAACCAATCTAAAAGTGCCACCATTGGAGTATATTGATTGTTTAATGTATCGCCTTTGACCATATTGAATCTTGTAATATATTTTATGAATAAATATGTTTTTAGTCAATCCAGGCACGAGGTCACATCATGCCTAGAATTTACACAATAAATGAATATGTAGGCATAAAATAGCATGAGGTGCTGACCTCGTACCAATCCTGAGAAGATCCATATTTCACGCCTGACGCCTAAGTGTTGATAACTTTACAGAATCTAAAATTCTACATACTGTGATCAGAATTGAGACCATATCCCTAAGTTAACAGAAAAACACCCTAAATTAACAGCAGGTTGGAAATCGTGGAAAAGCCCTAAGAATTACCAGAGTATGATATCAGGTTCTGTAAACTTATCGGTGCATAGGCGTGGATATGGATCTTCTCTGAATTGATTGTTTTATATGTTGGAATATGAGTTAAAAATTATGAGTGATTTATTGGATATTGATCGGATAGTTCCAGAACTGCCAGAAGGTTCACGTATGGATATGGTAGAGTGGGCAAATATGTTAGATGTTAAATTGCGAACATTAGATGGTCGTACAAATAGTGCATTTCAGTACCGAGATAAAAGATATAACCAATTACAAGAATTGATTTCTACCATAGAAAAAGAAATTGATGATTTGAAAAAAAGACCATAATAAAATTTATCAAAAAGTGATCATTTTTTGAGTAAGATCAATAAAGGGGCATATTTTAAAATACATTATGAGTTTAGCAGCTACTGTCCCAAATGAAGCACCAAATTGGTTTAGAGAGTGGGCAAAGGGTATGGATAGAGATACAATATTTGGAACTGCGATATTAGAACAATCGGACTATACATTGGAAAGTGTAAAGAGGGATTTTGGAAATTTTAATACACGAATGGATAAAATGGATAAAGATATTTTAGAGATAAAAGATGATATAAAAACTATAAAGAAATTGTTGACTAATAAATAATTTATCGGTTTTATTCAGGTTCTGCAAATCATCTATGGATTGACAAAAAAGTGATCTTTTGTTGAGTTAGATCAATAAAGGGGTAGATTGCATGATGTAGTATGAGTAGATTAGATGAAATAAAATCTGTAAAAGATGTTACTGAACGTGATATACAAGAGTGGTGTGGCGATTTACGAAAACATGATGATAAGGCGTTTAAATATATTGGTTGGTTGTTTTGGGTTCATCACGATTTTCTGAAATCGGGGTTTGAAGAAACGAAAGTTGCTATTAAAGAAATGAAAGATGATATTGAAAAAGTGAATGATAAATTGGTTAGTATGGATTCAAGGTTTGACAGCATGGATTCAAAATTGGATTCCATAAATGAAAAATTAGAAAAGTTGTAATGCAATTATTCATACGTATGCAAACTAGCATTTTGTATCAAAGTTTGCCATTTGTTTAATCCAGCAACCTTAATGTTTGAAGCTTCAGCAGGCGTTTTGCCACCAAGTCCTATGTGTTTTTTAGTGTAATTGTAAAATGCTTGATAGCCACCGATCAAAGGGGTATCGGATTTTTTCAAACCTCTAAATGCCAATTCACGATCTCTGAATGTACCGTTAAAGCGTTCCATTTTATTATTATTACGATCTTTGCGTAAATGGATATGTGAATGATGTTCCGTATCTTTACCAAATACACGTTTAGATGATTTGGCGTATGCAGGAAGTCCGTCAGTTGTAAAATGTTTAGGCGATTTGCCTATGGCATTTTTTGTGAGCTCTAATAGACGATCTGCATTATGTTGGAATTTTGTATCTGCCATGTCATAAGCAAGGAAATAACGGGTTTGATCATCTATGGAAGCAAAAAGATATTTTTTCTGACCTGATACTTTGAGCCATACTTCATCAGCTCTAACCCATGTACGATCAGCGGTTCTTGGAATGATCTCATTTAGGTATTTTTCAACCATACGAGAATATTTGGCAATCCATTTGTAAACTGCCATGTGGGATATTTTAATTCCCATCATCTCATAATGGTTGGCAATATCACGGACTGACATACCCGTGAAATACATTTGCATATCTCCAGTAATAGTAGAGGGTAAAACACGGGTATTTTCAAAGCCAAAGTTTGTTGTAAAAATTTTGGTACATTCTTGGCATTGATACTTTTGAAGTTTGCCGTGCCTATTGGTTCTATAACCACGTTTACGTAAATTACCCGAACTGCAATATTTGCATAGGTTGAGCTTTGATCGTTCCATGATTTTAAATTCATTATTGGCATATCCACGATTTTGTTTTATTATCTTTATAATGACATGAATATGTTTACAGTCGGATTTGCGGTATTGATGATCAGGGCATTCGCATACAAGACCGTTTCCAGTCCTAGAGACCGTATAGTATTTGTCGGGCGTGGACATGGATTTTACTTTGAATGTGTGGGTATCGGTTTGAGTTATTGCATTTGCCGTTTCTAGTATTTGGTTTGCTTGTTGTTTGCGTGTATTCATACAGTTGGTATTAAGAGTACGCTTAATATATGTATCTGTTAATAGTACGCTTAATTAAGAGATCGCTTAATTAATATGGTAATAGGTTATTGCACCGTGTATGACACGGTGGAAAAAAGATGAGACGGAATTTACAGTCAGCTTATCACATGACGGTGGGCTTGGAATGATTGCACGCATACCTAAACCAATTAGGGAAGAGTTGGGCAATCCTACCAAGATTAAATTTCTAAAGTATAAGGGTAAAATATTAGTAGATTCTGGAGATTAAAACGGTTCATAGAATTTTGCGATCACGGATAAGGCGTGTGCAATATTCAAGACCATGACTGCGATTTCTAAATATTCCCGATTTTACCTGTTTGTCAATCCATCTTAAGATTTCAGCTTCTATGGATATGGCGATCTTATGCTTCACATGGTACAGTATGACTAGGTATGATTAAAATACGGTATGATAAAGTCATACTTTTGTGAGTGCAGTTAAGGGATTTCTAGCAGGGGGGTTTACAGTATTTGTATTTTTTATCATAGTATTGACAGGTTTTGCACTAGATTCAGATATTGAATATACGAATGATTCAGGTATTGCCCATACGAATGAATTAAACTATACGGATAGAGCAGTACTGATAAAATTAGCTCAAAACTGTTATGGCAGAGATACTGATTGCTATGTAAAAAATTTGGGGTATGGGTTGGATAATAATGATAAATACATAATAGAATCATGGACAAATACTTGTCAGACATTTAGCAAATATCAATATGATCGTTGCTGGAGTATAGATAGCGAGGATGCTGGCATAATTACTAGCATACGAAATATGCACTTAAAAGCGGAAAAATGACGATTTTTGGTTGATTTGGTTGATCGCTATTTATGGTCAAATATGCACCGATAAGTTTACAGAACCAAGAATCGCACAGCTTATATACACAAGTACCGTACTTTACGGTATGTTACGGTGCGAATACTGTACAAGAATCTTTGGCGCGACCCACAACGGGTTTGCAGAAAAGACGTTCCATGAGTTATTACATGGTCCAAATGTGGTAAACAGCTAAAAGCTAGCCACATACCAATATTTTTTTAAATCATTACATTTCCTATATGGTATTGACAGTCAAAAAGAAAAAATCAAAAAAAGCATCCGTAAAACGATCGGCTAGGCCTGTAAAAACAAAAGCATCCAAGCCTGTAAAATCAAAGACTGCTAGACCGACAAGGCCTGTAAAAACAAATGCTTCAAGATCGGCAAATACAGACAAGAGTATGACTTTGATCATAGAATCGACAAAAACGGTCTCAAAGGAGATAAAGACAATCTCAAAGATCTTTACGGACAATCAAAAAATACTGGAATCCATGAAAACCATGATAACCACCCTCTCTGGAACCATGCAGCACATTGACAGGCATTCCAAACAAATTATGCTGTTGGAAAATGAATCTCAAAAAATTCAGGCGGACCTGCGCCAGGTAAATCAAAAGGCAGAGTCTGTGAAACCATCAGGCGCAATTAATGGCAATATTGAAAAAAGACTGGTCGCAATTGAAAACGAATCAAATTTTGTACAGGTAAAGGAAATAATGTCAGAATGTCTTAAAATTACAAAAACTAGCGGACAAACTTTGGATAAAATATCAGATTATCTAAATAGTGCATCCAATACAAACGCTGACAATATTGAATCAAAACTCGACGCCAATGCCAAGATGCTTGATGATGTCAGAAAACATCTTTACGATCATGTGCAGGATGGTGCGGATAAAAATATCAAAAATGAAATCTCTGAAAAAATATCGACAATTTCTCGCGAGATTGCAGGATTACGCGAGCAGATACGCAGCGTTTCAGATGCGCAAATAACTGACGAGCTTACAGACCACATGAGTGCCATATCCTCAAAAGCGGAGGTTCTCATGGGCATTCCGGCAGAATTACTAGAGATGCAGTCCCGTCTGAATTCCATAGAAGGAAAAATTGCAGAGAAAAAAGATTCCAGTGAAAAACAGCCATCAATTACGTTGCTAGAATATCAGGTAAAAATTCGCATGAATTCAGAATCAAAGTACGGGGATACAGACGAGCTGCAATCCATGATAGATCAGACCTCCGAGGTACTCCAAACAATTGAAAAAAACAAAAGCACCGGTATTTCAAAATGGGGCGTTTCACGCATTTTAGAGTGCGCCGACAGATGGGAGTTGCGATTCTCAGATGTACTAGCAATGATGAAAGATACGCTTGGTGCAGACATACTAAAGGAAGCAATTCGGATAAAACAGGTCAAAGACGTATACGGTGTGCGCGCAGTAGAGGATACAAAATCCCTTTTGGGTTTAGACTAGACTCCGGGAGGCGGTATTTTATCAGGTTCTGTAAGAGTGTCTTTTTTGTGCTTTAATGCTGCAAAGATTACGATAATCAGAGCTGCCCATAGTACTGAAATTATGATGTTTGAAATGCTCACATATGTATACGGTATTGCATCAAGTATGTGATCGGATATTTCCTGGGATCGTGCTTTCATATCCAACATTCCGGTATTGTACGCAGAGCTGTCCGCAGATATGGTTGCAAGAATTTGTACGCTTGAGAGCATTGTGTCAAGATCCCGCTGCATTCTCGCATAGTTTGTAGTCTCCGTAGGGAATATCCACACAGGGTTGCCGTCTCTTGGAAGATTACTCTTTATGGACAAAATATACTCTTGAATGTCCTGCGGGTCAGAGCTTGCAGATATTGCATCCAAAAGTCCTCGAGACAGATCCAGGGGGTATACCTGCGAGGAGTATCCAATGTAGGCAGTTATCCCTCCGGCCACTATGAGTGCAAGGATGCCAGATAATGCAATTTTGTATGTAATATTTGCCATTCTTTGCTCCCTGGAAATTGGTGCATTTAGCTTTGATTTATTTGTTTTAAAACGCGAATGAGAGATGCTCATTATTGCAATATACAAAAATCCGATGGTTGGAATCAGTATTACTGGGACAAATGACGGATTGTTGGAGTATATTGCAATCATAACGCCGAATATTCCGTAAATGCCAAAGAATATTTCAAGCAGGGTCGTCTTTGTGAACGGCAAATTGTAGGCTTTATCGTCCCATTTGTCGGATTTTTTTAGTATGCCGTATTTTGGAGTGCGCAGAAATTCGTTTTTTTTGCCAAAAATGGCATCAAATACGGCCACAGTGTTGTTTACGGACAGCCCCGCATTGTATATTATAAGATACGGCAGCTGTTGCAGTTTTGAGGGCCAGGATTTGCCGTACATTTTTTGTATAATCAGGGCGTATGCAAAAGGACCCATTGCAATGTACGTGGCAAGAGTCACGGCGGGAAGATAGCTTACGATGTACAGATTTACCTCTGAGGCAAGCAGGATTGGAAGTGTAAGAAACTGCAGCAGTATCAGCGGGAATACGATATGGCGCGTAAGCTGGATAAACGCCTGTATTTTTGTATCAACTTGTATTTTTCTTTTTACGGCAATACTTGCTCCCTGTTTTATGGCGCACTGTATGGATCCTTTTGCCCATCGAAACTGCTGCCTTTTTACTGCATTCATTTGCACCGGCAGTTCAGCATCAACTACAATATCCGGTAAAAATATGCATTCCCATCCGCGCATCTGTGCACGGTAGCTTAGATCAAGATCTTCAACCAATGTTGTAGAATGCCAGCCGCCTGAATCCTCTATGCAGTTGCGCCGCCACACGCCAGCTGTTCCGTTAAAATTCATAAATAAATGCGAATGACTCTTTGCTTTCTGCTCTATAAGAAAATGAAAGTCCAAGCTCATCGCCTGCGCCTGCGTTATGGAAGAATAGTTTTCATTTGCATGTCCCCACCGGCACTGGATAAATCCAATGTTTGGTTTTGAAAAATGTGGCAGTACGCGCTTTAGAAACCACGGTTTTGGCATAAAGTCCGCATCAAATATGGCCACAAAATCCGTGTTTGTCATACTCATGGCGTATTTTAACGCCCCCGCCTTGTAACCGGACCGCGTTGGGCGCCGGACATGCTCTATACGGAATCCCAATTCACGGTATTTTTTTACAAGATTTGCGACAAGTTCCACGGTATCATCATCAGAATCATCTAGCACCATGATTCTCATCTGCTCTTTTGGATAATCTATTTTACATACTGCATCAATCAGCCTTGTTGCAACGTATTTTTCATTATATATTGGAAGATGTATCGTAACTGAATCAGCTTTGAATGCCACAACGCTCAAGTTTACAATACGGCGTGAAGAGAGCAGGACAAGATAGTAAAAATTCAGCGTATACATTGTGATTACAAGTGCGGATACGAGAAAAAGATTGAAAATGGCTCCCATGAACGGATTTAAGACGATTTCCATTTAACATGCATGCTGTATTTTGCTATTTATATTTAGATAGTTATGAGATTTCGAATATTTTTATCGCCTTTGGAGGGCATACGACCTCGCATGCAAGGCAGAATATGCAGTCAGGCTCCTTTGACATTAGGGGTTTTTTATCAGATGCTACGTTGCCCGGCGTGTCAAACCATTCGTACACGTCTACAGGACATGAGTCTATGCATGCCCCGTCTGCAACACAGATATCAAAGTCTACGGAAACAAATTCCCCCCATACGCCCATTATTGCATTATCCTCGCCTTTACGTCCCCAGGTTTTTATTTTATTAGAGCTGTCGGCAACTGCAAAAGGCGATGATGCCGGCATGTGGGATTTGTATTCCACATCAATTGGTCCAGGTTTTGCCCCGTCCGGTATTTCAACTGCAGTCTCCTCAGATGGTGCAGAACCGGCAATCTGCGGGGCTGCAGCCAATTTTGGTTTGGGTTTTGCATTTAACACAATTTTTGCCAGCGGAGTCATCTCTTCTAGCCTATCCAATGCCTGCTGGGCGGAAATTTTTTCAGTTTTTACCAAAGATGCTGCCATTTTGTCTGCAAGTATTGTATTGCGTAATATGGTATCAATTATCATTTTTGCATAATGATCCGCTTTTTTACGGTATTCTGTAACCCACTGCGAATCGCCAAAATGTTCAATTGGAAATATCTGATAAATTATATCCACGACTTCACCGGTTACAATCTCCACGGTAACTGAAAGATCCGCACGTTTGTATTCAGAATCAGTCGTCTCCTCCACCCACCTGTATGTTGCATAAATTCTGTCAGCATACATGTCCATCTCGAATGTTTTTTTCAGACCATCGTGTATTGAGGTAATCTCTGCAGGATCGTCAAGTTTTATCGGGAGGCGGTATAGGCCAAGCTTGTATCCGTGTAATGGATATACTCCGCGTTTTGCAGTGGGGGCTTCCATTGTGTATACTCGGTCTTTAAGTAGTAGCGACAACTAGGTTTGGGTTATAACTAGTCATTAAAAGTCTTTTTGGTTTTTTACATGAGATCATTGAATTTAGCCCCACTTGCAGTGCTCTTTGGGGATTGTATTTTCGCAAAATACCACCGTTTTTAAGGTAATGTGGAATGTTTTGTTTTGGTTGAAGCTTCGAAAAGTGGCCATCATAAGTAAATTTGGATCAGTGGACTCTGAAAAGGCGTCCATAAAAGTGGCAAAGGTCTTTTTGGCCAAAAAAATTGCAGTCTATACAGTCTCCCCCGCATCCGTTCCAGGAACAAAGACTGTAGAGGCCACAGAGGATTTGAGAAAAGAAAAGCTGGATTTGGTAGTAACGCTTGGTGGCGATGGCACCACGCTGAGGGCGTTTAGGGGACTTGGCAATGAGACGCCAATGTTGGCAGTAAATGTCGGAGGAAACAGGGGAATACTCTCAGAGATAACCATGGATGGAATGAACAATGCCATAAAACAGATAGAGTCTGGCAATATTATACTTGAAAAGCGCATACGTGTTGTGGCATCATTTGACGGCAAGGAATTTGCGCCGGCGCTAAATGAAATACTCGTGCAGAGAAAAAACCTGACAAAAACCGCAGAGTTTGCCATAAAGTTTCAAAATGACAAGGTAAAACAAAAGATGGACGGTGTTATAATAGCCACACCAAGCGGTTCCACAGGACATTCTCTCTCCCTTGGAGGACCCATACTGCACGAGAGTCTTGATGTGCTAATCATAACCCCCATAGCTCCAGTATACAGGCTTGAGTCCATCGTAGTGCCGGATGAAAAGATCGAAGTGCAGTGTTCTCATGATTGTAATATAGTTATGGACGCACAGGTTGTGGTTTCTGCAGGATTTGGTGAAAAGATAACAATAACGAAGTTTAAAAAACCCGCAGTTTTTGTAAGATTGAAAAAACGTGGTTTGCGGCAGATGAGTAAGCTTGGCTTTTAGAATACTTGACGCAAGTGCGTTTTACGCAGGCGTTCCGTTTGGATCCACTGAAAAATATTATACTAGTACGCAGATATTTGACGAGATCAGCCACATAAAGGAAAAACACGGCGCCATTGACTTGCTGCTTGGGACTGGGAGATTGGATGTAAGGCAGGCAAATGAGAAATCACTAGAGGTGGTAAAAAAAGCATCAGTTGAATCCGGAGACGCGCAGACACTCTCCAAGAGTGACATCTCACTGCTAGCTTTGGGATATGAAATGAAAGGTGAGATTGTAACTGACGATTATGCCGTATCAAATGTGGCAAAAAGACTCAACATTGTAGTGCTGCCTGTTATGACCGGAGGCATAAAAGATACCGGAAGATGGATCAGATACTGCTCTGGGTGCTCTAAAGAATTTTCAACAGAAAAGATATGTCCCCAATGCGGCAATCCGTTAAAGAAAAAATTACTCAAGCGGGAGACCTAGGCCTCTCCACTGGACAAAAGAGCCATCATACAGGCGCACTTTTTCAAATCCGGCTAGACGAAGCTGGTAGAAAAGGCTAGAGGCGCGGGTTCCATGCATGCAATAGCAGACAAGTTCCTTATCGCGCGGAATATTGGAAAATATTTTTTCAAGTTTTTCTGAATCCATAAAATGCATGCCAGCATCCCCAAGTCCGCTCGTATGCGGCATTAAAACGGCACCTGGCAGATGACCTGCCGAATATTCGGGCATGCTGCGCGCATCAATTACGTACGAGTCCGAGGATTGGATGAATTTTGCATCAACTAGCATAGAGTTATCAGGATTTGATTCAAATTTTGCAAAAGTGACATCTTTTACAATCTCTGACATTTTTATCCCGTTTTTTCGAAGCAGTGCAATGCTCTCCTGTATGCAATATACGTCGCTATGCCCTGCATACTCTAGAGCCCACGCGATTCGCGCCATTGCCGGATCCGTATAGTCGCCTGCCAAAACCACCGGACGCGCAGAATCAATGCCCATGCTTGCAAACGCTGCGGCAGCCTTTGCAGGATCCAGTGCAAGGTGAGCTCCAAATTCCCCCTCTGTAATGACGTTTTGTATTGTAATTACAACAGAATTTTCCAAACGGCCGCTACGCGCAAACATCTTCATGCGCGTATCCACAAGTATCGGATTTTTACCGGATTCTTGCATTTGTACGTATTTTTCATACGGCACTAGTTTCACAAACTGCGGCACCGTTAGCCCCTATTTGTCAGCTTAGCTTTTTCTGCCCGGTTTTTTTATGACTTGTACTTTTGGAGCCTATCATTTTGCGTATTTTTTTGGCACGGGCGGATCCTAGTCCCTCTGTGCGCACAAGCTCCGAGTACGAGGCTGTCATTACCTTCAACGGAGTGCCAAAACGTTCAAGCAGTCTTGCGGCAAGCTTTGGACCCACTCCTGGCAGGCTAGCTAGAACGGACATTTGTTGTGATGAGACGTTGACGGATTTTTTTATTTTTTTAATGTACGGACCCTGCGGAAGGCTGCCTTTGCTTGCACACATTGAAAGCAACAGTTTTGCAGTGTGCGCCGCACTCGGAGTTGGAATTATTGGAATTTTAAACTCCATTGCAACAGCTGCCAATGCCCCGTAAAATACCAGAGGGTTTTCGGTTATTTTTTCAACATCATCTATGTTACCTTCTATAATCATAACCGGGTTTTTGTAATTTTTGCACAAACGGGCGCATTGATCAAAGAGCCTGCCATCAAAGACTGATGAGACAAGATCCTTCATGCTTTTGCGCTCCACTGCAGTTTCTGGCGATACAATATAATCGCCCACAGGGAGTGTCCGTATTTCAGCGTCAAGACCTATGCTTTGCAAAAGTTTTGGTATTCCACTTTTGCGTTCCCTATCGTCAATTACTATGCGCAGTTTGGAAATGTTCACAGATAACGCACGTACAACATGCTTGCTTAAGTCTTGTTTGGAGGCGGGGCAAGACCGGCATCTTTTTTGCCGCTTACCATTTCACTAATCTTGGCATCCTGCTCTTTGAGGCTCTCCTGCAAACGGGCTTCCTGTTTTTCCATAACGGTAATGCGCGTTTTGGCAAGCTCGCGGCGCTCGTTGAGATCTTCAATGGATGCAGTTTTGTTTGACTGCACAAGTATTGAACCGGCGTGTTTGAATACAGCATCAGTGTCTGAAGCTTTTCCCAGCTCCTCTAGTGCCTTTTCAATTTCGGCGCTTTCAATCATTATCTGCTGTTTATGCGCTAAAATGTTCTGCAGGTTTTGCTGTGTTTTTTGCAGTTTTTGAAGCTGTTCTCTCAGCCAAGGGGGCACATTTTGCGGCGCAGACATGCATAACCAGAATTGCTGATTTCTTATATGTCTAGTGATTTTTCACAGACGCGTAAAAGTCCAAGAAGCGAGTTTACGTTTGCCCTCAAATGTGGCAAACTTTCAGAGTGTACGGTTATATCCAAAGAACCATCGTATGAAATGTCAGTATCGGAAGGATTTTCAGGATAAAATTCATTGTCAGTCTTTATGGATTCGTATATGGCCCGCGTCCGCTCACCAGCATCCGCTTTAATGTGCGCCTCAAATCTTGACATCGTATGCGGTTCCGGCTATTTTGTATGCGCATTTTTTGCAGGTCCACACGCCCACTGCCACACGGCCAAATGATTTAGAACCGCATTTTGGGCAGGGTCTAACTTCCTTTAAGAGATGGTGGATTTTTGTATATTGTTTGCGCAGTTTAATTCCATATCTTGCGCCAAGTCCTGCAAGTGATTTTCTGCGCGCCATTTAGAGATCATTCCTGCCGGTAGCCTTGCGTATCATATCACGCACCTTTTTCCCGGTTTTTATGGACATTTCTGCACACACTTCTAGCTGTTTTTGTGTAAATCCGGCATTGCCGCCTTTTTGCATGGCGCAAATATTTTCATCAGAATTTGTGACAATTGTCACGCGCGCATCCATTGATTCCCATTCGTCTCCGTTTGGATCAATTATAATGTGATCTTTGATGCGTGCCATTGTTATTGAAACTGGCACCGTTTGAACCGGAGTTGGCTCTTCTGCGCCATCTACAAGCTGCGGCACATCATCAACCATCTCCCATTTTGGCATCTTTGATGAGAGTATGGCGCACGCTGATGCATACGAGCATGCATCAAAGAGATTGCCGTCATGGTCGATCACGCTGTTGTCTGCAAAGATGCCCACCACTGAAACATTTTTTTTGATTACAAGTTTGGAGACATCCAAGGTTCCACTCTCGCGTATTCCCCTGTCCACAACACGGGCCAGCTCTATCACGGTAGGGGTTGGAGGTCCAGGTTCTGCCGTATGGTGTGCAATTGGAAGAATTTCTGCCGTGCAGATAAGCATGCCCTTGTCGCCTGAATCCGGATAAGGTCTGTCAGGCTGTATTTTTACGCCTGTAACCACGTGTGTATATCCCAAAAGAACGCGTGCAGAACCGTTAGCTTTTGGTATTACCCCAGTCTCCAGGACAAGTTTGCGCTGTTCTTCAAGACCGCGTCCGTCAATGCGTTTGTCCTGCTCTAAGAGCGTTGCAATCTGTTTGCGTTTTAGCTGATCAATAACTGATTTTTGCACTAGCTAGAACCCCCATTTGCAAAGTATTTTGCGTGCAGTGCTTTTTTCTGCTCCTCGTATGCAAGTTTGCATCCAATTATGGCCGTGTCTAGGCATTTTTTATATTCATCAAAACTAAGAACACCGTCTAGCTGTACCAATGTTACGCGGTCAAGGTTTGGCATGTATCCTACAGGCATGTCTGCCTGTCCTGCCTGATCCTCTTCGTTGTTTACATCCAATACGATAGTATCTGCAACCTTGCCGGCAGCGCACGCACACACCATGTCGCGCATTGGAATTCCAGCATCAGCTAGTGCAACAGATGCAGCATCCAGTGCTGCACAGCGTGTTCCACCGTCTGCCTGTAAAACTTCGATATAGACGTCTACTGCGGTACGCGGGAATTTTTCAAGCATTACCGCCGGCAAAAGTGCCTCTTTGATTACTTTGGATATTTCAATTTCACGTCTAGACGGCGCGGGGTTTTTTCTCTCACCCACAGAAAACGGCGTCATGTGGTATCTGCACCTTAGAATACCCGTGTCAGAATCTGACATGTGCTTTGGATGTACGTCGCGCGGACCGTACACTCCGGCCAGTATTTTATTGTCGCCAAATTCAATGTATGCTGAACCGTTTGCATTTCGCAAAACGCCAGCCTGTATGGATATGCGGCGCGTTTCGTTCACTTTACGGCCATCACACCGTATGCCGTTTTCGTCCATTAGTACAAGTTTTGATTCTCTGCCGCCCATTATTTACACCTAGGATTCAAGCATGGACTTGACCTTGTCCGTAAGGTTTGACATGTGGGCATTATCATCTATCATTTTAATCGCTTTTTTAGCCTTTAATAACCCATCCGCATCTTTTGCATCAATTACTATTCTGCCGTTTTGTCCGGCCGTTATCATACAGCCTGATGACTCTTCTATCATTTGTATCATTGATCCTCGTTTTCCTATCAGACGCGGTATCTTGCTGCTAGACATGGATACAAGGTCTCCAGTGTCAATTTTCCCCAAATCACGGTCAGAGACTGTAATTAACGGATCGCGCGTACGATCAAAGTTTGCAATTCGTGCCGCAACCATGTCGCCTTTGATTAGTTTTGATGCCAATGCATCAGCACTAGCGGTGAAATCGCGCCCAAATATGTCGCTTGCAGGCAAAAATCCAACATAACAGGAATTAATGTCAACTTCCCAAGAAAGTGACGTATGTGAGATGACCTTTCCGACCACCATGTCATCCACCTTTGGAAAGTACATTCCGGTCAGCGGCAGTACGCGGACTGCATCATCGTATATCTCAGAGGTTCCAACAATCGTAGAGGATATGTTTTTGCCGTCAAATATCACATTTTCCTCCGGACGCATAGGTCTTGAAGTTATTACCTCGCCTGGGAGCACATGTTTGCGCATCTCATCGCTCATGAAACCATCTCGGCTGTTGCCGTACCCTTTGTTACCGAACCTAATTTATCCAACATGACCGGTCTTCTTGCCGCAGCTATTTCTAGTATTGCTTTAAGCGAACCGTTTGATAACCATTCTTCTTTTTTTAGTGTGCCTGAAGATTTTAAAACCGAATAAGACTGGGCCGCGTATTGGGCCGGCACCGTAATAACAAGATCAATGTTTTCAGATTTTAATGGAATTATTCCCCGCAGTCCGTCCACAATGTCTTTTATCTGATCGTCTGCGCTTTTTTGCGGATCTATTGTAATGCGGGCATCAGTCATCGCCTGTTCTATGCGCAAAGGAGGATGCGGCAGATGGGATCTTGGATCAACGTACGTTTTTGCAATATGATCTATAATCTGTTTTCTTTTCTCATCCACCATCTTGCGGCGCTGCGCCGTGGTAAGATTTAGATCCCCTTTTTTGAGTATAATTTCGGCAATTTTTGCAGGATCGTCGGTCTTGAACGCTTTTACAAGCGCATCATCGGAGGGTTTGTTTCCCTTGCCCGAATCCGTATAGATATCCTCAGATATTAGAACCGATGATATGTCCGTGCGTTTTCCAAGTTTGAATTCCAGCGCTTGATCCGGTTTTACTAGTATCTCAAATTTTTTACCCTCGTATGAAAATCTAGCCGTAGTCGTTTCTACCATGTGTGTCAGTATGTTTTTGGTTATTTATCTAGGTTATGATATGCTCTCAGATTATAGGCGCGCTAGGATGGCTCCACTTGCCAATTTTACAGATTTGTGGGCAATTATTGCATGCGTCAGGTTGTTCTGCGGTTTGCCAGCATTTGCTTTTGCGCCATAATTTGGCGTGTTTTTGCCCGTATTGGGCAAGGGTAAAAAAGATAAAACACATTCAGATTAGGTTTGAATTTTGATTGTGCCATGATGCGGAATTTTTATCCGCATTTAATTTTCATATACAATGCGCGCAATCTGTTTGCATATCTGCGGTTTTTCCCCAAGTTTCAAACAATATTTTACATCATCCATAGAATCAATATCTGCCATCACCCTCCGCTGATATACGAGCATGGGATTCAAACCATGTTTGCGCGCCTCATCCATGTGCATACGGTAGCTTCCCTCATCGTATCTTGTCAGCATAAAGTCAGGGGGGGAGCGCAGTAGTGCGTTTGTTCCATCAAGCAATCGCGATGGAACGACTGTAACATACGGCGGTTTGCCGGACAAACGTACAAGCTCGTCCACATCAGATGGCATCAAAAGTGGAATATCCTGCGGCACCACAAGCAGGCAGTCAAACCCGCCGGCGGCACAGTGTTTTGCACCCAACGCCACCGCCTCGTTTACTCCGGATTCAGAATCATCGCGTATTATTTCCGCTCCAAATTCCAAAGCTGCTAATTCTGCTGCAGGTTCTTTTGAGACTATGACAATAGAGCTTACAGCAGATGATTTATCCAATGCCCCTAAAACTTCGTGCAGCATCAAAGTGCACAAAGCGGCGGTTTTATCACCTCCAAGTCCGAGCCGAGATTTTGCCCGCTCAAAAGTCTTCACAGGAACAATTGCTGCAACTTTCAACTCAGATCTTTACTTGTTTTATCAGAAATGATGCCAAGGCTTCCTCTGCGGCGAGTGTTTTCATTGTTATTTTTGTCTCATATACTTGCATTTCCTGTTCGCGTATTTTTGTAGAGAGTTTTTTATCTTTGTTATCTATTATCATGTGTCTGCATACAGAAGAATACATTTTTGACAATCCCAGTGCGCTAGGTTCTATTCCCGCAGCCCTCATGTATTCGGCGGCAGGACCACTTATCGCTTCTGTTCCTATAAACGGACTTACTGCAACGGTTTTTTTCTTTGCTTTTGTAAGCTCTTTGTACAATCCTTTCATCTCCAACATTGGTCCGATGCTTGTAAGAGGATTTCCCGGTGCCAATACCACCATTGAGGCGTTTTGTATTGCGTTTATCGCCTCCGGATTTGGACGTGCCTTTTCTATTCCAACATATCTTATGCCCTGTACTTTTTCCTTGCCACGGTGTTTTACCCAAAATTCCTGCAGATGCATTTCGCCTTTTGGCGTTGTTATGCGCGTCTCTACATTGTTATCAGTCATTGGAATAATCTTTGTTCCAACCGCGAATTTTTTACAAATCCAGTCGGTGATAAATCCCAAATTTTTGCCATCTTTAAGCATATTTGTGCGTATAAGATTTGTGGCAGCATCTCTATCCCCCATACGGAACCACGTCTCTTCGCCAAAAACTTCCATTTGACGCAGAAAATTAAACGAGTCATTTTTTATCCCCCAGCTGCGCTTGTAGTCCAAAAGATCGGCCAGTCCGTAAATCATCGTGTCAATGTCAGGGCAAACGTACATGCCATATACCCAGTAATTATCGCCCACGTTACTAATTACGCATACGTCGTTTTCCTGAGCCACAAGACCGCGTACAAGTTTTACAGAGCCGGTTCCGCCGGCAAGTACAGTTATCATTTTTACCTAGAGATATTTTGCTTTTTGATGCTACATATTACCTTTTTTAAAAAAGGCAAAACAAGGTAGGTTTATTACTTGTAATTGATCGGTCTAGGCGTGAATGTCAAATTTGCCTCAATTATGATCGCACTAGTTTGTATTATTATGACAGGTGGGGTACAACCCGCGCTTGGCGCCCAATTAGAGTCAACGTTGGATCCGGACAAGGATGAATCCAGATTTAAAATCCTATATCAGAGAACGCTCAGCATTGACTATAGTAATGGCGGAGAGATTGCAGAACTGATGCGTGGAGTCGTTGTTGATGAAAGTGTTTCGGCAACATCTCCAAACAAGGATTTAGATCAAATCATAAACATGTTAAATGAAAACATTCTAAGAGAGAAAAGCACGGCCAGAATAAATGATTTGGATTTGACATATAGTGTGTCGATTAATGGCAGAGCCGACAGGGCAAACATAGATTATCGCGTATTGTTGGAAGGGGACATATCCAACTATAGAATAGGCGATAGAGACAGCGAAGGAAGACAGCTAATTGATCTTGGTTGGAGAGGGATTTCCGCATATGGACCAATAATCGTAGACGGAGTTGAAGTAAATATGCCAATATCTGCAATAAAGACATACGTTCCAGGTGTCTATGAAATGATTCGTGGTACGGATGCGGATACTCTGCTCTCAAAACCCATAATGAATGGCGATGATATTTTGAGACAAAAGTTAGACAGTTGGCACTTTTTATTTGATCCTACAGGAATTACTGTAGATGCAGGCACGTTTAAATTGGATGAGTCAATATCAGGTATTGTATTATCTACATATACAATGGGAGAGAGCAGTATCAGGGAAGGTATAAAGACGGAACAAGAGGAAACGATAATACTTGATCTTGACAGAGAATATTCGTTTAAAACAATCCAGTCCTCAGATAGTGCGAGTCTTACCGTAATTGGATTTTCATCACTAGGTGTACTACAGGGTTTGGAAATTGTAGGGGTTACGGATGAAAATATTGGCGTTGATGCAGCCACCGGCGACTTTCCTGCACTCATAATATACGGAATGGCAGGTATGGCAGTAATAGGAGGCACTGTCTTTTTCATCATAAGCGGCAGGCAACTCAAAAGAGAAGGTCAGGAACAGACAGGGATAGACCCATCAAGACTTACAGGATATCAGACTAGTGCAAGTGCTGGCGGATATCAGACAAACAGAGGCGAGGCGCAGCTTACAGAGGCAGGAAACTACAAGGAGCACCAAAATGTTTACAATGATACCAATTCTGAAAACCTGCCGGCGCAGATAACACATTCGGATGCAGCATGCGGATGCGCCGCATCTGTGGAAATGGGTTCAGAATGCGACTGTGTAATGCAAGATTCTTGCCTGTGTGATGGTACATGCGACTGTAATGCAGAACTTTGCAAAGAAAACGCCAGTGCAATGAGATAAAAAAAAATCGGGCGTGCCGGGAGTAACCCTCCTTTTGTTTTCACGATATTTCGCTTTGCAGCCTACCTGAACCATGCACAGAAACTCGGTTCTGTTTGGCCTTTCTCCATGCGGGTCAGATTTTCCATTCCGACCATCCGGAAACCTCAGGTTTTACCCTCATAGTACGCCGGTGCGGATTTTTTTCTGTGCTGTTGCCGATCATCTCTGACCACCCATCTCCAGGTCGCATCTTCTGTGAGGAGGGAGGAGTTTCCTCTGCCGTAGCAGTGTTTCGTGCTCCGGCTCGCCCACATATCTTAAACAACACAGTGATTTTAATATTTCCAGGTACAAGATGCGCTTTTTGGTCTAAACGCGTCTGTAAAATCCCGCATGTGTTATTATTATGCAGTATTTGATGCAAAGTGTGCAGAATGCAAAATCGCTTGAAGAATACATATCTGTGTTAAAATCAGAATTTGCATCATCGTATATAAAAAAAGCGCATCTTTACGAAGCTCTTCCAAATGATGCATCAGGCATACCGGACATCTCTCAAAAAGATTTGGATGCGCTGCATAAATTCATAAAGTCCAATCCCATATATGAAAATTCTTACGAATCCATAATTGCGGAAACTTGTTGCACCGTATACGAGGGCGACATGAACTCATATTGGCTTGACAGCATAAAGCATGATGCAAGTTATGCCCTGTTTTATCCAACATGGGTTATTTCAGCTTGCGCGCTAATCAAAGCTGCAGATGCGATGGGAATAAAACATGTCGTAGACATTGGTTCCGGTGATGGACGTATAGCATATTGTTCTAGTATTGCAGGAATTGAGACGTATTCGGTGGAAATTGATGAAAATCTTGCAGCACTCCAGAAAAAAATATGCAGTGATACAGGTGTGCGTTTTGAAATAAAATGCGGCGATGCCACACAGATGAATTATCCAATTTTTGATCAGGCGGTGTTTTTCATAGGCAGCATTCCGGAAATTGGTGAAATGCTTGCCAAAGGCGTGATCAAAAAAACATTACAATCAAGCAACCAAGTTTACGTGCTTTCAGGAACCCAAATCATGCGTAAAAACGGCAGAAATGCATCCGTATACGGATGGGGTCCACTTTTAGAAGAATTTGATCTAAAACCTGTCAAGACTCTGATTTTGCCAACCAGATGGACAGTAGAGCATCCAGAAGATACGCCGTATGTTTTTGCCGTAAAAAATGAATGAATGTTTTAGACTTGTGTTGCGGCAATTTTACTGGCGCACATACTAGATGAAAAAATAATACGCGCGTCCCAAAAGAGAAAGTGCTATTATTGTGCCCGCATTCGTGCCAGCCAGTCAGATTCTGTAGGAATGTGCTGCGTATCCGCAGTAGGCGTTTGGGCCTGTTGTGGTGTAGTTGACTCTGGTGGTTCTGGCATTGTTACGTTCATTGGCACTTTTGGGAGTGTCGTTTCCGCTTCTGGGACTGATTCACCTGGCTGAGCGCAGAGCGTTTGCTCCACCTCAGTGTCAAGATTCTCCAGCCTTTGCTGTACGCGTTTAATTTCAGAGATTTCGTTTTGCATGTGTTCTTCAAGACTTTTTGTTTGCTCACATACTGTAGAAAATGCAGTCTCGGCCATCTCGCCACTTTTTGACTGGATTCGGGCATCAAAGACGATTACCTTTACCGCTTTTAGCTGCTCATCCAGTTGCGAGAGCCTTGAATTCAGATCTGCATCAATTTCCCGGTGCATGGATTCAAACGAAGTTATTTTTGTACGGTATTTTGCATGTACTAGGGACGCATCTTCTTTCATCTCGTCATTATCTGAGACAATGTCGATTATTGCTCGAAGCCTTCGCAGAGTCATTCCTTTCTCACGTAGCATTTTTTGTGAATCCAATCTCCATTTTGGTATGAAGATGATCACATCATCTTGTACTACAAGTTGAGAGTAGGGAATCTGCATCAGCCCAGAGTGTCCGCAGTCGACACCTACCGTATGCACACTGCCGTCGATGTCGGTCAGCGTTCCCACGGTTGTGCCCATGATTGAACCGTACATGTCTTTTACAGATTTGCCGATTATCTCCGCGTTGTGGTTGCTCATAACTAGAATTGTATGATCTCAATAATACGACCTATGTCACCAACCTTTGTGAATTTAGTCAATAATAGCTCCACGCAGAGCGGTTTTTATGCAATAAAGTGATGCAATACATCATGATAGGAATAGACGAGATGAATCAGATACTTGGGTTTGTCTCAAAACGCTGGGAAGAGATGGCCACAAATCCTGAAAACCGTTCCATGCAGACCCTGCCGAGCAATTTTTGGATGAATTCTGTAGGAGGTAAAGCTGGAAATGGCAGATGGATAACGGCCCTAATGTATACTGAAAGTGATGCGGATGCGCAAGCATTCAAGGATGTGCTGCTACGGTGGCAGACAAAGGGAATTGAATCTACAAAAGCACCGGATCTGATACAGATTGGCAGCAGCAAAGAAAATCAGGACAGTATGCGGCAGTGAGTGCATGGCTCAAAAGTTTACGCGAAAAGAAAAATCAGATCTAAAAAATCATTTTTCAAACACGGATGCAAACGTGTTTGCAATTACAACCCCGCAACAGGTAGACCGAGGAGCTCTCATGTCAAGGTACAGCAGAACCGACAAGGACATGCGGCGCGTTTTTTTGGACGAGTTTTTGGCCAATAAAAAAAGAGGTGAAGAATTTTACCGGCGCGTGTTAATCGAATACGGCGATGATTCTGTTGCAGAGCTTGGATCAGCCCAAATTGCAGCCGAGGGCATATCAAACATTGCGGTAAAAAAAATTGAAGATCGCCGCATAGGGTTGTCATATCTTGAAAAATCTTCAAGGTACGTCCCGTGGGATAAAAAACGTGCAGGCAAATACAGGTTTTACAGGGATGCAGATATTGCAGAATCAAGATATGCAGATTCCTACGAGGATGCATGTAATTTGGATTTTGAAACGTATTCAAAGTTTCTAAAACCCATGTTGCAGTACATTAGGGAAAAATATCCGATAGAAAAATACGCGTTTAAAAATCATTCTGGCAGGAATGTTTCTTTTGCAAAGTTGCGCGATTCGTATGATATAAAATCCGCAAATGCCATCTACAACGGCTCCACTAGGGCAAAAGCGCTGGACATACTGAGGGGACTTTTGCCAGCATCCACGCTGACAAACGTCGGAATTACAGGGAACGGCCGCGCTTTTGAATACCTGCTGACTGTAATGTACGGCTCTGCGCTAAAAGAGGAAAAATTGCTTGCCGCACATATGCATAAAGAGCTTGGCAAGACAATTGGTCCGTTTGTCAAAAGGGCCGGAGACGAATACGGCAGGCGTACCAGCGAATATCTGGCACGGTTAGGCACAGAATCAGCATCGCTTGCCAAAAAATATGCAGGTACAAAAAGATCCGTCAGATGGCGTGCAAAGCTCATCGAATGTGAGCCGGAGGAAAAGGCGTTAAACCGCATTATATCAGCCATCATATACCAGGGATCATCTGGCGAGCCCCTCGAATACGCCGTGTCGGCTGCAAAAAAGATGTCTGTTGCCAAAAAAGCGTCCATCATTTTAAAATTCTCATCACTTAGAAACAACCGCAGGCAAAGACCGCCGCGCGCCTTTGAGATGACAGAGTATACTTTTGACATGATAAATAATTTCGGCATGTTCCGTGACATGCACCGTCATCGGGCACTCACGCTTGGCAGACAGCTGTTAACTGCGGATCACGGATATTCTGTTCCAAAAGAGATTGATGAGATGAGTACAAGATCACAGTATACAGAATGCATGGAGAATACTCGGGATGTTTTTAACAATATTCGCAGAAAACTGCCAGAGCAGGCCCAGTATGTTGTAAACTTTGCATACAATTATCCGTATTTTATGCGGTGCAATTTGCGCGAGGCTGTACACATAATCGAGATTCGCACAATACCGCAAGGTCATGCGGACTATCGCCTCGTGGCACAGGAAATGTTTGCACAAATAAAAAACAGGCATCCCAAACTTGCACGCATGATCAAATTTGCCGACACAAAGACGTATGATTTGGAAAGATTTGAATCAGAAAAACGCACAAATTCAAAAAAACGTGCACGGTAAAGACACAAATTGCCCATTATGTGCAATATACGCATGGACAGTGAATTTGCCAAATCATTAAAAGCAAAACTGGATCCGGCCCAATACGAGATATGCGTAAACAAGGGAACAGAGCCGGCGTTTACCGGCAAATATCACGACAGCAAAGAACCCGGAACATATCGGTGTGTTTGCTGCAATGCGGTTCTTTTCAAATCGGATAAAAAATTCAATTCTGGAACAGGCTGGCCCAGTTTTTCAGATGCAGCAGACAAAGACAATGTAGAGTGTATAGAGGATGCCAGTTTTGGCATGCTGCGCACAGAGGCAAACTGTAAAAAATGTGGCGCCCATCTAGGACACGTATTTGATGATGGTCCGCAGCCCACAAATCTCAGATACTGCATAAATTCAGCCTCGCTGGATTTTGAAAAAAAGAACGCCCCATAGTGGAAGAATCAAGATTTGCACACAATTGCGGCAATTTTTGTAAATGGTATATTCCATGCAATCTTAATGTTAATAATATTGCAAAGTAATCACAGTTTATGCGCATAATATTGTGTGGTTTTGGAGCGGTTGGACAGAGTCTTGCATCCCTGTTTGAATCCAGAGCCAAAGAATTGTACGATATGCACGGCCTGCGTCCACGTATCGTAGGGGTTTTTGACAGCAAAGGGGCCGCATTCCAAAGTTCTGGACTGGATCCTGGAAAACTTGTCAGGATAAAAAAATCAAAAGGCACTGTAGGGGCATACGGGGGAAAGATTGCAGGAGGGTTGGACATGATAGAATCAGTAGATGCGGACGTTCTAGTTGAAACCACTGCAAGCAATTACAATGATGCAGAACCGGGCATGAGTCACATCATGGCCGCAATGAGGCGCGGTATGCACGTAATATCTGTAAACAAAGGACCCCTTGCCCTGGCATTTCCGTCTCTTTTAGAGCTTGCAGAACACAACGGTGTAAAGATTAGATTTAGCGGAACGGTCGGAGGCGGAACCCCGATACTGGATTATGCAAAGAACAGTCTGCACGGGGAACGCATAACGTCATTTTCCGGAATATTAAACGGCACTACAAACTATATTCTCACAAACATGTCAGGAGGAATGTCTTTTGATAACGCACTAGCAGATGCCAAAGGACGCGGTTACGTGGAGGCAGACGAATCACTTGATCTTGACGGATTTGATGCTGCAGCAAAACTTACGATACTTGCAAACTGGGTAATGGATATGCGCGTTACCTTACAGGACATAGACAGAACTGGAATACGCAATGTGGACATTTCTGATGTAAAAGCAGCAGAAAAGAAAAATTCTGCCATAAAGCTTGTTGCATCCTGCAACGGCGGACTGCGTGTGGCTCCCGTGGAGATACCAGTAGATGATCCGTTGTGTGTGAACGGCACTTTGAATGCAATATCGTTTACATCCAAGCATTCTGGAACCCAGACGATCATAGGAAGGGGGGCAGGAGGTACTGAGACTGCAAGCTCTATTCTTCGGGATCTATTGGACATACGGAGGTCAGTATCCTCAAATTGAAGTCAAATCCCATATCCAAGAGTGAGTCATCACAGACCCTGCGCGATATAGCGTCCCAGTGGGGCACAGAGCCGCCAAAAATAAAAAATCTCATGGTGTATCATATAACAAATGATGCGCTGTATATCGCAGGTGAGGATCTAAAGGCGCTGAAAATTGGTAAAAAATACGTGCCTTTTTTAACTGATACAAAAATACTTGAAAAATTTCCCCGCATTATTGTTGATATGGGCGCTGTGAAATTCGTATGCAACGGTGCAAACGTGATGCGTCCTGGAATTACAGGATTTTCAGGCGAGTTTGAAGCAGGGCAAATTGTATGCATAACAGAGGAATCAAAAAATATGTTTCTAGCAATCGGCATAGCGTCCGTGCCAAGCTCAGAGGCTCGCACAATGAAGAAAGGACAGGTTTTAGAAAACATTCACTATGTCTCAGACAGATACTGGGACATTGTAAGGAAAATTAACTAGTGGATACCTGCGGTATTTTAATGCCGTTTTTATCGATGACCATCAAATCAATTCCATCGCCGCTGAAAGAATCGCGCATTGTTGCAGAATGCACCGCCTTTGTAGCCATGTCCACTGCTTGCTGCTCTGAGAGACCTTGTTTGAATCCTGGATCAAGAACACCCAGTGCCATCTCAGCTCCTGTTCCGACTGCAGCGTATTCATCCGGCAGTACTGAACCAAGCGGGTCTAGCGTGCATAATATCGGTTTGTCCACAACGCCTCCGACAATAACCTGTGTCAAGAGGGGAAAGTATCTGCGTTCATACATCATGTTTGACATCATTTTTGCAATCGTATTTGGAGGCACTTCTCTTTTCAGTTCCATGAGGCGTATTTTTGCCAAAGCGGATATCTGCAAGGAGAGTAATTGCATATCAGCTACAAGGCCGGCACATGCAGCTCCCACGTATTTGGTAATCTGGAATGTTTTTTTCGTGTTTTTACTCACAAGGAAATTGCCGTATGCTATACGCCTCTCACTGGCAAAGACGATCCCATGATCAAAGGTAATGCCCACAGCCGTGGCGCCTGGCATGTACATATAAGACATGAAATTTGGCTTCATTTTGCGCAATTAAAGGGTTTACCGCACGTATGCGGTGCAGATTTCATCCAATACAGGGATTGTTTTACGATCAAAATTATAAAATATTTCAACTAGTTTTAATATATGCCATGAAAGGCATCAATTATGACACAGGCAGGAATTGGCACAGGCATACTCTCGGATGCAGCATTCATGGGAATTCGCGCATCTATTGGAGTCATATTTTTGATGCACGGGCTCTCAAAGCTTGGCAATGAAATGTATATCGGATGGATGTCCTCGTTTGGTCTCACTCCGGATATGGCCATGCTCATAGCCATAGGAGAAATTGTTCCCGGAATACTGCTCATTGTGGGAGTTTTGTCAAGATTGTCAGCAGGCGTGCTTGCATCAATTATGGTCTCTGCGATATTTATCATAAAAGATCCGCAGATCATTACCGGAGAAAAGGGAATAGAGTTTGAACTCATCCTGCTTGCAGGAGCGCTTATGATTGCAGTTGCAGGTCCCGGAAGACTGTCCATATCTCATGCTGTAAAACGTATTCCAAGACTCGTGCATTAGAGAAAATTTTTCATTATTGCAGACATGCATTTTGCAGACTTAATCAGCAAGTCCACCCTGGCATATTCGTTTGGGGAATGAATTCCGGCAAATATGTGGGTGCATCCTATGGATATGCACGGACATTTTAAAATTGATGCAAACTGGTGCATTGGTCCTGTTCCGGCGCTGGAGATACTCAAAACATGCCCTCCAAAGGCAGAATCTGCAGCATTGCACACCTGGGTTACAAATTTCTCATCAGGATTTGTGCGCGATGCAGCTTCGGCATGATGCACCTTTACTTTAATCTCGGAGAATCCGCGCAGTTGCAGATGTTTTAAAAGACGGGCGCGCTGTTTTGCAGGATTCATTCCAGGAGTCAGTCTAAAATCAACTTTTGCCACAGCTATTGACGGCAGTATCGTCTTTGCCCCCCTGCCCTGGTAGCCAGAGTATATTCCCGCAATGTTGCACGTTGCCCCTCCGACCAGCTGCGCTTTGGCGTCATCGCCCCGTCGGCCTCCCACAAACTGGCTTATCCCGTATTCTTTTTTGAATGATGCCTCATCAAATGATTCTGCTGCAATAAATTTCAGATCACGCGCGGTAAATTTTTTTGCATCCTTGTACCAGTCATCCACGAGCACCCGACCGTCAGGTGCGCGCATGGTATGCAGTGCCTCGATGAGGCGCCATGCCGGATTTTTTATCAGTACGGCAAGGCTAGAGTGTGCATCATTCTTTGGTCCGCGTACGGTAAATTCTACAAACAGCATTCCTTTCATTCCAAGGCTGACAACCGGAAGATTATCAGAATTTACAAATCCAAATTCCCATATTATTCCATCACATGCAAATTTTTTCCTGTATTTTTTCAGATATTTTTCAATGTGTGCGCTGCCAGTCTCTTCTTCCCCCTCTATGACAAATTTTATGCTGCACGGCAGATCGCCTTCGGTCTTTAACAGCGATTCGACCGCCTTTATTCTTGATACAAGCTCGCCCTTGTCATCAGATGATCCGCGTCCGTACACCTTGTTGCCTTTTAGGGTACGGCCAAAAGGCGGAAATTTCCACTCATCGAGCGGTTCGGCAGGCTGTACGTCGTAATGGTTGTAAAAGAGCAGTGTCTTTTTTGGGTTTTTCTTTGATATCACCTCTCCAAATACCAGGGGTGCTGCCCCCGAAATACGCAGTATTTTGGAGCGTATTCCGGAACGTTTCAACGACTCGGCCACCAGTTTTGCGCATTTTTCTATCCCCTCCCCGGTTGCCGAGACGCTTGGCTGTGCCACCAGTCTTTGCAGTTCGGATACCATTGATGGCGTGTTTTTATCAATATATGAATCCGATTTCATGCCATCTCACCAATACTATCAAACTGCATCATGGCATTAGGTATTTGTCCGCATACATCAGTTGCCAGTACATGCAGTCCAAACTTTTTTTGCGCCGCAGCTCCGGCAAGTCCGTTTACAAATACAGCCGCGGATGCTGCCTGCAATGCGTTTCGGTTTTTGGCAAGCATGCCGGCGGCAAGTCCGGAGAGAACATCTCCTGTTCCCCCCACAGTCATTGACGGGGTTTTTGTGGGATTTTTGTATGTTTTTTCACCATCTGAGATAATGTCCGTATGACCCTTTAAAATTATCACAACTTTGTGCTCAGCTGCAGTCTTTGCAACCTCGCGCTCTTTGGATTCCTCATCGTCTGGAATGTTGCGTCCAAAAAGTCTCCGGTATTCTCCGGCGTGTGGAGAGAGTATGCAATTTTTGTCGGATATTTCCGGAAGTATTTCTGGAATCAGCGCGGATGCGTCAAGCAGCAGCCGGACATCAGAGTTTACCAAAGTCTTTACCATCAGTGCCAGTGAATTGCGCTCCTGTACTGCAAGTCCCATTCCAATTGCTGCTGAATCAAGTCCTTTTGGAATCTGTCCGAGAAGTTTTCGTACAGCACCGCGGGTCAATTTTTGATCGGCGAGTGGAATTACGATAAGGTTCGGCGATGCTGCGCGTGTGGCCTGTGAATTTATTTTTGGAACCGCAGTGTATACAAGATCAGTTCCGCATCGGAGTGCTGCAATAGAAGTTAGGATCGGCGCCCCGTGGTATACATAGCTGCCTCCAAGTATGAGTATTTTTCCATTATCCCCTTTGTGTGAATTATAAGCTCGTGGAGGTATGAATTTTTTCACAATGTGTGAGGTCAGTTTTGTAGCAGCCAACACAGTATGCTGCAGGCTTGGCGCATAAATCTTATTTGTTTTTCTCAGCAGGCGGTTTTTTCTTTGCAGAAGAGCGCCTGATTGAGCCAAAGTGCGCCTTTCTTGCCATGCACAGGTACGCGGTATGTCCGATTCCCTGAAAAGAATGGCGTGTCTTTCCCTCACGGGCCTCGATTGTACGAAGTATGTGTTCGGTGCATTCAATGTCGGCAAATTCATTCTGTGTGAGTACAGCTGCCAGTTTTTCAAGCTGGTTCATCGTGGGACAGATTGCGACAAACGCGCCGCTGTCTTTGAGCATTTTACGCACCTGCGGTACCACAGTCCATGGATCGCCAAGATCCACTATTGCAACGTCTGCCGGAGGTACTGATGTATCGCGGGATTTTTTCAGATCATGGTTTTTCATGATTACGTATTTTGATGCGCCGGCGCGTTTTAGATTTTTTGCCGCAATTGCCATGAATTTTTCATCCACATCAAACGTGTACACTTTGCCGCGCGGTTTTACAATTCCGGCTGCAAATCCTGTAAGGGATCCGCTCCCGGTCCCTATCTCTAGCACTGTTTGGCCGCTGGTCAGTCCGGTTCTTGCCGCAATATATCCAAGATCTTTTGGATACACAATCTGCGTCCCATGCTGCATTTTCATGATATAATCATATGCTGTGGGTTTGAACAGATAGACGTATTTTTCCTTGTTTGTTACAAGCCTGCTGCCGTATTCTTTGCCGATTGCCTGATCGTGAGGTATGATTCCTATGTGTGTGTGTAAACTAGCGGATTTTTGCAGTTTTATCAGCCATTTTTTTCCAGAGTTGTAATAAACAAGTACATCAGATCCCCGTTTTATCTTATCCACGCCAACTATGATGTTCAAGGGGGTAATAATCCATGCTACATGCGTTTTGGCGCGGCAATTCCCAAAAGTGAAAGCGCTCCTTCAAGTATGCAAGCAGATGATAATACAAGGGATACGCGCGAATTAATCTTGGATGCATCTTTTGAATCAAGTACCCGAACATTTTCGTAAAAGGCGTTAAAGGCAACTGCCAACCCATGGCAGTAACGGGCAACAGTCTTTGGGGAGAGATTTTCAGAGGCGTCGCGAACCGAGGTTGCAAACATGCCGATTTGCTTTAACAATTTTTTTTCATGCACGCCCCACTTTACCGTATGCTCAGCTGATGCATCAGGCATGCGGCCAAACTTTTCCAGTATGCGCGAGGCGCGTGCATGCGTATACTGTATGTACGAGGCAGTATCACCCTCTAGACTCAGCGACTTTGATTCATCAAATGTTATGATTTTATTCAAATCCTGCCGTATCATTTCATACCGTATGGTTGCAACTGTGATTTTTTTAGATATTGTATCAATTTCTTTTTTATCCATTTCCGGATTGCGTTTTGCAGTTTCTTGCATCGTACGCTTTTGCAGCGATTCTAGCACAGTGTCAGCGTTTACGTATACGCCTTTTCTGCCGGACATTTGTGCACCCCCGCTTTGAGTTTTTGCGCCAAGTGATTCTGCAGTCTGTTTGCTGAGCATGACGGATTCATATCCAAGATGCACGTATGCGCCCTCATCGGATTTGAACTGTCCCATCAGTTCTGCGATGATTTTTTGCAGCCTAGCCTGCCGCGAATCTATCACGGTAATGACTTTTTCTGATCTAAAGTTTTCAGGCGCTTTTTGTCCGCTCAGAGTTGTCAGCCACATTGTTTTATCCCCCGGCTGTCCGGAATGTTTTGAATATTCAAAGGGGTCCATTACAAGTCCGAGCTTCCAGGCAGCGTATGGAATGTCTTTTGCCATGTACGTGGCAGTTCCATTTTTTCGCACCAAAACCTTGTCAGTTTCCTTTCCATCGCCCCGCACTATCCAACATCCCGCATTGTCTCCTGAGTTTTCAAACTCTACAAGTTTCATATTTTTTAATTTTTCAAATGCCTCATCCCACATTCCGGAACGTATTATGTGGGATTCAAAATTAATACAGTCGTATCTTGCCTGCAGTGCCCAGCATGTTTGCAGCTGCGCTTCTAAAACGCGCCGCGTTATCTTATCTGCCATTTTTGCCTCCACGGTGTCCGGATCTTCCATCATTTTGAGAATTTGTGCGCATTTTTGGGTGATTTCAGGATTTTTTTTAATCTCCTGGTTTACCCGCACATACACATCATCGCCGCAATAGTGATCGAATTTTTTATTCTCCGGCGGATCAGGGCTTATTCCCATGTGCATAAATCCGTAAAGCAGCTCTGCAATTTGCAATCCAGAGTCATCCACATAGTTTAGCACATGTACACAGTATCCGGATTTTTCCAGTATGCGCGATATGGTATCTCCCACCACGATGTTTCTTACGTGTCCTATATGCAGTGCCTTGTTCGGATTTACGCTTGTATGCTCTACGGTTATTTTCCCATCCTTGTCACCTGATCCGTATTCAGGTTTTATTGAATTTTGCAGTATGAGTGTGCCAAGTTTTTCCCAATCAGCTTCAAAATTAAGATAGCCGGACGGATGCGCCTTGGCGCACATTGCAAGACCTGTAAATTCAGAATACGATTCGGCAAGATCTTTGGCAATTTCATGCGGATTTTTTTTAAGACGCCCCGCAAGAAGAAAAGGCGCGTTGCATGAGGCATCGCCGAATCCGGGTTTTGCCAGAGAGACTTGAAAATTTACATCACCGACGCCAATTTTGTTGAGAATTATTTTTACGTTTGATGCAATCTCTTCTAGCAGCAGCTCGTAACTCATTTCATATCCCCCGCCATTTGCGGTCCGAGTATGTCCATGGCATCAAGCAGTCCATCGCCTGCCTTTGAGTCCACCGTCAGGGTGGCTTTTTCCCTAACGTACTCTGATGCATTTCCAAGTGCAACACTTGTTTTTGCCACCTCAAACATCGGCACGTCAGTTGCACTATCCCCTATGGCAATCAGATCTTTTGGTTCTACTGCAAGCATACGCATGGCTTCGCGCAGACCCGATCCTTTGTCAACTCCGTGTGAGTTTATGTGAAAAGCGTATTGGCTGTCAGTCAGTGAAACTTGGTATCCGGCATCCTTTAACAGTTTTGCCGCAGGTGCGATCTCAAAAGTGCGCTCTAGTACTATTTCCGTCATTCTAGGGTAGACTGGTTTTTCTACGACATTGTCCGTTTTGTTTTTCAGATATTTGAGGGCGTCCTCACAGTCGGATTTTTTCCCCAAGAGTTTGTGATCATAGTTTCCCGAGGTTATGCATCCTCCGTTTTCCCCTATGCAGAATTTTGTCGTTCCTGCAAATACTCCAAGGATGTACCCCTCTATGGACGATCTTCCGGTTACAAATATCACATTGTGTCCAGCATCAGCTGCGACCCTAAGCGAAGAGAGTGCATCAAGGTGTATTCTTCCGGCCCCGTTTTCCGTTATTGTGCCATCAATGTCCACTGCAAATGTCAGTTTCATATGCATGCTATCACACGCCCAAATAATAACAATATCTGCCAATTCAAGTCATGGAATTGTAAACCTTATTTACAAAATACGCAGCATTGCGTGCAATGGGCATTCCTGAAAAGATAAAAGCGATCCAAGATGAGATGTCAAAAACGCAGATAAACAAAGCTACTGAACATCATATTGGCATCTTAAAGGCAAAAATTGCCAAACTGCGCCGGGAACAAGAGGACGAACATACCAAGAAAAAAGGCGCAAAGACTGACGGTTTTGACGTAAGGCGTGCCGGAGATGCTACAGTGGTCTTAATCGGCATGCCAAGTGTAGGCAAATCCACACTGCTAAACCGCATGACCGATGCAAAATCCACCGTAGGTGCATTCCAGTTTACCACTCTGACAGTAGTTCCGGGCATGATGGAATACAAGGGGGCTCAGATACAGATATTGGATTTGCCCGGAATAATAAAAGGCGCCTCCAGTGGGAGAGGACTTGGAAAAAGAATTCTCTCGGTTGCACGAAGTGCGGATTTGGTTCTTTTGATATTGGATGTATTTCAGCCGTACCATGAAGAAATTCTTACTGTAGAGCTTGCAAATATTGGAATAAGATTAAATCAAAATCCTCCAAACGTGGTTATTGAAAAAACACGTACCGGCGGTATTGCAATTGCACAGCAAAAAAAACTTACAAAAATCAGTGAAAAATTTCTAAAAGACATTCTGAATCTTTACGGTATGACTAGTGCCCGCGTTGTAATACGCGAGGATGTAACGTCCGAGCAGATAGTGGATCACATATCCGGAAACAAAACATATGCAAAAGCAATTACAATATTAAACAAGATAGATCTTGTAGATGATGCGTTTCTAAAGGATCTAGCTCCGCAGCTCACAAAAGGTTTTGTAAGCATCTCGGCAAGCTCAGATAGCAACATAGATCAGCTTCGCGAGCGCATATACAGCGAATTGAAGTTTATTCGCATATACATGCGTCCAAAGGGCGGCAAAACCGACTATGAGGAGCCTCTCATAATGAGGGAAGAGTCCACGATAGGAAATGTCTGCGACAAACTTCACCGCAGAATGAGAAGGGCGTTCAGATACGGAATGGTATGGGGAAATAGTGTAAAGTTTGGCGGACAGCGCGTTGGAATAAGTCACACGTTGCAAGACGGCGACGTTTTGACAATAGTCAAAATAAAATAGTAAAACATTTGCAGTCATTTGTGCGATCAAACTGCTAGTATGTCAGAATTATATGTACAATTTGCGTTATAATTTACGATCATTTTGTGTATTTTTTTTTATGTTACCTATACAAAAATATGGATTAGTGTTTGTTGTTAATGGCTACCAAAAGAAAAGCAGCAAAGTCTACGGCAAAACGTCGTAAAACAACAAAGAAAACAACGGGAACAAAACGTAAGACTACAACCAAGCGTAAACGTCGCACAGTAAAAACAGCGGGCAAAAAAACAACGGGAACAAATCGTAAGACTACAACCAAGCGTAAAAAACGTCGCACAGCAAAAACAGCGGGCAAAAAAGCAACGGGAACAAAACGTAAGGCTCGTCGCACCGCAAAGAAAACTACGACTAAACGTAAACGTCGCACAACAAAAACAGCGGGCAAAAAAGCAACGGGAACAAAACGTAAGACTACAACCAAGCGTAAAAAACGTCGCACAACAATAACAGCGGACAAAAAAGCAACGGGAACAAAACGTAAGGCTCGTCGCACCGCAAAGAAAACTACGACTAAACGTACTACACGCCGTAAATCTGCTAAGAAAACCAAGCGCTAGTCGCTTGAATAATTCAATCATCAACTACGGTTGGTGATTGAGAACCTTTTTTAAAAAATATTTTAAACTTCCTTAAAATTGCCTGTTGATGCAAATTTACATGCGGGTAAATTTTAGTTTTAACAAAAATTGCACAAATTTGAAAATATGTCAGCTAAACATCTGGCCCGGAGGCGATTTTGTCGTGGTTTTTGCATGAGTCTTATCCACCGTGAATGTTTTGTTTGGAGGAATAACAGATGTCATAACCGACGTGTTTATCGCATAATGGGGCGTTCCGTCAGGATTTGTATTTTTTATCGCCTTGCCCACACGGCCAAGATCCACTTTGACTTTAACGATTGCCCCATCCTCTAGCTCAAATGTTACAACCTCGTCTCCAAGGCGTTTATAGTCAAGCATTTTAAACTCTACTTTATCTGCAGACATTACAGATAATTTCATAATACGTTATTTTAGTATGTGGGTATTCCTAGTACAGATGGCTCATAAGACGTATCTGTTCCTCTGTAGATATGACGTTTTTGGCAGTAAGCGCTTCAAGCAGTTCCTTAAGCAGTGCTTTTTGCTCTTCAGGCATTACATTGCTAGTACCCTTGTCGCCCGGAGGTCCTGGCGGACCGCGCGGTCCTGCCTGTCCGATGGGACCGGATTTGCCCAAAGGACCACGTTCTCCTGCTACACCTACATGTCCAACAGTACCTCTTTCACCCTGAGGACCCTGTATTCCCTGCGGACCGGACGGACCGGGTTCGCCGGACGGACCACGATTACCTAACGGTCCTTGCAGTCCCTGCGGCCCTTTGTCTCCCTGCATTCCAGGAATTCCAGTCAAACCTTTTTCTCCGGATTCACCTTGTTTACCTTGCGGTCCTTTGCCACCTGCAACTCCCTGCTGTCCCTGCGGACCTTGTTCACCTTGAGGGCCTGGCGGACCAACCGGACCTTTGTCGCCAATCATTCCTTGCGGACCTAGCTCTCCGGATTTTCCAACAGGACCCTGTATTCCTTTGTCGCCGGACGTACCGGACGGACCGGTTTCACCTTTTGAACCAACAGGTCCGCGCAAACCGGTCAATCCTTTTTCTCCAGCAGAACCTATCGGACCTTTGTCACCGAACGGACCTTCAGAACCGCGCGGGCCGAACGGACCTTTGTCACCAATAGAACCGATGGGGCCTTTGTCACCTTTTGGTCCCTGCAATCCTGGAGAACCTTTGTCTCCGCGATCTCCTTTGTCACCGGTCAGACCTTTTGATCCAAAAGAGCCTTTGTCACCGGGAGGTCCTGCAACACCTACAGATCCTCTTGGACCTGCGGTGCCGGATATGCCTCGCTCTCCAACAGAACCTGTCTGACCCGTAAGTCCCTTGTCACCAACTGACCCTTTGTCTCCGGTATGACCTTGCGGACCACGATCTCCTGGAGGACCTGACGGACCGGGCAATCCTTTATCGCCTGCCACACCTCGTACGCCACGCTCTCCGGCAGGTTTACTCGTTTCTGCATCAGATCTTAAATTATTTTCAGGTACAGATTTTTTTATGGTTGCAGGCTTTGTGCCGGATATTTTATTTTCAATATCAACTTGCAGTAGGGTATGAATGTCAGATAGCTGATCTTGTACCAATACGTACACACGATCATTTTCAAATACGGATTCTGGGAGCGGATCATCATCATCTCCGAGAACCTCAGAAAACGCGCCGTTAGTGACGTACAGATGCAGGGGTTTTCTCCACAGGGGTGTATATGTGCCTTTTGAGATTGTATCTGGGGCGGGTTTTTTATCCAAAATTGATACAAATACCTCGTATGTGCCGGTCCGCTCAAACGGTGATTTCCCAGAAATATTCAAGGTTGTATCAGACATGCATTGTGTTGAAATAGCACGTATTTTACATTTTTTGACATTTCACGCATGAATTGGTATAAAAAGACGTCAAAAGTTATAACTGCAAATAATCAACGGCTATTTATGAAGTTACGTAAGAAAAAAATTATCAGGGACGAGGATCTTCCGGCGACAAGTGAGCCGGGCAAAATTACCCTCACGGACGGCGATTATCAGCTGAAAAAATTATTCAAAAAAGGTATTAATTTCATGGCAGATGAAAAACTCGAAGAAGCCTGCGAGATATTTGAGCAGGCGTTGAGAATCGATCATGACAACATTGATGTAATGTTAAAGCTTGGATATGCAAGGTTTCATCTTGACAATTACGCAGAAGCCTTACTCATCTATGATCGCATACTTGATTTGGATGTGACAAATGCAGAAGCTTGGAATCTTAAATCCCTAATACATTACGAGCAAAAAAACTATGCAAAGGCGCTTGACTGCACGGAAAAATCAATCGATTCGGATCCCACGTTTGACATGGCATGGTACAACAAGGCATGCTATCTGTCAATTTTAAATCAAATTTCCCAGTCAATTGACTCGCTAAAAAGATCCATTGAGATAGATGTGAAAAATGCAAGAAAATCCGTAAAGGATAAGGATTTTGTAAACCTTCGGGCAGAGGACGGATTTAAAAGAATTATCGAGGTGGTCGTAATAGAATCCGTCCGTCAGGGATACCACACGATAGGTGCCATAGTTTGGACGACATTTCTTTCAAAAATTGACGTACAGGATTCCCTGCGCAAGCTGGTGGAAAAAGGTCTCATCATTCAAAATGAAAAACGCGAGGGTTTGCACCGCATACCCGTGTATGATTTGGCCGAAGGTGTCGCCAAAAAAATGATAGTCCGTAAAAAGAATATTTTCGGCATAAACGTTATAAATATGCCAGAGGATGTTACTGAATTAAAAGAGATAAGTCATTCCGTACAGGAAGCCCGTTCAGCAGTGGAAGATGGAAATGCAGATTCAGTACTGGAAAGTTTCGAGCCATTTGTGGACAATGGGAAACACGGCACGTATATGATTGAAAAATTTTTCGAGGATCACCGTGAAATAAGGCTCTGGAAGATCAGAATAAAGGATCACGGTTCAGATTACATCTCTGAGAATCGGAAAAAAATGCTCACAGTGTTTGAAAATATAGATGCATCCATCACAAAACAGCTGCGCATCGGCACAGCCTAATTATTCTGCGGAAAGATCCCAGTAATTGGCATCAGGCTGTTGTTCTGTGGGTTTTTTGAGCGATTTCCATTCTTTAAAAGAGCGCACGTACAGTCGGACGTTCTCTATTCCCACAGATTTTAGCGCATAATATGCAAGGCCTGAAAGCGTACCCACGCTGCCGCAGTACGTTATGACCTTGCTATTTTCCGTAATGCTGCGGTTTTCAAACAGTCTTTTCATCTCTGCGTTTGGGCGTATTATCCCCTCACTTGACGCAAGTGTCCTGTACGGGATGTTTACAGCTCCGGGTATGTGCTGTTCTAAAAAATTGAGCCTCTCGCGGTTATCAAGCAGTACTGTTCCCAGTTTTCCTTCCGATTCTAAATGATCCGCAGTTGATACAATTTCCGGTTTTGTGTTTACCGTGTGATCGAGTGCTTTAGGCTGCGGCGTTTTATCATCAGTGTCAAGACCCATCTGCACCCATTTTCCGTATGTAACCCCGAGCAGTGAGACATTTTCGTGTCCAAGGTATTCAAGCGCCCATGCAAGTCTTGAGGATAGCGCGCCAAACGTATCATCGTATATTACAACGCGTGTAAAATCCCCTATTCCTGTCGCACCGACAAGTTTTGCAACGCGTTCTGGACTGTCATCAGAGAGCAGCTCAGAGAGTGGCAGATTTACCGCAGAGGGTATGTGATTTTTTTTGTATTCCTCTGGACGGCGCACGTCTACAACGGTGACACTTTTGTCCCTAATCTCAGATCTTACATTGTCCGGATCGGAGATTACCTTGTTTTTGCTCAAGCGGCGCATTCACCTCTGCCGGTTTTGGCATGATAACTTCCATCAGCACCATAATCGGTATAAAATGCCTCATCGTCGCTTTTTACCGGAGGAATTGTCAGAGGTTCAAGCAGTTTTTTAATATCAGAGATTGATTTTACAGCAGAGTTTTCGTTTCCTTTGATGATTCGCTGCAGCCATGATTTTAGCGTGTCAGATTCTCCCTGGGAGTTTTCCTTGAATATTGAAATTATTTTCACAACTGCATCAATAGTCCGTCTAGCTGGTATTCTCAGGCAGTTTTCCCCCAAGGTAGCCATACCGTCATATCTTCCGCCCAATGACATGTGGTATATAGGATACATATTTTTTCCAACCCGGCCTCCCCCTCCAAAGAATCCAATGGTTGCAATTTCGTGCTGCCCGCAGGAGTTTGGACAGCCGCTTATCTTTATCGTGGAATCTGCAAGCTGTTTGTCCTCATCCATCTTTAGATCCAGCAGTTTTCTTTGAATTTCTTTTGCAAGACGGTGAGAGTTTGTAAGTGCAAGGTTGCACGATGTGGTTCCAGAACATCCAACCGTGGCAGCCATTGTCAATCCACCAGGTTTTGCAAGTCCTGATGAGACAAGTGCCGAATAAAACGCGCGCATATCGTCTGTGTGAACATATCGCAGGATGATGTTTTGTGAAAATCCCATGCGTGCAACCCCTTCGCACGAATAGTCACGAATCAGCGATGCGGTTGCGCGCATTTGGTTTGCGGTTATATCGCCAGCTTCCAGCGAGATGAAAACAGAATGGTATTCAGGCTGGGCCTGTTTTGTTGTATTGGTTGCAAGCCACCGATCGTATCCCTGGGGAATGTTTTGCGGTGTTGTATCAGAAACGGTTAACGGCCGTTTCACCTCTTCATCGTTCATGTCAAGATCAAGTTTTACAATCGCAGACTGCGTTGCACGCACTATGGAACGCTCCTTTAATATCAGATTTTGGAATTTTTCCCATCCCATTTCATGTACAAGATACCGCATGCGGTTGCGTGCAAGGTTTTTACGATCTCCTAGCCTGTCAAATATTTGTACGGTGGCAATGGCAGTGTGCAAAAAGTCCTCTTCTAGTGTAAAGTCTTCTAGCTGGTGTCCGATGAATGATTTGTTTCCAAGACCTCCTCCCAAAAATATCTTAAAGCCGCGGCGCTCTTCCCCGTCTATGACTTTTGTGTGCGGCAACACTCCAACGTCCACCATACGCACCATGCCGTGTTTTTCGCAGCAGGTAAAGTTGAATTTGAATTTTCTTGGAAGGCTCTGTACCATCGGATTGCGGAGGAAGAATTTTGCCGTGGCAAGTGCGTACGGTGTTGCATCAAACTTTTCATCGGGGCACACTCCTGAGAGCGGACTGCACATGATGTTGCGTACGCTGTTACCGCATGCTTCGCGCGATGTAAGTCCCACCGTGGCAAGCTCGCGCAGTATTTCAGAGACATCCTCTAGCACAACCCAATGCAGCTGTATGTTCTCACGCGTGGAAAAATGTGCACTTCCTATGGAGAAAGCCTCTGAGAGATTTGCAAGGTTTTCAAGATGTACGGGGTAAATTCTGCCTCCGGGCACCTTTACTCGTACCATTGCATAATCACTGGTCATACGTGTGCCATATGCCCCATGCTGCAGTCTGTAACGCCTAAAGCTGTTATCGTCGTATTTTTTTTGTCTGTACAGTTTTACCGTATTTGCAAAATCAACTGCCTCTTCAGTTCGAGCCCAGTCTATCTTTGGAGTCCTTCCCTTGGGTGGTATTTGTTCCAAATTATGAGATGTCAACGGCATAATGTCCTTTGGATTCTATATAAATTAGATCGGACTAAAGGTATTAATTATTTAAAAAAAGATCAACCATATGCAGACTGCCACGATAGCTGAAAATAAAAAAATCTTTAAAGATGTGCGCGAGGTCGATATTACACGCGCCATAGCCACGGAATTTCACGAAGTGCTAATCGACAGGGCAGAATCTGACGTTATTATCATAGGCGCAGGTCCGGCCGGACTTACCGCATCGCGTGATCTCTCAAAAAAAGGCCTAAAAGTTTTGGTCATAGAACAAAACAACTATCTTGGAGGAGGATACTGGCTTGGAGGATACATGATGAATCCTGTCACGGTCAGGGATCCTGCCCAAAAGATATGGGAAGAGATGGGCATTCCGTTCAAAAAAGTCGGCGATGGCCTGTACCTTACCCCGGGTCCGCATGCAGTATCAAAACTAATAGCTAGTGCATGCGATGCGGGTGTAAAATTTCTAAACCTGACAAAGTTTGACGATTTGATATTAAAGAACGGCAGGGTTGCAGGACTGGTTGTAAACTGGATGCCCGTTTCCGCACTTCCAAGGAACATCACATGTGTGGATCCTATCGCATTGGAATCAAAGATGGTCATAGATGCGTCAGGTCATGACTCTGTGGCAGTAAAACGTCTTGTAGACAGGGGTCTTGCAACATGGAAAGGCATGAATCCAATGCACGTAGAAGAAGGCGAGGATCAGGTGGTGCATAAAACCGGCGAGATTTATCCAGGTCTTGTCATAGCTGGCATGTCAGTTACGGAAACTTACGGGTTGGCAAGAATGGGACCCACGTTTGGAGCCATGTTATTTTCAGGAATAAAGGCAGCAGAGATTACAGCTGCAAAAATTAATGCTCTAGGCGTCTAGGTTGCATTAATTGAAGATTTGTAAAGTTGCAATATACGATGAATCAAACGTTCCGCAGATATGCACCGACAAATTGGTGAAATTTTTACATGAAACATTTGGAATTAAAGCGGAAATTTACAATCCATTCTCATACACGTCAAAGGATGTTTCAGAATGTACCGTAACGAATATGCTGCGTCCTCTTGAATGTAAGCAAAGTGAGAGCGGGCATGAGAATTCCATACCCATGTATGATGGCATATGTTTACAGCGGGCATTTGCAGAAATGATCCCGCATGAGCATCAGCATTCGGACTGGCTGTACGTGGTATTTACTGCCAAACTGATAGGTACGTACGATTATGACGGGTGCAGATACCATGCAAGGGCGTTAATTGGCTCAAATCCTGCCATCATATCCACCACGGGTATAATCGAGGCGCCTGCAAAACCGCGTTTGCACTACATATCAGAGGCCACCAAAGTTCCGTATGATGGATGGAATGACTGGCTCAAATACGGGGACAATCGCCTCGAGTATACGGCAAGGGCATACCTCATGCAGTCTTTGGCATATTATGCCACGGGAAGCGCGTTTTGTAAAGATGCCAAATGCATCCTGTATAACGCGCACTGGCAGCAAGAGATGGTAAAATCACAGATAGAATCAGGATCTTTGTGCAAGGATCACCGCATCATCATACAGGATATGGTAAAAAATTCCAGATCAGAGGATAACAAACAAGATCACTTAAATTAATCTTGCACGGGGTTTATTCCGTGATGTCTGAATCTGGCGGGATCGCTCAAATGGAACAGAAAAAAAATCCCCAGGATTTGCAAAAGAAAAAAACAAAATACGATGTGATTATAATTGGTGCCGGTCCGGCAGGGTATACTGCGGGAATTTACTGCGCTCGTGCACGCTATGAGACGCTCATAATATCAGGGGTTTTACCCGGAGGACAGCTTGTAAACACTACAGAAGTTGAAAATTATCCAGGATTTGCACAGGGAATAATGGGTCCGGATCTCATGATAGACATGAAGGCGCAGGCAGAAAGAATGGGTACTGCCATAGTTGATGATGAGGTTGTAAACGTGGACTTTAGAAATAAACCGTTCAAAGTTTTAACAGCTGAAGAAGAATACGAGGGACGCGCTGTCATAATATGCACCGGTGCCAATCCAAGAAAGCTTGGCGTAACAGGCGAATCAGAGCTGTCCGGCAAGGGAGTCTCATACTGCGCCACATGTGATGGGGCGTTTTTTAGAAACCAGGAGATACTAGTGGTCGGAGGCGGCGATTCGGCCATGGAAGAGGCTACGTTTCTTACAAAATTTGCATCCGTGGTGCACATATCCCACAGGCGCGAGCAGCTTCGTGCCAGCAAGGTAATGCAAGAGCGCGCATACGATAATCCAAAAATAAAATTTCATCTAAGCACCGAGGTTGAGAGCATCGGTGGAGACGGCAGGGTGGGCAATGTGGTGCTCAAAAATTCTTCAAATGGTGAAAAAAATACGCTAAATGTAGGCGGCGTATTTGTGGCAATCGGACACGTGCCAAATACTGAAATGTTTTCAGGTCAGGTAGAAATGGACAAACGGGGATACATTGTACAAAAAGAACACACCCAGACCAGCGTTCCGGGAGTTTTTACGGCAGGCGATGTTCATGATTCAAGATACAGACAGGCGGTAACTGCAGCAGGGTTTGGATGCATGGCCGCACTTGATGTGGACAAGTATCTTGAAGAAAATCCCTAGTTTACAGATATGTAATTTTTGAGAGATGTTTTGCCGCTTTTAATTCATTATCAAATTCATGAGCGCTCATTACATTTTGTTGCTCGTATATGCTTTTGAATTTTCTGCCATCATCGGCAAATATTCCCACGACATAATTATCATCCCCGTCCAGACTGTATTTTTGCATGCATTTGTAGACTGCCGCAGAGGACGGACTGATAAGCATATTGTCCTTTTGGCAGACTTTTTTTACGACTCCAAACGCCTCTGCGTTTGTTACAGTTATCCAATCATCCACGACATTTTCGCGTTTTAAAAACAGGTCAGGTTTTGCAGATTCCTCAAAATTGCGCCACCCCTGAATCATGTGATCTTTTTGCGGCTGACAGCCGATTATTTTTATCGCCGGATTTTTCTCCTTTAGATACGTGCCAATTCCGGTTATCGTTCCGCCGGTTCCAATTCCGGTGAAAAAATGCGTGATCTTTCCCCCCGTTTGTTCCCACAATTCAGGGCCCGTACCTTTGTAATGCCCCATGTAATTTGCCTCGTTGGCGTACTGGTTTGGCGAATAATACGTGTCAGGTCTAGAGGATGCAATTGACGTGGCAAGTGCGATGCTCTGATCTGTTCCGGCACCCACCTTTGGGCATAGATCATCGGAGGTTTCAAAGACTTTGGCGCCCAGATTTCTTATTATATCCTTTGTCTCCTGGCTTGCTTTTTCAGGTATGACAATTTCCACTTTGTAACCTAGTATGTTTGCGATTCCAGTCAGGGCTATTCCGGTGTTGCCCGAGGTGGGCTCTATTATGATGCTTTTTCCAGGAACCAGCTTGCCGCGCTCCTCGCCGTCGCGAATCATCCAGTATGCTGCCCTGTCTTTTACAGAACCAAACGGATTATGACCCTCCAGTTTTGCATAAAAATCCCCAGCAGATCCTGACAGTGAGTCAAGTTTTACAAGCGGCGTATTTCCAATGCGCGAGAGCGTCTCTTTATCGGATGCTGTTTGTTCCACTTATTTCACCTTTTTAATAGAAAATTCTATTACTCCGCCGTCTTTTTTTTCCACGCCGAGCAATTCATGACCGCTTTTAGTAACCCAGCGCGATATGTCATCTTCGGCTGCAGGATCGTCTGCAAGCACCAAAAGTTTTTCCCCCACCTGCATCTGTTCTATCTCTATTTTTGTTCTAAACACCGGTTCTGGACAAAACAAACCCACGGCGTCAAGTTTTCTTGCATCATCGGACATTGCATATCATCTAAACTTGTGTCTATAAAATCTATACGGATTCCAGGTTATCGAAACAAATCCTCATCATGTGTGCGCAGCAAATCCTGCGAGCCGCATTTTACATTTTCAAACTTGTATCCCCGGATTATTGTTATCGGCGAGCCGGAGGTCTTTTTTGAGACAAGCTCAGCTGCGGCACACAGCTGATCTGCCACGGCTATGGCAGTTACGCGCAACGTTCGGCCAAACGCATCAGATGATCCGGCATAATTTTTGATTGGTGCAATCCCAGCTGATCCTATCGCACAGTCTGTCTGACCCATGCGAAACGGCCTTCCAAACGTATCAGATATGATGACTGCCGTGTTTTTGCCCGTTTTTTTCAAAATTGATTTGCGCAGTATCTCAGCTGATGCATCAGGATTCTCAGGCAGTAATGCTGCATACCCCGGAGGTATGTTGCTCTCATCCACCCCGGCATTTGCGCAGATAAAACCAGAATGTGTTTCGGTTATTAAAATTCCAGATCGCATGCGTACAATGCGTGCGGATTCGTTCAATACTAGTTGAACCATGCGTGGATCTTTGCTGTATGCTGATGCAATTCCAAGTGCAAGATTCTCCGGTGTTACAGAATCAAGCAGTACAATCCGGCCTTCCTGTTTTGAGATTATTTTTTGTGAGCACACCACCACGTCCCCATCCTGCACAAATGACAAACCTCCGGCAGCATGTAGGATATCCTGCCCCTTTACAATCTCCCCGTCAATATGTATTGGCAGTATTTGTATTCCCATTGAAAATGTTCTTTTCTTTGGTGTGTTTTATTGTTTGTTTGGATCAAAAGATACGCCATAGTGATCCTCTATCATATCCGCCACTCGCATGAGGTTTTTTTCCTCGATTATGACATCTGCAAGCTTTTTTACATTATTCTGCGCCCTATATGCAATGCCAAGGCCGCATATCTCAAAGAGCTTTATGTCGTTTGCGCCATCAACTACAACTACGATGTTTTTGGGATCTTCATTCCATTCGGATATTTTTGCCGATGCCGGTTTTGCCTTGTCAGAGCCGATGCTTATTTTTACGCCGTCAAGTTTGCCGTTATCAAACAAGAGCTCGTTTGAATACACATAATCCAAATTCAATTCTTTTTTGAGCCGTTCGGTCATGATTGTAAATCCGCCAGATATTGCCATAATATGCCATCCGGCATTTTTCAGGGTACGGCACAGATCATGCGCGCCAGGCATTATGGGAAGCGAGTCTGCAATTTTTTGACATTCCTCATACGGTATGCCGCGCAGTTCGTTGATTCGCGTATGCAGTCCCACCTCCCAGTTTAATTCCCCTGTAATGCCTTTTTTTGTAATATCCCATATGCGATCTTCTTTTCCAATTGTTTCAGCTAGGATCGGAAGGTATTCGGCATCAAATAGAACTCCCTCTACGTCAAAAATAGCTAGCAATTTTTGATATTGTTTTCTAAAACCGACTAATAATGTTAGCTATGATCGTTTTTTAGACACGGTTCAAGGTTGCAATTTCAATAGCTACCAATAAATCACGCCATATGCTCGCTGTAAATATTGAATAATGAATCACACAAATATGAAGTAAAAGTGTTAAAGCTTGAAAAACCGCAAAAGCTTACTCTGGAGATTAAAGAGAGTTTAAAATCGGCAGGAATGGTTGACGCGAACGGCAAAATGAAGATCAAAGGAGTCAGTGGTAAAATGCTAAAACGCATGAAACAGGAATCCGTAGATTGTCCGGTTTTAAAGACAGAGGTCCAGTTTGTCCAGTGTTTTATATGCCCAAATTTTCAGAGCAGGGTTAAAGGCTTCGTACTCTGCAAAGGCAACAAGCTGTAAAACCACATTCTAGTGTATTTTTGCAAAGGCTCATAATACATACGGGTTTGCCCATGGTGTGAACAAAGGGGAGATCGGCATTACGGCCTCCAAAAAGGATAATTTTAGCGAATGGTATACGCAGGTGGTTTTAAAGGCAGAACTGGCAGATTATGCCCCAGTAAAGGGACTAATCGTACTGCGTCCTGACGGCTATTCAATATGGGAATCTCTAAAGGTTTCACTTGACAAAAAACTTGCTGAGCGAGGCGTCAGCAACGGATTTTTGCCCATACTCATACCAGAGTCACTTCTTAGCAAGGAGAAGAAACATTTTGCAGGATTTGATCCAGAGGTGTTTTGGGTTACGCATTCAGGTAGCGAGGAGCTTGGTGAAAAACTTGCATTGCGGCCAACTTCGGAGACATTGGCATATACAATGTATGCCAAATGGATAAAGAGCTGGCGAGATTTGCCGCTTCGGATTAATTTTTGGAATACTGCACTGCGCGCTGAAATAAAGGCAACAAAACCGTTTTTGCGCACGTCAGAATTTTTATGGCAAGAGGGACACACCGTTCATGCAGACAGCAGCGAGGCAGAAAACGAGACGGATGCAATTATGGAAATATACAAAAAAACCGTGGAAGAGGAGCTGGCCATACCCGTAATTACCGGTAAAAAAAGTGAAAAAGAACAGTTTGTCGGTGCAGTATATACAATAACAATGGAATCGATGATGCCAGACGGCAGGGCATTGCAGATGGGGACCTCGCACTTTTTGGGGCAGAATTTTTCAAAACCTTTCCAAGTAAAATATGCAGACAAGGACAACGTGGAGAGATTCGCATGGCAGACTTCATGGGGCGTCTCATGGAGACTTTTGGGCGCCATGATTATGGTTCACGGAGACGATCACGGACTGGTTTTGCCCCCAAAGGTGGCTCCAATCCAGGTGGTTATAATACCGATATACTATTCAAAAGAAGAAGAAAAAGCGGTCATAACCCGAGCAGAACAGATGCGCATGGAAATCTCAAAGATGGGAATGCGCGCGCGCATGGACAAAAGGGAAGGTTTGACTCCAGGATTCAAATATCACGACTGGGAGATGCGCGGCGTTCCGCTTCGTATTGAAATAGGTCCAAGGGATCTAAAGGAGAGTATTGCCGTATTTGCAAGGAGAACGGGAGGTAAGGAAAAGATCCCGCTAAAAGATGCAGCAGTGGCGGCAAAAAAAGCCATGGATGAGATACAGTTGGAAATGTTAGTGGCGGCAAAAAAAATACTTGCAGAGAACATACGCGATGTTGCAACGTATGAGGAGTTCAAGACTGCGCTTGGAGTCGGGGATGATTCTTCACGCGGGGGAGGGTTTTTGAGATCCCCATGGTGCGGGAAGACCTCGTGTGAGGATGCAGTAAAAGAGGATACGGGTGCGGACATACGTGTCATACCAGATGATGAATGCGTTCAGGATGGCTCCAAATGCGTGTATTGTGGAAAGATTGCAACACATGTTCCGCTTTTTGCAAGAGGCTACTAGTATGGAGGTTTTAGAGGAGGGCTCATCTCTTGAAATTTTAAAAGAATTTGAGCGCGTTCGCGCTGCCACCATAAATCTGGTAAAAACATTAGAGGCTGACGATTATGCTGTACAAACTGCACCGTATACGAGCCCTCCAAAATGGCATATCGGACATACAAGCTGGATATACGAGGCAATAATGAGTAAAATCGATGCAGAGTATGAATTTTACTCTGAAGAATATTCCAAATGCCTAAACTCGTATTACCAGCAGTTTGGAAAGCCGCACGATAAATCAAAACGTGGCGTAATATCCCGCCCCACTACAAAGCAGATATTCAAATATGCTGAAATTGTAAACAATAGGATCAGGGAATTTATCCCATCATGCAGTCAGGATGCAAAAAATATCAGACTCTTAGAGACAGGATTTCATCACGAATGCCAGCATCAGGAACTGCTCGTATACGATCTGCAGCACATGCTTGCAGACAAGTACAGACCGGTACAAAAAAACAAATCTCCTGAATTTAGCCAAGTTGATGAGCAAAAAACAGTTCATGTTGACGGCGGTCTGTATCAGATGGGGTATAATGGAAACGGTTTTTGCTATGACATAGAGATGCCAGAGCACAGGGTATATCTTGAAGAGTATCTGTTGGATGTATTTCCCGTAACCTGCGGCCAGTATGCTGAATTTATCAAAGATGACGGGTATGAAAATTACAAGTACTGGCTTGCTGACGGATGGAACAAGGTAAACGAGAATGGGTGGAAGTGTCCCATGTATTGGATAAAATCGGACGGGGAATGGTTTGTGCATGATTTTGCAGGATTGCGCCACATAGATCCTGCAGAACCAGTATGCAATGTAAGCTATTATGAGGCAAGTGCATACTGCAAATGGGCAGATAAGAGACTTCCCACAGAGGCAGAATGGGAAAAAGCTGCCACATATGATCCAGATACTGATGAGAAAAAAGAGTACCCGTGGGGTTCAGAGAGGCCGGATCTTATCAAAACAAATCTTCTTGAATCCTACATATGGAAGCCCTCACGCATAGGATCGTATCCGTCAAGCTCAAGTCCCTCTGGATGCGAGCAGATGATTGGCGATGTGTGGGAATGGACCTCGTCTGAATTTACAGGGTATCCTGGGTTCAAGTCCGGATTTGATGAATACAATGACAAGTGGTTTACGAATCAAAAAGTTCTAAGAGGCGGCTCGTTTGCAACCCCGTCCATGTCGGTGCGCGCAAGCTATAGGAATTTTTTCAGGCTTGATGAAAGATGGATGTTTGCAGGATTCCGATGCGCACAGGATGTCTAAATTTCCGGCGATGCAAGTGTAAGTGAAAACATGTCACCATCATCATGCCACATTTTTTCTGTTTTCATTCCAGCCTGAGATAACATTAGATTGATGGAGTCAGGTGTGTATTTGAACGAATTTTCAGTGTGCAGCATTTCATCTTTTTCAAATACTGCACGTATCCCCGATTTTGGTATCCATACAGTCTGCCTTTGTTTTGATTTCAAGTACATGCCAACACGCATCTGTTTCTCATCGTATACTGCATGATGCTCAAACAGTTCTGGGTTAAAATCAGCTCCAAGCTCAGAATTTATTCTGTACAGTATGTTTTTGTTGAATTTTGCTGTAATTCCAGAAGCATCATCGTATGCGGCATGCAAAATACTGGCATCCTTGTTTAAATCCAGTCCTATCAAAAACAAATCCCCCTTGCGCATGCATGAGCGCACAGTACGTAAAAATTCCAACGCAGTCTCAGGATTCATGTTGCCAAGGCTGGATCCCAAAAATGCTATCAATACAGGCATGTGATCAATATTTCCGACAAGATCCATACCCCCATAGTATGTATCAATTATCCCTTTAACGGTAATCTTTTCGTATACATCAAGCAATGGCATGCAGTTTTCCCCTATGACACCGGATATGTCAACTGGCATGTATTCAATGTGGCGTTCACCGGCACCCATCGCATCAAGTATAATCTGTGTTTTTACCGAAGATCCGCTGCCAAGCTCTACAAGTCGCGTTGTGTTTGCAGTATATTTGGCAATCTCATTTGCATGCGTGCAGAGAATCTTAGATTCGGTGCGTGTGATATAGTATTCGTCAAGATTGCAAATTTTTTCAAACAATGCAGAGCCGGCATCATCATAAAAAAATTTCGGATCAAGGTATTTTGGCACAGACCCAAGTCCTTTTGCCACCTCGGATGCAAACGTTATTTCAGATTTTTTTGAGCTGCGTTTGAGGCATTCAAACCGTTTATCGATTATGTGGTGCTCATATTCAAGCATCTGCGCCTTGGCATCAGGTGTCAACACTTGCAAGCAAAAAACACAGCATAAAATCCTATCCCATATTACAGACAGTTTTTATCCGAATTTTTAATTTGGCAGTTATTCGTAAAATACGGTGCAGTATATGGCATTCTTGATATAGTCTTGAGGCATACTGTACGTATGGATGAGATTCTATACTGACACGCAAAAGTAACTGCAATTTATGACTCTAGGCACAATGTAACCGCAAGATATTTGGATCACCTCGGGTATGAATCAATCATGAACAAAGAACATCAGGAACTGTATAATGCAAGCAGGCATGTCAAAGACAGAAAAGAGATATCAAAAATATATCTTGTAAGCATGGTCAAATACCAAAACATATCCATAGCTAAAGCTTCTGAATTATTGATGAAAAGCTACAACTGGGGCAAAGAATGCATGCAACGATATGACGAGCTTGGATTAGACGGTCTTAAAACCCTGCCCAAATCGGGCAGGCCTTTATTATTATCAAATATACGATTTAAAAAAATTATTGACATGACAAGACGAGAGAACGGTTCAGTTGATCCAAAACAGGTAATGCACAACATTAAACGCAAAACCGGAGTAAAATATCACATATCAAATATCAGAAAAAGACTCCACAAATTCTCATTTGTCAGCAAGGCTCCAAAAAGAATTCATGTCAATGCAGCTCCGGCATCAGTCTGCTACAACTGGTCGCAAAACACTAGGCGTCAAATATGCCTACTTGAAGAGCGTGGATTTGCAGTAGGCGTTCAGGATGAATGTATAATAAAATACGATTCATTATCCGGCAAGAAACTCTGGATTGAAATAAGCAAAAATTGTTACGTAAAATCCACAGGTTCTCACAAAAAAGTTGTTGTCTTTGGAGTACTCTTATCGGATGGCAGGCAGATGTTTGCAAGCTATGATTTGTTTGATGCAAAATCATTTCTCAAGTTTTTAAAAATGGCTCATCAAAAATTTGGAAAAATTTGCATAATTACGGATAGAGCTGCACAACACAGAAAATCCAAAATTATTAAAAAATATATCTCCGAGCACAAAGATGAGGTAAAGCTTTTGTTTTTCCCTACAAGTTCACCGTTTCTGAGTGCCGTTGAAGAATGCTGGCATCAAGCCAAACGTGCGTTGGTCGTCTCTGAATATTATGAAACATTTGAGAATATGAAATACGCAATTTCAGAATATTTTAGAACTGTACGATTCAAAGTATCAATCATGGATTTTATTATGAGAAAAGCTGTAGATTGCGGTTACTTTTGATCCGCAGTATAGTTGTTAGAAATCTCCGCAAACATTATGTACGAAACGGTTTTTTTGGAAAAAAACTTCCTCCAGTCAAGGCAGTTGACGGTGTTTCTTTTTCAATAAAGCCAGGAAACGTGCTTGTTTTGGCAGGAGAGTCAGGTTCGGGTAAATCCACCATAGCAAGGCTGATACTTGGGGCAGAAGAGGCCGACTATGGAACTGTCCATTTTAGAGGAGGCATTGTAGACTATGCATCCGGGAACAGGGTTGATGAGATACGTGCAGGATGCCAGATGATCCATCAAAATCCGTACGATTCGGTAAATCCTCGCATGCGCGTCTTGGACATTATAGCAGAACCGCTTCAAATACACCACTGGAAGGGGGATAAAAAAGACAGAGTGTTACAGGTACTGCGCAAAGTAAAGATGGAACCGGCAGAAGATATTGCAATGGTGCTTCCCCATCAGCTCTCAGGAGGTCAAAGACAGCGAATCGTGCTAGCGCGCGCCCTAGCGTTAAAACCAAAAATTATCATTGCAGATGAGCCAGTCTCCATGCTAGATGTTTCAATACGTGCAGAGATGCTAGAGATAATGGAATCGCTTCGGCGTGATTCAAATATTGCATTTTTGTACATTACGCACGATTTGGCCACGGCAAAATACTTTGGAGACAGCATTGCTGTCATGTACAGGGGCCGCATAGTGGAATCAGGTCCGGTGCGTGAGGTTCTTGATGATCCAAGACATCCGTACACTCGGGCACTCATAGACGCAGTATCAGATCTTGATCCGGAAAATCTGAACAGGGAAAAAACCGTCAGAATAGACGAGAAAAAATACACGGATTTGCCCGGATGTGCGTTCGCTCCAAGATGCCCGTATGCTGCAGAACAATGCTCCAACGAACCGGAACTGAACAAAGCCGGTTTTGAGAGAAAAGTTTCGTGTTTTTTTCCAATCGGGGCGAGTGATTAATAATCAGGCATACGGGTTTATGTATGATTTGAGAAAAATAGCCATTCGTAGAATGATTTTCTTGGCAATTGTAATGGTCGTGGTTGCAGGCATTATAATCTACAACTATAATATTGAACAAACAAATGCACGTGGTAAAATTTTTGGTGATGAGTTAAAATCAATACAGGACGATTTAAAAACAGAGCAAACAGATTTTGGAGCAAAGTTGTCTGCTGTACGAGCGGATAAATACACCACTGAGCAATTTTTAGTCCATGCGGATAGTCATTTTTTCATGATGCAGGATCTTGTGGACAGATACGAGTATTTGGAGCCGCCAAAACCGTACGAAACGGCCACGGATCTTTTCAAACTCTCTACAATCTCGCAGCTTGATGGAGATCGTCAGGAAGTGCTGTTCATAACAACAGGGGATTCATCATACAAAGTGCGCGCCGATGACCTTTATCAGGAATCATTCGAATACGAGCTTGCCGCGTTGGCAGATTACAAAAAAATGCAGAGTAGCGGGAGATCATAAATGATTCCACATAAATCCATATTTTAGAGCAATCCGTATCCGCAAAGTTTCTCAAGTACTGGTTCCAAATATGGCAATATCAATTTTTTATCTACCGGAACGGGTTTTTCAAATTTGATTGGAAACGTTATGCTGAGCATATCATGATCCGTATGCGATATGCGGATATTGTGATCCGGGTTGTCCTTGTTCACAAATGTTTTCCACATATTTATTCTTGATGAGACTGAATCTATTTTCATCTCCAATGTGTTCAGATCTGATTCATAATCTGTGTCAAATATTCCAAATTTTACCATGGGTACCATAAGATATCCTCCAGGGACAGGAATATGTTCTTGTATTATTTGCGCAATTTCTTCGGATATATTTTGAGGATCTTTTAAGAGATATTCTGGATCAAAATATCCGGCAATTTGTTTTTTAGAATCAAATATGCGAAAATAGTCATCATCCTCATCCATAGACCATTTTGCCATGATTAAAAATTGTACAAATGCCATATAAAAAACCATTTGGAATGGATTTGGGCTATTGTTAATCTAATTCCCCTAAAATAATATTTTATTAATAGTCAGATCGGATTTAGCGTTATTGCTAGATCTTGATCCAATTTTACGGATTTAAGATGGAGATTCATTCATTTTAATTTACGATGACTTGTTAATCATTATTTTGTATATCGTTAGAATGATAAACTGTTGGGGGGGAATTTAATTAGACTTCATGCATAATGGGCCAAATTCACAATTTTTACGAATAAAAATGACTGATTTTAATGATTATGCGTAAGGTCTATTGTTAATTACCTTGATTTGATTGTATTCATGCATGAAGGATTTACGATTACAGTTATCAAGATATGGGATGCAACTCATGAAAGGAGATCGTCTAGGATGCAGATGTTACAATGTCATACGCCTTTGAGGATTACAATCGACACAGAATGGATGGACACAAATAGTTCGTATATTGTACACATGGTATGTCACTTGAAAAAGATCTACAGGATTATCTAAAATCCCAAATTGACTATTATATTGAGGAAGCAGCATCATACAAGCAAATTGCTGAAGGATATGTGCCAGAGATTGACTCTGTAACGGATACTGCCTTTGGCATCATAACTGGCTGTACATATATTGCATTTTTGCAGGCATTTCAAACACGGGGAACATCACCATCTTCTGATGATGTAATCGAATTCAACCGCATTGTAAAGGAACGTTCTGGAGAAATTAGAAAAGCATTAAAGGACAAATAGGTCACACATGTAAGCAATTCTAACACAACGGTTGTTTCCATGTTACCAATCAGCATGATGTTTATGCAGAATTGATCTTTTGAGCATAAAGTTTTGATTTTATATGCTGTGCGAATATGATCATGGATCTTTTGATCCGTCAAAATTACTTTTTTTGTTAATTACGAAAAGTCTATTATTTTTTGTGCTGCGCAATTACCCAAGGGTAAGAATACAGTTAAATCCAATTAAAACTAGTCAAGTTTGTGCCAGAAATTAACGAATTTGTAATACAGCAAATTATAGACAACGGTAAAAATGTTCAGATATCACTTGTTGAAAATGTCAACACTGAACCTATATCACAAAAACAGTTGATCAGGGAATCGATAATTAAAAACATAGACAAAGAAACGAAAGATCAGGTCATGCCGCTGCTGGATGCAATACTTCAAGCCCAACCCACCATAAAAATAAAATCATATCAGCATACAACCATTACAATTACAATGCCAAAAAACAGGTATGATGGCATGGGTAGACCACAAGTAGGTCAGATAATTGATGTGGACATACGTCACACCGGCGTGTAATTCTATTTTAAAAGATTCATAACTTGTTGAACCGTTTGTACGGGTGGTGAGCATACAAAATCCTTACATACGTATGCCAAAGGTTTTTCTCCAAATTCTTTTCCCGTAAAGAATTCATATTTTAAAAGATTCTTCAAAGTATCTACGTCAGGTATTGAAATTAAAATCGATTCTGGCAGAAATTTTGTAGATAATTTGGACAAAATATCTCCAGTAGGATTCCCCGTTACCGTTATTTCTAGAGGTTTTTGCAGATATGCGTATATCAAATTTAGCAGATATCCAAATCCAAACGGATTTTCTGCGGCAGTCTGAGCCTGAGAATGCATTACACTCTTGGATGCTGAAAGATATTTTTCATCATGTGTTATGCGATACAGACGCAACATTGCGCAAGATGCCACGGAATTTCCCGAAGGTGTTGAAAGATCATAATTGTTCTTTGGTCGCAAAATAAGATCATCGCATTCTTTTGAAACCATGTAAAATCCCCCTTCCCCGTCCCAAAAATGCTCTAACATTGTATCACATTCTTTTTTGGCACGCTCAAGATATCTCACATCAGGTGAGTTTTCAAACACATCAAGCAGTGCAATCGCATAGCATGCATGATCATCAAGATATGCGCCTATGCGTGCGTTGTTGTTCCTATATGTATGAAGCAGATCATCGTTGTGGTGCATTTTATCACGGATAAATTCCAAGCATGATTGTGCAGTATGCAGGTATTTTTCTTCGTCTAAAATACGGGCACCTTTTGCCATTGCTGTAATCATCAGAGAATTCCACGATGTCAGCATTTTGTCGTCAAGTCCAGGTTTGCTTCGAGTTGATCTCACATCCAAAAGTTTTTTGGCACATCTTTGTATCACATTGTATATCTCGTTTGGTTTTCGTCCATCATGAAATGCCACAGATGAAATGTCCACATTGTTGCATAAAATTGTCTTACCTTCCCAATTCCCTCCATCAGTTACGTCATAATAAAGACAAAATGCATCAAAATCCCTGCCTGTGCCAAGTATTTCTCGAATTTCTTTTTTTGACCATACATAGTATTTTCCTTCTTCCTCGTCAGTGTCTGCATCCTGTGTCGAATAAAAATAACCCTCAGGGGACGTCATCTCTTTTAGAGTATAGTCGAGTGTTTTTTTCATCACATCTAGATAAAAATTATCAGATGTAATCTGATACGCCTCAGCATAGTTTACCGACAACAATGCGTTATCGTACAGCATTTTTTCAAAATGAGGTACCAGCCATCTTGCATCTGTTGAATATCTGTGAAATCCTCCACCGATTTGATCAAATATTCCACCCCTAGCCATTTTACGCAGTGTCAAAAGCGCAAAATTGGTAAATTTTGAAATGCCAGATAGTTGTCCATACCTAAAGAGAAAAGAAATGTTGGCAGCACTTGGGAATTTTGGAGCACTGCCAAACCCACCATGCGTCATATCCCCCATTTGAAGCAGGTTCACGGCAGCCTCGTCTAGAATTGATTTTTCAACAGGTATATTTTTTGATACTATAGGTCTGCAAAGCTGTTCTACAAAAGTTTCCGCTTTTTTTACAACATCCCCATGATTTTCCCTCCATGCTTGCGCAAGCTGTCGTGTTATGCTGCCAAAACCAGGTCTGCCATACGAATCAAGTGGTGGAAAATACGTTCCAACGTAGAACGGTTTTTTTTCAGGTGTAAGAAATACGCTAAGAGGCCAGCCACCCTGTCCTGTAACTATCTGACATGCTTTTTGGTAAATATCATCAATGTCTGGTCTCTCTTCCTTGTCCACTTTTATGCTGACAAAATTATCGTTTAAAATCTGCGCAATATCCTGATTTTCAAACGATTCGTGTGCCATGACGTGACACCAATGACACGAGCTGTACCCTATGCTCAAAAATATTGGTTTGTTTTCAGATTTTGCTTTTTCCAAGGATTCAGAATTCCACCCATACCAGTCCACGGGATTTTTCGCATGTTGTAAAAGATACGGACTAGATTCCAATCCAAGTCTATTTTCTCCCATTATTTTGATCGCCCCATCATATCCCAGGTTTACCTTCAGAGATCTCGTATATTGCCACATTTATCTTGTTTAGCAATTTTATTTTTGATTTTTGCGCTTTTTTGTTACCATCATAGTCTTTTTTTTCCACCAAACCTTCAAGCAGTTGCAGCTGTTCAAGATTCAATGGTTTAAGTCCTTTTTTTTCCACAATGCCCAAAAGATGTATGCGTTCCTTATCTTCCTTTTTCAGCTTATAATCTGTCAAACCTATGTGTATGATAACGGGTTTAAATGCTAATAATTGTTGCCATGTATCAGGATATTTCATCTAGGCGGCCAATATGCGTGTTTGAGACAAAAATCTAAAAATATCGGCAGTAAAGAGTAGGTATATGGTAAATATGCGTGCAATGGTGCTCTCAAAGCTTGGACCCATAGAAGAGTCCCCATTAAAGATGACCCAGATAGAAAGGCACGAGATAAAAGATCCGGACGAGATTTTATTAAAAATAGAAGCCTGCGGAGTGTGTCGCTCACAGCTTCACGGCATAGAAGGTGATTGGAAAGATCATGGAATACCGCCGGGGCTTCCCACGATTCCAGGTCATGAGATAGTCGGTTCCGTGGTAGAGATTGGGGAAAAAGTCACAAAGTTTCAGACAGGCGATCGCGCAGGAGTCTCGCCACTTTTAAAATCATGCAGGGTATGCGATTATTGTAAAAAAGGCAAAGAGCAATTGTGCGAATCCATGGAGATACTTGGTGAAACGCTAAAGGGAGGATATGCCGAGTACGTCACAGTTTCTGAGGATTTTGCCACAAAGATTCCCTCTGAAATGAAATCAGAATACGCTGCACCTCTCTTTTGTGCAGGAGTTACAGCATACGGTTCTATAAGGGCAAGCGAACCGGCACCTGGAAGAAAAATCGGGATATTCGGTATAGGTGGCGTAGGTCACATGGCAGTACAGTTTGGAAAACTGGAAAAATTGGAAATGGTTGCAGTTTCTAGAAATCAAAAACATTTAGATCTTGCAAAAAGACTTGGTGCTGTACATACGGTATCGTATTCGGATGCGGCGACAACTTTGGACGAGATAAGATCAAAAACAGGACTGCTTGATGCCGCGATAGTTTTTGCCCCGTCAGACGATGTTACAGAGCTTGCCATAAACTCTGTAAAAAAAGGAGGGCTTGTTGTAATTGCCACCGTGGGAGAAATAAAAGGGTTCATTGCATTTGATGAGAAAACCATACGCGGCACGGTAATAGGATCACCTAAAGACATGGAAGAAGTCATAAGAATTGCACATGAAAATGATATAGAGGTGGTATACGAGACGTATCCTCTTGAAAAAGCAAATGAAGTTTTGTTAAAACTTAAAAACTCCCAAATTGAGGCAAGAGCGGTTCTTATTCCGTAAAATTATTCAGATCCCCCATGGTGGCCTTTTCGCTTAAATATCCGTACACATGCATACATTCGTGCTTTGTAACAAATGTCATCACGCAGATTTAATTCATGCACCTCCAAAAAACACCAATGAGCCGTTTAATCGTGGAACATGCGGCGTTCCAGGATGTGCATGTTCATCTTATGTAGATGCAATATCCAAGATAGATGAAGACCTTCTCTGATAATTCATATACCAGGAATTCGATCATAATGTTATGGGGAAACACGTTCCTGTAACCACTGCATTGGCACATCTTGATGCACTGATTTCAAAAATGAACGCACTAGAGGCCAATTCATCGAATGAAAAATATGCCGATCTTTTTGGTGCCGTCAGGATTCTAGCCGAAGGGCAAAAAAACTCCCTAGTAGAGACGGACCATTTGAAAAAAGCCATAGATCTGCTAACGTTGGAGCTTTTCAAGGTAAATTCCAGGCTCAATTCTGGCGAGAAAACGGCAAATCGGTAAAGTGTTAAATTCTGCCGTATGTGATGCGTGATAAATGTCCGATCCTCATAACTATCGAAAGGCGGGTTACTCCATGATTGTTGTATCAGCCTCTTTGGTAATCATAGCCTTGATTGGTCTTGCCATAGGTGGTGATGTCCTGTATGGAGACAATATTCAAAGGGATAAGACGGCTCATTTTGAGGAATGCCTCAAAACTGATTTTATAGCAGAAAGCTGTCAGCCATACATGGTGCACATGAAATATGAACAGTGTGTGGCAGAAAAAAATCTAGACGATCCGGAGTGCTTTAGATACAGGACATGGGTAGAGTCTGCAATATTTGAAGAATGCCGCGCAAACAATGACACGACAAGCATGTTATGTCTAAAATATGACGGAAGATACTAGTTTCCATTCAGATAATCTTCCCAATAGTTTGAGCCTTTTGTAAGTTTGTTCATCGAATAAAGTGATCCTCCCACTATTCCGGCATGATAAAACGTATAAAGATAGATAACGGAATTTGTCGGATCACTTTGTGTAAGGGTTAGAAACATCATCATGAAAAAAATAAATGATCCTGCCAGTGTAAATATGTTTGAAAACATCCCCCGCATCCCGACAACGCGGCGTGTGGCAGCTGCCATCAAAGATATGCTGGATATTATCAGGAAAACTGCCCCTCCGTTGTTTGTGACGTAATCGTATGTCCAGTTTACAAGACCAACTTCCAATATTCCGGATATTGGCGATATGCTTCCTCCATTTATTGCAAAACTTACAGAACTGAACATACTTCCAATAACAAACAAAAACAGAAAAATCTTCGATATTGAGCGTTTGAGTTGACTGCGGGTTTCGCTAGGATTAGTGGCCTGATCCGTTATGCGTTTTCCATACATGAATCCCAAACCAATTGCGGGAATAAACATTATCGATATCAACGTGGTTGATTCCTGGTTTATGCTCTCAATATATGGATAAAATACAAAAAATGTCAAAACAGCCGCTGCAAAGGATCCCCCAAATATTATCAGATTTGTGTACCTGCCGCCGGATTTTTGCTGGCTTTCGTCCCATTCAAACATAATACTAGTCACATAATCAGATTAAAGAAAAGGACAGAAAATCATTTGCCTAAATTATCAACTCTCTTTTACGCCACGCATCATGAAAATCCGGCAGTTATCGGGTTTTCAGGCTTTATTATCTCCCGAAGGACTATTGTGGCATAAGAGCCCCTAGAGAGGGTAAATTCCACCAGTCCGTTTTTTGTGGTGCATTCAGAGCATGTCAGCATTGCACTCCTAAATCCCCCCTCGATGCCAGCCTCTTGCATATGGGGTATAAAAAAATCCTTTGCGGAGATTTCTTCCTGTTCCAATATCTGCTGTACATAATGGTCAAACCGGGTTTTTTTATAATAAGAATGACCCACCAATGGAAATGCAATTGCGCGTATTTTTTCACCCGGTATTGCACGTCCTAGGATTCCATCAGCATCAAAACATACGTCTTTTTCCTGCGGCATCCTGAGATCCTCTCCGGCCTGTACTGCCATGGTTATGGTTTTGTTAAAGATGTATGATTGAAACGACTGGACAAAAAATTTGCGCATGCGGTATGGAAGCGCCCGGATTGCAGATTCAGTAGACCCTCCCTGCACAATTTCAGATATTGCCGTACGCTCCAAATCCATGTCTGTCGGAATTTTTTCAAGTATTTGTGAAAATTTTGAAAAATCCCCCAGCTGCTTGCGAATGTTTGTACGTTCTGCTGTATCGTATTCGGACGTTACAGACAGCAAAGCCTGAAGTGCGCCATCATAATTTCCAGTCAGAATGTATTTTCCTATTTTGTGTGAAATTGGTCTTCCGGAACCGAATCTTTGGTATCCAAAATAATTTAATATATTCTCGTATTCGTCAAATTCTGACAGGTTTGCATCAGTGCCTGAAACTTTTATGGAAAATCTGTTTCCTATCATGTCTTTGGCCGTAAGTGGACGTTTGGAAAACCCAATATGTTTTATTGAAAACCTGCGTCCATCATATTTTAAAATTCTTCCCGTCTTGAACATGGCGCATACGTACTGTGAGGTAACGGCACGCGAATCTTTGAGTCCTAGCGCCTTGAGTCGCACGCCGGTCTTCTTTTGAACCTCCGTTAATGCGTGGTTTGTATCTATTCCGTTTTTTTCAAGTTTGTATACGGCATATCCGGCATCTGCTGTAATTTTGGACAGAGTTTTTTCACCAAGTACTTCGTGCACTACAAAATCTTCTCGTTTTTCTTTTATTGAACCGCCAGTACCTGGCGCTTTAGTGCTGTACAAACCCATGCCAACAAGCATGTCAAGTTTTGGAACGTTCAATTTCAGGACCGTACTAGTATGTCCACATACGAGGATACTGCAACATCGCCAGTATCAGCTCCGATTATTACCTTGTATGTTCCATCAGGTACGGTATCATCCACAAAAATCCGAATATTGACAGTCTTGGTTTCTTTAACGGTAAATGCGTCTTTGTCATACTCTAGTACAATTCCATCTTTTGGGACATTGTGGGAAATTTTTACCCTCTCTGCAGTATCTCCAATTACAGATACGGTTACATCAATGCTGCCGGATTCTCCGCTGGTAATTTTTACCGTATCAGAGTCAAATTTTACGTCAATTGGGAGCTCTTTTGAGATATCCAAAACTCCAATGTTGTTCTCCACCCATTCAGTAAACCACACTTTTTGATCATGTACGTCAAATCCAAAAATCTGTGCCAAACCGCAGTTGTGTGCAATTCCACAATCTGCCCAGTTGGGGTTTGCAGACGGTATTGCATATTCTACAAGTCGGGATTGGGCAGGGTTTAGAACGCCTATACGGTTTCCGGTCTGTTCGTTGAATATAATTAGATCACCGTACGTTTCAAGCCAGTATGGTCTAGATACTGGATCAAGTATGAGACCGGTTGCGTTCCCATATGATGATACAGGCGGAGGCAGAGTCACATATTCGATGAACGATTCAGATTGTTTGTCAAATTTGTACAAAGAGCTTGACGAGGTATCTGCAATCCAAATAAAACCATTAGAATCTACTGCCAGACCGTTTGGAGTTTGGGTTTTTTCTGGTAAATCTATGGCTTTGATGTATCCATCAAGTGATGAATTTTCACCAGTGTTTGCCTCATATCCGTCATGATCAAAACTAACAAGTACTCCCGGGCCTCCAAAAATCCAATTTGTATACCAGATGTATCCTCCGTCTAGTGCAAAATCAGATGTGAAAGATTTCGGAAGCGGTGATGGAATGCTCATAAATTGAGAAGATGCGCCACTCTGTGTAGTCTGTTCTATGAACGATATTTGTGCCCCAGTAAAATCATTTATTATAATAGAAGAGCCGTCCACCTCGATCTTTTGTGGGAATGCATCAGTATCCGAATATGCTATGCGGCTGTATTTTTTATCCAGTATTGAGAACCGCCATATGGTATCGTATGCATCATCAGTATACCACATGGAACCGTCAGGTGAATAATCCATTCCCCACATCATACTTCTTCCCGATTCAGGCCAGGCCTCGTTTTCAAATTCCGTAAACGTTTCAGTTGATGGCTCAAAGCTTGCAATGTTTCCAGTATTGGTCTGTGCAAACCATACGGTTCCCTGCGGATCCACTTTTATGGCAAGGGGTTGGGTACATGCCGTAGGTATTTCATATTCTGTCACATAGCGTCCCGATTGCGGACCTTTGGTACTGCAAAACTGTTTCCTTTGTGCGTCAGGAAAGCTGTCAGCGGGAGTTCCGGTTATGGTATCTTCTACAGGTTGTAGTTCATTTGGGATTGATCCGGGTATTGCAATCAATACTCCAGATGATATCATGATTCCTCCCAAAAATACAAACATTATCAAACCCTTTGTACGCGTTTTCACGATTATGCTTGGACAAAGTCCTTGTTATATCTGATGTTTTTTTGAAAGATATCTGTGTGTATTTGACCGTAATTAAAGAAGTTTCAGCTCGCCTGTGAGCCGGTCTATATGCTCTTCTGGTGCAGGTCCCAATGCCAGACATGTAACTGTTCCAGGCGCTATCTGGGTTCTGCCTGCATCCTCGATTATGCACCAGGGGATGGCAAGTGTAATGGCATCTTTTTTTATTTTGTCAAGCTCGACAGGTCCCGGCACTTTGAGCACAATTTTTGGCTGACCCACCTCTAGCCATTTGTGTACCCATTGTGAATTATTATTCATAGAGGCGGTAACGCTTGCATGTCCCACCTGTGCTGCGATCTTTCCCTTACCCATGCCAAGATCCGTACGCACTATTATGACCAGTTTTATGTTTCCCATACAGTATGTTGTTGTGCAGTGCGGTTAAAGTGTTGACGGTGTTTTGAGAGTACCTAGTTAAATATTCCCAGTATACACGTACATACTGCATGTACGATGTGGTTGTGGCAGGAGGCAGTATAGCAGGCTTGTGCTGTGCAAGAGAGGCCGCCCTTGGAGGGTGCTCAGTATTGGTAATAGAGGACGATGCCGAAGTTGGAACTCCGGATCATTGCGGGGGTATGGTAAGCGTTTCTGCACTGCAACGGCTGCAGATTGCGCCAAGAATTAAAATGTCAAGCCACAAAATTCGCACTGCAAAAATATTTTCACCTGCGGGTCATTCTGTAAACATCAATGCTAAAACACAGAATGTTGTATCCATCGACAGACGCGAGCTTGACAAAGAGATTGCACGTCAGGCACAAAAAGCGGGAGCTGTAATACGCGTCAAAACAAAATATGTAGAACGCACACAGGATGGCATACGTGCAGGTTCTGAGGAAATTGCGTGCAAAGAGTTTGTGGACGCAAGGGGAATAGGACCGCTTGCAAAGAGCAATCCGTCAGGAACCATACCCTGCTGCCAGTGTGAAGTGCATGCAGACTGGATAGAATCAGGAACTGTCGAAGTGTACGTGGATGCTGTAAAATATCCGGGATTTTTTGCATGGGTCATACCTGCAGGTGATGGACACGGCAAAGTCGGCGTGGCGGGAATTAAGATGGATCCTCTTGCAGAGATGGGAAGATTTATGCAGAAAAAAGGAACCCATTCCATAATACGCCGCATAGTATCACCGGTCTGGATAGGCGGACCGATAAAGGAATTTACAGATAAAAAATCAGTCATAGTAGGCGATGCTGCAGGACAGGCAAAACCCACAACCGCAGGCGGCATATTCTCGTGCGGTATGGGAGGCATTATTGCAGGAAGAATGCTTGCAAGACGCACTCTTGAGGGTTCAGGTATGAAATCGTATCAAAAAGATTGGAATGCGATGTTTGGTGGAGAGTTTTCAAGGCAAATTTTAGCAAGAAAAATTCTCAGTACGCTGGATAATCCGACACTTGAAAAGCTGTTAAAAGCTGTAACACCAGAGATGGCAAAATCAGTTTCCAAGAATGATGATTTTGATTTTCATGCAGCTGCCATTGTAAAACTTTTAGGCGTAAAGGGTACTGTTAAAGCGGCAAGTACAGTTCTTGGCGGCAAGGCACGTGAAATTTTAGACAAGGTATAAATTCAGTATTAGTCAATTTATAAAAGATGTCAACGATAGTACTTCCCATTTGCGACTGTTGTGGCAGACACATAATGCCCAACGACAAGTGTGTAAAATTTGACTGTCCAAACTGCGGTCTAGTCGTGGTATGGAGATGTCAAAGCTGCAGAGTGGCAGCTAGAGCATATGTTTGCGAATCATGTAAATTCGAGGGACCTTGATGGCACAGCTGCTCATTATCTCAAAGATTATGCCCACTGGAACTGAAACAGATCTTGATTCGGTAATGGAGGATGTAAAATCATCCCTTCATGATGGAATTACTCTAAAACGTTACGCAAAAGAACCTCTTGCATTTGGATTGTATTTTACAAAGGCAGAATTCATCGTTGAAGACAAAGAAGGACAGATGGATTCTCTTGAAAACACCGTAAAAGAGATCAAAGGTGTCGGAGGCTTTGAGGTGTTAAACATGAGCCGAATGTCCGTAGACATGAAATAACATGGTGCAGTGTATGTGTCATGACCAATGAACCACTACAAATGAAAATCGGGGAAGCAAAACAGCGAGATGTTGGAAAAAAACGCGCACGAATAGGTCCCGAAGCCATGGATTATTTAAAAACCACACCGGGGGACATTGTAGAAATTTCCGGTTCAAGTAAGACGTCTGCTGTGGTATGGCCTGCAGACGAGGATGAAAAACACATGGAGGTAATCAGGATAGATGGTCAGCTGCGAAAGAATCTTGGGGTATCTCTCAATGATACTGTCACCATAACAAAAGCTATCTCAAAAACGGCAAATTCGGTAACACTAGTTCCAGTTACAGATGTAGTTACAGTGGATAAAGAATTTACAGATTTTGTAAAAAACCGTCTAAAGGGTTTGCCGCTTTCTCATGGGGATGAGATATCCGTGACGATACTTGGAAATTCCATGTCTTTTCAGATAGTAAAATGCACTCCAAAGGCAATAGTAAAGATAGATCATTCAACCACGCTGCACATATTAGAAGATGCCGTGCAAAACGACAGACAGCGTGTCACGTATGAAGAAGTTGGAGGTCTGACCGACAAAATAAAGGCCATGAGGGAAATCGTAGAAATTCCACTCCGTCACCCCGAATTGTTTGCAAGTCTTGGCGTTGATGCGCACAGCGGCATACTTTTGTACGGACCTCCAGGCTGCGGTAAGACACTCATAGCAAAGGTACTTGCAAGCGAATCGGATGCAAATATGTACATGATAAACGGTCCTGAAATAATAAACAAGTATTACGGTGAAACAGAAGCCAAACTGCGCGAGATATTCAAAGAGGCAAAGGATAATTCGCCTAGCATAATATTCATAGACGAGATGGATGCGATTGCACCAAAACGTGAAGAGGTATACGGTGATGTGGAAAAGAGGGTGGTGGCACAGCTTCTCGCACTCATGGACGGTTTAACTGACAGGGGCAACGTCATAGTTTTGGGAGCTACAAACAGACGAGACAGTATAGATCCGGCTCTTAGGCGTCCTGGCAGATTTGACCGAGAAGTCGAAATTACAGTACCAGATGATGATGGCAGATACGAAGTGTTGCAGATACATACTAGAGGCATGCCTATTGCAAAAAGTGTCGACCTAAAGGATTTGGCATCAGACCTGCACGGATATACTGGAGCGGACATAAAATCGCTGTGCAGGGAAGCTGCGATAAAATCAATACGTCGCTATATTCCACAGATAGATTTGGAGACTGAAAAGATACCATACGGGGTTTTACAATCCATAGAGATAAAGATTATTGATTTTTACGATGCCATGCGCGAGGTAGTACCCACGGTAATGCGGGAATTTTACGTAGAACGTCCAAAGATATGGTGGGATGACATCGGAGGTCTTGATGATACCAAAATGTCGCTGACCGACAACATTATACTTGCCATGAAGGATCCTGACAAATTTCACCGTATGGGAATACAGCCGCCCCGCGGCGCCCTCATATACGGTCCTCCAGGATGCGGTAAATCACTTGTAGCTAGGGCAGTGGCAGCTGAGAGTAATGCAAACATGATACTAGTAAAAGGTCCTGAGATATTATCAAAATGGGTCGGAGAATCAGAGAAAGCAATAAGGGAAATATTTCGCAAAGCTGCAATATCTTCCCCGTGTGTTGTGATATTAGACGAGATAGATTCGCTGGCAGGAATACGCCAGAGTGAGGATGGGGTCAACAGCGGTTCTGCAAGGCCGGTGCTTGGCCAGCTGCTCACGGAAATAGAGGATGTGTCATCTAACAGGGTTGCAGTGATAGGTATAACAAACAGACCGGACATGCTTGATTCAGCCATGCTCAGAACCGGAAGGCTTGATCTTTCACTGTATGTAGCTCCCCCCGACGAGAAAGGCAGGCTAGAGATTATAAAAATAATTACCCGCAACATGCCACTTGCCGATGATGTAAATTTTACAGAGATTGCAATATCCACGCAAAATTATACGGGTGCGGATCTTGCATCACTGTGCAGGGAAGCTGGAATATTAGCCATGAAGGCAGAATCAAAATCCATCCGCAGTACCGACTTTGCATCAGCACTCAAGAAAATAAATCCGTCAATAACACCGGATGTTGAAAAATGGTATGCAGACATGCAAAAAAATATGTCAAACGCCCTTCCAAAGCCTTTAGATAAGCCGTTTTACCGCTGAATGTCACATGCCGTTGCCAATAAAGCATACCGTGTTTGACATTATAGAAAAGGCAAAATCTCTTACAGATTCTGAACTTGAAAAAGTACTCATAAAAAACAGCATAATCATACCCAAAGACATATTCAATAAAATACTTTTAGATTTGGAGATAATGGGTAAGGTTAGCGTTACATGGCTCTCAAAGGATGCAAGAAGGATAGAGGTTATCGAGACCCAATACGAGGTCGACGAAGTGGAGCAGGAAAATGTCAAAGCTACAGAACGTGATTATGAGGCAAGTTTTCCCGGAACCTAGATTCTTATGTGAAATGCAGCATCCAATGCAACTCCTGCGAATATTATTACAAGATATGGTGCAGTTACTTTGTAAGCTTTCCACGCAAACTCAGAAGTTGGATTTTGTACCAACTTGTAATGGTATACAAGCATCAATCCGCCAGATACTGCTGCAATTACAAGATAAACTAGACCAAGTCCAAATGCGTACAGTACAAGTGAATACGGCAAAAGCAACGCAGTGTTAACTAGTATGTATTTTGAGGTTTTGTGCATTCCTATAACCACCGGCAGCATTGGAATCTTGGCTGCTGCATAATCGTCTCTGATCTTCATGGCAAGACACCAAAAATGTGACGGAGTCCACGCAAAAACCAAAAATCCCACCAAAATTCCAAGAATGTTGATCGAGCCATCCGCTGCTGCCCATCCGGCCATCGAGGCGGCACTGCCGGCAAATCCGCCTATTACGATGTTTGATGTGTGTCGACGTTTGAGCCATACTGTGTATATTATTACATAAAAGAACACTCCAAGCGCGGTAAAAAATGCAGTGAGTGGATTTAATGCAAAATATGCGTATATCACGGATGCACAGCTTGCAGCAAGCCCATATGCTAGCACTACTGTCGGTGAGATGCTGCCAGATGGTATGGGTCGTTTGCTAGTTCTAGTCATAATCAGATCTATATCCTTGTCATAATAGTGGTTGAGCGCGCTAGAGCCTGCAGATGCAACTGCACCCACTATGATAATGTTCAAGTATGCAGCATAATTTGGTGAATCCGGCATTACATACAGCGTTTCGGCAGCATACAGTGACGTAACTGCCGTAATTACCAACAGTATCACTATGCGCGGTTTCGAGACCTCTAGTATCTGAGCAAGCACCAAGGAAATTTATGAATATATCGGGATTTTTAACTCTATAGTACTCCCGTTTTAGGGATCGTATGGCGTGTTCAATCCACGCATATTCGGTATGAGGTCAGCACCTCGTGCTATTTTGTGCATACATATTCATTTATTGCATAAATTCTAGGCATGATGTGACCTCGCACCATATTCGTTTACAAAGGGTTAATTATTACGCCTAGTGAGGGCGGTTATGAGTAACTGGGATTTAATGATGCCCGGAATGGGTCTTACAGCCATAGGTCTTGCAGGAGTTGTCATATCCTATTCAGGAGTGGCTCACACGTTCTTAGACGGTATGCACTCTCTGACCGGACTTACCATGTTTATAGGACTGATCTTTTTGGCAGCTGGAATATTACAGGGCGGTGTATCCACTAGCAACAAGGCAAAGGCCACAGTTTTAGTCATACTTTCAATATCACTGGCATTTGGAACTGCCGGACTGATATACAACACGATAAGCACGGTTCCACTCTTTGCTGGGATTATGATGATTATTGTAGTACCTGCAATTATCATAGCGTATGTATCTACAAAGATGCCAGCGTACGCGCGCGCCATGTCGATAATATTTATACTTGCGGCAGTGGCAGGGATAAGTTCGTTTACAGCGTTTGGTTATATTGGTCCATCACCGTATCTTGTAGAAGAGACCGTGGTGGCAGAACCCATACCAGAAATTCCCCAGGGTCGGGCATTTGCAATATCCATACTAGCAGGTTCCGCCCAGCAGGGCAATCCAGACTATGATCCAGAAAACGCAGTTGTTCCATCAGGTGAGATCATAAAATGGTCAAACGACGACGATATTGTTCACACGGTAACTAGTACAAAGGATGTTGGGGAATCATTTGATTCAGGATTAATCTCGCCCGGTAGCGAGTATCTGCTTGATCCGTCAATACTTGAATCCAAAGCGTATGACTATCTTTGCATAGTACATCCGTGGATGAGTGCCTCTTTTACAATCGAATAATGTTGACAGATTACATATTGTTAAATGAGTCACATACAAAAAAAATGTCAGATCATGCCAAAAACTCTCTTCCAAATGAGGCATGTGCCATTTTACTTGGTGATGTAGATGGCAGAGGTGTCATTCTAAAAGAAACGGTCATGGTAGAGAATGCGGATGCATCACCTGTTGAATTTTCCATAAATCCAGATCAATTATTCAGCACATATGCAAAGGCTGAAAAAGATGGTCTAAAGGTAATCGGAATATTTCATTCGCATCCAGTATCAGAAGCTGAGCCATCAGAGATGGATAAGAAATTTATGATGATAAATCCAGGAGTGTGGCTCATTTATTCCCAATCTAGCGGAAAATTTGCAGCATACGGCATCGATAGCGATAAAGCAGTGTATAAAATTTACATTCGTATGCATTAGATTGGTTTTTTACCAAGACGCAAAAATAATTTCCACATGACTGAATCAATATCTGCAACATCAGCTTTGGTTCTGCTAATGGGCAGAGAATATTATGCCGGCGGATATGCAAAAAAATTTCTGAATTTGGTAAATTTGGATTCAGGTCTTGCCATGAAAAAACTCTCCGACAAGGTTTGGCCAAACTATGGGGAAATTGTTAAAAATCGCAAAGACTCCGTATACAGAACAATAACAGGCAGTTGTGATAAAATCGATCAGGTGGTTATTTTGGCATCAGGATACGATGCACAGGCTTTGAACGTTGCAGAAAAAAATAAGGGAATTTCGATATTCGAGGTCGACATACACAACATGGATGAAAAATCCGCCAGATACGACAGTATGGATATGGGGGAAATGCGCAAACGCGTGTCCGCTGTAACGTGTGATATAACATCAGGGAGTCTTTTTGTAAAACTAGAGAATGCTGGCTGGAACAGTCAAAAACCCACGGTAATAGTGGCAGAAGGTATTAGCTATTATCTAAGATACGAGCAGTTTTGGGATCTTGTATCGCAGTTTTCCTCTGAAAATTCCCACAACCGCATGGTGGTAGACTATATGGTGCCGATGTACAAGATGGATTCAGAAAACAGTGCAAGGATGTCAGGCGTGTTTAAAATAATATGCGATAGTGTGGATATGGATTTTTTGACCGTATACGAGTATGAAAATATGCACAAACGCATACTTGGACTTGGTGGAAGGCCCATATCACATGAAACGCTTCACATGATGGAGCTTGCGCGCACCGGAAAGAGTACGTATTTTGATCAAAGTTCACGCGGGGGCATAGAAACGTGTTCTTTTGACATATGATATGGCATATATGCGGATTACTGACGATATAGTTATGCTGACTGTAATTCCGATCAAGGCTGCAAGAGAGCGCGGCGTGTTTAATCTCTTTGATGCCATAACTACATCTCTTGCAAAGTCTAGCTCAAATTTGCAAAACGGAGACATTTTGGTTATATCCACAAAATACGTCTCGTATTCGCAGGGCAGATGCATACCGCTTGATGATGTGGTATGCTCGCAAGATGGCAGGACACTTGGGGAAAAATACGGACTTGGTGAGAATATGGCAGAAACAATACTGCGTGAGTCAGATGTAATATTTGGCGGCGTTCGAGGTTTTGTAATGGCAGCATGTGGGAAAATTCTTGCACCAAATGCTGGAATCGACATGTCAAATTCGGATAAAAAAAATGCAATTTTGTATCCAGTAAATCCGTATGCTGTAGCAGAACAGATACGCCGCATGATATTTTTAAAATGGTCCGTGCATACGGGTATCATACTTTCAGACAGCAGACTAGCTCCAGTAAGGGCAGGAACCACCGGCGTGGCAATCTCTTGTTCGGGAATATCACCCACCGAAGATAAAAGAGGCACCATGGATCTGGACGGCAGGCCGCTGCTTGTTACAGCACAGGCAACAGCTGACAATATTGCCACAATTGCAAATCATATGATGGGCGAGGGGGCAGAGTCCACCCCTCTGGCAATAGTCAGAAATTCAGGAGCTAAGATGACCGGTAAAAGAGCAAACCCGGATACTGCTGCAGTATCGTATGAGAAATGCCTCTATATGCGGGCATTGAGATCAGATAATGCTCAGAGCGTATGAATTTAACATGTAATAATAATATTTTGGGTCTAGATCTTAATTTTTCGTATAAATTATAGGCACGGGCAAACTCGTGCGTCAAAGCAACAAAACGTATTAAATATAACCAAAATTTGCTTTTAGAATGAATGGATTACGATACTAGATACCCAAAAACCATAAAGTGCGACAATGGCAAAAAAACAAGGGTAAAAATAAACAAAGACGAGGTCGAACACCTTCATCTAGTGGTGCGTAAAAACATCGATGAACTTGTAAACATGTTCAAAAAAGAGGGGTTTACCGGAGTAAAATTTGAACATAAAAAAGTTGCGCAGATAGGCAAGGGTCTTAATTTAAAACTCAAAAGACCATGGGAGATGCATATAAGATTTATCGACATGAAGAAGGGACTTGTAGCTATACAGGGGGAAGTCGAAGTTTCCAGGGATTATCTGCAGCACCTGTTCTGCCAAAGCACGCCTGTCATATACGAGATTGAAAACGTACTCAAGAAAAATCTGATAGACTACCGCGTGTGGAATTCAAGAATTGGCAGCTATATCAGCTCCGTTTTGGACAATTATTCCATAAAATTGGCAAAACCAAACATACCAGTGTTTGCATGGAAACCCATGGTATACGTCATAGGATGCATTGGAACGTTGTATCTGTGCAGATATCTTTTGAGAGTATCCTAATAGAAATTTTAATTACACACGGTGCAAACCGTTGCATCATGGAAAAAAGCTCGCAAATTCTAATGATGCATTATGGAATCTCCCCATGGGAGCTTGAAGTTGCATATGGTATATTTTCCAAAAAATTTGCCGTTGAACAAAAAGACATTGAATACGACGGCGAGGAATATTCCAGCATACTCCAGATAGACATACCTGTGGTTTTTGGAGACATGTTTTTTGACTGGTTTGGGCGCAAGGAATGGGATAGGATGAAATTCCTCCTAAAGGAGATGAAACGCAGAAGGGGCGGCAGAAAGGCGATAAAGACGGTTGTAAATTTTGCCGGAGAGCCGACAATACGGTTTATAGTTGACGCACAAGACCGCGATTGGTACAACAATGCCGTAGAGAAAATGGATTTTATGACAGAGCTCATACAGCATCATTTGGCCGAGGGTGAGATACCCAAAGGGGCGGAGAGTGTAACGTACAGGTATGATGAAAAAACAAAAAAATGGTCCATACAGGAGGCGGTTGCAGACGGGTGTGAATTTATTAAAAAAAATGGCTCGTGGACAAAAATAATTCCAGCAGAAGACTAGACTTGCAGCGAATCAAGTATGTCCTGTGCAACCTCAACTGGCCTGCCCTCAGAGGATATCTGCTGTTCTGCTGGAGGATTGTCCTCGTAGCCTGGTATGTTATCGCCCATACGGCTTACAAACGGACGGGCCGTATTGTTTTTGTAAAATATTCCCACGGGTATTTTATCATCCCATTCTAATGATTTTGTAACGGCCATTCCCATCTTTTCGTTTATTTGATCTTCACGGTTTACGTTGCCATCGTACCCGACATCATCTAGCCGGTATATGCGCGAGTGCCTCTCTGTAGCCTCTGATGCAAGATCCTCTCCGGCATACCACTCACGTGTATTCACGTCATTATACGTGGGGCAGGGCTGCAGTACGTCCAAAAATGACGTACCCTTGTGCTGCACGGCAGAAATTATCAGATCCTTTAGATGTCTAACGTCGTACGAGTATCCCCTTGCCACGAACGTAAAACCGCTTGCCACGGCAAGTCCGATTGGGTTTACTGCATAATTTGGATTTGGTACCGCAAGTGATTTTGTCTTTTCTCCAAGTTTTAACGTGGGCGAGGCCTGCCCTTTGGTAAGTCCGTATACTCCGTTGTTGAATATAATGTATGTAATATCCACGTTACGCCGTCCTGCCGCAACAAAGTGTCCGGCACCTATTCCCAGTCCGTCACCATCCCCGCCTGCGGCCAAAACTGTAAGATTTGGATTTGCAAGTTTTGCCCCCTGTGCAAACGTCAAAACCCTGCCGTGCAGCGTGTGCACGCCGTAGACGTTTACAAAATGGGAAGTCTTTCCAGAGCATCCTATGCCGGTAAAAAGGGCAGTTTTATGTCTAGGCAATCCCATCTCGGCCAGCGCCATTTGTATTGAATTTACAATTCCAAAGTCGCCGCATCCTGGACACCAGTCGTTGTGTACATTGGTTTTAAATTCGGACAGTTTAGACGCCATATGTTAAAACCTCCCGTTTTTTTGCAGAGCCGGAAACTGCAGACTCTATTACGCTGCAAAGTTCCGTGCATGTCATCGCCCTGCCGGTATATTTTAAAATATTCACATCCGGTTCCAGTCCGGTCTGTTGCCGCAAAAGCATTCCAAATTGTCCTGTCTGGTTTGATTCAATGTTTATGATTGTTTTGGCATCTTGCAGCATTGAGGATATAATCGCTGCCGGAAATGGCCAGAGAAGTTTTGCCTGTACAAATCCCACGCGTATTCCCTTATTTTCCAGCATGTGCATGGCATCAAGTATCGGACCTTTGCATGAGCCCCAGCTTGTTATCATTACAGGCTGTCTGCCTCCGTGCAATACTGCCTGCTCTTCAGGAGGCAGATCTTTTAGCAGTGCGTCGTATTTTGAGAGACGTTTGTCCATCATTTTTTGCCGTAATCCTGGATCCTCGGTGATGTGTCCTTTTTCATCACGCTCATCCCCAGTATTCCAGAATATGCCCCCCTCCATGCCGATTCTAGAGCGTGGGGATATTCCATCAGGTACAAGTCTGAACCGTTTATAGTCATTCTCGGTTATTATATCTGGCATCTTTCCGCGGTCTATGCATATCCGTTCTGGCTCAAACCGGGGACACGTGCATATTGAACTGGCAATATACTTGTCCATCATGTGTATTACAGGCAGCTGGTAGTGTTCAGCATAGTTGAAACATTTTGCCGTATCGTAAAAGCTCTCCTCAACATCACCTGATGCATAAACAAGACGCGGAAATTCCCCGTGTCCGGCATGAACTGCGCACAACAGATCATCCTGTCCGTGTCTTGTTGGAAGTCCTGTGGACGGACCGCTTCTCTGATACAGGGTAATTACCACCGGTACCTCGTTGATTCCCGCCCATCCCAGGGTTTCACTCATCAGTGAAAATCCAGGACCGGACGTGCATGTTGCAGTGCGGCATCCGGTAAGAGCAGAGCCCACCGCCATCCCAATGGCGCATATTTCATCCTCTGTCTGCACCACAATAACCGAACCGGGTTTGGTACCGCTAATTTTTTGATGTGTTTCAAGAAAATAGCTCTCATCTGTTGCCGGTGTTATAGGATAATACGGCTGCATTCTGCATCCGCATACGAGTTTGCCTATTGCAGTGCCATGATACCCCTGTACTAGTATGGTGCGTCCTTTGCGTTCAGACTCTGGGATAGTATGGGTTAAATTTCCAAGTGATGTGCCCACGCCGTGTGCATATCGCGATACGGACGCGTTTAGTTTTCCAAGTGCAGGTTTTGTGGCAAAAACTGATTCTGTTGCAGATACGACTTTTTCTACAGATACTCCAAGCATTCCAAATGATGCAGAAACGCCTATGACGTTAAAGAGGCGCACCATGCGGGCAATTTTCGGTGTGTCAAGATCTTTTGCAAGATCATCCAATATTTGGCGAAACGCGACAGGATACAAATTTACTCCCGCAGTCTTTGCGGATTTGAGCACGTCTTGTACGCGTACATTCTCCAAACCGTAACGTTCCCTCAGTATTTGCAAAGATGCATCATCAAGCGTAGGAATCTCCGATGCTGCCACATCTTCTAGTTTGGAATCGTACATTATTGCCCCCCCAGAGTTTACGCTAAAAGCGTGCCGGAATATCGTTTCAGCATCATATGAGGCCATAAAATCAACTCCGCTAACGTTGGAGTGTATTGGCCTTTCAGATACACGTATAACAAAATAGCTGTGTTCCCCCTTTATGTTGGAGTGATATTCTCTTTTGCCGAATATATGGCACCCGTTTGCAGCGCATACGGCAGAAAAAATATTGGAAGCAGTTTCCACTCCGCTTCCCTGCGGACCTCCAATCATCCATGAAAGATCCCGCTCCATGGCTGCCATAAAATGTGCCACACTAATAAAACATATCCCAAAATTTGTAAAAAATCTCAGCCGCCGGTGGCAGCATCAAATAACGCGCATTCGCACTTGTCCCGTTCCCCACAAAAAGGGCAGACGCATTTGCATGCGTCATACTCGTTGCCGCAATCATCGCATTCAGAGAAATCGGCTATTTTTTCCATGCTTTATGGTACAACTAGAATCGTATAAATTGTTTATTCTACATGTACATATATGGCCAAAATAGTCATTACGCGCCGCATACATCCGTTTGTCACAAAAAAACTGCGAATGCACCATGACGTATGGCAAAATGCCGGTCCATCCCCCATTGCAAGAAAAGAGCTGCTAAAACGTATGCCCGGATGCGACGGACTCTTATGCATGCCCTATGATGTGATAGATTCAAAGATAATTGATGCATCACAGAATTTACGCACAATCAGTACGTTTAGCGTAGGTTACGAACACATTGACGTAAAATATGCAAAAAGCCGCGGCATATCCGTAGGGTATACGCCAGATGTGTTATCAGAGGCTACGGCCAACATGGCATTTGCCCTCATACTTGACATCACGCGCGGTGTTTCACGCGGAGATAGAATCGTACGTTCCAAGAATTGGAATACTGTGTTTGCGCCGCAGCAGCTGTGCGGTACAGAATTATCCAGGAAAACGCTTGGCATACTAGGCATGGGCCGCATCGGCATTCTTGTAGCAGAGCGCGCATCCGCCTTTGGCATGAAAATTGCATATCACAACAGACACAGGCTTTCTGCATCAGTGGAAAAGAAAATTGGTGCAAAATACAGGAGCATCTCTGCACTCTTTAGCGGGTGCGATATTTTATCGCTGCATGTTCCGCACACTGTAAAGACGCATCATATTGTAAATGAAAAAACATTCTCCAAGATGCGGCGCGGATCATACATTGTAAACACCTCACGCGGTGCAATAATAGACGAGAAAAGCCTGATTTGTGCGGTAAAAAACGGCCGTATAAGGGGCGCAGGTCTTGACGTATTTGAAACAGAACCACTGCGTGTAAAAAACCCGCTTGTAAAATTGGAAAATGTAACATTGGTGCCGCATCTTGGCACAGCTACTGAAGAGACAAGGGAAGGCATGGCCAAAATTACGCTTGAAAACCTTCTTGCAGGCATTGCCGGAAATAAAATACCCCACGAAGTTTTACTCCCGTCCTAGAGCTGGATTAGATCATCAGGGGATCCTTTGATGCAGTCAGTTCCCACCGCCTTTAAAACGGAAAAAGAAATGGATCCTTTTGGCACGGATCCTTTCAACTGGAGTCCGGTTAGCTTTTCAGATACTGTCGCACGGTGTCTTGCACATGTAACGCCGACCATGTATTCACCATCATTGGCCCGTACGGTAATGGCAAATTCTGGCGGGCTTGGACACTGTTTTCCATTCTTTATCATAGAGCATCTGTCAGGAAGCATGCGTATGCATGGGTATAATGCGATATTAATCTTGAGCGTGCATTTTCCAAACGGTTCCGTCTTTCTCGCCGGCGCGCTCCAATATTCCCTTCGCGTACAATCCTTTAACAATTTCTTCAGTGTATGATGGAGCCCCGGTTGCGCCAGGAGAGTTATAGTTTATGATGTGAAGTGAATGATCCCCATACTCTTCAAGTATGTCCGATACGAATGCCCCATCCGAAGATATCAGCGGAGTTCGGATTCCCGCAGTACCCCTGTTTGAGAAAAAATTCGGCCTCACATCAGGGATAAACGACTGTATGCGGCGTATCATGGCCGATTTTGAGAGCGAGCTGTGCCATTCTTTTGAAACCAGAGATAAAAATTCCGAATTTGTCAAGAGTTTGAGCGTACCTCCGCGCAAAATCTGGCTCATTTTCGATAACATTGTAGGAATATTCCCCACATATCCGGCATACAATTCTGGATCTAAAACCGGTACAGCGTTTGGTCCAACCTCTACGGTTCCGTCGGCTTTTTTTATCCAATGTGGATCCAAAAACGGATAATTTGGAAATTCTGCCACGGTGTATACGGTGGTGTTTACCATGCGCTCATATTTTTGACAGCATACCCAGTATTCGCCCCTAAAATGCATGTCCGTATATGATGTAGCACATTCGAGCATTTTTGCAATATCAAGGGAATTGGCGCCGGCGCAATTTACCAGATAACCGCATGTTATTTTTGCCCCTCCTTTGAATTCAATTTCACATCCGTCGGCAAGCGGTTTGATTGCCACAAGTTTCATTCCCATCATGTACTCTGCGCCGGTTTTTTGAGATTCAGAGACCATGTTTTTGGTAAGCGCCCCAAAATCCGTTGAAACCTCGCGCGGGCAGTACAGTCCGGAATGGCACCGTATGTTTGGCTCCATTTTTTTTACCTGTTCCCCATCAAGCAGATGCATCTCTTCTTTTGGCATGCCGTTTTCATATGCCCACTTTGAATATTTTTCAAGCGTTGCATCCTGTTCGGGTTTTACTGCCAGCTCCAGCAGACCTGTTTTTTTCCACGGCAGTTTATTTTCAGATGCAATTTTTTTCCACATATCATACGAGCGAAGAGATGTTCTGGCCATTTTTGATTTTTTTTTCGGATCAATGTAAAACGGCGAATGTACCACTCCTGTATTGCGCGAGCTTGCATGTTCTGCCGGAAGCATTTCCTTTTCGACAACGCAGACGCTTGCATTGCACGTGGAGGATATCCAGTATGCAATGCACGAACCCAATACTCCGGCACCCACTATGACCACATCGTACTGTTTGGACATACAGTGTAATTCTCCGATAGTCATTAAATCGTTTTGAAATATTATTCGGATATGACAGTATAAAGTGATTTTTGTATTTTTGGATCTATGAATTCGAACAGTTTTGCCCGAACCTTGTCGTGTTCTGGATTTTTGTGCATTGCCTCAAATGTCTCACGGGTTCTATGCTCCACTAGTATCCTGTAAGAGCCATCATGCGAACGCAGCAGGCGTCTTGAAACAAATCCGTCTATTTTAAAGAGTATTGCGTTTGTCTCCTTTACATGGCGTGAAAATTCTTCTTCGGTTCCATTGTTCATGGATACGTCTATCATTGCCACAAACATACCAAATGTTTTCATTTTATGGTAATTAAATCAATTCATGGCTGTTTACGGTTTTTTGCAGCTGTTTTTTAGATATTTAGAGGCCAGCACTGTTACAGGTACAACGATTAACAGTATGATTAAAAGTATGGAAATTGTTTCAAGTGATTTGTTTAGTTTTGTCATCTGATCGTACAGATTCAGCTGACCCACGTACTGGTACGGGGCAGGCTGGATTATATTTTCTATTTGAAAGCAGTTTTCTTTAGGAGTGTATTCACAATAATCAACATGTATGGTATGCGGTACGATTAGCCGGATGTTAATCGGCATCCCGTTGGATGTAAAAGTATTCGAATCGTTCGGATACAGCGTCAGCTCGCCAGATTGTGCGTATTCAGAACTTCTTGTATCGGCAGAATCAAATTTGTAGTTGAGAAATTTATCCGGAATTTTTATCGTTATTTTTTCATAATCAGCGCCGCTCTCAGAATAATGTGCGCCGTTTACTTTGGCATCCAGTGTAACCAGCGGACCCACCTGCAGTACATCCTGTGTTACGATCCAACAAAATTCAATTTTTACCTCACCAGAAGAATCCGGATGTAAAAATTTACGGACTGTTTGAAAATACATTACATCCCACTCATTTGCCAAATTCGTACATTCAGAATCAGACAAAGCACCTGGAATAAAAGGCACAAGCAGTGCTGCCATACTCAGTGCGATTATTGCAATTCTCAACGTATTCTTGCATTATAGAGGGTTATTATGCATATTCATTGTAAGACATTCAATGTGAGATTCCATGATCCTGCAAGGTGTTTAAAACTGAACTGTTGTCATATTTTGGGCGCATGCAAATTTGCCGTTGTATAGTACAATATTCACAGATATGCCATTGCGTATAATTTGTATAAAAATGGCGCCGGGGGGGAGATTTGAACTCCCGTTCCCTTGCGAGAACGCGCTATATGGCAATGTTTCCAGGCGCGCGCCCTACCAGGCTAGGCGACCCCGGCACGATCGTAAAGACCGTGTCGAGTATATTGAGGTCATTAAATAAAGATTAGTTTGGATCTTTGGCGGACGGCGTTTTGCGGGTTTTTTGAATGCCAGGGGAAACCATTCAGGTTTTAAATTACAAAACGGGCGTATAAATTCCAAATCCTGCATCATGTAATGGTAACTGTGATCGAGGCAGCGATTATAGATATATGCGATGATACAGTATACGTTCCAGGATCAAAATGTGTGGTATTCCACGTTACTGTTTGTGTCTGTTTTGCTCTAATGACAACGTGTTCTTCATCATGCGGGGCGTGCCATATTATCACACCTTTAGGATCTATCACGCGTATTCCAAACGCGTCATTTGGGAATAAAAGAGGATACGAGCCAGTATTATGAACCTCGAGTACGACTATCTCTCCCACAGCATACTGCATTTTAGGCGAAGTCAGTAAAAGAGGCAGGTTTTTGTTTTCAATTTCATCATACAGTAAAATTCCCAGTGTTAATGCAGATGCCATACCCACGCATACTGCCACAAGAAGATTTCTGTTTATCATTAATGTCCGTGCCCGTCGGATGTACGATCTGGTAATCTTGTGCGCCAGCTCTTTTTGTACGTTCCAGGTTCCATTATTATGCGGTTTGTTTCAAATGCGTGCCCCCTGGTTCCCTCAGATATTGCATCTGCATCCATTGTGGCAGTTGCAAGTGCGACAGCTTCGCCTTTTTGTGTATAAACTGCCACAAAATCCCCTTTTTTCAGATCGTGTGAGATCTGCAGTATTCCAGGTATTGCAAGCTGTGCCCCGTGGCATAGTGCATCAACTGCAGAATCACGTATTACTGTGGATTTTATCTCACTGAGTGCCACCTCTACAGGATGCACGTATCGCCGAAGTTTTGAGTCATTTCCGCTCTCCTTCCATACAGCGTAAGCGTCTGCAAGAGTGTGCATTGTAACAAGACCCATCTTTTCTTCAAATTGTGCCACACGTGTTCTCCTCAGCTCGATCATGGACGCACCGGATCCCATGATTTCGCCCATATCGTATATGAGTTTGCGTATGTACGTGCCAGCCTCGCATACCGTACGCATTAAAACAAGTGAATCTTTTTGCTCCATGATTTCTATTTCAGTTATAGTCCTTATCCGTGTGCGGCGTAAAACTGAAGAGCGCTGCGGCGGTTTTTGGTAGATGGGTCCAGTAAACGTGTTTTTCAAATATTCAATTGTCTTTAAAGATGGAACCGTATGAAATCTTCCAATGCCGACGTATTCTTTTGTTCCAAATAACAATACACCCAGCGCCTTTGTGGCGTTACCAAGTCCCAGCGGCAGAACGCCTGAAACTTGCGGATCAAGTGTTCCACTGTGCCCTATCTTTGGCAGATCCAGCATTCGTTTTGTCCATGCAACTACCTCATGGCTTGTCGGACCTGGCGGTTTGTCCAGCAGTATAATGCCGTTATCAAGCAGATCTGAGGTACTGCGTTTGTCATAACGGCAGCCTTGTTCCTCGTCTATTAGGTCCTGATCCAGTACGTTTAGATTTTCCAGCTGTTTTAGATTCAAAGAATTTTTTGCACCCCTTCTTGCGCCCTTGTTATTACTTTGGCAGCATCAAGTAAATCCGTATCTATTACAACATCAAATACGGATTTTTCTCCAAAATCAAATCCGTAGAGGCGTTTGTAGATTATTTTATTTTCCGCGTATCTTTTTTTTGACACTGTCAACGCTTTTGCGGCATCCATGCCGTCCCGCGACTGCATGCGGTCAGCGCTTATTTTGTGCGAGCCGCCAAGCCAGATCTTTATTCCCCCCTGTGCAATCCAAGGTATGGTATAGCTAGTCATTACCGCCCCTCCAATGCTGTACGCTTTGATGAGTTTTTCATCCACGCGCCTGTCGTACTGTTCATCCTCAGAGCGCATTTTCAGAAATTTCAGGCCATCATCAGTATCCCACCAGTCATCACCTGTAGAGTCAAAACCGTATTCGGATGCAATTTCCTTTAATACGTCCCCGCCACTGACGTATTTGAGGTTGAATTTTTCTCCAAGCGCCTTTGCCACGGTGGTTTTTCCCACAGCAGGCGGTCCTGAAATCACTATGGATTTTTTCAACCCAGATCCATCGATGTTTTTGTCAGCTTCATAATCATGCCGCTAAACGCGATCGAAGAGAGAAAATACCATGCCCACAAGTATATTCCATTTTCCTGTGTGCAGACAGGGTCTAAATCTGTCGCCTGTTCAAGAGTACACGTAAGCTGGAATAAGTCTCCTGGGATCACGTTGAGGGATATTGGCGATAGTGCCACAGTGTATGAGAACAGTTCTGGCAGTACGAAATAAAATATAAGCAGCAATGGGACGAATGTTATGAGCATCGGACGCATGTTCATCTGCATCATCTCCATGTTCATCTTGTTCATGTACGATGATTTTTTGTTCAAAGAAGCTTGTTTTTCAAGATCTTTTGAACGGAATGCTGCCATGCGTGCCTTTTGCCATGCACGCGTCTCCTTCATTATCCGTTTTAATTTTACCTGATCTACCAGTTTTTTTCTCACACCGGAATTGAACATGTTTAACAATATTCCAAATCCGGTTACCGCGAACAAAGTTGCCACCGTTCCCTTTATTATTGGATCATCACTTCCAAGTGCTCCTCGGTCTCCTAGTCCAAACAAATCCATACCCTGCAAAAATACAGCATCCAAAAAGAGATGTATTGTGCTAAAATCCACGATCATTACGCGCCAATCCCCTTTGCAATTTCTTCTGCCACGCTATCAGCCCGGCCTTCGGAATTTAAGACCGTGAGTATAGGGGATCCTGAGAGTATAGAGCACGCTGCAACCATGGAATCCTGTACCGCAAGCTCCTTTTTAATGGACTCTATTGAGACGATATCACGGATACGTGTGATATCCCCCATACGCCTATTGTATATCTCCTCAGGACGCGCCGAAACTGAAACAAAATGGTTTGGTTTTATTATCTCAAGTATGTTGTTTGGTAATCCTGGATAAAATCCTGAATCAGTGGCAATAAAGGCATGTGTGTCGACTATAATAATGTCCTCGCTAAAACAGGCTATTTTTGATGCAACCTGGTTTTGCAGTTTTTTTTGCTGTGAAATGTCCAGCTTGCGCAGATCGTCCCGGTCTTTGGCATACGAGGATGCCTCTTTGAGCATCAGGGTGCCAAAGCTGTCCAGCCTTACGCTGTGTTTTTTGACCTTTAACAGTTCGGCAAGTTTTTTGACAAGCGTTGTTTTTCCCACACCTGGAATTCCAACTATGATTATTTTTTTATTTTCTGCCAAGCAGTGCACCCAATCTTGGCATGACAACCTCGACTTGTTCCCTTACAAGCTGGTTGTAATAATTGATCAGTATATCCACCATCAACAGTACGCCGATACCGCTTCCAAATACTCCCAGTACGTCAGAAAATCCAGCCAATGCCCCAAGTATTATGGAGCCGATTAATGTAACTGACGGGATGTATTTGTTTAACAAAATTTCCATGGGCTGTTTTGAGCGCCTAAACCCTGGAACCTGTACGTCCGCATCAAGGAGGTTTTTTGCAGCACTCTTTGGCGAGAGGCCTCCCAGTTCCACCCAAAGCTTGCCAAAAATCACCACGATTCCTATCATGAACAAAATGTAAATGGCTGCGCGTAACGGATCCTGTGCGGCAACGTCAAGCCCCCTAGGAGGCGTGATATAGTATATGATTCCCCCTATCGGAGTTGACGGACTAGTCGGATCAAACTGCCCGATAATGTTCATGAACGGACTTGCGTTTCGCAGGTTAAAGTTTGCCCATAAAAGCTGCCCCAAAAATACAGCGTTTGCAGTCAACGCTGAAGCTAAAATTACAGGAATGTTTGAAACGTACATTAGTTTTATCGGATATACTGCAGAAAATCCACGGTATTTTGTCGATACAAGTGGTATCTCTATCTTCATTCCCTGCACGTATACTAGTATCAGCAAAACGCCTGCTGTAACGAACATTCCGAATATGCTTGGAAGCTGGTTGAATCTGAAAAATACGTTTGATAGATCGCCGCCAAGTATGGACTGACCAATGTAGGGTATTATGCCCACCGTACCCCCGTCTCCAGCTGGCAGCGGACTAAACATGCTCCAAAGTATCTGCTGCGCCACGCCGGCCATGATAAACAAACTGATTCCGCTTCCAAGACCCCATCCTTTTTGGATCAACTCGTCAAGAAACATGATGATTATCGAAGCTGCCATAAGCTGTCCCACCAATATGTACAAAATGGCCGGATCTGATATGTTTGAGCCATACACTGCTATTCCATATACTATTGATTCGCCCACGATGATAATGTACGTTACCAGCTTTGTTGCAGTCTGAAATACCGCCCTCTCGTTTGGCTTTTTAAAATCAAACTTTAGTATGTCCGAGCCTCTCAAAAGCTGCATCAGCAGACCAGAGGTAACTATTGGTCCTATTCCAAGTTCTACAAGCGTGCCCTGCTGGGATGCAAAAATTACCCTTGCAAATTCTAAAAAGTCAAACTCTGGTGTTGTCGCTCCAAACAGAGGAGTCTGACCCATTACCATGTATATGAGCAGTGCAAGACCAGACCATACAAGACGCATTTGGAGTGAGAGTTTTTTTTTCGGTTTTGGCACCTGTGGAAGATACGGTTCTACTGCAGAAACTATTTTGCGTATGTATGTGGTGGCAGATCCCTCAGCCATTTGTTGTTTGCACCTCTTTTGGCACGGTTTTTGGAATTACCTTCACACTTCCGCCTGCTTTTTCAAGTTTTGTTTTGGCAGATTCCGTACAGCGCCTTACAGTTACAGCGTATGTACCTGATATTGAGCCACCTCCAAGAAGTTTGTCATATCCGGCAGCTGTAAGATCTATTACTTTGCGTCCTGCATCATCCTTACCTATTTTGGCGTAAATATCGTCAAGATCCCGTATACATGCCCAAGATTTAACCAGGTTAAGATTTCGCGGCGTATGGGTTGATTCGTGTCCAAAATGATCCGGATCATCACGCAGCATTGAGCTAAAGTGGTGTTTTAACATTCCAGACATTCCAAGTCCTCCCTTGTGTCCGCTAGCGCGGTGCTGTCCAACCTGTCCCCAGCCACACGTACGTGAACCGCGGTTCTTGCGGGTTTTTCTGTTTCTAGTTGCCATTGTTATATCATTCTCCGGACCAATTCGGCCAATTCTTTGTTAGGTCCTAGTATGCCTTTTTGCGTATAGAGGCGTTTTGTACTTCGTTTAAATCCCTTACGCGGCGGTGCCAGTGCAAACCACGGCTTTAGTTCCTTTATCTTTGACATTGAAATCTTGCCTTCCGCAATGGAGGAGGCCATCTCGTCAAGATCGGCAAATCCCATGTCTTTTAGATCCTGCGATTCAATTTTTCGGTATCCGGACTTGCGGCCTTTTTTATCCAACAGATGTTTTGTAATTTCAATATCTGCCTCTTGCCAGCTGACGTAATGTTTTATCTTGTCCAGCATTCCAAGGGTGTTTACCTGTGCCTGCAGTATGGTTGCACGGTATTTTTTGTCCAATCTTAACAATTCCATAGTGGTACTAGCCCAGTACGGAACATCTACCTGGCCTTTAATTCGGACTACAAGATACGACTTTGCCATGCTTGTATCAACCCTGACTGAATGTCTGTCTTAGACATTCCAATACGGCTTTAGCCGTAGAATTCATTGTTGGCGTAGATCCTTTTGCCGTAGTATATGCATCCTTTAATCCTGCAAGCTCTAATAGACGTCGTATTTTGCCTCCGGCCACAAGACCTAGTCCACGTGGTGCAGGAAGTATCTCCACAACGACGCTGCCGCCTTTGCCTCGCACCTTGAATGGTACTGAATGTTTTTGTGAACACTTGCATTCCCAGCTTCCACATCCAAGTTTTATCGGACTGACGTTAATGTACGCCTGGGTTGTCGCTTTTTCTATAGCTATGCGTATTTGCTTTGATTTGCCCTGCCCTATTCCAAGCCAGCCATTCTCATTTCCTGCCGCAACAATGGCGCGGAATCTCGTGGATTGGCCGTTTGCCGTCATTTTTTGTATCATTCCGACATCCACCACTTCTGTTTTCAAGTCAGGTAGGAGTTTTTTTATTATTCCGGATTCCTGAATGCGCGCGCCGCTTTCCAGTATTGGTATAATGGAATCAATCTCTCCGGATGAAACTTTTTTCCCAAGTATTGTCTTTGGCACCCATGGTGCTTCCTCACGCGGTTCACGGCGTCTTCGAGGTCTGTCAGATGCACCAGGTCTGCCTCCGCGCGGTGGACGTCCTTTGGTTGGGGCAGCAGTATGACTCAATTATTGTACATCTCCGTCAATTGATGATTTTACTGCGACAATGTCGTTTTTAACGGAAAGAAACTTTCCCTGTATGCGCTCTTCTGATGGAAATGTTTCAGGATCTGCAGGAACCTGAATACCTGCGTCAATTATGCCTTTTATAGCTGCTGCCATTCTCTGCGTGTATCTGCGCGTACCGCTGTACATTAGGGCAGACTTTGCTCCTTTGGATATGGCTTTTTTTCCTGCAAGATACCCTACTAGGTACGATGCAGGAATACTCTTTCGTGAACCTTTCCAACCTTTTGTGGTAAGATAACGCGAGTGTGCCGAAGCCACCACTATATCTCCGGTTATATTTGGGGTCAAAATCTGCACCTGGGAGTTTTCATTCGTGATTGTAACGGTAATAAAATCGCGCCTACCCATGAGCATTATACCACGTTTCTTATAGTTGGTTTTTTGCGCTCTCTGTCTTCTAAGTATCTTAGAATAAGCCATCTAACGCTCAACCTCTAATATGCTCTTATAAACCTTAGATGGAAGAGGCGCCAACAAGATACAATAGCAGAGCTTTTTGAGCATGCAGTCTGTTTTCAGTTTCATCCCACACTACGGATTTTGGTCCGTCTATGACAAAAGATTCAACCTCTTTGCCGCGTTTTGCCGGAAGACAGTGCATGAATATTGCATCCTTGTGTGCCATTGACATCAGGGATTTTCCGACCCTGTATTTTGGTACAAACGCTGCCGTTCTTGCAGACGAATCTTTGTTGTGTATCGAGGTAAACGTATCAGTTACCACCACGTCAGCATCCTTTGCAGCCTTTGCCGGATCCGTGGTTATGCTCACGCTAGTTGATTTTGAGGCATTTTTTACAACGTCCGGATCAGGTGAGTATCCTTTTGGCGAGGCTACTATGATGCTCATTCCTGTTTTTGCACACCCGTACAGCCAGGAATTGCACACGTTATTCCCATCGCCAATCCAGGCCACTTTTAATCCACGTAATTTTTTCTTTTTTTCATATACGGTAAGCAGGTCGGCTAGTATTTGGCACGGATGAAAAGAGTCAGAGAGGCCGTTTATTACCGGAATTGTCGAATGTTTTGCCAATTCCACCATGGTACTATGATCAAAGACGCGGGCCATGAGGATGTCCACATATCTTGAAAGTGTCCTTGCAGTATCCGCATGCGATTCCCCGCGCGATAGCTGCATAGAGTCAGAAGAGAGTGTAATGGCATGACCCCCCAGCTGATACATTCCCACCTCAAAGCTTAGCCTTGTACGGGTTGAGGGTTTTTCAAATATCATTGCCAGCGTCTTTCCTTTCAGCTGCGTGCCAATCAGAGTGTGCTTTTTTTTCATGCTAGATGCCAGTGAGATCAGTGCTGATGTTTCTTTTGCAGATATCTCATCAAATGTGAGAAAGTCTTTTTTGATCATTTTTTACGCCATCCAAACATTGAATGTTTTTTAGTTTTTTGCATGCCAGGCCTGCCTTTTTGAATCCATTCGCGTATTTTTCCGGCAGTGCGTACTGCATCATCGTCATTTTCCGGCGGCGGCTCATCATATAGATCCGAATATGTCTTTATTTCCTCATCGGATATTCCATTAAACGGATCGGTATCTTTATTTTTTTCAGATTTTAAGACAGATTCTGGCATTACCGTTTCCCGTACAGACGAGTCTTTATTTTGATCTGATTCAGGTGTTTTTACAGTATCCAAAACGGGTTTGTTTTCTTTGGGTGCTGTTCCAAAAATAGAATTTACAAAAGCATTCATCTCAAAGGGTGCAAGATCCCCGTGCTCTTGTCCCACACCTATGTACATGATGGGTTTTGATGTTACCGTTACAATTGAGAGTGCTGCACCCCCTCTTGAATCTGCGTCCATTTTTGTAAGTATTGATGCATCAAAATTTGTGTATTTATAAAACTCCCGAGCCTGACTTATGGTGTCGTTTCCTGCCAGTGAATCCCCCACAAATATTTTAAAATCCGGTTTTACGACGTTTGTTATTTTTTCAATCTGCGCCATAAGATTCTGGTTTGTCTGCATGCGTCCTGCAGTGTCAATTAAAACACAGTCCACATTGTGCGATTTTGCATACAGTACGGCATCGCGAGCTACTGCGGCAGGATCCGATCCGTAATTTTGCGCCACAAGTTTTATTCCAAGGCGGTTTGCATGTTCGCGCACCTGCTCTATTGCTCCTGCCCGAAATGTGTCAGATGCAGCTATGACAATTGATATTTTTTTCTTCTTTAGCATGTACGCCACTTTTGAGAGCGTGGTGGTTTTGCCGGTTCCGTTTATTCCCACAAAGAGTACAAGGTATGGTCCTGCAGATTCGTCGCGTTTTTTTTCAATATTTGCCACAAGATCCTCTGTTCCGGTATTTTCAAACATTTTCAAGACCGTACCGGCAAGTCCTTTTCGGATGTGCTCGCCCATGTGTTTTTTTTCAATGCTAGTTCCAACCATGGATTCACGCAGGTTTGATTTTATCAGTTCCACAGCTTCCACTGCAACATCTGCATCCATCAGGGCAAATTCCAAATCAGATATGGCAAAATCAACATCCTGTTTTTTTAATTCCCTCTCGCCCAGACTTTTAGCTGCTGTGGCAAACGCCGATTTTAGTTTTTCAAACATTTTTTTTCGCCGCAGGCTGCTTTGTGGCAGCCTGACTCATCTGGGAGATCATTTCCCGACTCTCATCCATGCGTTCTGCAGCTTCCTGTTTGCGCGCCGCAGTATCCTGCATTGCCACTTCAAACTCTTTTATTCGGGATTCAACATAATTTATCGCCGAATCGTGATCCTTTTCTACTGCAATTCCGGCTCCAATGTTTACGATTAGTTTTTCTTTTGCAGATATTTCCGTTTTTGCAAACGCTCCAAGTCCCAGCGGAACCAATGATTTGACGGGTTTTTCATCTTTGATTGATTTTATGGATTCTATTGTATCAATAGCCTCGCGCAGTACTGCTGAAAGACTTGATTCGCGCTTTTGAAGCTCGACAAGGTGTCCTTCGAGCATTTGCATTTCATACATCAGCTGTTGCGCCTGATCCTGTTCCTGACTCATGACGTATACTGCCGCATGTGATTATAAATTCATTTCACGAGCGTCCCTAACGGTGAGCCATAAAATATGAAAAATTAAAAAAAATCAGTTTGCTTTTGAGAATCTAGAGTCAACTTCATCCCAGTTTATCACGTTCCACCATGCGGCAATATAGTCTGGGCGTTTGTTTTGATACTGCAGATAGTACGCATGTTCCCATACGTCGCATCCCAACAGCGGTACCAATCCCTTGGTTCTTGGACTTGTTTGGTTTGGCATCCTTCGGTATTCTACTTTGGAGTCAGACTTGTTGTATACCAGCCAGCCCCATCCGCTTCCCTGTATGACTGCAGTGGTGGCAGAAAACTGTTTTTTGAATTCATCAAAGCTTCCAAAAGAGGTATTTATTGCATCTGCAAGAGATCCTCCAGGAGATCCGCCGCCGCCTGATTTCATGCTGTTCCAAAACAGTCTGTGATTGTCAAAACCGCCGCCGTTAAAGTTGACAGCTCCCCGTATCTCGTTTGGTACAGAGTTAATGTCTGCTAGAATATCAACGATGTCTTTTGACTGTATTTCAGACGGGCATTTTTCCAGTGCCGCGTTTAGTTTGTCCGTGTATGCCTGGTGATGCTTTGTGTGGTGTATTTCCATTGTGCGTGCATCAAGATGCGGCTCCAATGCGTCATACTTGTATGGCATTTCAGGCAAGGTGTATTTTGTCATACGTATGCTAGTTACAGTCTGTTTATTAAGTACGCGGTTATTTTGCGTATGCGGTTTTACTTGGACGTATGGAAACTAAATATCCAACCTCCAAAAATATCCCCGTATGGCAGACAAGACAAACATACAAAAACGATTTTCATCAGATCCGGACAGATATTACAAGGTACGGTTGTTTGAAGAACAGGGTTTTACTCGAACAGCATGTGCTGAATGCGGCAGGTTCTTTTGGGCGCTAGATGGCAGGGAAAAATGCCCGGATCATTCAGATGATGTCTATTCGTTTATCGGCGATCCTCCAACTTCCAAAAGGTTTGACTATTCTGAATCATGGGTTCAGATTGCGGATTTTTTCAAAAAAAACAATCATACGCAAATTGGCAGATATCCTGTAGTGTGCAGATGGCGCGATGACCTGTACTTTACGATAGCATCCATCGTTGATTTTCAAAGAAAGGCAGGATCAAAGATCACCTTTGAGTTTCCTGCAAATCCCCTTATAGTGCCACAGACATGCCTTCGTTTCAAAGACATGGAGAATGTTGGCGCCACAGGAAAACATTTTTCCAGTTTTTGCATGGTCGGACAGCACAGTATTGCAGATTCAAACGGATACTGGAAGGATGAATGCATTGATTTGGATTATTCCTTACTTACAGGACCGTTTGGGATTAAAAAAGAAGAAGTTGTTTTTGTAGAGGACGTATGGGAAGGGGGCGGATCGTTTGGATCATCGCTTGAATATTTTGTGCGCGGGTTGGAGCTTGGCAATGCGGTGTTTACCGAATTTCAGGGGAGCGTTGAATCACCATCCACATTGGATAAACGTATCATAGACATGGGTGCAGGTCTTGAACGGTTTGCATGGATAACAATGGGTACGCCGACCGCATACGATTGTTGTTTTGGCCCATCCATTGCAAAGCTGCTTGATAGTGCAGGATGCGACCTGCAGGATCCAAAACTTGTATTATATTTTACCGGCATTGCAAAAAACATAGACAAAGTGGGACTTGCGCAGGCGCGCAAGATAGCAGTAGCAAATGCCGGACTTGATCCAAACATGCTGCAAAAGACGATATCTCCGATGGAGGATGCGTATACGGTTGCAGATCACATCAGAACCCTGGTATTTGCAATATCGGATGGGGCACTTCCAAGCAACGTGGGAGGAGGGTATAATCTGCGGATGATTCTCAGGCGCGCAGTGGCAGCCGCTGGCAGAATAGGTATTGGCAGGGATTTTTCATGGCTAGTTGATGCCCATGTAGAATACCTCTCAAAGACGTATCCGGAGCTTGTCAAGACACGTGAGGATGTCAAAAAGATATTGGATATAGAAACTGGCAGGTATGATCAGTCAATGGAGCGGATGGGCAAGATCGTGCACGCTATAAAATCAGAGCCTACCACAAAGGATCTGGTGCAAATGTACGAATCAGACGGGATAACACCGGATTATCTGCTAGATGCTGGTGCAATAAAAGACATACCTGATGATTTTTACTCCAAACTCTCAGAGTTGCACCAGTCAAGAAAACCCGAATCTGCTGCATTCATGCAGGACTTTGATGGCATTGCTGAGACAAATCTTCTCTACTATACCAACGAGGCGCAAAATGCAGAATTTGAGGCAAAGGTGATCAAAGTTATGGACAAGTGTATTGTGTTAGATAGAACGAATTTTTATGCCAGAGGGGGAGGACAGGAGCCGGACTTTGGAGTAATAGACGGATGCAGTGTCACAAATGTTGTAAAACACGGCGGTGTTGTTGTTCATACGTTAGATGGTAAAATTCCAAAAGATAAAACCGTAAAATGCCGCGTGGACATGACTAGACGGAAAAACATATCCACACACCACACATGCACGCATATTCTCAACGCATCTGCAAGAAAAATTCTCGGATCATGGGTTTGGCAGCATTCTGCATTCAAAGATGACGGGCATGCAAGACTTGACATTACGCACCATTCAGCTCTGACCGATGCTGAAGTTGCCCGAATAGAGATGGAAGCAAATTCGGTAATACGTGAAAATCTCCAGGTATCTGTTAGCGAGCTTGAACGCGGGGATGCTGAACAAAAATACGGTTTTAGGATTTACCAGGGCGGAGTGGTTCCGGTCAAAGCTGTGCGCATAATCAAAATAGGCGATGTTGACGTGGAGGCGTGCGGCGGAACCCACATTTTAAGAACCGGCGATGCAGGACTGTTGAAAATAGTCCGTACCGATCGCATACAAGATGGCGTGGTGCGCTTGGAATTTCTTGCCGGCAGCAGGGCCGTTGAGTATGTGCAGAAACAGGATTCGGCAATATCGGAAATTTCCACATCGCTAGGAGCTGACAAAAACAAGATTGTCGAATCGGTTGCAAAATCACAAGATGATGCAGAAAGCTCAAGGCGCAGGCTAAAACATCTCATGCGGCGCACGCGCGAGTATGTGGCAAATTCGGCAATAAAAGAGGCAGAGCGTGCAGGCAGTGTGCTCTTTTACAGCGTAACAGATGGCGAGATGGACACAGATTACCACATAACAGTAGGCGAGGCTGCTGCAAAACTTGAGCCAAAGATGGTATACTGTGCGCTTGTAACAGCCGCAAGTCAGAGTGTGAAAATTGCAGTATACTGCGGCAAAGAAGCCAGAAAAATTGTCGGTGCCGGAGCCATTGTAAAGGAAATGTCAAAAATTTTGGGCGGTTCAGGAGGCGGCTCTGATGCGTTTGCACAGGGTGGCGGCAAGGATTCTTCAAAATCCGCAGAGGCAATCAGTGCCGCGCGCAAACTTGCATCAGGGAAAAATTCGGTTTGATTGTGCACATTTGCAATGCACGGATGCATCATTAGCTGATTCCTTTTTGTGCTTTTACCAGATACGCATCGCGCACCCTGACGCTTATCCAGTCTATTGCAAGAACAGTGCCAAGTACTACTGCCATGAATACCATGGCGCTGCCGTAATCAAAATATTTAATGTATGTTATAATGTAAAATCCGATTCCTCCCGCACCCACAAGACCGAGTATGCTAGTCTGCCGAACATTGTAATCAAACATGTACAGTGCATGGCCCAAAAGATGCGATGCTGATTCTGGAATTACCACATACCGTACAAGCTGCCATTTTGAGACGCCGATTGAAGATACTGCATCCATTGGATCCGAATCAATAGCCTCCATTGTCTCATACTGGAGTTTTGTTACAAATCCCACAGTATACAGGATTATTGCCAAAACACCAGCAAACGCGCCCGTGCCCACCACTATGACAAAAAGTATTGCCCACAGTATGGACGGAAATGTGCGTATTGCCGCAAGCAGTGAACGGATTGGAACGTATATCCATTTTGAGGATATGTTTCGTGAGGAGAGCAGACTTAGAGGAAGTCCTATTGTAACTCCTGCCACGGTTCCAATGAAAGCCATTTGCAGCGTCTCAAGCATCGCCCAAAAGGCAGTATCTAGCAGTTGAGGATCCACATTTGCCATCTCTTTTGCAATGATCATCAGATTTGGCGCACCGCTGATAAAATCAAGCGGATTTGCCCCGATGTTGGCAGACATTACTGCAACGGCTACTGCAATTGCAATGCCAAATCCAAGATTTTTTGTAGGATTCAATCGCTGTACATCTCTAGTATCTGTTTTTCAGTTAAATCTCCGGTCTGAAAATCCACGATATTTTCACCGTCCACCCCAATCTCCAAAACTTTGCGGCCCTCGTTTATTACCGCCACCCTGTCAGCGTATTCTAGGGCCAGATTGATGTCATGGTGCACCATGATTGCAGTGAGTCCGAATTTTTTTTGCGCCTCAGATATGGTGTCCATTATTCCGTGTGCGGTTGCAGTGTCAAGCTCGGACACAATCTCATCGGCCAACAACAGCACGGGTTTTTGCACAAGCGCCCTAGCTATTGCCACACGGCGCCTCTCGCCTCCGCTTAGCGTATGTGTGCGCCGGTTTTCTTTTCCATCAAGTTCCACAATTTCCAGCACATGTTTTGCATACTCTGTCTCTTCTTGCGGAAATGAGCGCAAAAAAGATCGTATCATACCCATGCGCGGCAGTGCACCGATGAGAACGTTGTCAAGTACGGATGTATTTTTTACCAGTCCAAGATTTTGCGGAATGTATCCGATTTTTGCCATCTTTGTGCGGAATTTTTTATCATGAATATCCGGATGCATATAGTCTACGGATACTGCCCCGCTCGAACATGACATCATGCCGTTTATCACCCGAAGTAATGTTGATTTTCCCGAACCGGATTTGCCCACAATGGCGTAATTTGAGCCGCGTTCTACTGACATGCTCACATCGCACAGTGCAGGATGATTTTTATCATAATATGCCCATATTTTGTTCATCTGTACTAGTTGTTTGCACGTTATACTGTATGACATATAATATCAGATCAAACCCGCTTATTTGGACTTGTTGTGTTTGTCCAGTATCAGCTGATCAATACCAGTCAGAGCGTTGATGAATGATCCAAAATCACCTATGTGCATTTTTGTGGTTGTAGGTAAAAGCGCCTCTGCACCGTACAAATCCTGCAGTATGTGGTTGTGTTCATTGCCGTTTAATCCCACCAGTGCGTCCGTGAGGGATTTTACCGCAGAATCGGGCAGATCGGAGCTTACAACAAAGACGTGTGATGGTACGGGTCCTATTTCGGTTACGGCGCGGAGTTTTAAGACATCCTTGGGACTTAGATATTTTTCAGGCGCAATATCAGAGCCAAATGCCACATCAACGTTGCCGTTTAGCAGCAATTCCAGCGCCCCTTTGTAGCCTCCGGCAAACGTATGGGATTCAAATGATTCATCCAGCGCTTTTTTCAGCGAAATTATATCATTACCTTCAATTTCCACGTATCCTTGTGTAACCAAAGTTCCCATGGGACGGATGAATCCGGATGAGCCAGTTATGCTGGTAAATGCGACGCGTTTTCCAACAACGTCTTCAAGCTTTTGCAGATCTTTATTGTCCGCAGATGTCCAAACCGTTGCCTGGTAGTTTATCTTTCCATTTACAACCTCTGCAAGTATGACTTTAGCTCCGGTCCTCTCGTGGGTTATCCATGCAGGTCCTGAATCCATGAATGCAGCATCAATATGTCCAAACCTCATGCCTTCGATGATTGTCTCATAGTCTGTGGGTATTGTAACCACGATGTCCACGCCGGGCATTTTATCTTCCAAATATGATTCAAGATCTGTCGCCTGCGTTGAAACCGTCTGGGCTTTTTCAACAGGTATGAATCCAATTGTCAGTGTATCAATTTCTGTATCATCAACTGTAATTATCTCCTCGCCAATCAGATATTTGATTGCGTTCAAAAATTCCCTATCGCTTGAATGTCCCTGTATCCAAATTTCCGCCGATTTTTTTATCCATGCCGGAACCGTGTTTTCCTGAGCGTTTGCTGCAAATACTGGCACTGCAAATATAATTAAAACAGCAAATATGCATCCAAGTACAATTTTCATGTTAGCTCACTTGTTTTATACAATATATACTCATTTTCGCATATAGGGTCTTGTTACAAACATGTGGAATCGTTAGTCTCAATTATACTCTTATCCCACACGTTTGATCTGTTTTGATTTATCACAGATTTGTGGCAAATCTAGTATAAAATGGATCATAGTGGGGCGTTTGGTAGCCTTTAAAATACCGCCAAATACCCCAAATTATATGAAAAAAGAGTTTGTTGTAAAGAGTATAGATACCTCTTCGGACGGATCCCCTTCGGTCGTAGTCTCACTCACATCATCAAAGGAGATAAAGCAAGGCATACAAACCCCCCAATCCCCGTTTGACTCCAAAGTCATGGGATTTACAAACATGAACGACATGATGAAGGATATCAACAAGATGATTTCCGGCGGTGCACACCAGTCACTTACATCCGTACGCATGGACATACCAGAATATAAGAAAATGGGCCTCGCTGTCGGAGACAAGGTGTTTTTGGAGATTACAAAAGCGGATACATCCGGCATCTAGTTTTGTGTTTTTTTCCAGTCTGCAAGAAACGCTTTAATTCCAGAATCAGTGAGCGGATGTTTTAGCATTTTTCCCAAAACTGCCGGTGGCAGTGTTGCAACATCAGCTCCGGCTTTTGCAGCCTCTAGTACGTGTATGGGGTGTCTTATGCTTGCGACAAGTATTTGCGTGGTTATTTTATAATTTGAAAATATTAATCGAATGTCGCGTATGAGCTGCATGCCGTCCTGACCTATGTCATCAAGCCGCCCTATGAACGGGCTGACGTATTTTGCCCCAGCCTTTGCCGCCAAAAGAGCCTGGTTTGCTGAGAAAACAAGTGTAATGTTTACAGGAATTCCCTGGGATGTAAGCTCTGTGCATGCGCGCAGGCCTTCCCCTGTCATTGGGCATTTTACCACGACGTTTTCCCCGTACTCGCGGAGTTTCTTACCCTCTTTTATCATCTCATCGCTTTCCAAACTTATGACCTCTAAACTTACATCACCTCCGATTAGTTTTGCAATATCTTTCATTACCTCCTGCGGATTCATTCCGGTTTCCTTTGAGAGCAATGTAGGGTTTGTTGTAATGCCGTCAAGCAGACCCATCTTGTTGTACTTTAGTATCTCTTCCATGTTTGCAGTATCTAGAAATATTTTCATGCCTTCTGCAGCTCTTTTGCCGTACGGGCTATATTAATAGAGGTTATGCCGTGCTTGGCGAACAGCTGCGGCATTTCTGAATCGCGGCACGATTCTCCAAAAGAATCCTGCGCCCCTATGCGTCTTATCGGTACAGGGTATGTCTCTGCTACGGATTCAGCCACAGCTGATCCAAATCCTCCCACAATATTGTGCTCCTCGCATGTTACGATGCAACCTGTTTCTTTGGCCGCTTTTTCAAGCAATTTTACGTTTATCGGTTTTATGGAATAAACGTCTAGCACCCTGCATGAGATGCCATCAGATGCAAGCGATTCGGCAGCCTCTAGCGCCATCGACACGGTAATGCCGCATGCTGCAATTGTACAGTCAGAACCATCGCGCAGCGTTATTGCGCCGCCTGGCACAAACTCTGTGTTTTTTTCGTGTATGATTGGAACTTTGGAGCGGGCCATTCTCATGTAAAAAGGTCCGTACGATGATGTCATCATGCGTATCATTGCAGATACTGAGACTGAATCCGCGGGCAAAAGCACCCTCATGTGGGGCATTACGCGCATTATTGCCAAATCTTCAAGCTGCTGATGTGAGCCGCCGTCTGCGCCAACTGACAATCCTCCGTGCGATACTACCAGTTTTACATCCAGTCCTTTTTTTCCAGGACGCGTTGGATAGCATATTGCGTTTCTAATCTGATCCACGGCGCGTCCGGGAAGAAATATCGCATACGTGCTTGAAAATGCTGTCTTTCCAGACATTGCAAGACCGGCAGCCATGGAGACCATGTTAGCTTCAGCTATTCCCACGTTGAAGAAACGTTGCGGATATTTTTTGCCAAAGTCGGATGTCTTTAACGAATCAGTTGTGTCAGCTCCCAATACCACGACGTTTGGGTATGCATCCCCCATCTCCAAAAGTGTGCTCCCGTATGCGCTTCGCATGTCGCCGTGCGGTATTGAACTCATGCCAAATTCCTCCACAGTGCCAAAAGTTTTTCATGTTTTTCACCCAGATGCAGGTTTATCCATTTTTCAGCCAACTTTGCACCCCCAAGCTCGTTGGCTTTTTTTATGAGCATGGAACGCCTAGCTTCCAGCAGAGTCTGTCGGAATTCACGTATTGCCAGGCGTATGTCAGATTGTCCCACCATTGATCCTCCGCCCACAAAAGAGCGCGCACCGTCAAGAAAACACGCCTTTGCATTCTCCAGATTTACGCCGCCGTCAATTTCCACAATTCCTCCAAATCCGTGCGAGTGTAATTTTTCTACGGTGCGTCTTGTTTTTTCATGCGATGATTCAATGTATTTTTGCCCAGATTTGCCTGGAACTACGGACATTACTATTATTTGATCCAGTCCCGAGGCAAATTTTGAAATCCATTCTGGCAGTTCCGTATCGGGGTTTATTGCAATACCTGCCCCTATTGCATTGGAATGCAGATAATCATATATCTCGCCAAAGATGGACTCGTCGCATTCTTCAGCATGCACGGTGATAATGTCGCTGCCTGCCTCGGCATATTCTTTGATGTATTTTTGAGGTTCTTTTATCATAAGATGCGTGTCAAATGGTATCAGAGTAAGTGGGCGCATCTGTGCGAGTTTTTTGGAATCAAATGTCACGTTTGGAACAAACTTGCCGTCCATTACATCCATGTGTATTACATCCGCCCTTCCCTCGGCGCATTTTTGAACCTCTTTGTCCAGATTTTGCATATCGCCTGCGATTATAGATGGGGCGATTGAAAACTGCATGTCAAGTTCTGATTTTACTATCGGTGCAATATCTGATGCCGGAGCCTTGCCGTGCCATGCAGGATTGTCTTCCATGTGTTCTACCGCTTTGCCTTTTATGGTTCGTGCTATGATAATGCTTGGCGCACCTTTGGTATTTTTTGCCCGGTTTAACGCATCAGATATCTGCTCTATGCGGTGACCGTCTATCTCTATAACATTCCAGCCAAAAGCTTTCCATTTTTCCCCCGTACGCCACCGCGAAGGATTTTTCCACATTTTTGAGATATCATCGCCGACGAGATTTTCATCAAGCGGCATTATTTTTTCAGTGTATGAATCCTGCTGGATAAAATTACGGTCAAGTATTACCGTAAGATTATCCGCCTTGAATTTGGATGCGGCCATTGCAGCTTCCCAGACCTGTCCCTCGTCAGATTCTCCATCACCCATTATCGTGTACACTCTGTAATCTTTTCCGTCCAAGCGTCCTGCAAGCGCCATGCCGAGTGAAAATGAAAGTCCGATTCCAAGCGAGCCGCCGCAAAATTCCACTCCGGGGCATTTTAAATCCGGATGTCCCTGCAGTTTGCTCCCAAATTTTCGCAGTGTTAAAAGCTGTGATTTTTCAAAATATCCTGCCACTGCAAGATTTGAAAATAACCCCGGAGCTGCGTGTCCTTTGGAGAGTACCAGTCTGTCCCTCTCAGCCCATGTGGGGTTTTTAGAATCATATCTGAGGTGTTTTCCAAACAAAGTCCCCACGATCTCTGCCATCGAAAACGAACCTCCAGGATGGCCAGAACCGGCGTCAGTTGTCGCATCTATGACCAGATTGCGCGCCTCTTTGATATTTTTTTTAATTCCGCAATAGTTTTGAGCCAATATACGGAAACGATTACAGAATAAATAAAAATCTACTTGAATATAGCCAAAATTTAAAACCATCGATCAGAATCAATCCGTATGGACGTATTGATACAAATGCCGCTCATCATATATGATGACAAATGCAGCCTATGTTCGCTGTTTGCAAAGACTGTATCATTTTTTGGACGCTACAGAATATCGCTTGTGGGCCATTATTCAAAAGACGGTCAGAATATGCGTTCCGCACTTGGAGATCATGCAACTGAAATGTTCTGGCTTTTGGATGGGACAGTTGCATTTGGCGGAAGATCCGCCATACTGCCGTTGCTGTATCATACTAGCAGGGCGCTGCTTGGAAAAATTCCCCCCTCAAAGCATGGAAAAATTCAAAGTGCCGACTGTACAGCATGCAAGGGACCAAAGGCGGTATTTTTCAGATCCGCAAGTCTGATACGGCAGTCACAGAAAATACAAATCTAATATCCGCGGCTGTTTCTATCCGGTTTGTCCACATCGGGATTTCTAAATCCGTGTTTTATCATCATGTGGTTGAGAAACCTTGCATCATCATCAAAGTGCTCCCCGCATACGGTACAATTTGCCAATTATAACCAGTTTTTTACAGTAGTTATAAATTGTATAATTTTGATTTTCTCAAATCATGTCGGAAATATTTCCCAATACGATGATTGGGATTTAATATTTGAGAGAATAGAATAAACGCCAGCACTGTTGCTTCCCAAGAGCTCTCGCATCTAAGTAACACAACAGCGACATCAGGTTTGACTTCCAAGTTCGGAATGGGATTGGGTCGCACCCTGACACTATGACCGGCTAGTTAGACTACATACGGGCTATCTATTAATGTAACGTATTTTTTGCATTTTCCTACGAATGATTATATTCAGCATACGGGTTTGTTGCATCGTAGCCCGATAGTCTAGCGGTCAATTGGCATAAAATGCCAGATCAAGGATCCCGCGCTCTGGTTCTTTGGAGAAGATACGCGGGGGCGGCAGTTCGAATCTGCCTCGGGCTATTACTATCTAGAAGCTTGCGCTATGCGTTCAAGTTCGTGTTTTTTCTTAACGGACGGTGATGCAGGATCGTTTGCCGCTGCAAGAATCAGATGGTTTGCCAGATATTCTTCCACGGTTGTAGGATTTGAAAACGCCGCTTCTTTTACACCATCAGCGATAAACCGAAGTGCCAAATCCACGCGTCTTATGGGTGAGACGTCTACTGAAACATGGTAGACTGTTCCTCCGTATACGATTCTAGTCGTATCCTCGTTTGGAGCTGACATTTCCACAGCACGTACTAGGACTTCGACGGGATTTTTGCCCGTTTTCAGCTCGATTATTGTAAATGCGGCTTTGATCGTTTTCATAACACGTGATTTTTTACCAGTCATGCGTCCTGTGTTTTTTGCGTGTTTTTTGCCAAAATGCATCAGTTTGTTGGCAAGTCTTTCAACAATATTCGTGTCATTTTTGTTAAATCGTTTTAATGCAGAACGGCCGTACGTATAAGGCAGTACGGAATTACGCAAAGATATCGAAGTTTTCAGACCCGGATCTATTATTTCAATGCCAGATGTATCCCACTTTCTAAACAATAGCATATTTTTTGTCTCAGTCATCGTCTTGGTTTCTCCTTTTTGCCTATGACAAGCTCGTGCAATGAGGTATCGTTTACTTTGAATACTTTGAATCTGACTCCAGGTATATCACCCATGGCTCCACCCTGTGTGGCGCCCATTCCTTCCACATGCACCTCGTCGTGTTCGTCAATAAAGTTCATGGCCCCATCACGCGGCAGAAATGCCGTAATAGTTTTGCCATTTTTTATCAATTGTACGCGCACACATTTTCGGACAGCAGAGTTTGGCTGTTTTGCCTCTATGCCGACTTTTTCCAAAACAATTCCGCGCGCTTGCGGAGATCCTGCCATCGGGTTTGCCTTGCGGTCAAGTCCAAGCTCGCGGCGTTTGTATCTAGATATTGCCCAGCGTTGTTTTTTACGCTTTAAACGTAAAACGCGTCCTGCAAACAAACCAAGTGGAGACTTTGCCATCTGTCATTACAGCTCCATCATTGTCCTTTGCGGCGTGTTTATCATTATGCGCGAAATATCAAAATATCTTCGTGCAAGAATTTTTGCCCTCTCTACGTTGCGCCCGTTGCGCCCCACTGCAAGACCCTTGTTGTTTGCACCAACCATGACTGTTGCTTGCAATCCTCCAAGATCATCTTTTGATATTGTAACATCGGTAACGAGTTTTTCATTTATCGCCTTTGCGATGAATTTTTCCGGCTCTTTTATATATTCCACAACCTCTACGGTTTTTTGGATTTTGTTGATTAGTGATTTTATGTTGACAGCACCCTTGCCTATGGCTTTTCCCATGTCGCCCGGTTCAACCACGAATATTATACGATCAAGTTTTTCATCTTCCACACAGTCTTTAGGTTGCGTATGTGTGACTTTTTGAAACAGTGAAATGTATTGTAGTTGTTCTGTGGATAATTTTATAGATTGTTTCATGCGAATGCCATTCTACCGTGGTTTTTAGAGCAGACATTTAAACTTATTTTATACATTATTTGCCTCCTTGCCGATTATTGATCTTACAGTAGCATCAGGTATGGATGATATTGATATTGCTGAGACTCTAAACTGTACACCGCAAAATTTTCCCAAAGCGACCGATGTTCCATCAAAGTCCTTGTATGGCACCTTTAATTTTTCTGCAAATCCAGACTCTGCGGATTTTGATACCACAACTAGCTTTGCTTTTGAGACGTTTGCGGCAACTTGTTTTTGCCCAAAAGAGCAGTTGCCCTCTTTTATCGAATCCTTTAGTGTTTTCTCCAAGAGTGTTACCATGATGTAAACAATTCTTATGATGGCTTTATAGTTTTACGTTATTCAACTTTGCATTTCTGACGCCAAAAAGGTATGTTTGGTTCGTTATTTTTTCTTGGCAACTTGCATGTACAAGTCAACTGTGCCGGTTCCAATCGGTATGTTGCTTCCCACGATGACATTCTCTGTAACACCCTTTAGTCGTTCAGTCTCGCCTCCAAGAGCGGCTCGTGCTATGGTTGGAACCGTGATTTCAAATGCAGCTCTGGCCAAAACGCTGTCTTTTGTTCCCGCAATACCGTGCCGTCCAATCTGCTGCATATATCCCCTAGAGCACATTAGATCTGATACGAGCATGATGTATCTTAGATCCACTTCAAGACCCTGATCTGCTAGTGTGTTGTGTAGCTCGTTTATGAGTGAGTTGCGAGCTGCCTCGATTCCCAGCGCTCCGGCAATTTCAAATACATTGTTTGTGCGGACATTTTTTCTGTCAATGCCCTCTACTGCCAACACTTTTGCAAGATTTGAACCCGTGGTTTGTATGACCCATTGACCGTCATTTTGTACCATTGTGACGCGTTCAATGTCAGGTACGCCCTTTACAGTGGTGTTTAGTACCTTGTTGCGTATTGTTATAACGGTGGGTACATCTGATTCTTCTACAAGTTTTAAAACAAGAATGTTGTCAAATTCTTCAATCTTGAATTTTTTGTTTGATGTTAGCACGTCCACTATATCCTGCATTGTACATCCTCGCTCCTTTAGTCTATCCTCGTTGAATGTTATTTTGATTTCTGTTGCATAGTCTGTATCTATTTCGCCTACAAGAATGTTGATTTTAGTTTGTAAAATATTTCGTGCAATGGAAACTGCCTTTTCGCGCGAAGTTTTTGATTCATCATCAAGGTAAATATCCATAGTGGGGGTGTTTGGTTTTTTGCGCGCATCCACCAGTTCAATCAGCCGTGGAAGACCCAGCGTAACGTTTCTTTCTCTAATTCCTGCAAAGTGGAACGTACGCAGCGTCATTTGTGTTCCAGGCTCTCCAATAGACTGCGCGGTAACTATTCCCACTGCTTGGCCCGGTTCTACTTTGGCGCGGTTGTACAAGCTAAGACCTTTTTTGGCCACTTTTTCTATGCCTTCTTTACTCAGATCAGCTTTCATGAGTGCATCAGTGACAATTTGGCGCAGTCGCGGGTTGTAGGTTTTGGCGTATTTTTTAACTGCAGAATCCCTGTCATGCACGGTTGATTTTGCGCCCGAATCAACTATGATTTGTGATTCGATGAGACGGTTGATGTTGAAAGCCTCACCATGATCGCTCTTTGCCACGTCGATGCCATCCTCACCGTACAAGAATTGTATGATATGGCCGTGTGTATCACGTACCGTTCCATCATATTCCAAACGTATGTGCTCTAGTGCGTTGATAAGTCTACGTTGCATATATCCACTCTGCTGTGTTCTAACTGCCGTATCCACAAGTCCTTCACGTCCTCCCATGGCGTGGAAGAAAAATTCCAATGCCGAAAGACCTTCACGATAATTGGATTTTACAAATCCGTGCGCATCTGGGTTGTCATCGTGTTCTTCAAAGTGCGTCAGTGCCCTGTTGTTAAATCCGGTAAGCAGTCTTTTTCCTCGTCTTGACTGTTGGCCTAGCGCACCTGCCATCTGACCGATGTTGAGTGAGGAGCCACGGGCTCCAGTTGTAGCCATTATTTTTCCAGCGTTTGTATGATCAAATGCTTGATCTGCGGAACTTCCGGCCAAATCCCTGGCTTTGGATAGTTCGTTTACAATGTATGCCTCCAAAGCCTCGTTTGGTGAGAGACCACGGGTAAGCTTTAATGTTCCTTTTTTGTAATCGCTAATAAATCCGTCAATTGTTTTGTAGCTTTTTTGTATGTTGTCCAATATGCCGTTGCGTACTTTTTCATCTAGTTCTAGATCCGCATAACCGTAGCTAAATCCATAGTGTGTGATGAATTGTTTTGCTATAATCAAGATCGAGTTTAAGAATATTTTTGCCGGTTCGTTACCGTAATCTTTTGCAATTCTGTGCAGAACACTTTCAGGCTCTTCTGCACCGATGGATGATTTGTCAATTACGCCGCTGATGAGTTCACCGTTTTTAATTACAACATCTTTTACCTTATCAGACGTTCCTTTTGCCCATTTTGACGTCATTACATAATTGAAATCTTTTGGAAGAAAGAGTGAAAATAGCTGTTTTCCAGTATACAGTTTGCCTGTTTTTGACGGAGTAGGAAGATTACCCGAATATCCACCAAGCATTGCAAGATTTGCAAATTCTTCAGCCGATAGGAACGTATCGTCTTTTGTCAAAAGATAAGAGCCGGTGATAAAGTCACGCAGTCCGCCGATAATTGGTCCGCCATATCTTGGAGAGATTAGCTGATCCTGAACCCTCATAAGCAACAGCGCTTCGGCTCTGGCCTCTTCGCTTTGCGGCACGTGCAGATTCATCTCATCGCCATCAAAGTCAGCATTGTACGGAGGACATACGGACGGATGTAGACGGAATGTTTTGCCCGGCAGAACGTGTACGTGATGTGCCATTATTGACATTTGGTGGAGTGATGGTTGTCTGTTGAACATTACAATGTCCCCCTTTAGCAGATGACGTTCCACTAGATATCCAATCTCCAAGGATTCAGCTATTGTTGATCGGTCTTCTACAAAATCCAGACGAATTTTTACACCATCTGGACGCACGATATAATTTACTCCAGGATATGTGTCAGGTCCGTTTATGACAAGATTGCGCATGCGTTCAATGTTCCATTCGGTTACAATTTCTGGGATTGTAAGTTTTTTTGCAATTACTTCTGGAACTCCTACTTCGGATAAATCCAAATTTGGATCAGGGGATATGACAGTCCTGCTTGAAAAGTCAACCCTTTTGCCCGAGAGTGATCCTCTAAATCTGCCTTCTTTTCCCTTTAATCTTTGTGTCAAAGTCTTCAACGGTCTGCCCGAACGGTGATGGGCTTGTGGAATGCCAGATACCTCGTTGTCAAAGTATGTGGTGGCATGGTATTGTAAAAGATCTACCAAATCCTGCACTATAAGGGGCGGTGTACCTGCTTCTTTGCTTTCCTTTAAGCGCTGGTTGACGCGGATTATATCCACCATCTTGTGTGTAAGATCGTCCTCGGATCTTATTCCAGTTTCCAATATGATCGAAGGTCTGACGGTAACTGGTGGAACTGGAAGCGCTTGGAGGATAAACCACTCTGGTCTTGCAGCTGATGGATCATATCCCAACAATTTTAGGTCACTGTCAGGTATTTGTGAGAATCTTTCACGTATGGTAATCGGAAGCAGTCGATTTTCGCCCACTTCGGTTTTTTCTATAAAGATTGTAGGTTTTGTAAAGATGAGTTCGTACTGGGTTTTTCCGCAGTGAGGGCATTCCTTTGCTTTTCTTGCTATTTCAAGTATTTTTTCCGGAATGTGTTTTTGTGATAATACAGTGTATGCTGCTTCACGTTTTTGTATGTTGGTAAAGTCTTCAAGATCAGTCTGGGTCACTTTAAGACGAGAACATGATCTGCATGAGATCAAAAGAAGTTTGTGTATGTTATCTATGAATGCAATGTGCAGTATGGGTTCTGCAAGCTCCAAATGTCCAAAGTGTCCCGGACAGCGTGCTGCCATGTTTCCACATGTAAGGCATTTTTGTCCCGGCTCTAGTGTTCCAAGTCGTCCATCCATAAGACCTCCCTGTACAGGTATTCCATCCTCGTCATACGTTTCTGGAACGGTAATCTCAGCTACTGAATATTTTCTAATTTCGGTAGGTGACCATACCGAAAAACGGATTGATCGTATTGCTTTTGTAGTCTGTATAGACATCTAGATTCTCTCCTTTATCATGAGTCTAGGTGCCACTATCAGACTCTGCATCTCTTGCAGCAATAGTTTGAATGCATATGCAACTGACACTGAAGAAACTTTTGCCTTGTCTCCGCAAACTTTGCACACGTATTTGCGCTGTTTTACATCATGATATGCAACAAGACCGCATCTTTCACATACGTAAATGTCAGATTTGTCCGATTCGTCAAGAAGTCTGTCTTTTAGGATCATCGAGGCACCGTATGCGATTATGCAGTCACGCTCCATTTCACCAAAACGCAGTCCTCCGCCTCGTGCCCTGCCTTCGGTTGGCTGTTTTGTAAGCATCTGAACCTGACCTCTGGCCCTTGCGTGTATTTTATCTGCAACCATGTGATGAAGTTTTTGATAGTATACAACTCCGATAAACACCTCTACGGGGAATGGTTTTCCAGTACGTCCGTCGTACATTATTTCTTTTCCAGAATATTTGAAACCAGTTTCATCCATGATCTTGCGTACCTCTTCCATTTTTTCTCCCACAAATGCAGAACCATCAAACTGCGTACCTCGCAATGCTGCAGCCTTGCCGGTAATGGATTCCATAAACATTCCAACGGTCATACGTGATGGAAATGCATGCGGATTTATCAAAACGTCCGGCGTGATTCCTTCTGCCGTATATGGAAGATCTTCTAATTTTGCCAAAATACCCAATACACCTTTTTGCCCGTGTCTTGCTGCAAATTTATCTCCAATTTCCGGAGTTCTAACGTCTCGGACCCGGACTTTGTACATTTTACCACCCTCGTTTGATTGTGTCATAACCACAGTATCCACCACGCCTTTTTCAGAAGGTCGTACGCCAATGGATGTATCACGTCTGTACGGTCCAGTAGAATCCATTTCACGGTATTCTTCCATGAATCGTGGAGGACTGGTTTTGCCAATCAAAATGTCGCCACCAATTACTGGTGATTCTGATGCTATAATGCCGTCATCTTCCAAGAGCCTGTATAATTTTTCTCCCTTGTATCCCCTTATGTTGGCTTCAGCATTTGGTATCTCAAATGCATCACGCATTCCACCAGGATACTGTTTTGCCTCTGCATCATATATGCGGTAAAAGAACGTCCGGCCAAGACCGCGGTCAACTGGGGCCTGACCTATTACAATTGCATCCTCTATGTTGTAGCCATCAAACGGTAACACTGCAACTATGCAATTCTGACCCGCAGGTCTTTCTTCAAGACCCAGCAGACCCATTGCCTTTGTGGTAACTATTGGGGTTTGAGGATACAGCATAAGATGCTGTCTCACATACGTGCTAGTATTCATCATCGGTGTTGAGAATCCAAGGCTCTGTTTTGCCATTGCAGATTCGTATGTGTTTCTTGGAGACTGGTTGTGTTCAGGATAAGGAATGATGGATGCGCCAGCTCCTAGTATTGCAGATGAGAATATTTCAAGGTGTGTACGTTTGGATGTTTTCTTTTCATCTAGCGTAATGTAACAATTTTCCTCTTCGTTTGCATCCGTGAGCTCTATTATTCCCATGCGCAAAAGATCTCTCCAACCCAATAGTTTTTTGGAGATCTTGTCCAGTATATCCGAGGTAAGTAATGAATGACCATCTTTTATGATGATCAACGGTCTCATTATGCGACCTGCGTTGCAATTTACATAAAATCTGCTCGTGGCCCCTTCTTTTTCCGGTTTGTGGAAAGAGATTCCAATATGCGGATCTATTTTTGATGAGCGTCTTAGTGCACGCATTGAATCTGCCAACTGTTGTCCATCTTTTACATATCCAACAAGCTTGCCGTCCACAAATACGCGTGCGCTGTCTTTTTTGTCATCATCTTTAGCTTCGGTAAAATGCACGACGCCAAGTTCAAACATTTTTTCCACAATTTCCTGCGATGGAACACTGATGGATATTATTGCAGAAAGTGCAAGATTTTTTACAAGACCACAGTTTGATCCTTCAGGAGTTTCACTTGGACATATGCGACCAAAGTGTGTTGCGTGAAGATCACGTGCTTCAAAGTTTGGCTGTGTTCTGCTAAGAGGAGATTGGATGCGGCGAAGGTGGCTTATTGTTGAGAGATAGTTTGTCCTATCAAGCAGTTGCGTTACTCCAACTCTGCCTCTACCCCAGTTTCCAGTTGCAATGGCATTGTTGAGTTTGTCCGTGACGATTCCAGGACGAATTGATGCAGATACTGCGTTTATTCCTCTTTTTTGTCCGGATCTTTCCAGCTGGTATTTCATATCACGTGTCAGATTTCTAAACGCCGTACGGAACAAGTCTGCCAGCATTTGTCCGGCAAATTTTACCACTTTGTTGCCATAATGATCTTTGTCGTCCGGCTCTATCCAGCCGCGTTTTAGCTCCAACAGTTTGCATGTTGCTTCTCCAAGAAATTGTGCTTTTTCCCTGCGATTTTCCGGAGTTTTTCCAAGGTGCGGGAGAAGACCCCAGTCCAAAAGTATTTCAGCACGTTTTATTTGAAATTCTTCTAGCATTCCAGGCGCTATTCTTTTACTGATGTAGACGATAGCATCCTTTGATGTAGGTACTTCGCCAGCTTTTTCAAAAGATCCCTCTAGTTCGTTTTGAATCTCATCGTTGAGTGATGTGGAAGATGCAATATCCTTGTCAGATTCAAGACCAAGTGCTCGCATTAACGTAACCACCGGTATGTCCACAGGTGAACCTGGAATTCTTGCAACAATCAGTCCGTCATTTTTCATAATTAGTTCCAGTTTTGCCCTGTATCCAACTATGGACGAGTAAATTTTTGCTTTAAAGACAGGATTGCCTCCCACAGTTTCTTTGTCAACAATTATTTTATTGTATGAGAGATCTTCCAATCCCACTATTACTCGCTCTGATCCGTTTATGATAAAGTATCCACCAGGATCCAACGGATCCTCGCCGTACTCTATTAGTTTCTCATCTTGAAAGCTGTACAGTATGCACGCATTTGATTTTACCATGACCGGAACATCTCCGATATGTATGAATTTTGATTCCAAAGTCTTTCCGTCTTCTACGACACTTGCTTCCACCATTACGGGAGCCGCGTATGAGACGTTACGGAGTCTAGCTTCTGCGGGAGCAATGTTTGTGATAGAACCGTCCAGTTCCATCATGCGAGGTTTTTGCAATTTTATTTTTCCAAGCTGCACTTTGTACGGATATTCTGCGTTTTCAATTTCAATTTGGCTCACTTCCTTGATGATACTTTGCAAACCTGATTCTAGAAATTCGTTAAACGAGTTGATGTGCTGTTTTGCAATTCCTTCTTTACGGAGTATGTCCTGTATTATTGGCCAGCGTTTTCCAGATGTATCTGCCATTTAGACTTCCACCACGTATCTATAATATTCTGAAACGCCTGCAGTATGGCTGTCTCGGATCACTCTAATCATGTCTCCAGGTTTTACGCCAAGGCCAACTATGGCAGGATCATTTGCAAGTATGAGAGGTAGTTCTGTGGGCTGGCAGTGGTATTTTTCCAAAACTGCCAAAGCTTCATCCATGGTCATAAGTTCGTGTTTTGGTACATAGACATGATCTGGTACAAGTATTGGTATCTTTTTTGTCGCCAATCAATACAACTCCAATTCAGAGAACGCAGATTGAATTTTAACCCGCAATATGTTAAAAATACATCGAGCGGTTAATATATATCTAGAGGGTTTTTTTAGAATATTTCAAATATTTTGAGTCAATAGAGGTTCTATTAACGGCTCAAATTCCAGTATCATGGATCATACCGTATTGGCAGATTTTCTCATATATGCAGAGTGTTTATGCGATCAAAAAATGCCTATTATCGGATTAACCATTATATACTATCTAGTGGTTATAGATACTGTGAAAAATGGTTTTTTTCTTGTTGCATTTACCGCCATTCTTTTGACGGGCACTCTTGCATCCCAAGTATACGGGCAGTCTTTTCAGATTACCATAGAGACTGACAAGGACATGTACAGTCCAGGTGAGACCATAACTGTCAGCGGCATCATAAACAAGCTTACAAGTAATGAGGAAATAACCATGCTATTTCGAGAACCAAATGGAAATTTTAATAGTGCAGATCAAATAATTCCAGCAGAGGATAATACATGGTCCACTCAGATCAAACTTTCACCAAAAGCCAAAGCTGGCATATACACCATTAGTGTATTATATGGCAAATGGGCAAATGAAGCCACATTAACCGTCGGTCAGGGAACCGCTATTGCAGGAACAGCGATACAAAACATACAACCTGCAATAACACCAGAGGGTACTCTGGTATTTGATTTAGAAGGTACTGGGATCAACTACAAGATAACAGGTGGAAGTATAAAATCAATATATCCAGATGTGGATTCTAATTCTCTAATAATAGAGATAGATGCCACAGATAATGGAATGTTGACAATATCACTTCCAAGAGCGGTCATAGATTCTGACATTGAGAGTAATCTAAACGGAGATTTTTTCGTTCTAGTTGACAATGAAGAGAATGATTATGAAGAAACAGAAACTACAGAAACATATAGAACTTTGAACATAGAATTTTACGCAGGTTCTGAAATAATAGAGATAATCGGCACCATGGTGATACCAGAGTTTGGCATTGTAGCAATCGTAGTACTAGCCGTTTCACTTGTATCCATAATAGCTATAACGTCAAGATCAAAACTGACAAGACTGTAAATTCTACATTGGAAACTTTGTATAAAACACTCATTCGGCATACAATGTCACGTTTAACGCATATGTGGATTGCATGCCAAGATGGTGTTTCTAGATACATAACTGCTGTTAGAGTTTTTGAGCATATCATCTAAGAAAACATAAGATTCCATGGTATGCACAGATTCAAAACTTCTGTACAGATACTCTCGGACAATGGCGCACAATTTACGTCCAAACGGTGCCAAGAGCCCAAAGTCATGGATGTCAACGGGCTTTTGAGAACGAATTGTTGCATAGGGGAATCAAGACAATAAACTCAAGACTGCGCCACCTTCAAACTAGCGGTAATCTGAAACGGTTCTTTCGTACCCTGAAAGAAGAGATGTCATTTTACGGAGATTTGGACAAATTCATCAAATACTAAGGAGCAATTACATTTTTCACTGGACATTGAAAATGGTTAAACTACACTAAATGTGCATCAGGACAGGATTCCGTCCAGGACAGACATGATAAATCCTAGAGACTTTTTACGTCAAATCGGCTTGAATGTATAAATACTAGGCATATTAAATTAAACCAAGATGAAGACATACAGAAACGGCGCAATATTAGCAGTTCTAGTTGCCATGATGGTATTTGGAACCGCTTTTAGTTCTGCAAACGCAGCAACTGGTCTATCAATAAAGCTTGAAACAACCGACGATCAAAAAGTGATGGTGAGTGGATCTACAGGATCATCAGGCGATATAACTATGCAGATCATAGGTTCAGATGGTGTTAAAATAATACAATTTGGTCAATTTACTCCAGTGGATTTGACGTATGAAGGTTTTTTCACAGTTGGAGGCTATGATTGGATAAAAGATGGAACATATACAGTCAATTTGGCTCAAGGTAAAAGTACTGCCACTGCAAAAATCGCTGTAAAAGATAGCAGTGTTGTAAAATTGTTTGATTTTGAAGGATCATATGCAATGACAGAGAAAATGGATCAAACAAAAGACCCAACCAAGACTGACACCATGAAGACTGAACTAGGTCTAACCCTCGTGGATATTTCTGAAGAAGGTGCAGTCATGATAATGATTACAGGTAATACAGACAAATCTGAAGAAGTCACTGTCCAAGTAAGAGCTCCCAATGGTAACATTGTTGGATTTGATCAAGTGCCACCAAATGCTGATGGTACGTTTGCCATAAATATGAGAATAGGCGGAGACTTGGGTAAACAGGACGGAATATACACTATTACTGCACAACAAGGAGATAAAGCACAGTATATTGACAATGTTGAGGTAGAAATCGTAGATGGCGTCATAATTCCAGAATTTGGTTCTGCAGCAATCATTGTACTTGTAGTAGCCATAGTATCCATAGTTGCAATTACCTCGCGCTCTAGACTAAGCATACAGCCAAAACTTTAACAACACTTTTTCTTTTTATTTTTCGACCACATATCGTAAGATATGGTCATTATCAGATCAACTATAAATATAGTAATATCATCGTTAAATCAAGATGAATATACACATAACATACGCACTGTTGGCAGTATTTGTTGCAATTCTAATTACTCCAGCATATGGAGAAAGTGCATCCCCAATAACCGTATCCACAGACAGTGATACATATGATCACGAGTCCAAAATATCCGTTACTGGAAACGTTGAATCCATAAGATCTGGCATACCGATCACATACAAAGTCACAAGCCCCACTGGTAATATTGTAACAATAGGTCAAAACGAAGTCAATGATGATGGAACATTTGCATTTACATTAAACACAAAGGGCAATACTTGGAAATATGACGGCGAATATGTCATACGCGTTCAATACGGCAGCAATATAGACAACTGGGCGGTTGTAAATTTGGTTGGAGGCGAAATGGTATCAAATACAGTAACACCTCCAGAATCCATACGTGGTGCAGAATGTTCAGATACGTCAATTGCAGTTGCAGACAATTGCGTTCCATACACGCTTACCAGTGGAGAATTGATCAACACTGTGATTGACGATAATTCGATTACGTTGAACGTAAATACCGAAGATGGTCCAGGTTCGCTTGAATTATCCGAATTACGTAGTGTTTTGTTAGATACCCATACAGTACTTGTTGACGGTGAACAATGGGACGATGTGATGATTGATGAGAACACAGTCACGGTAATGTATCCTGCAGGCACAACAAGTATTATCATATATGCAGCAAAGGTCATTCCAGAATTTGGAACCATAGCAGCAATTGTTTTGGCCATCGCCATAATGTCGGTTCTTGCAGTAACTGCCAAAACACGACTCGGAATACAACCAAAAATCTAAACCGTATTTTTTATTTTATTTAATATTTGGCTGCAAATACAGCCTTTGTAATCATATAAGATATATTTTCAGCGCATATTTACAGAAAAGGGTATATAGAATAAAGATTAGTTTTTAATATGCAGTATTGGGTTGTTGCTCTTTTGGCCTTTGGGATATTTTCAGGTTATGCATACGGTCAGGAGGTAAAACAGTTGGAAGTGTACACGCCATCTTCAACATATTATGAGGGTGATGTGCTGATATTGGGCGGCAGTGTGGCCAAAATATTGACAAATGACCCCCCAGTTACCATACAGGTATTTTCACCAACAGATGATGTCGTAGATGTTGCCCAGATAGACATATCACTTGACGGCAGCTTTGCACATACCATGATTGCGTCTGGACCGCAGTGGTCAAAGACCGGTGAGTATCGGATAGTGGCAAATTACGGGGGGGTAAGCGACAATGCGGAATTTCAATTTATTAAAACAGACAAGCGTGAAGAAATAACATCCAATTACGAGGTTGACGCCGGCAATGCTGGCACGTTTGATGTAGGATATACCATACGCGGAGGATCCGTAGACGAGGTTCTAATCGACACACACGGACTTGCAATCGTATTTTCCATCACAGCGCACGATGCAGGGGAGATAACAGTAAACATTCCAAAAGAATTTGTCGATGCGCAAGACTCGAATGGTAATTCAATTGATTTCATAGTTCTAGCAGACGATGTACAGGTTTTGCATACGGAGAGCATCTCTGATGCTGTAAATAGAAAAATTACAGTTCCATTTTCAAAAGATAGTACTGAAATTCGTGTAATTGGAACGCATGCAATACCTGAATTTGGAGTGGCAACATTAATCATATTTGGTGCCGCAATTTCAGCCATTATTCTGACTCATTTGCGGATGCCTGGATTAAAATCCGTATTTTGATTTTAACGGGGATACTGCACGAAGTTCCTTTACGGCTTTTTTGACAGCATCAACTGTTGTGTCAATCTCTTCTTTGGTGTTAAAGATGCCAAGGCTGAGCCGCAGAGAGCCTGTTATCTGCTCGTGTGAAAATCCCATCGCCAAAAGAACGTGTGATGCTTTTTGCGTTCTGACAGAACATGCAGAGCCTGTAGATGCGGCTATGCCGTACTCGTCCAATTTTATTATCAGATCCTCGCCGTTAACACCAAGGAATGTAAAATGGGCATTGCCACATATTCTCATCTTGGCATCGCCGTTGTACGCGGTGTGCGATATCTCCGAGCATATCCTCTCAATCAGCCTGTTTTTCAGAGCCATTATTCGCATGGTATCATCTCCAAGGTTCTCGCGTGCAATCCTGCACGCAACACCAAATCCGGCAATGCCAGAAACGTTTTCAGTGCCGGATCGCATGCCATTTTCCTGCCCGCCTCCCAAAATAATCGGATCAAGTTTTACACCGCGCCGTACATAAAGTGCCCCCACACCTTTGGGGCCGTTTATTTTATGGGAAGATATTGAGAGCAGGTCAGATCCAAGATCCTGGACGTTAACTGGGATTTTTCCCACAGCCTGCACCGCATCAGTATGAAGCAGTATGTTCTTTTTTTTACATTCCTGCGATATTTCTCTGATGGGCTGTACGGTTCCAACCTCGTTGTTTGCAAGCATGACTGATACAAGGCGGGTTTTTTCAGTTATTGCATGGGTTATTTTTTGCACATCAATTATGCCTGATTTGTCCGGTGCAACATATGTTACGGTGCATTTGGATTTTTCAAGCATTCTGCACGGCTCCAATACGGCATCATGTTCTATGGACGTGGTTACAATATGTCCATTCACATCCGTCATTGCCCCGCGTATTGCAGTATTGTTTGATTCTGTACCTCCGGATGTAAACAAAATTTCCCCAGGTGAGGCTCCAATCAGTTCGGCAACATATCCGCGCGCAATATTTACTATTTTTTCTGCCGCACGCCCGTACCCGTGAATGGACGACGGATTGCCGTATTGTTTACTCAAAACCTGCTGCATCTTGTTCAAAACTTCCTCTCGTACCGCAGTGGATGCGGCGTTGTCAAGATAGATCAATTCCTCACCGCGTTTGCCCCGCCCTGCACATATCCTCTGCCATCCACTATAACGGACTTGAATCCAATCAGACGCAGGGGCCCATCAAGTATCTTTGCAGTATCCAAATTTAAAATCCTCTCCACGTCCTCTTTTCCCACCTCTATTTTGGCAATCCCTCCAATGTCTCGCACACGCACCTGCCGCGCCCCCGTGGAGTTTTTTACCACAGTCTCGGCAAGCTCTATTCGAATCAGACGCTCTGCTGTAACCTGCGTTCCCCATGGAACACGGGATGCAAGACACGAGTTTGACGGCCTATCCCATACTGTCATTGAGAGTTTTTTTGCCTCCCTGCGCACATCTTTTTTGGAAAATTCGCATTCAACAAGCGGGCTGCGTATTCCATTTTTTTTCATTGCATCAATTCCAGGCCTGTAATCTCCCAGATCGTCTGTGTTTGTCCCATCAGCTATGACATCAATTTTCAATTCGGATGCAAGGGATAAAAGCCGTCCTGCCAGTTCCGTTCTGCAGTGGTAGCACCGGTTTTTCCCATTTGCTACAAAGTCAGGATTTTCCAGCTCGTTATAGTTTATCATCGTATGCTTTATGCCAATCTGTTTGCAGATTGATTTTGCAGAATCCAGCTCGTCCCTTGAGAGCGTCTTATAGTCGGCAGTAACTGCCACTGCTGCATATCCGAGAGTTTTGTATGCTGCAGATGCTACTAGCGCGCTATCAACGCCTCCTGAAACTGCCACGATGACTCCGTCAAGACCTTTGAACCATCCGCAAAGATTTTCAAAGTTTTGCATTTTTTCCACCCATCATATCCCGAAGCATTTGTTCGGTTTTGCCAAACGGTTCCCCAGTATGCCCAGAAACTGCCCGTATATCGTCTGCCTCGATCTTGAACGTTCCTTCCGATTCATTTGTTTTGAACCGGATTTTAAATTCCATGCCCCCTACTGCAAGATTGACACTCTCCTCGGTGCGTTTTGCAATTATGCGTTTTTCAGTACGCATTCGGACCCCAAGGGTTCCAGTTTCGGACATTAAAATTCCGGCAAGATCGGATGCAGAGTCCGTACCGCATATTACAGTCAGTGTGTGTGCGGGGCGCCCTTTTTTTCCAGTTACCGGAGCTGATGTCACATCCTTGGCTCCCATTGACATCAGTTTTTCCATGGCATAGCCCAAAACTTCCCCGCTTACATCATCAATGCACGTTTCAAGAACTGCCACTGTATCTCCCATGTGTACGGTTGCAGCAGATCCGCGCACCAGTTTTAGCACGTTTGCAAAATCTTCAAAGTCGTTTTTCCCGGCCCCGTATCCAATTTTGTCAATCCCCATGGCAGGATAAAATTGCAGACATTCAGATGCCATGGTGCGCAGCATGCATGCGCCCGTCGGCGTTACCATCTCTGTTTCAGAAGAGGTGCCAGTTATTTTTATACAGCTGTTCTGAAAAATTTCCAAGACTGCAGGAGCAGGATTTGATGCCTTGCCGTGTGAAAACTTCACGTATCCTCCGCCGACTCCCACGGGCATTGTCAGTATGTCCTCATCATACAATCCAAGGCTCTCCAATGCGGCAGCAGTTCCTGCAATGTCAAGTACTGTATCAAAGGATGCCATTTCATGAAAGTGAACTGATTCGGCAGGTTCTCCATGCACGCCAGATTCTGCCAGAATTAGAGCCTGCACGCTTTTATCTGCAAATTTGCATGCGTTATTTGAGAGTCCGGTATTTTTGCATGCGCCAGCTATGCACTCTGCCACATTTTTACCAGTATGCAGATTCCCTTCTCCGTCAGTTTCCAGTACAAGTTTTGTTGCAGATATGCCGCATTTTTGCACTTTGATAAATTCAAGTTTTCGTATGCTTGTGCCGGCAATTTGTGCCCCCGCATTGGCGCATTTTTTAATTTTTTCAACGTCAGCTCCCATGTCCACCAAAGAGCAAAGCAGCATATCTCCTGCAATTCCTGCAATTTGAGGATCAACTACCAATACCATGCATCAAATGTGGTTGAAAAATGCTTATAAAATTATTGAATGTCTAGTTTTGCCCCGCTTCCCGTATGGCTGTAGAATAGTCACATTTTGCCCGCAGGCGCATATATGGCACGAGTTTGTAGTGTATGCTGTATAATCCATGCTCATCCTTGAAGATAATGCCTTTTTGCACCAGCGAGACAAGCCCCCTTGACATTTTTTTTGCCGCCTGCGTGTCCCCGTCCACGCATACGCGCGCCCGCATCAGCTGATACTGCTCCAATGTAAAGACCAAATCGCCAAGTTCCGTTACAAGGGGCCAGACTATATAATCCCAGACAAACCTCCGGTTTTCAGTAGCTGATGCGTATTTGCCTTTTTCATTCAATATTTAATATAGATCTGAATTTAGTTATAACTGAATAGATATTGTCCCGAACAAACATTGAGGAATCACTGGAGATTTTGGATGAGCAAGGGTGGGAGATGGATGCTCTTCTCAAAGACTTTATGCGCGGCACCGTATCCACAATTGACTCGCCCATAGAGGTGGGGGGAGTCGTATTTCACATACCATACCTTGCAGCGCACAAAAAATACGTCCTATGGAAATGTTTTTGGCCAGACTGCCACAACTGCTGCGAGAGACAGGGGAGGCTTCCTCTAACATCAGATGATCTTGTAACAATCGGAGCCGGCCTGAAATATTCAAAAACTTCGGAATTTATTAAAAATGAAACACTCGTTGCCACATGGTCGGAGCCGCCCTCAGATGGCCAGCCTGAAATTATAATGACGTCTGTAACCTTGAAGAGAAAAAAAGATGAGAGTGTAAATGATGATGGTACCCACATAAAATGCAGATTTTTGGACGATGAGGGAGGATGCAGCACGCATCCTGCAAGACCGGGCGTCTGTTACCTGTATCCGTTTTCCACATGGTTGGTAAACAAATCAGGAAACGCCATAGTGCATGCATCATATCAGATAACAGGTGACTGTCCTGGATTTTATCTTGCAGACAAACCCGAACAAATGCACGATGAGGGAGTCTTTGATGATTATGCCAAGATCATATACGATTATAATATGAAATCAAACCGCACAGTACGCGAGGGGTTTGGTTCCGCAGATATGCTCTAGGCCTGGGCCACTTTTGCCAAATGCCGCAGTTTTATGTCCATTCCAAAACGATCCTCATTACGTTTCATGTATCTGAATATCGCAAGCATATTTACAATCTGTGTTATAGGATTGAACTTGCCGTCAATTTTTTTGCGTACAAAATCGTATACTGTACCGTATATTGCAAAATGTTTGGCAACCTGTTTCTCATATTCTGGTATGTTGTCTACATTATTCACAAAAATATCAGCACATTCCATGCTTGGAATTATGCCCTCCCCTAGCAGCGGAAACACGGTTCCTATGGACTCGCCCACCCCCACTATGTTGCCGTCCGAATACGGCATACAGTTTTCCGGCGTTGCAAGCCGTATTGGTCTGCCCACGGTTTTGATGATTTTGCCGCCGTGTTTTTTTAGAAATTTATTAGTCTCAATTACGTGGTTTTTTTTGTAATCGCCAGCTCCTATGTGGGCCGTCTTTTCACCTAGTGGAAAATACCAAAAGTATCCGGACATTCCCTTAAAGGCGTGTACAAAGAAATCATCGTATGGAACTTTGTCCTCGTACTGGACTTTATACTCGTATGTTGGAAGAAAAAAATCGTTTTTAATGCGCGGCAGGTACGAGCGGTGAAAGCCAGTACAGTCCACAATGAGATCGTATTTTGATTCAATTTCACTTTTTGCCGGAGCTTTGCCGTAGTGGACGGTGCAGTTTTTTACAAGATCCTGAATCAGTCCTATTTTATCGTACGTGCACAAACCGTGCAGTGCAATATCGAATTTTTTTCCAGCGCAAGATATGTGCATAAATTTTCCATCGTGTATTACGTATTTTTCAAAATCAATTCCTGACATTTCACACAGCTGTGCCATGCGGCTTTTTGATGATCCCCACGCGCATATGGAGTCGTGTCGGTCTTTTGTCATGCGCTCATAACCGGTTACCTCGTGATCGTCCTTTAGGCGGGAGAGAAGATAACTCCCCGCAACACCCATTCCCATTACGGCAATCTTCATTGTGCGCATTATTTTCTAGCCTATTAATAAATTAAAACTTGTACGCGCGCGTCTATTCCAAAAGTATCGCAGGTTTTAGCGGTCTTGAGTGTCTTGCCTTTCCCTTTGGATCGCATTTTGCCCCATCATCCTCGGAAAACACGCGCAGCTTGGCGCCAAACTGTGCTGTTGCAAGATCTGCTAGTATGCTAGTAAAGATCGTTTTCTCGTCAGGCAATCCGTTTTCTGCCACGTATTTGCGTACCTCTTCAGTCTCTGAGAGTATATCTTTGATTGATTTTTGAACATAGTCAGGCGATTTTTTTACATTTTGTGTGGCAGGATTGGAGAGCAGTTTTGGCATAATTTCCCCCATATTTGATGCGCCATTTTGCACATATTGTAGAATGCATTCGTACGAGTCAGATTTCATCACTCCGGCAGTGTAAACGGTAATTGTCTTTGGAGACATTTTTGTCACCTTTAATATCTTGGATATGTCATCCAAAACCCGCCGTAACAGATCTTCTCTCATGTCAGCACCATCCCATTGCGTATCGGCATCTTTGGGCCATGATGATTTTGATGCGCGCATCTTATTGCCAAGTTTTTCCCACATTTCTTCGGCCATGTGCGGTACAAATGGCGAGAGCATTAACGTCCTTGCGGATTCTATTTTGCCCAATACCGCAGGTCTTTGGGTTCTTCCTCTAGCTGCCATTCTCTTTGCATGCCACTGCACATCCGAGTCCAAACCGTACAGTATTGTATGAAGTGCCTCCCGCAGCCGCATCTTTTCGATGAGTTTTGTGGTTTCGCGTATGGTTTTGTTTAACTTTGATAAAAGCCATACGTCTTCAGGTTCCTCACACGGACCGTCCGGTTCCGGTCTGCAGTTTGAGAGCATTGATCCAAGACGGCGTGATATGCTGTCAACTGAATCAATGTTAAAGTCAGCATCCTGTAAAAGCTCAGAGGATACCAGGATTGCCGCGCGTATAGGATCCGCACCGTACTTGCGTATGGCCTGCCGCAGGGGTATTATGTTTCCCATTGATTTTGACATTTTCTTCCCATACATTAGGACAGAGCCGTTTACCACGATCTGTTTTGGCCATTTTTCCTCGCCGTATATTGCAACATGGTTTAACACAAAAAAGGAGAGATGGTTTGGCACCAGATCCCTTCCAGAATGTCTTGAATCAACTGGATAAAAATACTCGAATGATTCGCGCGCCTCCTTTGCACCCTCGCACAGTCCATCCGGCGTGCCCTCCCCCAAAAAGACATAGTTGAAAAATTCCATCCCCATCTCTTCGGGTTTTATTTTTCCATCGTTTACCAGGCGCGATATCGTATAATACGACATGTATATGACAGAATCTGTCAGACTCTCCATCACCCAGTCTTTATCCCACGGCAGCGGCGTTCCAAGACCGTGCTGGCGCGCGCATGCCCTCTGATGCAGCCAGCTTAGTGTATGGTGAAATTCGGTTTCAATCTCTGCTGGAAGTATCTGCATATTGTTCAGGCATTTTGCAGCTTTTGCCTTCCATTCATCGTCTCCGTAATTTAGAAACCACTGATTTTCAAGCATCTTTACAACGCATACTGCGCCGCACCTGCACCTTACCGGAGGATTTGCCATTTCCAGCATATTTTCTGCTTTGTTTTGCCCCTCTAACCATTCGTGGACTGTTTGTTTTGCATCCGATACCTTGAGGTTTACAAATTTACCGGCATTAACAGTCATTGTGCCGGCGTAAAATTCTTTTGCATAGATCTCTTTTGTTGATTCTTCAAGACGCGGATCGTTTTGATCCCGTATGCCGTATTTTTGTACCTGCTCTTGTGCAGGAATATTCCCGAATTCGGGGGATTTTATTATTACAATCGGCTTTATCGCAGATGCTTTTGCTGCAAACGCGCCACCACCTGCTGCAAGATCTTTTAGTGCGCAATAGTCAAACGGGGCGTGTGCCGGAACTGACATGACTATTCCCGTACCCACGTCGGTTTTTACAAACGGGGCTGGAAATATCGGCACGTGTGTTCCTTTATAGTCGGTTGCATCAGAGCCGCATATTTTTGAGCCCGGGATTTTTTCATGGCGTGTTATTTTTTTTCCAAGATACGAGAGTTTGTCAGCACACTCGGGGCTGACAATCCATTTTTCCCCATCAGCTGTTATTTTTTCATACATTATATCCGGATTTACCCACAGATTTGTCACTCCAAATACGGTTTCTGCGCGCAGCGTGGCAGCAGGCAGTACGCATCCCTCATATTCGAATTTTATTACAGAGTATTCTGTAAAGTCCGGCTCCACATCGCCCATCGTATCGTGCTGCGATACTGGATTTTCATCCTTTGGACACCATCCGACCGGATGCGAGCCCTGCACTATGAGGTTTTTATTTTTCAACGTATTTGCCTGCCATTCTATAAATTTCTGATACGGTTTGTCAATAGTCGTAAATTCCCGCCTCCAGTCAATGGAATATCCCATTTCTATCATTCCCTGTTTTATTTCGGCGCTAAAATAATCGGCAATTTTTATCGGCTCTACAAATCCTTTTACAATTTCTTTTGGCACACCATACAGGCCTTCTAGAGCATTTATGATCTCCTTATCCTGCGCCGCCACTCTTTTTGCCATTCCAAGTATCGGAGTTCCCGTATAGTGAAATGCCATCGGAAATAATACGTTATACCCCATCATCCGCAGGAATCGTGCATGTACGTCTGCTGTAGTGTATGTTCTGCCGTGTCCCACGTGCTGCGGTGAATTTGGATACGGGTATGCCACAGTGATGAATTTTTTCTCTCTTGCGTCCGGCTCTGTCTCAAAGTCTTTGTCTTTTGACCATTGTTGCTGCCACTTCTCCTCTAGTTTGCTCCAGTTTACTTTATCCATAAAACCAAGTCCGCGATGCTAATATTTTACTGCTAAGAATCCGGAACGTATGTTCCAACAAGCTTTGCCTCCCCTATCACGTGTCCATCCATTGCTCCCCTTAATGCAGCCGCATCAGCGCCTTTTTTTAGATTCAAGTCAGTATCTAGTGCATACAGTACAAAGACGTACGTGTGTATTTTATCAGGTGGTGCCGGACCGCCATATTTTGCACTGCCAAAATCACTCACACCCTGAGAGCATCCTTTTGGGATGGAGGATTCGTCAATTTTATCCGTATTTGGCAAAATGTTCCATACAAGCCAATGCGTCCAGGTTTTGCCAACTACTTTTTTTGCATCAGGATCGTCCATTATCAGCGCAAGCGACTTGGAGTTTGGAGGGACACCAGATATGGATAACGGCGGGCTGGAATTTTTGTTTTTGTATCCGTATTTTTTTGGAATCTCCCCCATATCATCAAATGCCGGACTAGAGAGTGAAAACGTCATGTGCAAAGTTTTCTGCACGCAAAAATAAAGCTTGCTACAATACTGTCTTTACTGCTCTAAAATTATGCGGTTATTGTGTACTGACATTACAGAACCCCCGTGTTTTTTTATTTCCAGTTTTAGCCTCATATCAAGCGTGGCCACTATTCCCCCATGTTTTTCAACGTGCCGTATTAATGCCCCATCTGCCCGGCGCCCTCCAATCTCTATCTCTGGCATTTTTTTTGCCCGCTCCAGCGCAGATAATGCTGTCGGACTTTTTTCAGGATCTTTTGATAGTCCGTAAAGTTCGCGTAAAACTGTATCAGGTGCAAGAAATCTTACAGGTCCAATTTCATCATCAAGTGAATCGATGTTTTTTATCCGCGAGTTTGCCATGTGCATCAAAAAGCTGGTATCGCACAGTACGTCAGGCAACTGTTCCAGCACCGATTAATCGCCATCTGTCAGTGATTCTGCTGCTGATGGCGGCACGACCTTTTTTGAATATGCATACGGGACGTCTAAATTCCACAGTTATTTTTCCGTCTTTTGCCTTTGTAACTTTACAAAGTTCAGGCGAGGTGCCTACACTGAACCTCAGCATGTCGCCTATTTTTATCGGAGGTACTTTTACAGTAGATGACATTCCGACTGCAGAATCAAAAAGACTAGTCTCAAATGATGCACTCATCATACTTTCAGGAAGAGTTCCAGGTTTGCCTATTACAGCACCAATCAGTGAATCACCGCCGGTCATCGAGGGATCCAGTTTTGTTCCAATAGCCACGAGTCCTCCGGGAAGAACAGTATCCACCAAGCCAGCTCCGGTTCCAAGTGAATCAATCGTTGTTATGATCGGAGTGTACGTATTTTTTTTGCCTTCCTGTACTCCGGGTTTTATTTCGATCTCATCGCCCACTTTGAAAACTCCCACAGTCAGCGATCCCCCTATAACACCGCCCTTTATTTTTGGTATTTTTGTGCCAGGTTTGTTTACATCAAACGAACGCAGTACGTGCATTACCGGATCAGCTTTGCTGTCGCGCTCTGGTGTTTTTATCTGCGATTCAATCAAACCCACAAGTGCGTCTTTGTTCAGACCCGACTGTGCCGAAACTGGCACGATTGGCGCGTTTACTTTGAATTTTTTCATAAATTTTTCCATGTCAGAATGATTCGCAATTGCCTCATCATATGTCAACAGATCAACTTTGTTTTGCACCACCACCAGCTGTTTTATTCCAAGAATTTGCAGTGCCAAAAGATGTTCTTCAGTCTGCAGCTGTGGTACTTTTTGATCAGCTCCGATTACCAAAATGCCGCCATCCATCAGGGCGGCGCCAGATAGCATGTTTGCCATAAGACTTTCGTGGCCCGGACTGTCCACTATGCTTACCACCCGGGTAAGTTCGGATTTTTTCCCACAATTGGTGCATTTTGATTCTGTGGAATATCCCTCAGGTTCCGGACATTTGGAGCATTTGTAAAACGCCACATCCGAATATCCCACCCGTATTGTAATTCCGCGTTTTAGTTCCTGGCTGTGCGTGCTGGTCCACACGCCGGTAAGCGACTGTACAAGTGTGGTTTTTCCATGATCCACGTGTCCTGCGGTTCCTATGTTGATGCAAGGTTGGCGTCCGTATTTTTTTACATACCAGTCTGGAAGATCATCTTTCCAATGTGTCAATATGCACATGGGTATTCCCCGTATGTTTAAGTTATTCTTTTTTCAATACTGTAAACTTGGTGTATGCGCACTAGTATGGATCTTCTTGGAATTGAACCAAAAAAATGGTCTATTATTTTCACAATAATATCAATCCATGCCATCATGTTCTAATTTAGAACGCAAATAACGCATATCCGGACCACCTTTTATCCTATTACAAATTCCACACGAGTCCGCACCAGCGTCCATGCCGCTACTAGATCTAGGTTTTATATGATCAACTTGTAAATTTTATCCTGTAATGGTTTTTACAGCCATTGCAAAACTTGGATTGTTTTTCATAATCTGAAGATTTTAACATTAAAGTTTCTGAATTAAATAAATAGTAAATACTGAATTAAAATGCAATCTTACATACTTGGGAATAATAATTAAATCTAGTATAATAAATTATTACAGCCAATCTATTACTTCTCCGCCCTCTTCGTATGGAACGGAATCGGTGTCATCATTCACAAGTAATCATATTAATATTGTTGATTATATATATTTTCATATCGACGAATTATTCTTAAGAGAATTACGTACAGAATTTGATCAATATATGAGCATTATAAATATTCTAGAAAGAAAAGCTCAAAATCTAAGTGTCATATCTACCATATTAATTACAATATTAATTGGTACTAAAATTCTTGATAATAATGCTTCATTACACGTACTTGTTCCATTATCTATTACTGTTGGTTTATTATTAGCATCAATTGTATCTAGTCGTTTTGCAGCTGGCATTCATGGACAAGTAATGCATATTAATTTTAGACAATTTTTTATTTTAAATCGTGTTGGAGGTGAACAATATTCTATAAATGATGATAAAATTAATCAATTCATAATACATGATTCAATAACAATAAATGGAAAAAAATCTTCTACTAGTGATGCATCCCAAGAAAATAAATCAATTAATCTGCAGATATGTCTAATCAACGAATATAATGGCTTTACATAATGCAGTACGAAATGGTAAACGTATCGCTAAACAGGTTAAACGTGCTCAAAAATATTTTAATCTTGGAGTAATTTCATCAGTTATTACAGTAATCATATTATCATCATATTTGGCAAAAATTATACCGAATTAACATCCCCTTGTAACAAAATATTACAAACTCACAATAACAAAAAGATCACTTTCAAGCAATCCAAAGAAGATCCATATTCATGTCCATGTGCCTACAAGTTTACAGTGCCTTTTTTTCTATTTGGATTTTTTTTCAGGTTTATCTTTTGTCTTTTCTTCAGATTTTGCTCCAGTCTTTTCTTCTTTTTTTGTTTCCGGGATTATGCCGTCCAGTCTGCAGTTTATTTGATACATTTCCTCTGTAATTTGATTTCCACGCACGAGTTTGCGCTTACGCGTGCCAGTTTCAGCCTTGTTCAAACCCACGCCAGGTGACAATAATACGTATTTACGCGCTCCGCCGTGTACGTCCTGTCTCATTGGAACGCCAGACTTGTCGCTGCCGCCGGTTATCTTTATTTTGCCTCTAAATCCAACTATGGCCGCGTCCGTTTCTTTGCCAATCTCCAACCCCAACAACGGTGTAGCCTCGGCATCCTTTAGCTCTTTTGTCATGGATTTTCCCTTTGTGTCAGATATAGTGAGCTTAAAGCTTGCCATGTAAACAATTTGCGTTAAGATAAGTCTAATTAACGTTTAGATCATTCATAGTTAAATTCATGTTCTTTCTTGTATGTATGTGTCTGAACCTGTCTCTTGTCCAAAATGTAGCGAGGAGATGGTAGACGTACAAGTGTGTCATCTTATCTGTCCGCGATGCGGCTCCCATCTAGACTGTTCAGAAAAAGGGATTTTTTGGTAAATTTACCACATGCTGACTTTTAATCACATGCCTGTTCTGTCGGGAATATAATCAGCTGCCATGTTTATTGCCTCGTTTTTCATAACTTCCAGATATTCTTCATATCCGTCTCCGTATCCGCAGTGGGTGCATTCAACGCGCGTCATCTCTTCGTTGACTGTTGCAACTTCTCCGCATTTTGGGCATCTTGCATCCAATACGTACGGATTATTTTGAAGCTATATAATGTTAATCGACATATTTTGGTGCATGCGGGGTTAGTCCAGCCTGGTAGGACGTCAGCTTCCCAAGCTGAAGGTCGCGTGTTCAAATCCCGCACTCCGCATTTATTTCAGATCATCAAGTGCCTGCCGTATTGAATCACGGTCTGATGCATCAGGTGTGGCGCACAAATATGCTTCAAAATCTTCGCGTGCTCCGGCATTGTTTTGCCGCTGCATTCTTGCAATAGCGCGGTTTTTGTATATTGGGCCATATCTGGTGGCGTTTATTGATATTGCTTTGGTATAAAATTCCTCAGCCTTGTCATACGATTGTAATTTCAGATGGTAATTTCCAATACCCCTGTACGCAAGGTATGATCTCGGGTTTATCTCCAGTGCTCTCTCATAATGCGGTATGCACTCGCTGGAATTTTTTTCATTGAATATGGAACCTAGCAACGAGTGTGCCGTAGAATTTAACGGGTCAAGCAGTATGGCTTTTTTTAACGATTCTAACGCCTCGTCGGAATTTCCAAGAAGATTTTGTTTTTCTGAGAGAAAACACAGTCTGTTTGAAAGGCGTTTATCCTCAGAACCTGGCATTGCAGAGAGTTTTTCAGGCGGTGCAATTAAAATTGCAATATATCCATCCTCGGACCAGAGGGCATCAAACTGATCTTCAGGTATGACTCCCATTTGAAATTCCCCATGCTCATCTTGCTGAGGTATATAGTGCAGTATTGTTTTTGATTCGTTATCATAACCGGATATTACAGAGGCATGCTGGATTGTACGCGATATTCCAGGCAGTATGACTATTGGGGGAATTCCACCGTCTATGATCTTTCGCAGATCGTTCATTCCAGAATGCAATACAATGCACCCCAAACCGTGACGTTCTGCAAGTTCCATCCCCTCTATGAGTATGCTGCCGTTTACTTTGGGGTATTTTTTTGCAATCTCAACGGCCGATTCCATAGGTAAAGTGACATTCCAGTATTTTGATACTGCATTTATCGACAGTGGGAGGCATATGTTATCCTCATTTACCGGCGGCAGTATCAGATCTCGATCAGAGGACATGGTTTGTTTCTGCGGTTTTTCCAATAATACTCTTTACGTGTGGGCAAATTTCAAAAGCATTTCACGTCCCTCATCTGTCTCTTCTGGATGAAACTGGGTGCCAAACATGTTTTTTCCGCCAACGCGTACAAATTCGTTTTTACAGGCATCCGATCCTCCAAGGCATTCAAGTTTGGATCCCAAATTTGCAATCTCATACCTGTGGCTTTCAAATACATGCCGTATTCCCGCTTTGCACAGAGGGTTTTCTTCAAATATAACAGTCTCTTTTCCCCTGCGCGGTTCAGACATGCTGCGTAAAGTTCCGCCAAGAGTCAGGGCCAGCATTTCTGCACCGTAGCATATTCCAAAAAGTGGTTTGTCATGAGAATATGCATGTCTTATCACCGCAGAATTTACAATGTTTGTTTTTTTGTTGTTGGTTTTTCTACCAGAGAGTATAAACGAATCATGTTTTTGTATATTCCATTTCAAATTATCCGGAGTCAGTCTTGCATCCAAAAGATTGCCAAGACACTGCTCTATATGGCCGGTAAAAGCGGATCCGTTGTCAACTAGCAGCACATTACTTTCCTACTTCGACGGCTATATAGTGCATTTCCAATACGCTATCACGTGTAAGTATGGTTCCAAAGTTGAGTACATCCTCAGTTTCCCACAGGAATATCCTAGAGGCACGCGGTTTTACATAATCGGATATGAATTCGTTTACCAGATCTTCTGTATCATCTCTTTGTATATCCGTATAAAAGAACGCCTCTGCTTGTACAAATGTTACAGGTATCTGAAGTGACGCCGGTTCTACAATCTCCAATTCAGATTCTGTAAACAGTGAACGAACTATACTCACTCTATCATCCCTGCTCAGTGCCATATCTTTAGCATTCAACGATGTGGTTGGAGCCACGCCGGAAAGTTTTTCCAAATATGCCTCAAATGCTTCCTCTTGCGTATCTCCAAGACCCACGTGGTATTCGCCTGTAAATGCAGCTCCAACTGCGGCAATAGTTCCCAGCTGTGCAACCACTCCGCCTGCACCTGCAGTATATACTGGGATAAAGTACGTATCATGTTCCCCTACCCGGTACAATATGTTATCACCTATACGCGGATTGCGCAAAAGTGTCTTTAGCTGTGCAAAGTCCGGATCCCTGTCAAGTGCCTCACGCACGGCGGTTGGACCGATTAATTTTGTAGTAGAATTTAATGGAATTTCATAAAACTGCATTTTGCCCAGATTTGGCATGTCGTTTTGAACGATCATAAATCCTGCAAGATTACGTCCCTGCGAGCCGCGCAATTCCAAGGATAACAGTCCAAGAAATTCCGTCTGGTTGAATCCGGGGGGTTTTGCCTCTATGTAGTATGTGTCAAGACCTGCAGGAATTTCGTAAAATTCGTTTGCTTGGATGTATTTTTCAATGTCCGTTACGTGGTAAAAATTGTACATGCTTGTTTTCCAATTGAACAATTCTGCAGGATATCTTGCCTGTGTTGCAAGCCAATCGGGCATTGGTTCAAATTTATCCCCGTACTGGCTTTCAAACATTTTTGTGAAAAAATCATCTCCCACTTTTAAGAGTCGGATATCGCCATCATACGTGTCAATTAACGCATATCCAACCAGGCGTATGTAGAAATTTTCAGACGACCACGGAACGTTGTCAGCTTTGATTCCGAATATGAGCGGCATTAGCCAATAGGTTTTTTCCCCGTCAGTTACTGGATACGAATCAATGTCCTTGCCAAAGAAATTGTACACAAAGTACGGGTATAGTTGCGACATTCTGTCGTTGATGTCCTTGTATCGCATCAAATGTACCGGTTCGCTGGGAAACGAGAGCACAAAGTTGGGCTCAAATATCCAGCTTAATGGAGGCGATAAGGTTATGCCCCCAAGTCCTTCGTAAAATACGCCGTTTAATTCCGCGCTCTCCACCCTATTCTCAGGATATGTCGACCATGTTTCTTCCAACAGTCCTCCCTCTCCGTAGTAAATCGTGCGCTGATCAAAGAATGTTGCACTGTCAATAATCTGACCTTTTGTCGCATCAAGTGTCAAAAATCCGTTTGGGACGTGCGTATACACCAAATGTTCATTGTACCATCTGTTTCCAATGTCAACTGACGGCGGGAGAACCGGCTTCATGGATGCAGTCCAGTACAGCGTGTTGTTAAAGCGAAGTATGTCATTGTCCTCAAAATCAACGTATGGAATCAGCCCAATTTCCGGTTTTAGTTTTGCAAATGCTGCCTCCCAGTCCCATACGCGTATGACGTCAAGTACGTCAGAGTTTTCAGCAACATATCCAGGTATGTTGTTTGGCTGTACTGAGACCAAATCCACATTGTGTGTGTTTAGCTGTATCTTGTCTAGCTCTGCAAGATGTCTGTTTACTCCAATCTGCTGTGCAGTGTATGGGCCAAGGTATTCTATTTTTTTTGCATCTGCAATTCCATCGTTTACCGCCATTATTCCTCCCATGGATATTCCAATGGCGGCGATAACTATGATGCGTAATAAAACATCTTTTGGCATCATGTGTGTCAGCACTTTTGAACGTACGCGATCCATTGCTGCAAATACAATTAATGCTGATCCGGTAACAAGAAAGCCGGCTATCGTATATCTTGTATTATAATCAATGTCACTTGTAAAAAACAGGTTAAACCCAGACCATATTATTCCGATGCCCACTACTGCTTCCATAACGGACACATATCGGCGGTAGTTTGGTTTTGATTCCCCGTGTACGTACGAAGTGATAATTCCCAGTATGTGGTGCAATCCAAGATACAGCAACAATCGCAGGCCAATTGCTCCAAGTACAGGAGGTATAAGCAAAAGTAATGCAGGTATCATTGGGATTACAATGTCCGCGCCGTACGAAGTATCAGTCGGCGGAGTTACAAACGGAAGCATAAACAGTTTGGCAATATTTTCTAACCCAAGATAGTCTCCGTTGATGAATTCCATGGCGGCAAATCCAAATAGTACGTTTGTGAAAAATGCTCCAAACAGCAGAATTTTTGTAATCTGCCACACCACAAACGAGATCGTGCCTAGTTTGTATTTTTTATAATCTTGGAGGTTTTGTATATTTGGGTTCGGGCCAGATGAGATAAACGTGATAAGGGTGCTGACAGCATACCAAAAAATTGAAGAACGGGAGACAATGTTGACGCGAACCAGCGCAATGATTGCAAGTATAACCGCAGATACCAGCGAGTAAAAGAGCGGTTTTGTAAACTGATCGTCAAACTCACTCACATTCATAAAGAATGAGATTGCGGGCTTGCCCACCACAACGAGTACAAGTATTGCTATGAATACAATTATACCCAATCGGACGATATTGCCCGCATTTGGAGGCGGTTGTGGTATTTCAGTGGATGCGCTATACAAATCTAATCATATTCTCAAACATGGTAATTAATATTTTGCCAATAATTCCGTGTTTTACGGCATAAAACCCCTATTCAGGCCAAGGTATGGGCAGTTCCCTTACAAATCATGTATACGGCCGCAAATCGCTCTATTTCCAGTTCCGTCTCTTTTGGCCAGGGTCCGTATTTTTTCCCACAAAGGGAGAATTGTATCGGGCATTTTACCCTTATTTTTACCGGATCAGAGTCAATGATACACGCATCCCTGTAGGGATCAAATTTTATCAAATCCTTGCACAGTATTTTTGCCATGCCGCTTTTGCCGTTTATGGATCCAGGCATGCGGAATATTCTATGAATATCGCCAGTTACCTGCGTGTCGATGCACGCTCCAAGAATACTCTGGGCGTTTTTGAGATTATCTGCAAATTTTGTATATTCAGATTCCATGTCAGAGGATCGTTTTGGGGCGTTTTTGCCGAAAAATTTCTTTGCGATGCGTCCGTGCCATCCGGGATCATTGTTAGCTGGAAATTTTTTCCGGTCCATGGTATGACGTCTTATTCCGTATGTTTCAGGCATTGCATTATAAAATCTGACATAATCTCCCAGTGCTGTCCTAGAGCGAGATTCAAGTACGTTGTATGCAGTCTTGGCAGTATGCACATGAAATCCCTCGTTACCTGAAAAATAAGTCTCTATAAGATTTGAGTCTATTCCAAAATCCTCCTGCAGTATGTCAATTAGTTTTAAGACTTCTTTTTTTGCAGCATTGATGCATTTTTTGCACGTCAATGAACTGGTCGTATGTTTTGTAGAACCGCATTGCGGACATTCGGATGTATTATTTGAAACGTTTCCGCACTCTCCGCATATCACACATGTATGTGATGGTCTGCATTCAAGATGAAGATCTTTTGCATCAATATCAAATATCAAATCCGAACCCTGCCAATCTTTTTTTCTCATTTCCATGTTTGGAAACAGGTAATAGCTGTTCGAACAATATACGTCGGATGGGGAATTTTCCACCAAGAGCAGCCGCAGTGCGTTCTTATCACGTATGGCAATATGGCGAATCATGCCGCTGGTAAATTTTTTATATCCAAATTCCCTTTTCATAATTTCCGTTGGAATTGGAATTTCAGACATGTGTGAGAGATAGTATCTCTTGAATGATTTTTCAAGCAGTTTTACATCAGTATCATTCATGCTATTTTTTTTCGTCCAAAATGCAGTGGGGTAAATATGCCGTCGCATTTTTCGTTTGCAAAACACATGTCCCAACTCTTGATCTTTTCACATGAAGGGCACGTATATTTTGTCCCGCCCGATGCTCCGGATAGATTTCGCAGCTGATACATCGTAATACGCTCGTTATAGTCTGGTGCATTTTTAAAAAGCGGGGCAATCTGTTCCACACTCTGTCCGCGGTTTAACAGAAATGTACCAAGCATAAATCTGCCCGAATGCGGAAGATTTTCCCCTTTTTCAAGAATCTCAATTGCATGTTTTATGCACGGCGGATGCTCTCCGCTTACCTGTACGGTTTCACTTACAAATTTTTTGGCAATTTCTGTCAATTCTGCAACCGGTGCTTCAAAACCGGCATGCATTGCGGGCATTTTTGCAGAACGTATTTTTTCCTGAATGTATGAATCTATTTCCATGCGCAACAACCGGACAGATTCGTGGCGCGTAAGGTACACCTGGCCTTTGGAAACGCGTCTGTTTACCAGGTTCCATTCACGTTCGTGAAAGTTTGCAGCGCGCACCAAATAATCCTGTACAGGTACCAAAATATCATCATCCGTGTGTCCGATGTTAACCGAAAAGAGATCCCCGATTAATCGTTTTGCCAGCTCAAATTTATCTGCAGGATGTATTCTCAAATCCACTTCAAGGTTTTTTTCGGCCCGCCTTGCCTCTGCAAGTGCAAACCGGCGCACCAAAGTCTGCATTCCGCACAGCTTTAAGAGTATGACTGCAACCAAAAACGACAAAGTTTCATGCATGATACGCCTTGGGTCAGGTGCGACAGGAAGTGCTTCATACACGCCCCCGTCTGCTGCAGTGCGTATGCGTTTCATTGCCGTGTCTATAAATACGCGCATGTCCGGATCCGTTCCAAGCACCTCCAACGTAAATCCAAGGTTCCGTATGTATGAGCCAGCATCCTCAACAAACGGATATTTTGCAATTTCCAAAGGACCTAGTTTAAGCATACATGTGTATGCCATATCCGCCTTAAAAATAAATTTCCCTATGCCGTAGTCAAAAGCAATATGGCGCGGGCAATATCGCCGTCGGATTCTGTCAGGGCATTTATTGCCTTTTCCTTGTCGACGCTAGATTGCTGACAGACAAGATCAATGTCCTCATCGGAGAATATTGGAACGTCTAGCTCTTTTTCCTCGTAACCGTCCGAAGTGATTGTAAAGATTGACTTGTCTTTTGATTTCATCTCTGTTACTTCTGGTTTTGATAGGATAATCTCTTTTTTGTCTGTTCTAATCAGCACTTCACGCACATTTGGCATATCTTGCATATCAAGACCCATTTTGTCCATCATGCGCCGCATATTGCGGTTGCCTCCGCGCATCATCATTACAAGTTAACCTGTCTATCGTTTTAAGGTATCCCTCGTGCGCACCGCCATCCCTCTGCTCATGCTTTGAATGGTTTTGCATGAAAGTACAGCTTTGCCTACCGCTATGACTTTGCCTCTGTGTAAAACCGGAACATCAGAACCCACTTTGATGTTTTTGCCGCATCTTACCACGTGTGAACAAAAAACGGATTTGCCCTGCTCGACGAATGGCTTTGAATCATCATCCACACTTAGACAGAAATTTTCCCGAAAACGTTTATTTTTTACAAGCAGTTGTGCCAAATGAACCGTTACTGCCAGCCCACCGTCGATTCTCAGCGTGCATAAAAGTTTGCCATCAGATGAGGCAGAACGTATGCGGCCATTTTTTCTTGAAAAAACAAATTCTATTTTTTTTGGAAGCTTGGCGGAGACTCCCAATCCAAACAATGCATCCACCGTATTGCGCAGTTTTACAAGATGATCCAATATTTTTTATGCATTTTATACCGCATATTAGTCAAGCTGGAAAAACATAGCCGGTTTCAAATTTGCCGCCATGACGTAGAGTAATTTTTAGCGATAGATTAACAAGATACCCCGCATGCATGCAGAACATGTCAGAGTCAGAGCTGTCGGTTAGGCGTATAAACGATGGAACCGTGATAGATCACATTGATGAAGGTAAAGGTCTTCAAGTACTTTCTGCCATGGGTATTGACGGCAAAGATGGAGAGCTTGTCACAATAGCCTTGAACGTACCAAGCGGAAAATACAGTAAAAAAGACATCATAAAGATAGCGGGTAAATTTCTAAAAAATGACGATACAAACAAGCTTGCAATAATAGCGCCAAAAGCGACCATCAATATAATACGAGGATACAAGCTTGTGGAAAAACGCCGCGTTGCGCTGCCAAATGAAATTGAGAGAATTTTTCGGTGTACAAATCCAGACTGCATAACAAACAGTACGGAAACCATAGATACGGTGATGGATGTTGTTGAAAAACAAGGTCCGATGTTAAAATGCAGATACTGCAGCAGGATACTGGACGTAAACAGGCTTGATTATGAACAATAATTCCAAATCAGAGCGTGCATCAAATGGCTTTAATGTGGCATATGGGATTGTATGTGCATGTCAGTAAAGTCTTCGATAAAAGCCATAACACGATCACTTGAATCCGTTCAGGATGATAGAACGTATCTGATAAAACACACACGTGATGCAGTATCCCTGTGCAGTCAATCCATTATAGCCGTGCACGGTCAGGATTTACCCACAGCAAAGAAAAAAGCTGCAAAAGCTGCAGGTCTTATTAAAAAATACAGGCCAAAAGCTGTTGGTGTACTATCAAAATATCTTTCCATGCCAGAGCAGGAATATACGGAGGCCATGTCAATAATTGCAATTGCAGAAAAAAAACCCATACCCTCGCATACTGTGCTTGGAGTTTCAGGCGATTCGTACGTACTAGGACTGTTGGACTGCATAGGAGAAATGAAAAGAATGATGGTGGATATGATCAGATTCGACAAGATAGATGATGCTGAAAAGATCTTTAATGCAATGGAGGATCTTTTTGCACAACTTTACCCGTTTGCCTCACTAGACAAGGTAATCAAAGAAGCACGCAGAAAACTTGACGTTGACCGCATGATATTGGAAAGCTCCCGTACTGTCATAACAGAGGAGATACGGCGCGCGGAATTTGTCAGGGCACTAAAAGATAGGTAATATTATGCGGGCGATGGGATTCGAACCCACGAACTCCTAAGAGACTAGCCCCTCAAGCTAGCGCCTTTGGCCAGGCTGGGCTACACCCGCACGCATATTCCATGCAGGGTTTTTATAATCCTTGGTCAACATCGCAAATATGCTTATTCCGATAAGATGTTTTACATGCGGCACTCTCATAGCAGACAAGGATGTAGAATATCAGGAAAAAATCAAAGCCGGAGAGAACCCAAAAAAAGTGTTGGACGATCTTGGCGTGAAAAGATACTGTTGCAGGCGTATGCTCATGACAAGCGTAAAAACAGTGACACAGATTATCCCATTTTACGAGGCAACCTACAAGAGAAGTAAGGAAGTTCAAGCAGAGCTAGAATAATTTGCCAGATATAACGTCAATTTTTGCCCGTACCGTATACAACAGCAGGGGTTCAAAGACTATAGAAACGGACGTTACAGTTCAGGGAGGTTATACGGGCAGAGTCTGCGCCCCGTCAGGAGCAAGCGTGGGCAAATACGAGGCGGTTGCTTTTCCAAACGGCGGTCCGGAAAAATGCGTGCAGATACTGCATGATAATTCATCAAAATTTTCAGGTGTCGATGCAGCCAGTGCAGAGAGCGTGTATAAAGCGCTGCGTGTTATTGATTCAACTCCAGGTTATTCCATTATAGGCGGCGCCACAGCGTTTGCAATTTCAATAGCAGCAGCTGATGCTGCTGCAAAAGAGCGCAAAGTTCCGCTCTTTGAATTTCTCTCAGGTAAAAGTAAACATTATTTTCCGTATCCACTTGGCAACATACTTGGAGGCGGAGCGCATGCAGGGCCAGGTACTCCGGACATTCAGGAGATACTTGTGTGCGCCATCGGGGCAAAGACTGTTCGCAATGCAATAGAGACAAATTTTGCTGTGCACAAGGAGGTTGGAAAATTATTGAAAAAATCCGATGCTTCTTTTACAAACGGCAGGGGTGATGAAGGCGGCTGGGCTCCAAAAATGGACAACCATGCAGCTTTGGAAATTTCCGCCAAAGCGTGTGAAAATCTCGGATATACGCTTGGCAAAGAAGTTTCGCTTGGCGTTGATTTTGCATCATCCACCCAGTGGAACGGATCAAAATACGCGTACGAACGGGCCGGATTTGAAAACGATTCCGGTCAGCAGATAGATTTCGTCTCAGAGATTATAGAAAAATTCAAACTCAAATATGCCGAAGATGCCGTGCACGAGGAGGCATTTTCGGATATGGCAGAGCTTGTAGCAAAGTTTCCAAACGTCATGATTACCGGAGACGATATTACCGTTACAAACAGGGAAATCCTAGAAAAGGCAATATCCGCAAATGCCTGTAATGCTGCAATCCTAAAAGTAAATCAAGCCGGTTCCCTGTACGATGCCCTAGAATTTGCAACGCTTGCAAAGGAGAGCGGCATATCAATCATAACTTCACACAGATCCGGCGAATCGACGGATTCTCACATATGTCACATCGGTTTAGCCACAGGCTCAAAGATGCTCAAAGTCGGCATAGTCGGGGGCGAAAGGATTGCAAAATTGAACGAAATGATTCGCATATCAGAGCATGATTTAATATGCGGTATGGCAGAGTTTTAAAAATTACATGGCACAACAAGCTGATTCACAGGACATAAACAAGTTGATTCTTACCACGGGAATACGCGTTGGTACACAGGTTCGTACCAAGTTTATGGAACAATTCACTGCAAAGACTAGCGATGATGGTCTGTATAGAATAAACCTTGATATGACAATGGCACGTATTACCACAGCGGCCAAATTCATACAGCGCATAGGAATTGAAAATCTTATCGTATATTCTGGCAGAGAACATGCAAACACGTCTGTTGAAAAATTCTGCGAGGTTACAGGAGCTACAAAGATGACTGGCAGATTTATGCCCGGAACTTTGACAAATCCGTCGTTGCCGTATTATATAGAACCAAAACTTCTCTTTGTCTCTGATCCTCAAGTTGACGTACAGGCCATAACAGAGGCGACAAACGCCGGAATTCCCGTAATAAGCATTTCAAACACAGACAATATAACATCCAATGTTGATTTGATAATACCTGCAAACAACAGGGGCAGAAAAGCGCTTGCCACAGCATACTGGCTTTTGGCGCGGCAGATGCTAGTTGAAAGGGGCGATATCGGTCAAAATGACATGATGGAGCTTGGCATCGACGACTTTGAGACAAAACTTAGTGAAGATGCCACAGAATAGGGTTAATCGAGTTTTTATACGCGGTTTGGTTTTATTTTACAGTTGACGTGTACAGCAGTTGCTCCAGCAAAGGTCATACTTTTTGGCGAACATTTTGTCGTTCATGGAACCAGTGCCGTGCTTTGTGCAATAGACATGCACATCCAAGTTGCAGCTGCGGTAACAGATGAGCCCTTGCTGCATATTGAATCCAAAATAAAATCATGTAAAACCAACATTACAGACGGCGCCGTTCCAGATACACTAGGTCCGCTTGCATACATTGCAAGAAAAATGTCTGAAAAATCAGGCCGCACCGGCGGCATACACATGAAGATTGATTCGCAGATACCTCATAGAGCCGGACTTGGATCCTCATCGGCATGTTGCATTGCCGCAACGCGCGCTGTTGTAGGACTTTATCCAGAATGCGTACACGAGGATGTCTTCAAAATTGCCCTGCAAGCTGAGAGAACCGCATTTGCAAACGCATCCGGAGCTGACAGTGCGGCAAGTATGCACGGAGGTGTGCTGCGTTTTGATGCCGGATCTGATTTTAAAAGACTGCAATGTGCCACAAATCTGAGCCTGCTGGTGGCAAATTCTGGAATACAAAGGAGTACAACCCGGATTGTCGCACATGTTGGGGAATTTCGTGCCAAAAATGCTGCAAAATTTGAGAGTTTGTGCAGAAAAGAATCAGAGCTTGTTGCAAATGCCATACCGGCTCTTAAAGATGGAAATTTGGAAAAAATTGGCGCATATCTAAAGGAAAATCAGTCATATCTGGATGAGATCGGCATCTCAAATGGGACGCTGAAGGAGATGATTGGTATTGCAGACCGTTATGGGTATGGCTCCAAGATAACAGGTGCCGGTGGCGGAGGATGTATCATATCAGTTGTTCCACCAGAGAGGCAAAATACTGCGATAAAGGCGCTCAAAGATGCCGGATACGAATCATATGCTGTAAAAATTGATTATTCTGGAGTGCGTGTGATAAACTAGCAGATGTAGTATTTTTATCTGCCGAGTTTACAGGGGGTTTTAGATGATTCTGATAAAACTTGGCGGCTCGGTCATAACCGAAAAGAAAAAACCTCAAACGCCCAGAAAAAAAATCATAGTAAAAATAGGCCGTGCAATATCCAAAATCACAGAACCGGTAATCATAGTTCACGGAGGCGGCTCGTTTGGTCATTTTTGGTCCGTAAAATACGACATGCATACAAAAGAGGCAAAATACGCGCCAAAAGGAGTGGCGACGGTAAAAAATTCAATGGTTGCTCTAAATAATATTGTGCTAGATGGACTGTTAAAAGGCGGTACTGCGCCGTACTGTTCTCCGCCATTTGGCATAACGCGCGCGGGAAAACTTTTGCCGCACGGGGTAAAAGAGATTGCAGAAATTGCCAGATACGGGCTCGTACCGGTAACATATGGGGATGCCATGTGGCATTCCAAGGGTAAGTCGTTTATACTATCAGGGGATAGAATAATGACAATGTTGGCGCTGGCTTTAAAACCCAAAATGTGCATATTTGCCACAAACGTGGACGGTCTTTATGAAAATCTTGCAGGCGGTAAACTGATACGCAATGCAGACAAAGGCAATGCAAAAATTCTCGCCGTAATGACGGATGTGACAGGCGGTATGATGCGCAAGGTAATGGAGGCAAAAAAAATATCCAGCATGGGTACAGATGTATATTTTGTAAACGGCAACAAACCGGACAGGATTGCAGCAGCAGCAGGGGGGAGAAAATTCCCGTGCACGAAATTTGGAGGTAGGAAACGATGACCGAAATGCTAGTCAGAGTTGACGAGAGTGACAATCAAATTGGAACCGAGGAGAAAGTAAAATGCCACCAGATAGACGGCATGCTCCACAGAGCTTTTACAGCACTGCTTTTTGATTCAAACGGAAAATTATGTTTGTGCAAAAGAAGCGCATCAAAAATGCTCTGGCCCAGCTACTGGGACGGAACATATGCAAGCCATCCACGTGAAAACGAATCCTATGCGGATTCTGGAATTCGCCGCATGCCAGACGAGGTTGGAGCAGTATGCCCAGTAGATTATCTGAATAAATTTGAATATCACGTACCCTACAAGGATATAGGTTCAGAAAACGAGATATGTGCAACGCTAATTGGCGTTATAGATGATGCAAGAATAATTGATCCAAAACCTGAAGAGGTAAGCCAGGTTAGATGGGTTACATCAGATGAAATCTCAGGTTTGCTGCGCGAGGATCCCGCCTCGTACTGTCCGTGGATGATAATAGCGCTGTACTTTATGCGCGATTCAAAAAAAGACATTCTGCAAAAATATGCAGGCGTGTTAAATGACTGGCTTGGGGAGGATTTGCGCTCGCAGTTTTTACCGGCAATCAAAAAACACATGTCTGAGGACAAATGGAGGCTGTTGCGTTGAATATAAAACAGATACAAAAAAACGGCACATCGCTAAACAGCCGCATAAATTCGGCCATAAACGGCAAACCTGATGCGCTGTATGATGCAGCATTGCATATGATATCAAATGGGGGCAAACGGCTGCGCCCGTACATGGCAATCAAGAGCTGCATTATGCTTGGCGGTAAAAAATCAGACGCTGTACCGGCAGCTCTGGCAATAGAAATGATACATAATTTTACGCTCGTGCATGACGATATTATGGACAATGATGAAATTCGCCACGGCATCCCAACCGTGCATAAAAAATACGGCCTGCCTGTTGCAATACTTGCAGGAGATGTGCTTTTTTCAAAGGCTTTTGAAACTGTTGCATGTTCAAAAATTCCGCAAAAGATATCCTCAGGGCTTACAGAAAAGCTTGCAAAAGCGTGCACGGATGTGTGTGAGGGACAAATGTTAGATATTGGCATGGCAACTGCCAAAAAAATTCCCACCAGGTCTCAGTATATCGAAATGATCCGGAAAAAAACTTCGGCTCTCTTTGATGCAGCGTGTTCAATGGGTGCAATATCTGCAGGAGCACCGGTAAAAGATATTGTAAAGCTTGGATCATTTGGCAACAGTCTTGGAATCGCATTTCAGATAACTGACGATATAATAGGTGCAATGGGGGATTCATCCGTAACCAAAAAGCCCGTAGGAAACGACATCAGAGAGGGTAAAAAATCCATGCCCATACTTGTTGCACTTGAAAGATCAAACAGTACGCAGCGCAGAGCCATTTCAAAATGTTTTGGCAACAAACATTCCACAAAATCAGATCTAAAGGCGGCAGTTTTGGCGATGCGTGAGTCAGGTGCCGAAAAAGAATCAAGGGATATTGCCAAAAAATATGCGCGTTCTGCGGCAGGATCGCTTTTAGCGTATTCAGGATCCTCCTCCAAGGGGGAATTAATCGGCCTTTTGGACTTTATTTTAAAGAGGGAACAGTAGGATGGACGAGAATCTCATAAAAGAGATCAGAGGTTTTGCCCTGCAAAACGCCAGTGCCCATGGCGGAAGCACTGACTCAAAAATTATAGTTGGTAAAATTCTAGGTTCAAGACCGGAACTTCGTGCCATGACAGGGGAAATAATCCCGCAGATACAGTCCATTGTAAAGGAGGTAAACGCCATGTCTGCAGCGGATCAGAGCGTAGAATTGAAATCATCATATCCGGATCTTGCAAAACCAAAGCCAAAACAGGCGCAACGTGGACTCCCAGAGCTCAAAGATGCAAAAAAAGGTGGCGTGATTACAAGATTTCCGCCAGAACCTAGCGGTTATCCGCACATAGGACACGCAAAGGCTGCAATCATAAACGAACAGTACGTGCAAATGTACGGTGGCAAAAAAATACTCCGTATGGATGATACAAATCCGGAGAGTGAGAGACTCGAGTATTATGCTGCAATAAAAGTGGGTCTTGAGTGGCTTGGCATAGAATATGATATCGTAAAGAACACCTCTGATGATATCGACATGCTTTTGAGAAAGGGTGCTGCGCTTGCAAATTCCGGAGACATTTATGTATGCACGTGCAAACGCGATCAGGTGCGCGATAACCGCGCGGCAAAAAAAGAATGCAAGTGCAGAAAACTTGACGTATCTGATGCAATGGAAAGATGGGACAAAATGTTTGAAAAATACAAACCTGGACAGGCTGTTGCAAGATTGCGCGGCGATATGAGCTCAGATAATACTGTAATGCGTGACCCCGTAATGTTCCGCATCGTAGAAGGCAAACATCCTCTGCTTGGAACAAAGTATCCGGTCTGGCCAAGCTATGATTTTGCAATATCCATAGAGGATAGTGTGGACGGCGTAACTCATGCATTCCGCTCCAAAGAATACGAGATGCGCGCCCAGTTGTACTATGACATACTAGAGAGGCTCTCCATGAGAAAGCCTCAGGTTTTGGTCTTCTCAAGGCTCTCTTTGGATGGCATGCCCGTATCAAAGCGTCTGATAAGACCCCTCATAGAAGAGGGCAAGGTTTCAGGATACGATGATCCGCGCCTGCCCACCATCGAGGCGCTAAAACGCAGAGGCATAACTTCTGATGCTGTAAGAAAATTCGTCATCTCTTTGGGCATGACAAAATCAGATACGATAGCCCCATTTGATTCGCTTGTGGCATTTAACAGACAGATTATAGATCCATCCTGTGTGAGGCTCTTTATGGTAAAAGAACCAGTAAAGTGTCTGATATCAGGTCCTCTCCCATCGGAGATTAAAATTGCAAACCATCCAACACAGGACATGGGAGAGCGTACGGTGCGCGTAAGCAGAAGCGTATATCTGGAGAAATCAGACGTTGATGGCCTAAAGTCTGGATCCATGCTGCGTCTTTTGGGGCTTGGCAATATTCGAATAAACAGAGTCGATGAACAGTTGGATGCTGAATACATAGATGATGATCACAGCTTGAAGATTCCAAAGGTGCAGTGGGTCTCAGAGGATGGAGCCTGCGAGGTAAAACTGTTGGTGCCCGGAGCCTTGTTCATCGGAGACAAGTTTAACGAAAAAAGCATGGTAGAGACAAAAACATTTGTAGAGGCACACTATGCATCTCTCAAAGAAGGACAGATGGCACAAATGGTTAGAGTCGGATACTGTAGAAAAGAATCTCAAAAAATGGCAGTATACACCCACGGGTAGTTTAAATGAAAATTGCAAGAATAAAATTTGACGGTTATGAGACTTATGGTTTTGTCCGAAACGGCAAAATATCCACCAAAGATGAGATGATAGACAATACAGGCATACCCCTTCCCCAGGAAATCAAGGAATTTTTATTTGACGGCTGGTTTGAAGAGGTAATGCGTAAAAATCCAAAGCTGCCGTACGCATTAGATCTCTCAGATATTCAACTGCTCGCTCCGATTCCAAACCCGCCGAAGATAATCTGTCTTGCATTCAACTATTCAAAACATGCCAAAGAGCAGGGAGTCTCCTCGCCAAAAGATCCGGTTCCTGTGATGAAGCCCCGTACTGCCCTGTGCGGCAGTGGCGCTAAAATCGAGCTTGCAGATCCGGTAAAGGATCTAGATTACGAGGCAGAGCTTGCGCTGATAATTGGAAAGAGATGTAAAAATGCAAGTTTAGAGGATGCAAAAAAAGCCGTATTTGGGTATATGGTGCTCAACGACGTTTCTGCCCGGGATATACAGTTCAAAGACGGACAGTTTACCCGTGCAAAAGGATTTGATACGTTTGCTCCGTGCGGTCCGTGGATTACAACAGCAGATGAGATAAATGATCCCAATAATCTGTATATAAAAACAAGGGTAAATGATCAGATGCGTCAGAATTCATCCACTAGTAAGATGACTGTAAAACCGTACGAGGTTGTATCAAAACTAAGCTCCACCATGACTTTGGAGAGTGGGGATATCATATCAACAGGAACTCCGGCCGGCGTCGTTTTGGGCAGCAATTTGAAATATCTGCAGGATGGAGACGTTATTCACATTGAAATTGAAAATCTTGGCCACATTAGCAACACCGTAAAAGACATCAGAGGGTAGATTTTCTGTATGCAAGCATGCATGCGCCATATACGCCGGCAGCGTCTCCGAGTTTGTTTTTTAATATCGGGGTTTTTACATTGCCCAATCCTAACTGGTGCATCCGCATTGCCCCTTCGGTGTACAAAAAATCCACATTTGATACTCCGCCTCCCAGTATTATCACGTCCGGATCAAGTATTGCCACAACGTTTCCAAGCCCCACTGCAAAGTCGTGCAAAAATTCATCTTTCCACCGCATCTCTGCCTTGCCATCTCCAAGGGATTGGATTATCTCTTTTAGCGGTTTTTTTGCATTTCCTGTCAGATTTGACCATCTCTGCTCCAATGCCGTGCCAGAGATGTGCGCCTCTACGCATCCGTATTTGCCGCAATAGCATGCAAATCCTCCGCTAGGATGTATGCTATGATGCCCCCATTCGCCTGCAGCATACGTGGCACCTCCGTATATGCTGCCGTTTATCACGATGCCGCCTCCCACGCCAGTTCCCATTATTGCGCCAAAGACGGTTCCGTATCCCATTCCAGATCCTGCAGCCGATTCGGCCAGGGCAAAACAGTTTGCATCATTTTCCACTGTAACGTTTATTCCAAGTTTTTGCTGTAAATCGGATGTAAAATTTTTTCCAGCAAGACACTGCGTATTGCTGTTTTTTATTATTCCCGTCGGGGCACTTCCGGGTGTGCATATTCCAACAGGACATATGCCGGATGATGAATTTTTCACAAGATCTTTTACCATACGTGTAATTGTTTCCAGTATTTTTTCATAATCGTTTTTTGGAGTTTGCAGACGTATTTTTTTAATATGATTTGTGGCAAAACCGGATACAAAAACGCCTTCTATCTTTGTTCCACCCAAATCTATGCCGACACATTCGTACGGCATTGTACAGCAGATTATCCTTATCCCATTGGCGGCATGCCGCCGGCAGATCCTGGACCTCCGGATACGGCAATGACGTCATCTATACGTAATATCATGGTTGCAGCCTCTGTTGCTGATTTTACAATCTGCTCTTTGACCGCCGTTGGTTCCACGATATCAAGATGAAACATGTCTACGATTTTTGAATTTCTAGCATCAATGCCGGTCCATTTCTGACCCTGGCTTTGTTTTGCACGAAGCGTTGCCAAAGTATCAATTGGATCCATTCCAGCATTCTCAGATATTGTCATAGGTATTGATTCTAGCGCTTCTGCGTATTTTTTAATCGCAAGCTGCTCTCTGCCGTCAAAAGCGTTCGCCCATTCCTTTAGATTCATTGCAATATACGCTTCTGGAGATCCGCCGCCTGCCACAATGGAGGGTTTTTCGATCACATCTTTGACAACCATGAGGGAGTCATGGATTGAACGATCAACCTCGTCTATTACGCGCTGTGTTCCGCCGCGTATCAAGAGCGTGACAGAGCGAGGGTTGCTGCATCCTTCTATGAAGACCCACTTGTCTGATTCTATTTTTCGCTGTTCAACCTTGTTTGCGTTTCCAAGATCAGCTGAGGTTATATCGTTAATGTTTGATATTACCCGACCGCCTGTGGCTTTGGCAAGTTTTGTCATGTCACTTTCTTTGATACGGCGTACTGCCAAAATTCCGTATTTTGCAAGATAGTGCTGTGCCAAATCGTCTATGCCTTTTTGACACAGTAATACGTTTACTCCCGCGTTGTGCAGTTTGTCCACCATTGTCTTTAGCATGCGGTTTTCCTCATCTAGAAACATCTGCATTTGGTTTGGGTCGCTAATTCTAATTTCAGAGCTAATCTCAGTTTTTTCAATTTCCAAAGCTGAGTTAAACAGTGCAATCTTTGCATTTTGCATGCGTGTTGGCATTCCACTGTGTACAACTTCTTTGTCCAATACAATTCCTTTAATGACTGAAGTATCCTGGATTGATCCTCCCGCTTTTTTCTCGACTTTGATGTCATCTAGATCAACTGTAAATTTTTCCGCGTTTCTTACCACAATACTCATAATTGCTTTTACCACCACTTTGGAGAGCGGATCCCCGTCTTCGGAGATTAATTTTGACTGCATACTGGTTTTTGCAATTTTTAGTAAAATTTCCTCATCATCGGGTTTTACTATTTTGGCCATGCCTTGCAACAGTTCCAGTGTTTTTTCTGATGCCAACTGATATCCTTCAACGATTACGGATGAATGGACGTTTCTTTTGAGTAAATCTTCGGCTTTTTCTAACAGGGCACCGCCAAACACCACAGATGATGTTGTGCCATCGCCTACTTCGTTGTCCACGGTTTTTGCAATTTCAACCATCATTTTTGCCGCAGGATGCTGCACGTCTATCTCTTTTAGTATTGTCGCACCATCGTTTGTTATCGTGACATCGCCCAGCGAGTCAACAAGCATCTTGTCCAAACCACGAGGACCAAGGCTAGATCGCACCAAATCTGCTACAAGTTTTGCAGCCGTAATGTTGTTTTGCTGTGCTTCCTTGCCTTTTTGCTGCAGGGCACTCTCTTTAAGGACTATAACAGGACCCTGAGGAGTTTGCTGTATTGATGCCATGAATTTAATCTATAATGAACCCATATTTATGATGTTCGTATGCGATTATTGCAGTGGTTTTACGTATGCGTGCTCTTTTACGTTTACAATGCCCCCGGCAGTTATCCTCACCGAAGGTATTGCTAAAAACGGCAAAAACAGCGGTACAAGATGAGGTCTTGAAAAATTGCAGCCAGCATCATGCAAAATGTCACCTATTAATGCAAAGTTTTTTTCCACCTTGTTGAACGGATCAGAGGAGATTATGCCACCCACCTGTAGTGGCATTTTGGCCAAGGTTTTTCCATCTTTGGTAACTGCCATACCGCCTCCGGACGAGCTGGCCTCATTTGCGGCAAGTGCCATATCCTGCTCGTTTGTACCAAGTACAATCAGATTGTTTTCATGAAAACTCCACGTGGATGCAAATGCGCCCACTTGTGCGCCAAAATTTTCAAGAAATCCCACCGCATGTTTGCCTCCAAGTCTGAGCCTATCAAATGCTGCAACTTTCCAGATATCCTTCCCAGGTGATGCACAGACGTTATTATCCCGTACCTCAAGTTGTGCCAAAGAAGCTCTTGTAACAATTTCTGTTTCCATGCGTATAACGTTTGCAATTGCCTCATTGGAGTGTGATTTTATAGCAAAATCTTTTGCATGTAATTTTGCAATTTTTACCGTTTTGTACAGCCATGAAGGAATTGCGGGTTTTTTTGCACGCCGTATGATTTTACCTTTTGATGCGACCAGCGTACCTCCGAGAAACACTTTGTCGATGTTGCATGGTTTTTTCAAATTTTCTAAAACCAACATGTCTGCAAGTCGTCCCGGCGCTATTCCCCCAAGGTCTCCGGACATTCCATAATAATCAAAACAGTTTCTAGACGCGATTGTTATCGCCCGTACCGGATCCATTCCAAGATCTATTGATTTTTGCACGCAATGATCAATATGGCCGAATTTTTGTATATCTTTTGTATCCAATCCGTCCGTACAGAACATCATACGATCCGTGTACGTATTTTTTAAGAGAACGTCGTTTATGATACGATCCAAATCCCGCCGTATGGATCCCTCGCGCACCATTACCCACATGCCAAGTCTGAGGCGTTCAATAGTCTGTGCAAAATCAGTGGGTTCATGGCACGAAATGATTCCTGATGCAACGTATGCGGCAAGTTTTTTTCCCGAAGCTCCGGCAGTATGGCCGTTTACAATGCAATTCTCATCTAGTGCATATCCAATTTTACGCATTGTTTTACGATCCTGGTTTGTAACCTTTGTCCAGGAAAACACCTCGCCAAGTCCCACTGTGTCAGAATCACGCAGTGCGGATTTTTCCTGTGATTCTGTCAGTGATTTTGCGCCGCTGAATTTTGGATCTACTGGAAGTCCTCCCGGAATGGTGTGAAATATTCTCATCGGCGTGCATTTTGTCATTTTTTGAAATGCTAAAAATCCCCGATATCCGGCGACGCTTGTGATATCTATTGAATCGGCAAACAGTGTGGTTGTTCCATGCAAGAGTGATTTTTCTGCCAAATCCCATGGCAGTACAAATTGGTCAATGTGCGTATGAGGATCCGCAAATCCTGGAACAAGGTATTTTCCGTCCATCTGATAGGTTTTTGTTCTTGACCCTATGGTATGTGCCGCATCATATCCCACATATGCAATGCGTCCGTTCGCCACGGCAATCTGCGTATCTGGAATAATCTCTCCAGTATACACAGAAACAAGCGTACATCCTCCAAGTACAAGATCAGCTTTTTTCCGCCCCATAGCCACGTCGTTTAACACGTTTATCGATTTAGAGAGTTTTTCCACACATATTTTCAGACGTTTGTCCTAAATTAATTATAGCAACTTGAATCCATAGGTGCGCATTTTTAGAATTGTATTATCGTATATTGGGCAAGAATTTTTTAATCTTTAAATTGAAGACTAGAGGCATCACGCCTATGAACTATCCAAAGGAGATCAAAAGATACTGTCCAAAATGCAATAAACACACCACACAAAAGGTCTCCATATACAAGCCAGGAAAACGCAGGGCTTCTGCCATAGGGGAAAGACGTCACGCAGAAGATAAAAAAGGCTATGGGGGTCAGAAATTTCCAAAACTTGCAAAACCTGCCAAAGTAACGAAAAAAATTACGCGTCTGCTTACATGTCCAGTATGCAAAAAGAAATTCAACACATATGGAATCAGAATCAAGAAATTTGAGTTGGTGGCAGTATGAAGAGAAACCATGTCCTAATTCCCGAACCAAGGAGTAATTTTAACAAAGTAAAATGCGACGAATGCAATGAAGAACAAATCGTATACTCTCATGCATCCACGCGCGTTACATGCAATTCGTGCGGAAATGACTTGGCAACTCCAACCGGATCTCTAGCCAAAATAAACGGAACAGTTTCAGGCAAAGTTGATTAAATTTTCATAATCTTGCATCGTATTGATGTTTGTTCCCAGTTTTATCTCATCAAATATGACGTAATCCTCCCTTACCGGCGTATTTTTTCCAGCATATGAAGATGCATCTATCAGCATTGCTCCTGTATGCACGCATTCATTTTCCGTTCCAGGTCCGATAATTCCCAAAACGTCTGAAAATTTTTTTGTCATTACAAAGCTTGTCCAAACTGAATCTTTTTTGCACATTTTGATCATGCGCGTTAACGTTTGTAAATCAAGAAGCGGCATATCGCCTGAAATTATCAAAACTTTTCCTTGCATATTTTCTAGCACATCCCCAAGATCTTCAGAATATCCATATCCGGCAGTACGTATTGTATGCATGCCCGCGCCTGCCAATACTGCTGCAGTATCTGGAGCGTTTGCGCTTGTAGCGCACAATATGCGGTCAAATAATCCAGAATCTGACAAAATTTTTACAGTGCGCACCACCATCGCCTCCCCGTTTATCTCCAACAACAGTTTCTCTCCGGCAGATTTCATACGGGTGCCGCGTCCACCTGCCATCACTACGGCGTTCATGAGAGCACTACGTACGTGATGACAAACGATACTCGTCCTATCTCGTTTGCAGCTCCGATTACGTCCCCGGTTATTCCTCCAAATCCGCGCTCTGCCAAAATTACAATTAAAACTGCTGCAATAGATGAGCATGCAATGGCTGCAATGGCTACAGGTCCTCCAAAGAGTGCCAAAGGGGCTAAAGCTGTGGCGGATGCGACATAAAGTCTCCATCTATGGCGCATTGCACGCACAAACGGCACACTAGAGCCTGTTTTTGAAGATGATCCAACAGATGCCACAAGCACCATGGAGAATTTTGCCGAAGATTCGCCAAAGAGCAGTATCCAAAAAATTGCCTCCCCGTCTGCAACCGAAAGGGCTGCCACCATTGCTGCGACATACAATGTGATTGCTGCAACCCCTCCGGTTCCAACCGATACGTCCCTCATTGCGGCCAATTTTTCAGATATGGTGCCGCGCCTCATCAGTCCGTCTGCAAAATCTGCCAGTCCGTCCGTATGGTGCAGTCCAGTAATCAGCATTGTTGCTGCAACCAGAAAAAATGCCGCAATTATATGATCCACTCCGGCATAATACAGTCCAAGACCTGCCATTCCAAGTACAAATCCCATTAAAAGACCGATGGCAGGAAATGCGTGCATGTTTTTTGCAGTATCCTCCAGCGTGTGCGAACCGGAGGGAACAATTGTTAAAAATGAAAAAACGGCAGAAAACATGTTAGACATAAACCCACCATCCCACATAAGAGAGTGCTGCAATTACGGGCAGTACAAACATGACGCAGAAAATTAACGCGCATGTTTTCATAATGCGTAAAGCATCCCGGATATGCGCCGTGTTTAGCGGTTTGTTCCCCCCGCATATTGTATAATGGCCTGATTTTTCAAGCGTAACGCAAAGTGCCCCGGCAAGTGCTGCCATCGGATACCCAGCGTTTATACTCTGCGTGCACGAGCTGTGTTTTCTCATTATCTTGTATGAATTTTTCCAGTCCATTCCAAGCAAGGCCGCAGAGAAGATCATAGCATATGCTGTAAGTCTTGATGGAAGATAGTTTAGTATTGTATCACATACGGCTGCAAATCGTCCAAGATTTAAAAAAATTCCGTTTTTGTATCCAATCATGGAATCTGCCGTGTTTATCGCCCGGTATACAAATGCGCCGGGCAATCCAAAGAATGCAAAATAAAACATCGGTCCGGTTATCCCATCAGATGTATTCTCAGAGACGCTCTCAAGTGTTCCAGATACCAAATGTTCGTATTGCAGATTTCCGGTACGGCGTTTTACAATCATGGCAAGATTCCCCCTGGCGCATTTTATGTCTCCAGCGTCCAGGGATTCAATTACACGTGTTGCATGCGCCTGCATTCCACGCACGGCAATTGTGCTCTTTAACAACAGTATGCTAGAAATTGTCAAAACCAGCACCATTGCAGCACCTTTTAGCAATGCTGATACGGCATACTCTAGTGCAAACAGCAGCGATGCGACCATAACGCATACTCCCATGACGCCTACAGCGCCCAGTAGCAGTTCTTCGCGCATTTTACCTGTTCTAAAATGCGGAATTATTTCACCGTATATTCGGCCCATCCATGCAGTGGGATGGTATCTGCTTGGCGGATCTCCAAATAACATGTCAAGTGCCAGCGCAGATACTGCCACAATGGCTGCATATTCTGGAATCATTTCAGCATCCTCTCGATTGCCGCAATGTTTACGTTTTTGCGTACAATTTTGGCAATGTTTTCAATATTTCTCTCCAATGCATCACCGTTTTTCAATACGGAATTAAAAGATCCGCCCAAAGAGTCCTCCTCTGGCAGATTTGTTTTCACATACGGTACAAGACCCAGTACCGGTATGCCAATGAGTCTATGCAGGCGAGCAAATCCTGGCTCTAGTATTTTTTTATCGCCCCGAAATTTGTTAAATATGCATCCTTTAACCAAATTCCTGTGTTTTTTTTGCAGCAACTGCATCGTTCCGACAAGGCTTGCAAACGATCCGCCTCTGTCAATATCTGTAACAAGCAGCGTGGGAGTTTTCATAATGTTTGCAATACGCATGTTTGCAATGTCATATTTTTGCAGATTTATCTCGGCCGGAGACCCGGCACCTTCTATTATTACAAGATCGTACAACTTGCAGAGTCTCTTTAGCGCAGCTGTTGCATGTTCGAATCCTTTTTTTGGTGCAAATTCATAGTATTCTTTTGCACTCATGATATTGCGGCGTTTTCCATCAACGTATACCGTACTGGAATTATCACTTTTTGGTTCCAATACGATCGGATTCATATCAGAGTTAGGTTTTATTCCCGCCGCAATTGCCTGAAGTGCCTGCGCCTGGGAAATTAAGAATCCATCCCCCCTGTACGTAAAACGTGACATGTTTTGGGATTTAAAGGGTGCAACAGAATATCCCATTTTATGAAATAACCTACACATTGCCGCTACCAGCGTGGTCTTGCCCACATTGGAAGATGTGCCCTGCACCATGAGCGTATTCATACGGATTTTAACGCCTCCAAGAGTTTGAGGTTTTCTGTCCGGGTTTTTACCGCGATGCGTATGTGATGGGCGCATAAAGCGCCAAAAGAGGTGCAGTCACGCACGAGTATTTTACGTTCTGCAAGTTTTCTCCAGAGTGTACGCGATTCATACCTTGTACGCACAAGTATAAAATTAGCTGACGGGTTTGGCACGCATTTGTATCCGTCTATTTTGTTTATGTTTTTCTGTAGAAATTCTGATTCTTTTTTTATCAGACGGTGCGCCTTTTTCAAATGCGTTTTGTATGAGGATACTGCAGCGCATGCTGCCATTTGTGCCAAAACTGAAACGTTCCACGGCATGGAGGTACGGTTTAACAAATCAGCCATGGTTTTGTTTGCAATACTGTATCCTGCCCGGACTCCTGGAATTGCAAATGATTTTGTAAGTGAACGCAGTACAAAGAGGTTTTTTCTTTTTGGTGCGTAAAGTGCAACCGATCTGCTTTTTCCTGGTACAATTTCTATAAACGATTCATCCACAAACAAAATAGACGATTTTGATTCTGCCTCATTGGCAATATACAGCACGTGTTCTTTCTCTAACAGCTCGCCTGTGGGATTGTTCGGGTTACATACGAATATGCATCCGTTTTTTGGCATTACTTTTGAAAATTTCTCCAGATTTTCTCCAAGATTCATTGCGGTAAATTTTGTTACGCGATGACCTGCAAGCGATGCTGCGGATTCATATTCGGAGAATGTGGGATTTACCACGCATATATTGGAATTTTCCGGCAATACGTTGCTGCAAAATCTGTATATGATTTCAGTTGCCCCGTTGCCAACTGCAATTGTATTTGCACGCGTTCCCACATACGATGCTAGACATTCTTTCATTTTCCTCGAGTCAGGATCAGGGTATTTTTCAGCTTTTGTGAGTGCAGAACGCATGGCGTGGGCTACTTTTGGTGGAGGCCCCCCCGGAAGTACGTTTGAGCTAAAATCAACCATGCCCTTTCGCATATCCCTAATGGAGAACAATCCTCCGTGTTTTTCCCGCATGTGCGCTGCCGCCCTGTTGGAGAGTTTCATGAGGTTTCTTTTATTTTGCCGATTTAGTATGTTGTGTTTTCCAAGGTGCACGGATTGGCTTTGAAGTCATGATATGCAAACGTAATACAGGTACCAGGTTTTGCCTGAATTTGTCATTCGCTTAAATTCAAATTTTTGTACATATGGTATGCCAGATGAATCATGCAGATGTTGCGGAGGTTCGTTAGTTGATCGCAAATTATGTAAAAAATGCTTCCAAAGCACATCCGAGATGTGTACTGAATGCGGAAGTCACACTTTGGAGAAATTTCACATCATGTGCAATATCTCAGACAATGACGTACAAGTGTGCCAAACCCGTGCAAGTGTGATTTAAAATCCAAGACTAGATTCTTCGTTTTTCGCGGGAAATACTGTCTTTGTTTTGGTTTGAACCCTCGTTATTTCCAGAATCCTTCTTTTCGGATTTGTCCTGGCGGTCATATCGCCCTCCACTGTGTTCGGATCCTCGATCATCGCTCCTGTTAAAACGTCCGCCGCTGCGATCTGATCCTCTCTCAAATCTGCCGCCGCTGCTACCTCTATCAGGGCGTCCGCCGTCCCGTCCAGAACCTCTACTTTCAAATCTGCCGCCGCTACTGCCTCTATCAGGGCGTCCGCCGTCCCGTCCAGAACCTCTACTTTCAAATCTGCCGCCGCTACTGCCTCTATCAGAGCGTCCGCCGTCCCGTCCAGAACCTCTACTTTCAAATCTGCCGCCGCTACTGCCTCTATCAGGGCGTCCGCCGTCCCGTCCAGAACCTCTACTTTCAAATCTGCCGCCGCTACTGCCTCTATCAGGGCGTCCGCCATCGCGTCCAGGACCTCTGCGTTCAAATCTGCCGCCGCTACTGCCTCTATCAGAGCGTCCGCCGTCCCGTCCAGAACCTCTACTTTCAAATCTGCCGCCGCTGCTGCCTCTATCAGGGCGTCCGCCATCGCGTCCTGGACCTCTGCGTTCAAATCTTCGATTATCATGTCCAAAACCTCCACGACCACCGCCGCGTCCGAATCCGCCGCGCGATACCTGGCGTTTTAGAGGATCCGGTATGTCAACTTTTATTCCCATCTCTTTATTCAGATCAGTCATCTCTACCTTTACTTTTCTTTTTATCATCTCAAAATCCGGTGCAGACGAGTATGATACTAGTGTTATCGCCTTGCCTTTTTCACCCGCCCGTGCCGTTCTTCCGATACGGTGAAAGTAAATCATCTCCTGGTTTGGTATGTCATAGTTTATCACCAGAGCTACGTGCGGAACATCTATGCCTCTAGCTGCCACATCAGTTGCCACCAATATGTCAGCTTTGCCAGTTCGGAATTTTGTCATGGACTGTTCCCGTCTGTGCTGTGACATGTCACCTTCTATGGCTACTGCGTCAAAGCCCATTTTTCGAAGATCGTGTGTAACATCCCTGGTACGGTATTTTGTAGAACAAAATACAATTGACTGCATTGTGCCATTTTTCTTTATAAAATCTACTAGATGATCCATTTTTTCTTTGTCTCGTATAACCAGAAATGACTGATCTATTCCCTCGCCGCTTAAATCGTCGTTGTCAAGCAGAAACTGTTTTGGATTTCTCAGATAATTCTCTGCCAATCTTAAAATTTCAACTGGCATGGTAGCTGAGAAAAGCGAAACCACTTTTTCTTCCGGTGTGAGATCCATGATAAACTGTATGTCGTCTATAAATCCCATATCCAGCATGGTATCTGCCTCATCCAATACCATGTATGAGATATCGTCCAAATTGACAGAGCCGCGTTTTAAATGATCTATGAGCCTGCCAGGTGTTGCTACAAGAATTTCCACTCCGCGTTTTATTGCATCCAGTTGCGGCCCCATGCTTTGCCCGCCATATATGGTAGTCACTCGCAGTTTGGTATATTTTGCAAATTTTTCAATTTCAACAGATATCTGGTTTGCAAGCTCTCTAGTTGGAGCAATTACAAGTCCTTGAATTCCAGATCCTGGCTGTAATCTTTCAATCATGGATATAGCATATGCGGCAGTTTTGCCAGTTCCAGTATGAGCTTGTCCTATTACGTCACGACCAGTAAGTAAAACAGGTATGGCAGCTTGCTGTATTGGAAACGCCTCTTCAAAACCATTTTCGTCGAGCGCGGCGATTATCTGCTCTCCGATTCCCATATCTCTAAATGTTGTCATATTTTTACTCTGGCAATGACAGAAAGCTCATTGCGCAGTCTGTCATATTTCCAAATGTTGTTCTTATATGCTGACTAATAAACGCTTATAATTTGAATCTGTGAGGTTATCGTGCATTTCCACGCCTAAATTTCTTAAAATTCTAGATCGCTATTTTTTCCATATTACCCTAACTACCACTAGGCTAATCAAAGCTGTCAACGAGAACGTCATAACTACCACCATTAATCTTGCCAATCCGTCAAATCCAAAATATGCCATGGGTATGCCTATGATCTGACTGAATGAAAATTATGAATGTTTTTTTTCCTTTGCCCATAAAGTATGACTTTATCATACCTTTTTTTAATCATACCTACACCATAACGGCCATTATTGACAAGATTGAACGGAACGAGAAACGATTAGAATCAATGCAAAACGAGATTGATGCAAAAAACAGAATGATTGAATCCCTTCTTCAACGCCATCGATCATGCTATGAAAACTCAAACACTCCGTCTTCAAGCAGGTCTTTGCAGCAAAAAGAGTAAAAACATGACACGTATTGCACGTGAAATCGGAGATCTACCTCCAAAGGGCAAAGCCAGAAGGAAAACAAGGATACAGATGTATCTTGCATAAACACAATCCATCAAGTATTGTAAGACATGATGTAGAAAAAATCAGATGTGTATGCAGTTCCAGGATGAAATACTCACATACGATGACCCAAGATATGTTGGACTACAAACAATCTGTTGCAGTTGAAACGCCACGAGATCGAGGTTCTCGTCTGTCCGAATTGCAATTGAATGCATAAAGCAGAAAACGATCTGCCAAGAATGGGATCGTACGGTGAGAACATTGTGGCATTTATCGGACAGTGTAGAGCAGAAAGACTGCCCATGCATGCAATTCCAAACATGGTAAAACAGTATGCAGTATAACAATCGTAACATCCACAGTATCCAACGTACTCTCAAATATTACAGATTCAATGGAAAATGACGCCAAATCCATCACAAACGAGGTAACAATCTCACCCCATGTTCATATCGATGAGACATCGTACAGTTTGGATGGAGATCTTGTATGGATATTGGCATTGATGCACAAAAACACGGTGGCAATGATCATGAACAAGAGCCGCGGCGTGTACGTAATGGATTCGTATATGGACAAATAAGATGATATTGTGATAACTGACGGATACAATGTGTACAAAAGATTTGATTCTGGCAGTATGCATCAGCGGTGCAGGGTTCATGAAATACATGAGGCAAAACATGTAGGCATGTATGCAGGGCGGCGTGATTCTATGATGAGGATGTCAAACTTTCTTACCTGCATTTGGACATGGAAAATGCAGGGCAAAAGCGTGTTTGACGAGGTGTTGGCTATTGTTTAATAGGTAAATTCATACGAATAAATGGCAAACGTTGATATAAAATGCAAGCTTGCATACTTGCGATTAAAGTTTTAAGCCCAATTCTCGTATTATATCATTAACATAAATTGTAGGTAACATTCGTTCATATTGAAAATATCTAGTTTTATTATTTTCAGGATTACTAATTATCAATTTGTTACTCGCATTAGTGGGATTTGGGTTTTGACTGATATTTCCTCCTAATACTGTAAGAAGATTATAAGCCTCATGTCCGCTAATCCATTCGTCTCCCAATTTTAATCACTTTTGACTCCTCTAGTTCTTTACCTTCTTTATTCATATATTTGAGATAAAAATCAACACCTTCTTCTAAATTCTGTTTTAATTTATCATCCGTTTTTGCAAATACTGAAACTGCAGGATATTCTGCACATTTTCCTATACAATAACCATCGTATGATTTCTTAATCATGTGGATGTCATTATTACTCATATTTTGCTGCACCTCTGTAAATAACCCACCATGTTTACATTTAAACTAAGCGATCAGCATTTTTAATCCAATCGAAAGAAGATCCATAATCATGCCTATACACCGATAAGTTCATAGAACCATAATTTGAACTGCGAACACGTTTGTCTCACAGTTACAGTGAGATACGCTGTAAACGGCCCACGGATGCACAGCATAAATCCGGTTTAATTGAATTTTAATAAATCTGTGCGATTTCTCAAAATGAGCAAATCTTCTGCAATCCCCATCATCATGATTTAATGCATCATCTCATATGGGAACGAACTGGGACGAATACGCTTTATAATGTACCATCGGTGCACAGATTTATGCCAATGTAGCTCAGCCTGGCTAGAGCATTCGCCTTGTAAGCGAAAGGTCGAGGGTTCAAAGCCCTCCATTGGCTTAAACTATGATAAAACAACAGATTTGTCGTTATTCTTGTATTGAATCGACAGTCATATACGCAGTACAGGTATGTTCAGTTTTTATATCATTAAAGATAACATGTGGCATGAAATTTCGCAGAATCAAGCCAAAAAAACTCAAGGTGCTTACGCTCATGTTTTTTGGTACGGGAGGTCTTGGCATAATAATGGGACTGCGTTCGGGGGATTTTAACATGACGTCCATTGGAACAAGTTTTATCTGCATAGGGGGATTTATCGGGTGGATGTTTCTTACAGGCAAACACGATCGCGATCCGCGTAAGAGGAAAAAATAATTTACAGACGGGTTAATGAATGATTTTTATCGATTTATTGGAACACTTTTTTATGTACATATATGAACCCAAATCATGAAGCGCGACTATGACGTCATAATAGCAGGTGGAGGATTGGCAGGAACGATTGCAGCACAATCCGTGCACAAATATTCTAATGGAAATTTATCCATTTTGGTTATAGATCGCAGCCCAGAGCACATGCCGGGAAGCAAGAGCGTTGCAGGATGGATCTGTGGCGATGCTGTAAGTAAAGAAACAGTTGACTATATGACAGAACGTTTAGGCACCAAATGGGAGAGTCCGGAGATTGAACACAAAGTAAAGGGAGTAATGGCGTTTTCTCCTGACAGGCAGACATCAATACCTTTTGACGGGGACGGGTACATGTTGAACAGAAAACTACTTCCCGAGAGACAGAATCAAAGATGTAAAAATATGGGAATAGAATTTGCATACAAGACCAATCTTGGCGGATTGTTGTATGAAAACGGCCAAGTAACCGGTGTGCGCGGGACGGGTTCAGATGGAGCAGCATTCAAAAAAACTGCCAGTATTGTAATTGATGCAACCGGAATTACGTCCATGCTGCGCAACCAGATTGAAAATACCACAAAGATTGAAAAAAAGATAGACAGACACGATATAGAGTCAACCGGCAGGCACATTATGGACTTTGAAACAGGAGAGGAGGATCTTACCGAATTTGATCCAGATTACTGTATAATACATCTAGATCAGGATATTGCGCCAGGAGGATACGGCTGGGTTTTTCCAAAAGGCAAAAACAAAGTAAACATCGGCCTTGGCGTTGAAAAATCTCTTTTGGAGAAACGCAACAAGAGACTTGGACAAAATAGCAACGTATCCAAATTGATAAACGAATATGTAAAAAGAAACCGTGCGATAAAAAACCCCATCATATCCACTGACGAATCAGATGTATACAATGCCACCGGAAATTTCCAAGTCTCGGTGCGCCGGCAAAACGACTGTCTAGTTGCAGGTGGATTTATGCTTGTAGGCGATTCTGCATGGATGCCAAAACCGCTTGATGCGGGAGGAATAGGTCCGGCCCTGATTGCCGGTACGATTGTAGGCAAGTGTGCAGCTCTTGCAATTGAAAGCGGCGACTGTAGCGAATCAGGACTGTGGCAGTACAACAGGGAATTTATACGCGAATACGGATATAAAACGGCAGGTTTGGAAATTTTTCGAAGGCTGATTCAGACATTAAGCAACGATCAGATAAGTTACGGCATGAAACATTTTCTTGGCAATTTGGACGTGGAGGCAATATCAAAGGGTGAGCATCCTGATTTTGGCGCACTAGGTAAAATGGGCATGATGATACGCGGTATTTTGAACAAAAACCTAGCAAAGGGTCTGCGGTTTACTAGCGGAGAAAACAGATGGCTGACTGACCATTACAACAACTATCCAGAATCCCCCGAGGGTTTTGAGGCATGGAGTGCAAAACTGCGTACGCGTCTTGGGGATGCAAATACAAAACTTGCAATGTATCAAAACTAGATGTATTTACGCTCATTCGTGTTTTTATTGGTAAAAATTCTTAAGTTTGCCGTATTTTGAATAACTGTATGGCTACGGATGCACGCATACTGGATTTGGTTGCAGAACTGATACGCAAGGGTCACGGCGAAATGCACGTTTTGGAGAGGATAAAAAGGGCGGCACTGCAAAACGAGGTAATATCCGTGAACGAGCGAAGGTACATTGAATCTCTTGCGGAAAAATTTCTTAGGCTGAATGAAACAAAACAAACGCCAAAACCTGTTGCAGAACCCATTTTGGCGCCGCAAACAAAACCTGTACCGCATGCAGAGTATGCACCTGCGAGGATAAAAAAACTCCGTATACCGATAAAAAAAATCTTAATGGTTGCAATAATATCCGCAATTGCAGCAGCTGCATACGCTGGTGTAAACACGTTTGGTTTTCCAGGTGCAGATACTGCACCTGTTTTTGAATTTTCCATAAATACTGATGCTGTAAATTATCGCATAGGCGACATTGTTTCCGTGTACGGGAGTGCAAAAAAGGATGTAAAAATATCCGTACTAGATACATCCAACAACATTGTTTGGTTTGATGAGATCTCACCGGATTCTTCGTACAGTTATTCCATACTCATAATAGCGGCCGGAGACGGTTGGAATGCTGGAGAATATACTGTCATGGCATCATACGGTGCAGAATATGATTCTGTAAAAATTACCATGCAATAGGCTGCGTTTATTCATATACCATTAGATCTTTTTCTTCAAGCATTGCGTGAAGATTGTTTATCGAACGGTATACGTCTGATTCTTTTTTTGCGCCAGTACAGACAAGCTTGCCGGATGCAAACAGCAGAATGACGGTTTTTGGATCCACCATGCGGTGTATGAGACCTGGAAACTGTTCTGGCTCGTACATGCTTCGCGGCAGTACCCTGGCTGCTTTTTCCAAATGTATTTTGCCTCCAAGATTTATGGCAGCCACTATGTTTTGAACCGTGACAACTGCGTCTTTTTTAATATCAATTTTTTTTTCCCGCAGTTTTTGCACCACGGTGCGGACCGCTTTAATTGCCATCTCTTCGGATTTTGCGCCAGTGCAGACCATTTTACCGGTTCGAAATATCAGCGTGGCAGTGCGAGGATTTTCCAATCTGAATACAAGTCCTGGAAACTGTTCTGGGTGGTATTCTGTCTTTGGGTGTTTTTTTGTAACCTCGATTAGGTCGATTTTTTGGTCTACGGAAGCAGATGCGACCACATTTTCTACGCTAATTACTGGTTTTGTCTGCGGCATGAGTAATGTTCAGGCTCACTATATATAAACTACTTAAGCCGGCGAATATTTTGACATTTTTTGCCGATATGCATATGCCAATTTTACAAAATTTTCTGATTGTTAGTGGCGCCCTATCCACCGATACCTAAACTCTTCATCGATGATTTCCGATTTTAGATGTTTTGTAGAATGTACTGGCATGGGCATTTTGATCCTAAAGAATCCCGGCTTGCCTTTGCACGGTATTGGAACGCGCAGTCTCTTTGGGTTTTTTAGAGCAATCATGCATGAACCGTTCTCATCAAAAATGCAAGAGTCAATCTTTGCATACCCCACGATGGCTCCGGTAACCAGATTTTTACAGTCCATACCTAGCCGGATGCATTCACTTTTGCAGATGCGTATGGGCGAATGTATGTAAAGTCTGTCAGGGGAATATTTTTGTACAAAAGGCACGAATGTTTTTTCTCCAGACATGCACAGTTCAGCATACGGTTGTCTTAACGAGCGGCACGTTATGTACATTGAATTTTCAGTCAAATCCGCAGACGGGAATTCATGGAGGTTTGAATATGTTTCGTTTTATTTGAATCAAATAATGCGGATTTTACCACAACTTTTATCCATGCATGCGGATTTGTATCATATGGCACTTTTGTCGGTAAGAGATATTAAAAAAAACTTTGGCGGGGTTACCGTACTTGACGGCGTGAATATGGATTTGGAGTCAGGTAAAATATACCAGCTGATAGGATCCAACGGTAGCGGCAAGACCACCCTGATCGACATCATAAGCGGACGAATACGCTCTGATGGCGGAAGCGTAACACTTGACGGAAATGACATAACACATGCAGGACAGCTTGACACGTATCGGGCAGGTCTTGCAAGAACGTTTCAGATACCTAGACCCTTTCGCAAGCTTACCACCATTGAAAACATGTCAGTATCAGCAAATGAAAACCCTGGCGAATCATTTCTAAGGGCGTCCATTTACAGGCTTTGGCGCAAACGCGAACGTCAGGTGTATGAAAAAGCATCGTCGGTCGTAAAATGGATCGGCCTTGATGCAAGAGCTAATGAGGAGAGTCAAAATTTGAGCGGGGGGCAGCAAAAACTGTTAGAAACAGGCAGAGTGATGATGATAAATCCCAAAATTGTGCTGCTTGATGAGCCAATCGCGGGAGTAAACCCTACGCTAGCGCACCACATATTCAAAAAGATACGCGAGTTGGCAGTGGGGAAAAACGTCACGTTTCTTATTATAGAGCACAGGCTTGACATATCACTTGATTATATGGATCACGTTTTCGCACTTGACGGTGGGCGCATAATAGCGCACGGCGGATCTGATGAAATTTTAAAACATCCGGCCGTAATAGAGTCATATCTTGGTGAATAGGATGGAAAAATATGCCATAAGAGTAAAGGGGATAAGATCAGGATACGGACAAAGTAACATACTCTTTGGCGTGGATTTTGAGGCCATAGAAAAAAAGATTACAGTAATTGTTGGTCCAAACGGCGGAGGAAAGAGCACTCTTCTAAAGAGCATATTCGGCCTTTGTACCATACACGAAGGTTCTGTAGAATATTTTGGAAAAAACATTACCTCAAAGCAGCCCCACACCATATCGCGCATGGGGGTGGCATATCTGCCGCAGACAAACAACGTGTTTACAAATCTAACCATACGTGAAAATCTCTCAATGGCAGCATACGCTGTCAGTGAATCAGCAAAGTTGCACAGAATTACAAGTGTGCTAGAATCGTTTCCATTTTTGCATCAAAGATCCGGCGCCAAAGCGGGTACGCTAAGCGGCGGACAAAAACAGATGCTAGCCATGGCAATGGCGCTGATGCGGGAGCCAAAGGTCATGCTCTTTGATGAACCTACTGCTAATCTTGCCCCAAAGATGGCCATGGAGGTAATGAAAAAAATATCCCAGATGCGCGAAGAGTTTGATGCTACAATTGTTCTAGTTGAGCAAAACGTGCGGCGCGCACTGCAGATAGGCGATATGGCATATATTATAGCAAACGGCAAACTAGCATACAGTGGTTCGGTCAAAGAGCTGGCATCGCATCCGGATCTTGGCAGACTCTACCTTGGAGTAGATTAAGATCTAAATGCAGAGTCAACCATCAGTGCAATAAAGAGAACCGCCAGATACGGACTAGAAAATTTAAACAAAATCCACGCCGCATTCTCGCGCGGATTGAGCATCACCCATATGGAGAGTGCAATCATAAGAGCGCCCGAAGCTGCTGCAGTCCACACGTATGTCAAACCCACCGAAGGGTTCCCATCATCAAGTATTATGAAAATAGGCGCCATACTAAAGAGCACCATAACAGCAGTGCTTGCCGCAATTACCCGGACGGATGTTTTTTCCGATGCTACTGCCGTAAGCATTGGAACGTTTACCTTGTTGTAATCTTCTTTAAAATGTAAAGTCAGTGCCCATATGTGCATGGGTATCCATATGAATACCAGTCCGGCCATGGCAAGTCCCAAAGTCCACAAATCCAACGTGGTTACTGCCACCCATCCGATTAGCGGCGGTGAGCCTCCGCAGAGTCCGCCAAGTATTATGTTGGAGCGGCTTCGACGTTTTAGAGCGTACGAGTATACAAGGACGTTGTTTGCCAATCCAAATGCGATAAACACAACAGCCCATGCACCCTGTACTAGCGTAGTCTCAAAAGATATGGCGCCGGCAGCTACAAGCGAGATTACGGCAAGTACAAGTCCAAAGTTTCTTGCATTATTCGGTGTTATGCGCCCCGAGGGAATTGGGCGATCCTTTGTCCTCTCCATTATTGCATCAATATCCCGGTCATGATAGTTTGTCAGTACGTTTGCAGCAGCTGAACCGGAAGCTACAGAGCCGAGCATTAGTGCCCATGTGGCAACGCTCAGATGCACGCTGTATATGTTGGAAGCAGTTAATGCAGCACCAAAGGCGGTAAATACTAGCAGATACCAGATTTTTGGCTTGCTTAGCTCATAATACGTCAAGACGCGGGTCTTTATTGCGATATTATTTTGCACAGTCTACACCTTGCCGTACGGCACCTGATTTTCACGTACACTCATTTCTATAAAGCTCTCCGATGAGAGCACCCCTTCAACTTTGCCAATTTTTTCAGATATTACATCGTGCATCTCGGCAAGTGTTTTAGCGTATGCGGTAATTAGCACGTCAAATCTGCCGGTCACTTCGGATATTTTTCTCACGCCATCTATTTGAAGTAGTGAGGCAATAACGTTTTCGTGCATTTTTGAGTTCATGTTTACCCCTATGAGTGATTTTACATCATATCCAAGCTTGCGATCGTCAATTGCCACGGTAAATTTTTTTATAATCTTTTTTCTAGTCAGGCTTTTAATTCTAGAATATACAACGCTGGAATTTACGTGTATTTTTTTGGAGATTTTTGGAATTGATACGGAAGCATCATTTGAAAGCTCAGAGAGTATCATCATATCAATTTTGTCTATTTTTAACACATTCAAGGCATTTTTTTTGTAATTTATAAGCCTTGGTTGGTTTTTATCGGGTCATATTGCATATACTGACGGGCGTTTTTTTTTTTCAAAGTTGAAATGATCACAGGAGGTATATCCCACATGGGCAATAAGCGGTCTTGTTATGCATTGGGGCGTTTTCATATTTTGCCTTTTTCAAGCAGCATTTCTGCCAAAAGAACCGCGCCTTTTGCAGAACCCATCTTTTTGTTGTGTGAAAATAGCATGTATTTTAGCCCGTGCTCAAAGAGATCCTCTTTTTGGACGCGGCCGATGGTGGTGGTCATCCCGCCACCCACTGCTCTCTCCAAACGCGGCTGTGGTCTTGACGGATCCGTATGAAATGCATAGTAATGTTCAGGAGCTGAGGGCAGACCGGCTATAGAGATGTTTTTGTTTTCTTTTGCATACAGCTCTTCAGCCTTTGCTGCATCAATATCAGATGATGTTTCCACAAAGACTGATTCTGTGTGCCCGTCTATTACCGGCACACGCGTGCACGTGCTGCTTATCCTAATGTCCGCATCCTTTATGACATCGCCGTCAATTTTTCCCAGTATTTTGCGTGTTTCATCGCGCACCTTGTCCTCTTCTTTTGCAATATACGGGATAATGTTGTCGCTTATCTGCATGGCTGAGACTCCCGGCGATCTGCCTCCTCCGGATATTGCCTGCATTGAGGTCATCATTACTTTTTTTGCCCCGTATTTCTCGTAGAGCGGTTTCAACGTTATTGCAAGACCCGTGGTGGTGCAGTTTGGCAGCGGTGCCACCCATCCTTTCCAGTTGCGGTTTTTCTTTTGCACGTCCAAAAGATCCGCATGATCGTCGTTTATTCCAGGTATTAGTATTGGAACGTCTGAATCGTACCTGTATGCAGAACTAGTTGATATTACAGGTAAAATTTTTGCAAATTTTGTCTCAATATCGCGTGCCGCTTCAGATTCTACTGCTGAAAATATCAGATCCAGGTTGTCTGTATCAATATCATCCACAGATTTAACTGTCATATTTTTCACATATGATGGAATATTTCCATCAACTTCCCATTGTATAATTCCATCCGTGTTTTTTATCGCATCCAAATAATTTTTCCCGGCGCTTTTGGGAGATGCAGCTATCTGATCTACCTCAAACCACGGATGATTCTCCAAAGACTGGATAAACTCCTGACCTACAGAACCTGTGGCACCCACTATGCATACCCGTTTTTTATCCATGGTAAAATGCCTCATAGACTGCGTTATTATCCTTTGTGAGTGTGATTCTGTAATATATTATCCCAAGTCATATACCCCCCAGGACCCTGAGTGCAGTTTTTAGTCAGTATGCCAGGTGTTGCAAGAGACATGTGTATGCCTGTACAATATCTGAGTGTCATTTCATTCAACGGATATATGGTTTATCAGATGCCCCATCATATATCCCTCTAGAAATGGTTTGTGCCATACATTCAAGATGCAGATATAAAAACAACCAAACGCCATACAATCATGATGCTAGAATACGACTATCCGCTGTACAGACCGCCTTCTGAGGCCAAATCGCTAATATTTCAGGTTACGTTAGGCTGCTCTTTTAACGAATGTTCTTTTTGTGACATGTACCGCACCAAGGAATATTCACAGAGGCCATGGGAGCAGGTAAAATCTGAAATTGACATAGCATCAGCCATGCAGTCAGATGTTGAGAAAATATTTTTGGCCGACGGGGATGCACTAAATCTTGATTCTGAATATATGATAAAAATTCTAAATTACATACGCATGAAATTTCCAAACGTAAAGAGAATATCATCATATGCTATGCCCATGAACGTTTTAAAGAAAACACCAGAGGAGCTCAAAGCCATGCATAATGCAGGATTGGGCATGCTGTATCTTGGAGTGGAAAGTGGCTCAGATATAGTGTTAAAAATGGTTACCAAAGGTGCGCTCGGGGACACGATAATCCGTGCAGTGAATAAAGCAAAAGATGCCGGATATACAATGTCCTGCATGATAATACTCGGTCTTGGTGGGAAAAAATACACAAAGGAGCATATCGAGGGAACGGTGCACGTGATAAACGCATGCGCGCCAAACTATGTCGGCGCACTTACATTATATCTTGAAAACGGAATAAAACAGGAATTTTTGGAAAAGTATGACGGAGAATTTGAACGCATATCGGATGCTGACGCATTAGATGAGCTTGAAAGACTTGTACGCGGAATTAACGTTGGAAGCGAGGTCATATTCAGGGCAAATCACGGATCAAACGCATTTTATATTAAAGGTACGTTTCCATCAGATAAGGATCTCATGCTTGGGCAGATTGCACATATGAGAGAAAATCCGCAGATGGCAAGGCCGGAAGGTCTGCGCGGATTTTAGATCCAGCTGCCGTTTGATAATTTTACCACTTTGGTTACAACAACAGTATACGCGCCGTTGAATATGTTTACCGTGTTTTCTCCGTCCACGTTTTTGACGCGGAATTTGTATTCGTATGTTCCATCCTCTCCCACACTAGCTTGTGCAAAATGCACCGGTAAATTTTCAGAATAGATTTGTATAATTACAGGATATCCTTTGGCATGATTTGCCACCATGCCTTCCACGTATCCCCACGGCAGATTATTGTCCGGATTTACCTGAAAATTCAAAATCGTTTTTTCAAGTGCAAGCGAATTTCCAATGGGTAAAAGTTCAGTCTGGGATTCTGCGTGGGCTATGGCAAAAATCATGGATACTGCGACTAGTGCTACAAATACTGCATACATTGATATGATACAGACATGGTTTGAATTTAAGGTTTGTTTTTGTTAAATTATAATCCAACGGCGATATCTGTGCCTGAAAATACGGATTTTAGGCTAAAGATGTGAGAAACGCGTATATGCAATATTTGCCAACATATATCATGGACAATCTGACTGCACCTATAAGGCATATATCGGCGGTAGGTTTTGTTTTAAAAAATAAAAGATATGCTGCTGCGGCAATGGTTTTTTCATTTTGTTTGGGCATTTTGTACTGGTTTGTAACAATGCCGCAATTTTTACAGCATTTTGATACAGTTTTGGCAGCTGAACCTCTGGTTGCGATAGGCAGAATTGCAATAATTATGGCAGTTGCCATCATTGGCGGAATAAACATTTCGCTTGTGATCTTTAGATTGCGCATCAAAACACGGGCATCATGCTGTAGCGGCATGAAAAAGGCCGGAGGCGGAATATTTGGAGGTGCGCTCTCAGCATTTACCCCGGGGTGTCCTGCATGTACGTCTTTGCTTAGCGTTGCGCTGGGCACTGTAGGAGGTCTTGCGGCACTGCCGTTTGGGGGATCAGAATTGATGCTAATTGCGCTAGGCGCTGTAACATTTTCCATGTTTTGGCAGAGTCGCGATATATACAAAATTAACAGCATACAGCGGGTTTCAAAAACAAAACTTTAGGTTTAAATGGATTTTTCAAATTTGTTACAACGGGCCCATAGTCCAGTTGGTTATGACGTCGCCCTTACACGGCGAAGATCCAGGGTTCAAATCCCTGTGGGCCCATCCCCTCCAGATCTCAAAGCTGGGGCTTTACAAAATGCGATCAGAATTTCAGACCAAATGCGTTATCCCTCTGGCATAACTTTGCCTTTTTGTACGCTGACAAATTTCCATCAAGTATTGATTCTGCCTGTTTTAAATTCACCATGTGCCAGCTTGGATGTTTTGCCGGCATTTGGGTTTTGAATTACCCCACGGTATTGCAAAGCTGTTTTGTGCGTATATGGAAAAATGATATGATAACGTGCATGCAAAATACACCTATAAGCAGAATCTTAAAGTGGGCATAAATCACGATGTTGTATATGGAAAAAATCACGGTTGCAAAGTTTGGTGGAAGTACCATAGGAATGTGTGGTATCGGCATTGCAGAAATAGTAGAGAGAATACAATACCTTGCAAAAGAATCCAAAGTAGTGGCCGTATTTTCCGCACCTCTCTCTAAAGAAGAAAGCGGCAGATATTCTGTAACCGATATTATGTTGGATATTGGCAATGCTGCAGAATCTAACACCGCGTATGATTTGAATCGCATAAAGCGGGTCTACGACGGAGTGTTGGAGAATATTCCAGAGAAATGCCGCCAATCATGCAAAAAAATCATAGATGAATATATTGAAAAATGCACACAGACACTTGGATCAGCTGCGGATGGAAAATTTGCAGACGAGATTCGATCAAAGGCGTTGGCATATTCAGGAGAGCTGTTAATGTCCGATATTATGAACAAAGTGTTAGGTGAGAGCGGCCTTGTCTCAAATGCAGTATCATTTGATTCGTGGCCCATCATCACGGACGATAATATAGAATCCACCAATTTCCTGTATTCAAAATCCGAACAGCACCTTCCTGAAATTCTCAGACTAGTGGAAACGTGCGACGTGGTAACGATAGGCGGATTCATCGGTAAAACTGTAGACGGTACTGTCACCACTTACGAGAGGGGGGGTTCTGACAGAACTGCCGTGGACATTGGAATATTGCTGCATAAGAAATTTAACGTAAGCGTAAACTTTGAAAAAGATTTTGCAGTGTATTCTGCTGATCCAAGAATAGTTAAAGACGGCAGTATGATTGCCGAGCTCTCATACAATGAAGCAAAGCTTGCAGCCACTTTTGGTATGAAAATACTAGATCCCATAGCCATAAAGGAAATACACGACTGCGGTGCAGAGATACAGCTTATCGTCTCAAATACGAAAAATCCCAAAGAATTTACCTCAATATGCAGGGATTTGAAAACATCCCCTCCAAATCCGCTGAAAATTGTCACAGGTAAAAAAAACTGCGTCATATTAAGAATAGAGAAAAAACCCGGCGAAGAAATGTTATATTCGCTTGAAAATGAAAAAAGATACGGCGAATTTGTTGTTTTATCCCCGTTTTACCGTGACGGGTTGGAATTTTCCAGAATTCTCTTTTTGGATGGCGATTATGTTAAAAGAAACGAAAAATATTTTTTGGCATTTGATTCGCTTGCATCCATTACGTACAAACGCGCGGCCATAACGATGATTGGTGATGAGATGTGGCGTGCCCAAAACATTGTGGCAAGGATAAGCTCGCGACTAGGTCAGGCAGACATTAACATACTAAACATGGACGCACAGGAGGAAACATCCAGGGTGATAATCATAACCGAAGATGCAGACGATATTCTGGAGAGATCCATAAGGGCAATACATTTGGAAAGATCAAAGTTGGTCTGACCAGTCGATTGACTGGTCCTACCAACGGGGGTTTTTTCTCGAGCCATAGTCTAGAACTAGCTCTGGCGTTACCCTAAACACGCTGTATTGTGTACACAATCAGAGTATATAGACATGATCTATATAGTTTCAGTCTGCCGTATATTTTAGACCCTCATACAGGCATGGCATAAAATGAAATTTGATTTGCAATTTGAGTTATTTTAAATAAAACCTTTTTGGGTTTTAAACATGTCAAATAATCTTATGCGGACCGTTGAATGGAAAGACGGCAAAGTGGTCATGGTGGATCAGAGCAAGCTTCCAGGCGAGCTTGTTTTTGTAGAATATACAAAGTACGAGCAGGTGGCAGAGGCGATAAAAACCCTAGTTGTGCGGGGCGCTCCGGCAATCGGCGTTTCTGGAGCATTTGGCATGGCATTGGCAGCGCAACAAAGCGGTGCGGATTCAAAAAAAGACATAATTGAAGATTTAAAGACTGCAAAGGATGTTCTTCAAAAAACACGGCCCACGGCGGTAAATCTCAAATGGGGTTTGGAGAAGATAATGGATGCAGCGTGCGGAACTGACGGTGATGCGCGCTCTGTACGGGATGTTATCATATGCAAATCAAAACAGATGGCAGAGGATGATATTGCAATAAATAAAATGATGGGTAAAAACGGTGCAACCCTCTTTGGTGAAAAAGAAACCGTAATGACCCACTGCAATGCAGGAGCTTTGGCAACTGTAGCGTATGGAACCGCGCTTGGAGTAATACGTGCGGTGCGCGAGGGAGGCAAACAAATCAAGGTCATAGCTACTGAGACGCGTCCCGTACAACAGGGTTCAAGACTGACTGCTTTTGAGCTGCAACATGACGGTTTTGATGTTAGTCTTATTCCCGATACTGCAGTCGGATATGTAATGTCCCAGGGTCTAGTAGACAGGGTCATAGTTGGAGCTGATCGCATACTGCGGACAGGTCACGTTTACAATAAAATCGGCACATACCAGGTTGCCACGATGGCCAAACGGCACAACGTACCGTTTTATGTTGCAGCCCCTCTCTCCACGTTTGACATGCAAAGTGATCCAAAAGACGTCGTAATAGAACAGCGCAGTGGTCAGGAAGTTGTCAGAATTGGAGACATGAAAACCGCGCCAGATGGAATCAGCGTCATAAATCCGGCATTTGATCAGACCCCTCCAGAGCTTGTATCATGCATTATAACTGAGGCTGGCATTGCAAAACCCCCATACGAGGAATCAATAAAGAATCTTTTCAAATCCACCTCGAATTAAACGGTATTTTATGAACGCGTTTGCACAGATTTTATAAAATTGCAGAAAAGTGTCGAGTTGGAATTTTGTTCAATTCTGCATGGCTAAATTTAGTGTTAAAGATTAAAAGATGATCTAATCTAGATAACTAATACTTTTATTTAGAAAGCATATTTTTTGTAAACGTGTAACTTTATCAAATTCTTCTATGAACGGTTTGTTTATGTGAAAAGACTTACCATCGATGTAAATTGTACGCATATCCAACAGTGAAATATAGAGATGATGTATTAAAAAAAATTGCGGCCATAAAATATGGTCGCCTATAATCTGCCATTACTTTCATAATGACACCATAAACATATTGTACGGATTATGTCAAATATTAATAATTATTTTATTTCTTCTCATATTCTACGCACGGATCTGCCATACCTTGCAAGTATGACAGTATTTTGAATAAATGTCTTTTATTTATCATTTCATGTTATAACAATCTCCGCACATTGCCGCGCGATTTTGGTAGTATGGTATTTGATGCAACATATATTCCATGTAACATATGCATGCTTGGCCAATATTGACAATACTGACAAGATGTGCATGATTCGCCAGTGTGGGATTGAAGAATATATTGCATAATTTTAAATGAGTTTGCTCAGATTTTCACAAAAAATACTCATTCATGACCAAGGTCTCATTTTTGCACACTAGACTTATAAGATAATTATTCAAAAATCAAACTGTTGAGCGAATCTAGAAACAGCAATGCGTACGGGATCGGAACAATTACCGTCATAGTGGGCGTGGCAGTTGCCATTATATTTTACCAGAGCTATTATCTTCCAGAGTCGCTTGAAAAACCCTCTGTTGATGAGCACATACTTCATCCAAGCTTTCCAGAAAACATCATAGAAATTATAGCAGGCTCGGCCAACGAAGAGCAGACTGACAATTACATTCCAAAACTTGTCAACATACAGCTAGGTATTGACAATCACGTGATATGGAAAAACGTAGATGAGACATCGCATACGGTTACGCCGGATCACAGATACTCTGACAGTTACAGCGGTGACTTTGGATCCTTGGGAGTGGTAAAACCTGGCGCCGTCTACGAGTTTACATTTACTGACATAGGACACATAGAATACCACTGTGAACCGCATCCGTGGATGAAAGGAACTTTGGAGATATCAAAACAGCGGTTTTAATTTGAATATTCGGCAAATATATGGTCGCTTTCAATTTCCTTGTGCTGCTCTATAATAGAGACGCGAAATTTTACAGTATGCTTTTTTTCCGGTTCAAAGCGGATGAATGCTGTAAATTCAGCAAGATTATCTTTCATAGAATCTTTTGGTATGAAAAGACGGGTTACATTTTTGTCCACGTTCTTACCGTTGCACATGCTGTATTCCAAGAGTCCGTTTGAATCCTGAATTTGCGTATTTACCACTATACCGTCGTACCGTCCAGTATAGTTTACCTTTACTGTGCCAAGTATTTGCTCGTTTGGCCTAATGTGTGCAGAATTTAGCGAGATTTCAACGTCTTTCATGTACAATTACAGTATTGTCTGTAAATAAATAATTTTGCCGCCTATTTGGAGGCATCATCGTTTTCCTTTATCGCACGCAACAGGGCCTCTTTTGAGACCATTCCGTCTTTTTTCATTTTCTCGTACAGTTCAGCGTATACAAATTCCCTCTCAGAATATTCCATTATTTTCTCAAATTCTTCTTTGAAATAATGCAGATACTCCACATCCCCGGTGGTCTCTTTTATGGGCAGGCCGTACGCTCGGGCAAGCGCATCATGTCTTAGACCCTTTATGTGAAAATCATTTAACGGCAGATGCATTTGTAAAAAATCCATGGAAGCGGTCTTTTGCATGTTATAGTAGAGTTTTTCCGGATCGTCAATTTTATGGTGCATCATCCTCCCGTATAGGAAAGGCAGATCAAATCCGCATATGTTGTGCCCGACGAATTCAAGGCGTCCGCTTTTTACCCTACATACTGTATCATAGAATTTTCCAAGAATCTCCTCCTCTCCATCCTCCCATTCTTTTAGCCGCCGTATGTGGCCTATTGTGGATATTCTGTATGCTATGAATATGACTTTACCCTCGTACGGATTCAGTGCTCCTGCAGCATATTTCCAGTATCTTGCAGGATCCGTTCGCCTAGTCAGACTCTCTGATTCAACCTCGCGCTTTGTGGCAAAAAATTCTTCTTTTTCCATGTCCGGAGCGCTCTCTATATCCAAGAACAGTTCGGTCATGGAGCATCATTCATGAGTGCATCCGCATTTTATCATTTCTGTATCAAACGTACAGTCATGCGGTCCTTCAGTTTTCATCTCAACTGGAATCTCCCCCATGCATTCACTGTGTCTGCCTTTGGTGCAAAACCAGCATGTTTTTTGTGAGCTTTTAGTGGAGCACTTCATACAATATTTCATATTATACCCCTTAAAAAATTTATACGTAAAACAGCCAGGGTAAAAATTTCTGATTCTTGCCCCCCGTAACATCCGTATACCTTTTTTGCATCGATGTTGTAACCGGACCCGGTTTGCCGGATCCAATACTGACATTATCCACCTGCGTTATGGCAATTATTTCAGAAGCTGTTCCAGTTATAAACACCTCATCTGCCCCGTATACGTCCGCCCGGCTTAGGATAGATTCTCCAACATGCCCTCCACTCTCTTCTTCCATTTCAATAACACTCTCACGTGTTATTCCCCCCAATGCACCGCTGCTTATAGGCGGCGTAGTTATCTGGGCATTTTTCACTATGAAAAGATTCGCAGTCGTTGCCTCTACTACATATCCCTGATAATTTAACAACAGCGCATCATCAAATCCGTTTCGCAGTGCCTCAGTGCGTGCAAGTATCGCGTTTGAATAGTTTGCCGCGCTTTTTGCATGCATCGGCTGAGAGCGCGAATCAATCTTTAGCCAGCTTGATATCATACATTTTGCTGATGCATGTTTGCCAACAGTATGTTTTTTTGTGTTCCATTCCGCACATGAGATTGCAAGATCCGCCTTTGTTGATGCCGGTAAAAGTCCAACTGTATCATCCCCAAGGTATGCAATAGGACGTATGTAGCATTCATCCAATCCTCCCGCCCGTACTGTCTTTACTATTGCATCAAATACCTGTTTTTTTGTATACGGTATCCTCATAGAGTATAGTTTTGCTGATTGAAAGAGCCTCTCTACGTGCTCTTGTAAACGAAATATTGCAAGACCATTTGGCGTTTTATAGCAGCGCAGCCCCTCAAAGACTGCAGTTGAATAATGCAGTGCATGCGTCATAACGTGCACCTTTGCCTTACCAAATGGCACAAGTTTGCCGTTTATCCATATTTTTTTTCCATATTTCATATTAAATTTAGATTAAAATGTAATTTAAAGAATTATCGTATTTTATACAAGTGCCTGGGATGCATCATGGAACATTTGACTCTTTGCGCATCCGGACGCTAGATCATCACCGGATCCGCGCCTCATAAGACCACGGTATAGACCATCTTCTAGTTTCATTCCCTCGCGTTCTTCCCATTCTTCCACGGTGATTGAATATTTTTTCTGAATGCGGTCGCGATACCATTCTGGTATAACATTAAAAGCACAAAATGGCACTATGCGAAGATCTGGCGTTATATAGTGTATGTCGCATCTTTGCAGGCGTTCTAAATCTTCGTTGTATTTGTCCTGAAAGTGCATCATGCCTAAAAAGAGACCCTTGACATGCCAAGACCCGACAGAATCAAAAGTTCTTTTCAAGAGTATATTGCCAAACATTTTTGCCAAATCAAGACCGGCAGGCTGTTTTTTTGTATCCACAAATCCTTTTAATTTTCGAACCACCTCTAGCATTGTAAAGTATTTGTTTTTGCCAGAGCGTATCTCCTCCACTTTATCCTCAAATAATTCCAGCATTCCCTGAATGTCACAAAACTTTGTAATTGGTACGAATTTTTTGGTGTCAGCATCCTCGAATATGTACGTTCCAGCACCGCATGCAAAGTGTATGGAAAGCTCGTATTTTGGTTTGCTTGAAAACGCCTCTATGATGTTTGTCAAGGGCATGCAGCTTGGCACCGGAAACCAGTCATCCATCGTAACCTCGCCGTTTGTCTGCTCTTCTATGCGCTGTACACAGTCTGGAATTGTAATTCTATACTTTTCTCTCTCTTGTTTTCCCATCCTTCCCGTAAGGGAGACTGGTTGAAAGTTTACTGCGTGTACCACGTCCATGTTTTTCTGCGCATATCGTATAATACCTCCCAGTTCGTGATCATTTATTGATTTGATTACTGTAGGTACAAACACCACTGTCGTGCCAGTCTTTCGGCAGCTGTCAAGTGCATGCGGAATTTCCCAGTGGTTTTTTGGGTTTGTTCTTGCAGTTACTCCATCAAAGCTAAGATAGAGATTGTTGCATCCGGACAAACGCACCTCACGGGCAGATTCCGGATCCAATGCGTGGCGTATGCCGTTTGTATTCATTTGTATGTGATCCACGCCTTCTTCTTTGATTATGCGGATTAGATCTGTAATATCTTCGCGGAGCATGGGCTCGCCTCCAGTAATCTGTATCGAGTTGCCAGCTATGGGCCTTTCTGCCCGCATTGTCTTAACCATTGCCCGTACCTGATCGTGCGATGGTTCGTACATGTATGCTCCCTCTAGACCTTTTTTAACGTAGAAAAAGCAATACCAGCATGTAAGGTCGCATCTGTTTGTCACAATCATGTTTGCAAGACCGCTGTGTGAGAGATGGTTTGAGCACAAACCACAGTTGTTTGGGCAGGAGCATTTTTCAATCATTACATTTGGAGCGTGTACGCCTTTGCCGTCCTGCCAAAATGTACTAAATTTATTATACATGTCAGATGAGCCAAAATAGAGCTCTTCGCATTCGCCGTGTGATGGGCATGTTTTTGACATGAATACTTTGCCTTTTCTTTCAAATACTTCAGCATCTAGGATCATGTTACAGTCAGGGCATATGCTTTGCGTAAATCGAATTGTGGATTTTTTTCCCAAGTTTTTGATCGACTGACCGCTGATCTGTATAAGTGACATATACTGAGTGTGGATTTTTTTGTATTTAACATATTTCCACTTTATCAACGGTTAAAACGGGTATTTGTGCCTGACCATACGTGCCAAAGTATGAGGTCAGTGCCTCGTGCTAATTTGTGCCTACATCATTTATTGCGTAAATTCTAGGCATGATGTGACCTCGTACGTACCGGATCTAATCGAGTTTATATATCATAATATAAAATTTGATCGGTTGAGCGTATCAAAAAATGCCAAAAAGGCATTAGAGCATTTGGGCATGGGTACAAATGAGATCAAAACGTATACTGCTCTCTTAAACATAGGCAGTGGGACAGCTGAACAGATTAGCAAGGAATCCGTCGTGTCATACTCGAAGATATACGTGGTGTTAAAATCACTGGAAGAAAACAAGTGGGTCACCTCTGATGATTCAAGACCTTCTGTGTATACTGTAAATTCTCCAGTATCAAGTTTGGATGTAATAAAGCGCAAAAGGGATGAACAGCACGATGAGGACAGGGCTGCAGTCATCTCAGAGATAGAGCCATTATATGAAAAAACAGGGACTGCAGAGATGCCTGATATTTTGTTTTTACGCGGAACAGGCAGTATTGTATCAAAGATTTTGGAAACGTCAGATTCGTGCAACAGTGAAATGATGATTGTTGTTCCAGCAGCCGGTCAGGAGATGGTAAAACAGGCCTTACCAAAACTGCGAATGTTGTATGACAGGGGCGTGAGCACTACAATACTTACATCAGATGAGATGGATGCGGATTCTGTAAAGGCGCTCTCAAGGGTTGCCACAGTGAAGATAAAAAACACCATATACGGGGGAGGCATAATATCGGATAAAAAACATGTGATAATACTTTTGGGTTCTGAGGATGGCAAGATGTTTACATCAGATATGGTTGCAATATGGGCAGATCATGCCGGTCTTGCAGGATTTGCCAGGGAATATTTTGAATACTTGATAAAGGACTCGGATGGTGCATAGCATATGGATGATATAAACAACGAGGTATTATTTGTAGGAACTGCTGAGGCTGAACACTTGGAGATGTATCTAAAAGCAATTTGGCACATAAAAGAAGACGGAGAAGAGGCAAAGATTAGCAATGTTGCAAAAAGACTCAATGTACGCCAGCCAAGTGTTGTTCAGATGCTCAAAAAATTGCGCGAGCGAAAACTGGTCCAGTATAACAAGTCAGGCGTACGTCTTACCGATGAGGGCAAAGAGATAGGTTCTGCAATGATACGCAACAGCAGGCTTTTGGAAGTGCTGATGGACAGCGCCTTGAAGATAGAAATAGATGAGGAGATGGTGTGCGGAATAGAGCACCATATGAACAAACAGTTTACCGATGCATTATGTACAATGCTGCACCATCCAAAAAAATGCCCCCACAATTTTGCAATACCCAAAGGCGAATGCTGCGTACAGTCCAAAACCATCTCTGTCCATGAATGAGCATTTTTTATAAAATCCGATCAAATTCATTCAAAATCATGCAACATATCCACCATCATCAAGCCCTGCTCATCTTGCCGGTATTGCAAATATTGGGTTTTAGAGTATAACATACGCTAAGATAGTATGAGGTCACATCATGCCTAGAATTTATGCAATAAATGATGTATGCACAAAATAGCACGAGATGCTGACCTCATACCTAGGATAGTATCTGACACAAAGTGTCAGAATCTAGACTGCGGCAGCTAGAATGTGAATATTATAACACAAGACAAAAAAGCCCAATTCAATTTTCTGTGTTGCAAATTTGCGGGCACTCGGAGTGGATGAAAACCTTCTCTTCATGGATGAAAACGTGGCCTCTACGTTGCTGCGTTTGCAGTATATGGATAGAAATTCATCAGGATTATCACGATGCCATCTTTGCCCATTGCGTCAAATCCACGTACACGAACACCTTTTCTTGGCATTATTACAGGAATTCGTCCGGTCTTTTCTATGAGCGTGCATGTGTTGCATGAAAGGTATGCTGCATCAAGCATCACGTGGCCGGAACCGTGCGGCAGTGTGCCACATATTTACTCAAATATTGGTGCATCATGGCATCGTGCATGGGTAATATCATATGATATGATATGATATGATATGATTATGCTGTTTTCAGCAGTTACAATATGCAATTTGCGATAATCCCGTCTGTACCTTTATCCATTTTTTGCATAAAGCCATGTGTTATGCCCGTTTATTGCAATTCCTGTAAAATCCCCGTATAGCGTACCTTTCATTCCAGGTCAGCTCGCAGAATTTATCATCCATGTGATGAAATGCGCATCAATTATAGATGCTACCTGCAACGCCGACCTTGACGGCACTCTTTTCAAGCCCGGTATTGGTAGTAAATGTGGCGAATCTTCAAGATAATCTACGAGTTCATCGTATGACAATTGTTGTATTATTTTTAGGGCGATACACAGTCATTCCTAGGTGATCAAAGCCGTGTTGTTCTAATGGATTCTGTTTCCATGGCTTTACCCCTTGATTTTTTGCTTTCATTATAATCGAGGTTAACATTTGGTGTGATCTGGCAAGATTTCCTCATCGGTTGTGCTTTGTTGATTTCATTAAATTGGCTCTGATCTACTGATCCAAAGCTTTTTCGGTCATTTACGTTCATGATCTAAAAGATTTATGGTATGTTTTTGATTTTATTCATGTAGAGCCCCAAAACTCTATAGGATTATATTCATACATACAGATTGTTATGTAAATGGCATGTTTTTGCGGCTGTGAGAAATTTGAAAAAAATCCCAACGGTGTAAAAATTTCATGCATGAAATGCGGCCATGGAAGACAAAACCATGATGAAGAGTTTAGGGCAGAATCTCGTGCAAACGTAGAAAAGAGCCAAAAGCGTGACGTGGAATTTTAATCGCCAATAATTTTAACCAGGATTTTTTTCCAGCGTCTGCCATCAAACTCCCCGTAAAAGATCTGCTCCCATGGACCAAAATCAAGCTTTCCTTGTGTGATTGCCACAACCACCTCCCTGCCCATCACCTGTCTTTTTAGATGGGCATCAGCGTTATCCTCTCCGGTTTTATTGTGATCATATGCGGAGGTTGGATCATGTGGTGCGAGTTTTTCTAGCCATTTTTCATAATCTTTGTGTAGGCCGGATTCATCATCGTTTATGAAAACGCTTGCAGTTATGTGCATTGCATTTACAAGACAAAGTCCCTCCCGTACGTGACTTTGTAAAACCAGCCGTTGTATCTGCGGCGTAATATTGAGGAATGCACAACGGGTTTTTGTATTTATAGTAAGATATTCGGTACTAGATATCATGGATATTTTCCACAATATGAGATATAAAAAGGAAAAGGCTCAGAACTCAAGATCTATATCACCAATCATAGGGACTATCTCATCAACGCCTTTATAATTTGAAGATTATCGTCTAAATTAATCTTGATAAAATTCACCGGCAATATTCTGCAACATTGTATGTTTAATACCTTTTAGTGAGTTTTCAAAACCCAAAGCCCACATGGCCTTGACCAGTGCAGTTTCCGGAAGCATTCCAGATAGCGGTACTATTCCCATTTTTTGAAGATCTCGGCCGCTCTCATAGACGTTCATGTTTACATTGCCATCAATGCACTGCGAGGTCATCCCTAGAAATATTCCCGCATTTGATGCTTTTTTTATGGAATCATACATTGTGCGTCCGACATGTCCAAGTCCGGTCCCCTCTAAGATTATCGCAGAGCATCCAGAGGATATTGCATAATCTATTATCTTTGAATCAATTCCCGGATAATATTTTATTAGCCATACCTTTGTATTTATTACAATTTTTGGCAAATATTGCTTTTTATGAAATTGTTGCCTGATGTTTTTTTTAATTTCATCCTTTATTACAGTACAAGCTGGCTTTGCCCCCACGGTTTCAAATGCGCCTCGTTTACTAGTATGGTTTTTTCTTACACGTGTGGCAGAATGTATCGATATGCTTTCCCCGTCCACATCATGATGCATTGCCACAAAGATTCCAGGGTTTGGATTTGAGATGATAAATTTTGCAGCGCCAATCAGATTTGATGCCGCATCCGAGGATGGCCTGTCAGATGATCTCTGCGATCCGGTTAAAACTATTGGTTTTGGGAATCCCTGCAATGCAAATGCAAGATATGAGGCAGTATGCTGCATCGTGTCTGTTCCATGTGGTACAATTATCCCGGCATATTCTGATGTTGCAAGACTGTCAAAAAAAGCCGCCATTTCAATCCACTGTTCAGGTATAATGTTTTCAGAGTGCTCTGAGAGAATCGTTTTTACATCAATATCGGCAACATCTGCCAATTCTGGCACAGATGATAAAAGATCTTCTGGTGAGAGTATTGGCGTTACCGCCCCAGTCCTGTAGTCTATTTTACTTGCGATGGTTCCTCCGGTAGATACTAGAAGAAGTTTTATAGAATTTTTGTTTTTTGGTTTTGCTTTTTGTCCATCTTTTATTCTCTGATCAGGCGTTTGGAGTTTTTTTATTGCTATATCATTTATGTTTATGCCCACGTTGTAACCATTTTTGAGCTTTAATACAATGATGTTTTTTGCACCATCCTCATACCTTGACATTAGTATGCCTTTATAGTTCATCTTTCCAGTTATTTCAACATAATTCCCAATATGGATATTTTTAGATTTTAAAAATTCGAGCACGTCTCCTGAATAATTACCATATTCGGACATTACGTGGGATATAGTGTACGGGCTCTTAATCTTATCTAAATACGGCTTTACTATTTAGTATCATCATACAAGAGATTTGAGAGCTGTTGCATGCGTGCAGTTTCCAACTCTAAGACAAGTTTGAATGAATCGCCTTTTCTAGAGTCCGTGCCGGTTGCATCAAAGTATATAGTTCCGCCATTCTCTGGCAGTGGTTTTATAATTGTGGCATGCCCCAATATTCCCGCAAGTGTTTCCTGGGCTCTTTTCTGCTCAGCGTATACAGTTGATGCAAAGTCCGGATGGTTGCGGTCAGGACCGTGCAGTGTTCCGTATGTGTTATCATCAGGTACTACATATTCGGGGGTGGTAATTTGACGAACCGTATTTCCGATTATCATCCATTGGTAGCCGTATTGGTCCACCCAGAGGTGCTCTGCTCTGTCGATTTGCACCAAATGCAGTGTTTCAACCGTATTAGATATGCCTGTAGCATGGGATGTGCTAATATCAATCTCCTTTGGCAAGTTTATGGAATCACCATCAACGTGTATTCCATCGTTAAAGTAAAACTGGTGTGCATTATTATCCCAGTCTACTGGTTTTATCGATACTGTATTGTATATGGGAGGCTCTCTGTATGAATATTTCAGCTCTACTAGCAGGCACTGTTGTACATCACCTGTGCATGATATTTGTGATACAGTAGATGATACATCAGAGTCTTCAAGCAAGTTTAGTTTATCCACTATAACGATCTCTTTTACTGCAATACTGTCCTTTTGCATCCATACCTCTACAAATGCTTCAGCCTCATGATATAATCCAACATCAGGTACTCCCAGTGCAACCTCTACGCGTTTAATGCCTGCAGGTCCAGCACTGTCGTATATTTTCATTTTTATCGTGTTCATATCGCCCACGTTTGTTCCAATCAGTGGGAATTCTGTATGATATCTGCCCACGTTTACTGTCAAACCATTGTATTCAAAACCGTTTGTGACAAGCTGTGCCCCAGAGCTTGTCTTGCCCAATGTTGGTGCGTTACTATCACTATCACTATCACTGCCACCAGAGCTTGTGGTGTTTACTTTAAAGTCAGAGAGGTGTGATGTCCATATCGTAACGGTGCGTGCTGTGGAATCGTACGTGTACAAGACGCCACTAAAACTAGCATTTCCATTTATAACAGTCAGGGCAGAAGAAGCGTCATCAATAGTACCACTGTAACGATTTATTGTATCATATGAATCAAAAGTACCGTTTCTAACAAATGCTTCAAATGAGGATCTAATGCCTGAAAAAGTTAATTCCAGTGCATTGCCTGTGAGCGTATATGAGATGTTATCAAATCCAAATCTTATTGCATCATCATTATGGTTGTCTATAATTTCATGAATGGTAAAGTTTCCAGGGTTTGAATTATTAGTATTAAATGTCATTGTGGTGTTACGTTCTATTTTTGCCGTTATTTTTAAATTTACCATTAGATCAAGTGGGTGAGGATATGTTGTAGTGTGCGTAACTGTAGAACCAGATGTAGTGTTAGATGTAACAGCGGATGTGTTCAATTCCAGTGTTGATGCGTGTAATTTAAGCCGGTTATCAGGATTGATGAGGCCATCATTATGTATTTGAGCCATTATTATACCATCAGGGTTTTGAACTATTGGAGTGTTGCTGTCAATGTGGCTAGAGTTTAGAATTGTGGTGCCGTTTACATTCCTTACGTCGATGTATGTTGTAGCACTAGAGCCCGGATTGCCTGCATTGTCATCATTTGCAGTACATGTAACAGGGTATACGTGGGCGGTCTCATTGTTAACATGTGTTGTGTCACATGTTGGAATTGTAAAATTATAATTTGGATCACCATCTGTCACGGTACCTGTAATTACCTGAGGTTGTTCGCCTATCGTGATGAATTTAGGCAGGTCTAGTGTAATAGTTGGAGGTATGGTATCGACAAATACGTTGGAACCGGTTAGATCATCGTGTGTAACAATCAGGGTTGCTCCGTTGGCATTTGTAACCGTAATGATAAAAGTGGCGTTTGATTCGATTGCACTAGTTGGAATTATACGAGTTGCTGTGAGGGTACTACCTGACGAAGAATTAGTAGTGAGTGGACCGTTTTGAATTGTTACCGTATCGCTTGTAATGGTATCATTTATCACCAACATTAGAGTCAGCGTATCGCCAGCTTTTGCGTATTGGGTGTTTTGGTTGTCAGATGTAAGGGTTAATGTGTTAATAATAATTGGCGGTGTATCCTGTACGATAACATTTCGTGTTATGGTCGGTCCTGTATTGCCTGCAGGATCATCTGGTGCAGTATAAGTGAGGGTATAGTTGCCAGCTGTTGCAATATCTACAGTGCCATCTCCGGATACTTTTACGCTACCTGTTGCATATGATGCATCAGTTGCATTTGCACCCGGGTCGGTAAACGTATATCCAAGTATTTGGATTGTGTTATTATTACCGATTAGTGTTATTTCAGGAGCTATCGTATCTATAGTGACATATGAGCTGTCTGTGATGTCAGCATTTGTTACTGATATTTGACCACCAGTAGAGTTTGTCACGGTAATTGAAAACGCGGCATCTCCATCATCGCCGGATACGACAGTGGCAATAAATTCAGCAGAGCCGCCGGTTATAGTACTAGACAATGATCTGCCAAGCAAGGTTCCATTGGTATTGTCCAAATCAGAACTATCTGTGGCAAGTGTGACGGTTATGTTTTTGCCTGCATTTGCATAATTGGTGCCTGATGAGCTTGCAATAGTCAGCGAGTTGATTGTAATTGGTTCAAAGTCAACCACTGTAACTGTTCGTGTTACACTAGGACCGGCATTTCCTGCCCCATCAGGATTGGCAGTATACGTGTATAATACAACAGAGCCTAACACGCTCGTATCCAAAGTGGCGTTTGTGGCAATGTTAAAAGTGCCAGCATAATTTGGATCCCCGTCAGTTACAGTAACGTTTGGAATAGACGATGCATTGTTGTTTTGCAATATGTTGTGGTTTTTAGAGCCAATCAGGGATATTTCAGGTGCGATTGTATCGATGAATATATTGTTGCTCTGCGATATGATACTCTCTGTTACAAACAGAGTTGTACCCTCAGCGTTTACAACCTGTATTGCAAAGGTTGCATACGATTCTGTTTGTACAGGAGGTACAGTTATTGTGGCACTATAATTGGCACCATTTAGGGTTACACTAGGGGTTAATCCCAGTATTTGGCTTGTATGAGATGAGATTATATTATTTACGGTAAATTGTACGGTGAGTGTATCGCCTGTTTTGGCATATGCTAGATTTGCATTGTTGCTAGTTATGTTAACCGTTGATGGTGTTGATTCCAGTTTTATGATTTGGAGACCTTCAGCATTTGAGGCTATAAATGCATATATTTTGCCATTTATGGTTGCAGTAATGACATCTCGTGGGTCATCCAGATTTGTATAACCGCCAGTATTATCCATGAGAGAATATGCAGGTTTGGGGTTGTATGGGTCTGTAATGTCTATTATTTGGATGCCATCATCAAAACGGGATGCCACCAAGGCATAAACTGATGATCCTACAGTTACGGTGGTGATGCTATTTGGACCATCTAGTGTATCATAGCCGTCTATTCCATCTGTTACACTTGATGCAGGTAATGGGTTGTATGGGTCTGTAATGTTTATGATTTGGATGCCATCATCATTATAGGATGCCACCAAGGCATAAACTGATGATCCTACAGTTACAGTGGTGATGCTATTTGGACCATCTAGTGTATCATAGCCGTCTATTCCATCTGTTACACTTGATGCATTTGATGGGTTGTATGGGTTTGTAATGTTTATAATTTGGACGCCATCATCCACAGCGCCTATCGCCAAGGCATAAACTGATGCACCGATTGTTACGGTGGTAATGTCAAGTGCGTATCCTAGTTCAAAATAACCATCCGTATCATCGGTAAGGTATGATACAGGTGATGGGTTGTAGGGGTTTGTAACGTCTATGATTTGGACGCCGTTTGAAGGATTACCTGATGCAAACAGTGCAAAAGTTGAGGCACCTATTGTTACGGTTGTAACGCCTAGTGCATTGTATAGTCGCGGATAGTCGGTGCCGTTTACAAGTTTTGCAGTAACAGATGGGGATGTAGGTGAGCTGATGTCGGTTATACGAGTAATAGCAGTACCACCTGCAGCTATGGCATATGGGGTATTATCTATTGTAAAGATGGATGTTTTGAATGCAGGTACGAAAGTGATATTACTAAATACTATACTAGGTAATGCAGGATTTGTAACGTCTGCAATAATCCATGCTCCGGTAGTTCCTCTCGCTAACAAGGCATATGTTTTACCACTTGTTTCAAACAGATTGACGTTATCAGTAGTTATATCGGTTGAAAAATTAGTACCTTTTGTTAGTGTTCCACTCGGAGAGTGGATAAGTTTAGTTTCAAGTGCCAACTGCGCTACATTCAAAACATTCACAGTACGGGATATGGTGTTACCTGGATTTCCTGCACCGTCTGCAGGAGCTGTATAGTTTAGCGTGTACGTACCTATTGTATTTGTATTTACTGTATCACTGCTGTATACTATAATGTTCTCATACGAGGCATCTGATGCAATAGCACCTAAATCTATGAAATTGGCCCCGCGTGCCAGGGTTATATTTTCAGTACCGCGCAGAGATATCTCAGGTTTGATGGTATCAATGGTAACGTACGAGCCATCCTTTATATCGATATTGGATATGCTAATTTGATTTCCGCTAGAGTTTGTCACGGTAATTGAAAATGTAGCGTTTTCATTTGTATCATTTAGCTGGACGGTAACAGTAAAGGTGGCATTGCCGCCGTTTGTAGTATTTGTAAATGATCTACCAAGCAGTGTTCCAGTAAAGTTGCCAAGATCCGAACCATCAGTGGCAAGTGTGAGGGTTATGATTTTGCCTGCATTTGCATAATTGTTTCCAGAATTGCTTGCAATACTCAGCGAGGTAACATTTATTGGGTCAACATCCACTATCCGGACGATTCGGGTTGTGCTAGCTCCGGGATTTCCTGCATTATCATCATGTGCTGTATACGTGTATTCGTAGATTGCACCAAGTATTGCAGTACTAAATGTGCCGTTTATGGCGGTGTCGTAAGTTCCCGAATAGTTTGGATCACCGTCTTTTACAGTGGCACCGGGATCTGTATATGGGCTGTCTAAAACTATGCCACTGTCTGCAGATCCTATCAGGGTTATGTTTGGAGATATGGTATCGACAAATACGTTGGGACCGGTTAGATTATCTTCTGTAACAGTCAGGGTTGTTCCGTTGATGTTTGTAACAGTAAAGGTAAATGTAGCGTTTGATTCGGTTGCATTATTTGGAGTATCTAAATCTGCAAAGAGTTGACGGTCATTGCCACTAGAAATAAATTGAGTATCGGGGTCAGTGTTTAGAATTTGACCCGTATAGGTTATAATTGTATAATTTACCGTCAACTCTAGATCCAGTCTATCGCCTGCTTTGGCGTATGATTTGTTGGTATTGAAAGATGTTATGGTAAACTCTGTGATACCAATTGGCAGTGTATCCTGTACGATAACATTCCGTGTTATGGTAGATCCTGTATTGCCTGCAGGATCATCTGGTGCAGTATAAGTGAGGGTATAATTACCAACTATTGCAGTATTTACATTGCCGGCTCCGGATACTTGTACGCTACTTGTTGCATATGATGCATCAGTTGCTGTGGCACCTGGATCCGTATAGGGGGAATTTGTTGCAACGCGAGTGTTGTTTTCACCGTTTAATGTTATGCTAGGTGCAGTTGTATCTATGGCAATATTTGATCCAGTCAGGTCTCTATTTGTAAATGTTGTAAATGTGGAATTATCCTCGTTGTATGCGGTAATCGAAAATGTGACGCTGGCAGTATCGACAAAGGTTCCAGCAACTGTTACCGTGGCGGATGCATTATTGCCAGTGACAGTATATGCAACAGGATTGTTGGCAATTGTTCCTACAATATAATCAATCGTGCCGTTTGTAGCAAGCGTTACTGTAATCACATCCCCGTCTTTGGCAAAAGAGGTGTTTACATTGTTGGATTCAATTGTCAGCGAATTCAGACCCAGCGGTTTTGCAAATACTGTAACTGTTCTAGTTTGTTGATCCGGCTCGTTACCTGCCGCATCCGCAGTGCCAGTATAGGTAATGTTTTGTGGGCCAAGTATCGCGGTGTTTAATGATGTGTTAGATACGGAACCTGCATATGATGCATTGTTACTATCTGATATTGTGGTGCCCGGATCCTGATATGTCTCACCCTGGAATACAGAACCTGCACCGCCAGTCAAAACAATTACGGGTTTTATCGTATCTATTGTGACAGATGAGCTATCTGTGATATCACTATTTGTTAATGTGATTTTGTTGCCACTAGAGTTTGTAGCAGTAATTGAAAACGTGGCATCTCCATCATCGCCGGACTGGACTGTACCGGTAAACGTAGCAGAGCCTCCGGTTGTAGTATTTGTAAATGATCTGCCAAGCAAGACTCCAGTAAGGCTGTTAAGATTTGTACCATCCGTTACAAGAGTGACGGTTACGGTTTTGCTCTCATTTGCATAATTATTTCCAGAATTGCTTGCAATACTCAGCGAGTTAACATTTATTGGCGGTACATCCTGTACTGTAACAGTCCGTGTTATGACCGGTCCAATATTACCTGCAGGATCATCAGGTGCAGTATAAGTGAGAGTATAGATGGCATTTGTTGTAGTATCTACATTGCCGGCTCCGGATACTTGTACGCTACCTGTTGCATATGATGCATCAGATGCTGTGGCGTTTGGATCCTCATATGGTTGATTCCTGATAACAATGGTGTTGTTTGCACCGTTTAATGTTATACTAGGTGCAGTTGTATCTATGGCAATATTTGATCCAGTCAGATTTGTATCTGTAAATATTTTATATGCAAGATTATCCGCGTTGGATGCGTTAATTGAAAATGTGACGCTGGCAGTATCAGTAAAGGTTCCATTAACTGTTACCGTAGCTGATGCACTATCACCGGTGGCAGTATATGTGACAGAATTGCCTGCAATTACCCCTGTAACATTACCAATCGTGCCGTTTGCAGCAAGTGTTACTGTAATCACATCCCCATCTTTGGCAAAAGAGGTGTTTACATTGTTGTTTGATTCAATTGTCAGCGAATTCAGACCCAGCGGTTTTGCCAATACTGCAACTGTTCTAGTTATTTGATCCGGCTCGTTACCTGCCGCATCCGCAGTGCCAGTATAGGTGATGGTTTTTGCACCAAGTGTAGAGGTGTCAATTGATGAGGCAGATACAGAACCAGCATATGATGCATTGCCATCATCTGATACAGTTGTGCCCGGATCCTGATATGTCTCACCTTGGAGTACAGAATCATTGCCTCCAGTCAGGGCAATTACGGGTTTTATCGTATCTATTATGATAGATGAGCTATCTGTGATATCACTATTTGTTAATGTGATTTTGTTGCCACTAGAGTTTGTAGCAGTAATTGAAAACGTGGCATCTCCATCATCGCCGGACTGGACTGTACCGGTAAACGTAGCAGAGCCTCCGGTTGTAGTATTTGTAAATGATCTGCCAAGCAAGATTCCAGTAAGGCTGTTAAGATTTGTACCATCCGTTACAAGAGTGACGGTTACGGTTTTGCCCGTATTTGCATAATTATTTCCAGAATCACTTACAATACTCAGCGAGTTGACATTTATTGGCGGTGCATCCTGTACTGTAACAGTCCGTGTTATGACAGGTCCAATATTACCTGCAGGATCATCCGGTGCAGTATAAGTGAGAGTATAGTTGTCAGCTATTGTAATATCTACATTGCCAGCTCCGGATACCTGTACGCTACCTGTTGCATATGATGCATCAGATGCTGTGGCGTTTTTATCCACATATGTGGAATTTGTGAAAACTAGAGTATTGTTTGCACCGTTTAATGTTATGCTAGGTGCAGTTGTATCTATGGCAATATTTGATCCATTCAGATTTGCATCTGTAAATATTTTATATGCAAGATTATCCGCGTTGGATGCGTTAATTGAAAATGTGACGCTGGCAGTATCAGTAAAGGTTCCATTAACTGTTACCGTAGCTAATGCACTATCACCGGTGGCAGTATATGTGACAGAATTGCCTGCAATTACTCCTGTAACATTACCAATCGTGCCGTTTGCAACAAGCGTTACTGTAATCACATCCCCGTCTTTGGCAAAAGAGGTGTTTACATTGTTGTTTGATTCAATTGTCAGCGAATTTAGACCAAGAGGTTTTGCCAATACTGTAACTGTTCTAGTTTGTTGATCCGGCTCGTTACCTGCCGCATCCGCAGTGCTAGTATAGGTAATGGTTTTTGCACCAAGTGTAGAGGTGTTAATTGATGAGGCAGATACGGAACCGGCATATGATGCATTGCCATCATCGGATACAGTTGTGCCCGGATCCTGATATGTCTCACCCTGGAGTACAGAATCATTGCCTCCAGTCAGGGCAATTACGGGTTTTATCGTATCTATTATGATATATGAGCTATCTGTGATATCACTATTTGTTAATGTGATTTTGTTGCCACTAGAGTTTGTAGCAGTAATTGAAAACGTGGCATCTCCGTCATCGCCGGACTGGACTGTACCGGTAAACGTAGCAGAGCCTCCGGTTGTAATATTTGTAAATGATCTGCCAAGCAAGACTCCAGTAAGGCTGTTAAGATTTGTACCATCCGTTACAAGAGTGACGGTTACGGTTTTGCTCTCATTTGCATAATTATTTCCAGAATTGCTTGCAATACTCAGCGAGTTAACATTTATTGGCGGTACATCCTGTACTGTAACAGTCCGTGTTATGACCGGTCCAATATTACCTGCAGGATCATCAGGTGCAGTATAAGTGAGAGTATAGATGGCATTTGTTGTAGTATCTACATTGCCGGCTCCGGATACTTGTACGCTACCTGTTGCATATGATGCATCAGATGCTGTGGCGTTTGGATCCTCATATGGTTGATTCCTGATAACAATGGTGTTGTTTGCACCGTTTAATGTTATACTAGGTGCAGTTGTATCTATGGCAATATTTGATCCAGTCAGATTTGTATCTGTAAATATTTTATATGCAAGATTATCCGCGTTGGATGCGTTAATTGAAAATGTGACGCTGGCAGTATCAGTAAAGGTTCCATTAACTGTTACCGTAGCTGATGCACTATCACCGGTGGCAGTATATGTGACAGAATTGCCTGCAATTACCCCTGTAACATTACCAATCGTGCCGTTTGCAGCAAGCGTTACTGTAATCACATCTCCGTCTTTGGCAAAAGAGGTGTTTACATTGTTGTTTGATTCAATTGTCAGCGAATTCAGACCCAGGGGTTTTGCAAATACTGTAACTGTTCTAGTTATTTGATCCGGCTCGTTACCTGCCGCATCCGCAGTGCCAGTATAGGTGATGGTTTTTGCACCAAGTGTAGAGGTGTTAATTGATGAGGCAGATACGGAACCGGCATATGATGCATTGCCATCATCGGATACAGTTGTGCCCGGATCCTGATATGTCTCACCCTGGAGTACAGAATCATTGCCTCCAGTCAGGGCAATTACGGGTTTTATCGTATCTATTATGATATATGAGCTATCTGTGATATCACTATTTGTTAATGTGATTTTGTTGCCACTAGAGTTTGTAGCAGTAATTGAAAACGTGGCATCTCCGTCATCGCCGGACTGGACTGTACCGGTAAACGTAGCAGAGCCTCCGGTTGTAGTATTTGTAAATGATCTGCCAAGCAAGATTCCAGTAAGGCTGTTAAGATTTGTACCATCCGTTACAAGAGTGACGGTTACGGTTTTGCCCGTATTTGCATAATTATTTCCAGAATCACTTACAATACTCAGCGAGTTGACATTTATTGGCGGTGCATCCTGTACTGTAACAGTCCGTGTTATGACAGGTCCAATATTACCTGCAGGATCAACAGGTGCAGTATAAGTGAGGGTATAATTGCCAACTATTGCAGTATTTACATTGCCGACTCCGGATACCTGTACGCTACCTGTTGCATATGATGCATCAGATGCTGTGGCGTTTTTATCCACATATGTGGAATTTGTGAAAACTAGAGTATTGTTTGCACCGTTTAATGTTATGCTAGGTGCAGTTGTATCTATGGCAATATTTGATCCATTCAGATTTGCATCTGTAAATATTTTATATGCAAGATTATCCGCGTTGGATGCGTTAATTGAAAATGTGACGCTGGCAGTATCGGCAAAGGTTCCATCAACTGTTACCGTAGCTGATGCATTATTGCCGGTGACAGTGTATGTAGCAGAATTGCCTGCAATTACTCCTGTAACATTACCAATCGTGCCGTTTGCAACAAGCGTTACTGTAATCACATCCCCGCCTTTGGCAAAAGAGGTGTTTACATTGTTGTTTGATTCAATTGTCAGCGAATTCAGACCCAGCGGTTTTGCCAATACTGTGATAGTTCTGTTTATTGAATCCGGTACGTTACCTGCCGCATCTGCAGTGCCAGTATAGGTGATGGTTTTTGCGCCAAGTGTAGAGGTGTCAATTGATGAGGCAGATACTGGACCAGCATATGATGCATTGTTACTATCTGATACTGTGGTGCCCGGATCCTGATATGTCTCACCCTGGAGTACAGAATCATTGCCTCCAGTCAGGGCAATTACGGGTTTTATCGTATCTATTGTGACAAACGAGCCGTCTGTGGTGTCAGTAGTTGTTATTGAAATTTGGTTGCCACTAGAGTTTGTCACGGTAATTGAAAACGCGGCATTTCCATCATCGCCAGGTACGACAGTGGCAGTAAATTCAGCAGAGCCGCCGTTTGTATCATTTACCAACGCTCTTCCAAGCAGTGTTCCAGTAAAGTTGCCAAGATCCGAACCATCAGTGGCAAGTGTGACGGTTATGTTTTTGCCTGCATTTGCATAATTGGTGCCGGATGAGCTTGCAATAGTCAGCGAGTTGATTGTAATTGGTTCAGCCTCAACCACTGTAACTGTTCGTGTTACACTAGAACCGGCATTCCCTGCCCCATCTGTAGCAGCAGTATACGTGTACGTTACTGTAGAGTTTATCACGCTAGTGTCCAAAGTGCCGTTGATTGTGATAGTAAAGGTATCCGGATAGTTTGGGTCCTCATCAGTTATGATTGCACCAGGGATGAACGGATCAGTTGAATTCAAAATTACCGTAAAAGATGAGGTGCCGATGAGTGATATTCTAGGTCCAATTGTGTCGATGAATACGTTGGAGGCTAATGGTACGTCGTTTTCTGTCACGGATAGGGTTGCGCCATCAGCGTTTGAAACCTGTATTGCAAAGGTTGCATACGATTCTGTTTGTACAGATGGTACGGTTAATGTGGCACTATAATTGGCACCATCTAGGGTTACATTGGGGGTTAATCCCAGTATTTGGCTTGTATGAGATGAGATTGTGTCATTTACGGTAAATTTTACGGTGAGTGTATCGCCTGTTTTTGCATATGCTGGATTTGTATTGTTGCTAGTTATGTTAATCGGTGGTGGTGATTCCAGTTTTATGATTTGGAGACCATCAACATTTGAGGCTATAAATGCATATGTTGTGCCATTTATGGTTGCAGTAATAACAGCTCTTGGGTCATCTAGATTTGTATAACCGCCAGTATTATCCACGATGGAAGATGCAGGTTTGGGGTTGTATGGGTCTGTAATGTCTATTATTTGGATGCCATCATCAAAACTGGATGGTGCCAAGGCATAAACTGATGATCCTATAGTTACGGTGGTGATGCCATATGGAGCATCTAGTGTATCATAGTCGCCTATTCCGTCTGTTACGCTTGATGCATGTAATGGGTTGTATGGGTCTGTAATGTTTATGATTTCGATGTCATCATCATAAAGGGATGCCACCAAGGCATAAACGGATGATCCTACAGTTACGGTGGTGATGCTAATTGGACCACGTAGTGTATCATAGTCGGATGCATTTGATGGGTTGTATGGGTCTGTAATGTTTATGATTTGGACACCAGCATCCGAAAAGCCTACCGCCAAGGCATAAACTGATGCACCGATTGTTACGGTGGTGATGTCATGTGCGCCTGCTAGTTCAAAATAACCATCCACATTATCGGTGAGGTGTGATACAGGTAAGGGGTTGTGAGGGTTTGTAACGTTTATGATTTGGACGCCATGTGCAGGATGGCTCGATGCAAACAGTGCAAAAGTTGAGGCACCTATTGTTACGGTTGTAACGCTTTGTGCATTGTATAGTCGCGGATAGTCTGTGCCGTTTACAAGTGTTGCAATAACAGATGGGGATGCAGGTGAGCTGATGTCGATTATACTAGTAGCACTGGTACCACCTGCAGCTATGGCATATGGGATATTATCTATTGTAAAGATGGATGTTTTGTATGCAGATGTGAAAGAGGCATTAGTATATACTATACTAGGTAATGCAGGATTTGTAATGTCTGCAATAATCCATGCTCCGGTAGATCCTCGCGTTAACAAAGCATATGTTTTATCACTTGTTTCAAACAGATTGATGCTTCTAGTAATTATATTGGCTGAAAAATCAGTACCTGTTGTTAGTGTTCCACTCGGAGAGTGGATAAATTTAGATACAATTTCAAGCGGTGATGCATCCTGTACGCGTACAGTACGGGATATAGTGTTACCTGGATTTCCTGCAGGATCAACAGGTGCAGTATAAGTGAGGGTATAGTTGCCAGCTGTTGCAATATTTACAGTGCCGGCTCCGGGTACTTGTACGCTACCTGTTGCATATGATGCATCAGTTGCTGTGGCATTTGGATCCGTATAGGAGGAATTTGTTACAATGCGAGTGTTGTTTGCACCGTTTAATGTTATACTAGGTGCAGTTGTATCTATGGCAATATTTGATCCGCTCAGATTTGTATCTGTAAATATTTTATATGCAAGATTATCCGCGTTGGATGCGTTAATTGAAAATGTGACGCTGTCAGTATCAGTAAAGGCTCCATCAACTGTTACCGTAGCTGATGCATTATTGCCGATGGCAATATATGTGACAGAATTGCCTGCAATTACTCCTGTAACATTACCAATCGTGCCGTTTGCAGCAAGCGTTACTGTAATCACATCTCCGTCTTTGGCAAAAGAGGTGTTTACATTGTTGTTTGATTCAATTGTCAGCGAATTCAGACCCAGAGGTTTTGCAAATACTGTAACTGTTCTAGTTTGTTGATCCGGCTCGTTACCTGCAACATCCGCAGTGCCAGTATATGTAATGTTTTGTGGGCCAAGTATCGTGGTGTTTAATGACGTGGCAGATACTAAACCCGCATATGAGGCATTGCCACTATCGGATATTGCAGTACCCGGTTCCAGATATGCATCTCCCTGGAGTACAGAATCTGCGCCATCAGTCAAAACAATTACGGGTTTTATCGTATCTATTGTGACAAACGAGCTGTCTGTGATGTTAGCATTTGTTACTGATATTTGGTTGCCACTAGAGTTTGTCACGGTAATTGAAAACGCAGCATTTCCATCATCGCCGGATACGACAGTGGCAGTAAATTCAACAGAGCCGCCGGTTGTATCATTTACCAACGCTCTTCCAAGCAATGTTCCAGTGATATTGCCCAAATCGGAACCATCCGTGGCAAGTGTGAGTGTTATGATTTTGCCTGCATTTGCAAAATTGTTTCCAGAATTGCTTGCAATACTCAACGAGGTAATGGATATTGGGTCAGCATCCACTATTCGGACGATTCGGGTTGTGCTAGATCCTGGATTTCCTGCAGAATCATCATTTGCCGTATACGTGTATTCGTAGATTGCACCAAGTATTGCAGTACCAAATGTGCCGTTTATGGTGGTGGTATAAGTGCCCGAATAGTTTGGATCACCATCTCTTGCATTGGCACCTGGATCTGTATATGTGCTGTTTAAAACTATGCCACTGTCTGCAGATCCTATCAGGGTTATGCTTGGAGGTATGGTGTCGACAAATACGTTGGAACTGGTTAGATCATCTTCTGTAACAGTCAGGGTTGTTCCGTTGATGTTTGTAACAGTAATGGTAAATGTAGCGTTTGATTCGGTTGCATTATTTGGAGTATTTAAACTTGTAATGAGTGAATTTCCGTTATCAACAAAGAAAGAATCTGGATCAGTGTTTAGAATTTGAGTCGTATGGGTTGTAATGGTATAATTTACCGTCAACAGTAGAATCAGATCATCGCCTGCTTTGGCGTATGATTTGTTGGAATTGGCAGATGTTATGGTAAACGCTGTGATACCAATTGGCGGTGCATCCTGTACGATAACATTCCGTGTTATGGTAGATCCTGTATTACCTGCAGGATCAACAGGTGCAGTATAAGTGAGGGTATAGTTGTCAGCTGTTGCAATATCTACAGTGCCAGCTCCGGATACCTGTACGCTACCTGTTGCATATGATGCATCAGATGCTGTGGCGTTTTTATCCACATATGTGGAATTTGTGAAAACTAGAGTATTGTTTGCACCGTTTAATGTTATACTAGGTGCAGTTGTATCTATGGCAATATTTGATCCAGTCAGATTTGTATCTGTAAATATTTTATATGCAAGATTATCCGCGTTGGATGCGTTAATTGAAAATGTGACGCTGGCAGTATCAATAAAGGTTCCATCAACTGTTACCGTAGCTGATGCACTATCACCGGTGGTAGTATATGTGACAGAATTGCCTGCAATTACTCCTGTAACATTACCAATCGTGCCGTTTGCAACAAGCGTTACTGTAATCACATCCCCGTCTTTGGCAAAAGAGGTGTTTACATTGTTGTTTGATTCAATTGTCAGCGAATTCAGACCCAGAGGTTTTGCCAATACTGTAACGGTTCTAGTTTGTTGATCCGGCTCGTTACCTGCAACATCCGCAGTGCCAGTATATGTAATGTTTTGTGGGCCAAGTATCGTGGTGTTTAATGACGTGGCAGATACTAAACCCGCATATGAGGCATTGCCACTATCGGATATTGCAGTACCCGGTTCCAGATATGCATCTCCCTGGAGTACAGAATCTGCACCGCCAGTCAAAACAATTACGGGTTTTATCGTATCTATTGTGACAAACGAGCCGTCTGTGATGTCAGCATTTGTTAATGAAATTATGTTTCCAGTGGAATTTGTGGCACTAAATGAAAATGCAGCGTTTTCATTTGTGTCATTAGACTGGACAGTTGCAGTAAATTCAACAGAGCCGCCAGTTATAATACTAGACAACGATCTTCCAAGCAATGTTCCAGTGATATTGCCCAAATCGGAACCATCCGTGGCAAGTGTGAGGGTTATAATTTTGCCTGCATTTGCAAAATTGGTGCCTGATGAGCTTGCAATACTTAGCGAGTTGATTGTAATTGGTTCAACGTCAACCACTGTAACTGTACGGGATATGCTATCTCCGAGATTTCCTGCATTATCATCATCTGCCTTGTACGTGTAAACAAAAACAGCGCCAAGTATGCTGGTATCAAGTGTGGTGTTTACTTGGGAGGTGTAAGTGCCCGAATAGTTTGGATCACCGTCTTTTGCAGTGGCACCCGGATCTGTATATGCGCTGTTTAAAACTATGGTTCCGTTTGCAGATCCTATCAGGGTTATGTTTGGTGATATGGTGTCGACAAATACGTTGGAGTCGGGCAGATCGTTTTGTGTAAACGTACGTACATGTCCGCTCACACTTTCAACATTAATGGCAAATGTGGCAGGACCGTTTGGTGCGTTCGTTGCAACCGTGGTATTGGCATCAACATTTCTGTCTGATGATACTGGTTGAACATTTACGCCAAGGATTGTGACAGTAACACTAGTCAAAGATTCATCACTAGTCAGATTTATTCTCAAAGTATCGCCTGATTTTGCATAAGAGGGATTTGTATTGGTGCTTGTGATGGTTAGATTTTCAGCAAGTACTGTTTCATATACTATTGTGGCATTTGTGGCATTTGGCGTGCCGTTTGCAAAATCAGCAATTGATCCAACAAGATTGACAAAATATGCATTGCCAATTGTAAGCGTATCAGTTGTGAGGTATATTGTGTCACCACGAGTTAAAACGTCAGATACGGTAATAGAGTCGTTTATTGTAAAATCTTGGACCGATACTGTGGTATAGTTTATCACTTTATCAAACGTCATTATTATTGTATTAGCATCAAAAACACGTGCCGAATCTAGTATTGGTTTTTCATTATCATATTCATATACTATAGTTCCTAGTGGCACACTGTTACCGTCAAGATCGAATATATCACCAGTTATGTTTATGTATAAAGAATCTGTAGTGCGAACATATCCAACTAGGGTAGTTTTATCATCAGCAGAAAAAAAAAGTTTAAAAATGGAAGGATTGAAGAGATTGCCAGATAGATCGTACAGGGTTATACTATCTAAACTTGGTGTAGCATTTAGTGGCTCATCAAATACAATAGTTTTAGCTATACTGTCGTAAATACTGGTTCCTCTTATACCATTGTGCACAAAAATCGGTGTTGGGGCAAGACGATCTTTTGTATCGCTAAAGCTATAATGCACTATGTAACTAGAGCTAGCATACACTAGGTTACTAAATCCAAGAGTATCTGTCAGAGGCGTACTAATGATGACTGATGACGGTGTATAATTAGAAGAAAACTGTTCGGTTATAACTTGCAAGGTTGTATCATTTATTTTTACAACATTCTTTATGTCCAAATCATCAACAGTGATCAAAGATTTTTCAAATGTTGTTTGGGTAAATGGTTCATGATATACAATATCAATTGCGTTAATATCCGTAGTATATGCGGATATAATTACAGGTCCAAAGCCATCACGGGCAACTGCCGTATTAGATTGTGATACAGTATTGCCCAATTTATCCGCAATTGATGCGGGATATGTTACATTCGGTAATGTGAAAAGTGAGTCTTCTAGTTGCAAAATTATACTGTCATTTACGATACGTATAGATGAAATTGCATTGGCAGGATCAATCGTAAAGTCGTTTGGACTCAAATACAATGTATCATCCAACATTTCACTAAATTGTATGTTTATGTGATTAACATCAGTAGCCACAGTATCGATGTATTCTGGAGGTACTCTATCTGCGGCTGTAACAGTGGTACCATTATTCACCAATATACTGCCTATTGCAAGATTTGTAGAGTGTGATGAATCATATACGACAATATGCGATCCAAATGTTTCAGGTATGCCAGATATGCTGATGGTTATTACATTCCCGCTACTAGTCCACGAATTTACTGTAGCACCTGTTACTCTAAACGCGTTACTGTCAGTATTATCGGTACTCAAGGATGCGTTAAAATTTAATGTAATGGTGTTTTTAGATGTACGAAATGCCGTAATTCCCACATTTTCTGCTGTTGTGAAACTGCTATGACGTATTTCGGCGGCATTGCCAGTTTGATCCAATACATCATCAACTATGGTTATCTTGTTTATTACATCGGCTGCAAAAATACCGCTGCTCTGTAATGTAACCACGGCGCCTGCAACAGAGACGGTACCGGCATGTACAGCATCGTTTATGACAAAGTCCTCTGCGCTAACCGATGATGCATCAATATCACGGTGAAATGTCATAGTAAATGTTCCAGGAGGTTGTAAGGTGACATTTAGAATGTACGGTTTTATCGATATGTCCAAGTCGGTGGTCAAATCAATACCGTTGACAGTTATGTAATTTGTCGCATCAGGTCTATAGTGAATGGTATCGATATTTTTATAATTTGGATCAACTGTAATATTGACTGTAGGGCCAAGTCGGTTTAATACAACTACTGTACCAGAATTCAGTCCTGTACTTGTCAAACCAATGTCATCATAGCCATCATTGTGTACGTCGCCAAAATTTACTACTGCGGTTCCTAAATCAAAATATGCGTTTGTCAGATTACCAGTACTTGGATCAATATGTTCTTGAAACAAATATTCAGGCATATTTGGAGGAGTTGAATAATTAAAGTATTTTCGGAATGTTTCAAGATCATCCGCTGCTGCATTTGCAATTATGTTAGCGGTTCCAAGTTCGTTTTCATGTCTGTCAATCTGAAATTTAACTGAATGCTGAATGGTATTATCCGAATTCATATAGAGAATATAAGCTCCTCCAATTATATTCAAATTCGCATATCCTACAAGGAGATCGTTTACGCCATCACCGTTTAGATCCCCCATGTTTTCTAGCGAATCTCCAAATGAGCCTTTATTTCCAGACGTTCCTGACTCCTCTTCCCCGTCTATGTTATAATTGCGCGGGTTTAGAATCAAGTTTGGTGATGTTTCATTTATAATATTCACAGTTGAAACAGTTGTAGCATTATTTATCAAGGTGAAAATGTAAATATATCCGAATTTATTATCAAAATCTATACCATCGTAAGGTGAACCAACAGCAAGGACTATTGTACCGTTATCATACGTTTCAAGTAATTCCACACTAGTACCAAATCTATCGTTAAACTCAAGATTCAATCCGTTAGTTAAAGGCTCTATATTTGTCACATTTAGAATTGATGTGGCGTTTTCTCCCATATGGAATATAAACACGGATCCCAAAGGTAAGGGAGGAGTGGCTTCTAGATCAGGATATCCTGACGCACCTATAGCTAAATCAGGTACGCCGTTATTATCAACATCTCCTATGTTTGCTAAAGAAATACCAAAAAATGTGGTGGATAGAGTTCTTATCCCTTCAGGGTATATATTATCAATGAATATTTCAAATGAATCTAGTATATGTTTGCCATCACTACTAATATGTAAAATTAATACCATACCTATCGAAGTGGTATTAGCATAAGTTTTTTGGGATGCGCCAACTGCCAAGACGGTAGTGCCATCATTGTACACATCACCAAGTGTTACAATAGCACTGCCAAGTCCAGCATCATAATCTAAACGTGGATCATTTATCAAATTAGGCATGTTTGGAGTAGTATGATCAAATTTTATGCTTGATTTTATTGTGCCATCATCATTCATCAACATTATGTAAAATGCGCCCCTGTCTCTTCTTGTGAATTCATAATCAACCTGAAGACTACCATTAATGAATGTATGAATCAGATCACCCTCTCCAGTCGCCCCGATTCCAATATCAGATATTCCGTCTCCGTCAATATCTCCCAAATCGGATATTGAATCACCTAGCGTTGATCCTTGGTTATACAATCTAGCATAAGGAGGAATAAATTGTACAGGATCCACCAAGTCTGGACCGTTTACCGTATCATTATCAATATATGATATGGCTACGTGTTCGTGTGCAAACCATGATGTAGAGTTTGCATTTGTTATAGCAGAATTGTTCTTGTATGTTCCAGTTACTGTAAAGATATTATTTGGAAAATTAAATGGAACTTCATCAGATTCGGCAACAAGCGAAAAAGACGGTGTGTCATTTACGGTTGCTTTAATTAATATTGTACCATGTGTAAATTGTGACGCAGTAAGTATTACATCACCATCGGTGGCAGCAGTGGTCTGGGCAAGAGAAACACTATCTTTAGGAATATCATATACTATACGATTATCATTTGACTTAAAAGTTAATCCCTCAGCGGCATCGACACTTGCAAATGGCGAGATGAACGGTAAAGGTGATAAGAGAGCCAAAGCAAATATGACTACAGCGTACATATTCTAAATTTCATTAATTATATTATAAAAGTCTATCTAATATTTTTATGCAAGATCGGCACTTTTGCCATCATCTTGTATAGGCCATTTTACAGCATTTAAATTTCTGCGTACATCCAAGGTGGGAGTTTAATAATGTCAGATCACATATTGACATATTGGATGTTTTGATAAACGCGCCAGCAATAGGCAAAGAAGAGATACGCGCCGTAGTTGAGGTGTTAGAATCAGGCATTCTAACATCAGCTGCAAGATTTGGAGGTCCAACCGTCCGCGATCTAGAAAATGCCGCATGCGGTTTTGTAAAATCAAAATATGCAGTGGCGGTCAATTCCGGCACTGCTGCACTGCAGTGTGCGCTTTATGCTTTAGGAGTCGGACCTGGCAAAGAGGTTCTTATTCCGTCGTTTACTTTTGTTGCAACTGCAAATGCGGTGATTTCAACTGGGGCAACACCGGTATTTGTGGATATTTTGCCAGAGAATTGTACAATGGATCCAAAAGATCTTTGTGCAAAAATAACACCAAAGTCATGTGCAATAATTCCGGTTCACCTGTATGGAAGAATGGCGCACATGGAAAAGATATGCAGCATTGCATCAGAGAATAATCTCAAAATTATAGAGGATGCAGCACAAGCTTTGGGTTCAAAATTGAACGGAAAATACGCCGGAACTATTGCAGATGCTGGATGTTTTAGTTTGTATCCGGGAAAGATCATAACATCCGGTGAGGGAGGGCTTGTGGTTATGGATGATGAACGCACATACGATGCAATTTTAAAAATACGCAACCACGGAATGATCAAAGGGTATGATACAGAAACGTTTGGTCTCAATCTTAGGATGACAGAATTTGCCGCAGCAATAGGCAAAGTACAGTTTGGTAAACTTGGAAATTTTATACTTGCACGCACAAAAAATGCTAAACTTTTGACAGAGTTGCTAAAAGATACGCGTGTAAACACTCCGGTATTGCGCAAAGGAGAAGAGTCCAACTGGGGACTGTACACCGTCACATTAGATGAGCGTGATAAAGCGCTTGCTGCATTAAATAAAGCCAGAATCAGAGCTGCAGTCTACTACCCAACGCCCGTACACCGCCTGCCATTTTACGCATCCAAAGTAAAGCTGCATACAACAGACTGGGCAGCAAAACATGTTTTATCACTGCCAGTACATCCTAGAGTTAAAAGAGAGGATCTTGAACGCATGGCTGACATTTTGGCAAAATTTTAACCCACATGCGTTTCATATATGATATGCCATAATATTTGGCGCAATCAGGATTTATGAGAATCAAATCTGAAATTTCAAGGGGATATATTCTGGTGAGGCCAAATATGTCAAATTTTAGGTCATGATGTGCCAACAGTATATCCCATAGGGAATTTATCTAAAATACGTGGCCGCCACAGTCTGACCGGCCTTTAGGTCTTTTTGTTCGCGCACTTTTTTGACAGCCTCTTCAAAGTGGCGCATGGTAACTTTGGCATCCACGGTTTTATTTTCCACAGCCTTTACGTCTGGATGGCTGTCAAGATATTCATGTATGACAAGGGAGACGGCTGTGTTTGCAATAGAGCCCACGTCAGCTCCGCTCAACCCGTCAGTCATCTCTGCAATGCGGTCCAAATCCACGTGCTCGTCTACAACGTCGATTATTTTGGAGTTTATCTCCAAAATTTTCTTGCGGCTCTCCCTGTCTGGCATTGGTATCTGTATAATCTTGTCAAATCTGCCAGGACGAAGCAGTGCCGGATCAATCATGTCCACGCGGTTTGTGGCGGCAAGAACCACCACGCCGTGCATGTTTTCCATTCCGTCAAGCTCAGTAAGCAGTTGGCTTACGACTCTTTCCACCATGGATGTCTCCCCGCCGGCTCCGCGCACGGGTGCAATAGAGTCAATCTCATCAAAGAATATCACGCACGGGGATGCCTGTCGCGCCCTGCGGAATATTTCCCGTATGCCCCTCTCTGATTCGCCTACCCATTTTGAGAGCAATTCAGGTCCGCGCACTGAGACAAAGTTTGCCTCACTCTCGGTGGCAACTGCCTTTGCAAGCAGGGTTTTTCCAGTTCCGCTAATGCCATGCAACAATATTCCACGGGGCATGCGGTGACCCAGTTTTTCATACAGTCCGGGATATTTCATGGGCCATTCCACGGCCTCTTGCAGTTCTCTTTTCACATCATCAAGACCTCCCACCTCATCCCATTTGACGTCAGGATTTTCGATAAAGACTTCGCGCATACCGGATGGTGTCACCTCTTTGAGCGCTTTTTGAAAGTCACTGCCGATTACGATCAGTTTGTCAAGCGTCTCTGGAGGCATCTTTTCATCATCCAAGGTTATCTCTGGCAACAATCGGCGCAGGCACTTCATGGCAGCCTCTTTACAGAGATATTCAAGATCTGCTCCAACATATCCGTGTGTTACAGCAGCTATTTTGATACGATCCACATCATCTGAGAGGGGCATGTTGCGGGTATGTATTGCAAGTATGGACATGCGTCCTTTTTTATCCGGCACTTTAATCTCAATCTCCCTATCAAACCGTCCGGGCCGTCTCAATGCCGGGTCTATGGCATTTGGTCTGTTTGTAGCTGATATTACAATCACTTTACCTCTAGCCTCCAATCCGTCCATTAAGGAGAGCATTTGCGATACAACCCTGCGCTCCACCTCGCCGGATACCTCTTCCCTTTTTGGCGCAATCGAATCAATCTCATCTATGAATATTATTGACGGGGATTTTTCACGCGCCTCTTTGAATATTTCGCGGAGCCGCGCCTCGCTCTCGCCGTAGAATTTGCTCATAATTTCAGGACCGGATATGCTGATAAAATGCGCATTGCTCTCGTTTGCCACAGCTTTTGCCAGCATTGTCTTTCCCGTTCCCGGAGGACCGTACAGTAGAATTCCTTTTGGCGCCTCTATGCCAAGTTTTTCAAATATTTCAGGATGTCGCAGCGGCAGCTCTATCATTTCGCGGACTTTGGTTATCTCATCTGTCAAACCTCCAATGTCCTCGTATGTAACCTGCGGTACGCCCCGAAGTGCTTCCCCTTTTTCTGCAATATGAAATACGGTTTTTTGTGTTACAAGTACTGCATCAGTTGCAGGTGTGACGCCGATTATCTGAAATGTAAGCCGGCCGCCAAAGTACGGCACCATTACGTTATCACCTTTTATGAGCGGAACGCTCTCCAAAGCGTCGGCAAGATATCTCTCATCTATTGGAGGAATTGCCTCCAACGGTGCGACGACAATTTTTTCTGCCTGTACTGCTTTTATTTTTTTGACAGATATTGCATCGCCTATTGCAATGCCAGAGTTGTTTCTTCCCAGTCCGTCTATGCGGATTATTCCCTTGCCCTCATCAGATGGATATAGTGGCAGGCATTTTGCAACCGTGCGTCTTTTACCTTTGATCTCTATTACATCGCCAGTTGAGGCGCCAAGGTTGTCCATGGAGTCATAATCTATTCTAGCGACACCTCTGCCTACGTCCCTAGTATATGCCTCCAAGACCTTCAAAGAGAGGGGGTTTTGACTCATACATAAAACACGTCTAGTGGATTTTTATATCTTTAGTGATGGGATGATAGGGGTTGAATTGGCAGTTTTGCAGGCACATTTACCCATAATTTGCGTGTATGAGGTCAGCACCTCGTACTATTTTGTGCCTACATCTTCATTTATTGCATAAATTCTAGGCATGACGTGACACATTTGCGTTCCCACAAGCTTAAAATCAGTTGAAATAGGGTGTACGTATCTATGGGTAAAAGACCACTAGTGCGCAGAAGGGGTCGCGGAGGCAAACAGTTTAGAGCGACCATAACTGGCAAGATTGCGGCTGCAAAATATCCCAATTTTCAGCTAGCTGAAAACCATACAGCCACTATCATGGACATTATTCACGAACGGGGACGCGATGCCCCCCTAGCAAAGATTAAATTTGAGGACGGGGGCATATCGCACGTTCCAACGGTCCTAGGATCAGAGGTCGGATCCACGATTGATTTTGGATTAAAGTCAAAGATAGAGGACGGCAATGTAATCAGTATTCAAAATATACCAGACGGCACTACCGTATGTAATGTAGAGAGACATTTTGGCGACGGCGGGGCACTGATAAAATCTGCCGGAACCAGCGCCACTGTATTTTCCCACAATGATCAAGGCGTGGTGTTAAAGCTCCAGTCTGGCAAATTTACGACATTGAATTCAAAAAATCGCGCAATGATAGGAACTCTTGCCGGAGGCGGCGCCGGTGAAAGACCTTTCATGAGTGCCGGCGGCAAATGGCGCAAGTTTCGCAGCAGGGGAAGAAAGTATCCAATTGTCAGAGGAGTTGCCCAGGCAGCATATGTTCACCCGCACGGAGGAGGACGGCACCAGCATGTGGGACAAAGCTCCACTGTATCGCGCAATGCGCCTCCAGGTGCCAAAGTTGGAAGCATTGCTGCAAGAAAAACCGGCAGAGCCCGCATAAAAGAACGCAGAAATTAAATAAAATTTTATAGCACGTTCTTTTACTGTACGTGTGGAACAAATTCGCGCCCATGTTTTTGTAACCGGCAAAGTTCAGGGTGTTTTTTTTAGACAGTCATTAAAGGTTGCCGCGCGCAAAAACAAAACCACCGGCTGGGTACGCAACTTGAAGGATGGCCGAGTAGAGTCAGTAATTGAAGGGGAGCAATCAAATGTTGCAATAGTGATAGAATGGTGCCATGGTGGACCGGCAAATTCGCATGTCAAAGATGTTCAGATGAGCATGGAACAGTATACGGGGGAATTTGAAAAATTTGATGTGTTATACTAGTTTTCTGCATTGTAAAAATGGTAGCAGATCCGCCGGTTCCAATCCAGGTCGACAGCCCCGTTTCAAGGCGTACAAGATCCGCCACGTTGACGGGGAAGCGTGGATGCTCCAACTTAGAGCCGCTCCCTCCCGGACCTAGCCCATTTCGATGGTTCGAATCTAAGGAACGTCCTTTAGGACGACCCCGATCCTGCAACCACCCGCCCCGGCGTGATTTCATTTCCGCACGCCAAGTGGGAACAGCCATCCTGGAAGTTTACCCAGCGGTTACTGGCCTCTGCATATAGCCGGTTTCAGAACGGGGCACGGCTAGCACCCCGACCCTACCTACTACCATACACGTATGCGCCCTGTAGGTATATTTGCATTAGGATCGTTTTGTGAGGTTATCTTGCACGTATTGGAACATATCCTAATATCATGAAGACCAACTGATGAGTTGGTCTTGAATGATTCAAGTGTACATGGTTAGATTTGAATCAATTCATGGATCGTACAGTCAAATATTGCAGTGGCAGATTTATAATCAGCGGTTAAATATGATGTGAAAATACTGCAGTAGCAGATTTATAATCAGCGGTTAAACATTGGATATGAAAATACTGCATATTTGGGACATTGCTAGTGTTGCATACGTATTGGCAAAATACCAGCGCAGAGACGGCCATCATGTCAAAGTGTATATGAGAAAAATAATGGATCGCTTTGAATTTGGTAAATTTTATAACGAAGAACAAGTTACATGTGGCGTCTTTAGATTTGTGGTAAATAGTATTTTCATGGCAAGACATTATGATGTAATTCACGTACATAGCATATGGAAAGCTGTTCCGTTGATTAAAATTCTTTTCAGAAAAAAGGTAATACTTCATTATCACGGTATGGAGTTAATTTCCAAGCATAGATTAAAGCGCTGGATCGGAGAAAAATTTGCTGATGCTGTTATTGTTTCTACACCGGATTTATTACAGTATTCTACGGCTATTCGGTCATCATATATTCCCAATCCCGTGGATATAGAACATTTTGATATTAAAAAAATTGGCAATGTTGAAAAAAACAATTCCAATTTACAAATTGATCAAGCATTTCGTGGAAAAAACATTGTGCCAGAGTTCTTAAAAAGTAATGGCATTGATTTGGACATAACTTCTGTAGATTATAAATCTAGAAATATCAAATATCGCGACATGCCAAAATATTTGGCACAATATTCGGGCTTTATTGACATATTCATATTTGATGGGGTTTTACAGCATGTTAATTCACTTACAGGGTTGCAGGCAATGGCAATGAATGTACCCGTGTTATGTTATGATCTAAAATGGAAGAGTGCATTTTTGGAAAACCATACCCCAAATCAGGTTTTGGCCGCATGGTATAAAATCTATAATTCAAAGTGATCGCATACGTACTGGCGGCAAATGTTCAATTCAAAGCAGCATTCATTCCCAGCATCCTAAACGTGAGAAATTACGATTATTTGACATTCAGATCGCATGATTCAGAAAAGGTCAGGTGTTGTGCAATCCATCCAGTGTCTGGCATACTGAACATATTGTACTAGTACACATGCTGCCGCATTTTTGGCACGGTGATTTTTGTTTTCCCTGCGGGCTCATCTGGGATGATATTTTCAGGGCCGACATGTACAGGTTGTTTTTTATTCCGCTGTGGGAATTTTCCATGGAATTTAAAAAATTTCGTATCTGTGTTCTTATTCCCTCATCCATGTGCGGACATGGTTCTGTCTGGAACGGAATTTTATTTGCAAATGCGTAAAATACAATCTCCTGCTCGTATATCTGGCAAAACGGCTTTATTCTGTTTGAATTTGCAGATCCCGGATCCTGCCAGATAATTCTTTCAGTATCACCGGATATTAGATTTATCAAAAACGTCTGAACTGCATCATCTAGATTGTGCGCTGTAGCTACCACGTCCGCATTCATATCCTCAGAGGCGGCATCAAGTGCACGGCGTCTTAATGTGCCGCATATCGCACACGAGCTAGTTTTCTTGCCGTTTCTTAATTTTAGTGCCTCATCAAGGCTCACATCAAAGAGATCAGAGTATGAATACACTTTATGTTTTACATCAAGTTTCATACAGTATTGTTTCACGATCTCAAGCGCTTCGTTTCTATATCCTGGTATTCCCTCATCAATGGTTGCCGCCTCTATTTTGAAGTGATGCGTCTTTGACATTTTATCCAATATGTAAAGCAGTGCAAGAGAATCCTTGCCGCCTGAGACTCCGATGCACACTTTATGGCCGTATTTAATCATGTCATATTTTGATATGGTTTTTGCAGTTTTCCTCAGGATGGACTGTGAGAAACATTCAGAGCATAAAGATTCTCCTGAATATTTTCTAGAGTATGCACTCTGGTTGTCACATCGGTTGCATTTGAGTGCGGCTTTATTTTCGTGTACGCTCATAATACAGCGCCTAGATGGTAAACCAGCCAGATTTGATGTATGACAATGCAATGTTCATGCCAAATAGTACAAATGTTACAGCGTAAATCATCCACATTGCAGTATTGAGTGATTTTTCAGAAAGTCTCCCCTCTAGAAGAATTTGTATAAATTTGCCTCCGTCAAGTATCGGCAGGGGGAGCATGTTGATTATTCCTATAAAGAATGAGATCATCCACAGCCATAAAAGAAACAGTGAGAGGCCATGGTGGTTCCATTCTATAAAATCCAATACGGGTGTAAATGCCACATTATCCCTAGTTATGCCAACTAGTCCCCTGCCATCCTCATCGGGGGACTCTAGTATGTCCACTTTGAATGAAAACTCGGAATTTGTTCTTTGAATTGTAACGCTTGCAGTATCGTTTGGAGCTAGTGCTATCTGCTGCATGTCCATGGCATTTTTGATCGGTATGCCGTTTATTTCCACAATCAAGTCACCGACTTTTATTCCCGCAGATTCGGCACCAAATCCGTCCAATACTGACAGCACCATAACTCCGTCCGGTGATTCGTAAAAAACTCCGCGTATTGGATCCGGAAGTATTATGGCAAACAGCGGATTTGTCAGCAATAGTGCGCCAAGTGCAAATGCAAATATGACGTTTGCCGTGGCACCGGCTCCTATCACCCGCAGTTTTGATATTTTTTTTGCATTATCAAATTCTTTCTCGTCAGGCTCTACAAATCCGGCAAACATTGCGATAAATACTGCAAAACCTCCGGTCTTTATTTTGATCCGCTCAAGGGTTGCAACTATGCCGTGCGCCCCCTCGTGTATAATTAGCACTATGGGTATTGACAGCAGAAAATTGAGTATTGCAGATGATGATGTAAGGGTCACTCCAGGTATTAGAATGGTAACCTCTGCAAAGTCTGCAGGCCGTACAAAGTATGCAGATATGTTGGATATTAGAAACCAAAATGCAAATCCCATCATGAGAAATCCGGCTATGACACTCACATTTGCAAAAACTCGGATTCCCCTCCTAGTACGGGTCAGAATTTTGTCAAGTACACCTTGCACGCTGGTATTTTTGTATACAAGACTGTACGGTTTTAGCTCAAAACCGTGGTTTTGCAGTTTTAGAGCCTTTGCTGTAACTATGGTAACCACCCATACAATCAAGACGTAGATTATCGGGTTATCTTTGAGTATCTCAAGGGGCAATATGTGGTTTTTAGATACAACGCATTTATTCTTTGGGAAAACCGCATCCAAGACCTGCGTTCTATATGATCCAAGTTTTTAATATAAAATAGGATTGGTACAATTATAGGCAGCTGTATGATCACGCTCGCATGAAATCCACAAAAAAACCCCATGCTATGGCAAAACCTGCGGTTTTCATTTCCACATATCCTACAAAAAAATCCGCAACAAATGCCGCAAAGCAGGCAGTCAGACTGAAATTGGCAGCCTGCGTCAATACTGTACGGATATCCTCAGTATATGCATGGAAAGGCAGAATTGAGAACGGATCAGAATATCTGTCATTTTTTAAAACAACGATGAAAAATAAAAACAAACTAGAGGATCACATACGCAGCACTCATCCTTATGAAATTCCAGAAATTGCAAGAATTGACATGGCATCGGTAAACACCCCATACATGAAATGGATAATTGATTCAGTACTCTAGCTGTATCGGATAACGCAGCAAAGCCACTATTCCTCCAAGACCTTGCACACGCAATCCAATATCCGTAGTAGAGTCAACTGCAATTGTATGCGCACCTTTTGATTCAGCATCGTTGAGCAGTTTTATGGCGCGCTCCTCATCTCCTGCCACCAGTCCGTCTGAAAATATTATCGTCTCAACAGCTCCCATGATGCACGCGTTGGAAACATCATCCAATCCCATTGCAAACTTTGAGCTTTTTGTACCTGCCAGATACATTATACGTTCCACCGTACTTGATGCCAATGCAAGCTTGCTCTTGGACATTATTTCCCGCATAACCTCGGATTTTGTAAATACGTATATTCCATCCTCGCCTCCGGCATCAATTCCCTCCGCAAGCATGCACGATAGTCCGGCTTTTTGCATATGGTTTACAACCCTGTTTTTGGTCAGCCCCGGACCAAAGACTATGATTTGATCCCCGTTTTTAGCCATCGGTCCGACCGTATCGGCAATGTCCTTGTAGAATTTGTCCATGTTTACACTAGCGTTTTTGTATCTTTTGCCGCTTGCTCCAGAGTAAATATTGGGCAAAATTTCAAGTCGGGTTCCCTTTATTTTGCCAATTCCACATTCGGAAGTATCTATTGCGACTAGTACAAAACCTCCAGAGATGGAATGTTTTTTCAATAGATTTTTTTCCACACTTTTCCATCCAGCGTTTTTTGTGATTGTTATGGCATCCTCAATTTTTATTTGCATTGAATGATGGGAACCGTGCACCACTGATTCGTTGTCAGATTCAACTATCGTTCCGGTCACTCTTAGACGGTTAAGTGATCCATCCAACGTGATTTTCTTGGATTCAAGGGATATTCTTATTCTGATGCGCTGTCCTTTTTCCGGTCTAATGCTCTCTCTTTCTTTTTTTATTTCCCTGCTCGTACTACCGGCAATACGATCGCCTACGGATATTGCTCTACGCAGTGCAACCATGTCGTCAGGTTCCTCAGCTTTGACGGATATTGAATTCCCGTCGATGGTTTTTACGATCATGTGCTCTTAAACTGCCGGAGGATTTGTCTGATCGTTTTGTTGTGATTTTTCACGCACGTAATCTTCCACCCATTTGAGGGTAATTACTCTAGCAGCTGCCATGTTTGAAAGAGAGTTTGAAGAGGCCTCGCCTGTAACCTTGCCTTCGTATTTTTGCGTCTGTCTCCATTTTAGAGTCGTGTTTCCGCTCTTTGAGTTATATATTACGCCTAGCACGTTTCTAGCGTTTACAAAAGTAACATCCCTGAGTTTTTTCAGCGTTTGTTTGTCAGCAGCTTCTACGTATATGGATCCCAAATCGGCTTCTCTTTCGGCAAATATCTCATAGTCGCTCATATAGCTCTCAGGTATGTACGAGCTGCATGTACTCTCTATGATGAATCTGCGAAAACTCTCAAGTGAGCACTGCGTATCTATGGCTGCCATGTGTGAGATATGAAATGCAGTCATTTATCAACCTTGAGCAAAGAGATGTTGTGTGCATGTGCCTATCTGTGCCTTGCTAGTATGGCTATCTGAAGGGCCACTATAATGCCGATAGATGCCACCACCGGAAACAGCAGAGAATTTAGCTGTATGGATGCCTCTTCAATATTACCTACAGATGATGTAATGGAACCCACGCTTGATTCTATTTTTGTGTCGGCGTTTTCTAGTGTAGCGCCGAATTTTGAAACTTCTTGTTTTAATCTGTCAAGCTCTGTTGCAGTATCATCCAAAATTGCATCAAGTGCCACTATCTGATCTGATATTCCCCCGATATCCTGATCCAAAACTACCGTAGCTGCAGAACCGTGCGATACTGTACCTTCATAAAACATTACTGCGTGAAATACGTACGTTCCAAGAGTTTTTGGCACATAGTCGATGTAATACAGTCCCCTGTGCAGTGAAATAAAATCTGTAGAAACATCATCCACCGTACCTTCCGGTAAATGTACGTGCGTGGTGGAGAGAAGATCCTTTGGATCATCCCCAATAAGGAGTCCGTCGCTGGTAGTCTGAACAAACAGACGGATGGGAGAATCCACGGCGGCCGATTCTGGTGCATAAACTAGCGCATTAGCATCCCTTGAAATTATAATATCATCATTCCCGTCGGGTCCAAAGCGCACGTCAATGGTTCCTAGTATTCCCTCGTTTGTAGTGCTGAGAATTTCAATCGAATATGTGCCGTATGGAAATGTTGTGGACGGCTCAGACCACGTCATCAGTATGTGGGTGAATACGCCGTCTGCATCAGCGGATATTTGTTCAAATCCTTTTATCGTGCCATCTGGTGCAAACAGTCGGAGTATCAGAGGATCGTTCTCAGATACGGTTCCATATACTAAGAGAGGATCTCCTGGCGAGTATACAGTGTTGTCCGTGTGAAAAACCACGTTTTGTGCAAAGATGTATTCTGTAGGCAGTGCAATTAACGCAAATGTGGCTATTATTAGCACATATGTTATCTTCAATTGACATGTAATCTGCCGTTTATGTTATATTGTTTGTGCATCATGATACCGTATGAGAGTATGCACATTCATGGGCGATATGGGGATAAAATGCCTGTAAAAATTGCCCAGATTGGTGTGGGCGGATGGGGTAAAAATCACGCCCGCGTACTCGCGGAAATGGGTGCGCTAAGTGCCATATGTGACGGAAATGCAGAAAGGTGCAAAGAGTTTTCTTCCAAATATTCGGTTCCCGCGTACGAGACCGTGGATGAGCTGTTAAAATCAGAGGACTTTGATGCGGCGTTTGTCTGCACTCCAACTTTTACGCACATGGACGTTGCTTCGCGCATGATCGAGGCAAAAAAGCATGTTTTTGTGGAAAAACCCATGACGTACGACGTCTCTGAGGGGACAAAGCTTGCAGAGATGGCAAAGAAAAATAATATTCTGCTTACGTGCGGATACATTGAGAGATTCAATCCCGGCGTATCAACGGTAAAGAAAATAATACACGATAAAAAATATGGTGAGCCGCTTGTATTTAGTTTTAGGCGCAAAAACCGCATGCCGCTGCACATAATGGATGTGGGAATAATTTACGACACATCAGTGCATGACATTGATACTGCGATGTGGCTTTTTGGTGAAGAACCCGAAGTTGTATACGCTAGGGCGGGAAGTATACGCCACAAATATGAGGATTTTGCATCCATAATGTTGGGGTTTTCTAAAAACAGAGTGGCCGTAATTTCATCCAATTGGCTTACCCCTCTTAGAGTAAGGGAATTTGAGGGAGTCTGCTCTGATGCTGTAATATCTTTGGATTTTATAACACAAGAGGTAAAGATTAGCGGAGAGGAGACAATAATCATACCTGTGGAAAAGAAAGAGCCGCTTTCACTTGAGATACAAAGTTTTATCGGAGCAATTAATGGGGAAAATGATCTAGTTGTAACGCCAAAGCAGGCGGTAAATGTCACAAAAATAGCCAAAGCTGCACTGCTTTCAAGTCAAAAGGGCACGCCAATATATCTAGAATAAATAATATTATTTGTTACAGTCATAATTCTGATGCGGCAATATTGGAGGATCGGACATGGCCTCCTGCCGCAACAGATTTCACTATAAAAGAGCCTGCATCGACAATTGCACATTTGCCAACAGTTACGCCGGGCATTATTGAAACTCTTGCGCCTATTTGTACACCATCTATAACATATACGGTCAAGATTGCAATGTTCATGTTGCTTTCTAAATTTGAGAATATTTCAAAGATACCATGTTTTCTCGTAAAGATGCAGATCTATTCATGATTTTTGTTTAATACATCCTGCATTGAGAAAGCCAAAACTAGATAATTTTAAAATCTCATTTTCGGTTGAATCATCGATTCAAAAAAATGTATTATGAACCAGTATTATTTTTCTGTGGTAATTTCAGTGTCTATGCTAGTTGCAGCTATGTTATCTGAACGCATATGTGCACCTTGAGGAACATTTTTTGTTATAATTGAACCAGCATCAATTACAGCATATTTTCCAATTACTATACCTGGGATGGTAGTTACTCTTATGCCAATTTTCACATTATCTTCGATAACAGTATTTACTCTTGGCATATTTGTAGAATTTGGATAACCAAATTTTGCATGTTTTTCTCCAATATTCTTGGTGTTTGAATTTACAAAAAATGCACCTATGAAGCAATTATTGCCAATAGTTATTCCAACTGTGAGATGGCATTGTGCATAAATGGTTGTCCAATTTCCTATTTTTACATTACCTTCTGAGAGTGATAGTGTTCCAAATATACTATGATTGCCAATTGAGGTATGAGATTTTATTACTGCCGAAGTTCCAATAATACAATCGTTGCCAATATCAACATCTGGGTAAATTATTATATTTGGTTCAAGTATTGTTCCTTTGCCTATTTTTATTCTATTTTTAGGATCATGATAAGGTTCGTCGAGTTTTTGTCTTGTTTGTGTCATATACATAATTAATCTGTTAATTAGTATAATTATTAAGTTTTACAAAAATCAAAAAATCATTCTGTAGTTAAAAATTGGATAAAATCACTTCCAAATCTGTATGACAGATATCCGTATACGGTACTATATGTTGCTAGGTTTTAATGATACCATATTTTTATCCGTGTGTGGACAGTTGTGACTATAGCTCCATTGGTCTCAAGGTGGGACTTGAGATACACCAGCAGCTTGCAACCAATAGGAAGCTTTTTTGCAAATGCAGTCAGATTGAAACTGACGATTATGATGGCTCATTTTCACGAAAGCTGCGTATTACAAAAAGTGAGCTTGGAAAATACGATCCGGCCGCCATATTTGAACACGGCAAGGGGAAAAAGATGGTATATTTTGCAAGCCATAAAAACAGCTGTCTAGTAGAACAGGATGAAGAACCACCGCACGATGTGGATGAGGAGGCAAAGAAAACTGTACTAATTGTATCTGCGGCGTTAAAATCAAACGTCTTTGCGGAAATTTTTCCCATGCGCAAAATGGTGATTGATGGTTCAAACACATCTGGATTTCAAAGAACCATGCTTGTATCGCAGGGCGGAGAATTTACCGCTTTTGGCCATACTGTTGGAGTACAGGCAATATGTCTAGAAGAGGATGCTGCAAAAAACATCGGACGTGAGAATGGCATCCGCAAATATGATCTTGGAAGACTTGGCATACCACTAATTGAGATCGCGCTAGCGCCAACAAGCGTCAAACCCCACGAAGTACGCAAGATAGCGCTTTATCTTGGAAGAATGCTCCGGTCCACGCGCAGAGTGTCAAGAGGTCTTGGTACAATACGGCAGGATGTGAATGTTTCAACAAGAGACGGACCGGTGGTGGAAGTAAAAGGCGTACAACAGTTAGAACAGCTTGAGAAAACCATAGAATACGAGGCTGCCCGTCAGGACGGACTGTACAAGATCGCCGAGAAACTCTCAAAATCCAAATGCGCACCTGTAAAAGAAAACGCAACGGATGTTACAGAGCAAATGTTGAATTGTCCCTCAAAGATTGTTCAAAAAATGCTGCAAAATGGTGACAGAATAATGGCCATAAAATTTCCCAAATATGCCGGCATGTTCGGGTACAGTCCGTACGAGGGGGTAAGATTGGGGGCAGAAATTGCCCAAAGAGTCAAAACGTACGGATTGGGCGGTGTTTTTCATTCAGATGAGCTGCCAAACTACGGCATAGAGCAAAAAGATGTAGATGTCATACTCTCTAGCATCGGCGCGGATGCTTTTGATGGATTCATTCTTGTGTCATTGCCGGAGTTAAAAAAAGACGTTATTGTCTCACAAATTGTAAAAAGAACAAACATGGCCTTTGATGGAGTGGTGGCAGAAACTAGACTCTCAATGCAGGATGGAAAAACTGTTTTTCTCCGTCCTCGTCCGGGATCATCTAGAATGTATCCTGAAACGGACATTGCATCCATCATCATTACTGATTCAGATATCCAAAATGCTAGAGATTGCATACCAAAACCCTGGGATGAAACACTAAAAGAATTTGGGGAAAAATACAACTTGAATTCGCAGCTTGCAGAACAAATATTTGATTCGGATTATTTTAAAATATTTGAAAAAATTTGCACACAATGCACCAGTATATCGGCAAATTTTGTGGCATCGTCTTTATGTTCCACGATAACCAGCCTTCAAAGAAGCGGTATGGACGCATCAAATCTGGATTATGATGCAATAGAGGCGGTTTTTAAAATTCTTGATTCCGGAAAAATTTCAAAAGAATCAGTAGAGATCATATTCTCCGGAGTCATGACAGGAAAATATTCATCGGTACAAAATGCGATTGAAGATATTGCATCAGAGAGCATCTCCAGTAAAGATGTTTCTGCAATGCTTGATGCAATACTTTCAGATAATGCATCCATTATAGACAGACAGGGAATGAGAGCCCTGAATCCTCTCATGGGAATTGCCATGAAAAAAATGCGCGGCAAGGCAAGCGGTGAGATGATAAATGAATTGTTAAATAAAAAACTAGAGTCAAAATGTAATAAAAAGAATTAATGTAACGGAAATAATATTACTGTAGTTTACGGCGCCCTGTGCCTCTGCCTGTAGATACGTATCGACCTTTGCCAGAAGATCTTCCAGCCGTATCTGCAATATCGCTCATTTTGATTTTACTCGTGCCACGACCTACGGAAATGTAGACATCTTTGGCTTTATCTTTGCGCTCTTTCATCACGTCTTTGTATGCTTTACCAGCCCAATTTTGCGCACCAACTGTTGCCTTTCTTTTAGATGTGCCTCTAGAACCAACTTTTATAACTTCTTTTGTCATATTAGATTATTCTAATAGTTGCTATTAAACATAGTGATGTTTTTCAGATTGTTGTGCAATTTGAGTATGCAAAAATTTGATCTTTTGATAATTGTATAATGCCATATCATGCCTAGAATTCACGCAATAAATGCAAATGTATGCGCAAGATGGCCAAGGTGCCGACGGATATAATTTCAATTTATAATTCATAATGATCATGTGGGATATATTACAGGATGTACAGTATTTTTGATTCGTATACGAGCATTTCAAGAAACTACTTATTTTGGATTTAAAGACTTTGTTATGCGGGAGTCGCCCAGCCTGGTCAAAGGCGTAAGGTTCAGATCCTTATCTCTTAGGAGTTCGTGGGTTCAAATCCCATCTCCCGCACCATACAATATTCCAGGATTTGGCATTTTAGTAAAATTAATTAAAACCAAGATGTATACAATATCATGACAGAATACAGGGAGATATACTGCAGGAACTGTAAAAAAATCATAGGCAGATACAACATAAAATATTATTCAGATGATAAGATTGGTGAGATAATAAAATCCGGGCACAGTGATCATGTAAAGGAAGGACATGCCATAATTTTGCAGAGGGTAAAATATAAAAATAAAATATCCAAATTATGAGCTAAATTCATCAAGTAATTTTTTTTGTTGTTTTGTAAGATTTTTGGGTATTTTTACCACAAGTCTTACGTGCTGATCCCCTCTTTTATGGTATTGGATGTTTGGCAATCCCATTGATTTTAATTTTACAAATGTGTTTGGCTGCGTGCCAGAATCCACCTTTATTTTTTGCGTACCTTCCAAAGTTGGAACCGATGTTTCCCCTCCCAGTACTGCATGAACCATGGAAATTTCCTTATCGCAGTAAATATCATCCTCATCCCGGCGGAAAGTTGGATGTTTTGCCACCACAACACGCACAATCAAATCGCCGCTTACTCCGCCCGGTATGAATTCCCCTTCTCCCTGAACCGTGTAATCGCCGTCGGTTATGCCGCTTGGAAGATTAAATTCTATGTGTTTTTTACCCCTTGTTGTTCCAGACCCACCGCAGTTTTTGCACGGCTTCTCTATCATTTCCCCTTCCCCGCGGCATTGCATGCACGGTGCCACGGTAACAAACGATGCCGGACCCATGCGTCTTGTCTGCCGAACCTGTCCTGCTCCGCCGCACGTGTTGCACAAACGTTTAGAGGTGCCCGGTGCGCATCCGGTCGCACTGCAGGTATCACATGCAATGTTTTTTTTGGTATCAAATGAGATTTTTTTTCCACGGAGGACATCATCAAGCGTAACTGTAACCCGATGCAACATATCACGGCCTTGTTGCTGTTCCTGCCCAGAACCGCCAAACATGTCAAATATGTTTCCAAATCCTCCAGAGCCCTTGAATATGTCGCTAAAATTGCTTCTTGCCCCTCGAAATATGTCCTCAGAGCTGTATTTGCCGTCCACTCCTGCATGTCCGTGCTGATCGTACAGACTGCGTTTTTCAGAATCAGAGAGTACAGCGTATGCTTCAGATATTTCCTTGAAATGTTCTGGAGCATCGGAGTTTTTATTTCTGTCAGGATGGAATTTTAATGCCATTTTTCGGTATTGTTGTTTTATTTCCGCCTGTTCGGCATTTTTACCCACGCCAAGAACCTCGTAATAATCCCGTTTGGCAGACATTACATATCACGTATGATCATGCAGTGTCACTTGAATTCTTTGAGGAATCCGTGTCAGCATTAGTGGATTCTGTTTTTTCTCCAGTGTTTTCTTGGGTATTGTCTCCGGTATTGTCTCCGGTATTGTCTCCGGTATTGTCTCCGGTATTGTCTCCGGTATTGTCTCCGGTATTGTCTCCGGTATTGTCTCCGGTATTGTCTCCGGTATTGTCTTGGGTCTTGTCTCCGGCGTTTTCTTGGGTTTTTTCTCCGGTTTTATCTTGCGGTGTCTCGCCAGGTTTTGAATCATCACCTGGTTTTTGTTCTGATTGCTGGGCGTTTTTGTATATTTCAGAGGTAATCCCTCCGACTTGTTTTTTGAGCGCTTCTAGTTTTTCCTTTATTGCATCGTTGTTATTTGCCGTCATGGCCTCACGCAGTTCTTTTATCGAATCTGTCAGCTTTATTCCCTGTTCTTGGGATATCTTGTCTTTTAGATCCCCTCCGATTAGTTTTTCAGTTGTATAGATAAAACTCTCAGATTCGTTTTTTACCTCTATCTGTTCTTTTTTGCTCTTGTCAGCATCAGCATATTTTTCCGCATCCTCTTTTAGCTTGTTTATCTCATCTTCGGTGAGTTTTGTTTTTGATTCAATTGTTATTTTTGCCTCTTTTTTGGTTGCAGTATCCGTGGCAGTAACGTTGATTATTCCGTTGGCATCAATGTCAAATTTTACCTCTATTTGTGGAACGCCCCGCGGTGCAGGAAGCAGATCCGATAGATTGAAACTTCCAAGTGAAACATTATCCTGCGCCATCGGCCTCTCGCCCTGTACTACGTGTATTGTAACTGCAATCTGATTGTCAGCTGCCGTGGTGAATGTTTTGCTCTTGGATGTGGGTATTGTCGTGTTGCGCTCTATGAGCGGCTCCCGTACTCCACCTAGTGTCTCTATTCCAAGCGTCAAGGGGGTCACATCAAGCAAAACAATGTCGCTGGAAACATCCCCGCCAATTATGCCCGCCTGTATTGCAGCTCCAAATGCGACAGCTTCCATCGGATCCACTCCAGTTTCTGGCTCTTTGCTTAAAACGGAGGCAACAAATTTTTTCATAGCAGGTATGCGTGTTGGTCCGCCCACCATTACTATTTTGGCTATATCCTGTGGCGTAACTTTTGCATCAGAGAGCGCTTTTTCTATCGAGGGTTTGCATTTTTCTATTATCGGATTGATAAGATCCTCTAGTTTTGCACGCGTCATGCGCATCTCTAGGTTTTTAGATCCAGTTGACTGATCGTGTGATATGAATGGCAAATTTATGTCAGTCTCCATTACCGTTGAGAGCTCTATCTTTGCTTTTTCTGCCGCTTCCCTTATGCGCGTCATGGCCGTAGAATCAGAGCCAAGATCAATTCCTTCTTTTTTCTTAAACTCGTCTTTTATGTAATCCACCATGGTCTTATCCATGTCAGTTCCACCAAGGTGCGTATCCCCGGAGGTACTCATCACTTCAAAGACTCCTCCGCCCATCTCCATGATGGTAACATCCAAAGTTCCGCCTCCAAAGTCAAATACGAGTATCTTTAGATCCTGTTTTGTTTTATCCAATCCAAAGGCAAGCGATGCAGCCGTGGGTTCGTTTATGATTCTTACAACATCCAATCCTGCTATAATGCCCGCATCTTTTGTAGCCTGCCGCTGGTTGTCATCAAAATATGCAGGGACCGTTATGACTGCCTTTTCAACCACGTCGCCGGTAAATGCTTCTGCATCTTTTTTGATCTTTTGCAGTATAAACGCGGATATCTGCTGAGGTTTGTAGTCTTTACCCTGGATTTTAAAAATATGATCCGTGCCCATTTTTCTTTTGGCTGCCACAATTGTATTGTCCGGATTTGTTACAGTTTGCCTACGTGCCGGCTCCCCCACCAAGAGATCGCCTTCTTTGGAAAATGCAACAACTGATGGAAATGCTTTTCCACCAACGGTTACGCCTTCTGCAGCTGGTACAAGCGTAGGCTTGCCACCCATCATGACGGCTGCTGCCGAATTGCTCGTTCCCAAATCTATTCCTATAATTTTTGCCATATTCAATTTACCACCGGTTTTTTTGATATTTCAACTAGCGACGTACGAATGACATTATTATGCAAGATATATCCCTTTCTGATTACCTTTGTAATTGTTCCCTCATCGAGCATATCATCTTCGATTGTGGATATGGCCTCATGAATTTGTGGGTCAAATATTTCCCCCATCTCATCCATAGACTGCACTCCATACTTTGTGAGCGTGGATGAGATGTTTTTTAGGACAGAGTCAAGTCCGGCAGTATCCTGACCGCTTTTAGCATATGCGCTGCAAGCTCGCTCAAAATCATCCTGTATTCCCAATATGTCGCCAAAAACCTGACCTAGTTTTGCAGCAATGCTGTTTTGAATTTGTGTCTGCATTTGTTTTTCAAGATTCTGAAAATCTGCCAGCGTGCGGGCAAGCTTGTCCTCTAGCATGAGGGATTTTTCCTGTTCCTTTTCAAGGCTCTCTTTTGTCATATCTTTGGATTCGGCAGTTTCAGAGCCTTCTATAACGGGTATTTCTTCGGCAGTTTCAGAGCCTTCTATAACGGGTATTTCTTCGGCAGTTTCAGAGCCTTCTATAACGGGTATTTCTTCGGCAGTTTCAGAGCCGTCCATAACTGGTATTTCTTTGGATTTGGCAGTTTCAGATTCATTCATGGCCGGCTCCTCTTCTGGATTCATGTTATTTTGAGCCAAAATTAAGAATTTTTATGTTGTGTTTACTGGTTTTCCTGTAAAGTTATCGGCACCTAGGTATTAGGCTTGAAATACGGATCTTCTCCGAATTAGCCATAAACAGCGATCAAGAGGTCCTATTATGAACGATTTGGTCCATTTTGTTATAAACTTACGTGGTTTTGTTTAAAACGGCGCATATCTATCGCTATGGATCAGTCTCCACATTTGTGGATTTTGAATCAGACGGATCGCATTCTCCTATTCACGATTAAATCGCACCGTGGTTTTCGCTTGTATGGCATCAAAGTTCAACCTGTAACACGCACTCGCAGTGCAAGAACCTAACGAACCTTTGTGCCTTCCACTCATTTGACGTCTCTAAAGGGTGTGTTTTCCTTTAGATCACATAGATGATCTTTGCCATCTTTCTTGCCGCCGCAATCTTTGCCTTGGACTTGCCACATCGTGCAGATATTCTCTTAGTGCCGTGTAATTGCCGAATTCGGACAGTGTGTTACATGCACATGCATACACTGCACGATTATCCAGCTGAGCATTTGACTTCCTCGTTTGCTTGAACCTCGTAACTGTAATTTTTCTCCAGACTGGTACACTCTTGGAACCAGTTTGGCATACGAGCACAAGTGTTCATGATCTTCAAATCGATCAACATCGGCAATTTCTGAGGATATCGCAAGTACCAAATAGTATGATATTCCAGGAACACTGATGAGTAGTTTTGCATACTTGTCCACCGATGCTTTTTGCGCACTCGAAAGTCCATATGTTGTATTTTTCCATCTAGGAACGTTACTGCATCAAGTGAATCATCTATTGCCTCTATTTTTAATGCCCGTAAGCATTTTTGTCCCAGCTGTGTTGATGGCAGTGCCTTTACATCAAGCCATCGTTTTGCAAGCTCTGCTTTAATCTTGTTTTTGTGCATGGTACGTTCGCGTACAAATGACTGCCTTCATAGGACCAAGTCTTGCAGATCTCGTATCTTTTCGCTTGTAATATACGCTTCTGGAATCATTCCGGTCCTATCCAAATCGGCCCGCATACGTGCATCCACTTTGTCGGTTTTTACTTTTGCATGTGAGATTGCCTTTACCATGAACGGTTGTGCCACTTTGACTTTGTACTTGTGTGCCCGTAACAGATCGTATGGAAACTGATGGTTGTATCAGGATTCCATGACGACCTGGGAGTCTCTGATGAATTTTCTACGGTTTTTTTGAACCGTTCTAGAATCCATTCAAATTCTTCACGGTCCATTCCTGTCATTTCATATAGATGAACATCATCCCCAATTCCCTTGTTCAAATATTTGTCAACATATTGTCTTTTATCATCATTGCTACTCTGTGCCATCTTTTTGTAGTGTTGAATTTCTGATTCCTGATTGGAAATTCTTTCTTTTTGATTGAAAATTCTTTTTTCCTGCATGGAACTCTTCTTTCCCATCTTTAAGATCGTCTTTTTCAGTTTAGAGATCATGTGTTTGTCTGATTTGCACATGCTATGCGCACGTGATACTAGATCATAGATCTTTCGATTTGTCAAAATTGATTTTTTGGTTAATTATGCATAAAAACTCATAAAGGCTCAAAATATCACTAATCTTTCTCCAGATCTTCTTATCCGGCCAGATAGGTTGGAGTATGAGGTCAGCACCTCGTGCTATTTTGTGTATACTGTTTAATGATGCCAAAAACAATGCCAATTATGATGCAAGAGTGCGGCATGCGTTTGAATACACACTTGATGGCATGTTAGATAAATACCGCAGTACAGAAATGTCCGAAATGCAGAGTTTGATCAAACGGTTGGAGAATGCGACGATGAATTTGTTTGCCTTTATAGAGCATGAAACATCCCACCTACAAACAATGCAGTCGAGCGTGCATTACGGGATGTTGTGGTTCGCCGTAAGATAAGCGGACAGATCAGAGGATCTGAATCCATGAGAAGAATGCCAAACTTTCTAGCATGCGTTTTGACATGGAAAATGCAGAGTAAAAGCGTCTTTGAAGAGGTGCTCAATATCGTTTAATAGATGACCTCATACCCTTAAATTTATTTTTCAGGTACGGGTTTTAACAATTTTGTCGCAGTACCTAAAATAGTGGAACCAACAACCAATGAAATTATTGTAGTGATAAAAGTTACATTATCCAAATGAAATCCTTCGAATTTGAATCCATTAAGTAAAACTATTCCTATTATTGCTACAATATTGAGGTATGTTGCATGTTTCCACACGGTTACAATTTTTTTTGAAGTCTCAATTCTAGCTTCTATTATATACCATTTCATTCTAAATTCATCTGATCCGGAAATACCACTTTTATAATCTTTTATTACTATTTGAGATTTTTTAGTATTATTATTGACAGGTTTGTCTTTTTTGATATTCCTATTAATCATCATCATTTAGTATTTTTCTATAATATTCTTTAATTACATCATTAGGAATTTTTGTAAAAAACGCATTTGGATCATAACATATATCCCACGGACTATTAGGTTTGTGTGTTATTTTGATCAATTCTTCTCCAGTATATTCTGCATAATTTTCCATTACATCACTCATTACATTTTTCTCTTCAGTAGAAAATATAGAATCAATAGCATTCTTTAAATTTTCTAATTGATTGTCTTCTAGATCAAAGTGATTATCTTTAGTAATCACTTCGCTTTGATATTTTTTAAAAGTGTGATAAACTGAAGGTACTACAGGACCGTATTTCCATGCTTCAATAGGTTCATTCACAAGTGGATAAGAATGCAATCCAAGTTTCCAACCATGACTGAAGAAAACAAATTTGTTTAAATGAAGTGGCGTTAATGGTTCAGAGCTATTAAAAATGATATAATCCGCAACATATTGAGCACTTTTTGATTTATTTAGATTCATAGTACATTATAGTGTCCATTAGATATAAATTTATGGTATCCCAAAGGTAATATGCCTTACTTTGCATTATATTCCTCCCCTGTCTGCTCGTCAATAATCTTTTCGCCAGGTTCTGGCATCTTTCTTGCAAATGCCTGTACTGGCGTCTCTGTTTTCTGTATCCAATGACATGTGTGCGCTGTCCATGTTTGTACCATTGCATGAACAAATCTATGGGATCGCGGACTCGCTGCATAATGCTCTCAAACTGGGGCAGCTTGCACTATCTCACCATGCAGACGCTCAAGCTTGCCATTGGTCTGGGGATGATTCACGCGTGCCAAAATATGTTTTATGTCAAGATCTACAAGTTTCTTCTCAAATTTGGATGGACCTTTCTTTTTCATCTCTGATACATTGGCGTAAAACTATGCATACATCTTCATTTATTGCATAAATTCTAGGCATGATGTGACCTCATACGCCGTGAGAAATGATACATCATTATAGACGCAACTAAATTGATCATGATTCGAATTTCTAGGCGTGGAAATTATAGATGTCTCACCTCCCCAAGTTAACAGAAAAACACCCTAAATTAACAGCAGGCTAGAATTGACCAAAAAGACCTTAAGAGTTGACAGAGTACAGTGGTAACCTAGCATGGTAGGGCAGCTATCTTAAGAATAGCCGTGGTCGAACACTCATAGGTTCAAATCCCATCCACCGCTATAATTTACGAATTAAACGTATTTCATCCCACGACACTTGACACTATTTTTAGCACCATAAAATTGAACAGCACGAATACGGATCTTCTCTGGATTGAATCAAAAATAACGATCAGCGAATCTTGCACCCCAAGATGTTACAAAACCTGTTTACTCGTCTATCTCACACATGGGATTTGCCTTTATTAGAATGATATCTGGATCTTTTTTGCCCTTGTTTATGTTATCATAGTCATACTTTGTGCATGCCACCACGATTATCGTCTTTGTCCCCTCAAACGTGTCCATGTCGCCCTCATCGTACATGTCCACATCCCGGATATAGTCCCGAAGTCTTTCCTGTAATTTCTCAAATATGTCCATTTTATCCCCACGCATTTCATATTTGTCCAAGGTCCAAGAAAGTGCCACTCTTGTCCGGCTTGCTTTTAGATCGTTCTTTTTTAGCGTAGATCTAATCTTGTCTATTAGCCGTTTGATGTATACGTCGATGCTTTTTGCGTTGCTGTTTATCATCGATGTCAAAGTTCCAGCTCCCTCTAGCGAGGAGTTTAGAGACTGTAAATCATACAGTCTCTCCACCATATCTCCCATGTACATTTCCGAATGATCTCCTGGATAATCGGTTTGTTCATTGTAGACTAGCTTGTAAATTTCCAATATGCTCGAGAGTGTTGAAAACCGGGAGAGTGTGTCTGTTGCATGTGCAATCTCTGATGACTGCAAGCTCACTATTGGAATTTTTTGTTTATCTGTGGCAAGCAGCTCTGAGAGGTTTGAATCCTGTTTGGCGTTAAAGGATCCTATCATCTGAGGATTTTTTCCATGTCCCCCAAGCGGATAATAAAAATACGATAGTGTTTTGCCCACTTCAAATCCCGTTATGTGTTCCAAGAGTGAAATGTTTTCATTATTCCCCCCTATGCCAGATGGAATACAGTATATGATTGAGGCATTTTTTACAATTCCCGAAGTTGCTCCTTTGAATTTAAAATGAATTTCCGTTCGAAGATCCTGTCCGGCCTTGCGTATGCGGGGCGAGAAAAAAATGTACTGCGCCTTGGATACTACCTCTTTTATCGGAACAAGCGGCAGGATCATTTCATCATCCTTTATCGAGGATATGTTTGGGTATGTCTGGGCAATTTCTGGTGTCAGCAACATTGCAGATTGGTTTGATTCATCTACCACATGTACCTGCGCGCCCTTTAGCACCATGCTGCATGCCAAATCATATCCTTCTGTACAAAATCCATACACCACAGCTTTAGGTCCTGCCATGGAAATATTTCAAATTACACTTAAAAAAACTTGTAGGTTGTCCCAATATGCCCATTAAATTTCATTTTTTTGAGGTTAAAGGGGTACATAAATGACAAATATCATTAAGGGTTGCAACATTATACATTTGAAGCCCGATAGTGTAGAGGTCAAGCATGGGGGCCTTTGGAGCCCTTGACCCCAGTTCGAATCTGGGTCGGGCTATTACATACGTGAAATAAGAGATGCGATCTGCGTTTATTGTCAAAAACGGGAACAAATACAGACCCAGATGTCCTAATGCGATCAATGATATTTTTATAAATCTCCGTATCGGGGTACATTTATGTCCAAATACGAGGATCTTGTGGCAAGAATTCTAGAGCAAAAGAGCGATCAAAACCGCGAATCCCTAAATGAGCTGATAAAACAAAAAAAAGAGACCGTAGGTAAAGGGTATTTGCAGGACAAAGGTGCACTCTACCTTATAGCTGCTGACCTCAAAGTATCACTTGGCGAGCCCACTAATGATAGCATTGCCATAAAAGACATCTTTAGTGGAGCAAAAGATGTCTCACTTGAAACTCGCGTTTTAAACGTGGCAAAACCCAGACAGTTTTCACGCAAGGATGGCACAGAATTTCTTTTGAGAACAATGACAGTGTATGATAACGGCGGTACTGCCAGCGTAAAGCTGTGGGATGAGAAAGCAAACCTCCCAGGTATTGAAAACCTAAAACCTGGCGATTTGGTCAGAATAGTAAAGGCGTACGTCAAATCCGATCTTAGCGGTGCGCCAACCATAAACATCGGTTCAGGCTCATCAATAGAGCCCTCGGATTCACAAAGTGACATACGCGGAATTGATTCAATGTCAGTTGATGTTGGAACGATAAAACAGCACGAGGAAAAAGATCTTGTGGTAACAGGAGCCGTGGACGGTCCTATTAGCACGATAAATTTTACAAATTCCAAAGGTCAGCCCGGCAAGGGATTAAAGATGAGGTTAAAGGGAAATGACGAATCTTTTATGCGCATTGTAGTGTGGGGTCAGGATGAATCAAACCTGCCTCCTGTAATATCACACGGCTCGGTTGCAAAATTAATCGGAGTTCGCACAAAGGAAAGCAAACAGGGCGGATTAGAGCTGCACGGTAACGAGGGAACTGCAATACAGGTTGATGGTTCGCACGATATCCAGCCAATTACTGCAAGAATAATTTCAGTTTCAAAAACAAACGCGGGAAAACGCATGGTGCTGTGCGCGGATGCAAAAAAATCCATGATAAAAATTGGCGATGATGCAAACATTACAGAACAGTTTGCGCCGGGGGATGTCATAGAATGCATGCCTTCAAGAATATACGGCAATTCAATAACGCTTGATTCAAGCTCCTTTGCAAGAAAAGTCGAAGATGCATCCCTGCCGAATATCTCAGATCTTCGCACGATGATATCAGAGATAAACATCTCGCATGAGAGCTGTTGCATAGAGGCAATCATACTGCGCGTTCCGGATATACGCCCCATACAGACAAAAAATGGCGACACTATAGATTTGGCTGAAATGCTCGTAGAGGATGAAAGCGGAGAGATTTGGGTAAAGGGATGGCGAAATCAGGCACAGATTATAGGCTCATACTCTCAGGGAGAGATTATCTCCATAACTGACGTTGGAGCTAGGGCCGGATTAGAGGGTAGAATAGAGCTCTCTTTGGGTCCGTTTGCCACAATTACCAAAAAATCCTAATCGTTCCAAAAACCGCGCGTCATCACATATTGCCGTTCAGCCTCGTAAATCTGCTTGTACAATCCATCACCTGTCTCATCGACCATGTTGCGTAAAATTCTAGCTGCAGTATCAGGACCTATGCCGTATCCTGAAAGTACAGTCAGTGCTGTCACTCCAAAATTTTCCACCAGTGATGAGGCCTTCCATGCGCGCTCAAATTTGTGTTGCTCCTCAGAGGTCAGCTGTTTGCCTGCATGTTTTTTCTTTATTATTTTTGAAAGATCCGTATCGCTTTGAAACGTAGAGGTAATTTGAGAGCCCCTGCAGTATGGACAGAATAGTTTTCTTTTTTGGCGCGCCTGCAAAAGATCCGTTGTTCTCTCCCACTTGCCGCACCTGGCGCATATCAGGCGGAAAGTTGTTTTTTCAAGTCTTTTTTTTATCTGATCCAGTACCGCATTATCAATGCTTGCAGGTGCTGAATAATATTTAGATGCGTGATCCAATATGGGTTCGGCAAGCGCGGAGAATTTTTTCACTTCCATCCAAACCAAATGTATTTTTCCCAAACGCATCATATCTATGATTTTTTTTGTCCCAGGTATGTCGAATTTGTCATGATACAGCTCGCGCAGTGCCTCGCGTATAATCGGTGTTTTTGAATACCGCTCGCATAAAAATCTGGCAGATCTGCGCTCGTAAATGGCCTTTCTTTCAACGATGCCGAATTTTTTACATACAGACCAAGTCTTCCAGTTTATGTTGTGCGTTCCCTGCAGCGATGTTGCAATTACCTCGTCAATGTCGTATTTGGCATGCAGTGCTCCGTTGAGTAAATCCTCGCTCAGCCGCGAATTTGAAGAAAAAACTATCCGGTATGCATCAGAGCGCGACTCTACTGAATATCCCAAAATGGAGGATAATAAAGAGGAGAGCAGTGAGGAGAGTGTATTGTTGATGCGCGTTCCAAAACAACAGTGAAGCACAACTGTCCCATCCAATCTGTGCGATTCAGCACATATTGAATTTTCATCAGATACAAACTCTGGCGGCAGGGTGGGCATATTTGCCATATTTTTTGTGCGAAAATGTCCAACTTTATTGGCGGTGCGCGCATCAACTGGGATAAGCTCGCCCTCCCAGTATGGAACAGTCATGGTTTTGGCGCGGTATGGCTCAACATTTACGCTAAGAGCTTTTTCATCGACGTTCATTATGCGCCAATGCAGACCCTTTAGGACAAAGACGTTGCCGTTTTCCCCGTAATCGCCTATGAAACGCTGATCCAACGAACCTATCGGTTTTTTGCCCACAGTGTCAAATACCCGGAACCGGAGAATGTCTGGAATTGTTGAGAGGTTTTCATAGTGGTAGCGGTACGATTTGCCTTCCTTGTGATACAGCATCAAATCTTTGTCAAAATATACAAGATAGCTCTCATCGAGCATCTCCAGTACGGCGCAAATGTCCTCTTCTTTTATCGAGCGGAAAGGGTATGCGGCAGAAACTATATCCAGTGCGCGCTTTACTGTAACCTCGCCAAACTGCATGGTAAGACCCACCAGATGATGCGCTACAACATCCAAGGGTCCCTCATGAATCCTTTGCTCCTCCATCGAGCGCTCCTGTACACGCTCAAGTATTGCGCGCACCTCTAGCTCATCATCATAGCTGTTTACAACCACCAGTCCTTGCGCTGACGAGTTTATGTTGTGCCTGCTACGCCCTATGCGCTGTACCAGCTTTGAGACCTGCCGGGGCGAGCCGTAGTGTATTACAAGCTCGACAGACCCCACGTCAAGTCCAAGCTCCAGTGATGAGGTGCAGACAGTTATTCCCATCTTGCCTGCCTGCAAGGATGCCTCTGCATCCTGCCGTACTTCCTTTGATAGTGAGCCATGATGCAAATCGATTGGTATCTGGGATTTTTCTTTTAAAATTGAAGCAAGCATTTCAGATTCCCCGCGCGTGTTTACAAATAACAGAATTGGCGTCTTTAGGTCTAAATTTGTCACGTATTTTATTATAAATTCTGCAATTTCTGGAATTTTGCCGTTTACATGCTGCACGTCAATGTCGTATTTTCTCATGGTAGTATCCTGCAGAATCTGACATTTACGGTGGGCACCGGATACAAATTTTGAAGCCTCTGTAGGATTTCCCACTGTAGCAGAAAGTCCTATGCGGGTCAGATTCTTTGCAGTGTTAACTGAGAGCCTCTCAAGACTTATGGCAAGCTGTGAGCCGCGTTTATTTGAGATCAGCTCGTGCACCTCGTCAATTACCACCCACTCTAATTGGGATAACGCATCAAGCATTTTTGGCTGGCTTAGTAATATGACCAGCGATTCTGGAGTGGTTACAAGCACATCCGGCGGTGAGAGTGAGATTTTACGGCGTACGCTTTGGGTTGTGTCCCCGTGCCGTATCTGCATGCTCAGCCCATCGCGCTCCGCATAGTCGCGTATGCGCCTGAAAATATCCCGGTTTAACGCCCTGAGAGGAGTGATGTATAGTGCCTTTATTCTGCCGTTGCCGCGCGCGGAATTTTTTATGTGTGCAAATATTGGCACAATTGAGCATTCAGTTTTGCCCGAACCTGTGGGAGCCATTACAAGCGAATCTTTTTTGAGAAATATTTCAGGCGAAGCTATTTTTTGTATTGTTGTAAGATGCTCAAATCCATGCAGACGGAATTCTTTTTCAAGCGCCTTGTTTGACACTGTCATTTTTTTCACTCGTCAGTTTCAGTCTTGCCCTCTCATATACCATGGCACATACTATGCCTGCTGCAAACAAGACAACAACTATTGTCGAGATGGAGTCAAAATAATCTACCAATACGTGCATTTAATTTTACGTGGTTAAAAAGATTGGGATTTACATACGTTAGTGCGCGCATCGTAAACCCCTTTTTTTGATATCTCATACTCGAATTCATATCTGCCATTTACAGTTTCCACCGTTCCGCGACGGGGAACGTTATCTGCAGGTCTTTCAATTAAACAAATTCTTGCATGCGTGAACGGACTTGTTGCCCCATACATGTTTTCAAACGTGCGATCATTTGCGCTCCTTACCATATTTGTAATTATTACCGGAATATTGAGACTGTATGAAAGATCCGCAAGTTTTCTTGCATACTGCATAAACGCAATATTTTTTTCCCGTGACTGCTCTATCAGTTTGTATTCAAATGCAAACAGATCTGTCACCCCGTCCACTATAATTAACGAGGTATCATCAGGTATGGTAGAGATTGCATCAATTTGCTCTGACGTGTTTCTCAAATGCCGTACGCCGATATGTTCGAGTATTTCAGAATTGTTATCACGGCTCATATCTACAATACGTTCTGGTCTAAAACCTCCCGTGGCATCATGGTATGTGATTTTGCCCATTATGGCAGCATTTACGCAAAACTGCATGGCAAGCTGAGTCTTTCCTGATCCTGCAGGTCCAAAGATATCAGTAATTGTTCCGTCCCGTATTCCACCCCCTAGTATTTTATCCACCAAACTAATTCCCGATGATATCAAGACGATCGGTTATGTAATTTGGCATGTTGAAATTAAATGAATCTTTTAGAATTGCGCATAAAATATCATACGTGCAGTAAAATGCCGGATAATCAGTTAAAGCAAGGCTTTTATCCTAGAATATAGCGGTTGGATCGAGTGATCAGCCGATGTCGCAATCAGGTGCAAAAAGACCTTTAACAACTTTGCAAAAAAATACTGGAAAATTCGTTAGTATACGTCTCAAAAACGGGGTAGAATACAAGGGTAAAATGGAGAGTGTTGACATGTACATGAACCTGATAATGACAGAGGCTGAAGAGATACACGGCGGCAAAGTTGCAGAAAAGTTTGGTCGCGTCATATTGCGCGGAAATAATGTTCTTTTTGTAAAAATAGAAGACGATCTGTAATGTGTGACATTACATATGGCTAAAAATTTCTTATTTACGTCTGAATCGGTAACTGAGGGTCATCCAGACAAAATATGCGATCGTATATCTGATGCATTTTTGGACGAATATCTCAGAGGAGATCCTGATTCAAGGGTGGCCGTGGAGACCATGGTGACCACTAATTTCATAGCGGTTGCCGGCGAGGTAACCTCAAAAACGGAACTAGATGAGAAAGCACAGGAAGATCTAGTACGTAAAACTGTAAGAGAGATAGGATACGACAATGATGATTTAAAATTCAATGCAGACACATGCAAGGTGGAGCTGCGGCTTCATTCCCAAAGTCCGGACATCAGTCAGGGTGTTACAGCTTCGGCCTCAAAAGAACAAGGGGCAGGAGATCAGGGCCTAATGTTTGGGTATGCTACAAATGAAACAGACGAGCTGATGCCGCTTCCCATAATCATGGCACACAAGCTCACAAGAAAACTTGCAGAGGTACGCAAATCCGGCAAAGTTGAATGGATACGACCTGACGGCAAATCCCAAGTTTCTGTCCAGTACAAAGACGGACGTCCAGAGAAGATAATTACAATCGTTGTCTCGGCCCAGCACGCTCCAAATGTTACAAGTGATGAGATAGAAAAAACCATAATTGCAAAAGTGATAAAACCCGTATGCGGCAAGTGGTGGCACGATGGGATAAAAATATACATAAATCCCACGGGAAAATTTGAAATTGGTGGTCCTCACGGAGATGCCGGACTGACCGGCAGGAAGATCATTGTGGATACGTACGGCGGTTTTGGACGTCACGGGGGCGGTGCTTTTTCAGGTAAAGATCCCTCAAAGGTGGACAGATCAGCTTGTTACATGTGCAGATATGTGGCAAAGAACATTGTTGCCGCAGGATTAGCGGACAGGTGTGAAGTCCAGGTTGCATATGCAATCGGGGTGGCAAAACCCATATCCCTCATGATAAACACGTTTGATACTTACAAAGTGGACGAAAAAATTATAGAAGATTTGACAAGAGAGCATTTTGATATGAGACCTCTTGGAATAATTACCCGTCTAGACCTGAAAAGACCCGTATATGGAGCCACGTCAGCCTATGGTCATTTTGGCAGAAACGAACCTGAATTTACATGGGAAAAGACGGACATGGCGGACAAATTACGCAAAGCTGCAGGCATTTAGCATTTCATCAATGTTAGCAAGGCGTTTTTTATACAGTTTTTTGAGTGGTTTTACATCTCCGGTATAATCTCCCACCATTATGCACAAATCATCAAGGCCAAATTTTCCCATGCCTCTTACCGCAAGGCGATATTCATCCTCTAGGTTTGTTTTTACAATATATTTTCCAAGTCCGGCTTTTTTGACAAAATCTTGAAACGATACAATTTCCAAACCTGCCAAATCTAGAGTTTTTTTAGAATATTTTTCCAAGGTGGCAGCATCCAAGAGTATGCTGCAGGCGTCCAGGATGTATATTGGTTGCATTCTGTATTTGCCAGAGCCTGGAATTATTATGCGTCCGTTTTTCTTTTGTTTTTTTATGTTTCTAGCAAGAGCGTCACCGCGTCCCATTATGTACGATGGTCGAAATATCACATAATCCAACCCCGATTTGCGTACGATTTGTTCTGCCTGATATTTGGATATGAAGTATCCCGTGGTAGATTTTGCAGAAGCTCCAAGACCGCTGTTGTATACGAATCGTTTTATTCCCGCCTTGATGCATAATTCTGTCATTTTTTTTGTCAGATTTACGTTGGAAGTATAATAATCCGAATCAACGCTTTGTATTCCCGAACCTGCAAGATGCACCATTGCCGTACAATTTTTTAACATTGGTAAAATTTTATCCAGATCATAATCAGGAGAGATTATTTTTGTTTCCCCTGAATGTACGGTAAGATTTTTTCGCGCCAGACAGATCACCTGCATGCCAGCATTGCCAAGTATTCGGCGCAGATTTTTTGCCACATAGCCGTTTGCTCCAGTTACAACAATTTTTTCATCTCTGGCAGTTTTATGTTTCATATCAAAAGACTATCCATGTCACGTTTAAACAGTATGACAATTTACATCAATCCTTCAAAAATAGATTGTGTGTAAAAGAATCAAGTGTAAAAATCACTAGCTGAAAATTTGTTTTTTAAATACCAATTGTTTTACCTTACCCAGTGCAAATATCCACGCAATTATCAATGCTGTTGCGCCCAATATTTTGAGGGCGGCAGTAGCTGGACCGTCAATATTCCCGTATCCTGAAATCGATATAGAGCCTATAATGTACACTGCGATGGCGCCAGCTAAAAGTATCATGGCCCACATTATGAGTAAAAATACGACAATTGTACGCATGCCGCTCACGATAATTTCACCAGCATCATAAATGTAGTAACAACGGCCATACATCCGGACAATGTGGCAAGAGAAAGTAGTATTTTTACCAATTGTGCGTCAGTTTTTGGTTTGCTTCCGGCAAGAATTATGCTGACCAGTGAGGGAATTGCTCCTTTTTCAGAGGTGGCAAAAATTTTAAAATCTTTGGTAAGTGCTACTGATTCTTTTTTTATTTTTCTGTATTCCATGATACGTTTTGTTGCAGACAAAAACAAAAACGAATTTACAATAGCCGGAAGCATGGCCACAGCAGCTATAATTTCCACTCCGCCAACTAGGGCAATTGCACCGTATGCAGCACCCAAAGCAAGAGCTCCGGAATCACCTGGGAAGATAAGGCATGGTATTTTATGAAATCTATAGTATGCGACAGATGTGGCAACTAGTATGGCAGAAGCTGTTGCAACTTCGTAATTTTGCAGTATGATGAGTGAGATGGTCAGTGCAGCAGATGCAATTGCAACAAAAGCGCTGGCCAGACCGCCGAATATGTCTATAGAGTTTACAGTGTTGCCCATCAGTACGATTGCAATTATTGCCACTCCGCCATATAAAATCGGCACATGTATGCTTCCAAACAATGGGAATGCCAAATCGGTTCCATACGATCCTAATGCAATAAGCGGAATAGCTGCAACTGCTAGTGTAAGCGGTTTAAACCATCCACCCATTCTCTTTAGATCGTCCACCAAACCCGCTACAAAGGCAATGATTGTGGTTGCCAATACTGCAATTATCCAATCCTGATGCAAAAATGCATACAAAATAAGACATCCTACTGTAATGCCAGACATAATAGCAGGTCCGCCCGGACGTGGCACCATTACATTGCCTGGTGCGTGTGCATTTGGAACTGTTATTTTTTTGTTATTCAACCATCGTATCAATAAAGGCGTAAATGCGTACACTATTCCAAAGGCAGAAACGCATGAGATGGCTGCGGTGACAACTGCATAATAGTCATACACAATCATGGTTCATAATCCTAGTACTTTATGTTATACCGTATATTTTTTGATTATCAGCTTAACGTTTAAATAATAAATAGAAATTTTTTTAGCGAAATGAAAATATGGATGGATATACTTACCCCAAAAGAAGTAAAATTCTTCAAACCTATGGCAGAAAAATTATCAAAAAAACATACGGTGCTATGTACATCACGTATCTATAAAGAAAGCAACTCTCTTGCAAATCTGATTAAATTCAAAACAACGATTGTAGGGCGTCACGGAGGAGGGACAAAAATAGGAAAAATGGAAGCTGCAATTGAAAGAATGGGTCTGCTCACAAAAAAAATGAAGAAATATTCACCGGATCTTTTGATTAGTTTTTGCTCTGTAGATGCGGCACGCGTGGCATATGGACTTGGGATAAAACACATTGCATTTTCTGATATGCCACATGCATACATACAAATGAATCTGACACTTCCTCTTTGCGACAAGCTTCTTACACCTTACATATATACAAAAAAATCATTTGCAAAATACGGCATAGAGCCGCGCAACATTATACAATACAATGCCATTGATTCAGCATTTACCAACAAATACAAGTTTAACAGTGCAGTACCGCGTGTCGATAAATCAAAAAAAGTCATAATGATACGAATGGCAGAAGATCAGGCCGCATACATGCCAAACATCAATTATATGCACATTGTACGTGCAATAGTTAAAAAATTTGAATCTGAAAACGTACTTGTATTGTCGCGGTACAAGGAACAAACTGCAAAATTATTCAAAGTGCTAGGTAAAAAAGCTAGAATCATAGACATGAAGTATGATGGTAAAGCATTATTGGAAATGTGCGATGTATTTGTAGGATCAGGCGGAACCATGACGGCAGAGGCTGCATTTATGGGAATACCTAGTGTTCATATGGAAATATTTGGAAAAGAGCCTCACATTATCTATTTAACAAAGAAAAAACTGCTAAAAGGTGCATCCACGCCATCATCCATGATTTCAATTATACAACATCTTTTACAAGAACCAAGATCAAAATATGAAAAACGAGCAAAAGCTATAACATCCGGCATGACGGATCCGTATGATGTTTTGGTTAAAACCATAAACATGTTATTTTAAATCACGGATATGCGCACAAATTTCGGATCAAAATACTATGAAATTTATCATAAATGTCGTATCAAAAATATGATGTAAAACTTGAATTATCACTACAGGAGATATCTTTCCAGTTATTCGCTAGATACGGATTATATGCAGGATGTATATGCTCTAATTGTAATAATTCGTGCCTGCGTAAACGTGTATTTTCTTCCAAACCGTTAAAAACTAGACATATTGACGCATGGTAATTGCTAGGTAATAGACAACTTTTCAAAATTGGATCATTTGATATGCGCTTGCACCATCTGCTTGTGGTAGCTGTTCTTGTCATGGCAGTGTCCATGTCCGCAATGGTGCGGTCATATCCGTTAGAATATGGGTATGAGCTAAATGAATTTGATCCGTTTTTTAATTTTAGAGCCACACAATATTTGGTTGATAACGGATGGTTTGCATACAAGGATTGGCACGATGACAGAGTGTGGTATCCTGCAGGACGCGATATTTCCAATACCTCTCAGGAAATGCAACATTTTACTGCGGCAGGACTTTACAAGGTATTTGGAGGAGGCATGACATTATATGATTTCATAATACCTCTGCCGCTGATATTTGGCTCACTTACCGCGATAGCAGTTTTCGCCATGGTTCGGGTCATAGGCGGCACCACCGCAGGTATGCTAGCATCCATGTTTTTTGCAATTTCAATTCCGGTCATAAACAGAGGTACAATAGGATGGTTCAAGTCAGAACCGTTGGGACTTTTTTATGGAATAATTGGAATGTACTTGTTTTTGAGCGGTATAAAATCAGATACCCGTAGAATGGCACTGACAAAACTTGTTTTTGGCGGCATAATGGTTGCATTTGCTCTTTCTGCGTGGGGAGGCTCTCAATTTTTTATAGTGCCAATAGGAATATTCCTTTTTGCACTTCCGATTATCCGCAAGGATTTTGGTGCAATTACATTACGGGTAATCGTGTTCGCAGCATCATTACTTGCCACCATGGCATTTTTTGAGAGAGGAGGCGTCAATGCAATAACCGGAATGGTGGGACCTGCCATTATTATTCCCACGTTATTCAATGTAATTTGTTATGTTATACAGAAAAAATGGCCACAAAAAGCTCGATTTATCATAATACGACTGTTTGCAGGTTTAATGGGAACAAGTATCGTGGCGATCACAATTAACGCAATATATCAAATCTTACCCTTTGGACACAGACAATTTGTAGCACTAAATCCATTCTTAAAATCAGAAAGTGTCATTTCACAATCTGTTGCAGAACACGCTACAACTACCATTACACAGTCTTTTTCGTTTTTTTCGATACTTTTGATATTTGCCGGATTAGGGGCATGGCTCTTGCTTGTTAATAGGGATAAAATGAAAACATATTTGCCAATTATTCCATTTGATATGGCAGTATTTGCGCTCATATTGTCAATCATGGGAGTTTATCTTAGTTCCGCTTTCATCAGACTTGAATTATACACTACAATCGCCACTAGTGTTTTGGCATCAATTGCCATAGCCATTATTAGTGCAGAGATACTAAAACCCCGCGTACACTCAAAAAAACATGCTAGAATTCATCCGACAGTAAAGATTGCATTTGTGGCAGTAATTGTGGTTCTTTTAATCACACCAACACTTACTCCAGTATACGGAAATTGGACAAATGCATCTAGAGGTCCTCCAACTTTACTTACAGGTGGATCAAGTGCGGCAATAAACAACGACTGGCCTGAAACATTTGAGTGGATAAAGACTAACACTCCAAAAGATGCCATAATAGGATCATGGTGGGATTATGGTTATTGGCTGACCACAATGACCAATAGAATTAGCCTTGCGGATAACGGTACGTTAAGTACAGAACAAATTGCCAAGATTGGTCGTACGCTAGTCAGCGATCCGGATAAAGCATGGAAAGTGTTTACAGACTGGAATGTGGATTATTTTATGATATTTATTGCCGCTCAAAAGCTGCAGGGTACTCCGCCACTGTATTTACTAACCGGAGGAGGCGATGAAAGTAAAAAAGTATGGTTCATAAGAATTGGCGGAGAAGATCTTCACAGGTATACTTACAGTGATGGATTTAGCGGTACGGATTACTTTTGGGAAGATACATTGTTGGGTAGCATGATACCATTTTCAATATCCACATACTATAACCAACAGACGGGTGAACAAAGTCCGACTTATCGTACAGGGTATGTTGGGATATACCACAAGGATATAAAATATCCATCAACTGGGGATGGACCATTAAAACTAGCATACGCGTCAAATTCATTTGTAGAAGATCATAATGGAATAACTGGTGTGCTCATATACGAGATAAATAAAGACTATATTCCATCGGATGTAAAACCAGACTCGGATCAAAATACTGCTCGTGTAACCACCGGTTTGGGACAATTTACGATAGAGCTTGATCGTGATGCAGCTCCAAATACGGTACAAAACTTTGTAAATCTTACAGAATCAGGATTCTACGATAACACGATATTTCACAGAATTATTCCAGGTTACATATTGCAAGGAGGAGATCCAAATACAAAATACCAAGGCAGGGACACGTGGGGATTTGGAAATCCAGGATACAGTATAGATGCCGAATATAATGACTTGTCCCATACAAAATATGCCGTATCCATGGCTAGAACAGACGATGTAAACAGTGCCGGTTCCCAATTTTTCATCATGCTAGAAGATTCCACCCAACTTGACGGTCAATATACGGTATTTGGCCATGTTACGCAGGGTCATAGCGTAATTGATCGACTTGCCGTGTTAAACACAACGGATAATGAACAACCCATACAAGGATATGATGCAATGGTTGAAAAGATAGAGATTATACGTTAGTCATAGTTTTCCGCAAGACGGTATCGGGCATATTTATCATCTGGAGAATATTTTGCAGGATGAGCTAATTTTGTATCCGTACCGCATTTTGGACAAATTGGTTTAAAAGTGTAAACGGTACATTTTTCGCATTTAAGAAGTTGAAACTTCATTTAATCAGTCCTAGTCTTTTTTGATTCTTCTCTGACAAATTGAAACAAACCTTTTTTCTTTTCAATTGACTGCTGTATTTTAGATATAATTGGTTTTATTGCACGTTCAGCTGATTTGAAATCACTAGCAATTACTGACAATCGGTATTTAGGCGCCCCCATGTAAGATATTTCAATGCCATCATTTTTGGCAGCACTCATCAATACGTTACGGATTGTTTCAACACCGTTAGAATTTTTAACAGATATGTCCATTATTCCTCGAATTTCAACTGACGATAATCGGATTTTTGAGCTGGTTTCAATCATAGCAGCTTCTGTATCTTTTGGCAAGTTTAACGGTTTTATCGATTGTTCACCTTCACGTGCAATTGTTGAAAAAGCATCATACACGGATTCAAATTTCTCATACAAGATCTCTTCTAATTTTTCAGCATCAGTGTCAGAAAGATTGGTTTTTTGAATTACACTGTTTAGTAGTGTTTTACCTTTATCATATTTTTTAACTTCTAATAGTTTTTTCTTTCGTTGATCAGCAGATATTTGTTTGAGAGATAGATCAATATCGGATCGATTTTTGCTTACTCTTTTTACCAGTAGAACCTTTTTTTCTCCGATTTTTACGTATTTATTGACTGAACGGATCCAGCCTGGAGCAATTTCAGATATGTGTAGAAAACCTTGGATATTGTCATATTCATCCAATGTGACATAAGCACCGTGATCCATAATTTTGGTCACAGTTGCTAGAATAATTTCGCCAACTTCTGGGAATTCCATATAATATCACAATAATATCATGTAATTTAATGTTAGTCCAAAACATATGAAATAAAATTAATCATTTGTATACAAAATATGGAAGATGTGCCTAACAATCAACACATTTGTTGTCATTATTTCAATAAGCAATTAATACTTAATAGAAATATTTGCGTTATGAGTGACATTCGGGTAAACTATGTTGGAATGATTTCATTTTTTTCAAATTTGGCACTCTTAATTGGAGGGTTATTTTTCTCAATAATGATAACTAGACTGTTAGAACCAGAAGATTTTGGATTTTGGGTTTTAATATCAGGCATGGTATCATATGTTGTTATTATAGATCCGGTTTCATCATATTGGATTACAAGGAAAATATCAAGAGGTCACAAGATTGCAAAAACTGGAATTGCCAATAGTGCAATATTATCAAGTGGCGGTTTAATCATATATGTTGGTTTAATATTATATGTAAATGCCACTCTTGAAGTTGATTTTATTATTTTAGTTGTTTCAATATTATTCATTCCTACTGTATTTATTCAAAATGCAATAACTGCCGTATGTTTGGGGTGTAAACCACAAGTTAATTCATACGGTAGAATGGTTGCCATGATTTCTAAAATACTTGTTGGTGTATTACTAGTATTTGTTTTACAATGGGGAATAATGGGATTTATAATTGCAATTATTGTTGAAAATATTATATGCGCAATTACCATGTTAATTTTGATTCGTTCCAGAGACATATTTGGGATAATTGATAAAGATTTCATACGATATACTTTTTCAATGTCATGGTTGACATTATACATAAATGTGCATACTTTGATACGCAGTGCAGATGTTTTAATATTTCCAATAATAACAGGATCATTAACGGCCGTAGCATACTTGGGAATCGGCATGGCGATAAGTCGATTCATAGAATATTCAGGAGCAATGACGCAAGGTTTGTATTCAAAAATACTTTCCACAGGTGATGTCAGATATGCCATAGATAATTTACGTTACACGTTATTTGTTGCCATACCCATATTAGCATTGGTTATTGCATTATCAAAACCAATATTATTTATATTAAATCCGTTATATGGGCATATTTCCATTCCAATAATATTATTTTCTTTCCATATATTTTTGTTCATTATATTCATGTTTGCCATAAATGTGCTAAGAGGTAAAGACAAGGTAGATATTGATAAAAAGAGTAATTTTAAGAAATATATCAATAGTGATTTATTTCAAACATCCACCATATTACTAATTTATTCTACATCATACATAATTACGTTTACAGTATTGTTATACTCTGGTATATTTGGAAATACAGATTTGGAATTAATCACAGGTTGGACGTTAACTATACTTGTATTTACTACCATTTTTACCACATATACATTGATTTTATTAAGACGAAAATATTCTATATCACTTCCCTACGTATCTATGATCAAATATGCATTGGCTACAATACCATTAATTATTACAATAAATTACATGTTAGAACAATTTTTCACATATTCTAGCGATATAATTGATTTGACCATACAGACATTATTACTTATGACGGCAGGATTGTTAATTTATCTATCAATTACCATCACTATAGACAAACCGTGTAGAAATTTGATGGTAAAGTGTTTGAGAGAAATAGATAAAATTAGAAAATCCAAATTATAAAAATACGAGTTATTTTTATCCATAATTAATGGATGTAGTTATAAAAATAAATTTGAATGTTTATGATTATGTTTTAAGAGTTAATTTATACTCACATTTTTACAAATCCAGTTCCGGTTCTGCCTATGCTTTTCCAATCGTATATGTCATCAATCAATGTGTTACCATAATAACTCCATTCTGCCCTAGAACTTTTTCTAGCAATTTGTACAATATTATGATCGTTGTGCTTGGATGCCCATTGGTAACCTTTGAAAAGATAGGGATAGACAAACATAAACGAATAAAATCTTATACCAATATTAGGGAATTTATGCATTAATGTTAGCGCATATTTTATTAATTTAGAATCTATTTTTATATCATCTCCAGAATGGGCATACCAGTATATGCCTTTTGAAAATTGTTGCCAGTATAAATCATTGTTCTCATAATCTAACGATTGATTGCTGAATTTGTTGCTATAGTCGTATCTATAATTTTTATTTTTTTTTATGCATTCAATAATAAAAGTGTCATTGCCATTGTAAATTTTTTGATAATTTTCAAAATCAATACATTCAAAAAAATATGGCCGGTAAATCCAAATGACTCCAGACCAAGCATCAGTCATTTTGCTCATGATTAGATCATAACAATAAGTTTTGATTTTATCTCTGATTGTCTGTACATTATGTATTGCTGGTGCCGAGTGAGCTACAATATTTAAAGTGCCCACTGCATCATATCCTGTCATTGCAGATGGTAAAACTAACGAATCAACATTTAACATGAGTATTTTATCATTTTTACTTGCATTAATACAATCCCAAATTATATGAGATAACGGCATGTTCCAAGTTTTATCGTGTTTGGTTGAAACATATCTTTGTCCATTAAATCCATGTTTATTACATATTTGATTTATCACAGAGATCAAGGTTTGGTTTTCAGGTGCATCAATTCCAAAAATTATCTCTTGGGGATGAAGATTAATTATTGCTGGAATTGTTTTTTCTGCAAATTTTAATTCCTTTTCAGTACCCAAAATAGGCATAATAACGGAAAAATTATTGTATATGTTTTCCATTATTGTTATTCGTTAAAATACTTATTTAAATGTAGATCATAATGATACGCAGTTGTATAACCTGTTTAGCTGCACATCTAACAATAATCTCATCTAAACAAATAGATCACCTTCAGATATGGGGATTATTGATAAAAACAAAACCCATCAGAAATGATCCGTATAGAATACATTATGTCAATTAATATTTCTCTCGTATGTCTTTATCGCACCATATACAGACAGACAGCATTACCGTAAGATGTTATGCATGAACGATCACAAATACATCACACGTGATAAATTTTAAAAAATCCCAAGTCCAGAGGATCCAAATCAGGACAAAAAACAAGGACAAAAACGGCAGACGTTTCGAGTATGCAGACAGCATGTTTTAAACGCTTGGCATTAATCAAATCATATACGAGTACTTTCTCACCCACAAAGTACGGACCTCATATGTGTGAAAATAAATAATACTTATATTATATAATTAATTAACAAATTTTGGGTATGGAATTAAAAACACATTTTAACAAATTCACATTTCTTGTTCCATGCGCTGGATCTACAAAAGAGATGAATTTTGCCAGAAAATCATTGCCAAAAATTATAAAACTCGAGCCATCTGAAATCATTTTTGGCATGAATGACCCTACAAATCCTGAAATTGTGGATATAATTGACACCATATGCAAATCAGAACACTATACATCATACAGATACGTCAAAGTAAAACCTGATGCAAATTGGAATTTTCAATTAGCTCATGTCGTATGGTCATGTATAGAGAAATCTTCCAACGATGTAATATGTGTGATCAATATTGATGAAAGCGTAAAACCTGAGCTATTAAAAGGTGCGAATTATGTAGGCAGAAATAATACAGTCATGTATTCTGCTCAAGCTGTACCATACATGGAAAAATATTCTGATGTGTTCAAACGGATATCGCATCAAATTAATCTATGGTTCGAACCAGAACCATTCAGGAGGTTTACCGGTGTTTTTTGGGTTTATAGACCATACTTTATGAATTTTATGGACAAATCATATTACATGTCAATACGTAATGGGATGGACGCGACATTATTTGAAAAAGGTGAATTGTCAGAATACAACATAATTTATTCGCGTAAATACTCGTCTACGTCATTGGACATTGATCATGATGCTCTACCACAAATACAAGTCCTTACTGGTATCTGGAATTACGTACATCACATATACGATAAGAGATCAAAAATAATCGGGCATAAAAGATGGGCAAAATTAGCTTCGCTCAAAACAGGCACCCCTTGGAAATACAAAGGTTACATATATGCTATGAAACATTTTGAAGACTCTCTAGTTCAAAAAGCATCAAAAAAATCTAAATTTGACTATATTGCACTATGGAAATCATCATCTCATGAAATAGCCAAACTAATCGACAAGATTACATAATGAACCAAATTCACAATTTTTACGAATAAAAATGATTGATTTGAATGATTATGTACAAGGTCTAATGTAAAACAATAGAATTAACTTTGGACTGGACACCATAAAATGAGAACATCCAAAGTGGAACAAATTTTATCTAGGCTATGAGGAATTTATCAATGAAAAGACCACATCATACATTTCAAGTATTATAATGGTTCGGACCCCTGTACAATGAGAACGTTTTTTGCATTAAAAATGATAGGATCAGTGGGCTCATTTGTCTTGCCCTCCGCGCGATGTCAAATTCTGATGGCATCGCACATCCTATTGCAGAGTGTACCCAGTTCTGATTATAGTCCTCAAAGGCGTATGATATTGCATTCTGCATCCTGGAACGTCTCAAAGTCGCGCGGCCAGACATACTCTTTCTTGAGATTCTTGTGGAAGGATTCCACATGAGCATTTTGCTCTGGCGTATGGCGGTGAATGAATTCCGGCCTCACACCGTATGCTTTTACAGCTTGTCAAACTGTAATGAAACATACTGGGAACCGTTATCTGTTCTTAGAGTAAGATTTGAGCAATCTGGTTTCTTGGAGGCTAAAGCTTCAGTTAATGCTGCAATGGCACCGTCCGTGACCGCTCTTGGCTCAAACGCATATCCTACCCATTCGCGGGTAAATGCAAAGGATGTTGAATAGGTAACACCATCTGTCCTGACCGCACCAAATGTACGTCATGTCAGCTTGCCTGAGCTGATCCGGTCTTGTGGGTTTTGGGCGCTTCCTTGAGCGAATGATCTCTTTTTTGGGTTTTGTAGGCGTACTCTAGCCTAGATAATGGTATATTTTCTTCACTTTTTTGCAGTTTACAGGTTTACATGTAATGCGAGATATGGTGGCAGTCATTCTTCGTGTTCCATACGTGGGTCTGCTTGAAGCAACCTGTTGTATCATCTTTGAGATTTCTTTGTCGATTTGGATGGTGCGTGGTTTTTTTGATGCGTACAGCATATTGTTGGATACTCCTACATAACGTATGGATTTGCGTGTACTGGGAACCTTGTTTTTGCATGAGGGTCAATGCTTTCATTTTGTGCTCTCCTCTAACGTTTTTTTTAAAACATCATTGGCTAGGGTCAGATCTCCAATGAGTTTTTGAGGGATTCATTTTCACTTGTAAGCGTCTTGACTGCATTGTCCCTAGGCTTTCCGGAAAGAGCAGCTTTGCCGGATTCAATGAATGACTCCCTCCAACGATTGAACGTCATCGGACGGATATTGTGTCTGCGGCACAGCTCAGCTGGTGGTAATGCGTGTGTTTATTGACTCTATGATGATACGCACCTTTTCATCTGGAGCACGATGTGGTTTTTTCATTGGCAAATCCACTCCTGAAGGGATAAAATTTGTAACACTTGTAGTGTTCTCATTTTATGGGGTCCACTCCAATAATCGATATAAGATACATTCTGTAATAGGATATGCGATACCATCAGAATTTGGTTTTGTGTGATGGATAATGATAAAATGACTCCACTGATCCTTTCACGTTTAATACAAAAAACGTTTTCATTTTAAAGGTTTACGCCAATTGAAGCTATGTCAATATTTATGTAAATGTACATGCGGTTAAGATGTGTATAATCAGATACTGTTAATAGGACATTTCATGGTGTTTGTACGTGCTTAGTAAAGATATGTTGGATAAATATGATACACGACGTATGTATGAAGTATATGATAATTGGCCAAAAATAGCACGTGAGTCATATGAAAAAAAAATCATGCCAATAAATTTTGATAATGTGAATCACGTGGTATTTGTTGGAATGGGTGGTTCAGGAACGGCATCGGATATTTTTTATTCAATTTTATCTCAAACATCTATTCATGTTACTGTGGTAAAAGGTTATGTCTTGCCTAAAAACATAGATGAAAACACACTTGTGATCATGATAAGCGTATCGGGTAATACTAAAGAGACGCTAACCGCATTAAAATCTTCATTGCAATACAATTGTATGAAAATGGCATTTTCTGCTGGAGGACTGATTGAAAAATTTGCCAATGACAATAAAATTGAACATAGATCTTTAACAATGTATTCAAATCCTAGATTATCGTTGCCATCAATAGTATATACAATGTTAAATATTTTGGAAACTACGTTATCAATTAATAAAAATGACATATATGATTCAATAAAAGCATTAGAAAATTGTAGTCAAAAAATTTGTTCAGATAATCTCACAGATGAAAATCCATCACTAAAATTAGCAATGCAGTTATCAAAAATATGTCTCATATATTATCCTCACGGGCTACAGACTGTTGCAACAAGATTTAAAAATTCCATACATGAAAATATGAAAAAACATGCGTTAATTGAAAATATTATAGAATCATGTCACAATCAAATAATGGCATGGGAAGATAATACGGACATATTACCTATTTTATTACATGGCTCAGATGATCATGTCAAAACTATTAACAGATGGAATGTGATTAAGAAATTTTTTGCCGCACGTAAAATTGATTATAAAGAATTCAATGTGACAGGAAACAATATTTTAACTAAAAATATGAGTTCAATATACGAATTAGATTATGCCACATTATATAATGCCGTTATAGAAAAAACAGATCCGTATACTATCGAGTCCATAGATTATATAAAAAAGTTATTAAATAACGAATAACATATGCATGATCAAGTATTTGTAATTTAACGGTGCTCATGATCATAGTTACATCATCATAATGAAAGTTCATAATCGGTCATCTTACGAAGAAATTTTGCAGGGGTACCAACCCATACTTCACATTGTTGTATCTCAGGTTCTAAAACTACAGAATTTGCACCGATCGAAACATGATTGCCTATTTTTGTACTTATCAAATTTGATCCTTGACCGATTCTACAATCATCACCTATAATGCACGGTTTTTTCTTTATGTTGGTTGTTCGTGCAGTCATAAATTTTTCATCAGCAGTTAATACACCAGCTCCAAAGATAGTTCCATTACCGATTATTGTATTACTATTAATGTGACAATGAGAATTGATCAGAGTATTTTTTCCGATTTTGGAACCAGCGTTTATTTCACAAAAATTTCCAATTACAGTATTTTCACCTATCTCAACATTATGACCAATATAACACCAGCCACACACTCTTGTGGATTCTGCTATTTTTGCAGATTCATGTATTTCATTAAATTTTCCCACTATTCTAGGCAAGACATACATACGCCATCCGATCATATAACATTCACTGATCACATAAACACTTGTATTTTATTAGTTATGAATATTATCATTTACAAAAATTCTATGTATTAAATATTACATGAAGGTTGCAATTCTCTTTTATGCTGTGAATTCTTATACAGATCTATTATTTTATTCACGGTTTGGGAGGAAATGCCAAGATCTGTGATTATTGAATTAATATTCATATTTTTATCAAAATAACTTTCTAAAATAGTATCAATTATTCTATATTCCATACCTAATTCTGTTTGTGAATTATGATTTTTCCATAAATGTGGACCAGGTATTTTGTTTATTATTTTATCTGGTATTTTAAGATAAGAGCCAAGCATTTGCACTTCAGTTTTATATAAATTTTTAATTGGAAGTATGTCGGATGCGCCATCACCATATTTTGTAAAATATCCTATAAGATATTCGCTTTTATCATCGGTGCCAACCACAAGATAATTCATGATATTTGCATGATAGTATATCACGGATGCTCGTATTCTAGCTAAAAGATTTCCAGATGCCAGTTTATCAGAATCAAGTGTTATTTCTGCTTTAAATTGTTTCAATATAGATGCAATATTGCATATTTTATAACTAATGCCAAGTTTTTTGGCTATGTCTATACCATCGATGGTTTCACTTTCAGGTGTTATATCGTCATGTGGCAGTATCAATGCAAGACATTTTTCTTTTCCTATTGCACGAGTACATAAAAATGCAGTAACGGCAGAATCAATTCCTCCGCTAAGACCAAATACCACACCAGAAGAATTTGCTTCGGATGTTTTTGTACGTATAAAATCGCAGATTTTTTCTGCAATTTGCTCATACTGATCTAATGGCTTCAACTAATAGTTCTCCTATACGATGTATTTGATTGTCTGTAAGAGTTGTAGTCGAGGGTAGATACAGACCGTGTTCATACAATTTTACGGTCATACTCAAGTCACCATCTCTTTCTAATTTAGATGCAATAGGTTGCATATGTAGTGGAACCATGTAGCGTTTACAATAAATTTTATGCTTTTTCATTCTATCTATTATCATTTGAGGGTTAGGAACTTGGATATCAAGATGCCATTTTGCATCTTGATCAAAGAATTTTACTTCCGGACATTTAGATATCACGTCATTGTATATCGAAGCCATGATATTTAATCTCTCAAGTCTTTTTGGTACACGGTCAAGCTGGGCTAATCCAAATGCAGCCTGTAATTCGGTCACTTTGGAATTAAATCCCCATTGTTCAAATTTATCAGACATTGGTTTTAGATTCTGTCTGTCATTACGTCCTAGATCTTTTAATCTAGACAATTTGTCGAATATTTCCTGATCGTCGCAGCATATCGCACCACCTTGACCTCCAAGTGTAAGGTGTTTTGTAGATGCAAAGCTGTATGTACTTATACATTCTTTAGTGTGTTCTGATACGGATTGTGAATTATCTTCTATCAGAGTTGTTCCCAAGGTTCTACCGTTTGTGTTTACCACAATATCTTCTACACCAACAGGTCTCATACAACCGTTGGATTCTACCGGAGATATGCGCATATTAATTCCCGCTTGTATACAGGAATTATGTAGGAATATAGAATAATAATCAGGAATACGTACACTCTCAAATCTGTCTTTTGCAGCTATAACGGCCATGTAAAGTGCAGTAGTTCCGTTCATGCATGTGACACAATATTTTGCTCCTACAAATTCCGAAAATCTTTTTTCAAATTCTCTCACTGTTTTATGTTCGTTAAGATAGTCAGAATTCATAACTTTTTGAACAGATTCATTTTCTTCTTTACCCCAAACTGGTATGAATTGGGGTATCACTTCATCGATAGAGGAGTTAGATGTTTGATCCAACCAAATCAATCTCTTTATTTTTCAGAGCACTAACCATAGTGTTTATTCCATCTTGAAGTGTATGAACAGGAACAAATCCCAGTTCGTTTTTGATTTTTGTAAAATCAACCATATAATTTCTTTTTTCTTCTTTGTCTGTAAAAGTAACTTTGGCACCTGTCAGATCACCTATTGTATTAGCAATTTCTTCTTTGGTATAATTTTGCTCGCTAGAACCTACATTAAACACGGTAGATTCTTTTGATGCATCACGTTCGATAACTAGTCTTATTGCTTCAGATATATCTTCGACATGGCAAAGTGGCCTATATGCTTGAGCGCCAAAGATATCCATGTTTTTATCAAAAACTGCCGTTTTTACAAAATCGTTTAAAAGCAGATCCCATCTCATTCGTCCTGGAGAGATTCCATATGCTGTAGCGCATCGTAAAATCACAGAATTGGGCACATTTTTACGGATGTATTTTTCTGCGTTTACTTTGGTTATTGCATACAATGAAACCGGGAGAAGAGTAGAATTTTCAGATACTGGTGTGGGGCTTTGACCATAATTTGAACATGTAGAAAGAAAAATTAATTTTTTAGATTCAATGTTGCACATTTGTCCTATTATTTTTACCATAACCTCATTGGTCATTATAGATTCATCAGGTTTTTTTTCACATATGGGTTCTCCAACTAGGGCAGCTAGATTTATCACAACATCACATTCTTTGATCAGTGGGTAGAGTAGATCGACTGATCTAAAATCTCCTTTGACTATTTTTATACGCTGATTCTGCAATGTTTCAAAATACCAATTACGGTTTATGTTGTAATCCATCCGATCAATAATGGTGATTCTGTGGGTAGTTTTTTTTAATAAATGTGAAACAAGCGTTGATCCTACATAGCCAAGTCCTCCTGTAACAAGTATGTTCATGCAGTTCCAAGTCCAATTATTTTTATGCCATCCCTCTTTGGAATATATCTAAACGGATCTATCACAATACTACCATTAGGGAATTCCAATTTTTCAAATGATTTGTGCTGTGTTCCAATAAAATATACGTGTGGAGAATTAAACAATTTAGCAGGCATGGTATTTCCATCAACATACGGATCCCACATTTCTACATCTATTTTTTGATCTTGTAGTTCATTATATAGACGGATTGACGAGCTACCAACTGTAAGATTGATTTCCGGTTTGTATGCTTTTCCTAGTATGACTTTTGGTAGATCGTATTCTTTCAAAATGTTTGCAAACCATGCGATATGTCTTTCACGTATTTGCATCTGTTCGGTATACAAATCATTTGAGAGTTTATGTCTTAATGCAAAGTCGGCCAACGCTATATTATCTCTAGGATGGCATCCACCACTATCTGGCATTCCTCCACGCATATACATTGGGCTTATGATTCTCTTTGTACAATCTTTTAATGCATCATATACAACATCCACATTCGCGCCAGAATCTTTCATTTTATGACACACTTCCATCAGATTGTTTGCAAAATTGATTTTCATGGTAATGAACGTATTATAATTGACCTTTACTAATTCTGCATTTACTATTTTCATTTCTTTAAATGGCGCATCGGTTATAGTACGATAGAATGTTTTTGCTTTTTCCAATGCAACAGGATCATCCACGCCAAAAAGAATTATTTCTGGGTTTAAGAAATCGTGGACAGTGGTTCCCATCGCTATAAAGAATGGGTTATAACAGAGTTTCACGTGCTTGCCAAGTAGTGGTATGATTTCTCTTTCTATGGTTCCAGGCAATACTGTGGATATTATTATTACTGTTTTATCTTCATCTAGTTTGTCAAGTTCGGCTGAAATATTCGTACATGCCGCTTTAAGATAATCGTAATTGAAATCTGCTGTTGTAGATGGCAGTTTTGTAATTCCTTCATACAGGGGATCATGTGGCGTCTGTACAGCGATGAATATTATTTCGGATCTTTTTAAAACTTCAGCTATAGACAAAACTTCAATTTTGGTTTTTTGAAGTAATTCTGGGACAGATTGTTCTAAATATGGAATAGTTTTCGTCTCGACATATTTTTTGACTTCTGGGTTTAAATCGTATCCTACTACGGTATGGCCTTTGGATTCTATAGCTAGAGCTGATGGCAAACCAAGTTTGCCTAACCCTATAAACCCAATATTAGACATAATGAAAATAACGACATCATTATACTATTTATACTTAATTGTACATTTCATGGAAAATAATAATCATGCATATACTGCCGCTCAAAAGTAACTGCAATTATTTACGCCTAATCATAATGTTAACGTGCTTCAAAAATTGCATTTATTTATGAGCGGCAGTATAGTTTACTGACAACTGGTCGCCGATATTGGAAAATATTTAGATATAAAATTTAAAAATCAATTCCTTTTTTAGCTTTAATGCCAGATTTGAAGGGATGTTTTATCTCCTTCATTTCAGTCACTAGATCTGCAATTTTTATTATTTCTGCTTTTGCATGATTGCCTGTAAGTACTAGATCCAATTCTGCTGGTTTTACAGATATGATATCCATAACATCATCTACTGACACAAGATCCATGTCTACGGCATAGTTTATTTCATCCAAAATAACTATATTATATTTACCCGATTGTATTTTTTCATCAGCAATTTTCAGTGCGTCTTTACATGCCTTTACATGTTCTTCACGCGGACTTGTATCATCCAATATACCCACAAATCCTTTTCCAGCAGTAATAAGTTCAAATTCTGGTGCCAGCCGCCCTATTGAATCTAATTCGCCATAATGCCACGAACCTTTGATAAATTGAATCATACATATTTTTAATCCGTATCCTACGGCACGCAATGAAAGACCCAATGCTGCAGTTGTTTTTCCTTTTCCACCCCCAGTATAGACAATAATAAGACCTTTTTTGGCATCCATTGTTTGATGTTTTATTATACACGCTAAAAACTTTATCATATATCACATGATAAATGCGATCAACGAGTGTATAGCTCGCATGGTTTTTAAAAACACCATTACTCCAACTATTAGTTGTCAAATATTCCACGTATAGTCATAGCAGGAACCTCAAGTGGTGTGGGAAAAACTTCGATTAGTTGTGCAATAATATACGCTTTAAAACGTTCAGGATATTCAGTACAACCGTTTAAAATTGGTCCAGATTATATAGATGCAGGCCATTTATCTCTAGTTGCAAAACGAAAAGCCAGAAATTTAGATTCGTGGATAATGGGTAAAGATGCGGTAATCAAGAGTTTTGTACAAAATTCTACATTAGATATTTCCATCATAGAGGGAGTTATGGGATATTATGATGGATCTTCTGGTAAATCAAACGATGCTAGTACGTATCATGTAGGCTCTATATTGCATGCACCTACTATACTGGTTGTAGACGCAAGCAAATCTTCAAGATCAGTAGCTGCAGTGGTATTGGGATTTTTAAAATTTCATAAAAAATCACGCATTGTAGGCATCGTATTAAACCGTCTTGGCAGCCAAAGACACGAACGTATGTGCCGTGATGCACTTTCAACATTAAAAATTCCCGTTGTCGGTTGCATTATGCGAGATAATGCTTTGGTTTTAGAATCAAGACATCTTGGACTTGTTCCTGCATTGGAATTAAACAATAAAACAGCCATACACAAATCAGCAAAAAAAATATCAAAGAATATCGATGTCAAAGCAATTTTCCGCATGTGCAAGAATACTACAGCATTACAAACATCATCAAATGTTGTCAAATTACCTGCAATACGTGCCACTATAGCGGTGGCTTTGGATGATTCATTCAATTTTTACTATGAAGACAATCTTGATGCATTAAGATATGCTGGAGCAAAAATAAAATTTTTTAGTCCAACAACAGACAAAACAATTCCCAAATGTGATGGATTATATCTAGGCGGAGGATATCCTGAAATTCAAGCTTTAAAGCTTGCAAAAAATACATCCATGAAAAAAGAGATCAAAAGATTCGCAGAATCCGGAAATCCAATATATGCTGAATGTGGAGGTTTTATGTATTTAGCAGATAGCATCAAATATGATAATAAAAAATCCAAAATGGTAGGGCTTTTAGATGGTGATGTGGTTATGACTTTAAAACCTACCCTAAATTATACTGAATTTACAGCAACAAAATGCCTTCCATTTAATGTAAAATCATTCGTACGTGGGCATGAATTTCATTATTCAAAAATACATGGAATATCCAAAGATGCAAAATTTGCATATAAAATGTCAAAAGGGGTTGGAATACTGGGCAAAATGGACGGTTTTGTAGAGTATGAAACGCTTGCATCATACGGGCATTTGTATTTTAATTCGAAAATGGCTAAAAACATCGTAAATGTAGCAGTTGCATCATCCCGCCAATGAGATTAGTGTGCAAGCTTGTAGATTGCATTTATAATTGCAGCAGCTGATGGACTCCCACCTTTACGACCCGTGTTTGTTATATACGGAAGATTTGTTGATGCAAGTTCATTCTTTGATTCTACGGCCGAGATAAAACCAACCGGTATGCCCACAATCAGGGCAGGATTGCATACGCCTTCATTTACCATTTTTATTATTTCTAAAAGGGCAGTTGGTGCGTTGCCAATTGTGACAATACCTCCGTTCAAATCGTCAGCACATGCTCTCATAGATGCCTGAGCCCTGGTGCTTTGGGCGTTTTTTGCAGCCTCTGCCACAGCGGGATCCGATATTTTGCATATGATACGGTTTCCAAAATACGCCGATTCTGCCTTGCTAATCAAGCCTGAAACGCCATGTACGTCCGTTATTATGCGACATCCTTGTTTTATTGCATTAATTCCATTCTTGATGGAATCTGGGCTAAATTTTATTGCTTCTTTGCCTGCAAAGTCAAAGTCCGCCGTTGAGTGTATAACGCGTCTGACGATTGGCCATTGCATTTCATCGTATTGATGATCTCCTATTTCGTTTTCAATTACCGCCATGCTAGCATCCTCTATGGATTGGCCTTTCCTAGTCTGCATCTTCAACCTCTCCGGCTCTTTCACATATTAAATTAGCCATCATTTCATCAGCACCAATATGTTTTGTTATGACAGTTTTTCCAACAGATGCCCCATCCAATGCAGGGTTTAGATCTTCGTATATGTCCCGTTTTACATGAGCTCCCTCGTGTAAAAAATAAAATACAACAACTAGTACTTTGGGAGTGTTTTTCTCACAAATGGATATTCCTTGTTTTATGTCTGGTTTTTCTATTTCCAAAAAACAGTGTGTGACATTTCTATACAATGGTTTTATGTTATCCTCCACATATTGTATGGACATTGCAGCGTTTGGATCCATGCTGCCGTGTCCAATGATCAATACATCTATTTCATCATCGTTTAATTTTATTCCATTCTCAATTTTTGCAGAAGTGATGCGGTTTTGTACGAGTGTGGACATTAAAACATGCATGCTCATTGGACGCGTTACCAGAAATTTTGTTTGGGTATTTTTTTGCATCATCATGACGTTAGTTACAGCAGCCTTTACTTTTTTGCCAGGATATAGAAAATATGGCACTAGTGTAAGTTCATCCAAATCATATGTCAACGCCTTTTTTACCCCTTCGTTGATAAACGGCGGCAATACCTCCAAAAAACAATAATCCACAAAATCATAATGGCGCATTTGTTTTATCATATTGCACAACACGGCAAGCTCCTCGCCTACCTCTTTTTCCCTACTGCCCCTATCCATTAGAAGCATTCCACGTTTTGTCAATAATTCACCCTAGCCACTGCCACGGTCAGATCAGGTGGGAATTTTTGTTTTTCCACCACAAGTTTGCCTTTAGATATAAAAAGAGCCGCCGCTTCTGAAACACTAGCCGTACCTTCAAATGATTTTACAATTTTGGAAGGATTTGGTGCAGATATACCTGCAAGTTTTGCTCGATCCACATATTCCACTGGTATGTCTTGTTCTTTGCAATATTCTTCCAATCCTTTCACATCCACAGGTTTTTGTATAGAAACTATTTTGGATACGGATTTTAAACTAAGATTGAATTTTTCAAGAGTTGTATTAATTCCATGTGATACGGTTTGTGCGGTAGTATCATTATGCAATCCCACTCCAACCACCAGTGAAGGAGGTCTATATACTACGATGTTTTTAATTCTAGTTGAGATTATCTGATCCGTTATGATCATGGCTGCTTTTGGATTTGCAGATTCCAATTCTATTAATGTAGGATATACTGTAACATTCTTTGGCATATTTTCCTTCCACCAATTTTTATTTCCGGTATGTTGCAATATGCCCACATCTTCGCTGTTTACCATGCATGCGCTTACGGATGTAACTTTGGCATCATCGTCAATTATCCATCCAAGATCACGGCCCACCAAATCCACTGTGATTGTGTGGTTGACGTCCGCAGCCGTAGTTATTACAGGAGTAGCATCCAACACGTTTGCCAGTTCTTTTGAGAGCTCGTTTGCTCCGCCAATATGTCCTGATAATGCACTAATGACGTATGTTGCCGCATCATCAATCACTATAACAGCAGGATCTGTTTTTTTATCGATCAAATACGGGGATATAAGACGCATTACCGCACCAAGTGAAAATATACATATCAATGCATCATATTTTGAAAAAAGCTCGCCTATTTTTTCTGAAGCTTTGTTTTCAAACCATGTCACATATGTATCATTATCAGAGAATTTGGCAGGTGCAAATAAAGTCCATAAAGGAAATTTATCGTGTATTTTTTTTCCAAGATTCAGACCGTTTTTAGTTATTGTGATAATGGCGACATTGTCCATGCAATTGCACATATGTTCGGATATAATATCATGTCTTTTCATTCTGTATGAAAATATCCATAAAACCGGACATTATTCAGAATCGTATCTGCCCAATATCGTACCATCAAAGTCAAAAAGTATTACATTAATTCTCACCTTTTTTTCAGAATGCTCCATCATTTGATCCTGCACCATGTGACAGATTTTATCAAAAAATCCGTCGATTTTATTCTCTTGTATGATTTCTAGAACGTGTCGTGCCGTATTAGCTCCAAGTATTTTTTTGATAATTGTATCTCCTGCCCCACTTTTCTGTGCAATTTCTGCCAGTAATTTCATATCCACTTTTGATCCTTTGACATGAGTCTGTTTTACACCCGCTGCCATTTTTGCAAGTTTTCCTATAAATCCCATCACGTATGCAATTTTTATTCCATTTTTTGCACATTCACGTATAGCATATCCGGAAAAATCCCCCATTTGTACAAAACAGTGATCTGCAAGTTTTATTATTTTCATTGCATATTCTTCACTGCGACCTCCCGTAGTTAACACCGCTGTATCCTCGTTCATTGCTACTGCAACCTCAATATTTTGCCGTATAGCAGCTGCATATGAAGCGGTAGAAAATGGTGTTACAATTCCGCTTGTTCCAAGTATCGATATTCCTCCAATAATGCCAAGTCTAGGATTATCTGTTTTTAGGGCAATTTTATCACCTGTTGGAACTGATATTGTTACCAAAATTCCCGTATCATGCAATGTCTCTTTGCTTATTTCCCGCACACTTTGCTCTATCATTTTTTTGGGAACGGGATTTATTGCATGCGTGCCAATCTCCAAACCCAGTCCAGGTTTTGTCACTTTACCCACACCATGACCACCTTGAATGTGTATTTTTTCAGGTTTGCCCTCCAAAGAAACATTTGTTGCAATTTCTGCCCCGTGTGTTACATCCGGATCATCACCTCCATCTTTTATTACGGTGCATGTTGCAGATGATGTGTTAAATTCACATTTTGTTATGGTTATTTTTGCAATTGTGCCACGTGGTAATAGAACGTCAACCATATCTATGTTTTTTTGCCCTTTAATGGCAAGCATTCCAGCTTTGGCTCCAGCTGCTGCGCATGTTCCAGTTGTAAATCCCGTACGGAGTTTATTTCCCATACAACAATATGCCCATTATTGTATTAATACATGATGTATACTAGAGCGTATGCATAATGGGTCAAATTCACAATTTTTACGAATAAAAATGATCGATTTGAATGATTATGCATACGGTCTACTGACACGCAAAAGTAACTACAATTTATGACTCTAGGCACAATGTAACCGCATGATATTTGGATCACCTCGTATATGAATCAATCATGAACAAAACATCAGGAACTGTACAATAGAGTTCATGCATAATCAACTGCAAAGACATACGGTTCCTACTATGACACTGTCATGATCAAAGTACGCATGGCCTAAAACCTTCAAGCAGACAACAAAATAAATCAAAATGTCACATGCATGACAAAAAGCAGAATATTATGCGTGATCGTGTGCACAAAAATGTGCTACTTGATTTGAGGGCAAATTTTTTCCAACGGTTCGATATACTTGCGATCCTTTAACATGATGTGCAGATTGGTCAGTCCTATAACCACTTAGATTTCTGTATAAAACGCATCCATTGTATCATCATATACGGCACTCATTCTACGGAACCATTTGAGCCGGTTTATGGCATGCTCTATTTTTATGCGCTTACGACTGATCCTCTTGCTATATTCGCGTTCTGTCTCTGTCAATCCCCTACCCTTTGGTTTTTTGTACGGCTGCTTTGAGATAATTCCAGGATAGTCTTTTTCCACGGACAAGTATCCCTTGTCGGTGTAGAGTGTAATTTGGTGCTCTTTTTTTGTATCAGAGTTTTTCATGCCATCAGTCCATTTGCCAAAATTTGGCAGATTGCGCCGCAGTACCTCCATGTCATGTACTGAGCCCTCTTCTGGTCCACCAATATCATTTACTACTCCATCTTTGTTTGAGGTTATCTGTACGTTGTAGACGTGTCTCTTGTGCTTTCCAGAGTATACTGCCTCTTGATTCTCCTGCGGTCTTTGAACCTGTACAAACGTGGCATCAAGATACAGCTCGCCGCCGCCTCTGCCGGGTACGAATTTTTTAAACAACTCGATTGCACGTATTGTCCGTATTGCAGCACCAATATTCTTAGCCGTTGGAAGAATATCCATCAATAGTTCATCAGAAAATGTCAGATATCTGCTAATGGTGCTCTGATCAACGTCTGCAATGAACGCAAGTGCTCCCTGTTTGAGATTATTGCGTTTGCGGCACTGATAAACAAAACTTGCTTTACGGTAAGGATACAGGTGTTTCCAGGATCGTCCACATATTCTGAAAAGCGGAGAGTCTCTGATGAATTTTCTACGGTTTTTTTGAACCGTTCTAGAATCCATTCAAACTCTTCACGGTCCATTCCTGTCATTTCATATAGATGAACATCATTCCCAATTCCCTTGTTCAAATATTTGTCGACATGCTGTCTTTTGTCATCATTGCTACTCTGTGCCATCTTTTTGTAGTGTTGAATTTCTGATTCCTGCCTGGAACTATTCTTTTCCATCTTTAGGATCGTCTTTTCCAGTTTAGAGATCATGCGTTTGTCTGATTTGCACATGCTATGCTCACGTGATACTAGATCATAGATCTTTCGATTTGCCAAAATTGATTTTTTGGTTAATTATGCATGAGGTCTAATGACACAATGGATGCGTTTTATACAGAAATCTAAGTGGTTACAGGACTGACTAATCTGCACATCATGTTAAAGGATCGCAAGTATATCGAACCGTTGGAAAAAATTTGCCCTCAAATCAAGTAGCACATTTTTGTGCACACGATCACGCATAATATTCTGCTTTTTGTCATGCATATGATATTTTGATTTATTTTGTTGTCTGCTTGAAGGTTTTAGGCCATGCGTACTTTGATCATGACAGTGTCATAGTAGGAACCGTATGTTTTAGTGATTGATTATGCATGAGGTTTATTATATATGTTGAGCATTTTCTTCAATTATTGATGAATAATGGTTGTGGGAATTAAATTTATAATTATTAAAAATTATATATGATTGAAATGTTTGAGGTTATATGTTGAAGTATAAAATAGGATTTTGGATTCTAGTTGTTGTTTTAGTTATTTGTTGTATCATTGCATACCATTTGTTTGAGGACAGATTTATACTACGTTTGCTTGGAATATTGGATTCAAGAGACGTTAATATTGTCGACAAATTGCCATATAAATATTATAAAGATGCGAAAACTCTAACTTACTCTTACGATAAACATGTACAAAGTATTGATGATTTTGAAAAATGGAAAAACCTTGCAATTTCAAAATATTCGCCAAGCTTTGTCGACCGGGCTAATTATGATGACATAGTTCCAGAATTGATTTTAACTAAAGACAAAGATGGGTACACTATAGAAAAATATTCAATTCCTTCTTCTGGAGAAAATGATGGTTTATTTTACAAGCTTGTACCTGATGTAAAATCTGACAAAGCACTACTTGTTCTCTCAGGAACTGGCGATCAAGGATTTAATGACGTAATAGGAGAGCCATCTAAATGGAGTTGGCATTACTATCAAAGTGAGATTGGGAAAAAACTCGTTCTAGAAGGATATACAATCTATGCCCCTGAATGGTATGGTGCAGGAGAGCGTGGAGTCAAATTCAAATATTGTACATACATAAAACCTCTTGACTGCAATAACCACTTGTTCGTCAAAATGTTAAATCATTATAACATAAGCGTGATTAATATTAGAATAGACGATCTCTACAGAATAACATCGATCATTAATTCCGAATTTGATCGAGTTGGCGCTGTTGGCCTATCTCTTGGAGGAACAACTGCAATTCAAACCAGCATTCTCAATCCTGACGTATATGATGTCGTAGCAAGCGCAAGTGGCGAGCTCAATATACATGATCATTACGCTTATCTCCAATATGAAAATGCTCACAGTTTGGTATATTCTGATTTTGGAGATGACGCGATATTAATTGCGCCTAGGCCATTTTATTTATCATTTGGTATACTTCAACCCTCTATAGGGGCATATGACACAGAAATAAATTCGATTTTTAATTACATCCGAGAAGCCTATAAACTGCATGGATACGAAGAGAACTTTGTCTCCATAATACATAAAGGTGGACATGAGTATGACGTAAAATCCCTTGTTAAATTCCTAAATGATTATCTCTAGAAAAATTTTTGAATTTACACATATGCCGATAACTTTACAGGTGTAATGAACGAAAAATGCAAACAGGCCACGAAAGATACAATGTATGCAACAATATCCATGTGCCTCTTTTTTAAGTATTCCTTGTATTTTTACGCAGTTGCATAACTTTTGATCGGACATCTTAGAATACGTGTTTTATACATGCAAAATGTAGCATAAACACACGTAAAAGTTCGTGAGATGAAAACCACCTCCATACAATAATATGGTAATGATAAAACACGCACGAATTTTTGATCGTCGCCATATTTGATAGAATTTCCCCATCGGATTCAATCAAAGCTTGTGCAGACGCTAAGCGATATTGCAGAATGTGTTGTATGCTGACACTTTTATTCGAATCTCTTGGACAATATTGTCCCATTTCTTAGAGTATACAGAATTGCCAAAGATTTTCTTAAACGCTGAAAAGACTACCTCCGATATCCATCTCTGTCCATAATGCACACGTTTTTTCCGCTCGGTCCTGTTGTGTATCATCTTGTCTTTGCATATGTGCATTATACGTTGGCGATCTTTTCTCCCACCAAGCTTATCCCGTACTGTTGAATTGCGTGCAAATCCTCCAGCCTTTAACCCAGAGTTTATGCAAACTTTGATTCTTGCATCAACTCCCAGCCTGTGACAATAATTAAAATTCCCCTTTGAATCATAACCTCCATCTCCATACAGCACAGATCGTTTCCCAAGAACATCTTTTACATCCTCTAGCAGACAGGATAGCTGTTGTCCATCACCTTTTCTATCGGTTGTAACTCTAAAGGCGAGTATTTTTCTAGTTTTGATTTCTACAAGAAAGTGTATCTTGATAAATCCGCGCCGCACGTTCCATTTTTCACGTATCCATTCGCCACGATCGTTTAGCTGCAGGCCGCTACTGTCAACTGTCAGCATGGTGCAATCGTTGTCGGTTCTGTACGCATGCTCATCATAATTCAACGTTACATCAAGTGCATTTATCCTCATGCATATGGTGGTGTGATCTGGTGCATCATCTAGAATACCGCGTGCTATTCCCTCGCATACCCTGTAAGAGATGCCTGTACATGATTTGATTAATGCGAGCGTTTCAAACATACTGTCTGCATACTTGAAACGTCTGCCGTTTTTGTTCTTGTTTTTTGCCATGATTTGGATCCTCCAGACTCGGGATTTTTTAAAATTCAAAAATTTACCGCGTGCGATGTATCTGTAATCACTCATGCAGACAACATCTCACGGTAATGCCACCTGTCTGTATATGGTGCGGTGAAGACATACGACAGAAATATTAACTGACATGATGTACTCAATACGGATCATCTCTGGTGGGTTTTGTTTTCATCGATAATCCCTATATCTAGGGGTGATCTATTTGTTTAGATGAGATTATTGTCATATGTGCAGTTTAGGCAGGTTATGCAACTGCGTACATCCTATACGAAAGCAAGTAAACCAGCTATGTTTGACAGTTTAAAGCTCGTGTTCTGTACAAAACACAAATCCAATGCAGATCAGAACAATGCTAAAAACACTTGAAAAACTCAGGCCGGTAAAATACTTCCAACCAATGCATGTCCGATTCAGAACGTGAAGAACTGATGGTTACTACAGGTTGAAAGTTTGCAGGTATGCTACCAAACGGCAAAGTCATGTTTGGGAAAACATAATGCAAATATGCGGCAACCTGAACCTTAGAGAGAGCGGGTCTAGAGGGATTCGAACCCTCGACAGCCGGATTAAGAGTCCGGTGCTCTACCTGGCTGAGCCATAGACCCGTGAAAATAAATATTGGTTTATAGAGTATAAGTTTTAAGTTGTGGTTGGAATCTGCTCGTATTTTTCCAAAATTGCCGTTAGAACCGTTGATACTGGAACATCGTTCATTTTTTTCTTTTCTGCAAGCAGTTTTTGGTACGCGTCTAGTGTAATGTATACTGGAACAGAGCCGTTTCCTTCCAAAAGACCGCGCACTTTGAAGAGTGCCGTCTCCATGCCGCGTTCTGCGGATTTTGCAAATTTTGCCTTACCCAAAATTGAACCTAACGGACCAAATGGCATTACATAATCTACACTCATGGTCACGCGGGTTAATCGCTCGCCAAGAGGCTCAAACGTGTTTACAATTTCCCATTTTTTAAATGGACCATCAGTCTGGACTGCAGAGATCTTTTTTTCACGGACAAACTCGGTGGTTTCACAGTCCCATTCAAGTCTCTTTCCTCCAAAATCACCTATAATTCTAAAAGTAGTTCCAACACCCATGCCTTCCTTTATGTCCATTGGGATTACCGTCATTCCAATCCCCTTGTCGCTCATTTGATCTGAGACATGCTCGGGGCGGGCAAAATATGTAAAGACTGTATCTACTGGAGCCTTGATCTCTATGGATCTAGAAACTTTACTCATGTATTCATGCGTCATCTTGTATGATGATTTAAAGGTTTTGAGAAATATTACAAAATATTTTGGCGTGTGACAATTATAATGAAAAATCATTCGGCTTTATAAAAAATCTCAAAACTGTTAATAGTGAAGTTTGAAGGTAATTGATCGGGCCCATAGCTCAGCATGGATAGAGTGTTGGACTTCTAATCCAATGGTCAAGGGATCGAAGCCCTTTGGGCCCGCTCTAAAATCTAATAGCCGCGCTTACGCAACCAAGTTGTAACAATCTCTGTTGCAAGCTCTGCCGGTTCCATGTCTTTGTGTTCGGCCTGTATTTTTAATCCCTTTGCGCGTCTTTTTGTCAGCTCGAATCTGATTTTTTTCTGCAATGTCAGTTCCTTTGCGCGTTTGAGTGCTTTATTATGCGACATTCTTTTTGTTGTTCCAAGAATCTTTATGTACCGTTTGCGTAAGGAAGCTCCTTCTATCTTTGAAACTCTCTCTGCAATTTGAATGGATTTTTTAAGATTTGGTGCATATTGATATATTTTTGTGGCCTCATCTCGGGTTATAATTTTTGGAACCATACTTTTGAGCACTTCTGGAACGCCGGCAAATCCATGATATTTTTTGAACATTATTTTTGATATTCCAAGCGACTGGGCAGCCTTTGATTTGCCTTTTTTATCGGCAAGGAATTCACATGCCAAGGCCATTTCACGCGTCTCCATATCTTTACGGTGCAAGTTTTCAACCACAGATGCAGCTTTGGCATCATCTAGTTCATATTTTGTATTTGTGCTAAGAACCAGTGCTGGTATTTTTTTGGCTTTTAGTCTCTTTAAAGCTGCAAACCTGCGCTGACCGGACATTAACAGGTATTCTTTTCCTTCTTTTTGCACCATTGGAGGATTTTGCAAACCTTCAGTCTTTATGGAACGGGCAAGTTCAGTAATGCCTTTACGGTCAAGCTTTCTTGCCTGAGCATCTTTCCATACTTTGACCGACTTTAGTGGAATTTCACGAAGTCTGTATGATATTGCTGGCCTATACCGCTTTGCCATCGTATATGCGCATTAATTCTACGTAATAAGGGTTTTTTACATTTTTTGGTACAAATTTAGTCAAACTTTGTGAATTATAATGGCGGATTTATGATCAAATTTGAAGTGTATGCCGTACGGGATTAATCCATACGGGATATTTTAGATACAATAAAACATAATTACCAAGATATGTGATCTCATATATGCAAAAAGAAGCTAAAATGTTGCTCCTGACCGGCAGTCTGGTCGCCGTAGGTCTTGTTATTTCATTTCTAGGCAACGTGTTTGCAGTGGAAGGTTTGGTACAATTTGAGAGAGAGTTGAATGCAGAAGAATACACGGTTAAAACAGATCTTTACACGCAAAACGGAAGTATTGGAATTTTTGCCATTATAGCGCGCGATGGATCAGATGAGAACAATGTTTCCGTGAACATATACGATCCGTCAGGAGAAGAAATTGCCGCAATGAGCGTAACTGAGAACAGTGGGCAGATTACGTTTGATGTGAAAAAAGATGGAAGATATGAGGCAGTAATTCAAAATAATCAGGATACGATGATTCCAATAACCATCGCGATGGGCAGTAATTCTGGCTCGATTGCACAGGCGGTGGTCACCACAGGTGTTGCAGTGTTGTTAATGGGACTGTTTGGGATGGCGGCGACTGCGTTGTACATTTTTAAATTAAAAAGAAATACCTAGTTTAGATAACTGTCCATCTCTGTAACTTTGTCCATTACACCGCCATATTGTACGCTAGATTCCACCGCATTTGCAAGTTTTTCAGAGTCTACAGAATACTGTGTTCCGGATTTTATTACAAATCCGTTTTTAACAAGTGGTTCAAGCCTCTCTGCTATATCTTTGGGCGTGATTGAGAGATGTTCACATATTTTTGATTCATCTTTTGGACCGTTTTCCAGTAATTCAAGAATTTCGGAGATTTTTGGATCAAAGAGAATTTCTGAGATATTCATCTCGTTTGAATCAGACATACATGAATGCAGATATGTTTGTTTAAAAATTATACGGTGCAGATAATGATGGGATTTCATACAGCCCATGAACAGATCCCATCAGATCGTATGCGTTATGAAATCCCAAATGGAAATTGCGATCTCATCTGAGCAGATTGAACAGATATTGGCACATTGTTCATTATACGAAGAAATATCCCCGTATTGGCAAATTTGTGCCTGATTGTGTAGATTTCAAGTTTGAAAACAAGGTTGGTTTTTATCCTAGCTTTAGGACACAAATTACGCTTGAGCGCTCAAGAATACAGGCATATTGTACGAATTGTCGGAAATGACATACCCGGTGAACGAAAGGTTCTGCCAGGTCTGACCCACATTCGGGGTATTGGGTACAATTTTGCCTCAGCTATCCTTACAAAATTACAGATAAATCCAGATTCCAATATCGGATATCTGACGGATGCAAATGTTACCGCCATTGAAGGGGTTCTAAATGATCTACCAGCAGCGGGATTTCCCACATGGTTTTTTAACAGAAGAAAAGATCCAGAATCAGGCATGGATAAGCATTTGTTTACTTCGGATATAGAATTTACCGTAAGAAATGACATTGAACGAGAACGCATATCCGGAAGCTGGCGCGGATATAGACACATGTTTGGATTAAAAGTTCGCGGACAAAGAACTAGAACGACCGGCAGAAAGGGCGGAGCAGTCGGAGTCGCCAAAGGCGGTAAAATAATGCCTACAAAGGGCGGAGCTGGAGCACCACCGGCAGAAGGTACAGTTGATGCTACAAAAGATGCAGCAGCAACAGATGCTAAACCTGCAGCAGGTGATAAACCTGCAGCAGATGCCAAACCGGCAAAGGGGAAGAAAGAGTAGATCATCATGGGAGATCCAAAACTGCCAAGAAGAGTATGGAAAAAACCAAAACGTCCGTTCAATTATGATTTAAAGATGAGTGAGCTAAAAACTTTGGGTGAGTTTGGGCTAAAAACAAAAAGAGAGCTTTGGAAAGCGCATACGGAGCTTTCACGGTTGAGAAATCAGGCTCGTTCCATACTTGCACTAGGGCAGGACGTACGTCAGAACAAAGAACCAATTCTGATACGCTCACTTGTAAAGGTCGGACTCGTTCCGGAAAATTCCACGCTTGATGATGTTTTAAACCTCCAGGTGGTAGACATGCTGTCTAGAAGACTGCAGACGATTGTAATGAAAAATTTAGGATTCAAAACTCCGTATCAGGCAAGACAGGCAGTAACCCACGGTCACATTATGATTGACGAACGCATAGTTGACATACCATCATACGTGGTAAGAGTTAACGAGGAAAAATCCATCAAACTTGTTCCAAATTCACCCATGAAAGAGGTGCTTGAAAAGATCAAAAAAGAGGCAAAAGAAAAGCCACCTGAAACTGCTGAAGAATCTGAATCATCAGAGCAGTCAGGCTCTATTCCTACAGAATCCAAACCAACGGATGCGGCAAAACCAGATGCGGAGGCTGCAAATGCGGCACCAAAATCCACCCAATAGTACCGAATCCGCAGGTGCAGATCGAGGCGAGATATTTTGTGTTCTATAATAGGATATTACGGCAGCAAAAAGGCCGCACCGATAATGGTCTCAGGTTTGAGGCGTATGGAATACAGGGGATATGACAGCGTCGGCGTTGCCACCAAAGTTGAGAATGCATTACAGATTCGCAAAGGTGTTGGACGCGTAGATGAGGTAAACAAGGCTGAAAATCTTGACGGGTTGGACGGAACTATTGGAATTGGACACACACGGTGGGCAACTCACGGCAAGGTGACCCGGGCCAACGCACACCCCCACGCAAGTAACACCTCTACTGTTGCAATAGTTCACAACGGAATAATTGAAAATTTTGAAGAATTAAAATCAAAGATGCAATCAGAGGGATTTACATTTGAGAGTGACACAGATACGGAAGTCATTGTAAATCTGCTACAGAAAAATTATGATTCATCCCCCGAAGATGCCATGATACGGACGATTGGCATGCTCAAAGGTCACTATAGTTTTGTCGCCATGTTTGCAGACGGTACATTAGCTGCTGCAAGATATCACGAACCATTGATTGTCGGGATTGGTGCGGATTCATACCACATTGCAAGCGACGTGTTGGGATTTGTAGAGAAAACAGACGAGGCAGTATACGTGGAGAACGGACACTTTCTCACAATTGACTGCAAGGGTATGCACATGTACGATTTTACAGGAAAATCCGCACAAGTTGAAATAACAAAAATATCAAAAGAAATAGCTGATGTGACAAAGGGTGAATTTACCCATTATACGCTAAAAGAGATAACAGAACAGCCAGAAACTGTGCTAAAAGCTGCCTGCAAAGATGTGGATGTTATAGCAAAAACCATAACCGAGGCAGATTCTGTATACATAACCGGAAGCGGAACAAGCTATAACGCATCACTTGTGGCCCAGTATATGATGTCAAGATACGCCAGAGTTAATGCCATTCCCGTAGTATCCAGCGAATTCCTCCATTCTCCTGTAAACATCGGATCTGATTCTGTTTTGATTGCAATATCACAAAGCGGTGAGAGTGCCGATGTCATAGCTGCAGCATCGGATGCAAAAAAACGGGGAGCGCGTATCATAGCAATTCTCAACGCTCCAGAATCCACGCTTGCAAGAGAATCGGACATGGTAATAGACATCAAATGTGGTAGAGAAATTGGCGTGGCTGCCACCAAGAGTTTTACCTCGCAGCTTGTGGTAATTTACTCCATAGTGGACAGCATGTGCGGTGGAAAGCTTGGATTTGACGTAAATGGCGTATCTGCTGCAATATCAGAAATTCTAAAAGATGGCAATGCAATGTCAAAGCTTGCAGCCAAATTCAAAAATGTGGCAGATATTTACATACTAGGACGCGGCATACACTATCCGCTGGCCATGGAGGCGGCGTTAAAACTAAAGGAACTTGCATACATACATGCAGAAGGCATAGCAGGAGGGGAATTAAAGCACGGTCCGCTTGCATTAATTGACAGCAGTGTTTACGCCATTGTGATAAATCCATCAGACCCTACATATGATGATACACTCACCAGTGCGCGGGAAATCAAGGCTCGGGGAGCCCACATAATAGGAGTCTCAGATATTCAAAGCGATGTGTATGATTCATGGGTTAGGATACCAAAATCGCCAGACCATGCATATCCGATAACTGAGATAATCCCAATACAGCTGCTGTCATACTATTCGGCATTAAGCAGGGGTACTGATCCGGATTATCCGCGCAATTTGGCAAAGTCAGTTACTGTCAGATAATATAGTACGGTTGTATTCATTCTCCACTGCTAGCCGTACATTCTCAGAGGTGGCTCCAATCTTTAACATGCATGCTGCAACAGCTCCCCCAGCTCCGGCTCCCTCCTTTGCAAATCCCTGTGAATACGCGCGCAATCCGTCAATCTTTGAGGCTCCAAGACCCGGATCCGTTACTAGAATTGCAACATTACCTGCCTGCTGCACGGCAAAAACAAAATCAGCGGATTTATCATTATATACGTAGGAGGTTGTGGCAACTGCGACTTTTTCTTTATCATAACCAAGAGAATTGGCCAATGCAAGAACTGCGGCCATTTGGGTTCCGCCGGCAAGTATAACATGAGTCTTTTGGGTGGCAGCTGATAAAGCGCCTGCAAGAAACGGAAGCATCGGGTCGGCAAGCTCAGATGATATTGAAACAGGATCGCGTAAAGTAACCCTGTTTTGTGCCGCAATAACCACGCTCTCTTTTAATTTTCCAGGATTTTCCGGCATGCTAGAGCTGGTGCGAGCTTTAATTCCAAACGCCCGCAATACGGCAAGTGCCGTGGTGGTTCCGCCCGGAACGCTCTCTCCCAAAACAAGACAGTCTGTGAGTGCGCCAAGTGATTCGCCGATTTGCCTGCCATACTCTATGGCTTTTTTTGCCTCATCAATTCCCATGCCCGGTCCGTCCCGGATGTTTTTTCCCGGAAGCAAACCCGTATGCATGTACGGCATTTTTGGACTGTGTGCACTTCCTGCATCGATGATTATGTGCGGTATGTTTGCCATTTGCAGTGCGGCTCTAGTAATCAGGGCAGGAGTTGGTTTGCCGTCAGGAGTTGCAGGAATTTCATCTATGGATTTACATTTGCCGTACCGGAGAAATTCAGCATCTGCTGCAGGAGTGTATTTTGCCAGATCCGGTGTGGCGCCTGCCACGGTTATTCCAGGTATGGTGCACGTTTCCGTATGCGATATGGTTAATGCAAAAAGAAATTTTTTACCCCGTACTGATTCTATGAATAATTTACATGCGTTATCATTCCCGCATATTTGCAGTCCGTCCATACGCTTACTGTCCCATCAGGGTTATAAAATCCGCCTTTGGAATTTTACGCATTACAGGGTTTGTTCTCTTTTGATCGCCTATTGTAGAGATTTTCTCAGAGCCATAATCGTGCCCAGGATACATGATCAGTTGCTCATCTAGCCCGTATAGAACCTCAAATATGCTATCGTATATCTCCGAGGCGCTGCCCCCCTCCAAATCAATTCTCCCACAGCTGCCTACAAAGAGCGTATCACCTGAGAATATCTTGCCATCTCCAACAAGGCATATGCTGTCTTTTGAATGCCCCGGCGTGTGTAAAACTTGCAAACTGCTGTTGCCAAATTTTATCTCCTCACCATCGGATACGGATATTTCATGTGACATCTGTGATGCCTCATGCTGGACTATTTGCGCTCCTGTATCTTTTGAGAGCTGCTCATTACCGGTCGTATGATCAAAGTGATGGTGCGTATTTACTATGTAGATGGGTTTGAGGGATTTACTATTTATTACATCCATTATCTTATCCAAATCCCAGGACGGGTCTATGATTATGCATTTGAGCGTTTCCTCATCGTATACGACATATGTAAAATTCTGCATCTGTCCCACCGGTATCTGATGTATGATCATGATAAGATTCCTTTTTCCGCTTCCGGAGGTATGCCGATTTTTTCAACATGTATTATTCCGCATAAATCTTTGCGTTCGGCCATGCCAATTTTTAATTTATGAAACGTAACTGTCATGTCAGCCTTTACTACCGCATCGGATTCTTTTCCAGTATCAGGATCAAGTCCGGAAGGCACATCGATTGCAAGTTTTAGTGCATTGGATGCATTTACCGCAGATATTGCAGAATGATAAGGCTCACGTATTTTACCTGATATTCCCGTTCCAAGTATGCCATCTATAACAATATTCTCTCCGGAATTTTTTATCTCACCGTTAGGTAACAGCTGCACTGATGGCATCTTTGTAAGCAGATTCCAATTCCATCTGCTCTCATCGGTTTTTATTTTTCCAGGATCACCGAGCAGGATAATACGGGGTTTTGCACCGTATCCGGCAAGATGTCGTGCTGCCACCATGGCATCTCCGCCATTGTTTCCAAGTCCAGCATACACTAGAACTTGGCTAGATGAGACATCCCCAAATTTCTCAACAAGTCTTTTCACTGCAGCAGCTCCGGCATTCTCCATCATGAATTTTTTTAAAAAACCCATATCATGACCCTTGTTCTCTATGGCCATCATCTGTTTTACGCTGATCCTCATACCTAGGAGTGATTTTATACATAAAATAAGTGGTTTGAAGAGTACCTATCAAAAATCCATTAGACTATATAGACAAATTTTTGTCTATATATTATGGAAGAGCAGGAAGAGGCGCGAAAGATCCAATTTACCGGCAATTCATCATACATTGTATCCCTGCCAAAAAGCTGGGTAACCGAGATGGGTCTAAAGCGAGGCGATCAGGTTAGAATGTACCGTCAGGGAACAAACGAGATTCTTGTATCACCACAAAAGCTTCGCATGCACAAAATGACAAATGACGAAGCGGTTATAGAAATTGGCGCAAATGAAAATGTTGATGCAGTAACGCGTAAAATAATCTCACTGTATTTTATGGGATTTAACACCATTGCGATAAAACCAAAGGAGGGCAGACTGGCAAGCTCACAAAGAGCGGCCGTAAAAGACGTTACAAAGAGGCTTTTAATGGGTGTGGAGATAATATCGGATTCAAGCTCTGGCATTACACTGCAGGTTCTTGTAAGTCTAGTAGAGCTTAGTGTGGACGGGGCGTTTAAAAGAATGATACATTTGGCAAAGACGATGCTCTCTGATGCAATAATTGCGGCAAGCGAGGGAAATATTGATCTTGCAAAAGAAGTGATACAGGCAGACGATGAAGTTGACAGATTTGGGTTTTACATTATACGGCAGATAGAGATTGCCGTACGCAACAAACACATGTTAAAGGAAATAGGTTTTTCAAATCTGCGCAGCTGTCTTGGATACAGAATCGTGGTGAAAAATATTGAAAGAACCGGAGATCAGGCAGCAATCATTGCAAAGGATGTTATTGAAATGAAAAAAAGTTTGAAAAAATCCCTGCACAAGGACATCAATAAAATGAGCGATTTTGCCGCAGAATTAATAGATGATGCGTGCCTTGCCATGTTCAAAGACGACTATGTTCAGGCAGAAAAAATTGTAACAAAATCTTCAAGTATTTCAACATATGAGGATGTGCTCCCAAAGACGCTTGATTCAGCGGACAAGGACGCATATCAGGCAAGACGTATTGCAGGCAATTTACGCCGTATAGCAGAATATGCAAGCGATATAGCTGAAATTGTGCTAAATATGACAGTTGAGAAGACGCTGAAAAACTAGTCAATTTTTAACCCACCGTATGATACAGCCTGCATGGATAAAGCCATACTAGTAGCGCACATGTTGGATGATTCAGTGAATGAGGCGTTAGAGCTGTGCAGATCAGCAGAATACAAAGTGGTACACGTTATGCGGCAAAAATACATGGACAGGCCCAAATTCGGCATAGGCACAGGGGCACTGGAGAAACTTGAAGAGATGGCCAAAAAGGTGAATCCGGACGTTATCATATATGATGAGAACTTGAGACCAAGTCAAAATTACAACCTTGCATCACACCTGCACCGCAACATACTCGACAGAGAAGCGCTCATACTGGAAATATTTGAGTCTAGAGCATCAAGTGCTGAATCAAAGTTGCAGGTAAAACTTGCCCAGATGCGGTACGAGATGTCTCGTGCAAGAGAAAAAGTAAAACTTGCAAGAATGGGCGAGCAGCCAGGATTTATGGGAATAGGCAAGTTTGAAGTTGACACGTATTACAATGACATACGCCACAGAATGAACGCTGTGAAATTAAAACTTGAAAAATCCCACCGGCAGCGCGAGCTTCACAGAAGTAGCAGACAGCGGTTGGGATGGAAGATTGTATCGCTGGCAGGATACACGTCGGCAGGTAAAACCACTCTCTTTAATGTACTAACAGGGGAGCATAAAGAACAAGATTCCAAACTATTCACCACTCTAACCACAACCACCCGCAAAGCTAAACTTGGAGGCGAAATGGTTCTTGTTTCAGATACGGTAGGTTTTATCAGCAGACTTCCCGCGTATATGATCAAGGCGTTTCATTCTACTTTGGAAGAGATGGTATACGCTGATGTCATATTGCTTGTGGTGGATTTTAGCGAAGAACTTGATGTAATGCTTAGAAAATTCAAAAGCTGTCAGATGGCACTTGATGAGATTGGTGTGAAAAAGGAAAAAATCATTACCGTTTTTAACAAAAATGACCTTTCACAGGTCCCGATAAATTATACGCTAAAGGCATTTGGCATGGACGAGGAGAACAAATGGGTTAAAATTTCTGCAAAGACTGGAAATAATTGCAAGCGTCTTGAGAACATGATTGCAAAAATTATGCGTGATTCAAAAAAACCCTCGGAGTCTAAAAGTTGGCAATAGAGGTTTTACGCATAGGCGAGAGGGTGGTACGCGATGACAGGGCCACTACGCATGCAGCATTGGTGGCACGCGCTTTTGGAGCCTCGTGCATATACATGAGCGGCATAGGATCCGGCATCGAGGAGAGCATACGAAAAGTCAACGAGAGATGGGGAAGCGGTTTTACAGTAGAGGTTACGGAAAGCTGGAAAAAAACCGCAAATGCAAAGAAAAAAGCCGGATTCAAGATCGTACATTTGACAATGTACGGTGAAAGCGTGGATGAGGTTGCGCTAGAAATTAAAAAACATGCAGACATGTTGGTGGTAATTGGCGCTGAAAAGGTACCAAGGGACGTATATGATATTGCAGATTACAACGTGGCAGTGGGCAACCAACCGCATTCGGAGATTAGCGCCCTTGCCATACTGCTTGACAGACTGGGAAGTGGATTTTCAGGCAAACTGCCCGGAGCCCAAATGAGAATTGTGCCGCAAAAAAGGGGCAAATTGGTGGTAAAAGGCGATGCTGAAAAATCGGCAAACTGTTAATAATAATCCCATTAAAGCGCATACATGGTAGAAAAATACGAGGATCCGTTTGTAAGGATAGCCTCGATGATCGGCGGCGACGAATATCTAAAGATAGCCCGCTCTTTGCTAAAAGTAGAAGATGCAACAGATGAAGAGATCGCCAGCTCTACTGGACTGCGAATAAATTTGGTGCGAAAAATTCTCTACGATCTGTTCGGCAAGTCACTCATTACCGGAATACGTGTAAAGGATGAACGTAAAGGCTGGTTTGTATACAGATGGCGTTCAAGACGAGACGAGGTGGAAAATTATATTGAGAATCAAAAGAAAAAGATTACCATGCGTTTGCAGCAGAGACTAGATTATGAAAATTCCTCTGAATTTTACCACTGCGGAAATAATGACTGTGATAGGGTCACATTTGAAAACGCCCTTGATGGCATGTTCAAATGTCCTTCATGCGGCATGGTTCTTAATCTAAAAAAGAATGAAAGATCAAAGAGTGCGTTTGCCAGAAAAATTGACTTTATACGAGAAGATATGCAACAAAAAATCTGAATGTATACGGCCGTTCATTTTCCATGTCAGCATTATTTTGTTTTAGAAAACCTGTACAGCGGATTGAATTTAACCTAGACGTTTAAATATAGTTTTGAAATCGATTTAATAGTTGAATATGAATAAAGTATCAAGAATTATTTTAGTATTACCAGTGTTGTTTTTTTCAGGTCTGTTTGTTTCTGATGCGCATGCATACATTGATCCTGGTGCCGGCAGCGCTGCAATACAAATTTTGATTGGCGCTCTGGCCGGACTTGCAATAACTTTAAAGCTGTACTGGTACAAAATAAGAGAAAAACTCAGAAAGAAGTAAATTGACAACTTATAATAAAGAATCTAGTTCGTTTCGGGATCCTAGTGGGTTTATTTTTTACGATTCAGACGTATTATACCGGCAGATCAACAAATCATACAAAGATGATTATGATCATTTGATGAATTCAGGATTGTATGAAAAGCTGACAGAACTGAATCATCTTTTGCCTCACGAAGAGACGGATAAAACACCGTATGATGATAATGCATACAAGATAATAAAACCAGAAAAAATACCATTCATTTCATATCCATACGAATGGTCATTTACGCAATTAAAACAGGCTGCACTTGTCACTTTGGAAATTCAAAAAATTGCCATGTCGCATGATATGGTATTAAAAGACTGCAGCGCATACAATATACAATTCAAAGGATGCAAGCCGTGCTTGATTGATACACTATCTTTTGAAAGATACAAGGAGGGGCAAATATGGCAAGCATACAGACAATTTTGTCAGCATTTTATGGCACCATTGGCACTGATGTCTCATAAAGATGTGAGATTAAACCAGTTATTGAGGACATACATTGACGGCATTCCACTTGATTTGGCAAGTACTTTGCTGCCAGGTAAGACACGCGCCATGTTTTCAATTCTCACACATATTCACGCACATGCAAAAAGTCAAAAAAAATACGAAACAAAACAGGAAAATTTCAAGGAGAGAAAGATGGGCAAGAGATCGTTGGAGGGAATTGTTGAAAGCCTTCGTTCAGGAGTATCCAAGATGAAATGGAAGCTAGCAGATACTGAATGGGGGAATTATTATTCGGACACCAACTATACAGAAGAATCTTTTACACATAAAAAACAGATAATTGAAAAACGTATTTTGGAGATCAAGCCCCACATAGTATGGGATTTGGGTGCAAATACCGGCGTGTTTAGCCGTCTTGCTAGTGGGCAGGGATTTTCAACTATATCCTTTGATATTGATCCGGTGGCGGTGGAAAAAAACTATCTAGACTGCATGAAAAATGATGAAAAAAATCTTTTACCGCTAGTAATGGATCTGACCAATCCAAGTCCGTATTTGGGGTGGGAAAATGATGAACGGGTGTCATTCATGAAAAGAAGTCCGGCGGATTTGGCAATGGCTCTAGCCCTCATACATCATCTTGCCATTTCAAATAATCTTCCATTTGATAAAATTGCACGATTTTTTCAAAAAATTTGCAAATCATTAATCATAGAATTTGTTCCAAAAGAAGATTCACAGGTACAGAGACTTTTATCAACCAGAGAGGACATATTTGACAATTATAACAAGAGTAGTTTCGAGTCCACATTCAAAGAATATTTTGAAATTGTCGAATCAGTAGCAGTAAAGAATTCAGAAAGATACATGTATTATATGACAAACAGACTCAAATGATGTATGCTGTTAGTGCAAGATCATTATAGATCAATTACTTGAATTAATCAGAGAATTTGTTACATCCACATAGTCAGTTTCTGCATCATTTAAAACATAAAATTTATTTTCTAATATATCGTAATTATCATCAAAATACGTATTAAATAATACGCGAAAAGTGTTTACGGGGCTGTTATTTTCTAGTTCGAGATTTCTGTCTCCGTTGGGAATATAGTATGCTCTAAAATTATTAAGTTTTATTATATTACGATCGGTAGGATCGTCAATGGTGTGCACATCCCTTTTCCCGTGATCTGACTGGATTATAATAATAGGAGGATCATCTGTATCAACAAGTCCACGTATGATGTCTTTTAATTTATAATTTACAAACTGTATCTGATCGATATAGAGACTGTCTCGATGTCCGGATATATCATCTATATTTGAAAGAAGTGAATCAGGATTTCCACCGGTTGGATTGAATACGAATGGGGAATGGGGAGACATTATGTGGGTTAATACAAATTTTGGTGTTTTATCATTTTCTGACATTTTATCCAACTCGTCAAATGAACAGATGACTTTATTTTGCAAATCTTCACGTAGTATAAATTCAGTTCCGGGTACTAGTATCATTGAATGTTGGAGTATATTTCGCATAAAGAATGAGTCGAATAGATCCGATGGTGAACACAATTTATGATCAATGTTGTTTGTTGGAAAATCCAAATAAAAGCTGGATTCAATAAAATATGTGGTATAGCCTTTTGATCGAAAATTATCAAAAACCGACCAATTTTCAGTATTTGGTGTATTTACATCGTATAAATCATCATCGTGTACATATTTCATATTCATGGTAGATGATACAGAATCACTAGTATAATCGTAATTGCTATAGCTATCCTGCGCTACATAAAAACCATTTTCAGTTAAAAAATTCTTAAAATCGCTATTATCAAAATTCCAATGCATCTCCGTTGACTTGGAACCGGCATATGCGTCAGGCAATATGTAGTAAACATCTGGACCATTATACGGTATAGAAGAGACATTCATGTTTGTCTGACGAGTTTCTGCAACATAATCATTATTGTATGCGAGTGATTCTCCAATGTCAATAACTGGCATTATCATTGTAATTATGGCAGAAACCATAATTATTTTTACAACATTATTCAACATATGCTTTGTTTTTATGATGAATATGGGAGATATAATAAATAAAATTATGTAAATGGCAAATGTAATAAAAAGAAATCCTGTGGAGCTAATATTAAAAAAACCGTCAAGAGATAATCGCGCATGCCCATAAGAGAAAAATAGTGCCGCCCAAAATGATATAATTAAACTAGATTTAATCCGATTTTTTAATGCATAACCTAATAACAACCACAGTAAAAATGCCACAATTATGAAAACGAATAATAACTGTAGTATGTAAATTGGTTGTTCATTTACGTTTTTTGAAAACAAAAAAATTATTGGAAATGCAAAAAATATCAAAGGAAGAATAAACGTAAATTTGGAATTTTTATTTACCAGTTGTTTTGCAGTGGACACACGGTTTGCAGTATTTATGTTGTTTATGTATCTAACTTTTGAATTAATTACTTGAAAAATACGTTTGTCCCATACCCAGATTTGTATTAGCTTATAACCAACTCTTGTAAAGCATATTCATGGAAGATGGAGAAAAAAAGATACGCCAGGAAGACTGTAATGAGGACAATCTAGGACAGGGCATTTTGACACTTACAAACAGGCGCGTGGCATTTGATAAAACAAGGGGAAGAATAATGGATTTTGCAAAAAAATTCGGTGATACCGTAATTGACGTGCAATTGGATAAAATAACAAAGGTCTGGAAAGAAGGGCTGCTTATCAAAAAGATATGCATTACTGCGGATATAGCAGATGAGGAAAAGACATTCAAATTTGGCGTGCTTGGAACAGGCTCTTGGGTCAAATCAATACAAAAAGCAAAAGATAGTTAATAGTCCACATCCACGCCATCAAGTCTCCACGATTGGCGCACAAATGCATTTTTGATTTTTACGCCGCCGTACGTGGCATGCTCTAGCATTCCAACGCACGCAATTTGTGATCCACAGTCGCCGGAAAATTTTGGAGATACTGCGTATAATTTTGATTTGTGTCGTGTACATGCTCCCTTTAACATTGAAGAGAGGCGTGAATTTGCAGCAACTCCTCCTACAATCAGCAGTTCTTTTTTTCCGGTAAACGCAAGAGCTCTCTCGGAGGCTTCTGCAATCATGGCAAATGCAGTTTCCTGTAACGAATAACATGCGGCATTTTTTCCATCCAGTGCTGCTTTTTTTGCAGCAGATAAAAGTCCGGAAAATGATACGTCGTTTCCTCGCACAGAATATGGCAGCTGTACATATTTGGAAGATTTTGATGCGAGTTTTTCCACGCGTTTGCCGCACGGAGAGGCAAATCCCAAAGATCTGCCAAACTGATCCAAAAGCTGGCCAAGAGTTATGTCCAATGTCTCGCCAAAAACGCGCCATCTTGGATGTGCAAATGCAAGCAACATTGTGTGTCCTCCTGAAACGAGTAAAACTAACGGATCAGTAGCTCCTGTAAGCATGCGGCCAAGTTCGATGTGACCGATTGCATGATTTATCGGATAGAGCGGTTTTTTGTAGTATGATGCAAGCGAGCGGGCCACCACCGCTCCCACCCTAAGACATGGTCCAAGTCCGGGTCCGGCAGCATACGAGACTGCATCAATATCCTTTATGCTTATTTTAGCCTCTTTGAGGCATTTTGAGAGTACGTCAGGACCGCATGCCACATGGTGCCTTGATGCCTCACGGGGATGTATTCCGCTGCCTTTGGGAGGTTTGTACATGTCCCGCACGTCTGCTAGAACCGTCCGTTTGGAGCGTTTTTTCTCCAATACGGCGCACGAGAACGTATGCGCTGTACTCTCTATTCCAAGGCAGAGTATTCCTATCCCCTGCCTTTGGTTGAGACTATCTTTATGACGTCCCCGTCCTTTATTTTGTGATCCGCGCCGATGCGCTGTTTATTTTTACAGTCAATGGCGTGCAAAAATCCATCGGCCAAATCCGCGTGTACCATTCGCGCCAAATCTTTTGCAGTTGATCCTGGTTGTAGCAGTTTTACGTCAGGCAATATGGAGCCGTCTTTGTTTTGCAGTTTTGTCTCATCTTCTACAGGATACGCCGTCAGCATGTGCAGTTTTTCAAATACTACAGTTTCCAGGACTTTTTGAATTCCCGTACCATTTATTTTTTCAATTACAGCTTTTGCCTTTGAGAGTGCTTTCTTTTGAGCCTCGTTTGCACCTTTGGTTTCTACAAAGCTCTCAGAACCTGGAACGTATTCTGCAAGTCCGACAGCATTTGCTTTGCGTAGCAAAAGCTCAACCTCGGCGCTGCATGGTATGGCACCTGTTTCTATATTTTCAAGAATATCCAAATTTGGACATGAATCAGCCTTGTTTGCTGCAATAATTATGGGTTTTGAGATCTTTCGCAGTGCGGATGCAAATGAGGCAATATCTTTTTTCTGCCACTTTGATGGTTTTACATCCATGCGGTTTTCAGAAAGTAATACTGCCCGCACGTCGGGTTCTTTTATTCCAAGGCCGCTCAGTCTGCGTGATATTCCATCAAGCAGCGTGGTTTTTTTCTGTTCGGCCTCTTTTACAAGCTTTGGCCATTCACGTTCCAAGAGCTGTGCAAACCAGGCGTCAAACTCATAGTGTACAAATTCAATATCTTTTAGAGGATCGTGAGAACCGGGAGTCACAGGCTGTCCCTCAATGTCTGTGCCTCCGGATATGTCCACAACATGCACCAATGCGTCTGCCTGACGCGCATCATCAAGAAACTTGTTGCCCAATCCCTTGCCTTCATGTGCTCCTGGAACAAGTCCTGCCACGTCTATGAGACTTATGGGTATGAAACGTGTTCCCTCTTTGCAGTTACCGCACAGTCCTAATTCAAAATGCGTGCACGCACACGGTTTTCGAACGTGTGCCACCCCCACGTTTGGATCAATAGTGGTAAAAGGGAAATTTCCAGTCGCCACTTCAGTCTGCGTAGCTGCTGAAAAAAATGTGGATTTTCCAACGTTTGCCTTGCCCAACAATCCGATCTGCATTGCATTCGAGTTTGTATACTAGGTCTTGTTAAGTTATCGCCGAATGTAAAGTTGTAATTCTATTCAATCTATTGGATTATTCATACTATATTCCAATAATGAAACAAATCGGATATCAAATGCACATATATATATATAAAAAATTTAATATTGGATATGGACGATTTATTGAAAAAAGTTCAAACACATTGGGATAATAACGTATGTGATTACAACCGTGGAGCTAATTTTGATGAAATTGATAAATGGCGACTTTTTACATATCCATATATTCTCAAAGCGGTAGATTATGAAAATGATAAAAATAAATCTGTTTTAGATGTTGGTGTCGGGTCAGGTGGTGATGCATGCTTTAGTTTTACGTATGGGCATCCAAAAAAATATACTCTTTTTGATATTTCAGCAGAATCACTCAATGTTTCTAAAAAACATCTTGAAGAACATCATCCAGGAAAAAATTATGAAATTGTGAATGGAAATGCAGCTGATATGTCATGTTTCAAAGATGCTGAATTTGACAGAATAAGGGCAGTGGGAACAATTCACCATATGCCAGAATACCCAAAAGTTGTGAAAGAAATTGGACGTGTTTTAAAACCCAATGGTACATTTGTATTCATGTTTTATAACAAAAATGGTCTTCGTCCAAAATGTATTTATCCAATATATGCAAAACTAAGAAAAACCACCGTAAAACAATTAATTTTAGAATTTGACGGTGCTACAAACCCTGTGACAGAATTATTATCTAAAAAAGATATTATTTCATTATGTTCTGATGCAAATTTAAAATGTGATAAATTTAAAAAATATGAACGCTATATTGGACGTTTAAGATGGATACCAAACTTTGTTGGACGATTTTTAGGATTTTCACAATTTGTTTACGGACACAAACCAGCATAAACTGTTGTGAAATAAAAAATGGTAATTATAAACCAGATTCCCCCAATGTAAATTAAATCAGCATATGAGGTTTGAATCGTTGGATCAATTACGCCATGTTCGATACCGCCGGTCACGAACGTTGCGTGCTTTGATAATAACAGGATACAAAATGCACAAACCTCCCACAGTCATAAGCGATAGCTGAATCAGCAGATTTTCATAATTTGGAATTTGATCGGTCATTGCAGTAAAATATCCCATAATCATGGATGCGGAAAAAAGTACAATTCCTGCAAAAACAATTACAATCATGCAAGTATTCTGTGTTATGTTTATCAATTTTTACACGTGCGTCCAATCACGTACCGCATTAGTGCAGTTTATCTCCGCTTAGAACATTTGGCAGTAACAGTACAGAATCCACGGCCATCGGCGCCCCCATCCGATCAAAAAGTTCAAGTTTTTCCATCGGATCAAGACTTGTCCCAATTATTCCACAAAACGTAACTGTTCTGCCGAATTTGGATGCCCCCTGTGCTAGTAAAAGATCCTCAGAAGAATCACCCACGAATATTGCCCTCTCTATTCCCATGCCGGACATGCATCGCACCAGCGATTCGGGGTTTGGTTTTGCCATTTTACGCAGCTCATCCTCCAAGAATACGGAATTTTTCAAATCAAAACTTTCAAGCATATCTTTAAGCGTGTGCCGTATAGAGTACATTCCTCTTCCGGTAACTATGCCGGGTTTTCTGCCAAACATGGTTGTAAGGTTTGATATAATATTGTCATTTATTATTATTTTATCATGTTCGATCAGACCTGATTTTTGCAAAACGCCGACATCTTTTCTGTTCAATGATGCGTACAATTCTGCGCCATAAAATACTGAATCAAATATGTCGTATACTATGCCCTTGCCGTCTCCCGGATATGCAAGCTTTTCACGCAGCATGGCAGCTTTGGGTGAATCGGCAAGATATTTTTCCACAGATTCAAGTCCTGTGGAATCTGCCGCATGCGCTGCACTCATTACATATTCTTCATTCATGCCATGTGCTATGCACAGCGATGCAGCATATGCTAAATCTATCTCATTGTTAAATCCTCCCAAAGCTTTGAACGCATCTATGATTTGAACCGTTACCGGTACGGGGTTTTTTTCCAATCCTGCAAATCTCTCCAATAAAATATCCACCGTTCTCCGTATGGTCTCATCATATGAGGAGCTGACATCCACTAGTACTCCGTCGCAGTCAAAGAATATGCACTGAGCCTTGCTGACTGCGGCTGCTGCATTCTTTTCCATGTATGCGCCATTGCCGGCCGGCAGCAGTTTTTTCATTGAAGCAGATCCCGTATGGCAAGTAGAAATTTGGAATTCATCTCGTGTGTTCCAACAGTAACCCGCAGGCATCCGGCATGATTGCCAATTTTTCCAAGGTTGCGCACCGCTATGCCCTGCTCTTCAAGAGCCGTATGGACCCGTTTTGATGCCCCATGCGCGTCAAATAGGACAAAATTTGCATCCGAATCAAATACGTCAAAGGCATCGTATTGGCGCAGTGATTTAGTTATTCTCTCCCGCTCGGATTTTACCAGCACTATTGCATCCTGTGCGCGTTTTAGCGCATCATCATTTGAGAGCAGTGTCATGGCAGATGATATTGATGCTGTACTGACAGGATACGGATACTGTATAATGCGGTTAAAGACTCCGGCAATGTCAGTATTTGCCACAAAGTATCCTAGACGCATGCCGGCCATTCCGTATGCTTTTGAAAATGTGCGGGTCACCACAAGGTTGTCAAGTTTTGGAGCAAGCGCTGAGAGAGTATATTTTCCAAATTCCGCATACGCCTCATCTATTATCACCAGACCCTCAAATTTCCGCACCAAATCTTCAAGATCTTTTTTTGCAAATGCAAAGCCGGTTGGATTGTTTGGTACGTCAAGATATAAAATATCGGCTTTTTTTGACGAAAATGAATCCTTTGAGAGGGTCATCTCGTTGTTAAATGGAACTTTTATGGTCTTTATTCCATACAAGCTGCAGCGCTGCTCAAAGAATGTAAACGTGGGATCACATAAAAGTACGCGCGTCTTTGCTGTGGCAAAATTTGAGATCAGCAGATCCAGTATTTGATCAGAGCCGGAACCCACCCCTACAGTTCCCTCTGGCACGCCAAGATGCACCTCTATGGCAGCGATGAGATCTTCGGTCATGTCAAGAGGATATCTGCGCATGTCCGCATCTGAGCCGCTTTGGAGCAGATCCCAGACGTCTTTTTTTGATATTACCAAATTTTCATTTGAATCAAGTCTGAGCAGATCGCCTGATTTTGGCTTTACGTATCCGTCAAGGGATGCATGATTGGCAATTTTTTTCTCCAGCCAGTCAGGTCTCATTTGAATCGAGCCTCTGCTGCATCATAGTGGGCGTTTAGACCCTCAGCTTTTGTGAGCGCCTTTATCGGTTTGAGCATTTCGTATAGCGCCTTTTTTGAGCTTTTTGCGCGCGTTTGCAGTTTTAGAAAATCCAGTACGGAAAGCGATCCTCGCGCCCTGCCTGCTTCATTTGTAGGCAGTATGTGGTTTGTACCAAACAAATAATCGCTTGCAGCAGACGGTGAATTTTCCCCGATTAATACAAGTCCGGCTGTTGTAATTTTTTTTGCAATATTTTCCGGATTTGCCATCATTATCTGCAAATGTTCAGCAGCTGCTGCGTTTGCCGCTTTGATCAGATCGCCTCGGGTTTTACACAGGTATATCCGGGGATGCGAAGATAGTTTACGAGTGCGAAGAGTTTGGAATTTTTTTTGCACGTTTGCTGCCAAATTTTCAGAATCTGTAATCAGTGCGCACCATGAATGCAGTCCGTGCTCTGCCTGAGAATAAAGATCGGCGCAGATTAGTGCAGGATTTGCGCGCGAATCCGCAATTATAACAAGCTCTGTGGGACCGGCCATCATGTCTATGTTTGTGTGCAAAGTTACAAGCTGTTTTGCTGCTGTAACGTATTTGCCACCGGGTCCTACTATTTTGTCCACCGGCGCTATGGATTTTGTACCATACGCCATTGCAGATATTGCGTGCGGGCCTCCAACAGTGTAAATTTCCGTGGCGCCGCAAATGTCCGCAGCACTCAAAGTAAGCGGATCAATCATGCCTGTCTCATCCGGCGGCGAGCATACGATAATTCTCTCCACTCCGGCAATTTTTGCCGGAACCACCGACATTACAGCCGAGCTTGGATATCTTGCACCGCCTCCGGGTACATAACATCCGACGCTACCTAGAGGTTCAAGGGAACGCTGTATCATCACGCCTCCGTTTTCAATCCGTACTGTTTTTTGTACTGAGAATAAAGTCTTCTTTTCTGTGTTTTCCAGGCGTTTTTTTGCAAGTCTGATTGCGCGCATCTCATCTTTTGTAACCTGCGTGCGGGCTTTGGCAATCGTCTGTTTTGAGACGCGCAGTGTTTTTGGCAACAATTTTGGGTTTTTTGAGAATTTTTTCTCATATTTTCCCAATGCTGCATCGCCATTTTTGAACACGTCCAACGCTATGGCAGAAACGCTCCGCAGATCTGCAATATTTTGGCGTATTTTTTTTGTTCTAATCTTTTCAGGATTGCGGATTCGGATTATTTTTATCAAATTTAATCATCCGGTTCTATTTCCAATATCTGGAGGGGTTCGTGCACTACAAGGCCCTGGGCGAGTTTGCGGATTTTTGGTATTAGTTTGTGGTATTCAGATTTTGGTATCACGGTGTTTATTCCATACCAGCCTTTTTCACTAAGCGGGCTTAGTGTGGGTTTTTTCAATGAGGGAATCTGTGCCATCAGTTTGGCCAGATTCTTCTCGCTTACATTGGCGAATATGTGCAGATATTTTCTGCCGTATACTGCGCCGCGCATCAGCGTCAGTATGTCGTATATTTTTTCACGTTTTGCTGCGTTTTTCATCGAGGTTTTGTTTGCTATAAGCTGGGCAGAGGATTCAAGTATGGTATCCGCTATACGGAGTTTGTTTTGCCGCAATGTGGTTCCAGTTTCAGTAACGTCTATTATCGCATCAACATCTTCGGGCGGTTTTGCCTCTGTGGCTCCAAACGAGAGATGTATCTGTACGGAATTGTTTGTTCCCCGTCTCACCCACGGAGTAATCAAAAGCGGATCCTTTGATCCGTATTTTTTTTTGTATGATTTTAGGGATTTTATATAAGATGACGCGGTGGTAAGATATTCAGATGATATTCTCAGTATGCGTTTCTTTTTTGCATAATCGGCAATCATCGCATCAAGATTGGCATACCGGTATGATTCCGGATACGCAGCTACAAGTTTTATTTTTCCATATTCTAAATCAAGAAGCGTATCCACTGTTACTTTTGCCTCCCCCACCCAGTCGTTTCCGGTAATTCCTATATCGTACAAACCTTCGGCCACCATTGTTGGTATCTCCTGCGGGCGCAGCATTTTTACAATTATTTCTGAATCATCAAGAAACACCCTGTACGTGCGGTTTTTGCGTGAAACATGCGTCCACGCCCTGCCCAAAAGGTCAAACGTGGCCTCCTCAAGACTTCCCTTTGGTATGGCCATTCTAACTTTCATTTACACGCATATTATTTTTCACGCCCGTTATATAGGATTCTTGGTTAGGCAGGTTTTAGCACGGTAGAGACGACGTATTCCACAGCGTTTGCAGATTCGGATTTTATGCGGGCGCGTATCCCCTCTAGTTTTATCTGACCCTCTTTGGATATAGAGTCTGATTCCTGCTGGGCCTTGTTTTTGGCATCGGTCACTATCTGCTCTGCCTTTGCAGAAGCACTCTGACGCACTTTGTTTGCTACAGATTCAATCTCAGAGTTGGTCTTTGAAGTTATTGATTTTTTCATGTCAGATACTGATAATTCAAGCAAGTCCAGATTTTCCTCTAATTTTGAGAGGGCTCCTAGTATTCCGGCAACCTTTGTCTCCATGTGCGGAGGTTTTTTGCAGCATTAATTAAATCATTCATACGTATTGCCATCATGCGTACGGGTTTAAATTATACGCACACGCACTCTGCATATGCGCATAGGTTGCCATGTTTCCATATCAGGCGGCATACACTGCGCCGTGGACAATGCCTCCAAACTTGACTGTACGGCATTTCAGATATTTACCCGAAATCCCAGAGGATGGGGCGCAAAAGAGATTCAAGATGGGGATGCTGATATTTTCAAATCAAAAATTGCCAAAAGCGAAATAGATCCCTCTGCCACGTGCGCCCATATGCCATACCTGCCAAACCTCTCCTCGCCAAAAAAAGACGTTCATGAAAAATCAGTTGGCACTCTTGTAGGTGAGGTAAAAAGATGCGGCATGCTTGGAATACCCTACATTGTTACACATCTTGGAAGCCATCTTGGAACCGGCGATGAGGCGGGGATAAAACAGCTTATCGCAGCATACACCAAAGCTGCAACGGTAAAAAACGACGTGACCATACTGCTGGAGAATACGGCAGGGCAGAAAAATTCCGTGGGTTCTGAATTTGGACAGCTAGGAGACATTTTGAAAAAATTAAAACCCTCCAAGAGATTTGGCGTCTGCATTGATACGTGCCATGCATTTGCCTACGGGTATGATCTCATGACTGCTGCAAAGTTTCGAAAATGTTTTGAGGAATTTGATGAGAAAGTTGGAGCTGAGAATCTAAAGATACTCCATCTCAATGATGCCAAAGCTCCGTGCGGATCAAAACTTGACAGACACGAGCACGTAGGATTGGGGCAGATAGGCACAGAAGGTATGAGGGCGGCGGTAAACTATGCTGCAAAGCGCGACATTCCGACAATTTTAGAGACGCCCATTGATTCGATACGCGACGGCAGAGGAGATCTTGACGAGGCAAGGATGATGATAAAATGAGCTACGATGATGTTTTAAAACTTGCACTTGAGCGCGGGTTTTATTTTCCAAGCTGCGAACCGTACGGAGATTCACATGCGGGTTTTTGGGAGTATGGACCAAGCGGTGTTTCATTGAAAAATAAATTTTTACAGTTGTGGAGACGCCAGATGGTGCGCCGCGGCGACATGATGGAGATAGACGGCTCACAAATAATGTCAAAATCCGTCTTTGAGGCTTCAGGTCATCTAGCAGGCTTTGCTGATCCGATAACACAGTGCTCCAAATGCAACGCCACGTTTCCTGCCGACAAAATGATCTTTGATCAGTGCGGGGCTCAAATCCCAGAGGCTGCCGAATGTACCGAGTTTGATGAGGCAATTGTAAAAAACAAGATTGCATGTCCAAAATGCAAAGGAGATCTTGGTACAGTGCGCAAATTTAACATGATGTTCCAGGTGGGCATAGGTCCGGACGGCGAGGCAGCATATCTGCGTCCTGAAACGTGCCAGTCCATATTTGTAGACTTTCCACGCCTGTTCAAAACGATGCGTGGCAAGCTTCCAATGGGAATTGCACAGGTGGGCAAAAGCTTTCGCAACGAGATATCCCCAAGGCAGGGACTCTTGAGACTACGCGAATTTTACCAGGCAGAGATAGAGGTGTTTTGCAATCCATCAAGGCTTGATTCGGTTCCAGGATGGGAAGATGTTAAAGGTACAAAAATAATTCTAGAAATCGACGGCAACAAAACTGCAACCACGTGTGCTGCCGCAGTGGAATCAGGTCTGCTGCCAAACAAACTTGTGGCACATTATCTTGGAATGCTTGCGGATTTTTACGAAAAAACCGGCATTGATATGGAAAAAACAAGATTTCGCAGGTTGGGTGAAAAGGAAAAGGCGTTTTATGCAGAATCCGCATTTGATTTTGAAGTGAAAACGGACATTGGCTGGCTAGAGCTTGTGGCATGCAACTATAGATCGGCGCACGATTTGCAGGCGCATGCCTCAAAGAGCGGGGAAAAATTCGAGGTGATGGATGGCGAGGAAAAAGTGCTTCCGCACGTATTTGAGATATCGATGGGCATTGACAGAAGCCTGTATACAATACTAGAATCCGGACTTCATATTGAATCAGTTAAAGACAGCAAGGGTAAAGAGAGTGAGCGCACGCTGCTTTCCATAAAACCATACCTTGCACCATTTCATGTTGCAGTACTATCCCTGGTAAAAAAAGACGGACTGCGCGAAAAGACAGACCAAATACACTGCCGGTTGCGCCGCAGCTTTGATGCGTTTGCAGACCACTCTGGAGCCATAGGAAGGCGCTACCGCAGACAGGATGAGATTGGAACCCCGTATGCGGTTACAGTCGATCATCAGAGCATGAAGGATGATACGGTTACTTTGCGCGAGCGCGATTCCATGAAACAAAAGAGGGTAAATATTGACGAGCTAGAATCCATCCTCTCTGATTCTGTCTCGTTTCCCTAGGATTGTAAAACTTTTTTTGCGTGTTTATAGTGCACCTCGTCTATCATTTTACCCTCAACTGTTACAGCACCGCGTCCTGATTCGCGTATAGATTGTTCATACGCTTTGCAGACTTTGTTTGCCCATTCAAGTTCGGCCTTTGTTGGTGCAAATATTTTATGTATTGCTGATATTTGGTCAGGATGTATGACGCACTTGCCTGCATATCCAAGGGATCGCGCCGTTTGCGAATCTTTTTCAAGACCGGCATCATCTTTGGTATCCTGCCATATGGCATCAATTGCCGGCACGCCAGCTGCGCGCGCATCCAGAGGTATTTTTGCCCGAGCATATGCTGCAGCCGGCGATCCGGGTTCGTAATCCGTGTAAAGATCGGCCAGTAAATCAAATACTCCAAAGACCACAGCCTCTACGCGCTCAGAGCATGATGCAATGCTGTAACAGTTTACAGTCCCAAGTGCTGACTCTATTGAGGGTATCAACGGAATCTTTGGCAGATGCAGCCGTGATTCGTGCTCTTTTAGTATTGTGATTACATCGTTTAGATGCTGTGCAGAGTCAACTTTTGGCACCACTATTCCTTCCAGTCCTGCACGCACGATATTTTTCAGATCTTGGGGTATTGCGCCCGACTGTGGTGAATTTGTGCGTACAAATTTGCGTCCCACATGTGACTCTCCAAGCGATTCAGCAGCCATGCGTCTTGCCTCGGGTTTTTGATCCTCAGGTACGGAATCTTCTAAATCAAGGCATACAATGTCCGTGGGCAATGTACGGGCTTTGGTTAAAAATCGTCTGTTATTTGATGGAACAAAGGTTAGAGTGCGTATTAGTCCGGTAATATCAGACACCCTCTGGCTTTAAAATGATCTTGCCAAAGAGTCCTTTGCCGGACAGCATTTTTGTGTGCGCATCTGCTGCTTGCTCGAAAGTATATTCAGAGTCTATAATTGATTTTATCTTTTTTTGTCCAATCCAGTACAGGCTTTGTTCAAGTTCCGCCTTTGTACCCTGGGTGGAGCCGAGTATGTTTGTACCCTTGAAGAATATGTGCCGAAGATCCGTTTTTGCATCATAGCCGGTTGTTGCCCCGCATGAAACAAGTGTTGCACCGTATTTTAAAAGCGTGAGCTGTTTGTTCCAGTGCGTTTCTCCAATGTGGTCAAATGAAACATCAATTCCAGGAGCCTCGCCTTTTCTCTTTGCAATTTCTTTTGTAATTGCACGCACTTCCTTATGCCAGTCGTCTTTTCTGTGATCTACTGCATAGTCTGCTCCAAGCTCTTTGCATTTGTCCAGTTTGTCCGGACTTGCTGTTGCGATAACATCACAGTTGTAGAGTTTTGCAATTTGTATGGCAAAGCTGCCCACACCGGATCCTCCTCCCATAATCAAAACCGTCTGACCTGGTCTGATCTTTGCACGGCCTACAAGCATGTGCCATGAAGTCATGATTGTCATGGATGCAGCTGCTGCATCTTGATAGCTTACACCTTCGGGTATTTTTGCCACGTTTACCTCTGGCAGATGTGTCATCTCTGAGAATGCTCCCCAGTTTGGTCCGGTCTGGAATCCCCAAATGGTGCGTTTTATACAGTCAAATTCTCGGCCAGCTGTGCATGCAGAACAGGATCTGCACGACATGTTTGCGTGCGAGACCACGCGGTCTCCGGGTTTAAAGTTTACAACATCTTCGCCTACTGCCACCACATCGCCGGCAGCATCCGAGCCGGATACGTGCGGAAGCGGTACGGGAACAGGATTGCCCCTCATGCCCCAGATATCATTATAGTTTAACGAAGCAGCTTTAACGTTAAAGACTACCTCGTTTGGCTTTGGCTTTGGATCATCAATATCCTTTATTTTTAGGATTTTTGCAAAATTATCATCTGGTGCGTATTCATCATATGTTATCGCTTTCACAAATAACACCTACAACTAGCCCTAATTATATTTATCAGATTTTGACCATTTTTATTCAAAATTGTAAGATTATAAAAGTAGATTTCCCCGGATTTATACCATATTCTCCCTGTTTGTATACATTCTTGTTCCAATTATCTAAATAAAAATTGATAAAAAACGGTTTTTCATTCTTGCATTCATATACTATGCACCAATTATCATTAAATTTTACTTTCCTCATATTGTGATCTGGGCAAGTAACACTGCCAGTTAATGTACAAGAATCATCTTTTTTAGATATCCAGTTAATATAATATTCTAGTCCCTGTATTCATCAGATTTTAATATTCTAAATTTAAATGATATTGATGTACAATCTTCAAATGCTGTCATTTTTAATCTCGCCTTTCTATACCTAATTTTTTGTCCAATTCATATCGTACGACAATATCTGCATCTTTATCAGTCCATTCAGTATTTACAATTTTCGGAGTATCCATATGTTATAAAATAACATATTTGTTAATATATGTTTATGATGGTGGTACGTCGGATTTTCTAGTTGAGGATGCTCCATTGTGTCCCATCCGGCTTCCACCTTTGTTTGTGTCCGGATTGCGCGATTCTTGCTGCGTTTTTCTGTCTTGGTTTTTTTCTGATTTTATTTTTTCCCATATTGCCTTGTTTGATGACGGTAATGCACCAGGGCTTTCATACCGTTGGAGCCTAAGATTCCATGGTCTTTTTGTATAGCAAACTCTGCAATCTATAATTCTAGAGAATAGTTTTTGGTAAATTGTTTTTGAATCAGTTCATCTTTTTTACGATCCTGTTCTATCAATCGGGCCACTTTTACTCTTAGCAGGGAAGTCTCGGTTTTGTTAGGCATATGATCCATTACGTTCCGTTATGGTAAATTTAGATCAGTATGATCAAATTGATTTGAGTGTGCGTGGGGGCTAGCCACATACCTGTACTAGAGCCGTTTGGCATATATGCCAAGGTGCATGTATCCGCGTATGAACTCGTGGATATTTTTTGCAGCAGCGGCATTATTTTTTATGCTCTCTCCAGTACAGGCGGATGCGCATTCTCTTTTCAATTCCGCCGAGGAGTTTATCGGCGGATATCGGGTACAGATAGCCACGTTGCCTGAATTTCCCCAGATAAGTGAAAAATCCCAGATATTGCTGCGCATTACTGATACGGATTTTAACGAGGTTGAAGGATTCACCATAGGTTTGCGCGTCTTTCATGCCGGAGAGCAGATAAACGCGTGGATTCCTACATTTTACGATGGAAGTCACTGGGAAGGAAATTATGTCTTTGAGACTACCGGCAACCACATAGTTTACGTGGATTTGTACGATATGAGGGACGATGGTAAAACACTGACGTATACGTTTAACATCAGCACGCAAAGTCCGTTTGGCTACATCTTTATCATTAGCATAACCATAGGTACAGTCATGCTTGCAATAGTTATTGGCATAGTTTATCTGCCAAAACGTATTCCAAAATTTATGCGCCGGACTTAGGCGCACGCACATCTATGCGAAATGCAAACAATACGGTAAGCAGAACCATTGCAAACAGCAGTATTCCTATGCCAAGATGAATTGACACTAAAACCGCATGCAGTAATGTATCAATTACCAACGCTCCAAGGGTTATCTGTGTTATTACAAGCCCGCATGCAAATGCGCTGGTAAAACGTATTCTGGTGTGAGTGTATGCTGATTTCCAGCTAAATACTGCAGTAGCTATAATCAGTGCGGAGGTTGTCACGGCGATAAACCTGTGTATCCATTCTACAAGAAACTCGTCATTGGGCAGCAATCCGCTGGGACATAAAGGCCATTCAGGACATGTCAGACCAAGACCCGCTGCTGAAATGTATCCGCCTATGAACATTAACGAATAAAGAACAATCAACGTTGCAAGTGCCAGATATTTAAAAGCCAAATCTATTCAACTATAAACGAGCCCGTCATTCCCTGGGCTGCGTGTCCAGGTACTGTGCAAATATAGTAATATTCTCCTGGCGCTCCTGCCGTAAACGATACTGTTCCAGATTCTCCGGATTTTAGAGGATTTGTAACAGCTGCAATGGCAGAATCCCAAAGAACGTTGTTAAAATCTGACGGATCTGAGACTATGCCAAATGCGTGAAACGATACTCCCGTATTTGTTGCAGTAAAGGTCACATTATCACCAGAGTTTACCGTAAAGTCCGGATTGTTGCCGTCTTCGCCTGGCAGTGCGTTAAATGCCAGTGATCTAAAGTCATCAGATTCTACAAAGTTCACTTCAAAGTCGTGTGAAACGCCTGTCGGAGCAGAAGCCATTGCCGGCTCTTCTGCTGCCGTGACCGTAATGGTTCCTTGCATTCCCTGTGCTCTATGACCTGGAACCGTACAAATGTAATAATAGGTGCCCTCTTTGGCGGCAATAAATTCAGATTGGCCTCTTTCTCCTCCCTTTAACGGGTTTGCCGCTGCGGCAATATCCGTGCCGGCAATTATGCTGGTAAAACCTTCCTCGTCGGCAGTTACACCAAATGCATGAAATGAGACGCCATCATTTACAACATCAAATTCTATCTTGTCACCTACTGCAACCGTAATGGACGGATTATTCTCCGGCTCTCCGGGCAGCGCGTTAAAAGCTAACGTCCTAAAGTCTGAAGATTCTATGAACGAGAGGGATATTGGCACTGTTTTGCCCGTTGCGACAGCGTTTTCTGTTACTTGATATGTCATATTTGCAGCTTCGGGCGGTATGGATATCCAATAGTCCCACATTCCAAAAAAGATGGCTCCGCCAGCTATGCAAATTCCAAGCATTATGGCCATCATGCGGATCGTTCTGTCCGGAGATGTCCTGTAAATTTGATCTTGTCCGCTCATGCCATTTCACCTAATGATGCGGGTTTTTACTTTGGAACGGATAATAGTATTTTCCGCCCAAGCCCCAGGGATCGTCTACGTTTGCCGGCTTGCCTTTGGCCGTGGAGTATATCATGTTGGCGAGGAATATTACCATGCTGATTCCTATTAGCATTGCACCCATGGTAATTACCTGGTTCATCACTATCCATTCGGGAATTGGCGGATAGTCATATACGCGCCGCGGCATTCCAAAGAGACCTAGCACGTGCTGTGTAAAGAATACCAAAATCGTTCCCACAAACGCAAGTATGAAATGAATTTTGCCCAGCCTTTCATGGTACATACGGCCTGTAACATAGGGGAACATGTAGTAGAGGTATCCTATTGAACCGAATGCTATCGTGCCCATTACAAACAGGTGAAAGTGTCCCACAACCCAGTACGAGTCGTGTGTTACAAAGTCCAAAGGCATTGCACTGTTTACCACTCCACCGGCTCCTGCTGAGAAAAATAGTGCAATTCCGCCTATTGCCCACATCATGGGTGTTGCAAACTTTATGCGGCCATTCCACATTGTTGCCAAAAAGTTAAAGACGTGCATGGCAGAGGCTGGAACCGCCGCAAGCGTTCCCACCATGAAGACTGTTTTTTCCGTAAATGACATGCCGGTTGCATACATGTGGTGTGCCCAGGATGAAAATGCCACAATTGAGAGCAGTACAAATGCAAAGATTCCAGAGCTCTTGCTGTATATGGGTTTGCGTGAAAATCTTGGAATTATCTCGTACATCATTCCGATGGCAGGTATTACTAGCACATACACTTCAGGATGGAATGTAAACCAAAACAAGTGTGCATATGCTATAGGATCGCCGCCAAGTGCAGGATTGAAAAATCCGCTAGCTCCAAGTCTGTCAGTTAAGAGCATCAGCAATGCGGCTGCAAACGTAGGAATTGCCACCAAAACTATCAGTGAAGAGGAAAGAAATGACCATGCAAGTAGCGGAACCTGCCCTATAGACATGTCCGGGTGTTTGCACTTTAGAATTGTAACGATAAAGTTTATCGCGCCCAAAATGGAGGATATGCCCAGTATTTTTAATCCAAATATCCACATATCTGCTGCAGGACCTGGTGCGCTGATTATCGAATAGGGGGGGGTTGCATACCATGTAAAGTCCGCAAATCCAAGCCAAATGAGCGCGCCTGCAGGAGGTATCATCCAAAACGCAATTGCATTTAGCTTTGGATACGCCATGTCTTTGTATCTGACCATGATTGGAACGAAATAGTTTCCCACTGCGGAGGCAAACGGGAGTATAAACAGGAATATCAACGTGGTTCCATGAACTGTGAATATTCTGTTATAAGTCATCGAGTCTGCAATAAACTGCGATCCTGGAAGGAACAGTTCCAAGCGGATTATTAGAGCCAGTGATCCTCCCATGAACAAAAATGCCAAAGATGTAATCAGATACAACAGGCCTATATCGGTATGATGCGTTGAAAACATGATCTGCCATATGGGTCTAGGTTTTGCAAGTTCCAGTGTCATATTAGTAACTGCCTCCGTGTGTAGATACAGCAATTAAAAGCGTTATCATGTAGCAGGCTCCACGTACAGTTTGCCTCTCATGTTATAGTGTATCAGACCGCAGTATTCCCTGCATTGTATGTCATGCTCGCCCGGTTCGTTTGGTGCAAACCATACAGTATTGACGCGTCCTGGAACTGCATCCAAAAGCACCACGTAATCGTGTATGTTGAAAGAATGTATGACATCAGTTGAAGTTATTTCAAATTTGTATGCCTCTCCAACTTTGACATGCAGCTCGCCAATCTCCTTTGTTCCATCCTCGTGCTCAAATGTCCAATACCACTGCTGACCGATTACTTTGATTACTTTGGCATCTTCTGGTATGTGCTCTACAAGTCTCTCAATGTTCCAAGCCTCAGCTCCCACCCAGACCAGCAATGCAACGACCACGGCGATGTATACCCATTCGGGCCAGTTTGAATGCCCGCCCATTATTACCAGTTTCCCTTTCCTTCGTATTCTGTAGGTTTTGCATGCGGATTAGATTCCCTAAATCTCCAGCAAAGCCACACAATGGTTCCAGATACGATAGCACCGATGGTAAATGCAACCACCATCATTCTAAAAAATAGATTCCATATCTCAGCCTTGCGGTCAAGATATTCTCCTGGCTCATCTCCAGCACCAAATACGTCCGAAGGGGTAGTTATTATGATTAAAGATGCCAGCGTTGCATACAGGATTGATACGGTTTTAAGCAATTTCTCAAATTGAGTCATCAAATATTTCTATTTAAGGGTTTTGAGATACAGGCGTAATAAAATGTCAAATTGAAAATGAAGCCGCATGCGATCCAAGTTACCGTTGTTTTTGATAAATGTGTTTTTGTAATTTGTATATGATTCAGTACTGAGAATTCAATTGCATATCTGCAAGTATGCAGCTTTGACGGATCGTGGCAGTATCTGATCTGTTGCGATATGAACAGGATTTTTTCATGATCTATAGCAAGAGTACGGTCTGCCATGCGTGGTTGCATCTACAATGTTCATGCCGTATAATCTGCCTATGAAATGTAATTTTTTGCCATGATGATATGGGTATGGTCAGGCGTGTCTGCAATATCTTATCTTGTATGAAATTTCAAACGAGTTAGGTTTAATTAATAAAAAAAACGGCGTACATGATGTAAGATGATTACAATAATAGGAGCAGGAAAAGTGGGCGGAGATGCGGCAATGTTCTGCGCGCTACGGAATTTAGGGGATATTTTGCTGCTAGACATTGTGGACGGTCTGCCACGTGGCGAGGCCATGGACATAAACCAAATGCTCTCAGAGCGCGGCATCGATTCAGAGGTGCAAGGTTCGACGGATTATTCAGAGATGAAAAATTCAGACATAGTGGTGGTTGTAGCCGGATCTCCAAGAAAACCCGGCATGACTAGAATGGATCTTTTAAAGATAAACTCGTCCATCGTAAGCAATGTTGCCGGTAAGATAAAACAATACGCTCCGGATTCAGCCATAATACCCGTTACAAACCCGCTTGATCCAATGGTATACGCCACATACAAGGCATCAGGCTTTGAGAGGAAAAAAATAATAGGCATGGGAGGGATGCTAGATTTGTCACGCTTTAGACAGTACATACACAAAGCTACTGGAAAATCAAGGGATTCGATACGTGCAATGGTAATAAGCGAGCACGGTGAACAAATGTTGCCGCTTACAAGATACGCGTCAATCTCAGGTATTCCGCTTCGATCCTTTTTGTCCGACGAAAAGCTTTCCCAGATAGTTGATGAGACAAAAAAATCTGCCGCAAAGATTATAGAATTAAAAGGTGCAACCGTGCACGCCCCAGGAAACGCCATATCGGCAATTGCCGATTCCATATTAAACGACAAAAGACAGCTTGTTCCAGTTTCAGCCTGTCTTGATGGCCAGTACGGACACTCGGACGTGGCAATAGGCGTTCCGGCAGTGATCGGCAGTGAGGGCATACATGAAATTGTAGAGTTGGATCTTGATGATGCTGAAAAAACAGTTTTTGATGCCGGCGTTGCCAACGTAAAAAACGCCATAAAATCAATGGAGATTTAGTTAGTCCGAATACACGGGTTTTATCAGGTCGGCAATATCATTCCACGTCTTTTCTATGCGTTCAAAAAGATACAGCAGATCAAGATAATCCACAGAAACTTTTTTTTCCGATCCCAGTGAAGTGTGAAGGTGTTGCATTCTTTTCTCAAACTGTTTGTGCTGTGCTATTGCCACAATGGCAGCCTTGCGGTCGCTTCCAACAAAGGCGTCAATAACGCTTTTCCCCATGTCTGAAAATTCCTCTGCAACTCCGTGTATTTTTTTAAGATATGCAGACGGTGTTGAGGTTCCATGCAGTTGAGATGCAAGCTGTACTACCGTATCGCCGGCATCCTCCAAAAGATGTGCAGCTATTCTATAATCCAGTATGTCAATATTTTCCAGATTAAACGCGCTGTGGAGTCTTGTATCCACCATGGTGCTTCTAACCAGTCTGACCAACAGGAAATACTGCCGGTTTACTTCATTGTCCCTGTTCTCCATTTTAAGCAGGTTTGAACGGTTTTTCTTCAACAGGCAGACTGTTACATCATCAAACATTCCAAGTACAATGTTGCTCATACGTTTGAGTATTTTTTGGGGATTCAAAGTTGTAGCATCCATGAGAAACTGCATGTCCACAGTTGCAGCATCCTCTTCCACAATCTCCATGCCCACCAGCCGCCTCATGGAGCTGCGAATTTTTTCGCGTTCATCAGCTGGTATGGCTAATTTTGATCGTATCTTTATCATATCATAACCTAAAAGATATGCCCCGGTAATCGAAGCTGCTATATTTTCATCCTTTACCGGCGGATACTGGATTTCAATTTCACTCAAAGGTCCGGTTCTAGTCCCTACCGTAATTGATACTGAATTTATTCCAGTCTCCACGTCAACTTCGGAATTTTTTTCAAGACCAAGTTTATCCACCCAAGCTTTAGGCAGTGAAACCATCGTAGTGCTCCCTATTCGTTGCAGGCGTCTGACATATTTAGTCAATTTATACCAATTTATATTATTTAATACATATTCTTATATTTTTCTAAAAATTTAAACCCAAATCATGATGGCAGAGGCATTTTGTCCAGCACACCTGACTGGATTCTTTACGGTCAGGAAAAATGACAATATTCAAAAGACCGGTTCCATGGGTGCCGGGTTTTCCATACGGCTGGGCGTTAACACCAGTGTCAAAATTGGGTCTGGCGCAAGCTCGAATACAGAAATTATGGTTTTTGGATACTCGTCTCCAAATACGCACGTATCTGAGAATATAGTAAGAGCATACCGCGAAAAATTCAAGATTGGTCCTCTCCGAATACTCCACGAGATAAAAGTGCCCGTCGGATACGGTTTTGGATGCAGTGCGGCAGTGGCACTCTCATTATCCATGGCACTCAATGCAGCCCTTGGATCGCCGTTGACAAAAGAAGAGGAGGCAGGTATCGCACACAAAGCTGAGATAGAATGCAAGACAGGATTAGGCGATGTTTTAGCAGCATATCATGGAGGATTTGAAATGAGATACCGTGCCGGAGCTCCTGGAATCGGCATGGTTGAAAAGATCAAAGATAATCCAAGCATAGTGATTGCATGCTTTGCTCCAATATCCACTGAGAAATTTATTTCTGAAAAAATGGACAGTATAAACGGTCTTGGCGGAAAAATGCTTGAAAAGCTTGCAGGATCCAAAGACCGCGTTGCAGATTTTCAAGACATGTCACTGGAATTTGCCGAACACATCGGCTTGATGACTCCAAATATTAAAAAAACATCGGATGCATTGCGCAAAGCCGGCATAAAATGCGGGGTTGCGTTGTTTGGGGAAACCGTTTTTGCAATGGTTGATTCAGACACTGAAAAATCCGCAATCAACATTTTAGAAAATTTCAAAGGATGTCAGATAATAAAATCCCGCATAGACATGAACGGGGCAAGACTACAGACGGTTGCGCCGGTGATCACTGGTGGTTAAAATTCCAAAAACGCATCCGCGTGCAGCATCACTTTTAATCCGTCAAAAGCTTCTCAAAGGTTTTGATGCAGGGCTTGTCGCAAAAGAAGGACTTTTTGCGCACGGAAGGGGCGAGGCATTTGACTATATGTTTGGGGAGAAAAGCAGCGTTGAATCAAAAAAAGCCTGCCGTGCAGCAGCTGCCTCACTGCTTTATGCCTCAAATCCGGTCATATCCGTGAATGGTAATGTCGCAGCCCTGTGTGGAAAAGAGGTGGTTGCCCTCTCAAAGGTTTCGGGGGCAAAATTAGAGGTAAACATCTTTTATTCAGGCATGGATAGGAGAGAGAAAATAGCAAAAACACTGATGCATCATGGGGCAAAAAATGTCCTAGGTGCAGATATGGTTAATTCTGCCCGGTTGCGCAAAATAGGTTCAGCCCGTTCGATGGTGGATAAGCGCGGAATCGCAGCATCGGATTTGGTGCTTGTTGCACTAGAAGACGGAGATAGAACATCAGCTCTCAAAGCTGCAGGCAAAACCGTCATTGCCGTGGATTTGAATCCACTCTCAAGAACGGCGCAGGATGCGGACATTACAATAGTGGACAATCTCACGCGAAGTACAATATTGCTTGCCGCACAGTGCAAATTATTATCCGGCCGCAGCAAACCTGCCTTGAAAAAAATTATAGACGAATTTGACAACAATGCGTGCCTTGCATCCGGCATAACAAGGGCAATGTCAGGATTAAAAAAGAGGGCGAAGAGTTTTGCATAAATCCGTCAGGGACATTATAACTGTAAAAAATTCTGGAAAAAAATTAACCGCACTGACAAGTTTTGACTATACGCTTGCACGTATGTGCGATGCGGCAGGCACTGACATTCTGCTTGTAGGGGACAGCGCAGGTATGGTGGCTTTGGGATATGATGATACAACACGCGTTACGATGGATCAAATGTGTCTTTTTACAAATGCGGTAAGCCGTGCAAGGGAAAATGCGCTACTAGTTGCAGACATGCCTTTCATGTCATACCAGCCAGGATTGCAGGTTGCGCTGCAAAATGCCGGGATGTTAGTAGCTGCCGGTGCTGATGCTGTAAAGTTAGAGGGGGGAGCGCACGTGGTGCCAATAGTGAAAGGATTAGTGGAGGCGGGAATACCCGTCATGGGTCATATTGGCGTGCAGCCTCAGACGGCTACGATGGATGGCGGGTATGCTGCGCGCGGCATGACAAAAGAGTCCGCACTTGGTTTGATTGGAGATGCAGACATGCTTGCACGGGCCGGAATATTTGCACTGACTTTGGAGATGGTCGCATCGCAGACGGCTGCCATCATAACTAGAAGAATTCCAGTTCCCACCATAGGCATAGGATCAGGACCAGAATGTGACGGGCAGATCCTAGTCACGCACGATATGCTAGGCATGTATGAAAAGATCTCTCCCAGATTTGTCAAAAAATATCTTGGTAATCAAATAACAGATGCGCTACTCAAATACGGCGAGGAAGTACGTGGAGGTAAATTTCCCAGCGATGAGAATTCATACCAGATGGATGCATCAGAATTAAAAGAGCTGAACGAGGAGCTTGGCAAAAAATAAAACGCTAGGGCAGATGCACCCTTCGCTTGACATAGTGGAAACTCACAGCTCCAAGCTTGCCGGGAAAAAAATTGTTTTGTGCGTATCGGGGAGCGTTGCAGCATACAAGGCAATAGAGCTTGCAAGGATGATGATGCGGCACGGGGCCAAAGTTACATGTGTTGCAAGCGAGGCATCCATGAAGCTTTTGCGTCCTGATTATCTAAAATGGGCCACAGGTAACAAGGTCATAACAAAGTTAACCGGTTCTCTAGAGCACATACGCATAGCTGAGAAAAAAACTTCCGATATTATAGTTGTCTATCCGTGCACGGCAAACACGCTGGGCAAGCTTGCAAACGGCATAGACGATGATCCCATACCCACGGTTCTTACTGTTGCGTTTGGTGCAAACATACCCATACTCATATGCCCGGCCATGCACGCATCCATGTACGAGAATGTCGCTGTAAAAAGAAACATTGAATTTTTAAAATCAAAACGCGTAAAATTTTCCCAGCCGCACATGAGAGAAGGCAAAGCAAAGATATCCGAACCGCCGGAGATACTCTTGCAGATAATGAGAATGCTTGGCGCATCAAACGGTCCGCTAGAAGGCAAACGTGTGCTAGTTACGGTAGGCGGCACTTCAGAACGCATAGATGCTGTGCGCAGTATAACAAACCAAAGCTCGGGCAGGATGGGAACGGCAATTGTATCGGAATTTTTACGGGCAGGCTCAAAGGTAACTGCCGTATACGGCCATTCCACGTATGAGCCGCCTGATGGCGCAGCTGTAACAAGGGTAGAGAGCGCAGCTCAGATGGCAAAGGCTGTAAATGCGCATTTAAAGGCAAAAAAATACGACATTCTCGTAATGGCAGCTGCTGTATCCGACTATGCCCCGGTAAGATCAAATGGTGGGAAAATTTCCAGCAGAAAAAAATCCATTGTATTAAAACTTTGGAAAACTCCAAAGATTATAGATGGAATAAAAAAGATTCAAAGTGATATTTTTTTGGTCGGATTCAAGGCTGAATCGCGTGTTTCTGCAACTGTATTGGAAAAGAGCGCTAGGGCAAAAATGAAGGCATCAATGGCTGAGATGATCGTTGCAAATGATGTGGGTTTGGCGCGCCATCTAAAAAATCCCGGCTCCAACGAGGTTCTCGTTATAGATGAGAACCGTTCGGTAAAATCAGGATACAAAACAAAGGAAAAGCTTGCATTATTTATCGTGAAAGAAATTTCAAAGAGAATCTAATATATGGTGCGTTTTTTGACAAGCGATACGGCAAATACTAGAAGAGATACTATCATTCCGGCAGCTCCAAGCGTCTGATCCGCACCGTACAGTATTGCAGAACCGACAAAACCGGCTCCTGACATTACCGATATGGGCATGGTTGTTGTACGTTTTTTCATGTATTTCATCTTGCGGTTCTCATCGAGGAATTTTTTCATCTCTGGTGCGAGGGATACTGCATCACGTGCGGATTTTATAAAATCATTTACGGATGTTTTTATCTCATTTGCATACGCCCCGTACATGAGATTTTCTTCTGTTAGTATCTGCCTCATCATATTGACAAACTGGAACTGTATCTTATGCGTCTTGTATATGCCCTCTATGATGGAGGTCATCCGCAGATACAGTGCAAGATTCTTTGGCAGCAAAAACGGAAAATTGCTCATGGTTCTGTTTGCAATCTCCATGAGGCTCTCAACTTCCATCTGATCCGGCTTTTTGCCGTGCAATGCCTGCACGCTCAGCTCGATTGCCCTCTCGATTAGTTCCATGTTTGCATCAGGTGCAAGCATTCCAAGCGAGTTCATCACGCGCACCGTACGCGGAGGGTCCTGTTCTATCAGTGCAAGATACAGCCGTACAAGTTTCATGCGCGTCTGCTCATCGATGCGGCCAACCATGCCAAAATCATACAGTATGAGACGTCCTTCTTTTGTGACTGAGATATTTCCCGGATGCGGATCGGCGTGAAATATTGCGTTTGATAAGAGCATCCTGAAAAACACTTTATGCACGTCAAGGACAAGTTTCTGGCGGTCAATTCCCATGCGTTCAAGGGATTCAATATCGGTCACCTTTGTTCCTGCAAGATATTCCATTGTAAGCACGTTTTTTGTGGACATTTCATCATATACTTGCGGTATTATCACATCATCGCGGTCTGCAATGTTGTTTTTAATTTCTTTTAGATTTTTGGACTCTATCGTATAGTCCAATTCCTCCCGTATGCTCTCCTCAAACTGTTCAAGCATCCCTTTTGCCGAAAATCCCAGGTTTGGATCCACAAATTTAAGCGCTATTGGAAATATCCTCTTTAATACAGCAATATCCACTTTGATTATTTTTTCTATTCCGGGCCGCTTTACCTTTACTGCTATTTGTTTTCCGTCCATTTCTGCAAGGTAAACCTGTCCAAGAGAAGCTCCAGAGACTGCGTTTGAATCAATGTTTTTTAATTTGTGAAACGATTCTCCCAAATCGTGCCGCATTATCTGCTCTACCTGCTCGTACGGGGCAGGAGGCACCTCATCCTGTAATTTTCCAAGCTCTGCCATGTACGGCTGCGGAAGTATGTCAGCCCGTGCAGAAAGCCACTGACCGAGTTTTATGTATGCCGGACCCAGTGATACAAGCGTGGTCATAAGTTTGCGGGCATTTTTTTGTGCCTTGCGCGTATATTCGGGTCCGTACTCTTTTTTGATCCATTTTTTTCTATCCTTACGCAGTGCAAACGACACCGGAAGCAAGAGTACAAACACTTTGATCATTCGAAAAATCATTACATGTTCACTCTTTTTTTAGCCACTCGCATCCTTTTTTTGCAGCATACGCTGCGATCAGTCCGGCAGATATTGCAGCAGCGGCAGCTACAAATTTTGATCCTGTTTTTTTGTACGTAGCAATTCCACTTGCAGCAGCTGCTACAGCTCCGGCACCTGCAGCCGCTAGTACTTCGGGCGCGTCCCAGACAATATGTCCCAACGGATCCGTTTCCGGATTTATCCTGTCAACATGCGCCTCAAATCTATCCTCGTATTCGCGCACGTGCAGCCGGCCGTACCGATATTGTCTGATTGATTTTTTTGGCCATCCAAGTTTTGTCACCTTGAATTTTGAGGGCAACGAATCCATCTGCTTTTTTGGTATGACAGTATGCTTTTCGCTCATGTCAAAGTATGAGCCTCGGATCGTTATAATTCTACATGCATTATCCTACAATCAGACCGGTCAGATACATTACAAGCATGCCTGTTGCAATACCGGCAGGCATTGCAAAGCCTTTTGGCCACTGGTTTGAATTCTGATCCCGCAGCATCTTTAGAACAAGCAGTATTACCTGAAATACCGCCCCTCCTGCTAGGGATAAAAAAACTACTGCTGCAAGCGGCGAGTATTCAAGTCCGCCTAACAAAGTTCCAATTACTGCCGGCACTCCCGCTATTGCGCCAAGTATGCCAAGTCTGAATACTGAGGTACGTGCCCTAGCCTGCGAAGATGCGATTGCCACGCCTTCTGTTGTATTGTGTAGGGCAAATCCGACTATGAGAAACGCGCCAAGCGCTGCCTGGCCCAATCCTATGGCAGCTCCTATTGCAAGACCCTCGCCCAAATTATGCAATCCGATTCCAGTTGAGATTGCAATTCCGGCTGCAAGAGGTCCGGATATTCCTGCCATTCCCGAAAGCCTGCGTTCGGTATAATATAAGGCTAGAAATGAGATTACCGATACGGTTGCCACAAGCATCACTCCATCAAAGCTCTCCGAGAGGTTTTCTGCTGCAACCGCGGATGCTGCAAACAGTGAATCAATTCCAATAAAGAACAGCATTCCCACCGTAAGGGATAGAAAAAATGCATAACTGCCGGAACCGGCCCGGCGTATAAACGGGAACCACAAAAGTCCCACCATTACCGGAATAATTCCCACGTATACGCCTATTATTGCAAGCGCTCCGACAAGTCCGATTCCACGCTCTAGAACCGGGACGGCTGATTCAATGTTGCGTGCAAACCGAGTTCCATCATTTATGGTAACCCCCACCGAATACGGTTCTGCTTCATTCCATTCAAATGGAATCCGTACAATTGCACTCTCAAATCTTCCTAGTTTTCCGTCCGGTTCTATTGCGGCCGGCTGTATCCTGTCGTTTACGTCCGCCATGACAATCTCCACTTCGAGAAGACCGGTATTTCGTATATTTAGCAAAATCATGGAATCCTCAAAGGAGACCTGCTCTATGGTCACTTCAGGCAGTCTTTGTGGCAGTATTTCATCAATGGCCTGCGAGCCGTATCCGAGAAGCCAAAATGCCATTATGGCTATTGCTACGACCGGAACTGTGGCCGCGATTATCCCTTGCCGATTAACCCTCATACGGTCCGGATCCTCTATCTGATACTGCAAACATACCGACCCAGCCTTTTTCGGAAAACTCTGTTTTATGCGCGTGGAATACATAATTGCCCGGATAGTTGTAGACAAATTCCATTATTCCCCGTTCAGTCTGCGAGAGGGTTATCATGTCGGTGTAAAATGACGGAACCGTGTCCGTGCCGGTGGGATAGTAATGATAAAGATTGCCGTGCAGATGAAAATTGTTTATCGCGTCAAACTCGACCATGTTTACAACGTATATGCGGACAAGCTCTTCAGTGTCTATCTGTATTGGATGGTGCAGATAGTAAAATGGCACAGTATTTGCAGCATACAGATTGTTTTCTGTATCAAAGTCAGTGTCAAATCCGTTAAGAACCATCACCATCTCGTCTGCAGGAGCTCTTTGTTCTTTTGGATCCACAATGTATACGCCGTACAAGCCGTGTGCAATATGCTCCTCCAATGGCATTACATGACAGTGGTACGGATGCACGCCAACCGGATCTGCTATCCATTCATAGACAAATTGGCCGCCAGGACCCACCGTTTCAAAAACACCGTCAAACTCTGCAGCATGTATTCCATGAAAATGCATCGTATGAGATTTTGAGCCGTTGTTTATGAAATGAATTCTCACCAAATCCCCCTCAGTTGCCCGTATTGTAGGGCCTGGCACCGTTCCATTAAACGTCCAGACATTGTAAAAGATACCTGGTGATATTTCCATTATCTGCGAATCATCTGCCACAATGGTGAATTCCCTCAGCACCGTGCCATCCTTCAGAGTGGTAACTGTGCCATATTCAAAATTGCGCAAAAATTCCATCGGATCAAACTCTAATGTTGATTCAGTGTATAGCGGATCAAGTATTTGGCCTGTGGTTTTGATTATGGCACCTGAATGTGTCATGAACGTCTGCGTGTTTTTTTGGCCCGTAATTGACATGGGGGCAAACGCAAGAGCGGCAATTATTGCACCAATAACCACAATAGAGAGAATCATCTTGCTTGATCGCGAATAAGGCATGATGATTGGTTGAGAGGTCATTATTTAAAAGTTAGCCTAGGCTAACTTTTTTACCCTTGTCTAAACCTGCCATATCGTACGCAAAAAAGGAGCTTTTGTAAAAATCCCGCCTAGAACTGATCATCAAAACGCGAGATTGGCATCAGATTAATGGCCCTAATCCAGACCGTTTTGCCGTCCATGCCTAGAACCGTCAACGAGGCGTTTGCTATGATAAAATCGTGTATGGACTCTGCGTCAAGATTCATTGCGTATGAAACGGCAGCTTTGATAGGATCCATATGCGTTACCAAAACAACGGATTCTCCCGGATGCTTATTTCTGACAAATTCAACCATGTCTAAAACGCGTTCTCTTAGATGATCAAAAGTCTCCACGCCATAATTTGGGATTTCCGGGTCGTTTTTATAGAATTTCAAAAATACGTTGCCGTGTTTTTCCATAATATCATCGTATTTTGATCCTGTAAACGAGCCCATGTCCAGCTCTGTAAGTCTCTCATCTATGGTAAGCGGAATCCCGTTATATTCGGCAGTTATGCGTGCCGTTTCATGCGCTCGTTCTATAGGACTAGAGTAAATGTGCGCGATTTTATGCCCTTTTAAAAATCTGGCAGTATCCTGTGCCTGCTGTATGCCTTTTTCCGTAAGTGCAACTCCTGCGGAACGTCCGGTGAGCATGCGTTTTGTATTGTTTTCTGCCTGACCGTGCCTTAGAAAAATGATCGAATCCATCTAATATTGCCGCTGTATATACGAATAATAATAACATTAGGCGCACGGATGTCATGAAAGTTGGTATTATTGGCGGAACCGGAGGAATGGGAAAAGGTTTTGCCACAAGATGGTGTAAAGAGAACGATATTTTGATAGGATCCAGGGATGCGGCAAGGGCAGTTGAATCTGCTGTAAAATACGAACATGATGCAAAAGAAGCGTATGGGGAGATAAACGGGAGCATATCTGGATACTCCAACGCAGATGTGGCCGTGCAAAGCGACGTGCTTGTTTTGTCCATACCGTATGAAAATATCGATGCAGTGTGTCCAGATCTTTTCTCAAAAACAAAAAAAGAATGCGTTATAATCAGCCCCATAGTACCAATGACAAAAACCGACAAAGGTTTTGAATTCATACCTATAAAGGAGAACAAAAAATCAGCCCACCAAATGGTTGCAGCCCATATGAAAAATCCCGAATTACTGATCTCAGCATTTCACGTAATATCGGAAAAGAAACTTGCAGATCCCAAAAAAGATCTAGACTATGACATATTCGTATGTGGGGATGATTCTGGAGCGGTTGAAACGGTAAACGCTTTGATATCCCAGATAGGAGGACTGCGCGCCCTGTATCTTGGTTCCGGCGAGTTGGCATACATGGCCGAAATGGCCACACCCCTTTTACTAAACGTCATGATAAAAAACAAGCTGAAAAATCCGGGAATAAAAATAGCCTAAGTGTTTCACATGAGCTATGAATACAAGCGTCGTGGAAAAAACTGGCAGACTGCAATGGGTGTGCTCTTTATAGTATCTGGTACAATAGTACTGGTACGTCAGATACTGATATGGACTCCGGATTTTGTCTTTGATTTTCTTGTAAATTCTGAATTTACAAATGAAAAAGTTTCCGTTGCAATGCTGTGTTTTGGCGGAATTTTGATTGCATTTGGAATGCGTGGTGTAAGTGAACAGCGATAAATTTTTGCGTAAACAAAAGATAATGAGACTTGGTACAGTCGATGGAGACGGGATACCGCATGTGGTTCCTGTCTGGTATTTGTACGATGGTGAAAAATTTTGGATTGGAACCAATACGAGAACTGTCAAGATACGCAACATACGCGCCAATAAACGGGTTGCATATTGTATAGATAAGGGAGTGCGCGCTCCTGAAATCAGGGCGTGTGCCGGGCGAGGAACCGCCAAGATCATGACAGGCTCAAAAGTGGCTGAAATTGCCAAATCCATACTGCTGCGCTATTTTGAGAGTATGGAATCAAAGGGGGCGCAAGAGTTGCTAGATGATACGGACTGTATAATAGAGATCACGCCCAATGATTCCTTTGAATGGAGTTATTGACGGCCGGCACAAAACGATTCTATCTTATCCATGGCAGATTCAAGTCTAGTAATCTGAGGCAGATATACTAGCCGAAAGTGTCCCGTGCCGTATTTTGATCCAAATCCGGAACCGTGTACGGTCAGCACTCCATACTGCTCCAAGAGTTCTTGGACAAATTCCACATCTGTACCAAAACGAGGATTTTCTATTTTTGGAAATGCGTAAAATGCGCCGCCTGGAACAGGACATGAGAGACCGTCAATAGAATTTAGACGTTTTATCACATAATCACGCCTCACTCTGAGATCGTTTACAAACTCGTCGATATACCCCTGCGGGCCGCGCAGTGATTCAATTGCAGCGTACTGTACTGGCATGTTTGTTGATATGCGTACGCGGGCAAGTTTTGGGAGATTCTCGCGCAGATTTTCTAATGCGGCACATCCACGGTTTAAGCAAATGTATCCTATTCTCCAACCTGACATCAGATGGACTTTGGAGAATCCGTTTAGAATTATCACAGGCGCGTCTTTGGCGATGGTGCCTATGCTTTTAAAATTTCCCTCAAAGAATATGCGATCGTATATCTCATCGCATATTAAATACAAATTACGTTCAGAGGAGATATCCACAATTTCTTGAATCGATCCAATATCAAATACGGCTCCGGTCGGATTGTTTGGGTTTATTATGCAAATTGCCACGGTTTTATCGGTGATCTTTGATTTTAAATCATCCATGTCAGGTTTTGCATTTTTCAAATCAACTGCAAATTCCACCGGAATTCCACCGTGTAGCCGGACATACGAGGCATATGGCGGATAATACGGACCTGGAAGCAAAACTTCGTCCCCGTCTTCCACAATTGACGAGATTAACATGTCCAATCCTTCAGAGACGCCGTTTGTCACAATAACGTTATCTGCGTCAACATCAAATCCTTTTGATGATTCTTTTTTTGCAATCTCCTGACAGAGTTCCGGCAAACCTTCGGATTGCGAATAATAATTTTTATCCTCATTTACCGCCCTAATCAGTGCGTCTTTGACATTCTGGGGAGGGGTAAAACCAAACTGGAGCGGGTCGCCTATGTTGAGGTATTCCACTTTTTTTCCGGTACGCTCCACGCGTTTTGCGGCAGTTACAATGTCGCGTATGGCATATTCTACATTTAGTACTTTTTTTGATACTTTCAAGAATATACAAGGTATTTAGCCCCGATAAAATCTAATTGTTTTGGACTCGTTGCATAGTCTGGACAGTGCAGGCGGCTTCGGACCGCCAGGTCGAGGGATCGAAGCCCTCCGAGCCCTTGGATTTAATCAGCATGTGTATATACAAGCACGCCAAATTTTCACCATGTCTCCTGGAATAGGTCTGATGAAACGCAGAATAGAGGATGAAAAAAGTGCGGTTTCTCTTGCCATATCGCACGTTTCAAAAAAATACGAGATTGAGCCAAAAGATACCAAAGTGCTGGAGACAAAATATCACAAAGATGCAGGGGACTGGTACGTGGCCCTTGGTTGGCAGAAAAAACGGGCCATAGTACAGATGGATTCAATTCTTGGAAACGTGATTGGAATTAAAGAAATTTAATGTCAAAGGTATTGCAGTATTGTAATGCACGCGATTGTTCTTGGAGGATCCAGAGGGATAGGACACGCCATAGCAAAATCACTTTGCAAAGCCGGATGCGACGTGTATGCTGCATCAAAAAAAGATATCGACACATCCGATCTGGATAGTGTGAAAAAATTTGCAGCATTACATCCCAAAACCGACGTATTGGTGCTAAACACCGGAGGGCCGCCACCTGCCGAATTTGATGAAATTACAGAAGATGACTGGCAAAAATATCACAATCAGCTTTTTTTGGGATTTTGCATTCTAGTGCGCCAAATTAACATTACAAACGGAGGTTATCTATTCCTGATAAGCTCATCCGTTGTCAAAGAGCCGTCCGCTAGACTTGCAGTTTCAGGCGCATACCGCTCCGCTTTTGCCAGCATATTTAGGCTGTTGTCTGCAAAATTGGCCAAAAGAGACATCACCTGCGTTACAATAATGCCCGGTCCCATCAACACTGATCGTACAAGGGAGTTGGTGGATGATGTGGATAAATTTGCATCCAATCTTCCAATGGGCAGACTTGGAGAGCCAGGAGAAATTGGAGATTTGGTTGAATCCATAGTCAAGAATAAAATAAAATACATATCCGGTGCCACGATAGGCTTTGATGGCGGAGCATCAAAATACATCCACTAGCTGCGGTTGAATTCCACGTTTGGTGCTTCCGGCGATGTGGGTATTATGACAAGTCCGCCTTCCCGGAGCTGCTGTATTAGCTGCATGACTTCTTTTTCCACCTGGCCTCGCTGCATACCGGTATGTTTTGCAAACAGATCAACTAGTTCGGTAACCTTTCTTTTACCGTTGCACATTTTCCAAAATTCAATTATTGCATCATTTACCATAAAGCCCTGATCGTGCTCGTTTGTCAAAACCATGGAACCGTCTTCCTGTTTTACCAACTTTCCCACTCCCTGTGGATGGGCAATCTCATAGTTTATCGGAGCAGGTGTAGATATTCCCGCACCGGCACCCATTTTTTTAAGAGTCTCTCTTGCATCATCGGAGAGCTTTTCCATTGTCCAGGGGGGATCCCATACAACCTCAACGTTTACGTTTGCAACGCCCGGAACTTTTTTTGCATAACGTTTTACATCCTGTACCATTGTTTCGTGAAGCGGGCATCCCTGCGTGGTCATTGTCATACGGACGTTTACATCAGAGCCGGAAACGTCAATTCCGTATATTAGTCCCATATCCACTATGTTTATCGGAACTTCCGGATCCATGCACTGTTTTAGTGATTGTCTGACCGCATCAGAGGTAACGTCTGCCATGTTATACCACGGGGATAAAAAGAATAAAAATGTGATGCATTACTGATAATACTCCTTGTTTTTGCCCGAATCCACCATATGACACATGCTAGGAGGCAGAACGCGTACATACTCATCCACCCCTATTGGTTTTGCGACTGAATCGTCAAGTTTGAGGAATTCTGATCGGATTTTTTTTGCAGCATCCGTGGATTTTGATCCCAGCGGTTCTATTACCGCATATAGGATACATTTTTTCTTTATTGGTTCCACGGGGCCGCATATTAGCACGTATGCATCGTTGTCTTTTGTTATGCCAAGTGCTAGTCTCAGCGTCGGAACATGAAGTACATTTCTAGTGCCGCGTATTAAAAATGATCCCTTTGGAAGGTACTGGCCGCTTGGGGCGCTTTTTTCTACCTGTTCAGGTTTTACCCAATATGCGCTCAAACCAAACATTGTTTCCCGCCATGCTCTGCTAAAACATACTGTAGCACTGGCCACTTCGGTAATGCTTGCACCCGTGGCATTTTGTGCATTTTTCAATATAAAAAACGGCGAACCGTGTATGTCAGCATGAAACACCAAATCGTCTTTTTCCACGTGTTTACGAATCATGGCCATGTTTGAAGATGAGTCCCTCCCGCCTATGGCAAGAAGTCCATCCACAGTATAAAACCATCTGTATCTTTCATACCAGCTCTTTTTTCTTATATGCGAATATGAGATTGATTCTTTTTGCAATGTTGATGTGCCTTTGAGCAGATCAATTTTTTTCTGTGCGTAAATTGTAGCTGACTCTATGATAGGGATGGCTCCAATTTGTTTTTTTGATTCATTATATAGACATGATGCTATTGCGTGAAGAGATGTTTGCGGATCTATTGTAATTTTTTCCTCGCAGATTTGAATCAAATGTACTCCTTTTTCATTGATTCTGCACGCATTTGCGCTCAAAAGTACCGACTGTACCTCATCATCATCAAGTGAATTTATCCCGCGTACGATCAGAGTCTGCAGTGATGATGCCAAATCAGATATTGCATGTGATTTGTTTTTGACAGTTTCCACCGCTTTTTTCTGTTTTTCAATGGTATTTTCCAGATCGATGATCCGTTTGTCCATTTCTTCTGATATGGATTCTTTTCCATACTCTAGAATGCGCAGAGTAAAAATCTCGTCCAATCCTGTCTCAAAACTTGCAACCGGTACAGTATCCTCGTCTGTATGCATTCGGATTGGATGCACATATCTGTCGGATCCTTTGCCCACGATGACTGCATCATGCTTTCCCCCTATGACCGATTTGATAATTTTTTGAACAGAATCCGCTATTGATACAAGATCATCTTTTGAGAGATCCGAGCATGAAGCCTTTTTGCTAACGGATGAATTTTTAAAAATCTCTTCCACGTATCTGGTAGGAAGACCCAGTGTTCTACCCAGCCATTTTCCCGCAGGCAAATCCGGCTGCATGGAGGATTCAAGACTGTCCGCTGAAACTTTGAACACGTCTATGCCGTGACTTGGCGGAGGAACATAAGTTGCTCCAACTCTTAGTTTTCTGTGTCGTACGTCAAGCGAATGCAATAATGCCTGTATTTTCATCTCTTCGTTGCATAGTATTATGTTTCCTTCGTTGAAAAATTCCCCCACAAGTACAAATTTCTTATCCTTTCCTTCAAACGTAAGATATGCTATACGTTCTGCTCCAAGTTGTTTTACATTTTCCAGTTTGGTTCTTAACAGATCCATTCTGAATCTGCGCTGCAGTTTGTTTTCTTCTATGGGGTTTATTTTAGAGGAGCTAAGCCACAGTCCAAATGTAGAGAACATGAGTGAGAGTTCATCTTTTTCCGGATGACGGAGTTTAAAGAGCAGGCAGTTCCGTGTTATCCCATATATGTTGGAGAGGTAATATCCGGAATTTTTGGATGCAAGATCGCGTAAAAGGTAGCTTATTTCTATTCCAGCAAGATTCATGTTTCAAATATAAAGTAAAATATCCCTCCTTTATCTTTTACAGCAAAAAACAACAGATCATGTGCGTTCATTGCGGCATATTTGATTCAGGTATAAGAATAATTTGCAAGAGGCGTCTTTGAGGGTTATTTTAGATACATGGGTGTCATTGGAAATTTTACATTAGATCGTGTGCATAATAGACTTCATGCATAATGGGCCAAATTTACAATTTTTATGAATAAAGCAAGTGTATGAAGAATATTAAAAAATCATTGTGCAAATCGCTGTTTTCTTTTATCACTATATTTCTTTTTTAGTTGATGTAGCGAAGTCACATTTTCTCTTTTCAAGATAGTGTTCAGAGGTGAATCAGATCTGTATTTTTCTTTTACATCCTTAGGGATTTTTGATATATTTTCCATTTTAGTATCGCTACGTTTTCTTCGGAAATTCATCATGTATTATTGTTTGTAATATTATATTTATGCCTTTATGTTAGTATGTATTTATCATAGTGTACAACAGTTTATGCACAATTAACCAAAAAAGCAATTTTGGTAAATCAAAAGATCTAGTAACTGTCTAGAGTTTTGAAGCGATTTGATCATATGATCGAGTATTTTCTATCGTGATCTTTATGGATCAAGCACAAACATGACGAATTGTTGTCAGAACGTGACCAAAATAACCTCAATCCTGGATTACTCCACAAGGTATTGCAGGAAAATGCACGGTTACGACGTATCGACAAACAACAGAAAAAAGAGAACACACATGAAAATCAAATATTCCACACTTGAAGTAAAGTATTCCATACTTGAAAAAAAAATCTGCAGTTCAACAAAAAGAAATAGATGATCTAAAATTCGCTATAAAGGAACTTGTCGCAAAGAATATCCGTGCAAAACCCAACATTTCCAAAACTCTTACAGAAAGAAAATACTCTGATCATACAAGAACCAGCAGAAAAAAACCCGTCAGAATCGACAATAAAACAAATGTGGATCAAAAGATGTGCAGCGGATGTGGAAACGAGCTCTCAAAAATCATCGACAAATACACCCGTACGGTGGAGGATATTATTCCAGCAAAGACATACAATACAGAATATACGATATACAGAAGATATTGCAAACACTGTAAAAAGACAATCACACCAAAAATACACACCGCACTTCCAAACAGCAGGTTTGGGATCAGATTGGGAGTGTTTATCGTCTCACTCAAATTATTGGGAATTTCATATGTAAAAATATCACGACTGGTAAATACAATAGACTTCATGCATAATAGGCCAAATTCACAATTTTTACGAATAAAAATGACTGATTTTAATGATTATGCATGAGGTCTAATGTATTCGATACACGTGACACCTTCCACCATAAACCACGTGATAACAAAAATGGCGACAGCGTTTGGTTCGCTGTACGAGCAGATGATAAAGGAATTAAACCAAGAATTAAACATACACGGAGATGAGACCAGCTGGCGGATTGATGGCATCAACCACTGGTTGTGGGTGTTTGTTGGAAAATGGACCATCATATATGAAATTGACAAATCACGTGGCCGCGAGGTACCAAAAAAAATATTAAAAGAATACAAGGGAAACGTTACAAGCGATTCATGGCCAGCATGGAATTATGCTGGTAAAACACATCAGCGTTGCCATGTTCACTATAAAAGAGAGATCCTGGGTACAATAGATCATAAAAACCCCGGCAAAGAGTTTGAACCATTTGCAAAACGTCTGCAAAAAATACTCTACGACTCACAGAATGCTGCAAAGATACAAAGCAAGATCAAGAGGCTTAAAATCAAGAAAAATCTAGAGGTAAGAATTGACAGACTGATCTCAAAGCCGTACAAGGAGAAAAACTGTATCAGATTTGTAAAAAGAATCAGGCGAGAAAAAGATATGCTCTTTACGTTTCTAAAAACGGGTACTGACTGACACAACAATACCGCCGAGAGGGGGATTCGACCAAATGTCGTAATACGCAAAATTACAAATGGTCACCGCTCAGAGGATGGTGCCAAAGCTCACAGGATATTGATGAGCATAAAGGAGACATGCAGGTTGAGGAATCTGAACTTTCATGATTATTTGGAAGAATATCTATCCAATTTAACTTCAAAACTCTAGACAGTTACAAAATTTCTTGTGAACGTCCATTCCAACAAACATATCCTTCCCAGAATATCGGGTAATCTGTTTGTTTACATTTGGATCTTTTTTAGATGATTTACGTCTCGGCAATACGGATCGTTTGACATTCTTACAACCATCTGTGGTCTTAGAAGCTCTCTTCACATATGGTTATGCATAATGGGTCAAATTCACAATTTTTACGAATAAAAATGACCGATTTGAACGATTATGCATACGGTCTATTATATCCGATATGAAGACGTATGTCCATAGTCATTAAATTTTTTGAAATCATCTTCACCTAACATTCCATTTTGATCAAATATGGATGACTCTTCGTCATACTTGTAAGCGCCCAATATTTTACTTGTAAAATATTTGACAATTTTCATGATCTCTACATTTGTTAATTCCAATACGTTGCAGATTTGCTCACTGTAAACATCATTATAATCACATTTGTTAGAATCCTCTCTCATCCATGATCGTTTTGAAGCGCGCAAAATTTTTCCATTACTCTTCAAATCACTTAAAGTCATATCTATAGATCTTTTGATCGCGATCCCGAAAGTAATGCTGTCTTCATATTTGATATATTTGTAATAATCTCTACAAATTATGACGAATGATAATAACGACATAGTCGTACTCTGCAAACTAAGATACAATTTATTATTTTCAATGTTTAAGAGAGGATTTGTAACTGCTTGAATTACGGATCCGTTATCATAATGTTGGAGATAATCTGATTGTTTCGCATATTTGGAATAATATCTTATAAAATCTATATTTGATTCTTGTTCTCTTTTATATAATATTATTAAATTATTTTGAATTTTTATTTCTTTACCATCAGCTAAACTTTTAAAAAATTTTTTACTATCATCCGAAAATAACTTCAAATTTTGCTGTGGCTGCACTATGAAATATGTGCATGGATATAGTATAGTATGCAATGCACGAGATGCCACATCTTGTATGATGTTATCATTACTGTGTAACATGACATCAAGTTTTTTCAAATCTTGATGATTTCCAAACATACTTGAATCCGTACCATTAAATCCATATTTTTTTTGTAATTGATCTTCTAATTTTATATCGTTCATTTTACCCGATAAATTAAATGACATACATTTATTCTTGATTCTTTCAACTAGATCTTTAACGTCTTTTGATGAATTTATATCAAATTTATTCGCCTGAATCTTACTCAAAAGCCCTTTTGGGGTTGAATTATCTAATCTAATCGGAAGTATTGGCATTTTGTTTCGATCTGCCATCCCTGCCTCTTGATTAGCATATGGAGAATTATTATAATTCTCTGTAATCAGAGCTAAAAACAATTTTGACGTTATTAAATTATTCTTTATTATGTCTGACCAATTTTCACCACTTTGGATGTTCCGTTGTGCCACGAATGTATTTATGCCATATTTATTAAGCGCGGTGGCTATTTTTGTTACAATGGCATAATCGGCACTTGCATAACTTATGAAAATTTTTATATCATTCAATAGTCTGTGTGTATGAGGTCAGCTATTAAACGATACTGAACACATCTTCAAAGACGATTTTATCATGTGATCTCCATGTCAAAACGCACGTTAGAAAGTTTGACATTCTTCTCATGGATTCAGATCCTCTGATCAGTCCGCTTATCTTACGCCAAACCATGACATCCCGTAATGCACGCTCGGCTACATTGTTTGTAGGTGTGATGTTTTCATGCTCTATAAAGGCAAGCAGATTCATCGTCGCATTCTCCAACCGTTTGATCAAACTTTGCATTTTGGACATTTCTGTACTGCGGTATTTATCTAACATGACATCAAGTGTGTATTCAAACGCATGTCGTACACTTGCACCACCGTGGATATTATTTTTAGCGTCGTTGAACAGTATGCATAGATTCTCGTAGAGTCTCGGATGTGTACCGCCATGTTTTACCGCCATGTGTTTAACAATCCACAGCTCGTGTACCCAGCACCGTTGATACATTCCTCCAGGATCAAATCTCTTGTATGCAAGATATCCGTCAGTTACTGCAAAACCATCAAATTTGTCCATATATGCGTCCATAACATGCGCACCACATCTCTTCATGATTATCGTAATATTTTTCTCGTATGCGATTGTCCACGCCCAAACCATCAATCCATTCAGTATGTACGAGATCTCATCAATATTGACAAACTGTGATTGCATAACCGTGTTTGTTATTGTTTTTGCCTCCGTTTCCATTAGATCCGAGACATTTGAGATCATGTTGATTATAGTGGATTTGACAATGACTAGACCGCATGTTGCTTTGAGCAGTTCTTGTATCGCATCATGCGTGATTTTCACTGCTCTGTATTGGAGAACTAGGCAATCCCATTTTTAACATACGAGTCAGATTTTGACAGATCGTTTTCTGCCTTGTGGACATGTTTACAGTTTGAGCATACGTGTGCGTCGATCATATGTTTGATCTCTGTTGCAACTGCTGGTATGTAATCAATAATGTCACGCGTTTTTGTATACGAGTATTCCATGGTACTGTCACAGCTGCATTTGGTATTTTTCATGATGTGCTTTACAGTATTGGTTAGATTGTATTTACGTGATACTCCCTTGTGACCTAGACTGCCATCTGGTTTTTTGTGGCGGTAATTCGCCATTTTCTCTTGCCTTACGTATTTTGCGTTTTTCTTGCATGTATTCAAGTGAACGTAAAGAGGTTGGTGTGTTTGAATTTTCATAATATACGAGTCAAGTTTTGAGGGTTTTAATTTCCCCCATCCTTTGTGTCCAATCTATGCGTAAATTCTGTCATTTGTTTATTCGTCTTTTCGACAAAAACTCTCAGTCTTCCAATTTGCGATATGTTGGACATCATTGCTCATGAGATGGATTATTTATTGATGATATTTGGATCTAAATGATCGTATGTTATTGACTAATTTGTTAGGCATGAGATGACTACAATTTCCCACATAAATACTCAATTCAGAGAAGATCCGTATTTCATGCCTAACGCCTATGAACCGATAACTTTACAGAACCCATTGGCGGATGATTTATTAATATAGAGTTTAAACATAATATATGAATGATGATGAATTTAAGGATCTATGCAATAAACAGGGATGGGATTCAGATCTTGCACAAGAATATTATAACATAATATCGAAAATATTTGATGATGCATTACAAAAAGATACTGAATTTAACGAAAAACTTGTAAATAGACAAAACGAATTTCATCGCACAGCATTACAAAATTATAAAAATTGGATGGAGTTATATGAAAAAATACGAAAAACCGTTGATTTTAAAAATGGTGATGAAGTAGACTTGATGTTTCTTACACGTTATTTGATGACAGTTGAGAGTTTGGCTTCCCATTATGTAACTATATTATATTATGCATGTCGTAAAGCATACGATGATGTTGATGATAAAGAACATAAGTCGTTTAATACCGTACATAATTACATATCACTTGGAAACAAATTAGAATTTATTAAAAAACACGGTTTAAAAAAGTATGCAAATCATGTAGATCATAAAACTCGTAATTCTATAGGACATATGACTTTTAAAATAAATAATGGTAAAATCAAAATCCCTGAAAATAAAACTGAAATACATGGTTATGATGAAATAAATATAGAACAAATGGGCGAAAATTTAGACACTCATACTATTGCCATATTTGCTGCCATATGGCGCTATTATGGTCAGTATTCCAATGTCTCATCTGATATTTCTGATTGGATAACTCATCTATAATACAATATTTTAATTTAAAACAAACCAAATCGTAACTGTCTAGAGTTTTGAAGCGATTTGATCATATGATCGAGTATTTTCCATCATGATCTTTATGGATCGGGTACAAACATAACGAATTGTTGCCAGAACGTGACCAAAATGACCATAACCAAAGGCCACACTGCATTGCAAGAAATTGCGCAGTTACAACGTATCAATAAACGACAGAAAAGCGAGATTACAGATCTGAAAAACAAATATTCTGCATCTGAGGAAAAATATTCCATACTTGAAAAAAATCTGCAGATCAACAAAAAGAAATAGATGATCTAAAATTCGCTATAAAGGAACTTGCCGCAAAGAACATCCGCACAAAACCAAACATTTCCAAAACTCTTACAGAAAGAAAATGCTCCGATCATGCAAGAGTCAGCAGAAAAACCCGTCAGAATCGACAATAAAACAAATAGACCTTATACATAATTAACCAAAAAATCAATTTTGGCAAATCGAAAGATCTATGATCTAGTATCACGTGCGCATAGCATATGCCAATCAGATAAACGCATGATCTCTAAACTGAAAAAGACGATCTTAAAGATGGGAAAGAAGAGTTCCGTGCAGGAAAAAAGAATTTCCAAACAGGAATCAGAAATTCAACACTACAAAAAGATGGCACAGAGTAGCAATGATGACAAAAGACAGCATGTCGACAAATATTTGAACAAGGGAATTGGAAATGATGTTCATCTATATGAAATGACAGGAATGGACCGTGAAGAATTTGAATGGATTCTATAACGGTTCAAAAAAACCGTAAAAAATTCATCAGGGACTCCCCGTTTTTCAGAATATGTGGACGATCCTGGAAACACCTGTATCCTTACCGTAAAGCAAGTTTTGTTTATCAGTGCCGCAAACGCAATAATCTCAAACAGGGAGCACTTGCGTTCATTGCAGACGTTGATCAGAGCACCATCAGCAGATATCTGACCTTTTCTGATGAGCAGTTGATGGATATTCTTCCAACGGCTAAGAATATTGGTGCTGCAATACGGACTACGTACAAGCGAGTTGTTTAAGAAATTCGTACCTGGCAGGGGCGGCGGCGAGCTGTATCTTGATGCCACGTTTGTACAGGTTCAAAGGCCGCAGGAGAATCCAGAGGCAGTATACTCTGGAAAACGCAAGAGGCACGTCTACAGCGTACCGATAGCCTCCAACAAAGATGGAGTGGTAAATGACATTGGCGGTCCAGAAGAGGGCTCCGCACACGACATGGAGGTACTGCGGCGTAATCTGCCAAATTTTGGCAAATGGACCGATGGTATGAAAAATCCGGACACGAAAAAAGAGCGCCAAATTATGCTATATACTGACAAGGGATATCTGTCCGTGGAAAAAGACTATCCTGGAATTATCTCAAAGCAGCCGTACAAAAACCAAAGGGCAGGAGATTGACAGAGGCAGAACGCGAATACAGCAAGAGGATCAGTCGTAAGCGCATAAAAATAGAGCATACAATAAACTGACTCAAATGGTTCCGTAGAATGAGTGCCGTATATGATGATACAATGGATGCGTTTTATACAGAAATCCAAGTGGTTACAGGACTGACCAATCTGCACATCATGTTAAAGGATCGCAAGTATATCGAACCGTTGGAAAAGGTCTGCCCTCAAATCAAGTAGCACATCTTTGTGCATACAGTCACGCATAATATTCTACTTTTTGTCATACATATGATATTTTGATTTATTTTGTTGTCTGCTTGAAGGTTTTAGGTCATGTGTACTTTGATCATGACAGTGTCATAGTCGGAACCGTATGTTTCAGTGATTGATTATGCATGAGGTCTTATGCATAAACTCTTGCAAAAATTGCATCATCCGCTCTTGGATAATTCAATCAGCGCGGACCATATATGTGCGGGAACCGGCACCACCGAGAGCCGTGATATCCGCAACAGATCCCATCCTGCAAATTGCGAATTAGATTTTATCTCCGAAAGCCCTACTGGTCGCGCAAGCGGTTTTACGTATTTTACGTCCACTACAATAAACCTCTCCTCATCCTCTTCGGGGTTTGGATACGGCTCGGATACGATTTTCATAATTCCAACCGCGCGCCTCTCCGTACCAGTGTGATAGTACAGTACAAGATCGCCTTTTTTCATGGAGCGCATGTGCTTTAATGCAAGGTTGTTGTGTACGCCGTCCCAAACGGTTTTACCGTCTTTTTTAAACTGCTCAAAGCTATATCCGCGCGGACCGGAAGGTTCCTGTTTTGCAAGCCAATATTTCACAATACGGCAAGACCGCATGTACATTTTACCCTTGCTTGCATATTTCAAAAATGTTCCCCGGTTCTGACTCGCACCAGGGTCATCGGCAATAGCCACAACCTCCCTGAGTTCTTTGGCCGGGGGAATGCCCTGTAGCGTGCCTGGGTGAACCGCCTGCTCATCTAAATCACAACGATACGAATCACGCGGTCCGTCTGCACGCCTGCTCTTGGGGCAATTCGCACTCAAACCTAGTCAAATATTAATCCAGAGACGTCAATTTCAAATGCGGACACAGACTGGCGTATTTTTCTGTCGGATCGAACTGTACCTGCGATTGTACCAACCGATCCAATCTTCTTTCCTCCCACTTCCACGGACGCGCTCTGACCTGCATCAAGCAACGGATGCTTTGATGCTGCAGTTTTTGCCTTTAAGCCAAGCCCGGATAAAACAGCCTGTAAAAGTGATTTTGCCTCCGTATAGTTTGCCCCGCCATGCGCCAAAACCGCGCACAGATGCGTCTCTTCGTGAACCGGAGATTTTACATCAAAAACGGTTCCAATCTCAAAGAGTCTCTGCGGATATTCTTCGTGTACGTTGTGCGAGAGGGAATCAAGCAGTCCGTCAAGCAAAGAGCTGCGCAATACAGTATTTGCTGCAACTTTGAGATTTTTTTTGCCATCCCCCTCTACGAGTGCGGAATTTTTCGCCTCTGTACATCCAAGTCCCACCATGGCATATCCTAGCGCGCCGGTCATATCGGATGCGGCACTAAGAGAACCGATGAATGGGTGCGGCGAGAGCTTTGGAGTTATGTTTTGCACCCCATACCCCAGTATTGCCTCCTCTACAAGATCCATCGGACCGAATATGTCAAAACGGTGCCGCAGTATGTGGCACACCAGGTTTGCACCAGAAACTGTAGAGTAAATTCCGCTCTTGGCCAGCGAAGAACGGACTTGTTTTGCACCCATGTCCAATCCCAATGTATCAGATACCAGTTTGATGGGCAGTTTTTGCACTACAGGCAAAAGCTTTGCAGTAGAATTTCCCGCACCAGATACTCCAACCTCGTATATGGTAAATCCCATCTCCGATAAAGTGGCAGATACTATGGAGAGCGCATCTTCGGCATTGCGCCTCTCTGTTCCGGTAACTTCGACAAATATGCCATCCACTCCGGCAGTTAACGCCGTAGAGGCGGCGTTTATTATCGGAGGTAAGGATATGACAGAATCTGTCGAATCCTTCAAAAGAGGCACTCTTGCAAAACCTTGTAGCAGATTCCCGTATAATGCGCCAATTGGGGTTTTTTTCAAAATATCGGCAACGGACATTTCATGAACAGAGCCCAAGGGTACAAACTTTTCGGATAATTCAGCCGTACCGTAGGAGAGCGGAAAGGATACTGCCCCAAGATTGTGCACTCCGATGGAGGATTTTTTCCTGTTTCGGCACAGTCCCATATGCAGATCCTCCTGCATTGCCATGAGCATTTTTATCTCAGAATTGCCCAGTTTTTTACCGCGTGCTATAATTCCTACAATGTACGGGCGCACTTTGCTAACGGCTGAATCAACCCTGATGCGGTTTAATTTAGTGCCTGATTTTAGCGGGAATTTTGGAGCAGGTTTTGATTTACCCCCCATGTAGCGCAGTCCTGCGGCAATTCCGTATACTGTGGAATAGTCTGGCCTGTTTGGACTGTATTCTACCCGCACCGTGTGCGCATCCTCGCCCTCTATGTCAAGTCCAAGATACGGCAGCATTTGTAGCAGTTTTTTTGTATTTTTTATTCCCACAAGTTTGGACAGCTGTGCAAATTCCAGCTCGACTACCGGCATTTTGAAACCTCTCTGAGCCATTTTATGTCATTATTGTAAAATTCCCGCACGTCAGATACGCCATACTTTAGCATTGCAATGCGTTCAATTCCGCCGCCCCATGCAAGCACGGGACCTGGAATTGCAAGCGGTCGTATAACTTCGGGCCGGAATATTCCCATTCCAAACATTTCCACCCATTTTCCAAGATTTTCATTATACACCATTGTCTGTAAAGACGGCTCAGTGTATGGAAAGAATGTGGGCCAAAACCGAACTTTACCCAATCCTATGCGCCGGTAAAATTCCCCCTGTATTCCCATAAGATCCCGCAGCGTGGCATCCGGGCCTGAGAGCACGCCCTCTACCTGGTGGAATTCTGCTAGGTGCTTGTAGCTCTGTTTTTCGTTGCGAAAAACACTCCCTAATGAAAAGATGCGCGCTTTTTTTGGACGCGTTTTTGCAAGATGGTTTACCGTAACGCACGTAGTATGCGTACGCAGCACCATACGGGAAGATTCTGTCCTGTTCCATGTATATTTCCAGTTTTTTTCATGAGCTGCTGCCACCTTTGAGAATTGATCCTTTGATGCAAATCTGGAGGATTTTGCCCCCTCGATGTAAAACGTATCCTGCATTTCCCGCGCCGGATGATCCTGCGGCGTAAAGAGTGCATCAAAATTCCAAAATCCAGGCTGTGCCAAATTTCCGTCAATCTCCTCAAAGCCAAGAGCCACAAACGCCTCCCTTACCTCGCGTATTGTTTCAGTTAGTGGATGGCGCCGTGAAGCGTACATCACCGGAACGTCTGCATCAACATCGATGGCTCCCGCATGTATGTTTTTTGAAAAATCAAGTGCTAGACCTTCATCGGTAAGTGATATTTGCTGTCTGTTGGTTTTTTTGATTTTAAAAAAATCCGGACGCTCCATCAAATGTATGCATCCTGGATCTGTCTTTGCTTGACTTTCGGCAATTTCCCTTCCAGGGTCGGCCATCCCCGCGCTCTTGAACATTTCCAAAACTTTTTCTCCAGGCAAAAGTTTTGGCGCAGATTTTTCCAAACGTAAAATTCCGTCCCTGACGGATACAAATTTGCCATCCCGGGCCTCTTTTATTGCAGAACCAAACGCTCCGCCAAGCATGCCGGATGCTTCTGCCATACTCATCTCTTTTGATTTTAAAAGTTTCAGCAGCCTTCTCTCCGGAAGCCCATGTTCTGCAGCCTCGAGTCCGTTTTTTCCAAGCAAGAGTACAATCGAGGTCTGTGTGTTTACATTTGCAAGTTTTTTCAGCCGAAGCCATTCGGTTCCGCGTCTAATCTGATCCTCGCCAAGATCCGTCCGGGTCAAAAGTTTTGTCATATCAGATGTGCCATACTCTTTTAACGCTTTGATTATTTTTTCCTCTATTGCGTGTAATACCTGCGCCATTTGGAAAAAATATCTAAAAAGACTTTTTAAACCTTGAGACAGATTTGAAAGAGATGTCAGCGGATGATTTTACGGTAACCCCGTGGAACGTCAGCGGCAAAATTGATTACGAGAAACTCATAAAACGCTTTGGCACTGAAAAGATGACCGAAAAGATGCTCGAAAAGATGCGCGCGGTTGCAGGTGAAGATCATTTTATGCTGCGCAGAGGTATTTTTTTCTCGCATCGGGATTTGGGGGAAGTGCTTGATGCGTACAAAAAAGGCGAAAAATTTTTCATGTATACCGGAAGAGGTCCGTCCGGCCATACACACATAGGCCATCTGCTTCCGTGGGTTTTTGCAAAATGGCTGCAGGACAGATTTGGCGCCAAAATGTACTTTCAGATTACCGATGATGAAAAATTTTATACAAAACAAAACCTTACTTTGGAGGAGACCTCCAAATATGCAATTGAAAACGCACTTGACTTTATCGCTCTTGGATTTGATCCCAAAAAAACAAAGATCATAATAAATACAAAAGACATTGCAGATTTGTATCCCATTGCAGCGCAGGTTGCAAAAAAGATAAATTTTTCAAACACAAAGGCGGTCTTTGGATTTAACGGTAAGACAAACATCGGAACCATATTTTATACGGCTCTCCAGTCCGCGCCGTGTTTTATCGAAAATAAACGCGTACTCATCCCGTTGGGCGTTGATCAGGATCCGCACTTTAGACTCACGCGCGATGTTGCACCAAAACTTGGCAGGCCAAAGCCGGCGCTGATACACAATGTAATGCTTCCAGCTCTTGAAGGTCCAGGGGGGAAAATGTCCGCATCCTCAGATACTGGAACGATATACACAACAGACGATCCCGTACAGGTAAAGAAAAAAATAACAAAATATGCATTTTCAGGCGGCCAGCCGGACATCAAAATGCACCGCCAGATGGGCGGCAATACGGACATTGACGTATCTTTCCAGTATCTGAAAATGTTCTTCGAGCCAGATGATGCAAAACTTGAAGATATACGCAAGAAGTACAGTTCTGGCAGCATGCTGACCGGCGAATTAAAGGCAATATTGGTTGAAAAAGTAAACGAATTTTTATCAGAACATCAGAAAAAACGTATGGAGGCAAAGAACCGTCTTGACGAGTTTCTTTATTCGAGGAAATGAACAAAACACGCGTACAGTGTCAGGACAAATATGAGGCTCAAAAACTTGCCAGCATTATATATCGGCAGGAAAAAGGCGAGACGTTTTTGCATGCAGTAATCGGGGTATACGAGCAGGAGGTTGTCCTAGCATTAAAGGACAAGTCAGCGCACAGCGTCATCATGGCAGATTCGAATAACGCTGAAACGTTTGTTGATTTTGTCCAGTCAGTCATAGACGGAAGCGCCCAGATGCTTGGAACCAGTACGACCGGCTCTCAGGTAGAGATGATAAAGTCAGATTAGCGGTTTTGATACTTCCGAGTCTAGCTCTTCTTGTACGCGAAGAAAATACATTGCCGTCGTATACGGCATCGCATCTATGTTCGAATCCGCCGCCATGACAAAATAACGTACTGCACGCTTTGATATGTCCAGATTGAATTTTTGGGGCAAAATTGGATCCTGTTTTACAGCAATTTTATCCTGCAGCCACGGAGGTGCCATCTCTATTGCATCAGCTATGATTTTCTCATACCAAGAGGCCAAAAGTTCAGGCTGTAGTCCATCCTGCATATTTTTTACATCCGATCCCAGTTTCTTTGCCAAATTCTGTATTATCATGCCATAATGTGGCAGTTTTTGGTATTACAGTATATGATCAAAATTCTAAAGCTGCATGTCAAATTTTAGAGTCTGTGACCTTCAGAATCCACTTCTCCGTTTCTCATGCGCGTGCTAGATATCGGCTTCCCGTCATACGCATTTACCATCGGCACTCTCACAATATCCACCGCCGGCAATTTTCTTTTTGCTCTTTTGGCGTTTAATTCCTTGCCCCTGTACGAGGTCTCCTCGCTTGCAATCAGCGCGTCCACATCTCCTTGCAGTACCGCCGGACCAAAGTCATCCTCCAAAGGACTTGTGGAATATTTTGCGCTAGGAAAGTTTTTTTCCAGTGCTTTGCGGAGATTCGCCAGTCTCTTATCGTACGTGTTACGCAATTTTTTTCCTTTTTTACTGGCCATATTGTCCGTACATATGCCTATGATCACACTTTCTGAAATTTCAAAGGATGCGGCAAATATGGCCATATGTCCCTTGTGAAGTATGTCAAATGTGCCGCCCGTAGCTGAAATTTTGAATCGTTTCATGAAATTTTTTACGACATCTCCAAAAATAAACCTAGTTTATCAGTACAAGTAAAACTGGTCCAGGACTCGTCAGTGCCTCCATTCCGTCCCACACATATGTCTCAACATAATAAAGTCCCGCCTTCTCCGGAGTCCACATTATCCATGCGATTGTCGTTCCGTCAGTATCAAGCACTCCCTCGTACACTCCGACATATTCTACATGTGGATCTTTTTCTGCAACTTTGATTTGAGCATAATACGTATACTCTTGCATGTTATTATCATATCCGACCACTTTGTTTATTGTAATAGGAGACTGGATCAATACGAGTTCTCCTAACTGTCCGCTTCCTATGAGAGAACCTTCATTGTCGCGAATTTGCACGCCATCAATTGTAGCCCTAAATACATCTCCGGTTTCAGGGAAAGCTGCATGTGGAATCATCAGTATGGCGAAGATTAGCAATGCCGTTACCGCATAGCGCATGGATAATCTACATGAAGGATCGTTAAATCAGCATCATACGATCTAATCAAACAAGGTGGTTAGCGGTATTTACCCTAGAGCATACGCTAGGAGTAATAAAAAAGAGTGTAAATGTCGTTTAACGACGTTTTTTCATACCAGTGATTACTATCCAGTAAACTAGACCTGGAGCTAAACCAACTATAAGAGGTATCCATACTGGCCAACCATCTTCTACATTTGCCATGTACGATAACAAAAAGGCATTATATTTAAACCCATCTCATAACGTGCTCGGATATGATTTTGAAAATGTGGTAAAATAGAATTGTGTCATGATGAAAAGGTGGACCGAAGGGGATTTGAACCCCTGACCCCCCGCGTGCAAGGCGGGTATACTACCAGGCTATACTATCGGCCCCTGTCAAGATACCGCATCAAGTGATTTTAATTGTTATTGTTTGCATGCATATGGCGTATTTATGCCAAATGTTGCCCCGTATGCGGGTCAAAGATTTTATTTGCATAAAATTTGGTGTGTTTATGGTTCTTTTAGAGTCAAATCAGGGTTTAAAAACCGGTCAAAAAGCGCCTGATTTTGATCTTCCCGGAATTGACGGTTCAAATCATTCCCTGTCAAGCTATGACAGCTATGAAGGTGTTCTAGTAATATTCATGTGCAATCACTGTCCGTACGTAAAGGCAAAAGTTGAGGCTATAAAAGAAATCCACCAGACATATGGCAAACGCGTGGCAATAATAGGAATAAACAGCAATGATGCCGTAAAGTATCCAGATGACAGCTTTGATAGTATGAAATCAGTGGCAGCTGAAAAAGGTATAAAATTCGACTATCTGTACGATGAATTCCAACAGGTGGCAAAGTCGTACGGTGCAATGTGCACTCCGGATCCGTTTTTGTTTGATTCAAAAGGCAAACTGGCCTTTCATGGAAGAATTGACAACGCCATGAAACCAGAGGATACTGCCACAGAAAAGACCATGATGGACAATATTGGCTTGCTGCTTGACGGCGGGAAAATCGAAAAAGACTTTGATCCGTCCATTGGATGCTCCATAAAATGGAAACAATCCTAACCGATAAACGCACTTTACAAACAAACGATAAACCTAAAATGTCCTTCTGATTCTGCATATGCATGGGCCGGTAGCTCAGCTTGGCTGGAGCGTTCGACTGATATGGTTTCTCAGAAATCGAAAGGTCGTGAGTTCGAATCTCACTCGGCCCATTTGTTTTTAGCCCAAGACGGTTTCGTATGAAGTCTGAAACCACTGGATTGCATGCGTGAAATCTTTTGTGGCAAGATCCGCCCTAGAGGAGGCATCTTTGGAGTCTGAACCAAACAACAGCAGTCTGATTTTTCTAGTATGCAATTTTTTCACAACCGCTACTGCGGCCTCCGAGAAGAGTCCAAGTCCCTCGCCGGTTCCGGAGAAAATAGCAATTATCATCACGCCTTGTTTTTTTGACCATACACGGCGCAACAATTTGTGCAGATCCAAATCAAGCATTGTATCGGCCGAATTTGACATGTCTCCAACGCATGAAACCGTCCATCCGCCGTTTTGCAGTATCGATGATGCAGCACTGCACATGATTGAGCCGGTAGCATCAGATGCTAACAGTACGGCGTTTTTATCATCATCTAGAGTCGCATTCCCATCATATGCAAACCGTGTAGAATCCTGCAGGGTGTTTTGCAACAAATGTAGTTCCACGCTTCCGATGTTACCCTCCGCGTACGCATGCAGTACAGAGTCAAAAGCGGGCAGTACCACCTCTGTGATTATTTTTTCGGATGATGCCCCCATGTGCAGGCAATTGCGTATTACATGGTGTGCCGCTTTGGAAGAATTTACAAGCAACAGATCCAGATATTTTTTTGCAGCAACGTCGTAATCTTCTGGAAATGAAAATGAATCGGTCCCTTCGTGAACAAACCACACTATGGCATTTCCCACGTGTTTTTGTCCGATAATTCCCTCAGCAGAGAGTATTCCAAGATATTTTGAGAGCGTAACGCGATTCATTCCAATAGCTTTTGATATTTCAAGTCCAGAGAGTCCCATCTTGGATTTTCCAAGCTTGTCCACTATTTTGTGCCGGATTTCATCTACATCAGCCATGAATTATGCACCGCACGGTGTCGTATAAAGTATAATTTCAATTCGCACAGGTTTGCATAAAAAATATTGGGTTACATTATGCGTTATTGACTAATTTGTTAGTCATGAGGTAACCTCGTACTAGAAAAACATGCCAAGTTTTATATAGTAATATACCATAAAGTACGGTATGCCAAAAGCAGGATTCAAATCAATAACAGTCTCAGAAGCAGTCTATGAAAAATTCTACGACACTTATGAGGAAAGCAAAACGGATCTTGCCGTAAAGGGCGTTCGCAGTTTTTCCGGCTATGTCACATACATGCTAGAGGAGATGATGCAAAAGGACAAAATTTTTGCAAGATATGCCCCGAAACTTGAGAAATTATCAATTGACGATGACAGGGTCGTCATTAAAGACAACATCAAAAATAGAATAGCAGAAGTTGCCATACAAAAAGGCGAATTGTACTGTCAATTGTGCGAATCCAAAAACTGCGTACACGTAGGGTACGTATTTTCCCTGCCAGACGTCTATTTGATTTTAAATTCCCATGGAGTAAAACGCCCGCGTTAATGGAGGAGGTGGGATTCGAACCCACGAACCCCTAAGAGACGGGATCGCCCATTTTAGATCTTAAGTCCCGCGTGTCCAAGGATTATACATCCTCTTTGGCCAGGCTTGACTACTCCTCCATGGTTATACTGCCATATGTGTAAGATTTAACGGTTATTGAAAGATGTATTATAATGGAATTTTACATCATGCTGGTTTGGATCATAAAAGAGTTATAAGGATTTTAGAAATATTTAGTATATGCTTCGATAGCTCAGTCTGGTAGAGCGTTACCTTGGTAAGGTAAAGGTCGCGGGTTCGGATCCCGCTCGAAGCTCTAATAATTTTTCAGTAGCAGTTCCTTATGCCCGGTACGCCTGCTTGCATTGGAGTTTATTGCCCTGTTTACTGCCACATGATGCATCTTCCATCCGGATCCAAAGATTTTTGCAACTTCGGGCAGATCAGAATTCGTGGTCATGACATTGCATCCTTTTTTTGTCAGATTATTGCACAATGATGCAAGACGTTCAAGTTCTGCATCTCCAAAACTTTTAGCTGAATAGCTGGTAAAGCTGGCAGTTTCACTTACCGGTTTGTATGGGGGATCAAAATAGATAAAATCTCCTTTTGTAGCATCTAACACGGTATTTTCAAAATCGGCATACATTATTTTGATATTAGAAGAACGCAGCAACGAGCTTGCCGCACGTATGTTTTCCTCGTTTACGATGTTTGGTTTTATATAACTTCCAATTGGTACGTTGAATTTTCCTCGTTTGTTTACTCGGTACAGGCCGTTAAAACATGTACGGTTCAAAAAGATCAGTCTAGATGATTTTGCCACTTCGCTTCTAGGTGCCGAAGCCCTTACCATTCCATAATATGTATGGCGGTCTTGGTCATACTCTCGTGCATGCCGTTTTAATGACGTAATGAGCTCTTCGGGTCTGTCCCGTACTGTGGCATATGTAAGAACAAGGTCCGCATTGATGTCAGATACGATGCAACGTTGGGACGGATTTTGCTCAAGTATGTGGAATAAAAATGCCCCCCCACCTAGAAACGGTTCATAGTATGTTCCATATTTTTCAGGCATGTTTTCAGATAATGCTCCAATAAGCTGGCGTTTTCCCCCTGCCCATTTTACAAACGGTTTTGCACCTTGAATGAGCCTGGCATACTGTAGCGTCATATGGTTACCTGTTAATCTTGTTTGAAGTTAGTAAAAGACAATAAACGATCACAATTTGTGTAATTTTTTTAGTTAAAATGCATGAACAGGCACCATTAAGGAATGAAAAATAAAAAGAGGATTAGTGTATTTCCGATTTAGTCCCACTTTGACCAAGCGGCCATCCACCTGTATGTCCAGGTGTTCAGCTTCACACCCAATGCCGCCATCGTTACCGATAGCACTGCTCCGGCACCAGCACCTAACGCGACAGGACTATTGTAGAACTTTCCTACCTGCGGTTCGATTGGTGTCATGTATGGAGGCAACGTTGGTCTTGGGTACTTGAACGCAGTCTCAAGTGGGTCTGCCACGGTAATTAGATTGACCATGTTGAACAGTGGTAAAGACATTCCAACCAGTACGCCACCGAATAGTATCAGTGAGTGCTTGTTGCGTTTTGTTGCCCAGTATGCCAAATCCAACAGCATTGCTGATGGGAGCCAAACTGGAGTAACAATGAAGTCATATGGATAACCAAGTGCAAACCATGCGCCCTTGGCAATCCACGTATACACTGTCATAATCAATGCGTAATACGTAGCTGTTCCTGGAACGCCAGTAAAGGTGAGATAATATGTCGCACCTACAACTAACATCAAAGTTTGCGATATTGAAAATATCGTAAACGATGTCCAAGCCCAGTCAGTATAGAAGATATAATCTCCCGCATTGATTGTCAATAGAGTCGAATTTACCGCAACTACAATTATGAAGAGGTAGTGGGTACATCGTCTAAGCCAGACCATTGTTAGATTAACAATAAGGTTAGTATATAAAATTATAGCAAGATATGGACGCATGTAGCCAGTCACAGGCGTAAAAAAGACAATATTGCCAAAAATCGCCGATTTTACTGATGCTTATTTGGTAAATATCGATATTTCAGGCATTATCCACACCTTTGGCATCCATGGTCATAATCCATGAGATCTGCCTGATCGACCATATTGCCAAAAGTGATCTGTTTGAATCAAGAATTTAAAGAACGATTGCCTAGTTGGGTATACAGTCAGAATCTAATTCATGGGGCAATTATGTAGATATCAAGAGACAAACGCGGCCGCAACTCTTGTTTACTTGCATCCAAAAGTATGATTTGTTCAATATATGGCTGAACGTGAAAAATATCGTATCATGTACAATAGATCAGAATCTAATTTGAATTGCAGTATGCATTACATTAGACCATATGTATGATTGGCCAAATTCACAATTTTTACAAATAAAATGACTGATTTGAACGATTATGCATACGGTGTTATACCCATTTGACCATTTCGTATATCTGAAAATGGAACATATGTTTTGCATGAAATTATGATCAGATGATCAGAATATGAAATCAGACGTATGATGTAGCAAAAAATATCCAAATGTATAGTCGGTTATGTTGGACGCGATATGAGCGTACGTAAATACGGTTTTTTAGAATTTAATTCCCGCCACCATAATACGGCATGGTAATTCACTGCATGTGTAATTCTAATGTACAATAGATATTTGCGTAATCATTCAAATTAGTTATTTTATTTGTAAAAATTGTGTATCTGATCCATTATGCATACGATCCAATAGAAATTAATGAACCTGTACGTATAACCACGACATTGTAATTGATTTGAAGATCATACAGTTTCATAAATATCAATAAACAAACATTACAGTTGGCAGGTTGATAGAAAAATAAAATCTACAAACAACACTAGGAAGTATTCAAAAATGAAAAAAAATTGCTATCTAGTGTCCTACGAACAATGAAATTAATACTGTACCTACTGCTACTGCGCCAAGTGTAACAGCAATGAGTTTGTTGCTGTTTTTAGATGAACCCTCTTCGCATACTTTGACGGAAAATAGGTAGGCAATTGACTCGACAATAGTCAAGACAATAAATGCATAGTGTCCGCTAGGTGTGGGGTAAGCCCAAGGATAATAGAAATATCCTGCTGCAGTACCTCCGAACGTGGCTAGCCATGCTGCAATGAAAGAAAGCGTGATAATGCCAGTCATGTTTTCTACACGACGACCAATCATTTTTTCTACATCAGCTGCACCGACACCGCCGCCGCCACCTGAACCAAATCCTTTTGGTAGAGTCATTTGAACTAATGAGATATTGAATCCTTTTAAGTCTTTTTAATTAAATAGTATGCGCTGTGTCTGAAAATCACCAATATTCCATAAAGATGGAGTATGAGGTCACATCATGCCTAGAATTTATGCAATAAATGAAGATGTATGCACAAAATAGCACGAGGTGCTGACCTCATACAAGATGGGCTATTCACAGGCATTGTAGAGTTTCTGAGTGTGAAAATACATGTATGCACTATAGATCCGTGAACTAGAGTTGGCCGTAATTCACGTAAAATTGTATACAAACTATGGCCTGTCATATATCTAATAATTTGCCTTGAATGTTTGAACTTTTGTAACCGTCTAAAGTTTCAAAGTTGTATGCATATTTGATCAAACACAATAGACCTCATACATAATTAACCAAAAAATCAATTTTGGCAAATCGAAAGATCTATGATCTAGTATCAGGTGCGCATAGCATATGCCAATCAGACAAACGCATGATCTCTAAACTGAAAAAGACGATCTTAAAGATGGGAAAGAAGAGTTCCATGCAGGAAAAAAGAATTTCCAATCAAAAAGAAAGAATTTCCAAGCTGGAAGCAAAGAATCAACGCTACAAAAAAACGACTCTGAGCATCAATGATGACAAAAGACAGCATGTCGACAAATATTTGAACAAGGGAATTGGGAATGATGTTCATCCATATGAAATGACAGGAATGAACCGTGAAGAATTTGAATGGATTCTAGAACGGTTCTGAAAAACCGTGGAAGATTCGTCAGAGACTTCCCGCTTTTCAGAATATGTGGACAATCCTGAAAACATCTATATCCTTACCGTAAAGCAAGTTTTGTTTATCGTAGTGCCGCAAACGCAATAATCTCAAACCGGGAGCACTTGCGTTCATTGCAAACGTTGATCAGAGCACCATTAGCAGATATCTGACCTTTTCTGATGAGCAGTTGATGGATGTTCTTCCAACGGCTAAGAATATTGGTGCTGCAATACGGACAATACGTACAAGCGAGTTGTTTAAAAAATTCGTACCTGGCAGGGGCGGCGGCGAGATGTATCTTGATGCCACGTTTGTACAGGTTCAAAGGCCGCAGGAGAATCCAGAGGCAGTATACTCTGGAAAACGCAAGAGGCACGTCTACAGCGTACCGATAGCCTCCAACAAAGATGGAGTGGTAAATGACATTGGCGGTCCAGAAGAGGGCTCAGTACACGACATGGAGGTACTGCGGCGTAATCTGCCAAATTTTGGCAAATGGACCGATGGTATGAAAAATCCGGACACGAAAAAAGAGCGCCAAATTATGCTATATACTGACAAGGGATATCTGTCCGTGGAAAAAGACTATCCTGGAATTATCTCAAAACAACCGTACAAAAAACCAAAGGGCAGGGGATTGACAGAGGCAGAACGCGAATACAGCAAGAGGATCAGTCGTAAGCGCATAAAAATAGAGCATGCCATAAACTGACTCAAATGGTTCCGTAGAATGAGTGCTGTATATGATGATACAATGGATGCGTTTTATACAGAAATCCAAGTGGTTACAGGACTGACCAATCTGCACATGTCCAATTTGCATCAGAGAGTAACATTTCTGAATTTTACCGGCGTCTTGCAAAAAAGAGAGGATCATCCAAGGCCAAAGTTGCAGCAGCGGCCAAGATGCTTGATGTCATATTTGGTATGCTAAAGGATAGGAGTGAATTTGAAATACATCATAGTTAAAGCAACAAACCGCGGGTTAGACTTTGGAGATGTTACCCCGGTTGCATAACTGCGGTAAGCTTTAACATGTGGATAAAGATGGTTGTGGGATTAAATCCCGAATGGATAGATGTCTTTTCATCTTTTGGTTGGAAACAGACACATGGCGAAAGCCATACCGCATGACACAAAAAAGCAAGAAACCTTTAAAAAATATTCACATGAATATGGTCTAATCATCATATTCTAGATGTGGAACTTTGGACAGATGTGAATTTTTTTTTGAATTGTATCTTGTAGGTGTCACTTGCAGTTTTCAATATTTTCCAATATGTGCTGCAAATGATTTCCGCATAAAGTACAAACAGCATTGAAGAATATTTTCTAGTTTATCATATGAGAAAACGTTTTCTGTAAAAATACATGTGGAAAAAATCTAGCAGACAGCGTCTGCTGGTATGTTGAAAAATGAGATAAGTTTACTAGATTACTTGCCAAGGTCTTGTAGCGAATGTTATTACATATCCGACGCCAATTATGATTGACTGGTATGCAATGTTTGTGTAAGGTATCTCTTTGAGAATGTAAGAACCTTCGACTACGACTGTTTGTCCCGGACCAAGACCTGGACCAACGGTTGCCACGTTGAGTTGTGTGTGTACATGGTATACACCAGGCTCTAAAGCCTTTGCGCAGATTTTGTATGGGACAAGATCGTTTCCTTCAATGTCAAAGACGTTTCCAGGAGGATCTCTAGATTGTATCTCCCATCTGTTTCCTGCATTAGTTGATTCTGAGAATATTGAAACCCATGCTCTCAGATCTCTTTCTACAAGACTTTGTAGTTCGCCTTCAAGACAAAGTTGTTCACCAGTATTAAATGACTGTCCGTTAAAGGTTTCATCTTGGATCTTTACGAAACGACTTTGTAGTTGTGCTTGAACTCCGTGTGCTTCTGCAGTAGGCAGTATGGTATCAACCCAGTTGAAACCGAGGCTACCTAGTGCCAAAACTGCACCAAGTCCAATTACAAGAATTGTGTTGTTTTTCATATCTGTTAACTTGCATCAAACTACACATGGTTATATGTTTTATCTTATCATACGTGAGTTGGATATTGTTTAATGGCTATGATTAACATAGTTTTAATATCTGTAAATAATGAATAATAGCAATTTTTTATCAAAATATTCAAAATTATCGCATACATTTTAGCAATATTTATGTTAATTTTCATGCATTTACGTATATTTGATACTATTGCTTTATATCAGATGAAGTGGTAATATCAGTATGACACAAATGCCGGCACTGATCCCAAAAGAAGTCGAAATCCAAAGATTGAAAAAGATTTGGCTCATCATAATAGCCATGGGTTCTGTTGCTGCATCCGTCGAAGTAGACAACTTCGTCGACGGATCTCTGCACCAAACATCTATCAGAGATAGCGCATTTACTCCAGCACACTGGTGGCTATATTCCCACTTTGTGGCGCTACCACTCGGTTGGGGTTCTGTAGCAATCTATGACAGAAAGGTGCCCATACTTCGTGGACCAAACAACTCGATGAACACGGGACTCAAAATGACCATTCTTGGTTATCTTGCAACCATGTTTACGATTGGTATAAATGAAATGTGGCACTTTTGGTTTGTAGAAGAGATATTTGCAGTACCGAACCACTGGATGTTCAACATGGGTGTTGTTGTGGCCTTTATGGGCGCTCTAGCTTACGTAGTTAGAGTGTACGCAAGGCTCGTCGAACTTGGCGCAGAAACGCCTGGTGAGAACCCCTATATCGCCGAGATGTACAAGATGGCTTTAGAGGGCAAACTATACAGCAGATCCATACCCTAGATGCAACGCACCAATTTTTTTATTTTTATTTCACCATCAGCGAATGCTGTACAACAGTTTGCACCCAATTTTTCAGAGGCTATTATTCCAGGTTCCGGCAGCCGCTTCCACCTATGCCTAAAACGAGGTTATTTTGCAGGCAATTATACCCATATATCGCATATAAGGCAATTTGAGAAATGTATATATCATACACAAATAACCTGAATTCATGCTACCTGTATTAGGAATGTTCCTGAATATCATATCAGCACTGACTGGACAGCTTGGACCAAACTATGATCCATTGTTCTACGATGTGATGGTCTACATCTTTGGCACAATAATGTTTACGGTTTTCCTGCTATCAATCATAGCTTACTGGCTACGTGTACACGGCTGGGGCTACAAAGACAACCGCGAACGCTGGATTGACGAATTAGACAGACATTTTGAAAGAGAAGGTATCGGTCTCATTCCAGACAACGGAAAGTACTGGTAATCTTTTTTTATATTTTTATTTTTCAAACCCACAGGGTTGGAATTTGCAGCTTGCCGCAAAACACGTTAGAAAAACTATGAAAAGTCAGATTTAATTTTTCGCAAGTTATTGGATTGGGTCTACTGGTAAAAAGTCACGATCCTTTACATCATCATATTCTTTTGTCATAAACTTTGCAACATAATGCTCTTTGTCCACAAACGGCACTCGGATAAAGCTGTTTACAGGTTTGCCGTCTACCAGTACTGTCGATCTGCTTTCATCCATGTCCCGCAGTGGAAAGTCCCACATCCATAGAAAATGTCCCAGCTCAAACGGCCACTCTTCTTCCCATGTTGCATATATTTTGCCATCATCTGCAAGCGTGTACATTGTTCTTTTACATCCATCATCAAATCCCACGTTGGCAGGAATATCCGCTTTTTGTCCGTCAACATACAGTTCCAGTGTTGCAGAAATTTCATACGGAGTGTACCTGTTGTTGATGCACACTTTGAGAGGATTGTCCACGTTAAGCTGGGTTTGTACTGCAGTGCTAGCTGCTGCAACTGATATTGCAATCACCGCCGTAATTATGAGGAATTTTAACGTCTGTTTTCTTTTGGCTGGATCACCCATGCCGGGCCAGTTCATGACATACACACAAGTAAGATTCCTTAAAGTCTTTTCTAAAAACCAGTATTATTCAAAACATACCTTGCGGTAAGTGTCAAACAATAAAAATAGAAAACAGGGATTAGCCTCTACCTTGTGCTGCGTATTTGCCTTTGCGACTACGTATCATAAATACGCCTGCAATGCTGCCAAAGATGGCACCAGATATCACAGAAGCACCCAAGACGCTGCTTGCGTCAATATACGGAGTTCCCGAGCCAGCACCTGGATTATTTTTTACAGCTAAAACACGTGCATGTTGGAGTTTTAGAGCCTCTTCCAAGGTAAATCTACCAGTTTCGCCTTCAGAGCCAACGTTACCACCATAGTATTGTGCTGAAGCACTGGTAATACCAAGGCTTACAACAAGTACTGAAGCGAGAATACCAGATAAGAGTAGTGTTGTATTCATGTATGTTTTAAACAACCAAGAGTATTTAACTTTACCTTTATTTTTGGTGTATAAGGTCAGCATCTCGTGCTATTTTGTGCCTACATCTTCATTTATTGCATAAATTCTAGGCATGACGTGACCTCATACTTTTTGGTCATCTCAAAGGCAAAGGTTAATCTTGAAACAAATATGCCACGTTTACATGGGCAGACTACATTCGCATAGGCACGGCAAATCCCACTCTACTAGACCGATAACTGCGGTAATTCCAAAATGGGTCACGCAGGATACGGCCGAGATAGAAGATATGATTGAAAAATATGCCAAAGATGGCATGAGTCCAAGTCAGATAGGGATAAAGCTGCGCGATCAACACTCCATACCACTTACAAAATCCATTACGGGTAAGACAATATCGGAGATACTTGTAGAGCACAAACTGCTCCCCGATCTGCCGGAAGATTTGGACAACATGGTCAAAAAGGCAGTAGGTTTGCAAAGACACCTCAAAGTAAACAAGGGCGATCGGCGTAACGTCAGATCCTTGGAGCTCATAGAGGCCAAAGTTCACAGACTTACCGTATATTACAAGCGCATAGAGCGCATTCCGAAAAACTGGAAATATAAGTCAGTCATTGCCCAATTAGAATAACATGCAAAAAGACCTTGGAGAATCGCTTTCGTATTTTGCAGATACTATACACGATGCGATCAAAACCGGAAAAACATTTTCTGTTACGACCCATTCAGACTGTGACGGATTAGTTTCAGGATCCATACTCTCCTCGGCACTTGACAGGGCGGGTGCAAAATTTACCATTAGAACCATACAGGGGTTTGAAGTGGATTCTGTAAAATCCCTCGAACGCGACGTAAATCTGATAACCGATCTTGGCAGTAATAACGCATCCGAGATTGAATCAAAGATTGGCGGCGAGTGGTTTGTTTTGGATCACCACAGTGCGTCAGATTCAGAGTTGGAAAATCAAAGAGTGATAAACTCTTGGAAGTTTGGAATCGATGGCGGTACTGAGGCATGCAGTGGTACAATGGCATATCTTGCTTCAGTTGCGCTTGATTCGGATAATTCGGATCTTTCAAAATTAGCTTTGGTTGCGGCAATAGGGGACAGGCAGGACAAAGGCGAGAGAAAAACAATGCTAGGAGAGAATGCAAAAGTGCTAAAAACTGCCATAGATGCCGGACTTGTCGAATCACATCAGGATCTGCTTTTGGTTGGAAGGGAAACGCGCCCGCTTGCAGACGCGATGGCATTTACTGCAAGACCGTTTATCGAGGGGGTTACGTGGAATCATAAAGCATGCATGGAGATTTTAAAATTATGCAACATTCCGCTAAAAAACGGAGGCAGATGGCGCGTTCCCGCAGAGCTCTCAAAGGAAGAAAAAGATTCCATTTTAAAATCACTAGTAGAGCATGCACACGGTGAGAATGCCTCAGCGGTAATCCACGAGATGATTGGCAGTGCGTACATTTTGAGTATGGAAGAATATGGAAGCTGCACGCGCGATGCCAGGGAATTTTCCACAATGTTAAATTCCTGTGGGCGCATCGGCATGCCAGGTATTGGCATCGCAGTGTGCATGGGAGAACGCGGTACAATGCTCAAAGAAGCAGACGGGATGCTCGTACAGTACCGTTCTATGATTAAAGAATACATGAATGTGCTCTCCGGCGAGAGATGGAGAACTAGCAGCAGTGGCAAATGTATAATGGTTGACGGAAGCGGACTTGTTCCAGAATATATGACCGGTACTGTATCCTCGGTTATAGCAGGAGCGCCAAAAAACGCCGGAAAGATTGTCATTTTGAGAACCAACAGCGGCGGAGATTCTGTGAAATTCTCCTCGCGCAAATCATCCAAATTTGCCGGTAAAATCAGCCTCAGCGATGTTATGCACAATGGAGCGAAAAAATTTGACGGTATGGGCGGAGGCCACGATGGGGCTGCAAGTGCCCGCATAACTAGAGACAAATTAGACGGTTTTCTTGACTATCTTGAGGCAAATGTCGCTAACGTGCAAGATCAGGATAATAATCCGTGAAATGACCAAAGAGAAGATCAAGACTGTTTGTGAATCACTAGAACCGGACAATGTTGATTTTCCAAAAGGCCTGTCCATGAGCATAAAACATGAATCAACGGTACTGTTTTTGGATTTTGAAGGAACCGGCAGGGCTGTGGCATCTCTTTCTCCTACAATAGACGAGGTGCTCGGACACGTGCAGACATCGCTTGGAGTTATAAAATAAAATGCTGGATCCGGACATACTGCGCGAAAAACCACAAGAGGTCCGGCGCATGCTGCAAAAACGTGGTGTGGAATTTGACATTGAAGGACTGCTTGCTGTAAACGAGACAAGACTCAAAGATATGGCATCAAGTGATGCACTGCGTCATGAAAGAAACAAAATGGGCAAGATGATCTCGGATGCAAAAAAATCCGGCAATGATCCGGCAGATCTGTTCAAAAAAATGACCGAAATCTCAGAGCAGATTACAAGAGCCGAAGAGGCTAGCATGGAATCGGAAAAAAAATACCGCCGTCTAGCGTTTACAATGCCCAACATGTTGGATGAGACAGTCCCGACAGGTCCGGATGAATCAGCAAACAAGCTTGTCCGCAAATGGGGCGATAATACAAATGCTGAATTTGAGTCAAAAAACCATCTAGACGTTGCAGCATCTTCGAATATGATAGACATGGAAAGAGCTGCAAAGACTGCCGGTTCCAGATTTTATTATCTGCGCGACGGGCTAGTGCGGCTCAACCAGGCAATCATATCTTACTCGTTGGATTTTCTCTCAGGCAAAGGCTACGGTCTAGTGCAGCCTCCATACATGATAAACCGTGCCGCAATGGAGGGGGCAATCATAACCGAGGACTTTGAGGATGTCATATACAAAATAGAGGATGAGGATTTGTACCTCATAGGCACCTCCGAGCATGCAATGGCTGCCATGCATTCAAAAGAGATCATAGAGGGGGCAGATATTCCCAAAAGATACGCAGGAGTCAGCCCGTGCTTTAGAAAAGAAGCCGGAGCGCACGGCAGAGATCAAAAAGGAATATTCCGCGTGCATCAGTTTGAAAAAATAGAACAGTTTGTCTTTACAAGACCTGAAGAATCACGTCAAGAGCACGAAAAGATGCTTGAGATTGCAGAAGAATTTTATCAGAATTTGGAGATACCCTACAGGGTCATGCTGCTATGTACCGGGGATATTGGTAAAGTCTCGGCCAAAACATACGACATTGAAGCGTGGATGCCGGCCCAAAAGGCGTATAGGGAAATTGTCTCATGTTCCAACTGTCTTGACTATCAGACCCGCAGGCTCTTAATCCGGTACAGAGAGCGCACAAACGAGCAAACATCCTATCCTCATACGCTAAACTCAACTTTGGCGGCAACCACAAGGGTCATGGTTGCAATTTTGGAGAATTTTCAGACAAAGGACGGACATGTCGCCGTTCCAAACCCCCTCAGGGCATACATGGGCAGGGAAATTCTCTGACGTACCCTTATATTTTGGACTAGGAGCACATGGCTATTGGCTCGGAGAAAAACCAGGGTAAAAGACAAGTGGCGTGAGAAAAAATGGGTTACGGTTCACGCCCCAGAATCCTTTGGCAGTGTACCCCTAGCATACATTCCAATAACAGACATCAAAAAAATCGGTGGCAGGGTCGTAGAGGTTACCCTCTTTGATGTCCTAAAGGGCGATCCTTCACAGCACCAGTATAAAATTTACTTTCAATTGGATAAAATAAATGATGATGGAACGGCAAGCAGTATATTCAAAAGATACCAGTATGCGACAGAATATCTGCGCAGTCTCGTCCGCCGCGGCTCTTCAAAAATTACATTCATCATAGACTCACAGACAAAGGACGGCTATGTATTCAGAATTAAAGTAATTGCCCTGACGCACCGCCCGTTAAACACTTCCCGCAAACATGCACTCCGTTTGATAGCGCGCGATATAATAACAAAATCAGTTCCAAACATGAACATTGACGAGTTTGTCCAGACCGCCTGTTACGGCAAGCTAAACTCGGACATTATGGCACAGGCCAAAAAAATTATACGTCTCAGACACGTCGGACTTGAAAACGTAAAACTGATCAAGACGGCAAAGGAACAGATTACACTCCTAGAGGCATAACAGGAGAAAATGGCTGTACAGGCCTCCATTGAGATAATACTGCACGCAACAGAGGATGTGCCAAAGTTTTACAAAGCGGTAAAAGATATCTTTGACTTTGATGATGAAAATATTTCAGAAACGCGCACCACCGGCCATTATGGCAACGAGATCAGGATTTTGCACATGAGTGCAAAAAAACACAAAGCTGAGAAAATTATTCATGCCATATCAAAAGGCCTGCACGACTCAGTTAATGACATCCCCGGCGAGATTGCCCAGAGGCTTTCAGATTCAGGATTATACATAAGACTTGACAAACAGGAATTCGTGCAGGGTAAGATTACACTGCAGGATGGAGGGTCAGTAAGGGTCCGCATATACACTCCCGTATACGTAAAAAAGAACGCCGAATCCGAATATATCGCGCTCTTCCAATAAGAGATATACGCCCTCACATGTGCCATAATGCGGGTATGAGGAGATAACAGCCGCTCCAGTCTGAGCGAAAGCGTTGAAGATGCCGCGACGAACCGACCCAAATTCTCAAAATGTATAAGGCACTATTTTGTAAACCATGTATTACATGACTCACAGAGTGGCCGTTTTGGATGATGATTTATGCCAGCCCAAAAAATGCGGTTTAGAATGCATAAAGTACTGTCCGGTAAACAAATCCGGAGCAGATTGCATTGTTTTGAACGAAGAGATCGGCAAGGCCCGCATAGACGAGGATATTTGCAACGGGTGCGGCATATGCGTAAAGGTGTGCCCCTTTGATGCAATTACTATTGTAAATCTGGCCTCAGAGCTCTCCGCTGAAAAGATTCACCAGTATGGAGAAAATTCCTTTAGGCTCTACAGACTGCCGACTCCAAAGAGCGGCGAGGTTGTGGGACTGTTGGGAAGAAACGGAATGGGAAAGAGCACCATTGTAGGATTGTTGTCTGGAACACTCAAACCGAATCTTGGCAATTATGAAAATCCCCCCGAATGGGACGAGATTTTAAAATATTATGCGGGAACGGAAATGAAGAAACATTTTGAGATGATACGCGATGGAAATCTTCGTGCCGCAATAAAACCCCAGCAGATATCTCACATTGCCGGCGCGTTTAAAGGAACAGCATCAGAGCTGCTTGAAAAATACGACGAGCGCGGAGCTGCGGGCCACCTTGTAAAAGATTTGGGTCTTGAGAATGCCATGCAGAAAAATCTTGAAGAGTTAAGCGGCGGGGAGATGCAGCGTCTTGCCACAGCTGCTGTTGCCGCACGCGATGTTGATTTTTATTTTTTTGACGAGCCATCCTCGTACAACGATGTCTACCAAAGGGCAGGCGTTGCACGTGTCATACACGCGCTGGCCGATTCTGGAAAAAGCGTCATGGTGGTCGAGCACGATCTGACGCTGCTTGACTATCTTAGCGACTATATCGAGCTTGTATACGGCGAACCGGCAGCATATGGCATTGTTTCAGGCATACTCTCGACAAAGGTCGGCATTAACGTATTTCTTGACGGATACCTGCCAAGCGAGAACGTCCGATTCCGGGATAAAGCATTTTCTTTTGACGTTTCAACCTCGGAGGATAGTTTTACATCAGATGTAACGGTAATCGAGTATCCAAAACTTGTAAAAAACTATCCGTCATTTTCCATAGAGGTTGAGGCAGGCAGCGTTAAAAAAGGGCAGGTGCTAGGCATAGTCGGCGCCAATGCGCTGGGTAAAACTACGTTTATGAAGATGATATCGGGGGTTTTACAGCCAGATTCCGGAGAGATTAAAAAAGAAATCAAGATAGCCTACAAACCCCAGTATCTAAAATCAGATACGGATGCAGAAACAATCAGCGTCCTGGAGCGCGCAGCAGGTTGCAGGCTTGAAGGGAGTGAGTCAGAGGAGCGCATCATAAACCCGCTTCGGATTAAAAAACTCTACAACAAGAGTATCTCAAAGCTCTCCGGCGGTGAGCTGCAAAAAGTGGCGGTTGCATCATGTCTGATGCAAAAAGCCGACCTGTATGCGCTCGATGAGCCTTCGGCATTTTTGGACGTAGAGGACCGCATTGCGGTGGCAAAGTTTCTGCAAAAATTTGTCCGCTCCTACGGCCTCTCTGCTGTGGTAATTGATCATGACATACAAATGATGGATTTAATCTCCGATACGATGGTGCTCTTTGAGGGCGTCTCCGGAGTAAGGGGTACTGCCACAGCACCTCTTGCAAAAGCTGATGCCATGAACCGTTTTCTGCGCTCGCTTGGAATATCCTTCCGGCGTGATGAAAAATCCCGCCGGCCGCGCGTAAACAAGGCAATGAGCAGGCTAGATAAGGAGCAAAAATCTTCTGGTAATTTTTACTATCGCAACTGAAAATAAATGACCCATATACTGACACACCGCGTATGACAAGGATGCTCAGGCGCGCTTTGGAAGGGGTATTATCAGAGGATGAATCATCGTATCTGTACTCGGCATTTGATCAGGTAGGGGACGTGATTATAGTAAGAATTCCTAAACAGTTAATGTCCAAAAAAGACCGCATTGGAGAGGCACTCTTGGCAAATGTAAAGGTCTCAAGGGCAGTATTCTGCCAGAAAACTGACATAGCCGGCGATCACCGTACGCGCAGCTTGGAGCTGATTGCAGGGGAGGGTACGACTCGTACAGAATACAAGGAGAGTGGCTGCAGGTTTGCAGTGGACGTTGAAAAGGCGTTTTTCTCGCCCAGATTATCCACGGAGAGATCCCGTATTGCAGGGCTTGTACAAAACGGACAGACCCTGCTGAATATGTTTGCCGGCGTGGGCATGTTTTCAATTCTTGCCGCATCAAAATGCAAATGCACCGCATACAGCGTGGATTTAAATCCGGTTGCATCCTTTTTGTGCGAGCAGAGCATCAGGATGAACAAGCTTGCCGGAGAGGTCATATCCATCAATGGTGACATATCCAAAGTAATACGGGAACAAAATTTGGCCGACCGCTCAGATCATACCCTCATGCTTTTGCCTGAAAGATCCGACGAGTTTGTAGATGATGCCATATATGCAACAAAGAGCGGCGGAATTATACACTATTACGCCCACGTTCATGCTGATAAAAAATCCCTTATTGCAGAGGCGATAAACGAACGCTGGGTTAGGGTAAGCGGGATAAAATCTGAGATTATCGAATCAAAGCTTGTACGTGCCGTAGGTCCAAGATACTATCAGGCAGTAGCTGACGTTAAAATTACCAAATGAGATTTATTCGTCAGTTATCATTGATTGTTTTGGTTTTACGGTAATCATTGAATATCCGACCCAGGAGATTGCGCTCAAAATTCCCCCCACGATCATCAGAATTGATATGTGCAATACGTGCTGGCTCCAGTCGGAAAGTATGAGAAGATATGCGTATGCAAAAAACGCCCCTATGCATCCGACAAAAATAAGAGCTCCTGCAATCTGCCTTTTGGTCATATTTGTGCGCCGTACCCCATTTCATTATCACCCAAGCTCTATGGACATCAAGTATGCATCCTCGCCGTCCCTGTAATATGAACCGAGCCTATTGCGGATTTGAAAATTCATTTTTTGATACATTTCGACTGCCTCGTTGTTGCTGCACCTAACCTCCAGGTACAGTTCCATGCATTTGTATGTGCGCGCCCCGTTAATGACCCCGCTTAACATGGCAGATCCCATTCCTTTGCGGCGGTGCTCATCCAAGACGGCAATTGAGACTAGGTGGCATTTTTTTACAAATCCAAGTTTTTTAAAATTTGAAAATCCGTGCTCGCATTTGCACATTACATATCCCACATCGCGGCCGGCAGATTCTACCACCATGAATGTTTCAGGAAATTCCGAGAGCAGACTTTCGTAGAAAAAATCAGAATAATGTTCCGGCAGTGTCTTTAGATTTACTTCCATTATAGGTATCAGATCCCCCAGTTGTGCCCGGCGTATTGTATAATCATCCCTCTGGCGTACTGCAACCTGCATGGTTTTTCTTCCCCGTGTCAGATATTTAATAGTAAGCGTGCCGCGTACTGCATGTATACGATGGAAGAATGGCAGGTGCAGAGTGCGACAGGTGTAATATCATCGGCATTTAAGATTATAGAATACACCACAGCTCCCAAAGCCGTACGGTATGAGATTGCAGGTGGAAATTTACGCGAGGATTTTCCCAAAATCGTGCGCAAATTGGAGGCAATGGACATGGGGGCAAGTGCTGAATATCTCAAAGGAAGCCTTGTAATACTAGTATATGATGCTGGGGTAAAAAAAGTTGGTTGGGCATCCTCTGTACACATACCAAGAATTCTCTTTGCGGTAGCTGTTGTGCTTGTCATGGTTGACGGATATTACCGCACCGGTATTGCAAACAATATAGTAAACATCGGGGATCCGTTTTACACCGCAGCAGTATACACTTTGGCTCTGCTTGGCATACTGGGCGTGCATGAGTTGGGACATCTTGTAGCATCCCGCATGCACAAAGTAAAGACAAGTTGGCCGTATTTTATTCCAGGACTGCCAATATACGGTGTGCCCACTTTTGGAGCTTTTATCCGCTCCCGCAGCAGTACGCCAAACCGCATAATACTCTTTGACATTGCCATAGCCGGTCCGATTGCAGGACTGGCTGTCGCAATAATTGTTTCACTATATGCTGCATACGATGCCCCGTTTGTTCCCGAATATGCGCAAAATAATTTCCTGGTTGAAGAGTGGGGTAGCGGCGAATCCATTCTGATGAAGGCCACGCTGATAATATTCGACAAGGATACGGATGAAAAACCCGTACTGATGACCCCGCTGCTGTTTGCCGCATGGGTGGGATTTTTGCTTACGTTTTTGAACCTGCTTCCCGCGTGGCAGTTGGACGGCGGACACATGGCCCGAACCGTATTCGGTAAAAAGACGCATACGTATGCAACGTATGCAAGTCTTGGCGTTCTAGTGCTGCTCGGATACTGGGTTATGGCCGCGTTAATATTTATGCTCAGCCGCCGCAACGAAGGAGCCCGTCCGGCAGACGATGTGACAAAACTTGACGGAAAAAGAAAAGCTGCATATGTTGTAACGCTTGTTCTTGCGATCCTATGTGCGCCTATTCAGGCCGGAGTACTGTAGATTCCTGACGAAGAAGAACTCTTGAACCGTCCGATACAACGGTGATTTTTTGCCGTTGCCCGCGGGTTTTCAGCATATATTCAAGTGCTTTTTTTGACGAATCCAAATGTACAAGATCCAGTTTTTTTGTATACATCTCCGGCAGTACTGATACTAGGCCAATCTGAATTCGTTTCTTTATCTCTCCAAGATACAGCAGATCCTCCATGCCCTGGACGTATTTTGACGGGCTTTTTAGACGGTCTGCATTCATTCGCCCCTCTACGAATTGCTGCAGTGCGTGCGAGCCCATGCCTTCGGCACACTCGGCCAACAATACTGCGACTCCCCCATTTTTTACCGCCGTATGTGCTGACCATATGGAATGCAGCGCCTGTGAGAGCGTCCGGTTGCTTGATGATTTTCCCGTACTGACCACCAGTGCTCCTGTTTCCTGCGCTTCAATGCTTGATGCAGGTTCAAGTTTTTTGCTCATCTGTGAGGTTTTTGAAGGATGTCCGATTTCCACGTCCAGTATGCCCTGGGCGTTTGCCACAATCTCAACTGACTGGATTTCAAATTTATCCGCAAAACTGTTTGCCACCTCTGCACATTTGGTCGACTGTCCTGGAACCGGCATGTTTCCTGCGCGTTTTGTATATGCGGAAAGCATTTCCTCCTCGCCGAATTTTCTAAGCAGTTTAACAGCAGATGTAGAAAATCCAAAAAGACCGTCAAGATCCAGTTCAGATATGAATACCAAATTTGCAGCGTCAATGGATATTGTATCCATTCTTGACACGGCGCTGCCCTCTGGCAGAAAATCTTTTATTGATGCGACAGTTTTGGAGTCAGCTATGATGCGCGGTATGGGTTTTGATTTTTGCTCGCATATGGAACATATTGCCGCAATGGTTTCTCGTACGGCCGGCGTATCATGCAGTACTGCCAGCTCTGTGCCTTTGCTTGTGTCAATTGTTCCGAGTTTTTCTGCCAGTTTTGATCCATTAATTGTCTCACCTTGCGATGTAATATGCTCGCCGAGATTTTCTGCACTCACATCCACGACAAGATCGGTAGGACCATAATTTAGCCAAATTTCCGTCATTACATATCATATATGATGTTGGAAAATAAACTGTTTGGATTGCCTTTACAGGGGGCATGATTGGTTAGCAGCTCAGACAAATGCCTTTTCGTCATAATTTCCGTTTTAACTCTGATTCTTCATTGCGGCCGCTCTGATGTGGTTTCAGCCGTATTTATTTAATTGGCACGCTATCCGTGTTGTAAGATAGCAGTCCCCACCTCACGCTGCATTGTGCATCCAGCGTACAGCAGATAGATGGTCAGGTGTGCTCTATCTTTAACCACGTTTAAAGACGTTCCGGTCTATCTCTCTTTCTGCGGTATTGCCAGAAAAGTCCTGTATGTTTGAGAGGAGGGTGATCTGGACTACTGTAGAAGTGAACTGGTTTATGGATATTAACACAGTATTTGAGCCGATCTTTGTAACGTCCTGGATCTCTATTCCTATTATTGCATAGTTTATCGCATTATCAGATGGCGCAGTTATCGGTTCGCTAAACGTGAGGATTATTTCAGTTGTGGTTGTTGAAATGGCAGATACTAGTACAGGAGGTGCCAAATCCTGCGTACTAGTGCGAGTTAGATTTACACTATCACCAAGAATGTTAAGAATATCGCCGGATTGTTCTATAAATGGGGTTGTGCCGGTTCCAAATGGAGATGTCATTGTGAGTGTAACTGTAGTGTCGTCATTTGAGAGTGCAATCGAATCGATGGTTGCATCCACGATCAAACCATATGATACTGTATAATCAGAAATGTCCAATGTTGCAGGATTTATGGTCATATTATACTGTATGACTATTGTCCTATCGTTGGAAATGTACGGACCCATAGAGTGAGTATTGTTTGTCAAAATAGAGCTAGCTGTAAAGCTGTTTCCGCTTGTATCTTCGATATTGGGGCTAGTTCCTATAAAACTAATGTTCAATACCGCATCAGAAAACGACGATAGGAATGTGGATATGCTCAGGGTGTTTCCAAAGATGCTACTAGAGATGAGGGTTGTAGATCCGTCGATATCAAGTAATTGGAGAGGTGCTGTTCCGGGTATAAATTGAACATTTTCGTCAAAATACACCTCTATTAGATTAGAGGATACTACAGTGGCGCTTTTCATCGACGGTTTTATTCCATCAGATGCGGTAATGGTTGTAAATGATAGACTGTTTCCTGCAAGATCTGTAAGCTCGCCAAAGTTTGAAGAGATGTCAAATTGGATCTCTGGCTGAGAATTTGATTCAAACGGGGTTGAAGGAGCAATTGTAATTTCAAGTATACTCTTTGGTATTGCAGACCCGTCTTTTACGTTAAATGATGTCAGGGAATATCCCGTAATTTTCAGAACAAAGTCTATATCCGCAGTAATTGCAATGGATTCATCAAATGCGACAGAAACCAGATACGGGGTGAGGGTTGTAGACGAGATTATCTGCGGGGGTATTCCATCCGTGGCGGTGACACCATGTGATTGTATACTAAAACCAGATAGATCCTGTATCATACCCACATATGCGATGTACGGGGTGGCACCTGAGGAAAATAGAGTATTTGTGGTCAATGTTACAACATTATCATATACGATAGTTCCGATAGGTTGTATGCCGTTTATTAAAAAGTCAGTGGAATCTACGCTACTCGCATTTATTGTTCTGCTAAATGTCGCGTTTACTGTCGATGTATTTATCGTGTGAGCGGATTCAAGTACGGTATTCAACGCGGATGCAACCGTACTTGTACCATCAGATACTGTATCTCCGTCTACTGTAAGATTTGATTGGGTATTTTCATTGTATGTTACTAACGGTGTCTGATCTGGATCTTGTATTTCCGATGTTGTAATCTGCAGATGATCACCATAATACAAGAATAAGACGGTTCCAGTATCAATGCCTTTGGCATAGCTGGAAAACGGCGTGCCTACGGCAAGAGCCGTACCTTCATCTGAGATTATACCCGTATATGCCAAAGACATACCAAATCCGTAATTAAAACTCACACCAGTTGAAAATACGACATTGTCGGCCTTTGGATGCAGCGTGTACACTATACCATGATATTGCTCCAACGCTACAGCGGCAAATTCGGATCTGCCGTCGCCGTCTATATCGTTCATAACGGACAAGGCATATCCAAAACCAGTATTGTCAGGATCAAATATTTTGATCGTGTTCTTTACCGTGCCGTTGGAATAAAGGTATGCTATATGCACCGCACCTGAACCGTTGCCATCTCCTGGAGCGCCTATGGCAAGATCCGGCACTCCGTCACCATCAAAGTCTCCTGCCGCAAGCGATGTACCGAATGTATCTATAATGCTGAGATTAAAGTCTGTCAATTTTATCGTCGAGCTTACCGTACCGTTGGAATAAAGGTATGCTATATGCACCGCACCTGAACCGTTGCCGTCTCCCGGAGCGCCTATGGCAAGATCCGGCACTCCGTCACCATCAAAGTCTTCTGCCGCAAGCGATGTACCGAATGTATCTACAATACTAAGATTAAAGCCTGTCAATTTTATCGTCGAGCTTACCGTACCGTTGGAATAAAGGTATGCTATATGCACCGCACCTGAACCGTTGCCATCTCCCGGATCGCCTATGGCAAGATCCGGCACCCCATCACCATCAAAGTCTTCTGCCGCAAGCGATGTACCGAATGTATCAAAATTAAAATTATTAAATTCAAAGTAATCTAATGTGTGGGATGTATTTGCAGAACCGTCAGGGTTCATGTATACGATAGATATGAATCCAGTTCCATTACCTAGTGCGCCAACTGCAAGATCTTTTGTCCCATCGTTGTCAAAATCAGCTGATGCAAGCGATGTTCCAAAGTGATCATGATCCTCAAGATTCAATTCCGGTAGACCTTGATTGATTACATAGCCTTTTTCGGTGTAATAAGGAACTATATCCCAGGATAAAATTTCTGCAAAAGGATCCGTGATCGAAAAAGTGTCAGTGTTGTACGATGCAACATCCAAGTCTATTACATCATATCCATATAGAGTAAAGCTTAGCTCTATCGTTGAAGTATCTATGCGTTCGGCTGTAAATATTGCAGAAAGTGAATTCAAGCTCCCTCTAAATTCTATCGGGATGTTTTGCAGGGCCAAATTTCCGGATAAATCTTCCACCGTGCCGTTTATTGAAACGGACAGGAGATCGTCACGTTCAAAAGGATCTGTGATCAATTCGATATAGTTATCCTGAGATGAGATAGTGACGGATTTAACGCCTATGCCGGTTATTTCAAAATCTGAAGGTTGGAGAGGACTCTTGATGGATTCATCAAATTCCACTATAATGGTTTGTTCATCATACGGGTATGCATCTATCATCAAAGGCCGCACCCCATCTTCAGTATAGTAATATCCATCTAAAGTCAACAGATTACCTGCAAGATCGCCCAACATACCATCTATGAAAATTCCAATTACCGCATCTGAAGAAAATCCTGTAGTTTTCATGTTTACTGTATTCTCTACAGACGTTACACCGATAAGATTTGCGCCATCTATGATAAATTTACTACCGGAAACGGATGCAGCATCCAACACTTCGCTAAAATCCAATGCTATTATTCCATTTGATGCCGTTTTTACAGACAGCATTTCAGGCGATATTGTATCCACTATGACATTGCGTGTTGTAAGATTTTCCTGTGTTATCTGCAGGGTGTTATTTTGTTCATCATATGCAAACAAGGTAAAATTTACCAGACCCTGTACATCATCGGATGTTACGTTGAGCTCAAATGTCACATGATTTCCCGAAATTACAGGCTGTATTGATCTGCCAAGCATTGTGGCATTGGCAGACGATGCAGTCTCGTCCGTTGTAAGATTTACCGTAATGGTATCATTTGCTTTTGCAAGGGTTGTATTTGGATTGCTGCTGTACGCTTCTAGAGAGACAAATTTTGGAGCTATGGTATCTGTTGCATCAAATCCTACCACAGTCGGAATGGAAACTCCGGATATGCTGTTTCCTGCCAAATCTTCCACGGATCCGGACAGATTTAAACTTGGCAGGGAGGAAATATTCAAGGCGGATGTAACAAGATTAACCATATCATATGATACAGTATGCCCCATTATGACCGCATTATTCATTGTAAAATCATCAGAGGATACTGATTCTGCACGAATGCCTTCACTAAATACAACAGTTACAGAATTTGACGAAGAAGCATATGATGATTCCATATTCGGAGCTATTGTATCCACTTGGATGCTAGAGCCTGTTAGAGTCTGCGGTGTGGCAGTTACAAGATTTCCGTCCACGTCAACTATGTTTAATGAAAAATCAGCAAAACCCTGTGTGTCATTTTCCAACACCATTACAGTGGCGTTTGCAGTGTTTCCCGAATGGCTTACTGGCACAGAACGGCCAAATATCGTGGCACTAACAGAAGAGATGGTGTTGTTTGCAGACACATATACGGTTGCCAGATCTCCGGCTTTAACATACGGATGGTTTACCCCTCCAGATACGGTAACGGTTGGAAGCAGTTCTGCTGCATCATGTAAAGACATGATTCCAGATCCGCATCCGTTAGGACCAGGTTCTGCTGAGGTTTCAATGCTGCGCTGTATCTCATCTGCAGTTGCAGATGGATTTGCATCTAACAAGAGTGCGGCCATTCCAGCCACGTGTGGCGCTGATGCCGAAGTTCCAGAAAATGTTGAGCCTAAATTTTTAACGCCATCATATCCGCATATCTCCGGTTTTTCACGTCCATCATCAGTCGGACCCCTAGAGCTGAATGATTCTAGATTCTTGGTGGAATAATGCACTGCGCCAACACTCACAGCTCCACGTGCATCAGCTGGCGTTCCTATTGAACCTGCGGGCGTACTTGGAGTCAAAGAAGCATCTGATGCATAAATATGTAAATTATGATTCTGTACAGAAGATTTAGAGGCTACAACTAGGCATTTGTTTCCAGATATGTCAGGCGATATTATCTCTTCCAACGGTAAGTATCCAATGGGCTGCCAATATGTAGAATAAGCATGCAGTTCTGACATATCACTGCTAAATAGAAAAAGATCATAATCATCGCTTACAGAATTTTGATCCCATGCATCCCATGCAAGAATGATAAGTTCCTTTTGACTATTAGTGGAAAAACATGCTTTTTGAAGACCCGACGCTGATGGATTCACTTCCAGAATGCTCTGGTATGAATCAAGTTGCGGAATTAATTCAGGGGTAACAGTAGAGCTTGAAATGTATATTCCACTCCAATGCTCATTAGCCGAGTTACCGGATGAGACTGTAACCAGTATTCCATTTTCCCGTGCTCTATCTACTGCCTGTGCTACGCTGCTTGTTCCATCACGATAATGTTTTGTGCTTCCATCTCCGCCCAGTCCTGGAACGCTAAGCGATATTGTCAATACGTCCGCTTTTCCTCTTGAGATTATGTGGGATATGGCCTCTTCAATGCCAATATTGTTACTTACGGCATACAGTTCCAAATTGGCATCAGGTGCCATGTCAGCTACTATGTGCGATACGCGGGTTCCGTGATGACTGCTGTATCCGCATGATAAATCACTGCAGGATCTAAACAGTGCCGAATATGAAACGCGCGGGGATATTGCAGCATCATTTGGATTAAAAGAGGTATCTATAATTGCAACCGTAATGTTCTTGCCAGTTATCCCCATACTATGGAGAGTATCAGCCTGTGATACTGAAACACCCTCGCTTATAGACGATCCGGCCGTGGGTACAATCGTATGAGGCAGTCGGATTGACCGTACCTGATCGTGTTCTGCAAGATCTCGTATGCGGGATTCAGGGATCACCGCTAGAATGATTTTATCAAGCTGTGTTACGATCTCATCCTCGTTCAAAGGCACTAGGGAATTATTTGAGATTAGGTTTATGTAAACCTGGATTTTTTTATCCGAATTCTCAAACAGGGCGTATACGTTTGGCGATATTTTGAATTGGTTTGTTTTTGATTTTAATTCGTCCTGTACACGCACGTATTCGGCCGTACCATTTTGCAGCATTTCAAGAGTCTGATGCACATTTGAGCTGGTTTGGGCTGCAAAAGCGCCAAATATGCCAAAACCCTGCTGGGTGCGTGCATTATCTAGTACGGTTGCGGCCAAATCCGCAAGTGTCCTGTTCAGCTGGTGGGATGTACGGTTTAGATCCACATATTCATACCGCACATCCATGAACATATCGTGTGCCAAATTTGTTGCAGTTGTATTTGCCCTGCCTGTAATATTTGGTATTTTGGCAAAAATTTCATTATACGCCATAAACGTATCCGACAATTTTATACCGGTCGAATTTTGTACTGGTGCAGCAGTGGGAGGACCTGGCATGGTTTTGTTTGTCTGGGCATACACGCCCCCATACCATGGAGATACAAATGGAAGAGGTGATAAGAGTGCTAGAAAAATTATCAAAACAAAAAAAGTGTGAACCATATCAGTAGTTTATTGTGAAATTCCACATATAAAAAGAAGCGATATGTAACTGATATAGTGACACGCCAAAGTTCATGAGCGTTTGACCGTCCATGTACTATCGAATTGAGACTATTTTTAGCTCACGAACTTTTGCGTGTGACTATATGTATTTGCAAATGCTCGAGGTATTAATTTATCTGAAAAAAAAATCATGTGACTGTTTTGAGATATTGTTATAATAATTCATGAAATCATCTGCCCAGTCATCATCAGGGATAAAGTTATATGCAAATGATCTAGGATCAGTGAGATTAACTGCATCCATAGATTCTGCCATATATGGAAATTCCGTACTAGGCATTATGCGATATCCTATAGATGGCAAATTTGTAACGTTTTTACCATCGACTAGTTGGCATGTAGTTTGATTATTTAGAATTGTATTCATTTCATCCTGAGATAAAAGACTCCAGAAATATTCGTTAATGCAACTAGGTCTTGGATCTGCCATTGGTTTTTGTGCTTGGGTCGCGTTCTGAGTTGGAATATTTGTACCATTATTTACATTTGATGTATGTTCAGCATCACAGGGATTTACAGAAGTTGTAAGGTCTTTTGGATTTATTTCATTTACGGTTATAGTACCGTTTCCATTACTTGTCGCATTAAATAGAGTGATGGAACCATCAATAAAAAATAGTGCCATAGATAATTTACCGTGGTAGGTTGGAATTTCTTTGAATTTTAATGAAAAGTTCCCAGTTCTACCTTCATCATTAATCGATTCAGAATTAATACTTCCTGTGACATATGTAACACACACAGCGGTACGAGGTGTCTGTGTGACATCTACAAACTCTAAATCCTGAGATATTACAAAAAAAACTATATTTGATGTATTTGCAGTTTCAGCACAAAATGACTCAAATTTTACACTATCACACGCTACAATATATCTAGCAGGGGTATCAGACATATTTCGCATCCATGTATATTCAAGAACAAATGTTTCATTTACTAGAACAGAATTTGGAAATGTGTTGGAAAAGGATCCTTTACTTGTAGGAAAATAAGATGTTTGAGATAATCTAGTTTTATCAGGAACAATATTTTTTGATAAAGTGTTTTGTACGGACGTAGTATTTATTTCAGAATTGACTAGTTTAGAATACGGTTTTTCAATTAAATTCCAATTCGTGTTTTGAATTGAAGTTTCTTTAATACATGCAATTTTACCTGTGCCACGATCTACCAAAACAAGACCGTCTCTGCAAATCACATCATACGGTGCAACTCAACTGTCAATCTGTTTTTTTGGACTAGGAATTTGCTCTGAAAATTGCGCGTATGAAATACCGGTCATAATGGCTATGGATATAGCTAGTAGAATTATGATAAAAAATTTATGATTTGACATGTGCATATCATGTTGTTTGCATATTAAAACTTGTCTTACTAAATTGGGTATGAGCTGACCTTATACTAAATTTTATAGATCAGCACTTGTGCCATCTTTTTATTGTGTAAATTCTAGGCACTATATGATCATAACCATATTTTATTTACGCCCGTATGAGGGGAGATTGATAAAAAAATAAAAAAATACGGTTATTCGTACGCTGTTTTTGGAAGTTCTGAGGAAATTCCAGATGATGTTGGAACAGATGGGAATTTTTCTCCGACCTGCTGTTCTGCAACAGCCGATGCTTCCTGGAGTATTTTGTCTGTTTCTGCGTTGGATGCATCAGATTCCATGTTAAATGCGTCGCCGGACGTTAGTGAATCACTCATTAATCCGCCCAATGTGTCCGTCATGGATTTTAGCTCCGTATCAGCCTCTGGCATGAATTTGCCCAAGGATGATTTAAGGCCCCTCATGGTATTCATGGTAGGTCCAATTTCCACCATTGCATCTCCCAGATCATGTATTGTTGTCAGCCGCAGCTGGACCTGTTCAATCGACATTCTGGCGCCGGATAAAACTTTGGTTACTTTGCGCACTTCGGCCAGCTCGTTGGATAGCACTCTGCTTGCATTGGTGTCATGCTGCTGCATGACAGTAACAATGCGCTGGAATAGCTGTCTGTCTCTCATCTGAAGCTTTCCTAGCATGGCGTCCATTTTGGAAATTTGCACCTGGAGTTTGTTGACCGCATTTTGTATGCGGGGTTTCAAGGCTCCCTGGGGCTTTACTGCTTCACGAACTTTGCCGGTCATGCTTTGTGTCTCTTGCCGGGTCCATGTCTTGTCAAAATTTGGCATGAGTTACGTTATTGGGTTTTGTTCTTAATCAGCCTTGTATATTTAGATCAACTTTTGCATAAATTTAACTAACAATTTCCACTCCACATAGGACACGCATAGGAATAATTGCCCGGTGATGCTCTCTAAGGGGTGTGGGCAGGATAGTAGTCTTTGATTCAGGGCTTGGTTCTCTCTCGATAATAAATGCCATCAGGGAGGCTACTTTATCCAATATGACATATTTTGCAGATCAGCGATATTTCCCATACGGTACCCGGTCTGTTGCAGATTTGCGCAAAATTATAACAGGGCGCATCGCAATGCTTGAAGAGAGGTTTAAGCCCGATATGATAGTTGTAGGATCAAACACCCCTACCTTATTGCTTGGCAAATTTTCAGGTAAAAATACACTCGGCGTTTTGCCTCCGCTTGCAGAGGCTGCAGCTGCTACAAAAACCGGCAATGTTGCAGTTCTTGCAACGCACTCGGTTTGGCGCAGCAGACATCTTTTAAAATACGTGCATGATTCAGGAGTTGAGAAAAACGGCACAAGAGTTAGCAGAATAGACTGCTCTGCGCTGGTAAATCTTGTAGAATCCGGCAAGTTTGCAACAAGTGGGGAAAAATGCGCGCGCATTGTTCGAAAAACTTTGCGCGCCAAATTTGAAAAAAACCGCATAGACTCGGCCACACTCTCAAGCACACATTTGCCTTTTTTACTTCCAATTTTGCACAAAGAATTTCCCAATGTTAAATTTTTTGATCCTGCAAAAGATCTTGCACGTACAATAAAAAAACGCATTGCCCCCTCTTTACGCAACAGACTATCAGTATACACCTCATCTGATGTAAAAACTATGCAGGAAAAACTTGTAATGCTCGGAATTAAACGGCGCGTTTCTTTTTTAGACTGACACTAGCCTTTCTATACCCGTGGCTAAAGCTCTTATCATACAGTTTTGAAAATTCGTATTCGTGCGGATCAATTACTCCGCCGATAATTATAATTGCAGTCCGTGTAATTTTTGCTTTTTTTACCTTTGATGCGATTGTCGCCAAAGTTCCACGGACTATCTTTTGATCCTGCCAGCTTGCCCTGTATACGACTGCCGCAGGCGTGTCTTTCCCATATGCGCCTTTTAGCGCCTCTTTTACTATCCCATCTAATAGGTGCACGCTCAGATAAAACACCATTGTAGCTCCATGCTGTGCTAGTTTTGCAACCGCCTCTTTTTCTGATACTTTGGTACGTTTTTCCGCACGCGTAATGATGATTGTCTGCGTGACTCCCGGAAGCGTCAGTTGAGCTCCAAGGGCAGCAGCTGATGCCAAAAACGAGGTCACGCCCGGAATTATCTCTGATGTTATTTTCATTTTTTTCAGCGAGTCCATCTGCTCCCTGATTGCACCGTATATTGACGGATCGCCATCGTGCAGTCTCACCGTGGTTTTGCCAGCTAGTGCGCTATCGGAGAGTATCTTTGTAATCTCTTCGCGCACCATTCCGGATGCATCATGCATGTTTGTCTTGCACATTTTTAGAATTTTCGGCGGTATCAGTGAACCTGAATATACCACCGTATGGGCCTTTTGCAGCAGTTTTTTTGCCTTTACCGTTACAAGATCCGGATCGCCCGGACCGCATCCTACAAAATACACCTTATGCACGTTTTACCACCATTATTGAGAAATATTTTGTGGTAAGCGTTTTTTCGTTTACATCTCCGAGTTTGAGTTTTCTTACGATTTCATGATCCGTGTCCAAATCCTGGCCCACTGCAAACATGGACGTGGGGGGAAATCCGGCCTCGCGTAACAGATCTATTACCTTGTCAAAATATCTTCCATCCTTGAGAAATACCATCGTATCAGAATTTTGGGCCAGTTTTTTTACCTGTTCTAGATCATAACACGAAGGGATGATGGATATTTTTTCTGCCCCCTCACCTATGCTGACCCCAATCTTTGAGGCAAAAGTAAACATTGAGACGATTCCTGGCACGACTGTAATTGTAATTTCCGGATGGTTTTCTGTAATGAGTCTGTTCATGTATATCCACGTGCTGTAAAGATACGGATCGCCCACCGTTATGTACACGGCGTTCTCGCATGAAAGCGTCTCTTTTGCCATAATCTCGGCATTTCTCTCCCATGTCTGCTCTAGTACATCCTTGTCTTTTGTCATCGGAAAGACCATCTCTACTATGCGCGTCTTTTTGTTCACAAGTTTGGAGACTACCGAGAGGGCGATGCTTGGCCTATCATCCTTTGATTTTGGGCATAAAATAACATCAGCTGCATGTATTGCATTTACCGCTTTTACCGTAAGAAGATCCGGATCGCCTGGACCGCAACCTACGGCTGTGAGCCTTGGCATGTACGGGATTTTGAAATTTCCTTATTAAAATCTAAGGCATGCTTGTGGGTTTTTCTGCAGATATTATAGTAACGGGATTGCGCGCTAGCATCATTGTCCCGGTACTGGTTTTTCTGCTCTTTGATACGGTAATCTGCGTAATATCAGTCTCATATCCAATTTCCTCAAAGGTTTTGATCGCAGCAAAAAGCGTTTCAATTAGTATGACGCCCACCACCATTCTCCCTCCGGGCAGGAGTTTTTTGGCACATTTTGTAATGATTGTACCAGTATCCCCGCCGGTACCGCCGATAAAAATAGCGTTAGCTTTTGGCAGCTTGTCTGTTGCATCTTTGCCGTCCGCGTGTATGAGGGTGGTATTTTTTATGTTAAATTTTGCAAGATTTTCCTTTGAGAGTGATACTGCATTCTCATCCTTGTCTACTGCGTATATTTTTCCTGATTCGCCCACCTGTATTGCAGCCTCTACGGTTATCGAACCGCTGCCGCATCCGATATCATACACAGAATCACCCTCGCACAGCCTAGCTTTGCTTATCTGAATTGCACGAACCTCTTCTTTTGTTATTGGCACTTTATCTTTTTTTAAAAATTCAGAGTCGGGAATTCCCGGCGTTTTGTATTTCCACGTCACAATGTCCACCTATGGTAACGGTGCCCTTCCAAGATCAAGTCCGGATGAGGTAATATTTACCAGGGTATAGGATACGATCCACATAAACAGATAGATGAATACAAAACTTCCTATGGCCTGTGTTATGATTTTTTTCCTGTCCGATGATGGAAGCTGCATCTTCATGCCTTTTGCAATTACGATTGTAACTAAAAATACTGCAATCATGAATATAATCGAGGCCCACCTTCGCTCCTCGCCTTCAATGCCGTCAAATGCAAACGTTGCAATAACACCTGATGCTGCGGCAAGTATTATCCGCATCCAGTACAGGTTGTCGAGTTTTTTGGTGTATGATGTCGGATCCGATACGGGTATATTCGGGGCTTTTTCCGGGATTTTGACAATTTCAGGAGTCTCCACCGGAGGCACTGTATTTTCAGATTCCGGCATGGGCTCGAATTTTTTCTTTTTGAATTTTACCAATTAAATTTCAAACGTGGTTTTTTCCAACCTCGTTTAAAGTCTTTGTAGGGAAAAATCCAGTCCGTGCTTATTCCACAAACGGCTTTTCGTGATCCATTATTACCTTTGAGACTTCAGGACGCAGTACATACTCGTTGGGACTTTGACCCGCCTGCAGCATCTCGCGCAGTTTGGTGCCGCTTATCTGCACTCTTGCGTCCGCATCATGGGGGCACGCGTTTGGAGAGGTAAATGTGAGGCATTTTTTACAGTAAAAAAACGGCGGGAAGAATATCGGCTTTATCAAGAGATCCTCATAATCGGAGAATATCTCATGCGCTGCAAACGGCTCGTAATATTTTCCCACGCCCGCATGATCGCGTCCAATGATAATGTGGGTGCATCCGTAGTTTTGCCTCATGATGGCATGGTGTATTGCCTCTTTGGGTCCGGCATACCGCATCTCCGTATGCAGTGTGGCAAGCATACACCTGTTCTTTGGATAATAATTTTCAATCATGACCTCGTAAGCTTTGACAATTACCTCATCAGTAAAGTCTCCGGGTTTTTTCTTTCCCACAAGCGGGTTTACAAACACCCCGTCGCGGGTGATAGCAGCTGCCTTTTGAAGCATTTCATGTGCAACATGCGGGGGGTTTCTGGTTTGAAACGCCGCTATGCTCTTCCATCCGGCTTTATCAAATGCTTCGCGCGTCATTATGGGAGTCATGCGGTGTTTTCTGATTGGCGCATCTTTGGGTTTTTGCACCAAATGTATTTTGCCAGATACCAGTGTATCTGCCATGGCGTTTACCCTTGCAACACCGGGATGTTTTTCATCGCTTGTTCCGAAAACACCTGTGGACATTTTCTTTTTATCATAGGAGAATGTTTCATCAACATCAAGTATTGCTGCAATGTCTGGACCGCGCAAAAGCACCGAGCCGGCATTTTTTGCCTTTGCTGCATCCTCGGAGTTGAGATCCAATACAATTGGAATGGTCCATGCCATTCCGTTGCCAAGTCTGCCAGAAGATACGACTGATTCAAAATCTTCACGTCCCAAAAATCCCTCAAGCGGACTGAATATGCCATCTGCAATATTTTCAATGTCACTCTGAGATGATGCCAGAATTTGAATTTCCACCATTTTGGAAAAATCCCTTGTAGAATGTCTGTTTACAAGCGTGCCGCCGTGCGGTTTTGGAATATTGTCCATCAGTTTCCCTCTTTTACATAATTCATGTGCAGTCCGCATTCACTATTCCCTTCGCTCTCCCACCACCATCTGCCGGCCCGCAAATCTTCGCCAGGTTTTGTGGCGCGGGTACACGGGGCGCATCCGATGCTAGAGTAATTTTGATTCAAAAGTGTGTTGTATGGTACCTGATGCTCTTTGATGTATTCCATGACCTGCTCCAAGCTCCAGTCAATTATAGGGTTTATCTTCAAAATGCCCCCGTGCTGCTCGTCAATTTGAAACATTTGTGTCTGATTCCTGTTCTTTGAGTGATCTTTTCTTATTCCAGTTATCCAGCCATCAAGCGTCTGTAAAATGCGGTTTGTCGGGTTTACCTTGCGCACTTTACAGCAGAGTATGCGGTTCTCGACGCTCTCGTAAAACAAATTCTGACCCTTTGCGTTTACCATCTCTTCAACCTCTGCTGTATCAGGGCAGAGAACCTGCAGGTGCATTGAATATTTTTTTCGCAGTTTATCCATTATCTCATGCGTCTCTTTTGGGAGGCGTCCTGTATCAAGGGTAAAGAACCGGAATTTTGGATTTATCTTTGTCATCATATCTATTGATACTGAATCTTCTGCTCCAAAGCTTGATGCTTTTGCAACCGCAGGATGCAAATTATCAGATGCCCATCTTAACGCATCCTCAGCTGTGGTAATTTTCTCGTTTAGCTCATCCACCTGTATCTGTGTAAATCTCTTCATGGCGTATGTAGGGCAAATCCGCTTATAATAATGATCGCGGTTTTAACCCTAAATTATAAGCTAGGGGCAAATACATCACGCATGGACTCGTACGTGGTGGTATTTCCGTCCGCATTTGCCCGCAATACAGGTGCCCTTCTTGCATCCAACGTCAAAAAGATCCTCAAAGTAAAGGGACTCCCATACGATCGTATATGGCGCGATGAGAGGATAATAGTGGTAGATGCAAAAGATCCCGTTTTTGCATCCTCTGCAATAGGACTCTTGTACGGTATAGAGAGAATTGCCATTGCAAAAAAAGTTGGAAACGGTTTTGATGAAACCGTAAAAGAGATGGCAAAGGTCGGCTCCAGTCTTCTGCTAAAGGGGGACAGGTTTTTCATCAAAGTTGGCGGAGTGCCTCTTGGAGCAACCGCCGGCGATTTGGAGCTTGCCGCAACTTCTGCTGTAATAGAGGCATCCTCTGCGTCAGGTGCTCTGCCAGGAACTGTAAACGATCACAACAGACTGCTGTACACGTATGTTACAAAAAACGGCTCGTATGTGTGCATATTTTTGGACAAAGGGTTGGGAGGGCTCCCCCAGGGAATGCACAAGGGTGCGGTTTTATGCTGCATATACGATGAGCTCTCAGCTCTTGCATGCCTTGAAACCATAAAATGCGGATTTGATGTAAAAATAATCATATGCCACAAAGGAGGTGCAAATCTGCGCAAACTTGCAAAGATGACAAATTCCATACTCGCCCGCGTTCCCGATCCCAGACATACCTTGGAATTTTTCAGGACAAACGCATCATCATCGCAGATGCCGGACATATCCATGCAGATTATACACGGTGTGGCAAAAAAATCCCGCATATCCCGCATCTGCATTCCATCCACTCCCATGGTTTTTTCTGCAGAACAGATTGACCGGTGGGTAAGCGGCGCACTCAAAGACGGACTTGTTCCATATACGCCGCTTGGCGGTCTTGAAAAAGAGCTGTATGCAAACGCCAAAGAGGCCGGCATTTGGGAATTTTTACCCGCGCGCCAGACTCCAAAGAAAAGTCCCGGTACTGCAAAAAAGGTAATTGCTGAGGGCAAAAAAATAGTCATAGAGACCGGCGTTAACGGCGTGCATGCCATGCTTGATGCGTTAAAAGCCAAAGAGGGTTAAAAGAGAGGTCCCATGGACGCATGATATGCCAAAGATAGGTAATTTTGTATATCCGTGGGGAAATGGCCATTATTCACGCATGATGCGGCTGCATGATGACATGATTGCAGCCATAGACGGGGCACAAATGCACTATATCAGCAAACCGCCAATTTATGAAAAACTGCAAAAAAAGTTTCCCGAACATTTGGATAGAATCCACAAGGTCAGCGTGCCCACCCCGATAGACGGCAAATTTGGACCAAGTCTCAAGCTCTCGATGCTAAACGTGACCCTTCCGGCGGCTGGAAATCCCCCACTCATCAAACAGATTGCCGACTATCTTCGCGAAGAGAGGGCAATATACAACAGGGAAAAATTTGATTTGGTGGTAAATGATGGAGATATGGGATCAAACGTTTTGGCGAAAAAACGCAACATACCCAGCCTCTTTGTGACAAACCAGTTCCGGCCAAAACTCTGGAAGAGCAGGGTGTATCTGTATCCGGGACTGTTTTACATATCAAAACAGATTGCAAAAGCCTCAAAGATTCTTGTTGCAGATTCAGCTCCCCCCCATACCATATGCGAATACAATTTGAATTTTTCTGACGATGTAAAGGACAAAGTGCTGTATGTGGGACATTTTACGCCAAAAGTTGCACAATTTACGGGTAAAAAATCGGATCTTGAATTGCTGGTAAATGGTGCAGATTACGGATACTGGATGCGTACCGGCAACAGGGTTACAAACGAGGGAACGGGTGAAAAATACAGAAAAGTATTTTCCAAATCAGAAATGTCAAAAGAGAGGCGCATCATCTCTCATGCACAAAATGATCCACGAATTGATGCAGTTCTCGGATTTGATGGTAAAAAATATTCCATAGTGGAAGCGTATGAAAAAAAAATAGACTGGCTGCAAATTGACGTGGGATTTTTGTCAGAGCGGCAAAAGGAAACCGTACTTGAAGGCTGCAAGTATGCCGTAGTAAATGGCTCACATACTGTAATGGGCGAGATACTTGGAGGCAAGGCAAAATCGGTGATAGGCATGCCAGTATACGATGAGCATGAAAACAACATACGGTGGGCGCAGGAGAAGAATTTGGGCATGATGGCTAAAAATGCAAAAGAGACAGTTTTAGCTATAGCCAAAATCAGGGAGAATGCATCCATGTTTGATGGCGCCCTGAGAGAGTTTTCCCGCAATTTTGATAGCGGCGGGGCGCAAAGGACTGCCAAAGAGGCGGCAATTACGCTTGAAAATAAAAGATAATAGGCGTGCGTTGAGGTTTGATTTTTGATCTGGCGCGCGGCAACTTCGATGGGCGAACGGACCGAAAGGTATGACGAGATAGACCGCGCGTTGGATTATACGATATATTATACACGGTAGATAATATGGGTATTAATGATAAACCAAATATTAAATATTTTTTCCAACATGTAATCATATCTTAAAACATAGTATCAAACAAGTCAATTGATCATATGTGTAATTGCCAAATTTACAATTTTTACAAATAAAAATGACTGATTTGAACTGCATACGATCTAATATTTAATATTTAATAACATCATTATCGATAGATCTGATTTGCCTTTTTGATTTCACCCGTAATGTATGCATTAATTCTATTGCATCATTATGTGAAGGTATGGTGGTGGTTGTTACAAATGTTCGCAAATTCCTTGTGCATCGACAACACATTTTGGAAATTTTTTATCCAATATTTTTTTGTTAAATGACAGCAGTTTTCAGGAATTGTTATGCAGTTTACTTTGATTTTTATTTCCATTCATAATACCTAGATGAATTTTCTCAAATAAAGTCAATGTGAAAATCGTTGTTTTTATGATTTATTACATATACTATACCTATACGAAAAAGTTTGTGAGCTAAAAATAGTCCCAATCCAATAGTACAGAGATGGTTAGACGCTCATGAACATTGGCATATCGCCATAATTATCAATAATTATTTAGGCTATATTCTGATGCTGTTTATGCCAGATACGATTCTAGCATATGCTGTGCTCTAAAATCCAATATCGGCAATACCAGCTAAACGGGCGGATCTTGACAATGTGGGATTGGCGGACATGTTGCGTAATTTTGAATGAATTTTATCAGATTTGTACAAAAAATATTCATGAAGAGCCACACATGTAAGAGGTCAGCACCTCGTGCTAATTTGTGCCTACATCTTCATTTATTGCATAAATTCTAGGCATGAGGTGACCTCATACCCATGCATAGGGTATAGGCTTTTATGTGAAAAATCGCCGACTTTGAATATGCCTAATTGCCCCGAATGCGTACTCAAAAAAAGAAACGTAATCATAGAAGATCACAAAGAGGATGAGAACGTTAATCTGACCCAATTGCTAGACGAGGTAGAGGTTCTCATGAAATTTGATCCGGTTACAAAACACTTTATCTGCAAAAGATGCGGCCTGTATGCTACAAGAGAACAGGTGGGGGATATCCGCGAACGCATGAACCACAAGGAATCAACGCGCGAGGACAAACAGTACGACTATCTTAGCTGGTGGCAAAAAAGCAAAAAGGATAAAATGTAAAAATGGTCAAAAACAATGCTCTTCCAAAATGGGTAGTAGACGGAATTAAAAATGTCAAATTTGCAAAACCAAAAATATGCAAATCATCCGGAACCCTGCTTGAAATATATGCTGAGGATCTAAAGGTGGACGTACAGCTGGATGATACAGTAGAAGATGGAAGACACATTATTACAATGGATCTTCCAAAAAAAGTGGATTTGAATGCATTAGAGCGCGGTGTCGCCTATGAATTTTCATTTGAAGAATCAAAGGGGAAGATTGATGCCAAAATCATCAAATACCTGAAAGAAACAAAAGAAGTTGAAATGGAATCCTTGTACCAGTTTATTATAACAGATCTAACCAAAGTTAAAACAGATTAGCGTTCTTTTTTTACCCTATCAAACTGTTTATTGAATATTCTGCCAATGTACGGCACTAAAACATGTGGAAACGTCTGTCTTGCCCATATGGCATAGCGGGCAGCTTTTGGCACGGTTATCTCTAGACGTTTGGAATTAACGCCCGCCTCAACTGCCTTTGCAACTTTGTGTGCGCTCACGGAAATGGAATTGCGCTGCCCCATTTTACCAAACGAGCTGTGCTTGAAAAAATTCGTCCTAGTCATTATCGGGCTTATTACGGTCACATTCACACCCGTTTTTTGCAGCTCATGATGCAAGGATTCAGAAAATCCTAAAATTGCAAATTTTGAGGCACAGTATGGACCAAGTCCGGGCACGCCGATGCTAGCTCCTACTGAGGCAATATTGATTATTTTGCCGTATTTGCGCTCAAGCATGCCGGGTAAAAACGCCTTTGTGCAGTGTACGGTTCCCATATAGTTTACAGACATTTGTGATTTTATCTGCTTTTCACTCTGATCCATTACCCTATCATATACTGCAAATCCGGCATTATTCACCAAAATATCCACCCCTCCAAATTTCTCAATTACCTGTTTTGCCATGTTTTGTACCTGATCATAGTCTGAAACGTCGCATACGATGGCCGCTGTCCGGATGCCCTCATGAGATATTCCCCGCTCTGCATCCTGGAGTTTTTCCTCGTTTCTTGAGACCAAGATTACATGGGCGCCTTTTGAGGCAAATCTTTTTGCCGATGCTAGACCGATTCCATCTGATGCCCCCGTTATCAGTATGCGTTTTTTTTCAAGATTCAACTGTACGATCAAAAACCGTGAACGATAAAGATGTATCGCATTATATCCCCAAACCAAACCAGAGCATGGCTGTTACAAATACAAGCGAAAATGTAAGAGGAACCAGAAGCGGAACCGTTATGCCCACATACGTGTCAGCTCTGATTGGAATCTCATCTACATGTCTTGGGTTCCTTGCGGATAAAAACCACAGTGTTCGCCGGTTGTTTGAATTTTTCTCCCCACAATATGCATGAATCTCTCCCAGCGTATATCGGTGTACGAGGAAAAATGCAAGAAATTTTCTTGGTGCAGAGTCTGCCAGCTCTGAGAATAATTTTGGATTTTTTCTGCGCGTGTTTAATACAGGATTTGCCACCAAAACCGCAAGCAGTGATAAAGCTGCGCTGCAGACTAGTACTGGCACCATTATCGGAACGCCGTTAAAGACCGGCAGTATAAACGAGAGCGTCAATAACGCTTCAAAATCACCTGTAGCATACAATCCTGCAAGCCTTCCTGCAAGTGCCACAATGGCTCCAAGCCCGATTATCCATACAGTGCCATATGTTGGAGGGTCCAGGGCGTATATTGGAATGGCGATAATTCCAAATATCAGCCAGAGTTTTTCTGAAATCATGCCGGTTTTCCAGTCATAATACGCCCCAAAGGAAAACATTCCTATTACAAGTGCAAGGCGAATGATCTCGGATATTTCCACCTAGTTCAAGTCTCCATAAAAAACGCATTTGTTATGGCATTTTTACGCATATCCAGATTTTGCATGATTGATTCGTCTGCTGCATCCTGTGTTTTATCAAGCCAGTTTTTTAATGAAACCAGATCATGATCGTATCGTTTGTGCAGATTTTTAAAAAGAACAGGCCTTATTTTCCAAATATTTTTTTGCGTGCTGTATATGAACCCTTTTTGCGCCAACATTGAAATTGTGTTTGTCAGATATTTTGCAGAATAGTATAGCTCAAAACGTTCCATAAACTTTGGCGATACGGCAAATCCCGTAGCCTTTTGCATGCAGTAAAAATCCGCTAGTGCCGAAAGCGTGAAAAATGAAATGTGTAGACTGTACGCCATGGCAACCCATTTGCCTTTTTCCGTAAGTGATGCTTTAACTTCAATTAGACCGTGTTTTTGCAGATATCCAAAAATTCCGTTGCTCAAAACGGGCGAAGTTTTGGGCTTTCCAGCGGATACAGTTGATGCAAGAAAATGTAGCTGTCTTGAATCATATTTTCCTGCAAAATTGGAACGTACATGTTTTTTGATTTCAGCAGGGATAAGATCCAAAATTTAATCACATCCTTTGTTTTCCGCATATTAAAAATTTATCACGTGACGGTTTGTTTGCCAGAAATTTTGCCAGGGATTTTGCAGTGGAAACTTTGAAAAAGACATCCTCACCCACTTCTGCGCCAAATTTTTCAACAATGGTGGGAGGTATGGTCGCAATGGGCGCATTCAAACCGGATTCTATTGCAATGACGTTGTCTTTTACCTTGATTTCTGACATTGAACGTGTCTTTATGTTGACTTTGTATATGATGCCGCATCTGCACGGCAAAATTGCCTCATCACGCGAGCCCCGCATATGCGAATACAGATCACGCCCAAGTCCGGCAAACTTGTCTAGTTTTTTATCCGGCTGTTTTACATTTTCATTTGGTTTATCCAAATCCTTGAATTCCCGATCGTCTAGATCAAAAATCACAGGTTCTGAGACATCTTTTGGTTTTGCCTCAGATATGAGTGCGTCAAGCTGTCCGGCCGAAGGAAAAGAGAATCTTGCCCGCGTACAATCCAAGCTCATATGGTGTATGATGTTTTCAACCGCCCGTTTTTGCGCCTCTGTATTTAATTTGCACAGCATGGCAATCATGTACATTGGATACGAAACGCGAGAGAATTTCTGCATCATTTTTTTCAAATGATCCTCTAATAATTTTCTAGCCTGTGAATCCAATTCGTGGGTTGCAATGTATTTTTGCATGGGATCAAACCAAAGCATTTGAAGAATATTTTGTGATGCAAAACCGGAATTTTTTAAATAATTGTACGCATCAATCAACCCCAACGGATTTGTCGGACTTGATTGGTGCAATCGTACGTGTAAAATTACCACTTCTGCCGTGTTTCCGACATTGTGAACGTATGCCTCTATTGTTTTGATTTTGCGCCTTTTTATTTCATTTACCCGCAGTTGTCCGTCAACGATGTACACCTGCCCGTCTGCTGTTCTTGCCGTGTGTATGGGTATCATTGCGTTTTTTGATTCAAGATCCGCCGCTTGCAGGCTTTTTTGAATGTCAATTGAATGACTTGATACTGAAATAGGACACTGCTTTAACGTCTCTACTCTTGCCGGTCCGTGTATAAGATGGCTCAAGCGTGCAGGCCCCCCATGACGAATTTTATGGCTTTTTTGACGCTTGTATCCTTGTTGCTGCTAAAACCGTCCGCATCCAATTTTTGCTTTACCATGATACGTATTTTTGCAGTGTCAATGTTTGGATATTTTTTGTCCAGTGCCTTGAAATGCAAATTTAGATAATAATTTAACGTGTTTTTTGGATCTTGTTGGCTATCCTGCATGAGGGGTTTTAAATCAGAACAGATTTTTGCAAAAGAACGGATGCGTTTTCTTCCCATTTCCTGCCGGACATAATGTGAAATTTTAGCTTCGGTTCTAGGTATTGAATTATTCTGACATGAGCGCATCAATGCAAAGAGGGCCGCATCGGCTTTGACGCATTTTTTTGCATTGGATGTTTTTTTGTACAACATCCACGCTTCCTGGGATACGTGCGAGGGCAGCTCCAACCACTGGCATATGGTTGAAAATGTAGACAGCTCTGGCCGGTTTATGTAAAAACGTTTTAAGCTTGAAAAATTTGATTTCATTCCCGATGGAAGTAATTTTTGATAATCACCTACCAGATTTATTGATAAATTTACAGACGATTCTGGAATGTTTTCAGAGCTGAAAACGGGTTCGAGTTGCTCGTATAGTACTGTTCCACAAAAAATGCATACAGTTTCATGATCTGCGTTCATTTGTTCTGATGATTTTAATATTTTTTTACATGTAGGGCATGAAATTTTGCCTCTTTGCGTTGATTGTAATTCTACACCTTGCAACAGGTTGCCTTATATCATTTTTCGTATAAAAGAATAACTCTGATCCATTACATCTTGTTGTAAATTGTAGCGTAAATTATCTGATCGAATATGTGAAAAATTCAATTATAATTATGTGCCATAAAAATTTAGTATACTAAAATTTGTTACATACAGGTATGATTTTGATCCGTTGTGCGTATTGACATCCTAAAGAGGAGTGATTCGATACAATTATGCGCAGATCGGTTGTTGCAATGGTGAGAATTGTGCGTAAATATTTAGATCGCTGTTGTACAAAAGGCGATTTTTGTTAAATATTGTAAAAATGGTGGTATACCAAATGGAAAAATATTAGGTAATTATAAATTTAATTCCCCCAACCATCAATGGCAAGTTTGAGCCAAATGAGGCGTATTTTGGCAGAAAACGTAAGGGAAATCGTGGTCGTGGAGCAAAAAACAAGACCATAGTTTTTGGCATACTTGAAGAAAGAAAATGTACGGTCATATAACAACAAGGACAAGAATAAATTCAATATTTTGGTGGATTAGCTGCTTGAAAAATCGCGCATGTGATTAACTTACGAATTATTGTTTGGTGGAATCTGGTTTATAATCACCAAATATTAGACCTCATGCATAATCATTAAAATCAGTCATTTTTATTCGTAAAAATTGTGAATTTGGTCCATTATGCATGAAGTCTATTATACTGTATGGCTATTAATTCTCAAATTGAATGGATAAAAGCTACCTTTGATCCTTGTTTTCCTTCTAGTTGGAATACGTACAATAAAATCCAAAATATTAATAATGAACAATACTAATAACCGTCATCATGCAAAAACGTGATCAAGACAATTGGGATTTCGCAGAAAAGTTACGCGTTGGAGATACAAAATATGACGGACAGTGGATCATGGTAAAAAATTCCAAAGTAGTTGCACATGGAAATGATCCAGAAATTTTTACAAAATGCCAGGACAAATATCCAAACGATGTAATGTTGTTAGTAAAAATCCCAAATGAGGATGATTTAAAACCTAGAATATTATATAGCAATTAGTTGAAATTTAAATATAGACCAATTATGAAAAAAATAGAGGGGTAAAATATCAACCAATAATCCCAATATGTATTATGATAAATTAATTTATGAAGCAATTATTGATACTGGTGCAGAAGTTCTATACATCCCATATGTTATTGCTAAAACCATATTGAAAACAGAAATTATGCCACATAAAATTACCGAAGGTGTTATTAATGGAGTTACTGGTTCACAGAAATCTTGGATAACACATGTTAGTAGCATTGAAATTCCAGATCTAATAACAATTCGTAATGTTCCTGTAACCATGTCTGCTGTACCAGATAACAATCAGAATATTTGTAACTGTCTAGAGTTTTGAAGTTAAATTGGATAGATATTCTTCCAAATAATCATGAAAGTTCAGATTCCTCAACCTGCACGTCTCCTTTATGCTCATCAATATCTTGTGAGCTTTGGCACCATCCTCTGAGCGATGACCATTTGTAATTTTACGTATTACGACATTTGGTCGAATCCCCCTCTCGGCGGTATTGTTGTGCCAGTCAGTACCCGTTTTTAGAAACGTAAAGAGCATATCTTTTTCTCGCCTGATTCTTTTTACAAATCTGATACAGTTTTTCTCCTTGTACGGCTTTGAGATCAGTCTGTCAATTCTTACCTCTAGATTTTTCTTGATTTTAAGCCTCTTGATCTTGCTTTGTATCTTTGCAGCATCCTGTGAGTCGTAGAGTATTTTTTGCAGACGTTTTGCAAATGGTTCAAACTCTTTGCCGGGGTTTTTATGATCTATTGTACCCAGGATCTCTCTTTTATAGTGAACATGGCAACGCTGATGTGTTTTACCAGCATAATTCCATGCTGGCCATGAATCGCTTGTAACGTTTCCCTCGTATCCTTTTAGTATTTTTTTTGGTACCTCGCGTCCACGTGATTTGTCAATTTCATATATGATGGTCCATTTTCCAACAAACACCCACAACCAGTGGTTGATGCCATCAATCCGCCAGCTGGTCTCATCTCCGTGTATGTTTAATTCTTGTTTTAATTCATTTATCATCTGCTCGTACAGCGAACCAAACGCTATCGCCATTTTTGTTATCACGTGGTTTATGGTGGAAGGTGTCACGTGTATCGAATACATTGTATTTACCAGTCGTGATATTTTTACATATGAAATTCCCAATAATTTGAGTGAGACGATAAACACTCCCAATCTGATCCCAAACCTACTGTTTGGAAGTGCGGTGTATATTTTTGGTGTGATTGTCTTTTTACAGTGTTTACAATATCTTCGATATATCGTATATTCTGTATTGTACGTCTTTGCTGGAATAATATCCTCCACCGTACGGGTGTATTTGTCGATGATTTTTGAGAGCTTGTTTCCACATCCACTGCACATCTTTTGATCCACATTTGTTTTATTGTCGATTCTGATGGGTTTTTTTCTGCTGGTTCTTGTATGATCAGAGTATTTTCTTTCTGTAAGAGTTTTGGAAATGTTGGGTTTTGCATGGATATTCTTTGCGACAAGTTCTTTTACTGCAAATTTTAGATCATCTATTTCTTTTTGTTGATCTGCAGATTTTTTTTCAAGCATGGAACATTTTTCCTCAGATGCAGAATATTTGCTTTTCAGATCTGTAATCTCGCTTTTCTGTCGTTTATTGATACGTTGTAACTGCGCAATTTCTTGCGATACATAATGTGACCTTTGGTTGTGGTCATTTTGGTCACGTTCTGACAACAATTCGTTATGTTTGTGCCCGATCCATAAAGATCACGGTGGAAAATACTCGATCATATGATCAAATCGCTTCAAAACTCTAGACAGTTACGAATATTTTAATTGGTCCAAATACCCAAATGTTGAGAAATTATATCATATGTTTTGATACTAAAAATAGAAAATTGAACATTGATTAAATCAGATCTTCTCTATGATGATTTTAACTTGTTCGCTATCGTACTTTTCAATAGACCTTATGCATAATCATACAAATCCGTCATTTTTATTCGTAAAAATTATGAATTTAGTCCATTATGCATAACCATATGTGAAAAGAGATTCCAAGACCACAGATGGTTCTGGTCTTGCCCCATCGGTTCGTAATTTAGCAGATGTGGTCCATCACGGACATGTACCAAAAAGAGGAAAGCCGGATGATGCGGTGGGCACTGGTGGAAGCTGTTACCGCCCATGTCCGATTTGCATCAGAGAGTAACATTTCTGAATTTTACTGACATCTTGCAAAAAAGAGAGGATCATCCAAGGCCAAAGTTGCAGTAGCAGCCAAGATGTTTGATATCATATTTTGTATGCTAAAGGATAGGAGTGAATTTGAAATACATCATAGTTAAAGCAACAAACCGCGGGTTAGACTTTGGGGATGTTACCCCGGATGCATAACTGCGGTAAGCTTTAACATGTGGGTAAAGATGGTTGTGGGATTAAATCCCGAATGGATAGATGTCTTTTACCATTTGACTGAAAACAGACACATGGCGAAAGCCATATCGCATGACACAAAAAAGCAAGAAACTTTTAAAAGTATTCACATGGATAAGGTCTAATATAATTATGGCTATTGATTCTCAAATTGAATGGACGGAATCTACGTGGAATCCATCTACAGGATGTTCTAAAATTTCTCCGGGTTGTGCCAATTGTTATGCTGAAAAATTATCAAAGAGACTTCAATTAATGAAGGTAAATAAATATCGTAAAGGATTTCAATATGTAGAACATGATAATGAAATCAATACTCCGTTAAAATGGTCTAAACCTAGAAAAATTTTTGTAAATAGCATGTCAGATCTTTTTCACGAACGTGCAAGTATTAATTTTATAAGAAAATGTTTTATTGTCATGATAAAAGCAAATCAACATACATATCAAATTTTAACTAAAAGACCAAAAAAAATGAAAGATTTTTCATATTTATTTCATAAAGAATTTGAGCAAAAAATTCCGTCACATATTTGGATGGGTGTAAGTATTGAAAATCAAGAATCTGATTGGAGGGTTGATGAATTACGTGATATTGATTGCTCTACTAGATTCATAAGTTTTGAACCATTATTAGGTTCAATTAAAAATATCAATCTTAAAGGAATTAACTGGGCTATAATTGGAGGCGAAAGTGGCATCAAACACAGAGAAATTAAAAAAGAATGGGTTCTCAATTTAATTAGACAGTGTAAAAAACAAAACGTTCCTGTGTTTTTTAAACAATGGGGAGGTGTAAGACCCAAATCAGGCGGCAGAGAGATTGATGGGGAAAAATTTAGTGAATATCCTTTAATCAAAATTACAAAAAAATCCAAGAAACAATTGGACATTTTATTGGAAAAAATTAATACCATGGATCAAAATGTACCATATCAAATACCATCACAAATTCCAATCCCACCTAAATTGATTCCAATGAGAAACGCATTATCCAACCACTGTTAAGATTATCTAGGACAAATCTATACGATCAAAAGTTTCTAGACAGTAAATAATTTAAAAACCTCGCCTCATATTACAGTATAATGTCATATGTGATAACCGGCAGTCCCGGAACTGGAAAACATACTGTGGGTAAAATGCTGGCAGAGAAAACAAATCTAGAGATAACTGACATTAATTTATTGGCTAAAAAATCCGGACTGTGCAAAGAGATGGATGGTGTTTCAGAGGTGGATACCAAAGCACTCTCCAAAATAATGGAAAATGCCTCCGGTATAATCATAGGCCATCTTGCCCCATACGTGGTAAAACAGGCAAAAACTGTCATCGTACTGCGTAAAAGCCCGTACGAGTTGGAAAAAGTATACGAGCAGAGAAATTACTCAAAAGAGAAAACGTTTGAAAACATCCAAGCTGAGATACTTGGCATTATAGCATATGATACACTGCAGATATTTCCGGATTTAATACAAATAGATGCCACAAACTGCAGTCCCGAGATGACACTCTCTCATATGGAAAACCGCTCAAATCACACAGTCGACTGGCTGCATCTTGTATCAGAAAAAGGCGATTTGGGAAAGTTTTTTCCAAATGAAAAGACTGATTTGATTTAATAATGTGCCAGGGGTGCGGTAAAAAATGCTCTTTGAGATATCAAAATGTGATTTGGCCGGTCGCATTGGAATGCTGGAAACAAACCACGGCAAAGTTCAGACTCCCGCGTTTGTTCCGGTAATACACCCGGTAAAACAGTCGATACCGGCATCAAAGCTGAAAAAAATGGGATTTGACATGGTCATAACAAACGCGTACATTACGATGAAAAATTACGGCGATAAAGCTGTGAAACGGGGCATACATGATGTAATAAAATACGACGGTTCTGTAATGACAGATTCCGGCGGATACCAGGTTTTAGAATACGGCAAGGTGGATGTAACGCCTGAGGCAATGGCTGCATTTGAATCCGGAATCGGCTCAGACATTGCAATACCGCTTGACAAACCTACAGGATTTGGCATGCCGGAAAAAAAGGCAAAAGAATACGTGGATCACACGCTAAAGATCTGCAAACAGACACTTGATGCAGCACAAAGAAAAGGTCAGATTTGGGCCGGACCCATACAGGGCGGCGAGCATGAAAAACTGGTAAAGCATTCGGCCAAAAGTCTGGTAAAAATGGGATACGAGTTTTTGGCCCTTGGCAGTCCCGTTGAATTTATGGAATCCTACGAGTATACCAAGCTTGCAGAGATGATTATATCCGCAAGAAGCAGCATTCCGGATTCATCACCTTTGCACCTGTTTGGAGCTGGCCATCCGCTTACGATAGCATTGGCAGTAGCTCTTGGCTGTGATACGTTTGATTCAGCATCCTATATGCTGTATGCAAAACAGGACAGGTACATAACAGAAGATCGGACAAGAAAAATCACAGACATGGAGTATTTCTCCTGCCCCTGCGAGGTCTGCTCAAAGAATACTCCAGCTGAAATAGTATCCATGGAGAAATTTGACAAAGTTGAGAATATTGCCCTCCACAACCTCTACTCGATAAAGGCTGAAGTGGATAGGACAAAAGAGGCCATATCTGATGGACGCCTCTGGGAGCATTTGATGAAAAAGATGCGATCCCATCCGAAACTATACGAGGCAAGGAGTACGGTTGCTACAGCACAGGATGTAATTGCTCCCTCTACACCGCAGTTTAAACAGGGCGCTGCATTTCTTTACGAACCAATAGATCAGTATCGTCCCGAAGTGCTCTCTTATCATGATACTGTGCGCAGATTTAAAACAAAAAGAAAAATTCTCTGCATTAATGCTGATTCTTCAAGAAAGCCCGCATACCTTGCACCAGAGCAGTCAGAGCTTGAAAAATTATTTGACGATCCTGACAAGATACAATTTTGCAGATACAGCAAATATCTTGGATTGATGCCGTTGGAGATATCTGATTTGTATCCGGCAGCACACTATGTTGAAGCAAAAGGTATGGATTCTGCATCATTATATCCGGAATTTACAAAAACCTGGGAGAAATTTTTCTCAAATAATTCATTTGATATTGTATATTATTCAAATGATGCATTTTTAGCACATCACATGCGTCATCTGCCAAAAGGCGTGCGCAAACGTAGGCTAGTAAAATAAAAAAAAAGTGTAATGGTTTGCAGAATTTGCCGCACTTAGAGTGCTGCGTCTTCTGCCCAACCTTTGACGAATACACCGTTTTTGTGCAGTGGAACGGGTTGTCCGGCCGTATAATTCATGGGCCGCATCCAAAAGATGGATTTTGTCGGGCATACACCTATGCATGCACCGTCAGAAATACATCTTTCTGGATAAAAGACAAACGCCTTTCCTCTTTTCCAGCCCTCTACAGGCTTTACACGGAGTACATCAGGACCAAGAGTGGTGCATATTTCCACGCAAAGTGCGCAGCCTATGCATCGCTGTTCGTCGACGTCGGGAAGTATTGCTATTGGCATCTATATCACTTGTATCCTGATGGGCATATCTGTATTTAAACCATAATCGATTTTCATAACGCGGTTATGTAGCATACGCTAGGTAGCGTATTCAAAAAACATGGCATTATGCAACGACTATTTTCTCATTGAATCTATTTGGCCAGAAGTTACCCAATCGAGTAGTTCTGCCGAGGTCGGGTTTAATTCAGCTTTTTTGGCCATTAGATTTTGTACCCAAATCCAGTTTATCTGGTTTAAGAGGGGTTTGTTTGACTCATCACCAGCACGAACCTTGCTTACGACAGCTTGGTCTTGGCTGTTAATCCAGTCTTGGTAGGATCTTCCCATATTTGAACAAGATTAGCTAACACTAATTAAAGCTTTTCACGTTTGATTTTGATCGCTACTAAACCTATTAAGAGGCTAAAAATTATTAAAATATCTTGGATGTAAAAGTATTAGGAGCTGCCGGTCAGGTAGGCAGATCGGGATTTTTGGCCGATTGTGACGGGACACGTATTTTATTGGATTACGGGGTGCTCTTTGGACGCAGGGGTAAAAATCCAACCCCCCCTCAGTATCCGGATCATGTTAGACCAAAGGATGTTGATTCCATTGTTTTAACCCATGCACATCTTGATCATTCCGGATACATTCCCTCAATGTATGTGAGCGGAGGGCCTCCTGTATATGCCACTGCACCGACAATGGAGCTAAGTCAGATACTCGTGGAAGATATGATAAAGATTGACAAAAATGCACACCCGTTTGGACAGCCTGAAATTGACAGCATGATGAATCATTCAAAATATATCCAATACAGGGAAAAGATAAGACGCGGTGATGCAACAATTGAGCTGCGCGAATCCGGACACGTTATAGGCGGCAGTACCGTTTTACTTGAATCAAAAGGAAAACGTCTCTTTTACACAGGCGATATACATGTTGGAGGATCCCGTATGCTGCGCGAAGCTGATTTGGACATTGGAGATATTGATTTATTGATTACAGAGAGTACGTATTCGCAGAAAAGTCAGATTCCAAGGGCAGAATCAGAATTAAAACTTGTAGAATTTGTACGCGAAATAATGGACCGCAAAGGAATAATGTTCATACCCTCGTTTTCAGTTGAGCGTTCACAGGAGATTGCATGCGTTCTGCAAAATGCAGGGATAGACGAGAGGGTCATAATGGACGGTATGGCATTAAAGGTAAACGATGTAATGTTTGATCATCCGGAATTTTTGCGCGATTACGATGCGTTTGCAAAGGCGATAAACCATGCAACTGAAATTCGCAGCCACCGCGAGAGGGAAAAAGCTTTGGTTGGTCCGTGCATAGTCATATCCCCTGCAGGAATGCTGGTAGGGGGTAATGCCGTATACTATTTACAGGCAATGGCATTTGATGAACGCAACGGAATCGCCCTTGTATCATACCAGGGAGAGGGTACGCCGGGCAAAATGTTGCTTGATACTGGCAAAGTTATAACGCGTGGCAAGGAATTACAGGTAAAAGCAGAGGTAAAGCAGTTTCAGTTTTCCGGACACTCTGATAGGGAAGAGCTCTTTGGTATGATGGGACGCATAAAGGGGAATCCAAAAGTTATAACAGTTCACGGGGATTCACAGTCATGTCAGATGTTTGCCCAGCAGATTTCTGAAAAATTTGGTTTTGATGCACACGCTGCAGAGCCTGGCGAAATTGTCAGCGTTTAAGCTAAACTTACAGAGTGCCCATGATACAATAAACAACGGTCAGGTGTTTTTGTGGGATAAATACGGTAATTCATGGTACGGTGTTGACGGATTTAATGTTATAAAGATCGCAGAATCCGGTCACATTTACTCGATAAAGGGCGGGCATTGCAGTTTTTTCCGTACAAGAGATAACATGCATAAGATTATCTCTGAGATATCAAAAGATAAAATTGTAGCCTCGGCGGTAAAAAAATCACCAAACATGAGGCTCTTGCGGCAGGATCCCTTCCAGTGCATGATTACCTTTGTAGTATCTTCAAATTCTGCCATACCAAACATACGGCGATCTTTGCAAAAACTGTGTGCAAAGTACGGCAAACCAATATCATACGATGGTTTTGAATTTTCTCTCTTTCCGGAACCTGGCATACTAGCCGGCGCCACTATCGCCGGACTGCGTTCGTGCGGACTTGGATACAGGGTGCCGTATGTCAAGGCAGCAGCTGTTGCTGTAAATTCAGGCATGCTTGATTTATCCTCCATGCGGCACCTCAAATATGAGACTGCAAGGGAGGCTCTGCTTGAGATTCCCGGAATCGGCGGCAAAGTGGCCGACTGTATAATGCTTTTTTCCCTTGACAAGCTTGATGCTGTACCGCTTGACAGATGGGTGATTCGCATATTGGAAAAATACTATCCTGGCAAATTTGATGTTAAAACCTCGCTGACGCCAAAGGCATACCTTACAATACGCGGGAAAATTTTGAAACATTTTGGCAAGTATGCTGGATTCTCACAGCAGTTTTTGTTCAAAGCTGAACGGGATGTTGCCGGGGGAAAATGGCTGCAATAATATAATTTTAGATACGGCTGAATTTAAAATCGCGTTTTGGCTGCTGCATTGAGATAAGCATTTGTTTTAGCTGCTCATCGCTTACCTGTGTGATACGGCCCTGTGTTGCAAGTCCTAGGAGATAGTTTTCAACGTTTGCTGCAAGATCCGGTTTTACCATGCGTATGTTGGTTAATCTTGATCTTGCCTGCGGGTCTAGTAATTTTAACATTAGTGATTGTTTGTGTGTCTCATCTGCTTCTTGATCGTTTGGTTTCTCTTCAGGATAGCTCATTTTTTCATCTCAAGTGTAGATTTTGAGACTCTTGTCTTTTGCTACCATTCCTTGCAGTATTTCTGTGGCCATGCCGTCCAGTTTTTTCATTCCTTTATTGGAGATCATTCTGCCTTTTTTTTCAACTTTGGTAAGATATCCGAGTTTTTCAAGCCCCTGAACTGCGTTGCGTATTATTGCACCGCTTGCATTCTTGTGGTGTGCCATTCCATATCCGTGCGGTTTTCCTCCCCCATACATTGAGCACAGCCCGTTAATTCCAACCGGTCCGTGTAAGTAAATTTTTCGTAATAGTGAGGCACATCTTGTATGCCACCAGTCACTCTTTTGAGGAGGTTTGTTGGCATGCACGCCGGTTTTTACAAACGGGGTCCACTGCGGTGCCGGTATGTCTTCGGATTTGAGAGTATCTGCAAGTTTTAAGATTAGCTGGTCTGCTGGTACATCATAGATCTTTGCCATAATTAGATTGGTTGATTTCGGGTTAATAAATCGATCAGTATGACTAGATGGGAATTTGGCCGGATTTTTCCAAGTTTCCCTGAAAATTAATCTAGGATGGCGTTTCACGTACAGTCATGAAAAGGTATATGGCTATTGCCGAAGAGAGAATGCAGATATTATTTGAATCAGCGCTCTATAATGCAAAAATCAATCCCCGCATGGCACAACATAGTGCCATGATACTGCGCCGCATATCCTCAAAATACCGCCTGCCGCTGCCTCCCCATATGAGGCAGTCGTTTTGTAAAAAATGCAAAATGTTCATAGTTGCAGGCATTGACAGTAAAGTGCGCATAAATGATTCAAACGTATGCACTACCTGTATGTATTGCGGGCATACGTACAGAAAGATCACAAAAATTGGTAAAAATTAAACCAGTTTGTACATGAAATATTTTATTCTCTAAATTATGATCATGTATAGCCTCCGCTGGGGAGTGTTCAAAAAAAGAAAAAGAGAAAATTTAAATTTTTAGCTTACTTCTAAGATACCTGTATTGTAACTGTGTCAGATGCTGACAATGCAGTCGGATTGGTGATAGATTCCCACACAAAGACCGTTGCAGTATAGTCGCCACCCACCGTCGGAGTCCAAGACTGAGACGGTGAAGAGGCAGAACCTGCTGTTAGCGTACTGGTGATCCAAGAGAGCGAAACGGTTACACCGTCTGCGTCCTGAATTTGTACCAAGTATGCATAATCTTGATCTTTGTCTTGACCGCTTCTAAGATCTGCGGACACTAGAACCTGCTGATCAACTGAAACAGATGATAGCGTTTGTCCTTGGGTGTCTACAATTCTTGCGTTTGATACCGGTGCGCGCTCTAGAGGAGCGACAATGGATCCAATAATGGCCGTTGACAAGATGTCAAGGTCATCAGAGGTATCATACGGGTCAGGTAGTGTGTGATCTTCATATTCAACTGTTATTGTATCGCCTTCTGCTACGCGGAGTCTGTGACCGGACGATTCATCAGTAGTGGTAAAGGAAACTTGTCCCTCAAACACTCCAGTTGCCTCGTTGGTCTCCGTTACGGTCAGGGATATTCCACCCGGATCCGAGTCGGACCAAACATCTACGTCAAAGTTATCTACTGACTCTGGGTTGAGGTTTAGATCAGGATCTGTTATACGGACAAGTCCGTTTCCAGATGCCGAATAACTAGCCTCTGCCCATTCTATTTCACCAATGTTCCAGCGTATGATAGCTGAACCAATGACAGTTTCGTCATCAGAAACCTCAAATGATACGGTTATACCGTCATCATCTTCAGCTTCTAGGTAACCGTCTGTAGGTCCAGCGGGATTAGTACGAGTATCATAACTTGTAGTTGGTTGAGTTGGTGCATCAAATCCTCTTTTACCGTCTGCATCGTGTTCAAATCCGGTTAGGATTACTTCGCCTGTAAAGATACCAGTATCAGTACCAGTCTCTACTAGACGATAGTAGTTAATGCGGTTTTCACGAGTAGAAACCTTTATGGGGTTGTCATCTTCGGGGTCACCAATTTGGTCGATTAGATCGCTGTCAAAGTTGTGATCAGGTGCTGTGATTGTGATATACACCTTGTCAGTCCAAGTGTACACTTTTTGATCAAGTGATATTGTAGCGCCAAAGTTTGATGTGAATATTGTTAGTTCAATGTCCTCATCGTCAGTACCGACATAATCGGCGCCTGCTGGGCCATAATCTACGTATTCAAGATCAATTTGTTCGCCACGTTCTAGTGTATTAGTACCCAATTTGGATGGAACTTCGATGACAACCTGGAATATACCAGTGCTGTCGCCAGTCTCACGTAGTACAGATGGTTCTGGGTCAAAGTTTAGTGATTCTCCCAGTGCCAGTATTCCTGCGTCAGAATCCCATTCGATTAGGTTGAGTGGATATGACTCCGTCTGATCGCTATCCAAATCAAAGTCCGGCTCTATCAGAGTGAGGATCATATCCCCACCTACGATGTAAGCGGTTTCATCGGTTTGAAGAACTGCATTGCGCAGATCGAATGTTGCAGAATCTGTTACAGTGTTTATGCTACCAGATGCATCAGTTTTATCAGTATATTCTACTGTGATGATATCACCTTGTCGAATGTTAATTGTTCCATTTGGTACACCTAGAGCGATAAAGTTACAATAGTTGTCGTTGGTTGTAGCAATATTCCTAGTCGAATCGGTTGGATTAGTGTTGTCACAAAAGAATGTGGCACCTAGTTCTAGATCTAACTCGAATACACCAGCACTCTGTGAAATCTCTTTGATGAGTGTAGTATCTGTAGCCAAGTTGTTACTTTTCAGTGAACCACGAACGAGTTTTACTTTTATCGTATCAGCTGGTAGAGTATCAGAACCGAAACCAGATGTATCATAATCAGGATCATTGACCCTAACATGAAGTACTGTATTTCCAGTTATTGATGGATCTTCCTGAGCTAGAGTTCTACCGATATTCTGTGTAATGTATTCTGTAGGATCGAATGGTACTGGGTATACGGTTCGTTCAAAGGAGACCGAACCAGTGTTTGCCCGAATACCTGCACTATCGCCAACTTCAATCAATTCACCAGAAGCTTCTGAGTAGTCAACATAGTTGACTTCCAAGTCTTTTCCAGTGGTGGTTGAATTGGTAGTATCAGATGTACAATAGTTTGTAGGTATTTGGAATGTACCAGTGAATATACCAGATGTTGCAGTTGTCTCTGAGAGAACGAATCCGGTACTAGCCAGACCATTATCTCCAGATATTCCACAGTCCATTAAGGACCATGTTGCATCATCAAATGTAATATCAACTAGACGTCCAATATGAGCATCTTCTGAATTGGTTTGATTACTTTGTGTACCTACTCTATCACCATTATCATCTACTGTAGAAGTGTATACTTCTTTCGTATCGGAATTTGTGTTGAGGTCTGCGTCAGTCAGGGTTACGGTCACGGTGTCTGCAACTTTATAGTTTGCAGCATCAAATGACACGACACCTGAATGCGTCGGAGCACCAACTTGAGCGCCGATTTGAGTTCTTAAGCCTTCACCGTCTGTGTCAAGATAGTCCACTCTGACAGCATCCTCGTCTGTGAGGTCTGTCGGGACTATGATTGTAATCTCATCGTCAATGGTTGCAAGTCCGCTGTATGTGTTTGGATCACGAACATTGAGTTGGTTTAAGGCGGTGTACTCGATTGTACCTGTATACATTGCAGTGTTATCACCAGTCTCTTCTAGGAGCATACGGTAAATTGCATCTGCTTTTCTTGTAGTTGCGGCACTATCTATCTCATCTAAGGCTTGACCGAATCTAAAGATATCAGCCACTAGGGTTAATGAACCATTAGCAATAGTACTACTTGTCGTATATGTATTTTCAGTAATAATATCACCAGTGATTTCAACTAATGGACCTATTGTATTTAGATAGTAGAAGTATTTCGTAGTGTCAAAGTAATCCTCAGAGGTGAAAGTTATCCGAACATCATTGGGATCGATTGTAGTGGTGGTAGTTGTATTAATACCAATAGCTGTTTCAATGACGACGGGAAATTCAGTCGAGAATGATTTGATCTCTGCTCTTTTTGAGAATATATCAATAGTCAAATCTGTGGATGGAAATTGTAGATTTACGGTATCATTACTGACCGGTGTTATGGAAGCATTAGCACTAAAATCAGTAGCATTTTGTGTAGTAACTATTGTAGTAACAGGAGTCCAAATTGCTGCATTTTCGAGTGTGAGTGGTGAACCTATTATAACGGTCGGAATCTTTTGATTCAAGATTTCAATTTTAATGTCTTGATCAAGTAGACTGTTCAAGTTGAGGTCACCATCGTCTAGTGTGACGGTGATTTCCTCTCCTCCATTCCATGTGCCTCCGATTCCAGTAACATCCATAGTAAGAGAACCAGGATAGTTTCTTACTGAGACAGATATTGGACTGTCAGCAAAGTCGATTGTACCGGTAAGACCTCTTTTGGCAGTAGGTAGAACATAAATGTTCGAAGCATCTGCATCATCAGTGGTTTTGAATATACCAGAGTTTGGTTGAGTTTCCAGTATGGTTACTGTTTGAGTAACATTTCTAATACCAAGTGCAGTTGCACCAGCATCATCAGCGGTTTCGGTAAAGCCCAAAACGGTTGGACCGTTAGGGTTTGCCGTTATGGTAAACAATCCACTGTCATCAAAGTGTAGAGCACTAGTATCTATTATCATGCTACGATTCGTACGACCGGAATCTCCACCAGTTTCATCAACGTATTGATAGTATGCAGTACCGTTTATTGTAAGATACGTCCATGAATCCTCGTCTGTCGGATCAATGTTGTGTGACAATGAGGTTATTGTTGCATGTACTGTAGCACCAGGTGGATATGAGTCACGATCTAGTGTAAGACTAGCATAATCGTCTGGATCATCCAAGTATGTCAATTGTACTGATTGTGGGTTGCCACCTTTGGAATATTTTATAGTGACAGATCCATCAACTGCAAAATCAAATGCTTGAATAATAGGCCAATCATTAGTGGTATAATCACCTTCAAATCCAGTTGCAGAAGGGGCTCCAGTTTCAGAATGGGTTGCTATGAGTTTGTATTGCCTAACTACATCAGTAGCATTAGCGTAAACTGTATCATCAATGTTTGCGGTAAAAAGATCAGTAGTAGCATTATTTACACCAAAATCTATGCCTAGGGCTTCTGCTACTATT